>NZ_KE384158.1:74978-243652 GCF_000424285.1 Butyrivibrio sp. MB2005 | reverse complement strand
GTTCGCCCATTAAAGCGGTACGCGAGCTGGGTTCAGAACGTCGTGAGACAGTTCGGTCCCTATCCGGCGCGGGCGTAGGATATCTGAGAGGAGCTGTCCTTAGTACGAGAGGACCGGGATGGACGGACCGCTGGTGTATCAGCTGCATCGCCAGATGCATAAGGCTGGGTAGCCAAGTCCGGAAGGGATAAACGCTGAAGGCATCTAAGCGTGAAGCCCCCCTCAAGATGAGATATCCCTCCTTTGTGGAGTAAGACCCCTTAGAGACTATGAGGTAGATAGGCACAAGGTGTAAGCATGGTAACATGTTCAGCTGATGTGTACTAATAGGTCGAGGGCTTGTCCTAATAGGATATAGAACATAAGATTTGGAATAAGATGGAATAATTCAGTGTTCGGTTTTGAAGGTACAAACCGATTTTAAACACTTAAGCTTATTGCTTAGGTGTTTTTTTGTTATAATAATTCAAGCTATTGAATTACAAGTGGAGGATAATTATGAAATATAGTTTAAAAGATATCGAAAATAAAAAGATTTGGGGAAGATGTTCATTTGAAAATGATGATTTTGTAATGTTTTGGACTGGAAGCGGAGTTGAGCTCAATGTAAAAGCAAGCTATATGTTTGCCGAGATTGAAGCATCTTATGAAGCATTAGAACTCTGGTTGGATGTTTTTGTTGATGATGAGAGAATAATGAGATTTCCTCTTCAGAAGGGAAAGAATAAATATCAGATCTTAAGAGGTTTTGATCCGGGACATCAGACAAGAGTAAGGATTTCAAGAAATACTCAGTCCATGCCTGATGATAAAGTTTCATTAATCAAGGTATGTTCTATTGATACAGATGCTGAGTTTTTACCTGTGCCGAATAGAAAGTATAAGATTGAGTTTATAGGTGACAGTATTACTTCTGGAGAAGGAAGTGCTGCGCTCACAAGAGAGGAATGGATCCCGACTGTTTTTGATCCTTCAATTGGATACGCTTTTGAGACAGCGAAATTGCTGGATGCTGAGTACAATATGATAAGTCAGAGTGGTTGGGGACTTTATGCAGCATGGGATGGTAATCTTGAAGGTGCAATTCCTCCTATTTATAAATATGTATGTGGATCTCAAAAGACAGAGTTTGCACTGGCTGCAGGAGCAGGAGAAGAATGGGATTTTGAATCCAATAAGAAAGACGCTATTATAATAAATCTTGGAACAAATGATAGCGGAGCTTGTAAACTTGATAAGTTTGATTACGATCAGTTCATGAAGGATTTTACAGAAAGTGGAGTGAATTTCTTAAAGGATGTCAGAGCAAAAAATCCTGATTCTGTTATAATCTGGTGCTATGGAATGCTTGGCTCGGATATGCAAAATGGTATAGAAAATATCGTAAAAACGTACAATAATAATTTCTCAGATAATGTTAGATTCGTGCTTTTACCTGATTGCTCTGACGGATTGGTTGGAGCCAGAATGCATCCCAATCCTGAGGGACACAAACTTGCAGCAGCAGAATTATTCAGCTGTTTAAAGGAGGAATTAATAAACGAATAATCAACGATTCTAATAACAAAATAATAAATGGTAGACAACTTCTTAAATTTATAAAATACTTATAAACAGTTTCTTAAAAGACAGTCAATTCGGCTGTCTTTTTTATTTTTTCTATTTATTTTCAAAATGTATATGCTATACTAAATTAGAATATTAAATAGATATTCAATCGGTTTTTAGTTTGTTTTGAAGCAAAAGAATTTTTAATAAAGCGCGAGGTAAAAATATGGAATCTAAGATCTTGCTTGAAAACGGTACTAACGAGCTCGAGGTCCTTGAGTTCAAAATTGATGATCATTGCTACGGCATCAATGTAGCGAAGATCAAAGAAATCATCGTCTATGAGCCGGTGACGCCTGTTCCTAATGCACATCCTAGTATTGAAGGTATATTTATGCCTCGTGATACTATGATTACTGCAATTGATCTTAGGAATTGCTTGCAGAGAGGTGCGTCTAAAGCAGGTGGTCTCTTTATTATCACCAATTTCAATAAATTGGATATTGCTTTCCATGTTGATGCGGTTGTAGGTATTCACAGAGTATCCTGGGCTGACATTATTAAACCGAACGCGACTATTTCTAAGGCAGAAGAGAGTATCTCTACAGGTATTATCAAATTAGATTCCAGACTTATTATAATACTTGATTTTGAGAAGATTGTATCAGATATCAATCCTAATACAGGTCTTAACGTTTCACAGCTCACTGAAATCGGACCTAGAACAAGGAACGAGATTCCGATTGTTCTTGCCGAGGATTCACAGCTTCTTAATAAGCTTATTGTTGACTCTCTTAAGAAGGCTGGTTATGACAACGTTAGACACTTTGAGAATGGTAAGCTTGCCTATGACTACATCAAGGGTTGTAAGGACAGAGGCCAGCTCGATAAGGTTAAATGTATCATAACAGATATTGAGATGCCTATTATGGATGGTCACCGTCTTACAAAGCTTGTTAAGGAAGATGACGAGACTAAGCAGATCCCGCTCATCATTTTCTCTTCACTTGTTAACGAAGAGATGAGAAGAAAGGGCGAGTCGCTGGGTGCTGACAGACAGTTATCTAAGCCTGAGATTGGAAATTTGGTTTCTGTAATTGATGAACTTGTTCATGCTGATGGCGATGCCAAATAAAGAAAAGATGTAAAGAGAACTCCCTTTATTGCTTCAGTTATGAAGAATGACTGCTACAATGAAGGGAGTTTTATCATTTTTATGGGGAGCAGGCAACATGAAGTCTAAAAATGAAGAGTATTTGGATAGTCTTTTAAATTCATTAAAAAAAGATGCCAATTCCGGGATTGCAAAGACGACATCCGATCCGGAGTACACTTCTGATCTAAATGATGTTATAGGCAATTCCTCAGGTAGTAATGACCTGAGTGAAATCGGAGAAATGCTTGGAAAAGTAGATAGTGGACAATTACTTGATGAAGGAATGACAAAGGTCCTTGATTCTATTGTTGCGCCTGCTGTTAGTGATGCTCCGACATACACTGTTGGGGATGATGTATCTGACTCTTATGAAAAAGATGATGATGAACGTGCACTTGATGAAGAAATAGCACGTGCTGAAGCTGCAATTGAGGAGGCGGCAGAGATTCAGCCTGATGACACTGACGCTTTATTAGAAGTGGCACCTGAAATTCCTATCGATGATTTGGCTCAGAATGATGAGGCAGAACAGAATAGTACTGATGCAGCAATTGACGATATGATGAGAGCAACTCCGGAAGAAGTTCTTGGAGTTGATTTTGGTGCGTCCACAACACCAAGCGATGAAATGTTAAATATCGACGAAATGCTTGATGCAGGTACTGGAGAAGGAGAAGAAGTCGGTCTCAATGATACTTTGAGTCTCGATGGACTGGAAGATCTCGGCGGGGAAGCTATGCCCCAGGAAGATTTGTCAGTCCTTCTTGATAGTGGAGATGAGACTTCAGCTATTACCGATGAAGCTCTTTCTGTAGATGGATTATTTGATGCTGAGCCTTCAGCTGAAGCAGTTGCAGAAGAAGTTGCAGCAGAGCCTTCGGTAGATGCTGGATTTGATGATATCAATATAGATGAGATGATGGCTGCAGAGCCTGCTACAGAAGGCGCAGTAGTTGAAGCAACAGCGGAGCCTATGGTAGATGCTGGACTTGGCGATATTAACATAGATGAGATGATGGCGGCAGAGCCTGCAATAGAAGGTGAAGAAGGTGAAGTAACGGCAGAGCCTTCACTTGGAGATATCAATATTGACGAAATGATGGCAGCCGAACCTACAGCTGAGGGTGCAGTAGGTGATGTATCAGCAGAGCCTTCATTGGGTGATATCAACATCGATGAAATGATGGCGGCAGAGCCTGCTACAGAAGGCACATTAGTTGAAGCAACAGCGGAGCCTATGGTAGATGCTGGACTTGGCGATATTAACATAGATGAGATGATGGCGGCAGAGCCTGCAATAGAAGGTGAAGAAGGTGAAGTAACGGCAGAGTCTTCACTTGGAGATATCAACATCGATGAGATGATGGCTACGGAGCTTTCAACTGAGGGTGCAGTAGGTGATGTATCAGCAGAGCCTTCATTGGGTGATATCAATATTGACGAGATGATGGCAACGGAGCCGTCATTTGGTGATATTAATATAGATGAAATGATGGCGGCAGAAGTTGCAACAGAAGGCGCAGTAGCTGATGTATCGGCTGAGCCTTCAATTGAAGGTGCAGTAGGTGATGTATCAGCAGAGCCGTCACTTGGTGATATTAATATAGATGAAATGATGGCTGCAGAGCCTGCAACAGAAGGTGAAGTTGCAGCAGAACCTTCAATAGATGCAGGACTTGGTGATATCAATATCGATGAAATGATGGCTGCAGAACCTGCTACAGAAGGCGCAGTAGCCGATGTTTCAGCGGAGCCTTCAATTGAAGGTTCAGTAAGTGACGTATCAGCAGAGCCGTCACTTGGAGATATTAACATCGATGAGATGATGGCCGCAGAACCTGCAATAGAAGGTGCAATGGGTGAAGTAACGGCAGAGCCTTCACTTGGAGATATCAACATCGATGAGATGATGGCTACGGAGCCTTCAACTGAGGGTGCGGTAGGTGATGTATCAGCAGAGCCTTCATTGGGTGATATTAATATAGATGAAATGATGGCGGCAGAGCCTCCTACAGAAGGCGCAGTAGTTGAAGCAACAGCGGAGCCTACGGTAGATGCTGGACTTGGCGATATTAACATAGATGAGATGATGGCTACGGAGCCTTCAACTGAGGGTGCGGTAGGTGATGTATCAGCAGAGCCTTCATTGGGTGATATTAATATAGATGAAATGATGGCGGCAGAGCCTCCTACAGAAGGCGCAGTAGTTGAAGCAACAGCGGAGCCTACGGTAGATGCTGAACTTGGAGATATTAACATCGATGAGATGATGGCTGCGGAAGCTGCAGCAGAAGATGCAGTAGATGAAGCATCAGCAGAGCCTGTAGCTGAAGAGGCTGTAGGAGATATCAATATCGATGAAATGATGGCAGATGCTGTTACGGAAGTTATGCCGGATGAGATATCATTGGATGATATGCTGCTTGAGGAGAACGGTGTAGAGGATTCTTCTATAGAAGAAGTTATGGGTATGGACGCATCCGCAGAGGCAGGAGCAGGTGCAGAAATGCCTTCCGCAGAGGCAGAAGTTGATGCTGAGATACCTGCTGCAGAGCCTATTGAAGGAATGGCTGCTGAAGAAGCAGTAGCAGAAGATGAGCTGTCTATTGATGGATTGACAGAAGAAGTGGCAACTGAAGAACCCGTTATTGAAGAAGCAGCCGAAGAAATGTCGGCGGCTGATGCATTGGAGGGCGAAGTGGCAGTTGAAGAAATGATATTGGATGAAGAAGTATCAGGTGAAACTCCTGTAGAAGATGCTCCGGCAGAAGATTCAGCTTCTGCTGAAACTGCTTCTGATGGGGAAATTTCAGACGAAATGCTTGAACTAGATCAGTCGCAGATAGACAGGATGCTTTCAGGTGATGACTTAGATGAAGCTGCACCTGAAGCGGCTGATGGAGGCGGCGATGAGCTTAGCCTTGATGATCTTTCTTTGGATGGTCTTGATCTTTCCCTGGATAGTCCTGAGGGAGTATCAGAAGAAGCAGGAGATGACGTAAGTTTTGAATCTGTGAGCGCTGAGCTTGATGATCTGCTGAGTGATGTGGGCGAAGGCGGAGCAGAGGAGTCTCTTGATGGCGAATCTATGGGCTCTGAATCTGAGCTTGACAGTATGCTGGCAGATCTTGGAGGTGAAGGCGGAGAAGGTGGCAGCGAACCTGCGGATGTAGATATGCCTGACCTTGATGCCATAATGAACAGCCTTGCCAGTGATGATGTTGAAGATCTGGAAAACACAGCACACATCGATGAAAAGGAAGGCGCAAACGCCGGTGAAATCAGCCTCGATGATATTGGCGTAGATGCAGGAGAAGGCAGCGAGGAAGTCAATCCTGAAGATATTATGGAAGCTCTTGAAGGTGACGGACTTGATGAGATAGGTCTTTCTGATGATATTCCGGATCCCGATGAAGTTGAGGATAATGGCGGAGATTATGATGAAATCTCCTTATTTGACGGTTCCGGTGAGCCTGCTGAGGGCGAAGAGGGAGGCAAAAAGAAAAAGAAGAAGCGTCCTAATCTTCTTTTCCTTATAATAGCAGCGCTTTTCAAAGTGCTTACACAGACTGACGAGGATCTTAATCCGAAATCAGAAGAGGACGGACTTGCAAGTCTTACTGATGAAAACCAGCAGGTTCTCGATGAGCTGGCGGCAGAGGATGGCAAGAAAGCCAAGAAGGAAAAGAAAAAGAAAGAGAAGAAGGAAAAACCTAAGAAAGAACCTAAGCCCAAGAAGGAAAAGAAGCCGAAGCCACCGAAGGAACCTAAGCCCAAGAAGGAAAAGAAAAAGAAGGTTGATGATGGCGCTCCCGAGAAAGCTTTAGCTCCAAAGAAGGTTGCTATATCAATGATTTTTGCAGTAAGCCTTGGTTTACTGTGCTGCATACCTTCATTTGTTTTACCGGGTAGAATCATATTTGGTCGTGCTCAGACGGCATTTGAGCATGGTGATTACAAGGAAGCTTATAAGCTTTTGTATGGAAAACAGCTAAATGAAGAACAGGCTCTTTTGTATAACCAGGCCAGAGTTCTTGCTAACGCAAACCACTATATGGATTCCTACAACAACTATATTGCTATGAATATGAAGGATGAAGCTGTTGATAGTCTCCTTATTGGAATGCGTACCAAGAATGATGTAATTGCGCAGGCAGAGGAGTTTCAGGTTGCAGGTGAGGTCGAAAGCGTGTATTCTAATATCGAATCGATACTTACCGGTGAATATGGACTTACTCTGGCAGAAATTGACGAGATAAATAAGCTTACCGAGAAGGCAGCTTATACCAAACGAGTCATGGAAATAGCAGGAACGCTGGAGGACTTTATACATCCTAACGGTTAAGCATCGATAATCTTTTTACGGGGATGTGGATTATGCTAGCGATTATTGATTACGATGCCGGAAACATAAAAAGCGTTGAGAATGCGTTTCAATTTCTTGGACAGGATGTTTGTCTGACCAGAAACCCTGAAGAGATTTACAGGGCTGACCGAGTGGTGTTACCGGGAGTTGGTGCTTTTGGCGATGCCATGAGGAAACTAAATGAATATGGTTTGACGGATGTCATCAAAACTGTATGTGACAGTGGGACTCCGTTTATAGGTATATGCCTGGGCCAGCAGCTTCTTTTTGATTCAAGTGATGAGTCAGAGGGAGTTGCAGGTCTGGGCATTTTGCATGGAAAAATTAAGAAGATTCCGGAAAAGGAAGGCTTAAAGATTCCTCAGATTGGATGGAACAATTTGAAATTTCCCAATAAAGGAAAACTTTTTGAGGGAATCCCGGAAGATTCATATGTATATTTTGTCCATTCTTATTATCTGGATGCTGATGATAAGAGTATTGTCACAGCTACTACAGAGTATGGTGTTACTGTGGAAGCTTCCGTTGAACAGGGCAATGTTTTTGCATGCCAGTTCCATCCTGAAAAGAGTGCGGATGTTGGAATGGAGATACTGAAGAATTTCCTTAGAGTATAAAGAAAAGGACATAGATTATGCTGACTAAAAGAATTATTCCATGCCTTGATGTGCATGGCGGAAGAGTTGTTAAAGGTATAAATTTTGTACAGCTTCGTGATGCCGGTGATCCCGTGGAAGTAGGAAAAGCCTACTCACAGGCAGGAGCCGATGAGCTTGTTTTTCTTGATATTACTGCGACTTCTGATGCGAGAGAGACTGTGGTTGATCTTGTAAGAAAAGTGGCTGAGCAGATTTTTATTCCATTCACTGTTGGAGGAGGGATAAGAAGCGTCGATGATATGAGAGCTGTTTTAAGGGAAGGTGCTGATAAGGTTGCCGTCAATTCCGCGGCTATTAACAGACCTGAACTCATTTCGGAATCAGCCGATAAATTCGGCTCCCAGTGTGTGGTTGTTGCTATTGATGCAAAAAGAAGACCGGACGGAGGTTTTAACGTATTTAAGAACGGCGGAAGAATTGACACAGGTCTTGATGCCATAGAGTGGGCAAAAGAAGCTGAAAAGAGAGGCGCCGGAGAGATACTACTAACAAGTATGGACGGAGATGGGACTAAGAACGGATATGATATCGAGCTTACCAGGGCAGTGTCTGATCTAGTGAACATTCCCGTTATTGCTTCAGGCGGCGCAGGAAACTGCGAGCATTTCTATGAAGCAGTTACCAAGGGCGGCGCGGATGCAGCGCTTGCTGCTTCACTTTTCCACTACAAGGAATTGGAAATACGCGAAGTTAAGGAATACCTAAGAGACAAGAATGTGCCTGTAAGACTTTGAGATAATTTCTCAAAAACGTGAAGCAGCACAGGATAGATTTTCGCTACGAGAATTTATAAATACTAATTGAAATATAAGGAGGCGCCTTCATGGCGGCAATAGATAATGACTGGCTTGAATACCTTGGAGAGGAGTTTTCAAAGCCATACTACAGAAAATTATACGAATTCATAGTTAATGAATATAAGACCACAACTGTTTATCCGAAAAAGGATGATCTTCTTAATGCTTTTAATTACACACCTCTTTCTAATGTGAAGGTGGTAATTCTTGGACAGGATCCTTATCATGAACCTGGGCAGGCTCACGGGCTTTCTTTCTCGGTGCTTCCGGGAGAGCCGGCACCGCCATCTCTGGTAAATATATATGGCGAGCTGAAAGAGGATCTTGGCTGCTATGTTCCCAATAATGGATATCTGAAAAAGTGGGCAGATCAGGGCGTTCTGCTTCTGAACACAGTGCTTACGGTTCGGGCTCACAATGCCAATTCCCATAAGGGAAGAGGCTGGGAGCAGTTTACTGATGCAGCCATAAGGGCTGTGAACAAGCAGGACAGACCTGTGGTTTATATGCTTTGGGGAAGACCTGCGCAGATGAAGGCAGATATGATCGATAATCCCAAGCACCTTGTTCTTAAGGCGCCTCATCCAAGCCCGTTATCAGCTTACAGAGGTTTCTTTGGATGCAAGCATTTTTCCAGGTGCAATAAGTTCCTTGAGGAAAACGGATTAAGTCCAATCGATTGGCAGATAGAGAATTTGTAAGTTTTAAGAAAAAACTGTACATAGACTCTTTTTCATGATAACGTAGTAAAGTGTAAAATTTTTGGACATAGAGGTGATATTATGAAAAAGGCTTTCGTTACGAAACAGCAGGTAGAAGAGATTGTAAAGAAATATCCCACACCTTTTCATATTTATGATGAGAAAGGGATTATAGAAAATGCCAGAGCGGTTAAGAAGGCATTTGCGTGGAATAGAGGCTTTCGTGAATATTTTGCAGTAAAAGCTACGCCCAATCCGGTTATTCTGGATATCCTTAAGAAGGAGGGCTGCGGTTTTGACTGTTCATCACTTACAGAGCTTATGCTCAGTAAGGCCATAGGTGCCTCAGGCGACCTTATTATGTTTTCATCAAACGATACACCTGCAGAGGAGTTCGTATATACTGATAAGCTCGGCGGAATCATTAATTTTGACGATATTACGCTTATCGAATATGCAAAGGAAGCCCTTGGCGGAAGAATGCCTGAGACTGTAAGCTGCAGATATAATCCAGGCGGAGTGTTCCAGATGAGTAACGGAATCATGGATAACCCCGGTGATTCAAAATACGGCATGACTAAGGAACAGCTCTTTGAGAGCTTTAGAATGCTGAAGGATATGGGCGTTAAGAACTTTGGTATTCATGCTTTTCTTGCTAGTAATACAGTTACAAATGAGTATTATCCTACTCTTGCGGGACAGCTTTTTGAACTGGCAGTTGAGCTTGAGAAGGAGACAGGTGCTGACATTAAGTTCATTAACCTTTCAGGAGGTGTCGGAATTCCGTACACTCCGGATCAGAAGGGCAATGATATCGCTGAGATCGGCGTTGGTGTAAAAGAGCAGTATGAGAAGATTCTTACACCAAACGGCATGGGCGATGTTGCTATCTATACTGAAATGGGAAGATTTATGCTTGGACCATACGGAGCCCTTGTTACCCAGGCTATTCACGAGAAGCATATCTATAAGGAATACATTGGTGTTGATGCCTGTGCAGTTAATCTTATGAGACCTGCCATGTATGGCTCTTATCATCACATCACTGTTCTCGGAAAAGAGGATGCTCCCTGTGATCACGTATATGATGTTACAGGTTCGCTTTGCGAGAATAACGACAAATTTGCAATTGACAGAGAACTTCCTAAGATTGACATGGGAGATTATCTGTTCATCCATGATACCGGTGCTCACGGTTTCTCAATGGGATATAACTACAATGGAAAACTGTGGAGCTCCGAACTTCTTCTCAAGGAGGATGGAAGCGTCGAAATGATTAGACGTGCTGAGACTCCCAGAGACTATTTTGCTACATTTGATAATTTACCTGTTTATGCCGAGCTTGATTCTATCATGAAGGAATTTGAATAACCGATGGATGAAATTAGTCATTTCATAACCGAATTAAAGTTAGAAGGGCGAATGAGTGAAAATACCGTTCGCTCTTATCAGACTGACCTTAAAAAGTTTGAGTGGTATCTTCAGGATAACGATCTTGTGGATGTTCTTTTGATAAATGAAAAGCAGCTGAAGGAATATGTTGATTCGATAAGTAAACAGGGGTATTCTGCTGCAACTCTGGCAAGGAACATAGTATCTCTGAAGGCCTTTTTTAAGACCCAGGCAAAACAGGGAAGGATGCCCTATGACATTTCTGAAAATCTGACTGCTCCCAAGGTGGAACTGCCTAAAACGGTTATACTTACAAGGAAGCAGATTGAACTTTTGCTATCTATTCCGGATTCCAAGAGCCCGAAGGGGCAGAGGGATTCAGCGATGCTTGAGCTTATGTATGCCACAGGTATCAAGGTATCTGAGCTGATTAAGGCTAAGGTATCCGACCTGGATATGCAGGTTGGATCAATAGAGTGTAAATCAGACAAAAAGGACAGGATCATTCCTTTTGATAAAAGAACCAGGAAGGCGCTTGTAAGATACCTTCAGGATGGAAGGCGCCATCTTATTAAGAGTAATCTTGAAGAGCTTTTGTTTGTGAATTATCAGGGAGAGCCCATGAGCAGGCAGGGGGTATGGAAGATAGTCAAAAGATACGCTGACTATGCGGAAATCGACGCCCAGATAACTCCGGAATCCTTAAGGCACAGCTTTGCGGCTCATTTGGTTGAGAGAGGCGCTGATGTAGACGCAGTTCAGGAAATGCTTGGACATGTGACAGCAGCTTCGACCAACAGATATGTAAAAGAGAATAAGAATTATATAAGAGACGTTTATAATCAGACACATTAAGCTTTATACATCGAAATATATGTAAAATAAAACGCTATATATCCGGCTTATGCCGAATATATAGCGTATTTCTTTTTATTGGTGGCTTTACCTGATATTGCAGAACTGAGTAAAGCTTTTTTTAATTCTAAAAGCAGAAATATTAAACAAGATCTGCGATATCGAGAAGAAGTCTCTCCGTATCAGCCCATCCAAGGCAGGGATCTGTGATGGATTTACCGTAAATACCGTCACCGATCTTCTGGCAGCCTTCCTCAATGTAGCTTTCGATCATTACACCCTTAACAAGCTCGCCGATATTGGCATTGTGGCTTCTGGAGTGAAGAACTTCCTTTACTATACGAACCTGCTCTTTATACTTCTTGCCTGAGTTGTTGTGGTTGGCATCGATGATAGCAGCGGGGTTCTGAATATCTCTCTGAGCATAAAGATCGGAGAGAAGACTTAAATCCTCATAGTGGTAATTGGGCTGTGACTGACCGTGCTTGTTGCTGGAACCACGAAGAACGCAGTGCGCAAGAGGATTACCACCAGTTTTTACTTCATAGCCTCTGTATACGAAAGAGTGAGGAAGCTGTGATGCATAAACGGAATTGAGCATTACGCTTAAGGTACCGCTGGTGGGATTTTTCATACCTGCAGGTACATCAAAGCCGCTGGCAACCATTCTGTGCTCCTGATCCTCAACTGAGCGGGCACCGATTGCTACATAAGAGAGGATGTCTTCGATATATCCCCAGTTCTCTGGATAAAGCATCTCGTCAGCTGCGGTAAGACCGGATTCCTCGATGGCACGAATCTGCATGTGTCTCATGGCTATAAGGCCTGCGCGGAAATCAGTTTTTCCTTCGGGATCGGGCTGAGATGTTATACCCTTGTAGCCTTCACCTGTTGTACGAGGCTTATTGGTGTAGATTCTGGGTACAAGAATAAGCTTGTCCTTTACTTTATCATTAACACCTGCAAGTCTTGAAACGTAGTCACAAACAGCATCTTCATTATCTGCTGAACAGGGACCAACAATTACAAGAAATTTATCACTTTTTCCTGTTAAGACATCAGCAATTTCCTTATCGCGAACCTTCTTAAGCTCTGCCAGCTTCTTGGATAAAGGGAACTCCTCGCGAATCTCCTGTGGTGAAGGAAGCTGCTGTATATATTGGAAAGACATTTGTATAACCTCCGAAGCATAATTTGCAGGACTTTTGTCCCACATCGTCCACTGTACCACATTAAAGCCTGAAAGTAAACGCAAATGAATATAAATATTAAAAAACTATAAAAAAAACGGGCTTTTTCTACACTTTGGTTTCCAAAAATTTAATAATATATAATCGAATTTTTGATAATATAAAAAGGCATTTATGCTAAAATTAAATATAGATATATCTTTAAAAATACTCTTTTGAGAATCAAAAAGGGGGACCGATCATGTGGAAAAAAATGTCTATTATGGCTAAGATGCTGGTAGGAATCATCCCAATTGTTGCGATTGCAATGATTTTGATGACCTATATCAGTGTATCTCAGAGTAGGACACTTATTCAGGAGCAGACTACCGAAAGAAACGAAGCTATTACCGAGAGTAATATCAACAAAATGAATGGCTATCTTGCTGAGATAAGGGCTACTGCTATTGGTTTAGCAGAAACCGTAGGCGGAACCTATCAGAGTGCAACCATGGAAAACTATAAGGATGTTTTCTCTAATGTACAGAAGGATAGTGATATGATATCCGGATGTGGCATATGGTTCGAACCCTATGCTTATAGTGCTGAAGAACAGTATCAGGGACCATATTGGTATAAGGATGGATCAAGTATTGTCGAGACCTGGGATTACAGCAATGCTGAGTATGATTACTTTAATCAGGAGTATTATACAAATGCTAAGGCTCTTTCAAAGGGTACAGCCCAGATTACAGATCCTTATTACGATCCTACATCAGGAACAATTATGTCTACCTGTTCTTCACCCATTTACAATGCTTCAGGTGAGTACATCGGATGCGTAACAGTAGATATCGTACTTGATACTATTTCTAATATCGCAGAGAGTATTAAAGTAGGAAAAACAGGAAGTGCAATTCTCTTAACATCTTCAGGTGTATATCTTTATACAGATGATGCTTCAAAGGTATCAGATAGTGCCAATATTTTAGATGATGAGAATGCATCTCTTGTTGCTATAGCTCCCGATATACTTGCAAATGAGACAGGCGGAGCAAGATTTGAGGATGATGGAAAGTATGTCATCACTTCATACGGAACAGTTCCGGAAGTTAACTGGAAGCTGATAATCAGAATGGATCAGGATGAGCTTGAAGAGAAGGTTAATTCCCTTACATATACAATGATCGGCATTCTCATTGCTGCTCTTTTAATCAGTTCATTAGTAGTAGTACTTCTTGTCAGATCAATTGCTGTTAACCTTGCAAATGTTAAGAAGTTTGCAGGATCCCTGGCAAGCGGAGACTTTACAGTATCCAAGCTATTCTCTAAGTCAGGTGATGAGCTTGGCCAGATGAGTGCTTCACTTAACAACATGTATGAATCCAACAGAAGTGTTATCAGTCAGATTTCTGATGAATCTGAAAATATCAGTTCTGCAAGTACTTCTCTTTCTTCCATGGCTTCAGAGCTTACAAGCCAGTTTGAGAAGATTCAGAGTAATATGTCCGGCGTTAACGACGCAATGATGTCTTCCGGTGCAGCTACTGAGGAAGTTAGTGCATCTGTTGAGGAAGTAAATACCTCTGTTCAGAGCCTTGCAGATGTCAGTGAAGAGAGCCTTGCAGCTACTAAGGAAATCATGCAGAGAGCTCAGGAAATCGAGCAGAGCAGCCAGAAGGCTTATGATAACGCTATCAATATAGCTCAGGAAAGAAGCAGAGAGCTTAGCGAAGCTTCCGAAAAGGCTAAGATCGTTGAAGAAATCAGTAATATGGCACAGTCTATCGCTGAGATTGCAGATCAGATCAACCTCCTTTCACTCAATGCATCAATTGAGGCTGCAAGAGCAGGAGAGCATGGTAAAGGATTTGCGGTTGTTGCTTCTGAGATTAACAAGCTGGCAAGTGATACAGCTGAAGCAGTTCAGCAGATTCAGATCACAATCGACGGCGTACAGGATGCGTTCAAGACTCTTACAGACAGTTCACAAGAGCTTCTTGATTTCGTTAATAATACAGCAGCTCCTGACTATGAGAACTTCGTACATGTAGCTCGTCAGTATGGCGATGATGCTCAGCAGTTCGGTTCACAGTCCGATCAGATTTCTCAGATGGTTGAGAATATCAGGAACTCTATGGAAGAGGTTAACAACGCTATCCAGAATATTGCAGAATCTACACAGGAGACTGCATCCCACAGCTCAGATATCACAGATTCCATCAACACAGCAGCAGATGTTGTTGAGAATGTAAGTGATATGTCCAGCAAGCAGGAGGACATCGCAGTAACCCTTGATGGAATTGTAAAGAACTTCAAGCTTAAATAAGAAATGATTCTTTTGATCCCCTCAGGCAGATTGTTCGATTTGTCTGAGGGGATTTTTTGGTATATTATGGTGTTACGTCATTGAAATTTGGAAACGCTATATTTGTTTGTGTGCAATTAAATGCGATAAAATGTGTAATAGGGAGAAACTATTGTGAAAATCAAAGAGGCGGCAATAATTATATTATTGTCTGCCGTTCTGTGCTCATGCTCAGATGAAAAGGAGCCTGATGTCTCCGCTGAGCAGGATATACAAGAGAATAGTGATTACAGCAGCCTCTTTGAGCCAATAGAGGAACCGGGGGATAAATCTGGGGGAATTGATGAAAACGCCGGAGAAAGCGATTTAAAGGACTCTCAGGGGACTGGCAGTAGCGATGATGAGAGTGCTGGAAGTGATGGTGAAAATTCGGAGGAACCTGAACCTATAGAGGTGATTCCTGTTAATATAAAGGAACTTGTAGTTAAAGAAGCGATTGTTATTGATGACACTGAAGCGGATTTGCTTGGGAAGCTTGACGGGACGGAATCAGATGCTGAACTGTCTGCAGAAAATGTTGAGATTCCTGTATTTTACAGCTCTGATGCTACCGGTAACAATGATTATGTAACGCCTGTTCGCAATCAGGGATATACAGCCCTTTGTTGGGATTATGCAGCACTGGGGGCAGTTGAGAGCGATCTTTTGATAAAGCACAGGGAACTTGCATCTGACAGCCTTAATTTATCAGAGAAGCACAGTGCATACTACAATATGCATAAGGCAATTGGTTCCTTTGATTCCGGAATTGACGATGACTACAGGGAGTTTGTCTTTGAGGAAAATGATAACTTCCTTAAAAAATACGACACCAGTTATATATCAGTGGGTGGTGTTACAGACTATTGTCTATCTATTCTGACGTCCTGGAAGGGGCCTGTAGTGGACGAAGACAGTGATTCTCTTCATGCGATTAAGGGACAGTCGGATATTTATACACAGAACGCCGATGAGCCTTCAGATGCTTATGCAAAGCCTTTTTGCCATGTTCAGGATGTGCTTGAGGTTCCTGCGACCAAAAAGAACAGAGACATTATTAAGCGCATGATAATGGAGCATGGAAGCGTAACGGCAAGTATCTGTGCCGATGATGCATATTGGACGGGCAAAAAAGTAGCTCTTTATGACTATAAGAAATACGGGGATGGGAATTATGCCGATCACGAGGTTTTGATTGTGGGCTGGAATGATGAATATCCCGCTAAGAACTTTATTACAAAACCATCAGAAGACGGAGCATTTATATGTAAGAACAGCTGGGGTACGAAGTCAGGGGCTTCAGGATATTTTTATCTGTCCTATGAGGATGCCATTCTTATCAATAACAATGTTGCTGCCTATAGCTGCGCCATGGAGGGAGATAATGGATGGTATGATAAGAATTATCAGTACGCAGGTTTCATAACTCATATAATGGATCCAATCGTGGATCAGAGCAATGTTGTTTATATGTATGATAATAATGACATTCGTTATGGGATTTGTTTCTCACCGGAGAGTGATGAGAGATTATCAGCTGTTGGATATTTTTCCATGACCACAGATACAAACGATAAAGTGAGCGTATATGAACTGGATAAAGATAATGCTCCTTTAGAAAACACTGATGATGGCCTTGAATTTTACGATTTTAATAAACTTGGTGAACCAATAATAACGATGGATTGCAAAAGCTTAACCGGAGGATATCATACGTTCTCACTTGAGCAACCGGTTGATATTAAGGCTGATAACAGCTATCTGGTGGTAATTACTCCCGGTCAGGAAACTAAGCTTATCTACGAGAAGGCAATGGATTTCACCACGGATCCGCACAAGGATGAATGGCAGCATGACCTGGGTGCAATTCATACACTAAATACCGCCAGTGGTCACAGCTTCATGGCTGACAGTTCAGGAGATGCTTTTGTAAAGCAGACAGACAAGGATTTCTTTGTGAAGGCATATACCATAGAGTGATAAAAGATAGGATTTCGACCTCGGAATCCTATCGTGCGTTATAGGCATAAATAAAGACCTCTTTTTCAGAGGTCTGGATTTTTGGGAGGTGGTCATGCGATGGGGAGTCGCATGACCATGTTGTATGAAAAAAGTTTTTTGGGGTTCAAGAGATGTTCTTCATCTCTGATAGGTTTATGTTAAGATAAATTTGTTTCTAAAATATGGCTGTTTTATAAAAGAAAGATTCAATATTTATTAATTAAATGTGGGCACTTTGTGAACAATAAATAAATATTATCGAATTTACGGATAGAGATTTTACGAAAACAAGGAGACAGGCGCATCTATGAGAATATCAAAAAATGAATTTCCTATAAAATGCATGGATTTTGCTCTTAACATTTTGAAAAATAATGAAAAAGATAATGCTCTTGTATCACCTGTATCTGTGATAATGGCCCTTGGACTTGCTGCGGGCGGCGCAAAGGGAGATACAAAGAATGAGCTTCTTAGGGCTGTTTCAATGGATGAAGATGCCCTTAATGAGGGTATAAGAAGGCTTCTTGACAGTTCTGATACCGGGAGCGATCAGATAAAATATGCAAACGGAATTTGGGTAAACGGCGACGATAGGATAGTCAAAGCCTACAAGAAGAAAATGAAGGAAGAATTCAGAGCAAAGGTTCGCTCTGATGCGTTTTCTCAAAAGACTGCAGATAAGATCAACAAATTCGTTAATGAAAATACCGATGGGATGATAGAGAAGCTTGTGGATACGCTTTCGCCGGCTGCTTCCATGATCCTCATAAATGCACTTTCGTTTTCGGGAAAATGGGATAACCCCTTTGAGGATTATCAGGTTGATGATGAGGCCATATTTACAACTGCTTCCGGTAAAAAGAAGAGAGTATCAATGCTTTGCGGAAGCTCGAAGCAGTATTTTGAACTGAAAAACGCAAAGGGCTTTTTGTATCCCTATGAAAACAAGAAATATACCTTTGCTGCCATACTTCCGGATAAAGGAAAAAGCGTAAGTGATATTTTGAAAGCATCAAGGGGCGAAGATCTTTTGAAAGCTTTGGCGAATCCGCTGCATATTAAAGCCGAAATAGGAATTCCTGAGTATACCCTGGATTTTGAAGCGGAGTTATCTGATACCTTAAAAAGTCTTGGAGTAAATAGTGCTTTTGCTCCGGGAAAAGCTGATTTTTCAGGAATGCTTAATGGTAATTCGAATGATTTCATAAGTCAGATTCTGCATAAGACGCATATTGAACTGGATAGAGAGGGAACAAGGGCTGCAGCAATAACAGGCGTTTTGACTCTTGGTGCGGCGCCGCCTCTTCCGGGATCAAATATAGAGGTTATACTGGATAGACCTTTTATCTATTTTATCCTTGATAATGCCGATAAAACGCCAGTTTTTGTGGGAAGAGCAGATAACATCGGGCATTGATCCGACTTGCAAAATCCAACCGTCTGTGCTATATTTTGTGGTAGGTAAACATGTAAACACAAATACTGCTAATTTAGTATAGGAGGTTTGTAGTGGGGAGAGAAGATAAAACACCTGCAGAGATTCGTACCACAGATAAGCTTAAGATTCAGAAGATCTTAGCAGAAGCCGGATACTTCGTTGAGATGGGTAATGGAAGTGTCCCTACAGTTGTCTGCAAAAAGCGTGAGGATATGAGCAAGGATCTTGCCGCTATCCGTAAGATTCTTAAGGAACAGCGTTATGAAGGTAGTTTCGGTGTTCGCGCACCTCGCAGGACTGACGAGATTCAGGTAACTGAAAATGAAGAATCATCTGAGATGATGGACGATATGGTAGCTGCAGCAGGTTGATGAGATATTAAAAGAGACAAAGTTTTCGCTTTGTCTCTTTTTTCATCAATTAAATGATGCATATTTTTATTCGTCTTTACTTTCGTCATGGATAAGAACTCTTGACTGGGATTCTGCCCTTTTGGTCTCGTCCTTTTTTCTTTTGACGTCTATTATGTATCCCATAAGACCACTGTCTATTCCGCGCATCTTACATCCAACAGCGTCATATGTACCAACCTTGAAGTTGCGGATTACTGTAAGAGTAATCTCAAAATCTTTGTTGTAGCCCGGTGGTCTGAAGGTGAGTCTGATAATATCCCCGGGTTTAGCTGTGGCCATTTTTCCCAAAAGGAGAGAAAGTCCCTTTATGGAAATGTCGTAAATGATGGCACTTACAGTAGTGTTATGGTTGATAACTGCTTTTCCAAGCAGATTTATAACATATCGTTCAGCCTTTCGCTGATTCTCAAGCTCTGTAACAATTTCATGTCCCTTAAGAAGATAATAGATGTCGCTCCAGTTCTCGTAAGGAACGACGCTTTCAAGGCTGAAGCTGTGGTGGTCTCCCATGGGCATAAGTGTAGCCTCGGCAGTTGCCTGTGTCGAAGCGGGAATCGGGACACCATGGTATTTAAGCGGCTCCACCAAAAGTGCGCCGTCTATTACAGAAATGGCTTTTGTTTTGATAGCTACAGGCATATTATCCACAAGAACATGAACTGTCAGAGGTGTGCCTGCAACGACTTCAGTAATATTCATAAAATTCTCTTTCTTATTCGTTATATAACTACTAATTTATCTAAGAATAATGTTAAACTGTTATTAAGATTTTTACAATACTTTGGGGCTTTACTGACTATGAAAAAAGTGGCTTTTATTTACAAATTAATTCCTAAATATATTCCAAACAGGGTAGTGCTTTCTTTTTTTGGGATTCTTTCTGTTTTTACAGGAAAGGTCAGGAAAAGAATAGTCGCTTTAAATCGTGAAGAAAACGAGAAAATACTTGATGATAAGGGCAACGGCATCTTTGACGGACAGGGCTTTATTGAGAATCAAAACAGATGGGAGAAAGTGTGTTTTGGATCCCATAAAAAGTCCAATATGTCCTATTCAGGCTGTGAGATTATAGCCACTTGGAATGCACTTATGTCCCTTCATGGGGACATGCCCAAAATGCCTGAGCTTATCAGCTATTTTGAAAGGCATGGGGCTACTTTACGTGGCGGCTTTGGAATTGCCCCCTCAGCTCCTGCGAAATACATGAAAAAAAGGGGCTATGGTATAAAACGTCTCACATCCAGGAATAAGGACGTAATTATGACCTTTGGTGAGCGTTACGACAGCTTTCTGGTGACCTTTTACTGGGACCATGAAAATATACTGAAACAGCTTCATACAGTGAATATTTCAAAAAACGGTGACGGATATTTTGTCCATAACATTTACAGGAGTCAGGGCGGAAGGTTTGTACAGAGCGGACCATTTAAAGATCTGTCTGAAGCTATATATAGAATTGCTGATAAGGCAGCGCCCCTTGTTATATACGGAATTGAGGCATTCCCTCAGGATAGAGATAAATAAAAGTATCGGATGATATTTATGGAGGATAGGTTTCACATGCTTAAAGAGTACTTAGAATCAGTCAGCGGTAATTTAGATAAAAGAGTTAACATTCCTCAGATAACGAACAGAGAGTTTTGGGATGGACTTTCTGAGGATTTGAAAAAAGCCATAGTAAAAGAAGGCGAAAATAAGAAAAAAGAAGAATGGTCTGTGATTTTGCTGTCGGATTATCGGGATTTTTACGAGACGGGAAACAGGGTGTTTTTCGAAGATAAGTCTTTTTCAAGAAGAATTAAGCTATCCGCCATGGTTATGGCTGAGTGTGTAGAGAATAAAGGCACATATATAAAGGATATTCTTGATGGAATGTATCTTCTCATGGAGGAGAGCAGCTGGTGCCATCCTGCACATAATTCCCATATAAGGGACGCAAAGCAGGATAATATGCCGGATACGGAGAAGCCTGTTATAGATCTTTTTGCGGCTGAAACCGGGGCTGTTCTTGGAGTGGCAGAGTACATGCTAAGACCGGTTTTGGATGAGATAAACCCTATGATCACGCAGCATGTGGACAGCGAGATAAGGGAGAGATTGATTATTCCATATCTTTCAGAGCATTTCTGGTGGATGGGTGATGATGAAAACAAGGCCATAAACTGGACTGTTTGGATTACGCAGAATGTGCTTCTGGCTGCTTTTACAAGGCCTTGCCATTCCATGAATAAGGACACTGCCGCAAAGATAATAGAGCAGGCTGTAATTTCAACGGATTATTTTATAAGTGCTTATGGAGAAGATGGCTGCTGCGATGAAGGAGCTCAGTATTATTCTCATGCGGGGCTGTGCCTCTATGGAATACTGAACATATTGAATGATATTACGGGTGATGCATTTGCTGACGCATATAAAGTAAACAAAATACGCAATATCGCTAATTATATTAGAAAAGTTTATGTTGATAACGGCTATTACATCAACTATGCGGACTGCGCTGCGAGGCCCGGTAACCGCAGCGCCAGGGAATTCCTTTTTGGAAAAGCCTGCGCGGACGAGCCTTTGTGTGCCATGGCTTCAGATGATTATCGCACTGAAGACTGGAATGAAAGGCTTCTCACAGAAGAGCATAACCTTTGGTACAGGGTTTTACAGGCATCAGCTCATAAGAATATGATGCAGTACAGACATGGGAATGATAAGGGTGAAAAGGATGTTTTCTTTGAGAGCGTCGGCATGATGATAGCAAGAAACAATAGCTTTGTTCTCGCAGCAAAAGCCGGAAATAACGGCGACTCTCATAATCATAATGATGTGGGAAGCATTACTCTTTACAAGGAGGGAGAGCCATTCCTTATCGATCTTGGTGCACCTACATATACAGCCAAAACATTTTCTGACAGGCGCTATGAAATATGGACCATGCAGTCTGTGTATCATAATCTGCCTACTTTTTATGACGGACATGAGACCATAATGGAGCTTCCTGGTGAAAAATACGGAGCTAAGGATGTTGTATTTGATGAGGAAAGCCATAGATTATCCATGGATATAGCGCAGGCTTTTGGGAATAGTAAGGTTCGAAGCTATAAAAGGAGCGTTAGCCTTAAGGAAGATAAGGTACTACTTGTAGATGAATATGATGGAGATCTGGACGCAGTTCTCAGCTTTATTACCTATGAGGAGCCAACGGTTGTAAAAGAGGTGAAAAATGCCGACGGATTCAGTGATAATGCGGCTATCACTGTTGGAAAAACAGGTGATATTAACATGGCTTCTTATAATAGTGCAGGCGCCATAACAATAGAGAGATGTGAGATAAATGATGAGCGTTTGAAATTGAGCTGGAGGCACGACTGTTATCGAATCAGAATTCCTGTTAAAAAGGGCAAAATAGTAGTGGAAATTTCTTGATTTAATGTAGTATGATAACAATTACGTATCTAAAAAATTACTAGAAATGGGGAGTTTACAATGAATAATAAGAATAAGTTTCCGACACGGTCGGGGCTTGTATTTTTCTTTCTTAAGGGGAGTATAGGTCTGTTTGCTTCAGGCATTGTTTTTTCAATGCTTGTGGCTTTCTTAGACATGGTCAATCCCAAAATTATCCAATATACAGTGGATTATCTTATCGGTGATTCAGAATCGACCATGCCTTTCTATATGCAGCTTCTTATCGGTATATCCGGTGGAAAAGCCTATTTGAAGACCCATTTGTTTGTTATCGCATGTATAGTGATAACGATTGCTATTGTTTGCGGAATATGCAGATATCTCAATAAGGTCCTGAATTCCATGGCTGCGGAGAAGCTGATCAAGAGGATGAGAGATATTTTGTTTGATCATATTTCTCACCTTCCTTTTGCATGGCATGGAGAAAATCATACCGGAGATATAATTCAGAGATGTACATCCGACGTAGAGACCATCAAGGTGTTCCTGTCAGAGCAGCTGACTTCACTTTTCAGAATAGTGATAATGATTACCTTTGGACTCATTTTCATGTTCCAGATTCACGTGAAGCTGGCTCTTATTTCTCTTGCCTTTATTCCGGTACTGGTGCTTTACTCGCTGTTTTTCCATAACCGTATAGGAAATGCCTTCAGAGAAGCAGATGAGGAAGAGGGAAGACTGTCTGCAATTGCCCAGGAGAACCTGACCGGTGTCAGAGTTGTAAGAGCTTTTGGACGTGAGACCTACGAACGTCATCGCTTTGAGAAAAAGAATGATGCGTACACCAAGCTGTGGATAAAACTTATGATGCTGCTTTCAGCATTCTGGACTTCCAATGATCTGATTGCCGGAGTGCAGTGCATGGTAGTGCTTGTAATGGGCTGTGTATTTGCAGTAAGAGGTGAGATCACGGTAGGTGAGATGATTGCCTTCTATTCCTACAACGCAATGGTTTCATGGCCTGTACGTATGCTTGGACGAGTTATCTCAGAGATGAGTAAAGCCGGTGTATCCGTAGACCGTCTAAGAGAGATCATGAATGCAGAGATTGAAACTGACAGAGAAGGCGCAACAGAGCCGTCTCTGGATAAGGATATTGAATTTAATAACGTAAGCTTTTCTTATGATAACGGATCTTCCGAAATCTTGAAAAATGTAAGCTTTAAGGTTAAGGCCGGCGAAACAATTGGAGTTCTTGGAGGTACTGGTTCCGGTAAGTCCACCCTTATGTACCTTCTTGACAGACTGTATGAGCTTCCTGAGGATCAGGGTACCATTTCAATTGGCGGCGTGGATATCAGAAATATCAAGATGCATTATCTTAGAAGAAATATCGGACTTGTTTTGCAGGAGCCTTTCCTGTTCTCGAGAACACTTAAGGAAAATATAGCAATTACAAGGAAAACTCCTGAACTTAAGGATGTCACCAGAGCTGCCAAGCTTGCATCTCTTGATGAGACCATCAGGAATTTCGATGCTGGCTATGACACCTTTGTAGGAGAGAGGGGAGTTACCCTTTCAGGTGGACAGAAGCAGAGGACTGCTATTGCCCAGATGCTTATTACAGAGCCGCCGATTATGATATTTGATGATTCGCTTTCAGCTGTAGATACGGAGACCGATGCCAAGATCAGAGCTGCGCTTGATAAGCATGCAAGCGGTGCCACAACCATTCTGATCTCACATAGGATAACTACGCTTATGCATGCTGATCATATTATTGTTCTGAGTCATGGAGAGCTTATTGAAGAGGGTACCCACGATGAACTGGTAGAAAAGGGCGGCCTTTATCGTAAAATCTATGACATTCAGATGCAGGGAGGTGAGGAACGTGCCTGAGTCCAAAGAAAACAAAGAAATAGTCAAGCTCCCCTGGATGGGGATTCCGAGACTTTTACCATATTTAAAGCCCTACAGATACAGGATGATGATCATGATCTTCCTTGGGGCGATGGTAAGTCTTGTAGACAGTATTGTTCCACTTTTTAACAGATATGCAATCAACAATTATGTTGTAAAAGGAACGTTGGAAGGAATTAGCAGATTTGCGCTTTTATATGCACTTGTACTGGTGGTAAAGCTTTGTATGGATTTTACAAGTGCTTACATGTGCGGACAGATAGAGATGTCTGTTGACAGAGATCTCAGAAATGCAGCATTTAACCATTTGCAGGAGCTTTCTTTCTCATATTTCAATCAAAATAACGTTGGTTATATTCATGCAAGAGTAATGAGTGATACCGGAAAAATCGGTATGCTCGTGGCTTGGAGAATGATGGACATCATATGGAACGGAAGTTATATCCTGTTCGTTTTGATAGTAATGCTGTCCATAAATGTGCGCCTGGCCCTTTATATACTTGCGCTGGTTCCTATAGCTGTTGTGCTGGTTATTTATTTTCAAAAACATCTTATTGTGCTTAACAGACACATAAGAGAGCTTAATTCTACCATCACGAGTAACTTCAATGAAGGAATTACCGGTGCCAAGGCAATAAAAACGCTTGTTGTTGAAAAGAAGATCCAGGATGATTTTACCAGAGATACAGAGAGCTATCGCAAAAATGCAGTCCATGCAACCCATTACTCTGCGCTGTTTACCGCATCTGTAACCATGCTTTCATCATGTGCTCTGGCACTGGCTCTTTGGAGAGGCGGAAAGATAACCATGGAGGGAGTTATGGAAATTGGAACACTTTCAGTTTTCCTGTCCTACGCCCTTGGTATACTTGAGCCTATTCAGAATATCATCGTTACAATATCTGATCTTATTGCAGTGCAGGTAAACGTTGAACGACTTACCAGGCTTCTCAACACTGAGTCAGACGTGGCTGATTCTAAGGAAGTTATTGAGAAGTACGGCGATACCTTTAATCCCAAAAAGGAGAATTGGGAAGAGCTTTACGGTGATGTGGAATTCAAGGATGTGTCTTTCCATTATCCTGACGGAACAGAGTATGTTCTTGAGAACTTTGATCTTAAGGTTCCGCAGGGTACCAACGTTGCTATTGTTGGTGAGACAGGTGCAGGTAAATCCACACTTGTTAACCTTGTATGCAGATTTTTTGAGCCTACAAAGGGACAGGTGCTGATTGATGGAAGAGATGCCAGAGAAAGGTCACAGCTGTGGCTTCACAGCAATATCGGATATGTGCTTCAGACACCTCATCTTTTCTCAGGAAGCGTAAGAGAGAACCTGAAATATGGTAATCCCGACGCAACGGATGAAGAGATTTGGAATGCTCTTAAGCTGGTATCTGCTGAAGAGATCGTAAAGCGCATGGATAAAGGCCTTGACAGTGATGTTGGTGAAGGTGGAGATATGCTTTCAACAGGTGAAAAGCAGTTGTTATCATTTGCAAGAGCGATACTGGCAGATCCTAAGATTCTGGTACTTGATGAGGCTACATCATCAATTGATACCGTTACGGAAAAAGCTATTCAGGATGCGATCTCTGTTGTAATAAAGGGTAGAACATCATTTATGATTGCCCACAGATTATCAACTGTTGTTGATGCTGATGTAATCCTTGTTGTTAAGGATGGTAAGATCATAGAACGCGGAAAACACAAGGAACTCATGAAGAATAAGCAGGGATATTACTACAGCCTCTTCTCAAGACAGTATGAGGAAATGTCAATAAAAGCGATAGGATAATTTTGTTAATAATCACAAAAATGAAATTCTTTACAAATTGACGTAAAAATGTTATTGTATTAATTAACTATAGGTTATTCTGTCTTCATGACAGATGTTTGGAAGGATCCTAAGATAGATTTTCAGGGACGGAGAATCTATCCCAGTGACTACATCAAGTGGGGACTTATAGGAGTCACAGGCGCAGAACGGATTTATCCTTATTCACGGAGGAAGAAAGGAGGCGCTATATGATAGGAGGCATTAGTAACAACAGCTATAGTAACTATTCATCCTATGGCAAGATTGCTAGCGGTAACAAGTTACAGTCCGCAGCAGATGGTGCCGCCGAGCTTGCCATCTCTCAGAAGATGGAGGCAGCTCAGAGAACTCACAACGTTAATGCAAGGAATTCAAGAGATAATGTATCTCAGCTGAACATTCGTGACGGAGTTCTTGATGGTGTTACGAGTTATCTGCAGGATATTCGCGCTAACGCCGTTTATTCACAGAATGGTACCCTTACAGCAAGTGACAGAAGCGATATCGCAGGTGTCAATGCGCAGCTTATGCAGGGTATCGGTCAGCAGCTTGATTCTTCACAGATGAAGGCACTTGGACTCGATAATCTCGATGTTAATGATATCGATTCCATAGACGCTGCAATTCAGAGTGTGAGTGATGCCAGAAGCACGGTAGGAGCTACTACAAATGGTTACGAGCACAACATAAGCTACAATTCTATCGCAAGAGAGAATGTACTTAGTGCAGAGAGCAGGATTACTGATACTGATATTGCACAGGAGATCACAGAGCTCCGCAAGAATCAGACTCTTGAAGCTTATCGCAATCAGATGCAGAAAAAGCAGCTGGAAGACGAAGAGCAGAAAAGTAATATGAATCTTATGCTTTAAGAAATTGATTGGCCGCCATCACATATATCAAAACACATACTCGTTAAGCTTCGCTTATAATCGTCTGTGTTCTGATATATGTGGTGGCGGCCTTATTTTGCTTGAATGTATTTTTTAAATATGGTAAATCAGACCTTATTTGTTTAAATATATTTATTTAGGTATGGTAAATCAACATATTCAGGTATGGCAGGTCAGGCCATGTTCAGTTTCATTATCTTTGGAGATATCTTTACTGTAGTGTAGATATCCGCATATTGTGAAGCTGAAAGATCCTCTATGTAGTTTTGCATATAGTTTTTCTCGATGCCGTTTCTTTTTAGAATATCAACTGCTTTGTTATATGCAATGGCAGCTTCATTCTCGGTGTTATATTTTCCAACAACAAAATCACCCCGGACATGGATTACGGTCTTATACTTCAGATAACCCCTGTGGTTGTACTGGCGGACGCCGTGGTATCTGTTAAGTATCTCGATATTTTCATAGCGAAGATCGCTGGAGTTCCCGTTTGCAAATTTATAATCTCTTCCTTCTACAGCGTAGCTTCTTATGCCGTAGCGACTCAGTATGCTTATCTGTGAGCCGTAGTCAGCCACGAAAAGATGTGAGCCTCTCTGCATGATCTTATGTGATGAATAATAGAACAGGTCATCTATATCAAAAATAAGAGTTTGCTGCGGTGAGAGATAGTATAAAAAGAACTTCTTTTCAAGATATATAGGATTTGGAATGTAGAGACCTTTATCCCTATAGTTGATCAGAACAACACACTTTTCAAAGGGCAGTGGCTGTCCCTGCTTATAAGAATCAAGTGTCCATGAAGTGTCCTCGAGAATGCTTTGAGCCTGAGTGTAAGCCCGTCCTGCCAGGCGAGCATTACTAAAAGAACCAAGAGCTATGTGTTTGCCCTTGTAGGTGATTGATGCACGATAAGATTTAGTCCCATCCTTGAGACATGTTTCGTATACCCCCGTTACTTTGTTTGCCATTTTGGTTTACCCCCATAAACTAAAATTGACTAGTAATTGGTTATGTAAAAATATGCATTTTTGTGTTATACTTTTTACTCAAAGTATATGTTCATAAGAAAATCGTAAACGACTCATGAATGTATAGTCATTTATCTATCTTATTGTATCACAGTGTTTTATTTGCTAACAACATGAAAACGGAGGAGTGTCATATTATGGAAGTTATGTACAGGAGTACCAGAGGAGACAAAAATCAGGTTACAGCTTCACAGGCAATACTCAGAGGTCTTGCCGCTGATGGAGGACTGTTTGTACCGGATCATATACCTCATCTTGATAAGACTTTTTCAGAGCTTAAGGAGATGGATTACCGTGAGACCGCTTACCAGGTTATGAAGCTGATGCTTACGGATTATACCGAGGAAGAGCTGCGTTATTGTATAGATCATGCATACGATTCCAAGTTTGACACAGAAGAGATGGCTCCTATGACAGAGGCAGGCGGCGCTTTCTATCTTGAGCTTTATCATGGAAAGACAATAGCCTTCAAGGATATGGCCCTTTCAATACTTCCTTATCTCATGACAACAGCTGCTAAGAAAAACAATTTAAAGAATGAGATAGTTATTCTTACAGCTACAAGCGGTGACACAGGAAAGGCAGCTCTTGCAGGCTTTGCCGATGTTCCCGGAACCAGAATCGTTGTATTTTATCCCAAGGACGGTGTTTCTCCCATACAGGAGAGACAGATGGTTACTCAGGAAGGCGCGAATACTTGCGTTGTAGCAATTGAGGGTAACTTCGATGATGCTCAGACAGGCGTTAAGAAGATCTTCACAGATCCTGATTTTGCAAAAGAGCTTGACGAGAAGGGCTTCCAGTTCTCAAGTGCAAACTCCATCAATATCGGAAGACTTATGCCGCAGGTCGTTTATTATGTTTATGCATACACAAGACTTCTCAAAGAGGGAAGAATTGCTGAGGGAGACCAGATAAATGTTGTAGTTCCCACAGGTAACTTCGGTAATATCCTGGCTGCATATTATGCAGGAAAAATGGGATTACCCATCAAGACATTTATTTGTGCATCCAACTCAAACAAGGTACTTTATGACTTCTTCAAGACAGGAGAGTATGACAGGAACAGAGAATTTGTACTTACAAGCTCACCTTCAATGGATATCCTCATCTCATCCAATCTTGAGAGACTCATTTATCATATTGCCGGTGATGATGCTGTTGCAGATGCAAACTACATGAAGCAGCTATCCTCAGAAGGTAAATATGAGATAACAGACGCTATGAAAGAGAAGCTTGGCTGCTTCTACGGCGGATATGCAACAGAGGAAGAGACAGCTAAGACAATCAGTTCACTCTTTGGTGATACAGGTTATCTTATCGATACACACACAGCAGTTGCTTCCTGCGTATATGACAAATATGTGCGTGAAACAGGTGACAAAACCGTTACGGTTATCGCATCTACAGCAAGCCCTTACAAGTTCACAAGAAGCGTTATGACTGCACTTGGTAAAAACGATGACAGTCTTGATGACTTCCAGCTTGCCGATAAGCTCTCTGAGGTTTCAGGCGTAGAGATTCCTGAGGCTGTTACATCAATAAGAGATGCAAAAGTACTGCATAACAAGGTAGTTTCCAAGGATGGCCTTGCTGATGCGGTAAGAAGCTTTTTACAGTAATCGGATATACTAAAATAAAAAATAGGAAACGGGGGATATCAATGGGTAACAACAACGAGATAAACATTTATTCTGACAACACACCTGAATTAGAGGATCTTGCCAGACTGGTGGAGACAGCAGATGTCATTGATACCGATCTCTACACTAAGTACGATGTAAAAAGAGGTCTTCGTGATTTAAATGGTAAGGGTGTCCTAACCGGCCTTACTAACATTTCTACCATCAATGCTACGCAGCATATTAATGGTGAGACAATCCCCGCAGATGGTGAGCTTTTCTACAGGGGAATCAATGTTAAGGACATCGTTCACGGAACGGCATCCCATAGTAATTGTGGTTTTGAAGAGACAGCGTATTTGCTTCTTTTTGGAAAGCTCCCCACAAAGAGTGAATTGCAGGGCTTCTGTGAGCTCCTTGGCTTTTACAGATCACTGCCTACGGGTTTTGTAAGAGATATCATCATGAAGGCACCCAGCCGTGATATGATGAATACTCTTTCAAGAAGTGTGCTGACATTGTATTCCTACGATGACAGTGCAGATGATGTTTCTATGCCTAATGTACTAAGGCAGAGCCTGCAGATGATAAGTCTCTTCCCGCTCCTTGCTATTTACGGATATCAGGCATATAACCATTATCACGAGGGTAAGAGTCTTTTCATTCACCCTCCGAAGGCAGAGTTGTCAACAGCAGAGCATATACTGTATCTGCTTCGTCCTGACAGTAAATACACAGAGCTTGAAGCAAGACTTCTTGATATCTGCCTTATCCTTCACATGGAGCATGGTGGTGGTAATAACTCATCATTTACAACTCACGTTGTAAGCTCATCCATGACAGATACTTATTCTGTTATAGCTGCAGCTATCGGTTCTCTTAAGGGACCAAGACACGGTGGTGCCAACATCAAGGTTATTCACATGTTTGACCAGATGGAGAAGGAGCTTAAGGACTGGGCTGATGAGGAAGAGGTAAAGGAATACTTAAAGAAACTCCTTCATAAAGAAGCTTTTGATAAAGCAGGTCTAATCTATGGTGTAGGACATGCTATTTACTCAAAATCAGACCCGAGAGCAGTACTTCTTAAGGAGTACACAATTAAGCTCGCTAAGGAAAAAGGCATGGACAAAGAGCTTGCTCTCTATGAGATGGTGGAGAGACTTGCGCCTGAAGTGATCAGCGCTGAGCGTAAGATGTACAAGGGCGTTAGTATTAACGTGGACTTCTATTCCGGATTTGTTTACAAGATGCTTGAGCTTCCGGAGGAGCTTTTCACACCTATGTTTGCAATTGCCCGTATAGTTGGCTGGAGTGCTCACAGAATGGAAGAGCTTGCCAACAACAGTAAGATCATTCGTCCTGCATATAAGGCAGTAAGTGATGAATATCCTTATGTGCCCATGGAGGAAAGATAATATAAAAGGCCCGTAATAGGGGACTTTTGGAGGTTTTAGGAATTGGAGAATAAAGTAATTAAAGAAAGACTTTCTGCTCTCAGAGCAAAGATGGAGGAGAACGGCATTGATTATTATCTTATGCCCACATCCGATTATCATAATTCTGAGTATGCGGCAGATTTTTTCAAGGTGAGGGAGTTTTTCTGCGGCTTCACAGGATCAAACGGTACCTTGGTTGTATCTAAGAAGTGGGCCGGAATGTGGACTGATGGAAGATATTTCATCCAGGCTGAGAGAGAGATGAAGGGAACAGGAGTTACTCTTTACCGCATGGGCGAAGAGGGCGTTCCCACAATCAAAGAATATCTTAAAGACAATATGAAGGCAGGAGAGGTCCTTGGTTTTGACGGAAAGGTAGTTCCTGCTGTTGAGGGTCTTTCTTATGAAAAGGCTCTTAAGAAGATTCAGGCGAAGGTAAAATATGACAGAGATCTTGCAATGGAGGTATGGACAGACAGACCCAAGCTCCCCTGCAATCCCATCTATATCCTTCCCGATGAACTTTGCGGTAAGAGCTTTAAAGAAAAGCTTGAAGAAGTTCGTGCCACAATGACAGAGAACAAGGCAAAGGCATATCTTCTTTGCAAGTTGGATGACATCTGCTGGCTTACAAACCTTAGAGGTAATGACGTAGAGTGTAATCCTGTAATTTTGAGCTATCTTTTCATCACAGAGAAAAAGACAGTTCTTTTCGTACAGTTTGATGAGCTTAGCGATGAAGTTCGCGCTTACTGTGAGAAGAATGAAATTGAGCTTGCACCCTATAGCAAGATCATCGGATGGCTTGATGAATATGAATACGAAGGCATCACACTTTATGATGAGAGAAATGTAAGCTATCAGGTTTACAGAACTATCAGCGATAATTCTGAGAGCAGAAATGCTAAGATTAAGAACATCTTTGATCCTACAGAGATGATGAAGGCATGTAAGAATGATACGGAGCTTAAGAATATTCGCGAGGTTTACATCCGCGACAGTGCTGCTCTTACAAAATTCATCTATTGGGTAAAAAAGGAAGCTCCCAAGGGAGAACTCAACGAATATACAGCTGCCATGCATCTTGATGAGATGAGAGCTCAGCTTCCCGGATTTATCGAGCTGTCATTCCCTACAATCAGTGCTTACAAGGATAATGCTGCAATGATGCATTATGAAGCAACTGAGGATGATAATGCTGCTCTTAAGGGCGAGGGATTCCTTCTTGTTGATTCAGGCGGAACCTACATGGGTGGTACAACAGATGTTACCAGAACCATTGTCCTTGGCAAGATTTCAGCAGAAGAGAAGAAGCACTACACTCTTACAGCTGTAGGTATGCTTCAGCTGGCAAATGCAAAGTTTCTTGAGGGATGTAACGGAAGAAATCTTGATATCCTTGCAAGAGGACCCCTTTGGAATATCGGAATCGATTATAAGTGCGGAACAGGACACGGTATCGGATATATCCTCAACGTACACGAGGGACCTCACAGCATCCGCTGGAAGTCACGTTCTGTAGAGGATGAAGCACCTCTTAAGCCGGGAATGATCATGTCTGATGAGCCCGGAGTTTATATTGAGGGTAAGCATGGTATCCGTATTGAGAACATCTTAGAGGTTGTTAAGGATGTAAAGAACAGCGACGGACAGTTCCTTAGCTTTAAGCACCTTACCTACGTGCCTCTTGATCGTGATGCAATCGATAAGAAATATCTCCAGCCGAGAGAGATTGATGCCATAAATGAGTATCAGAAGATGGTATATGATACCATTGAACCGCTTATTGAAGAGAAGGAAATCAAGGATTGGCTTAAGAATGCTACAAAGCCGCTTTGATGTAACGTTTTTTCATGAGAAAACGCTCGGAATGAAGATTTTATGCGGTTTTTTCATTATTTCTTAAGAATTTTTAAGGATTATTCTATTGATTTGGGGCTCGTGTGATTTATAATATAATTAAAGAACTGCAGAAGCAGTTTATACGAGCCTCGAGCTCGCCTGGGATGCTCGACACTTCCGGTGTAATTTGAACCTACAGTTACTTTAAACGGGACACCTAGATTGCTGGATTGATGTCACGCCTCCGGCCCTGCACATGTGCAGACAAGCTATGGGAGAGGAAGACAGATATCGCTGCTGCGGTAACCCACCTGGCGTTTGCTAGGAGTCAAATAACCGGAACCGGCATTTCGGGTCTTAAAAGAACAGTAAATCTGTTCTTTTTTTTTGCAAAATGGTATAATAAATTATCAGAATTCAGAAAACAATCGAAAGGAGAAAGTTCCATGCTTGCTTCGCTTATTCCGCTGTTTGATGATGAGATGAAAGTCTGCGCATACTCTGTATTTGCACAGAGAGAGAACTACCTTATGAACCCGCAGCTTATGGGTACGGGTTATCTTGATAATGTAGTTGATATCGTTGGACTTGACATCGTAGATAGTATCGGTACCAATGTACTGTCCGGTAACAAGGAGGTCTTTGTTGAGATCAACAATATCTCTTTATTTGCCAACATCGAAGAGCAGTGCAGCGCGCCGAAGCAGAGGATAGTTCTTCTTTTAGACAATACGGTTCTTCCCCAGGAGCCTTATCTTGCAAGGCTTTGGGATCTGAGAGGACAGGGCTACAAGATTGCTGTGAGGAAGCTTGCAGGCAACATGTTCGAGACCTTCAGACCTCTGCTCGAGATGTGTGATTATGTGCTTCTTGACCATCGCAAGGTCAATATCAGAAGTGCAAAGATCTATTTCCAGAAGGCTTTTCCCAAGATTAAATTATGTGCTGTAAATGTAGACAGCAAGGATGATTATGAGAGACTATCTTCAGACGGATCCTACGATCTCTATGAGGGAAGCTTCTTCCGAGTACCTGTAGAGGATTCTGAGATTTCTGTTGCACCTCTTAAGGTTACATATATTGAACTTTTAAATGTTGTCAATGATCCTGACTTTGATCTTCAGAAGGCAGCTGATGTAATTGGGAAAGATGCAGCTCTAGTTATTTCTATGCTTGAGATGGTTAATCATATGGCCATCAATTCCGAGATTACTTCCGTAAGGCATGCGGCTGCAATGCTTGGACAGAAGGAGCTTAAGAGATGGATCAACACCGCAGTAACCAAAGAGCTTTGCGCTGATAAGCCCAGTGAGATTACAAGAATCTCAATGATTCGTGCTAAATTCGCTGAGAATCTTGCAAGTGTATTTGATATGGCAGGACTTTCTTCAGAGCTTTTCCTGGCAGGTCTTTTCTCACTTCTTGATATAATGCTTGATCAGACCATGGAGGAATCCCTTAAGCTTGTTCATGTATCAAAGAAAATAGAAGATGCACTTTTAGGCAATACAGGAGAGCTGTGGCCTGTGCTTAATCTTATTTATCAGTATGAGGATGCTTCCTGGCAGGAGGTTTCAAGACTTATGATTCTTGATAATCTTGAGATGGATAAGATTTACGAGGCCTATACAGATGCACTTAAGTGGTACAGAGATCTTATTGATCCGGTAAATTAACTTGAGTTTATGATTTGGCGGAGCGGCGAAATGCTGCTCCGTTTTTTATCTCATGGGAAATTCTTCCGAATTTTCTGTTTCATTCTGTGGATTCTTTATCACATTAAAGTATCGCATTATTAATAAGTTGTGATATAATACATTCTAGTCAATTTTGGGATAAGGAGTTTTATTATGAAAAACAATAAGCCGGATCTGAAAAACGTTGACCTTAAGGTCAAGACCTATAAGGAAATGAACAAAGAGGAGCTTCAGCGCGAAGTTGCTAACCTGAAGGCAGAGTACAAGAGATATCAGGATATGGATCTTACTCTGAATATGGCCAGAGGAAAGCCCTGCCATGAGCAGCTTGATCTTTCCATGGGACTTATGGATGCACTTAATTCTGAAGCTGATCTGTCCTGCGAAGATGGAACAGATTGCCGTAACTACGGTGTCCTCGATGGTATCCAGGAAGCAAAAGAGCTGATCGGTGCCATGATGGAGAACAGTCCGGACAACATTATCATATATGGTAACTCATCACTTAATGTTATGTATGACACAGTTTCTCGTGCTTATACACATGGTATCATGGGCAATACACCCTGGTGTAAACTTGATAAGGTTAAATTCCTTTGCCCGGTACCAGGTTATGACAGACATTTTGCCATCACTCAGTATTTTGGTATCGAGATGATTCCTGTACCCATGACTCCTACAGGTCCTGATATGGATATAGTTGAGAAGCTTGTATCTGAGGATGAATCAATAAAGGGAATATGGTGTGTGCCTAAGTATTCCAATCCGCAAGGGTACTCATATTCAGATGATACAGTAAGACGTTTTGCAAGACTTCGCCCCGCTGCAAGAGATTTCAGAATTTTCTGGGATAATGCATACGGCATTCATCATCTTTATGATGATGACCAGGATTATCTGATCGAGATCCTTGCTGAGTGTAAGAAGGCAGGAAGTCCCGATATGGTTTATAAGTTTTCATCCACTTCCAAGATCACATTCCCCGGAAGCGGAATTGCAGCTATAGCTACATCTCTTAACAATCTTGAAGAGATCAAGGCTCAGCTTACTAACCAGACTATCGGTCATGACAAGGTTAACCAGCTTCGTCACGTGCGTTTCTTTGGCGATATCAATGGTATGAAGGAACATATGAAGAAACACGCAGCTATCATCAGACCGAAGTTTGAGGCTGTTCTTGAGATCCTTGACAGAGACCTTGCTCCTTACGGGATCGGCGATTGGACAAGACCCAAGGGAGGTTACTTTATCAGCTTTGATGCTCCCGAGGGCTGCGCAAAGGCTATAGTAGACAGAGCAAAGAAAGCCGGTGTTACCATGACAGGCGCAGGTGCTACATATCCTTATAAGAAGGATCCTCATGATAGTAATATCAGAATTGCACCTACATATCCTTCGCTTGGTGATCTTCGTACAGCGATGGAGATTTTCACTGTCTGCGTAAGACTTGTTTATGCAAATAAACTTCTTAGTGAAATGGAATAAGATATGGCATTAGGATTTCCACCTATCAGCAAAAAAGATATGGAAGAAATGGGACTTTCACAGGTTGATTTTGTCTATGTGTGCGGCGATGCATATGTTGATCATTCAAGCTTTGGAAGTGCTATCATTACAAGAACATTGGAGGCTCACGGTTATAGCGTGGGCCTTATTTGTCAGCCTGATTTTAGGGATGAAAACAGCATTACGGTACTTGGTGAACCCCGTCTTGGATTTCTGGTATCAGCCGGAAACATGGACTCAATGGTTAATCATTACACTGTGGCCAAGAAAAGAAGGCAGACAGATGCATACAGTCCCGGTGGTGAGATGGGTAAGCGCCCTGACTATGCTACAATCGTATACTGTAACCTGATCCGTAAGGTATATAAGAAAAATCCCATAATCGTTGGAGGAATAGAAGCCAGCTTAAGGCGTCTTGGCCACTATGATTACTGGTCCAATAAGGTAAGACGTTCAATTCTTCTTGATTCAGGCGCAGATATCATATCCTATGGAATGGGAGAGATAAGCATAGTTGAGATCGCTGATGCTCTTGCATCCGGCATGGATGTTGCGGATATCACATTTATAAACGGAACAGTTTATAAGACAAGAGATGAGGAAAACATCTACGATGCCATAAAGCTTCCTGAGTTCGAAGAGATTAAGGAAGATAAGAAAAAGTATGCCGAAAGCTTTGGTATACAGTATAAAAACACTGATCCCTTTAACGGAAAACGTCTCTATGAGACCTATGATAAGAGTCTTTTTGTTGTACAGAATCCTCCTTCGAGGCCGCTTACTCAGCAGGAGTTTGACGATGTATACGAGAGGCCTTATATGAGGGCATGGCATCCTGTTTATGACAAAATGGGAGGCATTCCTGCTTTTAGTGAGATCAAGTTCTCCATATCATCTAACAGAGGTTGTTTTGGTGAGTGTAATTTCTGTGCGCTGACCTTCCATCAGGGCAGAATTGTTCAGGCCAGAAGCCATGAATCAATATTAAAAGAAGCAAAGATTTTCTTATCAGAGAAGGATTTTAAGGGTTACATCCATGATGTAGGCGGACCTACAGCTCAGTTCAGAAAGCCTGCATGTAAGAAGCAGCTTGTAAACGGCGCCTGTATGAATAAAAAGTGCCTGTATCCAAAGCCCTGTCCCAATATGGAAGTGGACCACAAGGATTATCTTAAACTCCTAAAGGAATTAAGAGAACTTAAAGGTGTTAAAAAGGTTTTTGTAAGAAGTGGAATAAGATTCGATTACCTCTTAGCAGATAAGGATGACTCATTCCTTAGGCAGCTTTGTAAGTATCATATAAGCGGACAGCTCCGTGTGGCCCCTGAGCACATTTCAGATAATGTTCTTTCCAAGATGGGAAAGCCTTCTGTCAGCGTATATGATAAGTTTATCGAGAAATTCGATAAGGTAAATAAAGACCTTGGACTTCAGCAGTATGCGGTACCTTACCTGATGTCATCACATCCGGGAAGTACCATTAAGGACGCCATAGCCCTTGCAGAGTATCTTTGTAAGCATAGACTTAATCCTGATCAGGTTCAGGACTTTTATCCTACGCCGGGAACGGTTTCTACATGCATGTATTACACAGGCATAGATCCACTCACCATGGAGAAAGTCTATGTAGCAAGAGATCCTCATGAAAAGGCTATGCAGAGAGCTCTTATTCAGTACAGGAGACCGGAGAACTACGAGCTTGTTAAGGAAGCTCTGCTTCGTGAGCACAGAGAAGATCTGATAGGCTTTGGTAAGGAATGCCTTATTCCGCCAAGAAAGGTTACAAATGATAAAGCCGCAGGAAGGTTTGGAAAATCAGGTAAGCTCGCCAATGGAAAAACCGGTAGCAGTAAAACGGGTAAAGGAAAAAGAGCATCCGGCAACAGAAATAACAGTTCTTCAAATAAGACTAAAGCTTCGGGAAAAAGGAAGAGAAAATAAAAAAAGCCCTATTAATGGAGGAGGAGCTGTAAGGTGGGGAACCTTACAGCCCTGGTATGAAAAAAGTTTTGTTGGGGGAGTCAGAAGTCTTCGCTTCTGATATGTTTATAATACATTTTAAATTTGACAAAAGTATGTACGAACCCTAAAAGAACAATAAGAAGTATTAGTAAAGGCTAAAGAAAATATTATAAAATCATAAACTATATTTTACATGCAAAATAGCGTTAAAATATGATTGTGAAAGGACTTAATTCAAATTTTTACGTAAATATCTGCAATTTACATCCCCCCAGGGGGCTTGTAAGTGAGTTGTATGCAATATTATACTCTTTTAGAAACGTGCTTATGACGATTTCGTTTCTATACATACACATGGAGGAGAAATAATTATGCATATGGCTGATGCACTGGTAACTCCCGCAGTTGCAGGAACAATGTACGTTCTTTCAACAGGAGCTGCCGCTTATTCAATCAAGAAAGTAAGACTTGAGGACGATCCGAAGAAAATCCCTGTAATGGGTGTAATGGGTGCTTTTGTATTCGCTACTCAGATGCTTAACTTCACAATTCCCGGAACAGGATCTTCAGGACATCTTTGCGGAGGTATGATGCTTTCAGCACTTCTTGGACCTTACGCAGGATTCCTTACTATGATAGGAGTACTTCTGATACAATGTCTGATGTTTGCAGACGGTGGTCTTTTGGCCCTTGGATGTAACGTCTGGAATATGGCCTTTTACGGGTGCTTTATTGGAGCGCTTCTCATTTGGAAGCCTATCATGAAAAAAGGAGTTACAAGAGGTAAGATAGTTCTTGCATCTATACTTGGTTGCGTGCTTACACTTCAGCTTGGCGCATTATCAGTTACACTTGAGACACTTGCTTCAGGAGTTACAGAGCTTCCTTTCTCTGTATTCCTTGCAACAATGCAGCCTATTCACCTTGCAATCGGTGCTGTAGAGGGACTTATTACAGCTGCTGTGCTTACTTTTGTAAATGAAGCAAGACCTGAGCTCTTATGGGGCGTAGGCGAGAACAAGAGCGAGAGCAAGCTTTCATTCAAGAAGACTATCATCGTTCTTGCTGTAGCTGCTGCACTTTGCGGCGGCGTTGTATCACTTTTTGCATCTGCTTTCCCGGATGGCCTTGAGTGGTCCATGGAGAAGGTAGCAGGCACATCAGAGCTTGAAGCTGATGGAAGCGTATATGAAACTGCTGAGAACATCCAGACTACAACTTCACTTTTACCGGACTACGCATTTAAGGACAGCGAAGCAGCTGTAGGAACAAGCTTCTCCGGAATCGTGGGTTCGCTCATGGTTGTTATCATACTTACACTGGTATGCTATGCATTTAAATTCTTTAAAAATGGTAAGAGTGTTCAGGAAAACTAATAACTCATAGCCATTTTTAAGAAATGGTTAGTTTTAATGGATTCAATTGAAAAGAAGTTAAACGAATTTAAAAGCATTGAAGAATTATGGCAGCGTTCTCATTGGATGAATGACCTTCATCCTTTGGGGAAGCTGCTTATTAGCGTTATATACATTTTTACTGTGGTGTCCATAAATAAATATGCTGTGACACCGCTGATTCTTATGTCTGTTTATATCATTTTCGGTTTTGTCATCGGAGAACTTTCATTTAAAACAGGAATTTACAGGATGAGGCTGATACTTCCACTGGTGATTTTTGTGGGAGTGCTTAATCCTTTTTTTGATAAAGAGGTACTGTTGCAGGTAGGAGATGTTGGGATCTCGAGAGGCGTTATCTCGATGTTTACCCTGATGTTAAAAGGGTTCTATGCTGTGCTTGCAACCTATATTCTTATAGCTACAACATCCATTGAAAAAATATGCTATGCGCTAAGCGTGCTGCATGTTCCTAAGATAATCGTAATAGTTGTGCTCCTGATAGGAAGATATTTTTATATAATGGGCGAAGAAGCTGACAGAATAGCTACGGCCTATAAACTAAGGGCTCCCCATCAAAATGGAGTTCATTACAGCGCATGGGGTACGCTTGTTGGTATGTGGCTCATTCGAAGTATGGACAGAGCTACAATCGTATACGAGAGCATGCTGCTTAGGGGCTTTAAGGGAGATTTTTCTTCTGAAAAAATAAAAGTAAGAGCGATAGATGTAATATATCCCATAGTCTGGATAACTATTTTTATACTTATAAGACACAGTTATTTGTTTTTATGAAGGATGTTTTGGAACGTGATTAAAACGACACGTGTAAGGCGCAGATAATAAAAAGGAAGTAAGGAATGCATACCGGAATACATGGTGAACTCTTAACAATTGAACATTTGAATTTTTCCTATGAAAAAAATCAGCAGGTTTTGTTTGATTTAAATTTACATGCCCATGATGGTGAGAGTATAGGACTTCTTGGGGCAAACGGCATAGGTAAGTCCACTTTATTAAAACTGCTTGTGGGGCTTTATCTTGACTATGACGGACGCCTTGAAATAGTAGGGCACGCAGTTAATAAGAAAAATCTAAACCATGTGAGAGAGCATATAGGCTATGTTTTCCAGGACTCTGACAGTCAGCTTTTCATGTCAACCGTAGAGCAGGACGTGTCTTTTGGCCCCAGGAATTACGGGCTTTCTGAGGATGAGGTAAAAAGAAGAACAGATGAAGCTCTTGCAAAGGTGCACATAGAGTATCTTAGAAACAAGCAGATCTACAAGCTATCCGGAGGTGAGAAAAAGCTAGCTGCCATCGCGACAATTTTATCCATGGAGCCTGATATAATACTTATGGATGAGCCCTCAATTGCCCTTGATCCAAGGAACAGAAGGAATCTTATCAATATATTAAATGAGCTTAAATGCCTTAAAATAGTTGCATCCCACGATCTTGATTTTATAATGGATACATGTGAAAGGGTTGTTCTTTTGCATGATGGTACTATAATAGCTGATGATAAAGCAGAGGTTATCCTGAGAGATAAGGAACTTTTAGAGAGTCACGGACTTGAGCTTCCCCTTAGATTTCAGAATTATTGATTAGATATAAAGGAAACAGAAATGAAGAAAAAACAGACACACACCCATGAGCATACCCATGAAGGTCACGAGCACGAACACAGCCATGGTGAACATGATCACGTTCATGAGCATAGTCATGAGGGACATGCACATGAGGAACACGAGCATGTTCATGATCACGGACATTTCCATTCTCCCGAGGAGAAGAAAAAACAGATAAACAGACTTAGCAGAGCCATAGGACATCTCAACCATGTAAAGCTTATGATAGAAAATGATGATGACTGCGCGGATGTTCTTATGCAGCTGTCCGCAGTGAACTCGGCTCTTAAGAATCTTGGTAAGGAAATAATTAATGAGCATATGACTCACTGCATCATACATGCCATCGAGGATGGTGATACAAGAGCTGTTGAGGAATTCCAGAAGGCAGTTCAGAAATTTATTTAATTTGCAATTCTGTTGCAGGGTGGATAAGACAGGTTATCTGTCATTGTTACCGGAATTATTTACAGATGAGGTGTTATGGATAATAAGAAAAAAACAGCACTTATAGCCATGAGCGGAGGCGTTGACAGCAGTGTGGCCGCAGAGCTTATGGCAAAGAGGGGCTTTTCCTGCATTGGTTGTACCATGCGATTATATGAAAATGACATGATAGGTGAGGACCTCTTTGGGACCTGCTGCAGCCTTAAGGATACCCAGGATGCAAGGGCTGTTACAGAGAAAATCGGAATTCCCTATTATATATATCATTATGAAAATGAGTTCAGGGAGATGGTAATCGAGCCCTTTGTTTGCAGCTATGAAAGGTGTGAGACTCCCAATCCCTGCATCAGATGTAATAAATATCTTAAATTCGACATCCTTTATAAAAAGGCAATGGAGCTTGGCTGCGAGTATATCGTGACAGGACACTATGCCAGAATAGAAGAGAAGGATGGCCATTTTTATCTTAAAAAAGCAGTGGATTTATCCAAGGATCAGAGCTATGTTCTCTACGACCTTACGGAAGAGCAGCTCTCCCACACGGTATTTCCTTTGGGCGATTTTCATAAGACTGATGCCAGAAAGATAGCCGAGGAGAATGAATTTGTCACATCACACAAGAGCGATTCCCAGGATATATGCTTTGTTCCTGACGGAGACTATGCAGCAATGATCAAGCGCTACAGAAATAAGGATTATCCAGGTGGCGACATAGTCGATAAGGATGGCAATGTCATTGGTCATCATAATGGACTGATCAACTACACTATCGGCCAAAGAAGAGGCCTTGGGGTAGCATCAGAGAAAAGGCTCTATGTGACCAAACTTGATATAGAGAAAAATCAGGTTGTTCTATCTGATAATGAGGATCTTTTCAAGACGGATCTTACTGTTCGCGATTTTCACTGGATCACGGGAGAACTTCCCAAGGGAGATATCAGATGCAGCGTGAAGATCAGATATAAACATAAGGAACAGCCTGCCACAGTTACCCTTCCTGAAAAAGAGGGCGGCGAAGCACACATTTCTTTCGATGAGCCGCAAAGAGCCATAACTGCCGGACAGTCAGCCGTATTATATGACGGGGATATTGTTCTGGGCGGCGGAATCATTGATCACGCTGATTAAATTCTAAAAAAGTAATTTGAAAAAAGGCCTGAATATGAATCGCCTACAAAAGTTAGCCTATATCAAACTTTTGTAGGCGGTGCATATCAGGTCTTTATTATTTCAATAAATGCGTGAAGAAGCCGTCCTGTAAATCCCCAGATTACCGGAGACGTATCCTTATAGATCCACATATCATACTTTTGTCCATGCCAGTTGTAGGTACTTTTGCCGCCTGTCACTAATTCTATTGGAAAGTCATCAGGCGGTATTACTTTGCGCTCCATTGGGTAGCATGATGGTTCATTCTCTATAAAATATGAGATTGGATAAGTAATTATTCTTTCCACCTCATCCGATGAAAAACCACCATTAAACTTCTTAACCAGGCAAACAAAAGGATAAACATATGCTCCCGTCGGTCCCGGCAGAGGCGACAACTGGCAGAGAATATCAAGATATTCATTGAAGCCTTTGATGGTATCTGATGTAGCGCCTAAACCAGCGCTTTCAGTGGCAGAGTCAGAAGAGATAGCAACAAGCACCTCCGGATACAACTCTTCCATAAACTCCCTTATGGCAGCATCCCTTGGACTTTCACCTTCCTCAATCTTACCTCCCGGGAAACATACCTCACCCGGTTGAAAACTAAGCTTGTGTGATCTCTCTTCAAATATCACATGCAGCTCACCATCAATTTCCACAAGCGGTATCATCACAGCATACTTACCATCAAACGATTCTTTAAAAGTTTTTAATGTATTAAGAATGTCTTCTTTACTCTTCATAATTTCCCTTTATTTATCATACTATTTCTGATTGTTATAATAGTTAATAGTACCAGATTCATGGTATAAATCACCTTTTACAATAGTTTATAAATCCACATATTATTAAATAATATAATCGTTTTATCACTTTACCTTGCTATACTAAAATGATAGCATATTAACATAATTTAATAAAAGAATAGCTGTGTGTGAATCGCATTTCATCTCCAAACAAATGCTTTAACATGCATGTTCCATGAAGCGGCTTTTGAACACGTCGGTACTTAGCATATGTCCTTTACAGGCTTAGTACCGCTACGTGTGAAACAGAGCGAAAGCGTCGGCTGAATGGAATATACATGTTAATAAGCACTGTTTGGAGATGAAATGCCCAAAAACACAGCCGTAGGGGAAGAAATGGACAGAAAAAGTATTATCATAAGGACTAGTATTATTGGAATCATCACCAATTGCCTTTTAGCAGGCTTTAAGGCAGCGGTCGGAATTTTGTCGGGATCGATTGCTATTGTACTTGATGCAGTAAATAACTTAAGTGATGCACTGTCATCCATAATTACAATTGTTGGAACAAAACTTGCGGGCAAAGCCCCTGACAGGAAACATCCCCTGGGATATGGACGAATTGAGTATATTAGTGCAGCCATAATATCCGTAATCGTACTTTATGCCGGCATTACTTCTTTTGTTGAATCTGTTAAAAAGATCATACATCCCGAGCTTCCAAGCTATGGCGTGCCTTCACTTATCATCGTGGCAGTTGCCATAGTGGTCAAGATAGTTCTTGGAACTTATGTTAAAAAGACAGGAGAAAAGGTTAATTCCGACTCCCTCATAGCATCAGGTGAGGATGCTAAGCTTGATTCTGTTATCTCAGCATCAACACTTATTGCAGCCATCATTTTTATTTTCAGCGGAATATCCCTTGAAGCATGGCTTGGTGCGATTATCTCAATCGTAATCATAAAGGCCGGTTCAGAGATGCTAAGAGATACTCTTTCTCAGATTCTTGGAGAGAGAATGAGCCCTGAATTTACTCAGGAGATAAAAAGAACAATCGCATCCTTCAAGGAAGTTAACGGTGCATATGATCTGCTTCTTCATAATTACGGTCCTGATAAGATCGTTGGCTCTGTACACATCGAGGTCCCGGAAGATATTACAATCAAGAGACTTGATTCACTTCAGCGAGAGATTGTAATGAAGGTTTATGAAGAGCATGGCGTTGCCATAGAGGCTGTCGGAATCTATTCTCAGAACAGTGATAATTCCGTTGCCGGCAAACTCCACAATGATGTTGTCAGAGTTGTGAAAAGGCATGAACATATAAAACAAATCCACGGCTTTTATCTTGATGAAGTCCGTGAGAGAGTATCCTTTGATATGGTTGTAACCTTCGATGAGAAGGATGTGGAGAAGCTTCGCAGAGACGTTTATGATGAGCTTAGAAAAGAATTCCCTGAATATGACTATATAATCAATATTGACAGGGATATTAGTGATTAAAATACTTGCAAAGCGCAGGGAATATGGTTTACAGTTTTATCTGTTGAAAAATTAAAACAAAGGAATGGTATGAAAAATGAGTAATGAGAGGGGAAGCTTTGGTTCAAGACTTGGTTTTATTTTGGTAAGTGCGGGATGTGCCATAGGTATTGGTAACGTATGGAAATTCCCGTATATCACAGGTGCAAACGGCGGCGCAATATTTGTTCTGTTTTATCTGTTATTTCTTGTGATCATGGGTGTGCCTGTTCTCACTATGGAGCTGGCTGTTGGAAGAGCAAGTGGTAAGACCATAGTAAGAGGATATGAGGCATTGGAAAAGCCCGGATCCAAGTGGCATATTCACGGCTGGGTCTGTGCACTTGGCTGCTATCTTCTTATGATGTATTACACCAATGTGTCAGGATGGATGCTTAATTATTTCTATAAGTTTGCCACTGGTAAATTCGATAGTGTTGCCACAGAAGCTGTTGGAGATGTCTTTGGAAATATGCTTGCAGATCCGTATGAGATGGGACTTTTCATGACACTCACAGTTGTTTTTGGATTTGGAGTTCTGCTTCTTGGAGTTGAGAATGGTCTTGAGAAGGTTACGAAGGTGATGATGATAGGACTTCTTGTTCTTATCATGGTTTTGGCAATTCACTCCATATCTCTTAAAGGCGCAGGAGAAGGTATTAAATTTTACCTGCTTCCCAGCATTGAAAGAGCAAAAGCGGTTGGTTTTGGCAAAGTTATTACAGCAGCCATGAATCAGGCTTTCTTTACGCTAAGTCTTGGTATCGGTGCAATTGAGATTTTCGGTAGCTACATGTCTAAAGATCATGCTCTTACAGGTGAATCCATCAGAATATGTGCGCTTGATACCTTTGTAGCTATTATCTCAGGACTTATTATTTTCCCTGCATGCTTTAGCTATGACGTTCAGCCTGATCAGGGACCTGCACTTATTTTCATAACTCTGCCCAAGGTATTTATCAATATGCCCATGGGAAGAGTATGGGGCACAATGTTCTTTATGTTTATGACATTTGCCAGCTTTTCAACAGTTACAGCTGTATTTGAGAATCTGATAGCGATAATTACAGATACTTTTGGAATCAGCAGGAAAAAGTCAATTTTTATCAACTGTATAGTGGTATTTATAACAAGTATCCCTTGTGTGCTTGGATATAACCTTTGGAGTAATCTCCACTTAATCGGAGGAAGGGACGTCCTTGATTCTGAGGACTTTATTGTAAGTAATATCCTTCTCCCTGTAGGTGCTCTTATTTTCCTTTTGTTCTGTGTAAGCAAGCGAGGATGGGGCTTTGACAACTATCTCGAAGAGACTAATACAGGCGAAGGAATGAAGATGTCAAAGGGATTCAAAACCTACTACAAATATATACTTCCGATTCTGATCCTGGTTATTATCATTCAGGGACTGGTTCAGTAATCTGATTGAGATAATAAAGCTCTGAATATCCAATAATTGAACAGCGACTAAAATAATGCAGTGAAACCATACATGAATTAATGGTTTCACTGTTTTTGTTTACTGAGGTTTTTCTTGTTTTTTTATAATTTATTACCAATTATTTAATTTAAGTGTTGGCAAGGTTCATATAGAATAAAGGTAGTTATTGAAAATGCGGGGTACCATGTATGGTTAATTGGAATTTCGATTATGTTATTCCAAGCCTGTTGATGCTAGTTGTAATCATGGGCTTCTATTTTGCGCTTCCCAGATTGCCAATAAGAATGAATAAGCTGTTTCTGGCGATTCTGGTAAATGAAGCTGTAGTAATCCTTTCTGATATCATATCAAGCTGGGCAGATAATAATTATCAGAATATATCTTCGCCTATATTGGTACTATTAAACGCGGTCTTCTTTATTTCATTCGCTGCAAGAATGTATTTGTATTATTGTTTTACTGCAGCGCTTCTTAGGGTCGACACCTATGCTAAAAGAATTCACACAGTAATCATAGCCCTTCCTATTCTTTTTCTTCAGCTTTTAGTTCTTATAGGCTTTGTTCATGGCACAATCTTTTATATTGATGATACAGGATATCACAGAGGACCTTTCCATGTTCTTATCTATGTGGTTTCGTTTTTCTATGTCATCTATTCGTTTTTTATCATGCTCAAATTAAGGGACAGGATCAGAAGAAAAAGAGAGAGATATGGAATTTTCTTCTTTAATATCATCATATTTGTCGGGCTTATCTTTAGATATGCTTTGCCTAAAGTGCTACTGTTTGATACCTTCTGCATGATGTCGGACATGGTAATTTATCTGGTATTTGCCAACCCCGAAGGATTTCTTGAAAGACGAAGCTACACCTTTAATTCCAAGGCCCTTAGGAGCTATGTCGAAGAAAATCTTGGAAAGGGCGGCTTTAAAATGCTGGCCTTCATTCTGAATGACTATCATGATATGCGTGAAATTTACGGCGGTGTTCAGATGGATCAGGGTATTTCCCTCATTTCTGCGCACCTCATCAAATGCTATCCTAAGTGTCTCAATTTTTATTACAACAACGGAAGGTTTATTATTCTTGGAGATAACAGGACAGAATTCGAGGTTATTCATGAGGAGCTGAGAAACAGATTTAAACTCCCATGGCGTGCTTTTAATGCCGAGCTGTATTTGGATGCCTGCTATGCACTTCTTGATTGCAACAAGAATTATAAAAGTGTAGATGAAGTTTTCAATACACTGAATCTTCTTTTAGAAAAAACAGAAAGTATAGGTGATGACTACAACATAGTCTCAGACGAGGGAACGCTGCAGGATTATGAAGACAGACTTGAAGTAAAAAAAGCACTGGAGTATGCCGTTGATAATGACAAAGTGGAAGTTTTCCTGCAGCCCTTTATGGATTCAAAGACCAGAAAAGTTATAGGAGCAGAAGCACTTTCAAGAATAAGGGACAGTGCCGGAAAAATAATACCACCCGGCGAATTTATACCGATTGCTGAGATGAACGGCCGAATAAATCAGCTTGGAGAGCAGGTATTTGAAAAGGTATGCAGGTTCATATCTGAAAATGACATAGAGACTATGGGTCTTGAATTTATCAATGTAAACCTGTCACCTATCCAGTTTATGCGCGCAGACCTTGTAGACCGCTTCACATCAATTATCAATAAATATGATGTAAATCCGGAGTTAATTCATCTGGAGATTACAGAGGTATTTATGATCGATGAATTGCAGATGGAAAGGCAGATCAACATATTGCAGAGTTCCGGCTTCAAATTCGTCCTTGATGATTATGGTAAAGGCTACTCGAACCTTTCACGAATGAAGAGGAGTCCGTTTGTAAATATCAAGCTGGATATGGAGGTTGTTTGGGATTATTGCAATGAACCCGATGTTTTCATCCCTATGATGGTAAAGGCCTTTAAGGAGATGAATCTTGGAATTACCGCGGAGGGTATCGAGACAGAGCAAATGGCTGATGCTATGACAGATATCGGAGTTGATTATCTTCAGGGAATGTTGTTTTCACCTCCGATTCCTGAAGATGAATTTGTAAAAAAATACTCATCGAAATAAGTTATTTGCATAGTGTGAACACGAAGAGTTAATTTATCAAATTCTTTTAATCGGCAGCTTTAAGGAGCTGTCGATTTTTGTAGTGGAAAGGTGTATTATAGAACGGTCGGGCAAGCGACAAATTTTCGAGTTTTTAAGGTAGAGATATGACTAAGTTAATATTATTTATTTTTAATTCTGTTTTATTGGGCGTAGGTCTTGCTATGGATGCTTTTTCCGTATCTATAGCCAATGCCATGGCAGAGCCGGGTATGAAGCAGAAAAAGAAAATTCTGATAGCAGGTACCTTTGCGGGCTTTCAGTTTTTGATGCCGATGATCGGATGGCTTTGCGTACATACAGCAGCTGAGTATTTTAATGCTTTTCAGAAGTTTATTCCCTGGATTGCACTTATACTTCTGTGCTATATAGGCGGCAAGATGCTGATAGAAGGCATTCAGGAGCAGAAGGGTGATGAACCTTCAGAAGTTGCCGCTGTAAGAAAAAGAGAGCTTTTGGTGCAGGGCGTTGCAACTTCCATCGATGCGCTCTCTGTAGGCTTTACAATAGCGGATTATTCAGCTCTTATGGCTTTTGCTGCATCCGTTATCATTGCAGTGGTTACTTTTGCAATCTGCATTATCGGACTTAAGATCGGAAGGAAATTCGGCCTTAAGCTTGCAGGAAGAGCAACGATATTCGGTGGAATTATTCTCATCGGAATAGGCATAGAGATATTTGCTAAAGGATTTTTCGGATTATAATATTTTATAAAGAATCAGAAGCGGGGAATAAAAAATGGCCAAGATTACCAGGTTGGAACAGCTTACAACAAACAAATTCCTGAACCTTTTTCATGCAAAGGGTGTGAATGATAAGGGATATGAGAGTAACTACTTTATAGCATCCAGGAATAAAGATAAGTCAGGTCTTATGATCACTACCCATGAGAATGAGGCAGACGGAGTCGGAATATATGCTCTTTATGGTGAGAAGCACGATAAGGTTGTAATGGTGAAGCAGTATAGATATCCCATAGACGGTTACATTTATGAATTTCCCGCAGGACTTTGCGAGAAGGGAGAGGATTACAGGGAAGCTGCTGTAAGAGAACTTCACGAGGAGACAGGTCTTGTTTTTCATCCTATAGATGCCAAAAAGATGTACGAAGCTCCGCGTTTTTCATCTGTTGGAATGACGGACGAATCTGTGGCCATGGTATATGGATATGCAGATGGTGAAATCACGGATAAGTACCAGGAGGCAGCAGAGGAGATTCAGGTAGTGATTGCAGACAAAGATGAAGTCAGAAGGATTCTTAAGGAAGAGCATGTAGCAATGCCCGCCGCTATGCAATTATATCATTTCCTTGCAGATGAAGATCCTTTTGCATTCCTTAATATTTGAGAGGACTACGCCATGTCAATCAGAGAGAATCTTGAAACAGTAGAAAAAAACATACAGGCAGCCTGTGACAGAGCAGGCAGAGACAGGAGTGAGGTTACTCTTATTGCCGTAAGCAAGACCAAGCCCGTATCTGACATCAGAGAAGCCATGGACTGCGGAATTACTGTTTTTGGTGAAAACAAAGTCCAGGAGATCAGGGATAAGACAGAAGAGATCAAAGAGCCTCTTAACTGGCATATGATAGGTCATCTTCAGACCAATAAGGTTAAGTATCTTCCGGGAAAAGTGTGCATGATCCATTCCGTGGACAAGATGAGCCTTGCAGAAGAAATTGAGAAGCAGGCAGCAAAGCATGATCTTGTTATGGATGTCCTTTGCGAGGTTAACATGGCAGGAGAGGATTCCAAGTTTGGTCTTTCTCCGGAGAAAGCACCTGATTTTGTAAAAAGTATTGCAGCTTTCCCGCACATAAGAGTAAGAGGCCTTATGACCATCGCACCCTATACAGATGATCCTGAGACCAACAGACCCTACTTCAAGGCCCTTAAGAAGATGCTGGACGACATCAATTCTGAAAACATCGAAGGCCTCCACCTGGACACTCTTTCCATGGGCATGACAGGCGACTACGAAGTGGCCATCGAAGAGGGCGCCACCTTTGTCCGCGTTGGCACAGGCATCTTCGGCGAACGTAACTATAATATTTAAAAATATGAATACTGATATATATCCAACCCCGCCCATCTGTGGTGATTATATCCTCGACCAAATATTATCAAAGACTATATTTTAATATCGAGGATAACGAATCCACAGATGGGCGGGGTTGGATAATAAAGCAGTACACGATTTTATGTAAAATTCATATTTATTTTATTGATGATATCTTGTTCGACCTTTAGAATAAATTTATAAGTTATTAAACTAAGGGGAATCAGATGCTTAGGACGATGCCATTAACGAAAAACCTCACATTGGAGCAGATCAATCATCTGATAGATACCGGTCATGCCTTTATTTCTCCCTTTGGCCTTAACAGGACTGCTTATATTGTCATCAATCACAAACCCTTTATGGTTGTTGTGACTGATATTTCCATCAATGCAATACAGCTGTCCGGGTCCTGGTACAATTGGGATGAACTTGAGAAAATGGGCGGTGTTTTTGAGTCTGAATTTGAAGCCCTGAAAGCCGTGGCCGGCGGGGCATAAATTAAATTAAATGAAATAGTTTAAGGGAAGTACAGGCATTATAACCTGTACTTTTTTAACAAAAGAAATAAACACAAAATGGTAAAGTATTATGGAAAAAATCTCTATTTCTGATCATTTCACAGTAAAAAAAATCCTTCTGTTTGCACTTCCCTGTATTGGGATGCAGCTTGTGGATAATACTTATCAGGTTGTTGATGGATATTTCATCTCCAATTTTCTTGGAGAAGATGTATTTGCTGCGGAAAACATGATATTTCCTCCTCTGGCGCTACTTATGTCTATAGGGCTTGTAGTGGGAGCAGGCGGAAGTGCCATAATAGCATCCTATCTTGGTGAAGGAATGGAAGACAAAGCAAGGCAGACACTGTCCATGCTAAGTACTATCCTGCTTATAGTCGGCAGTATCATTTCTGCTGTTTCTTTTGTTTTCATGCACGGAATAGCCGTGATTGCAGGTGCCACAGAAGACCTGGTGGATTATTGCGCTGTATATGGTCGCATACTTGCAGTCTTTATGCCTGTCCAGATGATGAATTATGCATTCCAGGAGTATCTTGTGGCGGCGGATAATGGGAAACTGGGTTTCTTTGTATCTGTAGTTAATGCCGTGACGAATATTATTCTGGATTTTCTGTTTGTGGGATTTTTTGGATGGGGGCTTTGGGGTGCAGCTCTGGCTACGGGCATTGCCTGGTGTGTCAGCTGCATGGTAGCCATTAAGTATTTTGCGGACAGAAATCATAAACTACATTTTGCTGGATTTCATGTTAATTATAAAGATGTCTTTCAAGCCCTTGGAAATGGTTCATCAGAGATGGTGGATGCTGTTTCCTATGTAATTGTGGCAATTATTTTTAACAGACGTCTGGTAACACTTCTCGCCGCAAGGGGCGTAGCTGCTTATGCTGTCACTGAATATGTGACCGGCGTTTTTGCAGCTATTTTTATGGGACTTGGTATTGCGATGATACCGGTTATAGGATACCGTTACGGCGAGAAAAATTTCGAGGAACTAAAAGGACTTAGAAGAGAAGGTCTTAGGCTTTCCCTTATATTTGGCATCTCCATGATGCTGATAGCACTCCTGCTTAGTGGTATCATTGCAGATATTTTCGTGGGCTATGATCCGCAGCTAAAGGATATGGCAGTTTATGCCTTGAGAATATGTGCTTTAGCATATGCTCTTAGCGGGATCAATATGTTTTCCTCATCTTTTTTTACAGGTATATCTGATGGGCTAGCCTCAGCACTTATTGCAGCTTCCAGGAGCTTTGTGATGCCCATTATATTAATTTTTGTTCTGCCCCTTATGTTTGGGCATGACGGAATATGGTATACGACTCTTGTAGCTGAAGTGATCACCACAATAGTTGTCTTTACACTTTTCGAGTTAAGATTTAGCAAAGGAATAAAATGGGGGAGAGAGTAATATGTTTATAAAAGCTTTTCTTGAACAAACTAAAAAGAATCCTTCCAATATGGCTGTATGCGATATCTGCGGCGGATATTCATATAAGACGTTAAATGAACGCTCTTCTCATATTGCAAAGGTGCTTTTGGAATCCATTCCGGAAGATGCAAAGCACAGGAGAGTTGCTGTTTATCTGTCAAGAAGCAGGGATTATATAGCCTCGCTTATTGCTATTTTAAGGGCCGGATGCTGTATTGTCCCTATTGACGGTGAATATCCCATAGAGAGAGCGGCAACCACTATAGATAGTTCAGAATGTAGTGTAGTACTGACTGATAACAACTCTGCCCTGGATATTAGTGGGACTAAGATCATTTCTATGGACACTCTTTTTGATGATGAAGATTTTTCCTTCAATGGGGAGCTGGATCTGTCAGGACCTGATTTAGAGGGAATGATATTGTTTACATCAGGTTCAACCGGGAAACCCAAAGGTGTCATACACAGACAGGAAGTGTTTGATTTTCCTGTGAATATAGTAAAAGAGGTTGCTGGTGTAGATGAGTCGCTTCATACCATGTGCATTGCAGGCTTTAATTTCATAGCCAGCTTTCTTGATATTACACCGCCCCTTTCCTGTGGCGGAAGTGTATATATTGCCAATGAGGTTGAACGTAAGAATTTTGATATGCTTCATGCACTTATAGATAAGCGGGGGATTACCGGAATGTTTATTTCACCGCAGATGTATGGAGTTATGACCAGAATATATGGTGAATTAAACCTGGACTATGTGCTTCTGGCAGGGGAAAAGGTTGAACCCTCATATCTTACGGGCAAAAATGAGTGGGAGCTGTATGGATCCACAGAGGTTCCGGGAGTACTTATGCACAGAGCAGGGGATGGTATGCCGGGATCACTGGGCGGTAGCTGTGACAGAACAAATGCATTTCTCTATGATGACGAGGGAAATGCGATAGCTGATACAGATATAATTGGGGAGCTGCGGGTATCAGGCTCATATGTGGCACTTGGATACTGCGGCCTTGAAGAAGAAACGAAAAAAAGGTTTTTAAGAGATCCTGAGAATAAAGAGCATGCGCTGTTCTGCACAGGAGACTACATGGCATATGGCGAAGATGGCAGCTTTATATTCCATGGCAGGAAGGACCGCATGGTGAAGATCCGTGGATACCGTGTAGAGCTTGGAGAAGTGGAACAGGTACTTAGAAACTATGATGGGATGGAAGAGATCGCCTGCGTTGATGTAAGGGTTAACGGCAATGATAATGTTTGCTGTTATTATACCGGGGCAGAGGCATCCCCGGAGGCTGTTAAGAATTATGCAGCCAAAACTCTTCCTGAATACATGATACCGGAGTTTATTGTGCATCTGGATGAGATGCCAAGAAATGAAAGAAACAAAATAGATTATCCTGCCCTTAAGAATCGGGAAATAATTACCGCTGAGGCTGAATACGAACCGCCATGTACAGAACTTGAAGAAATAATCTGTGATGCCTTTGCGTCTGTTCTTGAGATGGACAGAGTCAGTGTCCTTGCGGATTTCTTTGAATTTGGCGGAACATCCTTAAGCGCTGCCCTTCTTATCAGTAAGCTGGGTGAAAAGGGTTATGCTCCTTCATTTCAGGATATATTGGCGAATCCCACACCGAGAGATCTTGGCACTTTTCTGGATTCACACAGGTCAGCCTACAGACCATCCATGGACAGAGAGTATTATCCTCTTACAAAGACTCAGCTTGGAATCTATCTTGAAAGTCTGACAGGTGGTAGTAAGGAGACCTATTCTTCTTCATATCTTGCAAGGGCTGCTGAGGGAGTTGAAGCTGGAGCACTGATAAATGCAGTTCGCAGGGTTATAGAGGCACACCCCTGCGTAAAATATATTATTAAGAATGATAAAGATGGTATGCCCCATATGGTGCTGGTACCTGATGCGCAGATAGACATACCTGTTATAGAAGGCAGGGATGAGGACAGGCTGGATTTTATGAAGAATTTTATACCTGTTGTCCCCATGATGAATGAGCTTTTATTCCATTTTGCGGTATACAGGACAGAGAGCAGATGCTATCTGGCGATAAAGTCCCACCTTATTTTCTTTGACGGAACAGCTATCAGCCTCTTTATTGCGGAGATGAACAGAGTCCTGTCAGGAGGTGAGCCCATAGGTGAGGATTTCTCCATACAGCAGGTTGGTATGTATGAAGAAAGGCTCCTTGCTGATGGTTCCCACGATAAGGCAAGGCAATACTACCTGGATCTTTTCAAGGATTTTGAAGATGTTCCTGCTCTTATGGGTGACCTTAATGGTCAGCTTACCCCCGGCGTTAGTGAAAATCTAAGGTTTGAGCCGGGAGACCTTAAGGCCGCAGAAGTGAAGGCATTCTGTGACAGGCTTCATATATCTGAGAGCAGCTTCTTCCAGGGGGCTATGGCAATTTTGCTTGGCAAATATCTAAACAGTAAATATGTGTCATTTTCCACCGTATATAATGGCAGAGGTCTCTCTGAGATGAATAACACCATGGGTACGCTTATTAAACGTATTCCTGTATGCGGTGATCTAAGTAAGGACATTTCCGTAGACGAATTCCTTAAGAAGATCAGTAAGCAGCTGTTTTCATCCATGTCAAATGACATATATTCTTTTGATGAAGTATTAAAGAACTGCCCTGTGAATGAGGATGTGGAATTCATATATCAGGGTGATCTTTTTACGGATAAGATGGGTACAGCTGCAGGAAAAAGCCTTCTTGAAGGCGACAAGTGGTTTATGGAGCATTACCATACAGGAATGGTAACAGGCTGCATGTCTATCCAGTTTTTCTCTACAGACGGGCTCTATAACATGACCCTGGAATATAGGAATGAAAGGTTCTCTGCTGATTATGTGAGACGATTTGCAAAAGATCTCTTTGCAGTTGCCAGGGGGCTTATGAAGGCTCACTCTATAGGTGAAATATCTATTTTATCTGATGAGGATAAAGGGAAACTTGCATCCTTTAATGACACGGCCGTTGATATCGGCTTTAAGCCTGTGCATATACAGATTCATGAGCATGCTGTAAATAAGCCTGATAAGATTGCCGTTATAGCAGATGGTAAAAAGCTATCATTCCGTGAACTTGATCTTATAACTAACAGGTTATCTCAGATTCTGCGAAAAGAGAAGGTTCAGGCTGACAGTCTTGTGGGAGTTCTTTTTGACAGGCAGATATGGGCATATGTGGCTGAAATTGCAATACTTAAGGCAGGCGGAGCCTTTGTGCCCTTTATTACGGATTATCCGGATGACAGAATCCTTTTCTGTATGGATGATGCAGACAGTAATATACTGCTGACCACAAAAGCTGCCGTGAAGGATCGTGACCTTGATAATAAGGGTTTTAAGCTTCTGACTCTTGAAGCGCTGCTTGGATCTGAACTGGAAGAGATCGCTTGTGATGATAGCTATGATAATGTAGAACTGGCAGATTCAGATAAAACAGATCTTGCATACTGTATCTATACCTCCGGTTCCACAGGTCGTCCTAAAGGTGTAATGATAGAACACCAAAATATAGCTAACTACGTGCACCGGAATGAGAAATCTCTTGAGATCATGTATTATGCAGAGCCTGAACGGGTGAATCTGGCTATAGCAGCATTTTCCTTTGATGTCTCCGTTGTGGAGGAGTTTGTTCCCCTTTGTAACGGCAATACGGTTGTTATCGCTACAGAGACGGAGATCCATAATCCGGGCGACTTTGCAAAACTTGTCAGAGAAACAGGGGCAAATGGTATAACCTGTACCCCGACTTATCTTCTAAGTCTCCTGGAGATTCCGGAAAGCAGAGAGGCTATAGGTCAGTTTACATTTTTGGATATAGGAGCTGAGGCTTTCCCTATACAGCTATACAGTAAGCTCAGGGAACTTAGAGATGACAGTGTAATACTAAATGTCTATGGTCCGACGGAATGTACTATGGGCTGCGCTGCTGTAGTGATGGATGGAAGCGAAGTGGTAACGGTTGGACCACCTATAGCCAATACATATTTTTATGTATCAGATACCTTTGGAAATGAGCTTCCTGTGGGAATGAAGGGTGAGCTCATAATATGCGGCGATCAGGTTGGAAGGGGATATGTAAAACTTCCGGATAAGACGGCAGCAGCCTTCTTTACCCATGACGGGATGAGGGCGTATCACAGCGGAGATCTGGCTGCATGGACTGAAGACGGCGAAGTAAGGATATTTGGAAGACTTGATAATCAGATAAAACTAAGAGGCTTCAGAATCGAACTGGATGAGATAGAGAAGGTTATGTCTGAGTATCCCGGAGTTGCGACAGGTGCTGCGGTAGTTAAAAAGAATGGAAGCCTGGAGTATCTGGCAGGCTACTATACTGCTTCTGCGTCAGTTTCTGAAGCAGAGTTAAAAAAGCATATGATGGATAAGCTTCCGGAGTATATGGTTCCGTCAGTTATCATACAGCTTGATAAGATGCCTCAGACCAGTAATGGCAAGGTGGACAGGAAGGCTTTGCCTGATCCTGATATTCAGGAAATGAAAGCTGAATATGTTGCGCCGAATACGCCTGAGGAAAAGGCCTTGTGCGCTGCATTTGCAAAAGCGCTTTCGCTGGAGAATGGCAGCGTTGGCATACTGGATGATTTCTTTGATCTTGGCGGCGATTCACTTAAAGCTATGGTAGCTCTGGCGGAGAGTCACCTTGATGGACTTACTGCAGCAGATATCTTTCAGCTTAGGACTCCTTCAAACATTGCCAGGGAACTGGAAAACAGATCTGCAATGGAAAATCTTGATGACAGGGATACCAGAGCCAGGGGAGAATCTCATATGCTGACTCCCATGCAGGTGGAAATGGTTGATCTGCAGTTGTTTAGCCCTGATTCTACCATGTGGAGCAATACTCATTTCCTTGTGAGGTTCGATGAAAGGATTGATGCAGACAGACTTTGCGATGCAGTAAACAGAGCAATTGATAATCATCCCGGATTGTCCGTTAAGTTTTATTTTGATGAAAACAGCGAACTGAGGCAAAAATATGAGCCAGGGCTTGTACCTAAGGTGGTGGTTAAAGATATCATGCCATCTACAGAAGAAAGTCTGTCCCAGGTACTTGTGCTGCCCTTTAGAAAAATACTGGATTCATGCCTTTGCAAGGTTAATGTATTTAAGGGGCAGAAGGGAACCTACCTGTTTATGGATGTGCATCATCTTCTTATGGATGGAGGATCCCTTGGAGTCATACTGGGAGATATAGTTAATGCTTACTTTGGAAGAGAACTAAAAAGAGATTACTATTTTGCTCTGATTGAACAGGAAGAAGAGCGCATAAAGTCCGGAAAATATGAAGAGGACAGGAAATATTATACGGAGCGGTACGGACAGGATAAGTGGTGCAGGAGTCTTGATACAGATGATGGCACCAGGGATATCAGTTTAGAAAACAGAATGAAGAGACTTTCTTTTGATGCTGATAAAGTCCAAGCTGCCGAGAAGAGGAGCGGTGCCACCATATCAGTCATGGCAATAGCAGCAGCTTTAAAAGCACTTTCTAAAGCCACAGGTAAAAATAATGTTATGACAAACTGGATATTTAATAACAGACTTTCGCCGGAATCAGAGAGCAGCGTCGGAATGCTTATTAAAAATCTTCCGGTGGCTGTGAGGATGGATGAAATAGAATCTGACAGGGAACTTCTATTGACGGTTAAGGAGCAGGTTGCATCGGGAATTGCCCATAATTCATACGATTACCTTGCAAGTGATCTTCAGCCCTTTAAGAATGAATGGATGGAGGTTAACCTTCAGCTTGGTATTAATGGTTCTGAGCTGGATGAACTTGATCCGGAGCTGATAGAACTGGAGGATGAATTCTCTGTAGCGGCAGGATGCCTGGAACTTGAGCTTCTTGAAAATGAGTATGGAGATGGAGGATATGATTCAGAGATGGAATATGCAGGACAAATGCATGACAGGGCTGTTATGGAGAGGTTCCACGATCTGTATGTAGAGATTCTTGAAAACATGGTTAATGGTTGATTCACAGAAAAAGTGCCGATGTTGGATGCATCGGCACTTTTGATATTATGGTTTATTTTACAGTACCATTTTTCCTGATTGTCTGATAGGTTTCGCCCTTATCATAAAAGATTACATAAGAAGCACTGGTTCTATTGCGCTTTCCGTTTTCATCTCTGTAAGCAGTAACAGCAATCCAGTATTTTCCTTTGGGATTGAATTTCTTCTTATTGTATTTAGCGATGGTTGCCTTTTCAGTGTTCCTGTTTTTTATGGTCTTAACTTTGGTGTACTTGCCGTTCTTCTTGGTTGCAACCCAGATTTCATAGCCGTTTGCATATTTTTCTTTCCACCACTGAACTATCAGCTTCTTTTTCTTGATAGTAACAGCATAGCCATCCTCAGTTTCTTTAACTGTGGGCTGTGCAAATGACTTATAGGAATCTGAATATGCACTGTAGTACTTTGTGCCGTCATATTCAACAATAGAACGAACCTTCACATTTATATATGAGACGTCCTCTGTGTCAAACTCCATCTTCTTTTCTGTTGTATCCTTGGTATAGCCGTCATCTTCGGAATCCTTGACAGCTACTTCAAATCTGTCATATTTATCTGCGCAGTCCCATTCGATTATAAGCTTGTCAGTTCCAAGAGACCAGAATGTAGAATGAACGTTAGTAGGTGTTGGCGGGATAGTAACAGCGGTTGCATTCTTGTACTTGTCATCTAATAATGTTTCCAGAGCATCTTTTTTCGCATATTTTAAAACTATGAAGTATTTATTACCGGGCTTTAAATTTGTAAAAGTATAGGAAGTTGTGGTTACTTCAATTGCTTTACCTACAGCGCAATTAGTAGTAGCTTCGTCCTGAGTTGTGCCGTACCCAATAAAATATTTAGCTGCAGTTTGCTCTGCAGGCCAGGAAGCTGTAATGGAATCAGTGGTCGTTGCTGTGATTGTGATAGGTGTTGTGCCTTCTGCTCTGACCTGCATGTGCGGAATCAGCAAAAGAGCAAACATCAGGACCGGTAAAATCAGATACTTTAGTGCTTTCTTCATAAACTATTCTCCTTTTTTGCATGGGCAGTTTATCTGCCCTCCCTCAATAAGTAACACTTTAATTTTATGCTATTAATTTAAAGGAAAAAAGAAAATAAAGATAAACTTTTTATAACTTTATAATGCATTTATGTTCTTGCATGTTTCATGTGATAGAGATCCGAATCAGCTCTTGCAATAAGTGAAGGGATAGGAACAGGATTAGTATAATCGTATTCAGCTATTCCCACACATACGGAGAGGTTATAGGGAACATCGGCTTTATCGTTATAGAGCTTAACATTTGAGCGGATTTTTTCTGATAACCAGTTTACTTCGCCTTTGTACTCGGTCTCGGCAATTACTATGAATTCATCGCCGCCAAATCTTGAAACGAAGAATCTGTTGCGGTGCGCCTGACATGCATCCTTCATGGCATTAGCTACTCGTACGAGAGCCTTATCACCTTCAATATGACCATAGGTATCATTGATCTCCTTGAAATGATCGATATCGATGATCATCAGATACAGCGATAAGTTCGGAGATGGATTCTTCATTTTTCGAATAAGATATTTATGCATCTGATTTCTGTTATTGACCTGTGTCAGTGAATCCATGGAAATCAGATTCTCAAGCGTCGCCAGATAGATCAGCATAATGGAAAAGGTGGCACCGTAACACATAAAAGGAATATAGATAAATATTACCTGTAAGACGCCTGTTATAATAGGAATAAAAGGGAACACACCAATTGTGAGATATACGATGTGATCCATGTAGCGTCCCTGAGTAAATGCTCTGTAGAAACCCTTAATGGAAGCATACGCCATGTATCCGAGAGGAACCAGCACAAGTATTCCGTAAAGAGGTCCGTTTTTAATGTGATTGTTCTCATCAAAGTAGAAGACTATTCCTGTAAAAGATGCGGATATAATAAGTATTACGGTAATAAGAATCGGAATTGAAGAAATTAACGCACCCTTTCTTGTCAGAATAAGCTTGTCCTGCTGGAGTATCTCACAATACACAAACCAGAAATATGAACTGCATACTATAAGGACAAATGGAATGATCGAAACAACAATCATTACAGGATGAGGTATATTTACAACACCGCTGTCTAAGAATATCCATATACTGTCTGAGAAAAAATAAGTCATCAGAACGATAATAAGTCTTCTGAGAATGACAGTAGAAGTTTGCCTGTCGATTCCATGATTTATCTTATAGAGAATAAGTCCTAAAATTAAAAAGCATGCAAGATTTGCCTGAATGTAATAAAAAACTTCTGTCACAAGAATTCTCCCAAATAACGTTTAATTATTTAGAAAATATTTTAGCACGATTGGTATTTGTTTTTTAGATGACCACAAAATAATTTATACAATTTTTATGATTATTTCAGGAAAATGAAAAGATATGTAAATTTACGAAATGAAAAGATATGTGAATTAACGAAATTAAGTTTCGTAACTAACGAAAATTTTCGCAGACAAAAAGAAAAAATTTACGAAAAGACTTTTTCCATTGTACAATAATAGATACTTGAAAAAAATAGGGAGAAATTTTTTAGAAAAGAGGGTATTTATGGGACTTAAAATTGTTGAATGTAAGACGGAGTACAGGTCAAATCCGCTTGGAATTGACACTTCTTCGCCTCGTTTTTCATGGAAACTTGAAAGCGATGAGAACGATACCTTGCAAAAATCTGCGAAAGTTATCGTAAAAAATGAAAATGGAGAGATTGTATGGGATTCAGGTGAAATAGAAGATGGTAATCTTTCAGAAGTGTGCTACGAGGGAGATAGCCTTAAAGCCAAAACCTGTTACAGCTTTGATGTGACTGTTACGGATAATCATGGAAGAAGCTCAGAGAGTAAAGGAAACTTTTTTGAGACTGGCTTCATGATGGATCATGAGGATACATTTGAAGGAGCAAAGTGGATTGGACCAACAAAGTGTTCACTCAGCTCAGATGTATATGGCATATTTGGGCTTACAGCCAGATTCAGGATCCACGAGGGATCATCTGTTTTTGCTGTGGTACTCGGCAGAAACGATAAGAGAATTAAGGACAGGGAAAACTACTTTAAGTTTGAACTTGACGTAAAAGAGATTCCTGCATTGCTCAGAATTTACAGAGTTGGAATACTTCCTGAAGATACTGCGGATAAGCCTATTGTGGAGGTACCTGTTAAGGACTGCGACGATCCTGAGAAAAAGGACGTTTTGACAGAAGCTAACAGATATAAAGAGCATGAGCTTTTTCTTGATGTGAGAGGAAATGGTGCATACACAGTTCTTGACGGAAAGCGTATCGACGTATCCAAGGACAGATCATTCTTTGGAGAGATTGAGGCTCCAAGAGCACTTAATCCCATAGGAACAAATGATGTTAATACGTTCCCGAGACTTAATGAGATAGGTGTATTTGTGCCAAAGGGACAGGGAGCTGATCTCTATAGTCTTGAGGTTAAGAACCTCAGAAAGCCCTACAGCGTGGTATACAGTGATACGAACACTTATGTTTTTGATGAGAACAGAAGTGATAGGGATGAAGATTCACATATCTACGGAACAGCATCTGATGATCTTATGCTTACCAAGGATCCAAGCCACACTTCAATTCCTATGTTAAGAAAAGAGTTTGATGTAACGGATAAGAAGATTAAGAAGGCAAGACTCTATGCCACAGCAAGAGGTATTTACGAGTGCAGGATAAATGGAAGTAAAGTTACTGATACCTGGTTTAATCCCGGTGCAACTCAGTACGACAGACATCTTTACTATCAGACCTATGATATTACAGAGCAGATAAAAGAAGGAAAAAATGCCATCGGCGTAATTCTTGCATCAGGCTGGTGGAGTGATGCTCAGACCTTCGTCCTTGGTAACTATAATTACTATGGCGATAAAGAGTCCTTCCTTGGACTTATCGAGGTTACATACGAGGATGGAAGCGTAGTAAGCATTCCAACAGAAACTGATACCTGGAAATACTATGGCGAAGGTCCATACACATACGCAGGATTTTTCCATGGTGAGCATTATGATGCCACAAGAGATGAAAAGGTTAAGGGCTTCTCTGAAGCAGGTTTTGCAGATGGCGATTGGGAAAAGCCTGCCGAGATAGAGCCTACACCCATTTATCATGAAGAAACCATGTCATCAGGACCTGTAGTATGGCCCGAAGTTAATATAGATAAGACTTCCCTTATAGGACAGGTGGGAGATGGGGTTAAGGTATCCTACGAGCTTACAGCACTTTCAGTAAGCGAGGTTTCAGAGGGCGTCTATATCTATGATATGGGTGTAAACGTAGCAGGTGTTCCAAAGCTGCGACTCTATGGAGAAAAGGGAGCTACAGCTACCCTGAGATATGCAGAGCTTCTGTATCCCGATATCCCTGAGTTTACAGGTAAAGCCGGAACCATGATGGTTGAGAACCTGCGTGATGCTGATTGTACAGATCTTTATACCTTTAAGGGAGATGATAACGGCGAAGAGTATACACCGGCATTTACCTTTAGAGGTTATAGATATATAGAGATATCGGGAGTCTCAAAAAAGCCGGAGCTTTCTGATGTGAAGATGCTTGTTCTATCATCTGCTTTTGATATGACATCATCTCTTGAGACCTCAGATGAGCTTACTAACAAATTCATACAGAACGTAAGAAGATCGCAGCAGTCCAACTTTATCAGCATTCCTACAGATTGCCCTCAGAGAAATGAGAGAATGGGATGGGACGGCGATACTTCCATATTTGCAAGAACAGCAATGTTCCATGCTGACACCAGACTTTTCTATGAAAACTGGCTCATGTGTATGAGAGACCTTCAGGACAAAAACGGAAAATTCCCTGATATTGCTCCTGTTGGAGGCGGTTTTGGCGGCTATACCTATGAGAGCTCAGCTATTCATGTGACATGGGAGCTGTTCCAGCAGTACGGCGATGTGAAGGTGATTCGCGATAACTATGATGCATTAAAGCTTTACATGGACTATTCAGCAGGCTTGTGGGAGCAGGGAGACCTTGGGGGAGGCTTTACTCTTGGAGACTGGCTGGCTCCTGATGAGACGGATATTTTCCTTATCTGCCATGCATTCTATGGATATAATGCCTACACAATGGCCCGTATGGCAAAGGTTATAGAAAAAGATGCTGATGCGAAAGCATATCAGGCCCTTTACGAGCAGCTGAAGGTTTCCTTTAATGAGAAATATTTTGATAAGGAAACAGGAAAAACAAAGGATGATACCCAGTGTTCCTACGCGCTTCCTCTGTCATTTAAGATGGTTACAGATGAGATGAAGAAGCTTGTGGGCGACAGATTATCAGATGCCACAAAGAAGACAGGATATCTTGTAAAAACAGGATTCTTTGGAACAGCACCGCTTAATCCCATGCTCACTGAGACAGGTCATAGCGATGACGCATATAAGCTCATGTCTCAGAAAGGATGTCCTTCATGGCTTTATCCCGTTACCCAGGGGGCTACAAGTATTTGGGAGAGATGGGATTCCTTCACAATAGAGAATGGTTTTGGCGGTCACAACAGCATGAATTCCTTCAATCACTATTCACTTGGTGCGGTTATTGAGTGGTTCTACATGTACGCTCTTGGAATAATGAGAGATGAGGATGCACCGGGCTACAGACATTTCACGGTTAAGCCCTATATGGATAAGACATATTCTTATGTGAAGGGACACTTCACCACGCCTTACGGTGCTATCTGTGCAGGCTGGGAGCTGTCAGAAGACGGAAGCTATGTATACAGACTTACAGTTCCTGTAGGCAGCAGCGCAACAGTTATTATGCCCGGAAAAGAGCCTGTAGAAGCAGGAAGCGGTACACACGAATTTAGATAAGATGGGAGTTATTTCGAAATGAGTTCAGCAGTACTTGAATGTATAAAAGGGGAGAATGGCAACTATGTGTTGCCGTTTTTCTGGCAGCATGGCGAAGATGAGGCTGTGCTTAGAAAATATGTAAATGTAATACATGATGCCAACATTAAGGAGATGTGCCTTGAAGCAAGGCCCCATCCTGATTATGCAGGAGATGGCTGGTTCCATGATGTTGATATCATTATGGATGAAGCTAAAAAGCTTGATATGAAGCTGTGGATTTTGGATGATGCTCATTTTCCCAGCGGACAGGCAGCAGGAAAAATGGCAGATGCCGATCCGGAGCTTTGTAAACAGTTCCTTGAATATGCCTGCGTTGATGCGGCAGGACCAAAGAAGCAGGTTACGATTGATATTGCAACGGCTGCTCGTCACTACGACAGTCCATTTGCACCTGCAAGCCCCTTTGGCGGCGGTGAGAAAAGAAAGTTCGATGATGATGAACTTTTTGCTGTGATCGCATCAAGGGTTGATGGCAAAGAGGATGACATTTATCACTTAGATGACAGCCTTATCGATCTTACCGATGAAGTAAAGGATGGCATGCTTAGTTTTGATGTGCCTGCAGGTGTATGGCGTATTTTTATAATCTATGCCACAAGAAACGGCGGCGGAAGAGGGGGCTATGTTAATTTCCTCAGCAAAAAGTCCTGCCGGATTCAGATCGATGCCTGTTATGAGCCTCATTATGCTCACTATAAGGATGAGTTTGGCAAAACTATTCTTGGCTTTTTCTCAGATGAGCCTGAAATCGGTAATGTGGCAGGTTATAACGGAAGTGACGCTGCAATAGGTAACATGAATATGCCTCTTCCCTGGAGTGAGGAGATGCCCGGGGAGATGACAGAGAGGTTTGGAGCTGATTACAGAAAGCTTATCCCCGCGCTTTGGATGCCTGTTGGAAGTGATGAATTCACTGCAGATATCCGTACAGGCTTTATGGATATAGTTACAAAGCTGTGCAGCCGGAATTTTGGCGGGCAGATAGGACAGTGGTGCAGAGAGCATGGAGTTAAGTATATCGGTCACATAGTTGAAGATAACGATAACAGCACTAAGCTCGGTTCATCACAGGGACACTATTTCCGTTCACTTTGGGGACAGGACTTTGCTGGTATTGATGATATCGGAGGTCAGGTTACTGAAGGTGGTGCGGATATAAGCCATAAGGGACTTATGGGCCTTGGCGCTGACGGAGAGTTCTATCATCACGTTCTTGGAAGACTTGGAACATCCTTAGCTGATCTTGATGAGAAAAAGCATGGTGATACCATGTGCGAGATATTCGGAGCTTACGGCTGGGAAGAAGGAACAAGACTCATGAAATATGAGCTTGACCATTTCCTTGTAAGAGGTGTGAACCACTTTGTACCTCATGCATTCAGCCCCAAGGATTTCCCTGATTTTGACTGTCCGCCGCATTTTTATGCCCATGGCAAGAATCCTTTATATAAGCCCTTTGGAGAGCTTATGCTTTACCTTAACAGGGTGGCTCACCTTATTTCAGGTGGAAAGCATCTTACTGAAACAGCGGTTTTATATCATGCTGAGGCTGAATGGTCCGGAATGAAATACATGGACTGCGCAAAAGTGGCTAGAAAGCTTGATGAAGCTCAGATCGATTTTGACATTATTCCCGTGGATGCCCTTGTTTTTGGCGGAGAGTATAAGCCGGAGTTTAAAAAGGAAGGCCTTTTAATAAACGGACATCTGTTTAAGACACTGATAATTCCGGGAATGGAATTTGTTCCTGAAGATCTTTTGGCATTTGTCAAAAAGGCAAAAGATACTGACCTTGATGTAGTATTCGCAGGCTTTGGACCAGAAGGCGAAAAAGTATGCGATCTCACAGAAGTTGCTGCTATAGCAGCTAAAAATCTTACAGAAAATGCAGCTGTTACATCTGATCCTTTCAAGGATCTTAGAATATATAACTACGAAAAGAACGGCGATAAGATTTATCTTATTTCCAATGAGAATATCTGTGAGACCTTTGATGGAAAGGTTAAGCTTCCTGTATCAGGAACACCTTATCAGTATGATGCATTTAAGAACAGGATACTAACCACAAGTCACAACAAGGGAGAAGTAAATCTTACACTGCATCCCTACGAGATGGCGATAATAGTGGTTCCTGAGGATAATGCGGAGTTTGAGGCAAAAACCATAACTCTTCCTGAAGTTAACGAAAATGGAATTAAGATAGAGGGACCTTTCAAAGTGTCCTTTACAACCAACGAGGATTATCCTGACTTTAAGGATGAGATTACTGCATCAGAGCTTAGGAATGTTCTTGAAATACATCCTGATTTTTCGGGAATAGTAAGATATGAGACAAGCTTTGAAGGCAAAAAAGAAGCAGCATATCTGCACCTTGAAGATGCATTTGAAGCTGCTGAAGTCTGGGTGAACGATGAATTTGCAGGATCTGCACTCTGTCCGCCCTATGTATATGAGATTGGCGGTCTTGTTAATGACGGTACAAATACCCTCAGAATAGAAGTAAGAACTACTCTTGAGCGAATGGTACATAAAATGACAGGCGGAAGAGGATTCTTTGGCCCTGATATCAAGGCTGTTTCTCCCAGCGGTATCGTGGGAGACATCACTTATTTCTTGTGCTCTGACCGATAAGCATTGGGAGTAAGCCCTGTTGTTTTCTTAAACTGCTTACTAAAATATGATACGTTTGAAAAGCCGGTCTTGTCGGCTATTTCCTGTGAAGAAGCTGCTGTGTTTAACAGTAGCTTCTTTGCTATTGCGATTCTCTCACCATTTATGTAAGAGGATAATACTTCACCTGATTCCTTATGGAAAACATAGGAGAGGTAGTCAGGAGAAATATGAACAGCTTCAGCTATGGTGGTTCTTGAAAGATCGGTATCGTCGATATGATCTTTTATGAAAAGCTTAACCTGTTCTACAACATTCTCCTCAGGACTTTGACTCGTTAGAAGGTCAGAGGCGCTGCGAAGAAGAGAGTTGGCCCACTGAAGAAGTCCCTCGGCAGAGGTGGTGATGGTGCGGGGGTCAGTGGCGTGAGTCATCTGTGATGATACATTCATAGGGGAGCAGTTTTTCTGGACAAGCACGGTAAAGACTGCTGACATAAGACCGTAGTAAATTGACCTTAGGAGTCCTGCAGAAAAGGTTGAGTCTGTTTTCATAAGAAGACCCCTGATGTCCAGAAGTATGTCATCAGCTCTGTTCATGGAGAGAAGCTCTTCCCATTTTGCAATGTCAATCTGCTCTGAGTCCGATGCGGTTTTGGCAGATATGGAATCCATTGGCACATTTGCAATGGAGATTACCTTGTTCTCTGATGTAAGTATGTTTTTGGAGTAGTGCTCAAGGAGCTCAAAGGCATAGGGCGCTGCTGAAAGCGGTGCTCCGGAGAACAGATAGAATACGAATCTGAAACTGTTATTCTCCCTTTGCAGCTTGTCCATTGTATTTGTAAAGCAGGTATATATTTTCTTTTCAATCTCGCTGTCAACATCCGCGTAGTCACTTAAGCTTATATTTATCATGAAGCGATTTTTATCAACGGCTGTAACATAGATGCAGGAGTTAAACTGATCCTCCAGGGCGGACAGAACAGCATTGGCACTGAAAACTTCATCAATAGATTCAGCGCGAAGGTAAGCGTAGTAATAGAATATCTCTGCCATTTCTTCAGGGATGGAGTTCATTGCCATGAAGTTTGAAATGGAATCCTGATCGGCGGGAATCGTTCCGTTATATAGACATCTCCATAATTCCTGCTTTGCAGTCTGCAAGCGTTCAGTTTTTTGTTGCTGGTTTTCTTTTACCTTATTAACAGCTCTTTTCATAACTTCACGAAGGCTGTTTTCCTCAACAGGCTTGAGGATATAATCAAGAATCTGAAGAGAGATTCCTTCTCTTGCGTAGTTAAAATTGGCATGACCTGTCAGAAGAATGTTAATGGATTCATAGCCGTTATCTTTTACCCACTTAATCAGTGAGAGACCGTTTTCTCTTGGCATCTCTACATCTGAAAGCAGTATGTCCACGGTATGTTCTTCATAAACAGCTCTTGCCTGATCTGCGCTGTAGGCTGTATATATCTCGTCTATTCCAAGTGCTTCGAAATCGATGGCGTTTTTTACACCCTGCACTAAGTAAAATTCATCATCAACTATAAGTAATGTCATTTAGTCCTCCGGTAATAATCAGGATATAATTCCTTTCATTGTAGTCTTTTCATCTTTTTGCTTCTGATATTCCACATAAGGAATGTCCAGGTCAATGCGGGCACCCATGCCCGGTTCATTTGAGAGCTTCATCACAGCAGACTCATCATAATAGAGTCTGAGTCTTGATACAACATTTTTTATACCTACATGATTTCCATCTTTGTCAGCAATAAGTATGTATTGGTCATTGTTGAACTGCTCTAAGAACTCCTCAGAGAAGCCTTCTCCTGAGTCTATATGGGATATGTGAAGTCTTTTTTCATCATTTTTAAGGTAGACATTTGCACTTACTTTTACGATAAGTTCTTCTCCCATAATAAGATTGAATTTGAAGGTATTCTCCATGAACATAATGAGAATTAAAGGGAAAACTTCAGCGCTTGGTGCCATTTCGTCGATATCCTTTTCATAGGTTATACAACCCGGAAAGCGTATCTTGGTAAGCTCCACATAATTATCAAGATATTCAAGCTCTTTAGAGAGAGGTACATGCTCTGATGTGCTGAGGGTGTATCGCAGATGTTTGGAAAGAGTCTCGATCATCCTGCGGAGAATAGCTGTATTTTCCTTAGTGCCGTCTGCCAGATAAGTGATCATATTGAGGCAGTTTATAAGGAAGTGAGGAGCAACTTGCGATTTGAGGAAAAACAGCTGGAAGTTTTTCTTATGAATTCGTTCTTCATAAACATCGAGCTTAAGCTTTTGTATATGGTCCACCATACTGTTGTAGGTAGTTGCAACCTCAAGGACCTCATCACATCTTTCATCCGTTACATCTATTCTGTGATCCATATCCCCTGACATAATAGCGTTGTTCATGGATGTAAGCATTTTCATGGTTCCGCCTACAAGCTTATTAAAGAAATAGACCACTATTCCAAACACGATAAGAATGAGGATCATGAACAAAAGAGCATAGCGCCAGAAGGTGTTTACGGACTGGGATATTATCTTCATGGGTATCATGGCTGTTATGTAGTAGTCGCAGTAATCAAGCTCCTGTGTGGTCACCATATATCTTTTGGAGTCTACAGTTATCTCAGAAGATCCATTCAGAGATTTTTTTAATGGAAGCCTTAGCTGGTCCTTTTGTTCTGCAAGATTAGCTGCCATATCCTTCGCAACAGAGGAAGGACTTTCGATACTTATAACGTTACCTTCCTTGTCTGTAAAAATAATGACTGCTTCCATATCATCAAGAGATGTAAGCGATGAGGAGAGGGCGTTTAGGTCAGTCCATGCTCCAATCATACTGTTATCATACATGAAGGTTTTAACAAGGTAGGTCTTATTTTCATAATTATATGGAATCCATTTAAGACCATTGGCATCTTCGATATATCCAAGTATTTCTTCATTCTGAAACTGATTTTTTAAAAATGGCTGAAAGGTCTTTTGAGATTCAGCGGTATTACTGTACCCGACCCAGGTGTTGCTCTTTGGGAAATATGCGTACATACCCTTAATACTGGGAAAGGACCGCAGATTAAATTCAAACATCTGAGAGATGCGAAGGATGCTGCTATAATGACCATCAATGCTTTCGAGTGTTGCGGTGGTGGCAACTTCTGTGCTGTAGTTTTTAAGCTCCATAAGATAATAGTCAACACTCTTAAGGTCCTTGGAAGTTTCTTCATTATATAGGGAAAGAAGCTGGCGTACATCCTTATAGGTACGCTGCTGCATGGAGTAACTGAAAAAGGCTGAATAACCGATCAGTCCTGCCAGTGTTACCCCGAAAAGAAGGTAGAGAATCCTATATAGTCTTTTTCTAAAAGAATAGTTTTTCAAATTGTTTTTTTCTTTTTTCATAATCTAAGAAATTTACATAAACAGCTAATAAAAGTACAACATTGTAGTAACCATTATATTCTATAATTTGCATTAGGTTAAGGCAAGTTGTGTAGAAGGATGGCTTGCACTATAAGATTTAGGAATTGAAAGGGAGGTAACTATTAATGAAAAGACGGTTAATGGCTTTACTTTTAACTGGCGTAATGACTTGTGGAATGCTCGCAGGTTGTGGCGGTGGAGCCGCAGAGAGTACCGGTGCTGATGAGGCTGTAGAAGAGACAGCTGATGAAGCAGGAGAGGCTACTGAGTCCGATGGCGCTGCTGAAGCAGCTGACAGTGCTGAAGCAGATGCAGCTATTCAGGAGAGAAAGGATTCAGGCGAGACACCCACAGTTGTAATCGCATACATGAACTTCGCAGGATCACCTGCAGGTATCGACAGAGTAGCATCAAAGCTTTCTGAGATCACAGAGGAGAAGCTCGGTGTTAAGGTTGAGCTTCAGATTATGGATGCAGCTTCATATTCACAGAACATGAACCTTATGCTTGCATCCGGTGAGCAGGTTGACCTGTTCAATGCAGTTTCAGTTGGATTTATGCCTTGTGTAAACAAGGGTTACACACTTGATCTTGAGGAAGATGACCTTATCCAGAAATATGGTCAGGGAATCCTCAGCGCATTCAGAGAGGATGAGATCAACGGATGCCGTGTAAGCGGAACATTATATGGAACACCTGTAAAGAAGGATGATGCAGCCGGTAAATTTGGCATTTCAATCCCTAAAGCTCTTCTTGATGAGATCGGTTTCGATTACGCATCTCTTTACAAGGATGGCGAGGAATGTATCTATACTGATTTCGATACAATTGAGGATATCTTAGGTAAGCTTCACGAGGCTCATCCCGAGAAGACAACATTCTACATGGATACCTCTTCAGTTGTGAGCCAGTGTCTTGCAATCGATATCCCTTCAGATGTATTCGGTGTACTTCTTGATCCTGTAAACAGCCTTGAGGTTGGTGATCTTTTCACAAGCGATCAGTACAAAGAGCTCTGCTCAAGAATGTATGACTGGAACCAGAGAGGATGGATCTCACCTGACGCTATCACAGAGACAACAGCTACAACAGTTCAGGTTAAGTCCGGAAGCCTTATGGCTTACAAGACAGCTACAAAGCCCGGCATCAAGCAGCAGGAGTCAAACCTTTGCGGCGAAGAGATGATCATCTTCCAGCTTGGTCCTGATTTCAAGGGCTCTAGTGCATACAACACAATGCCTTGGTGCATCAACCAGAACACAGATGATCCGGTTGCTGCAATGCAGGTTCTCAATCTCCTTTACTCAGATCCCGAAGCTTCAACAATCATCTGCTGGGGTGAAGAAGGAAAAGAGTGGAAAGAGACAGACGATGGACACATCACATATGCTGATGGTATCGATGCAAACAGTTCAGAGTACTTCAACAACGTTAACTGGGAAATGCCCAACCAGTTCATCGCTAAGATCTGGGAAGGTAATGAGCTTACAATCTGGGATAGAATGCAGGACTTCAACGACAACGCTACAGCAAGTAAGGCTATGGGCTTCACCTATGATAACAGCGATTACTCAGCAGAGTACACAGCTCTTGCAAACGTTTACTCAGAATATCAGTCACAGCTTGAGCTTGGATTCCTTGATCCTGAAGTAGGTATTCCTGAACTTGAGAGCAGACTTAAGGAAGCAGGTCTTGATGATTATATTGCAGCTAAGCAGGCAGCTCTTGATGAGTGGGCAGCAGCAAATGGTGTTCAGTAATAAGTAATAAATTTGAGAAGGTAATTTAGTATATAAAACGCCATCTCGGATTAAAGAATATTCTGAGATCCGGGATGGCGATTTTCATGGAAAAAAAGAGGAGAAGGGGCTATGGCAGAGCAGAAAAAGTACAAACAGAAATTGTCACCCGCAAAACGCAAGTCACTTTTAAAGCGTTCTATACCGATCTATATCATGGCACTCCCGGGCCTTATTTATATGTTTATCAACAACTATATGCCGATGCCGGGAATTATATTGGCATTTAAAAATTACAAAGCTAAAAACGGAATTTACGGCTCCAAATGGGCGGGCCTTAAGAATTTTAAATATTTGTTTTCAACACAGGATGCATTTATCATTACCAGAAATACTATTTGTTACAATCTTGTGTTCATAATAGTCAATACAGTGTTTGCAATTTTGATCGCGATAATTCTTTCAGAGCTTACGCATAAGATCAAGAAGGTATATCAGTCAGTGATCCTTCTTCCTTATCTGCTTTCAGCGGTTATTATCAGCTACCTGGTATTTGCTTTCCTTTCAGCAGAGAACGGATTTATAAATAACTCAATCTTTAGACTTCTCGGTAAAGATCCAATCAGCTGGTATCAGGAAAAGCAATATTGGCCTTTCATCCTGGTATTTGTAAATCTCTGGAAGGGTATCGGATACAACTGTATCATTTATCTTTCAACAATCATTGGATTTGACAGAAGCTATTATGAGGCAGCAGCTATTGACGGTGCAACCAAGTGGCAGCAGATAAAGAGCATTACACTTCCTTTGCTTAGACCTACGATCATAATGCTCACACTTATGGCTATCGGTAGAATTTTCTATTCAGATTTCGGTCTTTTCTACCAGGTACCTCAGAACTCAGGTGCCCTGTTACAGGTAACAAACACAATCGATACCTATGTATACAGAGGACTTATCGAGCTTGGTGACATCACAATGTCAGCAGCAGCCGGTGTTTATCAGTCAATTGTCGGATTCATTCTTGTTATGGCAGCTAACCTTGCTGTTCGTAAGCTTGATCCCGATAGTGCATTATTCTAAGAAAGGAGGAAATAGTTATGGGACAGGAAAAAAGATTTCAGATCTTTGGTCATATAATAATGACAATCGTTACTCTTTGTGCAGTAATACCGCTTATCCTTCTGGTTATTTCTTCTTTTACAGATAATGCGGTGCTTGTCAGAAACGGATATTCATTCTTCCCTGAAAAATGGAGTTTGGAAGCATATAAGTATATTTTCACCAGCGGTGATTCAGTACCTCATGCATATCTGATTTCAATAGTGCTTACAATTGTTGGAACAACTCTTGGACTTTCTATAACAACACTTATGGGATATGCTCTTTCAAAGACATTCCTTCCCGGAAGAGGAGTACTTACTTTTATCGTATTCTTCACAATGTTGTTTAATGGTGGTCTTGTTCCTACATACATTAACTATACGAATGTTTTCGGACTTAAGAACACATTCTTCGCACTTCTTGTACCCGGACTTCTTATGAATGCATTCAACGTAATGATGATGAAGTCTTACTTCGTAACAGGTGTGCCGGAAGAGATTCTTGAAGCAGCATACATCGATGGCGCCACAGAGTTCCAGGCATTCTTCCGTATAGCTCTTCCTCTTGCAAAGCCTATTGTTGCAACAATTGGTCTTTTCATAGGAATCGCTTATTGGAACGACTGGATGAATGGTTACATTTATCTGACAAAGAGAACAGATCTGTATTCAATTCAGAATCTGCTTAACAGAATGATTCAGAACATTCAGTTCCTGACACAGAACAGTTCAGTATCTAGTAATGCAAGTACAGCGCTTGCATCAATACCGAGTGTAGCTGTTCGTATGTCAATGGCAGTAGTTGGTGTTTTGCCCATCATCATCGTGTACCCCTTCATCCAAAACAATTTCGTTAAGGGCATTACCCTCGGCGGTGTTAAGGGTTAATACGAAAGATACGGCTCTGTATATATATATTAGTGCTCTGCGGACGCCTCTCGGCTCCGTGAAAAACGTAGCGGTACTAAGATGGCAAAAAACGCCATCTAAGTGCCGACGTTTTTCAAGGCCGCTTCGTCCTAATATATATATCCAGAGCCTATTTTTGAATCAGTCCTTAAACCATGTAAGGGCGATGCCTTATACCATGTGAGAGGTATGGCTTATAGCATGTGAGGTGATGCCTTGTAGCGCATGAGAGGTGCGGAAGTAGCTGAAAACTACGTGTGAAATCTGGAAAAGCTATAACATACACGTAAGTACGTATATAGAGTAGGTAAAAACTACGTGTGTAATAAGAATAAGTCGTAGATTCCACGTAAAGTAATGGAAAAATTAAGAAAGTGAGTGAAGAGTATGAAGAGTTTACTTTATCCGGTTAGGAATAGGTTTAGAGATGAGAGGAAGCTGGACGGACTTTGGAGGTTCAGCTTTGATAGAGAAGAAAAAGGTGAAGGTGATGGCTGGACTAAGGGGCTTCCTAAGAGTGCAATAAATATGCCTGTACCGGCTTCGTTTAATGACTTTTTTACTGATAAGGAGTCAAGGGATTATTGCGGAACCTTCTGGTATGAGTGCGATTTTTATGCTCCGGCTAAGCAGGAAGGTAAGAAGACTTATATCAGATTTGGAAGTGTTACACACAGGGCAACAGTTTATGTAAATGGCGTAGAGGTTGGAAGTCATGAAGGTGGTTTCCTTCCGTTTGTTCTTGATGTGTCAGATGCGGTTAATTTTGAGGAAAATAATAAACTTGTTGTAAAGGCTAATAATGAGCTGGATGAGACTACGCTTCCTTGCGGAAATGTAAGCACTCTTAAGAATGGTAAAAAGCTGGTAAAGCCCTATTTCGATTTCTTTAATTATGCCGGAATCCATCGTTCAGTATGGGTTATGAGCGTGGGTGAAGAGTGCATTACTGATTATGATGTGATAACTGAAACAGTAGGTGATAAAGCAGTTGTTAAGGTAAGACTTGAAGCCGTATCAGCTAGCGGAAAATCGCTTAAAGGAAGCGCTTATCTTACAGACAGATCGGGATGTCAGATTTGTGATGCTGTTTTTGAAATGAAGCATGATGAAGAAAAAGATGTTTATTCTGGTGAAGCATGCTTTGAAGTAGATGAGCCGAACCTTTGGGATACGAAGAATCCCTATCTGTATGGAATAGAATTTGATTTATTGTCGGATGGACAGGAGATTGATTCCTACGAAGATAAAATCGGTATTAGAACCATAGAGGTAAAGGGCACAGATATCCTTCTTAACGGAAAGCCCATTTACTTGAAGGGCTTTGGTAAACATGAGGACTTCGATATTATCGGAAGAGGTTTTAATTACGGCATAGCAAAGCGTGACTTTGAGTGCATGAAATGGATAGGTGCCAACTGCTTCAGAACAAGTCATTATCCATATGCGGAGGAGTGGTACAGATTTGCTGATGAGGAGGGCTTCCTTATTATCGATGAGGTTCCCGCCGTTGGCATGATGCGTTCCTTCTTTAATTTCATGGATGCAGGAAAAGGTGGTAAGTACACATATTTCTTTGAAACTGACACGGTACCGAAGCTTAAGGAAAATCATTTAAATGCAGTAAGGGAAATGATAACAAGAGATAAAAATCATCCTTCGGTTATTTCATTTAGCCTTTTCAATGAGCCTGAGACCATAAGCACTTTTGCGCATGATTATTTTAAGGATATTTTTGAATATGCAAGAGAACTTGATCCTCAAAAGCGCCCTCTTACAGGAGCTCTTGAGAAAACATCTTCTCCGGATAAATGTCAGTGTTATCCTTTCTGCGATTTTATTAGCCTTAACAGATATTATGGCTGGTATATCAGCGGAGGCTCCGAGCTTTCGGATGCAAGAGAGCTTTTCATAGAGGAGATGGATAAGTGGAAGGCACTTAATCTGAATAAGCCCTTTGTGTTCACAGAGTTTGGTGCAGATACCCTTGCTACGGAGCACAAGCTTCCGTCAGTTATGTGGACTCAGGAGTATCAGAACGAGTACTACGACATGAACTTTGAGATTTTCGATAAGTACGATTTTGTTAAGGGTGAGCTTACCTGGAACTTTGCAGATTTCCAGACTTCTGAGGGAACTTTCCGTGTTGCAGGTAACAAGAAGGGAGTGTTCTCACGTAACAGGCAGCCCAAGGATATCGCATTTAAACTGAAAGACAGATGGGAAAACACAAATAATCTTTAATAAACTTAATTCTATTTAAGATGAATATTTCATTCGACTGAAATACTAGAGAGGGTTTAACAAAATGAAATATAGGGATGAAAATGTAAGGTTACGATTAGCGAGAGAAATAGCAACAGAAGCCATGGTTCTTCTTAAGAATGAAGAATCATTACTGCCCCTTGAAGCAGGTAAGAAGATTGCCTTAATTGGCAGAACTCAGAACGCAACCATTATCGGTGGTGGCGGATCAGGGGCTTCTCACAGTGATAATACGCTTCAGATTAGGGATGAGCTTGTAAATGCAGGACTGAAGCTGGACAAAGGTTTTGATAAGTATTATCAAAATGTCCATGAAAAGGAAGTGGAAGAACTTAAGAATAAAGGCGCCGATTTTGCAGCAATGGATTTAGAGGGACTTGTTGCCAGCGGAATTATTTATGAGCTTTTTGGAAAATATCAGGCTGTTACACCTGAACCTGTGCCGGAAAATGAGCTTTTTGAAAATGCGGCAAAAGATACAGATACAGCCATCATTGTAATAGGCAGACAGACCGGTGGTGAAGAGTGCGACAGAAGAATAGAGGATGATTATCTTTTAACTGATGTGGAAAAATCACTTGTTGATGCTACCTGCAATAGTTTTGAAAAAGTGATCGTTGTTCTTAATGTAAACGGAATGATAGATACCAGCTGGATTAAGAGTAACGACAAAATCAAGGCTGCAATTTTCATGGGAACATCCGGTGAACAGGCGGCAGGAGCCCTTGCTGATCTTATTTCCGGGAAGGTATATTTTAGCGGAAAACTCTCTCAGACAGCAGCTTTATTCTATGAGGATTATCCTACAGCTGAGCATTTTTCATTTAACAAGGATGAAGATAGAAACATCAAGACCTATGAAGACTACGGACTTTCAGCAGCTGATAACGGAAGCACTGGGAAGGATGTAAGCCCTGTCACCGTCTATGCAGAAGATATGTATGTGGGATACAGATATTTTGACAGCTTTGAGAAGAAGGTTGCGTATCCCTTCGGATTTGGACTTACATACGCTGAGTTTGACACTGAAGTTGTGAACTTTGTTAATGTAGGCGGAAGAGCGCTGGTTTCTTGCAATGTTACAAATAAGTCAGATCGTTTTGCAGGAAAAGAAACGATTCAGCTCTACGTTCATAAGCCCTTTGGAAAAGAGAAAAATCCATATAAGGAGCTTGTAGATTTTGAGAAGACTTTTGAACTGGCACCCGGCGCATCAGAAAACATTGCACTTTCTTTTGACTTAGGCGAACTGGCCGTTTTTGTAGAAGATGAAAAGGGCGGCAACTATGTAATAGAAAAGGGAGAGTATATTCTTTTCCTTGGAAACAGCTCTGATAGTGCTAAAGCTATTGCGAAAATTGTTGTCGCAGAAGAGATTGTAACAAAAGAACTTTCTGCTGACATAGGCATGAAGGCCTGCAACAAAGATAAGATTAAGCTTATCTGTCCTGAAAAGGAAATGACTGTAGAAGATACAGGAAATCTTAAAGAAATCACCATCTCCAAGGATGATGTGATTATTGAAAAGTGTGAGAAAAAGGAATACAGTTTTGAGAATGATTCTCAGGACGCTTCAGGAAAAACAGCAGAAAACGGTAATGTAATACACGCTAATGAGGATAGCACTGATCCAAAGAGCTTCATAACACTTGCAGATGTAATTGCAGGTAGAGCATCTATGGAAGCCCTTGTTAGTCAGATGAGTGTTAAGGAGCTGGCAGTTTTATGTAACGGCTTTGGTCCCGGACTTCCCTTTGGAGGAATTGGTCAGAAGGCTCCTGTTACCATTCAATATGATGACGGAACCGATATAGGCAGAAATTCTCATCCCGAAGCAATGCCCGGATACATAAATCCTGCCATTGATAAGTACGGAATCTTTTCCTGCTATTATAAGGACGGTCCCGCCAGCGTTGGTAAAACTGCGTGGCCTACAGGGATGATGATCGCCTGCACTTTTAATAAAGGACTTGCTTATGAATTTGGAAGTGCATGCGGTAGAGAAGCAGAGGAACTTAAGGTTAGTGCATGGCTTGCTCCCGGACTTAACATAATCCGCAATCCAATTGAAGGAAGAGCATTTGAGTATTTTTCAGAGGATCCTTTTGTCTGTGGAACAATGGGTGTTCAGATCTGCAAAGGCGCCATAGAAAATAATCAGGTGACAACCTGTCCCAAGCATTTTGCATTGAACGAGCAGGAGACTTACAGAAGAGGCAGTCTTAAGAAAAATATCGATGCAGTTGACAGCATCGTTTCAGCCAGGGCCGCAAGAGAGATTTATTTAAAGCCTTTTGAAATGGTAATAAAGAACTCTGATCCTGTAACTATAATGAGTTCTTTCAACAAAATAAACGGAACATTTGCAGGTGGAAGTCATGCTCTGTGTAAGGAAATTTTGCGTGGCGAGTGGGGCTTTGAAGGCGTGGTTGTAACTGACTGGGGCGATATGGATTTTGTAGTAGACGGTGCAGATGCCGTGGCTGCAGGAAATGACGTTGTTATGCCCGGTGGACCGCCTGTAATTGAACAGGTTCTTAAGGGCTACGATGAAGGTAGAGTAACCCTGGATGAACTTAGAATTGCTGTCATCCATCTTCTTAACTATGTTAAAATGATGAAGGACTACTCAAAATAGAGTAGGTATAGGGATTTATTTTATTGAAGGTATAAGGCAAAAATTTTTTACAGGAGGAGTTACAGATGAAAATTCGTACTATTATTACTCAGGACGCTGAAGTAGATGATCAGAATTCCTTAAGACATTTTCTTTACTATGCAAATGAAGTTGAGCTTCAGGGTATAGTTCAGACATCTTCAAAATTCCACTGGGTTGGAATCCCCGGTGCTGTTAAGCCTGACAAAAAATCTGATGATGATTTTAGCGGTGAATTTGCTAAAGTTTCAGGACCTTTTGATCAGCCATACAGATGGCCCGGAACAGACTGGATGATGGAAGAGATCGATGATTACGAGAAGGATTATCCCAATCTTTGCAAGCATGCGGAAGGATACCCTACACCGGATTATCTAAGGTCTATTACCAAGATCGGAAACATCGGCTATGAAGGTGAGATGGAAAAAGCTACAGAAGGTTCTGATCTTATCAAAGAGCGTATCCTGGATGATGATGAGAGAACTCTTTACATTCAGGTTTGGGGTGGAACGAATACAGTAGCAAGAGCACTTAAGGACATTCAGGAAGAGTATGAGAATATGCCTGAGTGGTCAGAGCTTCATTCAAAGATTACCAAGAAGGTTGTAATTACAGCCTGCGGCGAACAGGATCCTGCATACAAGGAATATGTTGCTGAGAACTGGCCGGGCATTCAGTTCATAAAGACTCTTCAGATGCAGAGCTATGCTTATCCCTGGTTTGTAATGCCTGAGGGTGAGAGCAAGGATACTCTCAAGGCAGACTTTATGGAAAAAGAAATTCTGTCAAAAGACAGCGCACTGATAAAGGGTTACTGCACATGGCTTGATGGTCATGAATATGAAGGCGAAGGTCCGGAAGGTCAGTTTGGAGCAAATCCTAATATCGTAAATGAATGGTTTGGAGCAAGATTCATGAAAGTAGTTCCTCAGAAATATGACTTTTTATCTGAGGGTGATTCTCCTACATTTTTCATACTGCTTCCCTTTGGAACAAGAACTCTTGAGGATGTGACCTACGGCGGAGTTGCAGGAAGATATCACAAGGTTGATTACAAGAATTCCAAAGGTGAAGACTGCAATCTATGGGATGTTTCCAAGGATATCTATACAGATAAGGATGGAAATGAGTCTGAACAGGAATCCATGTGGCTTTATGTTGCAGACATTCAGAGAGATTTTGCTGCAAGAGTTGCCTGGGCTGCAGATGGAAGCTATGAAAAGGGCGAACATTCTCCAAAACTTTCAATTGAGCAGGGCGTTGATATATCCGCATCAAAAGGTGATGTGGTTACCCTCACTGCAAGTGCCGAGAATCCGGATAATCTGGATACAGATATCAGCTTCAGAGTTTATAAGGATGCCAGTGCAGACTGCGCAGCAGAGGTTACCCTTGAAACTACAGATAATACAGCTAAAATAACCATTCCTGAATCAGCAAAGAGCGGAGATCTGATTCATATCATGGTTAAAGCAGAATCAAAAGGACATTACAGACTATTTGACTATAAACAGGTTATCATTAAAATAGACTGAGGGGGATTACTGTTTATAGGGAGGTTTTATAATAGTATGAAAAAGGAACGGGTATTTGTGCGGATTTTTTTTGCATTTTTGGCAGTCATGTTTTTAGTCATGTCAGTGCCCGGAATGTCAATGTCAGCAAGAGCTGCTGATAACGATTTAGGTGAACTTGTCATTGATATGACAGATGGTTATGCGATGGTTGTTGGTGATTCAGCTATAGGTTTCTCAGCTACTAAATGGTATCTGGGTTTGGAGGGACAGATAAAATACAAATATACCAACAATGGAGATAACATTGATTTGGATGTTGATGGCAATCCGGATATCAGGGTAAAAGAAGGTGAATTATGCTATTTTACTGTGCTTCAGGGGAAAAATATAAGTGGCAGATATTCATTGCAAGTTAAGAATCCAAGAAAAAATCAGGGTGAGTACTATTCGAAAGTTACATTTATATTACCTGAATCTGATATTCTCCAATGTGACAGGGGAGTAAAAATTGTTGATCTCAGTAAGGGCAGACAAAACTATTATAAAGATGAAATGCTCATATTGCTGGATACGATTTTTGATGGGATGGATTATTTGGACGAAGTAGTTACAGAATCGGATAAAAATCAGATAGATTTCTATAGGTATAGTGGCAAATTTGATTTTGATAAAACTGCTCCCCCTGAGATTTCTGTTACATATGATATATATGATTTATCATCAAGTATCATTCCTCTGGAAACAAGATCCTTTAATGGTACCTATAAGTATGTGATGAGCGAAAAGGCTAAGAAGTTCCTGGTAGAGGAAGCAGTAGTATTCTATAATACTGTATATTTTGTTTTCACAGCTGAAGGTATGGATCAAGTAGAAAAAGAGACTCAGACAGGGAAATATGCACTTCGTCAGATTGGTGAGACTATTATATATGAAGGTGCGTATTACGAGATCACATCTGTAGCAGAGTCAAACAGAACGGTTAAATACTTAAGACCTGAGTCAAAGAATATTAAGAACGGTATTGTTCCTGATGAAATTCCTATTGGTGCGTATAAGTATAAAGTAACCGAGATAGCTGAAAAAGCCTTCAAAAATCACAAGCAGATGACAAAGGCCACCATAGGTAAGAATGTCAAAAAGATTGGAACTAATGCCTATAACGGATGTAAGAAGCTTAAAAAGCTTACAGTAAAGACCACGCTTCTGAAAAAGAAGAATGTGGGAAAGAATGCCTTCAAGGGACTTCATTCAAAAGCAAAGGCAAAGGTTAAAAAGAATGTTGTTAAAAGCTATACAAAGATCTTCAGTGCAAAAGGATTTAACGGAAAGAATCAGAAAGTAACAAAGTAAAATAAAGACTTCTTGTGGGATAAGAAAATGTCCTCAAGAAGTCTTTTTACGTGTATTTAAAATAGGAATTCTGATTGTTGTGATATGGCTAAAAAAGGTATGTTATTCTGTTTTTTAATTTTAAATCATACCGAGTATCTGTCCACCAGACTTGAGGTAATCTGAATTCTGGTGTAGGCAAGCTTTGGATCCTGAATCCTCATAATTAGTCTTTTAACAGCTTCACCGCCAAGGGCTGCTTTGGGGACATTGATTGTTGAAAGTGAGGGTTCAATAATCTGGCTTATTGGAAGATTATCAAAACCTACAACAGCGATGTCATCCGGTATGCGGTAGCCGAATTCTTTAAAAGCCCTGATGGCTCCGGCAGCGATAAGGTCATTATCAGCAAAATAGCATCTGGCAAGATAGTCTTTGTTTTTTAAAATGTCGCACATATCAAGATAGGCGCCTTCGATAGAGGGAGAGAGTTCGTGGATGATACTTTGAGAACGGGACATGCCATTTTCGTGGACTGCTTTTCTAAAGCCTTCCTGGCGCTCTTTAAAATTTTGTATGCGATAGCTGCCCATAAGATAACCGGGCTGAGACTTTACTTTTCGTATTAAATATTGAGTGGCCCTGTAGGCTCCCTGCACATTGTTGATGGTGACAAAATCCCTGTCTATGGTCTCGTAGTAGCTGTCCAGTATTACCACAGGAACAGGCAGTGTGAGAAATGGTTTTAGATCAGAAGGTGTCAGCTCTGTTGCAAGAATTATTACGCCTATACAATCAGAGTATTGTATAGCTTCAAGGTCTGCCGTTGTAAAATCGGATTCATAATAGTATTGGACTTTAAGCTTATAACCCTGAGCTTTACATTCATTGGAGATACCTTCAGAGAGCTCAGCATAAAAAGGCGTATCAGCAACAACTACGCCGTTCTTTTTGTAAATCACAAAATATATGCTTCCGTTCTTGATGGCGGAAGCTTTTATTTTACTGAAATCATATCCGTATTTTTCAGCTTCATGCTTGATCTTCTTCCTTGTAGCTGCACTTACTCCCGGCTTATCATTAAGCGCCATACTTACCGCAGCAGCACTTATCCCCATTTTCTTTGCCAGTTCTTTTGCAGTAATTCCCATAATCGTTCCTCGATAGTGTTTATTTGCTACATTATAAGGTGCTTTGCGTTTTGTATTTATCCTATGTGTCGTTGATATTTCAGTTTTTGACGTAATTTTCAGGTGATTTTCATTTTGCGTGTCGGCTGCAAAATAAGATACTAAAATATGTGACGCATATTTTTATTGTGCGCAAAAATGCGTGTTCTGTAATAAGCTATCAGACACGCATTTTGCAAATAATCATAAAAGGCGTGCAAGATAATAGAGATTTATACACGCATATTTCTTAAATGTATAAAAAACGTGTCAAGTCATTGAAAACGTTACACGCATAAAGAACAAATGAACTGAAATGCGTGTCTGCTTCTGGAAATATAGGCACGCAGAATGCATATATAGTAAAAAATGCGTGCTGATATATGGATTTGGTAGTACTAATCCTTGGACGATGACACGCGAGTATTACAAAAATGTCTAAATACGTGTTTTTAATTAAAATCATACTCTACTAAGTGCTATTTAATTCACTTAATTCAATAATAATGGCAAATGTAGAAAATATCAATGTTTACATGATGAATTAAGTAAATAATTAAGTTAATAACACTTAATTATTTACTGAAATTAAGTTGACTGTATTTTATATTTATCTAAGTAAAAGAAATAAAATCAGAAAGCGATAAGAAAGAAAAAGGAAGCAACAAGAAAAGCAAGAAGTAGTTGCGTGTGAAACAGAGCGAGAGCGTCAGCCGAGAGAACCATATATGTTATAAACAGCCGGTGAACATAGGAGGTAGAAATGAACGGGATTTATTATCAGTTGATTGATGTGACCGATTTTGGTCCGTATGTAACTAAACTTATTTTGGGGATGCCCAGAGAGATTGGAACTGAAGAACTTGAAAAAGATGCATTCAGCGTCTTCGTAACTATCAGAGATAAAAAGGGCGACGTGGTGGAGATGCCAAAGTCCTTCATCGAACGCGACCAGTTCGTTCCAAGCATGGGCTACAGAGTTATAAAGGATGCTTATGCCAGCGATATGAAAGGCAACAAGGTTTCCGGAAAAAGCAGATATGCTGCCCTTGAACTTGAATTCGGTCCTGCATATAAGTGCAGCTCAGCAATTGCTGCAGACTGGAAAAACATTAACGGACACGAGAGATATACAGTTAATGATTACAGAATTGAGCAGTTAAAAGAAATCGGCGATGGCGATGATAAGATAATCGGTCTTACTTTTGATACCTGCGCAGGAGTATTTAATCCAGACAAGGAGAGATTCCAGGAGTTTGATTCAGATGATGAGACCAAGGTTCTCAGATACGGATACTTTACTCCTAATCTCAAAGGCGGCAAAAAGCCCCTTATCGTATGGCTTCACGGCGCAGGAGAAGGCGGAGATGAGACATCAATCTCATACAGCGGCAACAATGTTCCTGCTCTTACAGAAGACTGGGTTCAGGAAAAATTCGATGGAGTATTCGTCCTTTCACCTCAATGCCCCACAATGTGGCTTGATGATGGAAGCGGAGAGTACGGCGACAGCGGAAATTCCAAATATGTAGAAGTATTAAAGGCGACGATAGATCACTTCATAGACAGATTCGTTGATGCAATTGATACTGACAGAATCTACGTGGGCGGAGATTCAAACGGCGGATTTATGACAATGCGAATGATCATGGATTATCCTGATTTCTTCGCTGCAGCATTCCCGATCTGCGAGGCAATGATAGACAGCCAGATCACAGATGCCCACATCGATAAGATGAAGGATCTGCCCATTTGGTTCACCCACGCTAAGAACGATCCCGTGGTAGTTCCCGATAAGTACGTATCACCTACCTACGACCGTCTCATGAAGGCAGGCGCAAAGAACGTTCACTTCACCTTCTGGGACAAGATAGTAGATATGCACATGGGATTTAAAGACGAGAATGGTAATCCCTTCGAATACCTTGGACACTTCGCATGGATTCCCATGCTTAACGACGACTGTAAAGTAGACTTCGACGGTAAACCGGTGGTAGTAGACGGCAAAGAAGTAACCCTACTTGATTGGCTTGCACTGCAGAAAAAGTAATTCAAAAAAGGAGATTATGACTATGGAAAAAGCAAAGATCAGAATTGGCCTGGCACCTACAAGAAGAAGCATTTTCAGTGCTCCCGATGCAATTAAGTTCGCGAACCTCACAAGAGATAAGCTTGATGAGCTTGGCGTAGAGTATGTAGATATTAAGGATATTAACGAGGAAGGCCTCCTCTATGATGATGAAGACAGAATCAAGATCGCTGAGAAGTTTAAGAGAGAAAAGGTTGACGGACTTTTCCTTCCTCATGGCAATTTTGGTACAGAATATGAGTGCGCAAGACTTGCTAAAGAGTTGAACGTTCCGGTACTTCTCTGGGGACCTCGTGATGAGAGACCTGAGCCGGACGGAATGAGACTTCGTGATTCACAGTGCGGACTTTTTGCAACAGGTAAAGTCCTCAGAAGATTCGGCGTTCCCTTCACATACATGACAAACTGCAGACTTGATGATCCTGAATTTGCAAGAGGCGTAAAGGATTTCCTTGCTGTTTGTAACGTTGTTAAGAAGTTCAGAAACATCAGAATTCTTCAGATCGGTCCCAGACCCTTCGATTTCTGGAGCACCATGTGCAATGAAGGTGAGCTTCTTGAAAAGTTCAACATTCAGCTTGCACCTATTCCGATTCCTGAGCTCACAGCTGAGATTAAGACAGTAAAAGAAAAGACTCCCGATCAGGTTGCAGAGGTAGTAGCATACTGCCATGAAAACATGACCTGCGATATTTCAGAGGATCTTCTTACAAACGTAGCTGCTCTCAAGATCGCTATGAAGAACCTTGCAACAAAATATGGCGCAAGTGCAATCGCTATCCAGTGCTGGAATGCACTTCAGGGCGAGATAGGAATCATGCCCTGCGCAGCAAACTCACTACTTAATGAAGAAGGCATTCCTGTTGTATGCGAAACAGATATTCACGGTGCCATCACACAGATTCTTGTTGAGGCTGCAGGCATGAATGAAAAGAGAGGCCTCTTTGCAGACTGGACAGTTCGTCATCCTGACAATGAAAACGGCGAGCTTTTGCAGCACTGCGGACCCTGGCCCATCTCTGTTGCCAAGGAAAAGCCCACAATCTGCGTACCTGTTGCTTTCGAGCATAACGGAGCAGTATCAGCTGAAGCTAAGCATGGACTTCTTACACTGGCTCGTTTTGATGGTGACAATGGTGAGTATTCAATCCTTCTTGGACACGCTAAGGGTGTTGAGGGACCTTTCACAAAGGGAACCTATCTCTGGGTTGAAGTTGCAAACTTAAAGCGCCTTGAAGCAAAGGTAGTTGAGGGACCCTACATCCATCACTGCGTAGGTATCCACGAGGATATCGTGCCCGTAATCTACGAGGCATGCAAATACATCGGAGTTAAGCCCGATCTCTATGATCCCATCGAGGATAAGGTTAAGGCTTATCTTCACGGTGAAGACGTAGTTTTTGATGAAGTATGATCAGGAGGCAATACGTGAGTAATCTTAAAGCATTAGCATACAAATTAAGAAAAGATACAGTAGACATAATCATGGAAGGCGGCGGTGGTCACATCGGCGGAGACATGAGTGTTATGGAGGTTCTTGTATCACTCTATCTTGATAGAATGAACATCTCTCCGGAAAATCAGGATGATCCTGACAGAGACTTTTTCATCATGAGTAAGGGACACTCTGTTGAGGCTTACTATGCTGTTCTTTGTGAAAAAGGCTTCCTTGATTTTGATGAAGTAAAAAGTAAGTTTTCCAAATTCGGATCACAGTACATCGGACATCCCAACAACAAGCTTCCCGGCATGGAGATGAATTCCGGATCCCTTGGACACGGACTTCCTGTAAGCGTAGGCATTTCTCTTGGAAATAAGATGAATGGCAGAAAGAACCGCACATATGTGGTTATGGGTGACGGTGAACTGGCAGAGGGCTCCGTTTGGGAAGGCTTCATGTCAGGCAGCATGTATAAGCTTGATAATCTCTGTGCAATCATTGACAGAAACAGGCTTCAGATTTCAGGCAGCACCGAGGACGTAATGGCCCATGAGGATCTTTTCCAGAGAGTAAAAAGCTTTGGCTGGCATGTAATAAGTGTTGATGGTAACGACCTTGACGCACTTAAAGCTGCTTTTGATGAAGCTGAGGCTACTAAGGAAAAGCCTACCTGCATAATCGCCAACACCACTAAGGGCAAGGGCTCAGCAGTTATGGAAAACAAGGCATCCTGGCACCATCACGTGCCTACTGCCGAGGAGTATGAGCAGATAATGAAAGACCTTGATGAGCACATTAAGGCACTTAGCTAAAATCTGGAAGTATATGGCCAATGCCAATAACAGGCGGCGGTTTGATTTGGAGGTCATTTAATGAATAACATACCCAATAGAAAAGTAATCTGTGATGTGCTCATGGAACATGCAAAGGATGATAAGGATATCGTGGTTCTTTGCAGTGATTCCAGAGGTTCAGCATCACTTGCACCATTTTTTGAAAATTTCCCTGAGCAGTCAGTGGAGGTCGGAATAGCAGAGCAGGATCTTGTAAGTATCGCAGCAGGTCTTGCAAAAACAGGTAAAAAGCCCTTTGCAGCGTCTCCTGCAAGCTTTGTTTCAACAAGAAGCTATGAGCAGGCAAAGGTAGACTGCGCATACTCCAACATGAACGTTAAGCTCATCGGAATAAGCGGCGGCGTAAGCTACGGCGCACTTGGAATGAGTCACCACAGTGCACAGGATATAGCTGCTATGGCAGCAATCCCCAACATGAGAGTATATCTGCCTTCAGACAGACATCAAACAAAGTATCTTGTGGAAGCTCTTTTAAAGGATGAAAAGCCTGCATATATCAGAACCGGCAGAAATCCTGTAGAGGATACCTATACAGAGGATAACTGTCCCTTTGAGATGGATAAGGCAACCATTGTAAATGAAGGAAGCGATGTTACAATTATCGCTTGCGGTGAGATGGTTAAGCCTGCAGCAGATGCAGCACAACTCCTTGAAAAAGAAGGCATCAGTGCTGAAGTTATCGATATGTACTGCGTAAAGCCTCTTGATACTGAAACAATCATCAAGTCAGTTCAGAAGACAAAAGCAGTTGTAACAGTAGAAGAGCATGCACCCTTTGGCGGCCTTGGATCAATGGTTGCACAGGTTGTTTCTGCAAACTGCCCTAAGAAAGTTCTTGAGATCGCACTTCCCGATGCACCTGTTATCACAGGTACATCCAAAGAAGTATTCGATTACTACGGAATGAATGCTGAGGGCATAGCTAAAAAAGCAAAGGAAGCACTGGCATGAGCAAATATATTTTAGGCATCGATCAAAGTACCCAGGGCACAAAGGCTATTATTTTTGATGAGAAGGGAGCTTTGGTTGCGAGAAAAGATCTTCCCCACAAACAGATAATTAACGATAAGGGCTGGGTTGAGCATGATCCTGAAGAAATTTACAAGAATACAATAGGTGTCGTGAAGGAAGCGGTTACTTCCTCCGGCATCGATAAATCTGAAATAGCAGGTGTTGGAATCAGCAATCAGAGAGAGACTTCCATAGCCTGGAAAAAGGATGGCACACCTGTATACAATGCTATTGTATGGCAGTGTGCAAGAGCAGAGAGTATCTGTGATGAGATAATGCAGCAGGGTCATGCAAACCTTATAAGAGAGGCCACAGGAATAAATCTCTCACCCTATTTTCCTGCAGGCAAAATTGCGTGGATCCTAAGAAATGTTCCGGAAGCCAAAAAGCTTTCAGAAGAAAATGCGCTCCGCTGTGGAACAGTAGATGCATACCTTGTTTACAGACTGACCGGTGGAAAGGTATTTAAAACCGATTATTCAAATGCATCAAGAACTCAGCTTTTCAATATAGGAAAGCTTTGCTGGGATGAGGAAATCTGCAAGATTTTTGACATACCTGTAACCGGACTCCCGGAAGTTACTGATTCTGACGGAGATTATGGCGAAACGGATTTTGAGGGATTTCTTGATAAGCCTGTACCGATCAGAGGTGTTCTTGGTGATTCCCATGGAGCATTATTCGGTCAGGGATGCCATGAAAAGGGAATGGTCAAAGCCACTTATGGCACAGGTTCATCTGTGATGATGAATATCGGAAAAGATAAAGTTTTAAGTGACCACGGTCTTGTGACATCTCTTGCATGGAGCATGGGCGGCGAGCCTATGTATGTTCTTGAGGGAAATATCAATTATTCCGGAGCTGTCATCACCTGGCTCAAGGATGACCTCGAGCTTATAAGCTCAGCATCTGAGACAGAAGAGCTTGCAAGAAAAGCATCTGAGGATGATCATTCATATCTTGTTCCTGCTTTTTCAGGACTTGGAGCACCTTATTGGGATGGCAAGGCAGAAGCTGTTATCTGCGGCATGACCAGAACCACCAGAAAAGCGGAGATAGTTCGTGATGCCCTTAACTGCATTGCCTATCAGATAACAGATATAGTTAAGGCCATGAATGATGATGCCGGCGTTCCCATCACAGAACTTAGGGCTGATGGAGGTGCTACTAAGAATGGTTATCTTATGCAGTTCCAGTCAGATATCGTGGGCGTTCCCGTAATGGTTCCCCCGGCTGAGGAACTGTCAGCCATGGGCGCAGCTTATGCCGCAGGGCTTTCACTAGGAATATATAACAAGGCAGAGCTTTTTGACGGAATAGAGAGAAAAGCATTTACGCCTTCTATGGATAAGAGTGAAGTAGATAAAAAATACAATGGCTGGAAGGCCGCAGTAAGAAAGGTACTTCAGCCATAGTTCGATGTTTTGTGCTATGAAGAGGGGATGAAAATGATACTTCGTGAAATCAGAGAAAATGAATATGACATTTTGAAGAATTTTTTGTACGAAGCCATTTTCATTCCTGAAGGCGCAAAGCCACCTGCGAGAGACATAATAGAGCGGCCTGAACTGAAGCTGTACTATGAGAATTTCGGAAAAGGTGAGGCAGATCACTGTATTGTGGCAGAGGATGATGGCAGAGTCATCGGCGCTGTCTGGACCCGAATCATGAACGATTACGGACATGTGGATGATGATACTCCGTCAATGGTAATTTCTCTTTATAAGGAATATCGAGGTAAAGGCATCGGAACAAGACTAATGGAAAACATGCTTAATCTGCTAAAGGAAAAAGGATTTAAGCAGGCTTCTTTATCTGTTCAAAAAGCAAACTATGCTGTTAGGATGTATGAAAAAGTCGGCTTTAAAACAGTGGCTGAAAACAGCGAAGAATACATTATGGTTTGTATTCTGTGAGGTGATGTTTATATGAGGAAGAAGTTTTGCTGATTGAACATACAACGAGAAAGAAGAGGCTTATATGCTTAATTGAGAAAAGCGTATAAGCCTTTTTCTATATGGATTATTACTTGACATATGAGTATTCCAAATGTAATATATTATCAAGAAATGTGGTTGGCATTTATGCCGAGCCGTACAGCTATTGCTCAAGCGGGGTGCTACGTTTCTTTTTTATTGTCACAATGTCATATAAGTATAACTTATTTTCGGAATCACACCTTATTACCATTCTTCCACGGAATGTATTCGTTCCTATAACCTCTCCTTTGTCATTTGTTACAGATAAACAGAAATGAACTGTTCCTCTCAACCAACCATTGGGTGAGTCTGATTTATGCTTGTCATCTAGATTTGAAAAATACTTTATTTCAGACAAAGTTTGGATTAACTCGGGAATAGCTTGAGCAGCGTTTGCTTTTGCTTTCCCTATAGTGCCATGACTTTTAGTAGAATCCTTACTGTTAGCATATTCATCAGGGAAATCAGAAGCTATATTAACAGTTTTACCATTTTCTTCGACAATAAATTTTTTACCGATATACTTTTTTAAGTATTGCTCAACCCCATCCCAGTCAATTTTTCGTTTTCCACTGATTCGGATATTCTGTATTTCAACAATCTTTTTACCATCATCAGAAATAATAATTTTGGCATCGGGATTGTTCTCCTCCATGTGGGTAAGAATTGTGCGATTTTCGGATATCATTAGTGTATATATTCCTCCAAAATGTTTCTTTTTTGTTCCTCGAATATGCTTATACCAAGGACATAATTAATTTTCTCATAGAAGATGTCCGATAAGATGTACTCTAATGAAGATACGAAGAGATAAGAAGAGGTAAGAAGGTGCAATAGTGGCATTGGCACAAGATACATGAATGTAGAGGGTATGCTACCCTATGAAAATATGGTGGCTTCATACATTAAAGGTAGCGGAAATCATGTAATGTATCGAGTGACTCCGGTTTTTAATGACAGTAATCTGTTGTGCAATGGAGTTATTATTGAAGCACTTTCTGTAGAAGATAAAGGGAAAGGGATTAGTTTTAATGTCTTTTGTTTCAATGTACAGCCAGGAGTTATAATTGACTACAAGGATGGTAGTAATCAAGCGGATCCCAATTATCTGGCAGATACTTCAGAAAAAGATAATGAGTTTAATGAACAAACTCCGGAACAACCTTTGGATTCAAATGTTATCACAGGAAGTTATGTAGCAAATAAAAATACTAAAAAGTTTCATTATTCTTGGTGCAGTAGTGTTGAAGCTATGAAAGAAAAGAATAAGCTTTATCATAATGGACCAAGAGATGAACTTATCAATAATGGTTATGTGCCTTGTAAAAACTGTAATCCATAGAAAGGAAGATTTTCATGATAAAAAAGATATTGTTGTGTGGAATAACGTGCTTTATTTCGTTGATGGCGCTTGTAGGATTTGCCACAAAAGGTGGCATAATTAGTGGAGTTCTATTTCTCCTTTTAGCTGTAGTTGTTTCACCATTGCGTGAAAAGGTATTGCAGTTTATACCTGAACAATTTAGAAAAAAATGGATTACTGTAATCGTGAGTATAGTGTTATTTATTGTTGGAACTATGTCATTTCCTACATCAGATAATACAAAGGCGGTAGATGATAAGCAGATTGAAGCAGAAGTTTTAAGAATTATACCGGAGAAGACATTAGAAGATAATAAGAAAGATGATTCAGGCAGTGATAAGTTGAAGGACAGTGATTTAGTAAAAGTATCTGATGAGAAATGCGTGAACGAAAATAAGAAAGATTCAGCTGGTGTATTAAATACCTCCCAAAAATCCGATGAGAAGAAAACAACTGAAGCCAAAGACGATAAACCCTTGGATGAGGATAAAAACAATATAGTGACAACTGAGATTTCGCCAGATCAGGCTGCTAAGGAAGAGAACAAAGCCAAAACAGATATCGACGAAAAAACAGATGCTTTACCTAAAGATGAACAGTCTAATGAAGTAGTTCAACAAGAACAAGAAAATAAAGTCTCTGAAGAGGCAGAAGGAATTGCGAGTGAACCCGCTGCTTCAACTGAAGTTGTATCAGATACTTCAAATGTGGAAAATGTTCAGGAGGAAACAAGTCAGGGCGGTGGAGGAAATGGCGATAACTTTAATACATATGACATTCCTGAACAACAAAATACAGAAGAGACATATGTATTAAATACTAATACAATGAAATTTCATTATCCGTCTTGCAAATCTGTGAAAAAGATAAAACCAGAGAATTATGCTACTTCATCTGCTAGTCGTGATGAACTGATTTCACAAGGATATGATCCGTGTGGTAATTGCCATCCATGATAAACAGTTGTTTATCAATATTCGAGTATTCGACAACAGGTTTTTATTCTCGACAACATTATTCAACAGAAAATATTAGATTATAATAAGAGTCATTAAAAGTTCTGGCAGAAATGTCGGGACTTTTTATTTGAGCAATTTTTAGTACTTATTATTCAGCACAGTATATGCTATTATAAAATTAATAAAATTTTAATAATTTCTTTCTGTGAGGGATGACAAGAATGAATGCGATATGCGTCGATGACGACGACCTTATACTGGATCTTACGATTTCCTTTATGGATGAATCGGGTTTCTTCGATGAAGTGATCGGATTCACGTCGGCAAAAGAAGCTATTGAATACGTTGAAGATAACAATGTAGGCGTGGCACTTCTTGATGTTGATATGCCTGAGATGGACGGCGTTACACTGGCGGCTAAGCTCAGGGAGAAAGATCATAAAATTTCTATTGTGTTTTTAACCGGATATGCACAGTATGCCCTTGATGCGTTTTCGGTACACGCAGACGGCTATCTGCTTAAGCCCATTGAAAAAGAAAAGTTGTTCAAAGAGCTGAAGTATATAGTCGAGAATAAGGAAGAAGAGACACCTTACCTTATTAAGGCAATGACCTTTGGGAACTTTGATGTTTTCAAAGATGGAGAGACAATAGTATTTAAAAGATCCAAATCAAAAGAACTGCTTGCTTATCTGATTGATCAGCGAGGCGGAACAGTGACAAGACCTGAAGCTTTTGCGGCATTGTGGGAGGATGGATTTTACGATCGCTCAATGCAGAAGCAGATGGATGTTATAGTGCGAAGTCTGAAGGAGACACTGGCCAAATATGAGATAAGTGACATTCTGGAAATAAAAAGTGGATCAATGCGAATAAAACCTGAATTAATAGATTGCGATATGTACAGGTATTTGGACGGAGATAAGGATGCGATATCAGCATTCAGAGGAGTCTATATGAATTCCTATTACTGGGCCAGCCTGACAGAAGCAGAGCTTCTGGATGATTTTTAATGAAAAAAAATGAACCCGGATGCAGGAGAGAGTGCATCCCGGTTCACTTTATCGCAGCACCTATATTCAATACAGATACTTTATTTCACTTTAAATCTCCCCCTCAAGAAATCTAAATGAATTTACGATACGTCTTCAGTATAAGTACCTATGTCCAACATATGTCCAACAAAGGATTGGTATTTATAAAAATATTTTTTTAATGGGAGATTTATTATGATTTTACCTGTATCTGACGCTTCGAAAGCAAAGATAATGGTCGTGGATGATGACCAGTTTAATTTGCAGTTTGTCAGGAAATTACTTGAAGGAGTAGATGTCCAGCTAAGGATGGTCACAGGTGGGGAGCAGTGTCTTAAACGCCTTGATGACACTTTTGATATGGTGCTTCTTGACCGAATGATGCCCGGAATGGATGGAATAGAGACCCTTAAGGAAATCAGGAAGCTCTATGCCGACATGCCGGTACTTGCTGTAACTGCAAGCGCTGAGGAGGATGGCAAGGAATTCTACACAGACCTTGGCTTTACGGATTTACTTCAAAAGCCCATAGAGGGCGATAAGCTTAAGGATGCTTTGCAAAACTATCTGCCTTCTCAGAAGAATCCATATTCTGAGAAAGCTTCTGCTGAAGTTAAGGAAACTACAGATGATGAAGACCAGGAGCTTTTGCAGGAGATATCAAAAATAGAAGGTATCTCTGTTGAGGATGGTCTTAAGTTCTGCGGAAGTGCCAAATCTTTAAAGAAATTCCTGAACAATTTTGCAACGGCCATAGATGGCAAATCCCTTGAAATTGAGGATGCTTACGACAGAGGAGATAACCTGTTTTTTACAACCAAGGTTCATGCTCTTAAGAGTACATCCAGAATTATCGGTGCTACCGAGCTTGCGCAGCTTGCTGAGGCAGTTGAAAAAGCAGGCAAGGAAGAAGATTTTAATTTCATAAATGAAAACAAGGATAAACTCTTGACTCTTTATCGCAGCTATAAAGAAAAGTTAAGGGTTATTTGTGATATAATGAAATAAGTGTCAGATTGCTAAAAGACGAAAGTCATGGAGCAATTCGTATTTCATTTATTTGTTAAAAATAATATGCCTGCAGGGGGACCTGCGGAAAGGGGAGTTGTCATGCAGATTTATGTTTCGGAAAACGTAGTTCGAAGTGGCGACGGAACGAGAAATCACCCGTTCCGCTTTATTCAGGAGGCTGCAGATATCGCAAAGCCCGGTGATGTTGTAATAGTTGCACCCGGTATCTACAGAGAGTATGTTCATCCGGTCAATTCCGGAACAGAAGATAAACCAATTGTTTATACCTCAGTGGAACCTCTCGGAGCAGTAATTACAGGCGCTGAGAGAGTTACCGACTGGGTTCATTTTAACGGCGACGTATGGAAGGTCAATGTGCCGAATAACATTTTCGGCAGCTACAATCCCTTTACTGTTCCTGTAAAGGGCGACTGGTTCTTTTCACCCAAGGAGGTTCATACTGGTGATGTCTACCTTAATGGCAGATCCATGTATGAAGTTTCTTCTATTAGTGAGTGCGAGAATCCTCTTGTTTTCAAAGCTTCCTGGGAGCCGGATTTTTCTGTATTCACATGGTTTTCAGCGCAGGAGTCCGGAGATACGGTTATCTTCGCCAATTTCCACGGTCTCGATCCCAATGAAGAAAATGTAGAAATAAGTGTCAGAAGAAACTGCTTCATGCCTTTGGAAAACGGCATAAACTACATTACTGTTTCAGGCTTTTCACTTAGGCAGGCTGCTACACAGTGGGCTCCGCCTACGGCATATCAGGATGGTCTTATCGGACCTCATTGGGCAAAGGGCTGGATCATTGAGGACTGCGAGATTTCAGAGTCCAAGTGCAGCGGTATTTCTCTTGGAAAATATTTACAGCCCGGTAATGATAACAAGTGGACTACGACTTTTCATAAGGATGGCACACAGACAGAGAGGGATGCAATCTGTCAGGCTGTAAATGAAGGCTGGAATAAGGAAAATATCGGGTCTCACATTATCAGACGCTGTGATATTCACGACTGTGGTCAGACCGGTATTGTAGGTCACCTTGGCGGTGTTTTCAGTACAATAGAAGATAACCATATTTACAGGATAAATAATAAGCAGAATCTTGCAGGTGCAGAGATCGGCGGCATTAAGATGCATGCTGCAATTGATGTTGTGATCAGAAGAAACCACATCCATAACTGTACAAGAGGTCTGTGGCTTGACTGGCAGGCGCAGGGTACAAGGGTTACTCAGAATTTCTTCCATGATAATACTCCGCCCCAGGGCTGCGAGATTTCAAATCCCCTTAGTCTTGGCGAGGATATCTTTGTTGAAGTGTCTCATGGCCCGACGCTTATAGACCACAATCTGATGCTTTCAGATATTTCCATGAGACTAAGCACTCAGGGAATTGCCCTGGTGCATAATCTTATAAACGGATCATTTTCCTATGTGGGAAGCGGTACTGACAATGGCGGTCTTAAGTTCCAGAGCTGCAGATATACTCCGTACCATGTACCGCATTCGACGGCAATTGCAGGATTCATGACGATCCTTCACGGAGATGCCAGATTCTACAACAATATCTTTGTTCAAAAAGAGATACGCCAGGATTTAAGAGACTATGTGAACAGCATGGATATGGGAACCATGGAGGAGTGCAATCTTATCTGTGGAACTGTGCCCTATAACGGTTATCCCACTGCAGCGAAATATTTTGAGTCCCTTAAGCCTGATTTTACTAAAAAATTCGGCCCCGGCTACAATGACAAATACTATGATCATCTGCCTGTTTGGGCTTACGGCAACGCGTATTTCAATGGCGCTAAGCCCTGCGATAGCGAGATAAATCCTCACATCGAAAATAACCATACAGTTAAGATTATGGTTTCAGAAGAGGAAGGGAATTTCAGACTTCACACCAATCTCTATGAGTATCTGCCCAGGGCTATGACAAGGATGATTTCCACGGAGATCTTGGGCGAAGCCTTTGAGCCTGAGCAGCGATTTGAGAACAGAGACGGTACTCCGATTTTATTCGATACCGATTACTTTGGAAGAAAAAGAGGAATACACCCTCTCTGCGGACCCTTTGAAGAGGGTGCAGGGGACAGATTCACCGTATTTTTCAGCAGCAATGATGACAGGTCGATCTCTTTTCATCAGAAAGATCGTCTTGAAGGCAGACCAAGGAAAAGAATCGTTCAAAAAGAAGAGCCTGAGGCTGTAGAGATACAGTCCAATATAACCATGACTAATTGCGAAAATGTCTCATTCCCTTATAATGGATCACTTTTCCAGGTGCAGGACATTTTTGTAAAAGGAAATACAGCGTGGCTTCGCGACCTGAAAACGCAGAAGCTTATTGAAGTTGACTGTGAATATGGCATATACTCTGAAAAGACGAAATGGAAAGTTAATTCACTTCAGTCAATTGATGCTTCCATGGATATGAATATGGGCGGACTTGTTCAGACAGTTGGAACTTTATTGTGTATACTAAGTAAGAGCATGACACATGATCCCGTTGATGCCTGCAAGACTATCAGCGACAGAGTGAACAAGGAATTAGAGCCCAGGATCACCATGAGGCTTACACCAAAATATTTAAAATTTATACAGGAGAAGAAGTTTATTTCGCTTGAAGATGTAATCTACAGAGTCAAAACATCACCTATTGAACCGGTGACAGAAACTGTAGAGAATCTTTGATGCTTTTTGCGAAATATAGTAAGAAATGGAAAAAAGAACTAATTGGTACAAACTTGATAATGCGGCAAAAATCATACCATCTACGGTAAGAGGCGCAAATACCAGGGTTTTCAGAATCTGCTGCGAGCTCTTTGAGGATGTTGATGGTGAGATTTTGCAGAGAGCTCTTGATGAGACCATAGATGAATATCCATTTTTCAATTGCATTTTGAGAAGAGGGCTGTTCTGGTATTATCTGGAGGATTCCAATCTGAAATGCGTGGTGGAAGAGGAGCATCTGCCTGTTTGCAGTGCACTGTATCTTCCCGGGAAAAAGAGCCTTCTTTACAGGGTTATCTACTATAAAAAGAGGATAAGCATGGAGATGTTCCACGTACTGGCAGACGGTACCGGAGCCTTCAGCCTTTTTAGAAGAATTGTCACAAGATATCTGGAGATCGCCCATGATTTCCACGTTGACGGAGATTTCTTCGGAGCAGAGATCGCATCACTTCAGGAGATGAATAATGATGCCTTCAAACATTTCTATCAGAATGTTAAAGGATTAAAGCAGCTTAAGAGCCTTTCATCCAATCACGCATATCAGCTTCACGGCGAGACAGATGCCAATAATGAATCTCACGTTGTTGAGGCGACGGTTTCAGCTAAGGCATTCAAAAAGCTGGCAGAGCGTTATGGCTGTACGGTAGGTGTTCTTAGTACTTCTATTTATATAGCTGCAATCATTGATACAATGTCTACGGCTCAGAAAAAGAAGCCCATCATTGTCAGCGTGCCGGTTAACTTAAGACAGTATTTTAAGTCAAACACCGCAAGAAATTTCTTTGGTGTAATCAGTATCAGATTTGAGCCTTTGGATTTCGACAATACACTGGACAGCATAATCAAGGTGGTAAGCGAATCCTTTAAGAAGCAGCTTGAGCCGGAGAGAGTAAATAACACCATGAATTCATATGCGGCTCTTGAACACAATCTTGCTATCAAGGTTGTTCCGCTTTTTATAAAAGACTATGCCATCGGCAGATTCGATGCAGCTGCCAAGAGCGGCGTTACCACATCCATTTCCAATATGGGTGTTATAAAAATGCCTGCGGAGGTTACTCCTTTCATCGAGAGATTCAGCGCTTTCATGACCGCCTCCAAGGAACAGATTACAATCTGCAGCTTCAGAGACAAGATGGTATTTGGTGAGTGCTCCGCATTTACTACGCACCCCACAATGCTGAATCTTTGCAGAAGAATTACTGCAGAGGGAATAGGTGTTGAACTTGCAACCAATGATTTTGACATTGTTCCCGAAAAACATAGTTCTCACGAGGTGAATAAGTAATGTTATATTGTCCGAAATGTAAAATTGCCATAAGAGGCAAAAAGCAGTGCTGCCCACTTTGCGAAGGCAAGATCCTTGATAAGGATGGCATGAAAAGAGCAGCCATAGATGAAGATATTTATGATATAGATGATTTTGAAGATGATGACGAAGCATTTCCCATTCTCAATGAGAGGAAAATCACAGGCGTTACCTTCATGAGAATCTGCACCTTTATACTTGCTATTGTTATAGTTGTCTGCATCACTCTCAGATACCTTTTTGGTGAGATGATGTCCTGGACAGGAGCTACCATTCTTGGAAGTATTGTGGTGTGGCTTGATATAATCGCCATAATGAAATACCGCTACAATATTCTTAAGGTACTGGCAGTGGAAGTAATGGTGGCCATAATCGTTGATTACTACATAGATAAGATGACGGGCTTCTATGGCTGGAGCGTTGTATGGATGATTCCGTTCTGCCTTATCGGTCATACCATTGTGACCTATATTATTGCTAAAGCGATGAAGCTCAGATTTGAAGAATACATTTCTTATATTGCTTTTGACGCAGTACTTTCCTTTGCTCAGATATTCTTTATCTGGAGAGGTGAAAATCATCTTCCTTATGCTGCTGTTTTCACCATGGCAGGCTTTGCCATCGTAATGGTTGCAGCCATAATCTTCAGGTTTAGAGAGCTTAGAAGCGCTGCGGGAAGAATGTTTAACGTATAAAATGATGATCTGCTTTTCATAAAAAATTGCTTTTGAGGGGGGATACCTTTATGGGTATTCGTGAAAAAAGACAGATTCGAAAACAGATGTTGGAGCTTCATCTAGGGGATTTTGTAGAGAACTCCATCGGAAAAAGAATTGTTGAAAAGGATATGCTGGCGCCTGAGCTACCGGAAGAACCTGAGAAAAAGGTCTGGTACAGGGTGCCTGTGCCAATGGGGATATCAGGGGATGGCTCCGAATACTATATCTATGTCAAAATAGCTGATCCCAAAAAGCTGTGTATATTTTTCTCTGGTGGGGGCGTAGCCTGGAATGAATATACGGCTGCAAGACCCGTTTCAGGCGGCAAGGTGGCAGCTGCACTTCCCAATTATTATTGGAATAATCTAAGACCTTTCACACAGATAATGAATATTGATATGGGAATAATGAACATGAAGGATACCGGCAATCCCTTCAGGGACTACAGTATCATCGATATTCCCTATGCCACAGGCGATTTTCATGTGGGTAACAATGAATTTCCATATAAAGGTGAGGACGGGGATAACCATGTCCTTTATTTTCATGGATATTTGAACTTCATGGAAGGTATGGCAAGAGCAAGGAATCTTTTTGGAAGTCCCAAGAAGCTCCTTATAGCCGGCAACAGCGCAGGCGCTTTTGCGGTACCTGCACTTACGGATGAGATTTTAAGCGTGTGGTATCAGGGTGTAAGCGATGTAACAGTCCTTTCAGACAGCGCGCTACTTTTATATAAAAAGTGGGTTTCTACAGCAAGGGAGGTCTGGAAGGCGCCGCAACCGATTTGTGAAGCAATAGATTCAGATAATATAACTCTTAGCTGGTATAAAGCTCTTTATAAAAAGTATGGAGAGAAGATCAGGTATCTGTACTCCAGCTCCACGAGAGATTATGTTTTAAGTGCCTATTATAATGATGTTACCTATAAAAAATACGCCACTGATGAGGATGTACAAAAGGCATATTTTGAGCAGCTAAAGGAAATGGTGGCTGAACTTAAAAAGATAACTCCCAATTTCCACATGTTTATAAATAACTGGGAAATACCGCTTATAACCAAGGGAGGAACGGTACACACGGCTGTCAGGGAGCCTTATTTTACGAGGTTTACTCAGGATGATGTGACAATGGCCAGATGGCTTTATGATGCGGTGAACGGGAATTTATATGATGTAGGCATGGAACTTCTTGAGTCAGACTAAATTTTATCGTATTTTATGCCGAAATATCATTTGTAAAATGGTAATGAAAATACTATGGGGAACTGCTTATGCGAAGGGGGACTATAGCAAAAACAATTAGAAGAACCATTCTTGCATTGTCCTGTATCACTTTTATAGCCGGTACAGGTGTTTTTGCTGTTCAGATGTATTCTGAGCAAAAGAGCAGTGCCAATATGAAAAAGGTCCAGGCCATGGCGTCCGTATCTGTTCAAAGGACAGGGACAGTAAGCGCAGCCACAGAGGATCCCGCAGAAGAAAATACCAACCTGGTTACCCTTAAAATGGAGTATCTCACAAAAAAGAATTCCGATATGAAGGGATGGCTCAGAATCCAGGGAACGAATATCGATTATCCCATTATGTTCAAGGAGGATGATAACGACTACTATCTTGAACATGATTTTTTCAAAAACTCAGACAGGAACGGGCTTCTTGTTCTTGATAAGAGATGTAACAGTGATATGAACGACAATCACCTCCTTATTCATGGTCACAACATGAAGTCGGGGGCAATCTTTGGAACGCTTAAGTATTTCAAGGATGAGCAGTATATGAGAAAGCATCAGGCATTCGAGCTTGATACTGCCACAGAGCAGAGGTTTTATGAAGTTATTGCTGTTCTTGATACGTCAGCCAACGGAGAAAACGGCTTTAAGTATTCCGATTACATTAACCTGGATGATAAAGAAACTTTTGATACATACGTTGCCAATCTTAAACACAGGTCACTTCACAAGATTGCTGCAACAGCCACTTACGGTGATGAACTTTTGACATTATCGACCTGTGACTACACTATGAAAAATGGAAGACTTCTTGTGGTTGCAAAAAGAGTCTGCTAGAGAAAAGGGGAGTTTACTATGAAGAAAATCAGGATTTTACTGGCAATTCAGGTATTTGTGCTGATGCTTATGGCACCTGCCATGGGTCAGAAGGCTCTGGCTGTAAAAGTTGATATCAAGGACAACTATGATGCGGGACTTCTTGATGATGAGAAGGACACCGATAAAGAGAAAGCTGAGGAAGCAGCTGCAGCAGAAATCGCGAGCTCAGGTACATCAGCAAGTAAGGCATCAAATAACGCATCAAGCAAAGCCAGCACAACAACCAATAACAATAATAATGCTACGAGTACATCGGCATCCTCGGCGTCATCAGCAGCTTCAACTCCGACTACTTCAGTAAGCGCAGCATCATCTGAATCTACTTCAGTTGCGGCAACTGTGGCGACCACCACCAACGATCTGCCAAAGACAGGAGATGACAACAGGATTGCCATTACCTTTATAGTGATGCTGGCAAGCCTTTCTGTATTCCTTACAACTCTGCTTGCTGGGCGTTTTGGCAAAAATGTTTAAGATTTAATTGAAAAATACTTATAAATTGGCTATAAACTTTCCATAAATTATCCGATATAATGACAGTAAGTGAAACCGAATATGAGGGGAGTTAGATTTATGGTTCATGTTTTAGCAGCGATCTTCTTTTTGATCGCAGTAGCTGTTATCTGGTTCGTTCCCAGAACAGCTCCGGAAGAATAACTATTGGACGAATGACCGCAGCTTTGGCTGCGGTTTTTGTCTGTCTAAAAATAATTTCAAGAATATACTTCAAAATAAAAATCCTAAAATACATTACAAAATTAATGTCAAAAGAGATTAATTTTGCCATCTTGCAATAACGCGTCAAAGTGATAAAGTTTTTCTAAGTTGTTTTTATAAAACATCAAGAAACTTGATTAAGTTTAATTGATTTAGAAATCGGGTTTCGGGGAGAGAGAAATGTTATCAAAAGGGGAATATCTGAAAGATCTTCTTTACCGTTATCAGGTAAATTTCGATATAAGTGAAAATTACAAATTGGAAAATGTGACTTATCCTGCTTATGCATATTTTCATTCATTCAGTGAGAAATATGTACTTAGGAAGGAAGCTCAGCTTTGGGCGGTAAATGCATTTGAGCATGTATTTTTCATAACAGAGGATGAGTTATCAAAAGCTACTCTTGATCTTGTAAGAGAGCACATTACGGAAAGCATAGAGCCGCAGCTTGTAAGAAAGGGCGGCAAATATCCGCAGAAGGATCACATGTGCAGTTATATCACCTTTGTGCTTCTTACAGATGGCGAACTTTCTGATGAAGTGAAAAAAGAAGTTAAGAAATTCAGATTCGACAAAGGCTACATGTTCAACTTCAGAGGTCACAGCGAAGCCAGAATAGCAGCAATTTCCATGAAGACAGAAGAGATTGTTACCAATTCCAATGCAAGGGATATGAGGAAGCTTTTGCAGGATGTTTTTGATAAACAGGGGAGAAAGGAAATAAGCCCATCTTCAGGTGAAATAGCCTGTTGATATACATAATGGGGAATAAGGAGGAGAGAAGTAAATGAATGCAGCAGTACTTTTGATCGCAAGTTTAGCCATTCTTGCCGTAGGTTACGTGGTATATGGCGGATATCTTGCAAAACAGTGGGGAATTGATCCTAAGAGGAAGACACCGGCTCACGAGCTTGAGGACGGAATGGATTATGTTCCTGCAAAGACCCCGGTGGTTATGGGACATCATTTTTCATCAATAGCAGGTGCAGGCCCTATTAACGGACCTATTCAGGCAGCGGTTTTCGGCTGGGTACCTGTTTTACTTTGGGTTCTTATCGGTGGAATTTTCTTTGGTGGTGTGCATGATTTCGGTGCACTCGTAGCGTCCCTTCGTCACAAGGGACAGTCAATCGGTGAGATCATCGACGATTCAATGGGAAGAAAAGCTAAGAGACTTTTCCTTACATTCGGTTATCTGACACTGCTTCTTGTTGTTGCAGCTTTCAGCTCAATCGTTGCAAGCACATTCGGCAGCACAACATCAGCAGGCGCAGCAGTTGAAGGAGCAGCTCTTGCAGCAAATGAGTCAACAGCAATGATTTCTATTCTGTTCATTGCACTGGCTATGGCTTTTGGATACTTTGTTTACAGAAAAAATACTAACATCGTTGTAGCATCAGTTCTTGGCGTAGCCGGAATTGCAGCAATCGTGGCAATCGGTCTTAATTTCCATCCGATTTCACTTACATACAATTCATGGATGTGGATTGTTGGCGCATACATCCTTGTTGCCAGCGTAACTCCTGTATGGATTCTGCTTCAGCCCAGAGATTACCTCAGCTCATTCCTGCTTTACTTCATGATCGCAGCAGGTGTGATCGCAGTTATCGGCGGTGTAGTAAGCGGAAACGGAAGCTTTTCAGTTCCTGCTTTCGGCGATGCAGCACTTAAGGGAACAGGCGTATTTACAACAGGTACAGCTTTCCCTGCACTTTTCGTAACAATTGCATGTGGAGCTATTTCAGGTTTCCACTCACTTGTATCTTCAGGAACAACAGCTAAGCAGCTCGACAACGAGAAGCATGCACAGCCTGTAGCTTATGGTTCAATGCTTATCGAGTGCGCAGTTGCAGTTATTTCACTTTGCGCTATCGGCTTCGTATGGAGCGCAGCAGCAGAAGGCGCTTACGCAAGCCCTACTCAGGTATTTGCAGGCGGCTTATCAGCGATGATCGGATCCTTCGCACCCAGTCTCCAAAACATCATGTATCAGATGCTGATCCTTGCAGTTTCAGTTTTCTGCCTTACATCGCTTGATACAGCTACACGCCTTGCAAGATATATGTTCCAGGAATTCTTCGTGGATCAGGATGTAGACAAGAAGGATCTTGCAGGCTACAAGAAGGTTCTCGCTAATCCTTACGTAGCAACAGCTATCACAGTTGTACTTGGTGTAAGCCTTGGTATGACAGGTTATACCAAGATCTGGCCTCTCTTTGGTGCAGCTAATCAGCTTCTTGCAGCAATCGGACTTCTTGCAGTATGCACATGGCTTGGTCAGGTTGGAAAGAACAACAAGATGTTCTATGTTCCCATGGTATTCATGCTTGCAGTAACTATCTGCTCACTTGTTCAGACAATTATGGCTAAGATGACAGCATACCTTAGCGGAGCAGCTGATGTTTGGGCCCTCATCCAGTCAGCTATCGCAGTTCTTCTGATCGCTCTTTCACTGGTGCTTGCAGGAATTGCAGCAAAGACGCTTTATGGTCAGTATGTTGAAAAGAATGCAAAGAAGGCAGCATAAGTAATTTCATAATTTGAAAAATGTAGAAAAGGTGCATGAACCTTATGGAACATGCGCCTTTTTTATTGCGTATATTCAGACGGAATGCTAAAATTTATTCTGTTGTGTTCTGCAACATTCAATATTTTTGTTGGGAGAAAAATCTATGAAAAAAATCAATTATTTTTTAGCAAGGCTCGTATTTGCAGCTGCTTTTTTGTTATGCATTTTTAATGCATGGAATATGAGCGCAAGGGCAGCTGTTAAGTGCGATGATACTGTTGAGGTTATTTATTACAAGGGTGGTTACTACGCTACAGGTAATGATTACCTTTTTGATTTGGAAACAGACGCAAGAGGTGACGACATCATTAACCTCAAGACCAGCAGCAAGCATCTGAAGGTTTTTCGGGTTAGCTATGAAGAATATACAGAAAGTACCAAGATGGGAATTGGTATATGGACCGATAAGAAGGGCAAATATACTTTTGAGTTTGATGTTATTACAAAAAATGGTGTGATAAAGGATCACAAGGTAATTACCGTAAAAGTAAAAAAGCCCAAAACGCTTGAACAGCAGGAGCCCTGCAAGAAGGTTATGTATGCGAAAAAAAATCTTCTAAGCGACAATTTCTACAGTCTTTTACGCATCCCCAAAAAGGGAAAACTTAAGATTACCATGAAAAAAGGTTATAAGCTTCTTGAGGTATGGTATGGAGAGACAAATCTTGAGGACTCTAATAAAGCTGACTGGCACCGGATTAAAAACAATACGGTCATAAAGTTAAGTAATCGTCACTATCAATATCACTCTTCAAATGGTAAATTCAGAAACGATCTTGACAGAATGGAGGCTGATACCTTTATCTGGATAAAGTATCAGAATAAGAAAACAAAGGAAATATCAAGTACTTACTATACCATCAGCAGATTGGTGAATTTCGCAAAATAAGATATTACAAACAGATAGTGTCAAATGATCTATGAAAAAAATGAGTCAAAAAAATAGGCTCAGATGAACCTTGAAAATCGCAGATATTTACATTGAGGTAGCCGAACGCCACCCTTGACAGCACAATAAATAACTGCCGACGGTTAATCACCGACGGCGAAGAACTCAAGAGCAATCAGGTTTTCTCCGTCGATTTCAGCAGTTTAGCAGTTATTTATTGTGCTATCAAGGGCAATGCCGCTAACGCGGTGGCTGGGTTATTACCTCAGGCTCAGAATCTAAGAGCAATCAGCTGGCTGACTGAAGTTCCAGGATTTTCTTCTGCCCGAAGTAGATCATCGTTTGCCATCGTGCTGGCATGTTTTCAGCATTTGACAGTATCTCGTCTACAACTGGAGGTTTATATCCATTGTGCTTGTGAGGTCTCAGGAAGTTGTAATAGGCAACCCAGAGAGTCAGATCATAGTTGGCACCATCGTAATTATCGAAGCCGTTTGTAATGCGATATGAGGCTTTGTAGGTACGGTTCAGACGCTCTATCATCTGCTTGAAGGGACGGAACTCTGTGGATACTTCATCATCATTCTGCAAGCCTATTACCTGGGTGATTTCAAACTTGAACTTATCTCCAAACTGCCTGAAGAATTGCTGGGCAGCCAGAGGATACGCACTGTATCCATCAGCGATAAACTTGAAGTTCTTCGGAAGTTCAGTGATACCCTTAAAAGCCATTCTCATTGCAAGAATGCATGGACCAACACCACGGTTGTCGGATACCTGATAACCGATGATTGCGCGGGTAGCTGCATTTAAGATGAACCAGATATAGCCTTTTATACCACGGACTTTGATATATGTTTCGTCGGCGGTAAAAACAGATCCCTTCTCATAGGGATAGTCATCAACGAAAGGTTTGACGCATATGGCTGCTGTTTTGCAGTAGTTGGCGATCTGCTGATGGGATATGGATATACCGTACAGATCAGATAATGCCTGCCGTGTTTTACGGAGAGATAAGCCCAGGTTTACGTGAAAGGTCAGACACAGAGACATGATATAAGCGTTATGTTTGCTGAACTTAAGAGATGATGCATTCTTCGGAAGAGAGTTTAAGTCCATCTTAAAAAAGTCTATCGTGAACTCACGGTAGATGTAGTGAAGCTTATATTTGTTCTTGCCATAATCTTCGGCAAGGTCTTCTTTATCAACCTTTTTGAGATTGTGGAGATAGTAAGGACATTTAGGATTTACACATTTATGGATGACAAAGTGTTTTCGGTCTTTCTTGCGAACAAGGGTATGCTGGCAATGCGGACACTTGAGGGACAACTGGTTATCAAATCTGTTATCACCGGGAGTGAATGCAGTCTGGCAGATCTTACACAGTATCTGACCTGCCTTGCCGTTATTTTTGTAGAGATAAGGCTGAGGAGCATGACATGATGGGCAGGTGCAATCCTCCGGGATGTCGCACTCAGAACGTCTCTTGATAGGCTTAACCGGTTTTCCGTAGCGCTGGGTGTAGTAGTTGTTGAGATCTTTCCAGTCCCAGTCCTGATGATAATAGACAATCTTAGGAAGTTCATCCACTTTGAACTTTTGATATTTGGGAGAATGTGAGTCATCGAAAGCCCACTGTTTGAGCGGTATATATCTGCAGATGAAGTTAATAAGCCAGCAATTCTGTTGATAGAGTTGGTGGATGATTTCAAGTAAATAAAGTATAATGTTCATGAGCATTGAGTCCTTTTCGGAGATGTTGATTTGGTCGTTGACATTATACCAAAAAGGGAGGTCAATGCTCTTTTTATTTTGAACTCCCGATAAATCAAGGTTTTAGAACTAAAAATGGGTAGTTAATTTGACACTACCTACAAACAACGAGAGGATTAAAAATGAAAACCAGGAATAAATGGACAGGATTATTAGCCTTATTATTTGCAGCGATATTACTCGTAACCGGGAACCATGCCATTACTGCTAAAGCAGTTCAGTTTTCGGTGAGAGATACCTTTCCGCCCCGTAACTATACACCTAAAAGAATAAGGATCAGAGTAGATTCTGCTTTCAATCACGCTATGGAGGCAGAATATGATGGAGCAGTACATGTAGAGAACATAAAAACTTATAGTAAGAAGTTTAAGGCTTTCAATACTCAAACATTAACCGCCTACAGAAATAACGAGCTGATCACTGAAATTGATATGGGATTTTACGCTTTAAAGGCAGGAAAATACAAGGTCACCTTTGATATTGTAAAAGAGGATGGAAGTCGTGAGAAAAAGAAAATCATGGTCTATGCTTACGACGATTACCCCATTAAGAAGATAACCTTTGGAGGTAAACAGATTCCGTATCCTGCACTTGATGAGTTTCCAAGAATGAACTATCCTGCAAAAGGAAAGTTTAAAGTTACCATGACTCCGGGATACAAACTTGTGCGAATAGAAAAGATATCCTATAAGCATGCGACAAAGGAAAATGGCGAAATAGAAACCGTAAAAGATATTAAAAAGGTAAAAAACGGATCATCGGTAGCTTTGTCAAATGTGGCATATAAAGTCGCATTTAAGTTCTATGGTTATGAAGTTTCAAGCCATGAAATGAATGCGCAGACCAAATTCCGTATCTATTACAAGGACAAGTATTCAAAGACTCTTGAATACAGAGACTTTGTCTTATATAAGCTTGTGAACTATGAGAAGTAAGATTGATAGAATCCCCCATCTGATGGGGGATTTTTGCTATGGCGATGAAGGCGTTTTGCCGATTGATTCGCTCCGTATGTAGTCTCTTTGACTCTCGTTATCTTCGTGAGATTATTCTAATGCCCATGTGCATAATAATAATCATCACTCAGATATAGAGACTCAAAACGACTGCATGAGGGGCTTTCTCTATCGTCCCAAAACGCTCTTCAAGATTTTTAGTGGGAAATGATGGAAAATCAGTGTACAGAGAAGCTTGAGAATGGTGCTGAAAATGCCAGAAAGCTGCTCTGCGCACTGATTTAGCGGTAAATAAGGTGTAATCAGTGCTCAGAGAAGCTTGGGAAAGGTTTTGAGAATGGTAGAAAGCTGCAGTGCGCACTGATTTAGCAGTGAATGAGGTGTAATCAGTGCTCAGAGAAGCTGGAAGGTGGATTTGAGAAAGGTAAAAAGCCAGTCTGCGCACTGATTTAGCGGGGAATGAGGTGTAATTAGTACTCTGAGAAGCTTGAAGATGGATTTGAAAATAGAAAAAAAGCCAGCCTGCGCACTGATTTAACGGGAAATGAGTGGTAATCAGTGCTCAGAGAAGCCGGAAGATGATTTGAGAATAGAAAAAAGAAAGCGTGCGCACTGATTTAGCGGTAAATGAGGTGTAATCAGCGCTCAGAAGAGCAGGAAGTTGATTTTGAGAAAGATAAAGACAGGCTGCGCAGAGAAAATGTCCATTTCGTCTCAAATAGAGGCGCAGCAAAATTATGGAAAGTATGCCGAAGCCTTTCTGCGCAGAGGAAAATGCGAATATCGCTAAAATAGAGGCGCGAAAATGTTCTTGAATAGCTTGAAGAGGGACTCTCACGCAGAGGAAAAGGAGATATCATTAGAAATAGAGGCGTAGAATTTTTCTGAAGGGCTATTTACATGGATTTTGCGCAGAGAAATTTGCAAAAACACTTAAAATAGAGGCGTAGAGCCCAATCGAACATGATTCCGAGGGAGTACCGCGCAGAGAAAATGGCCAAATCGATAAAAATAGAGGCGCGACCCTACTATTGAAACTTATAATAAAATAAAATCCCCAAAACCGCATAACCATGCGACTTTGAGGCTAAGCAGAACACGGGAGTCGAACCCGCCTCTTCAGCTTGGGAAGCTGACATACTACCGATGTACTAGTCCTGCAAATATCAGTGCCAATAACTACTTTTAATTCAAGTAATTGTTCAAACAACTATTTAATAATAGCCAAATTGTGCTATAATTTCAAGTGGTATGAACAAGTAAAATTTTAAAATTGTTGGGAGGTAGTGTTATGGCAGTAGATAAGGCAAAAGCAGTAGAAAAAGGTAAGGGATTCGCTAACGAGTTCCGTGAGTTCATTATGCGTGGCAATGTCATGGATCTGGCAGTCGGTGTTATCATCGGTGGAGCATTCCAGGGAATCATTAATTCTCTTGTAAATGATATTATTATGCCGATCATCAGTATGCTGACAGGTGGCATTGATTTCTCGAACTGGTTTGTTTCTCTTGATGGATCAAGCTACAGCACACTTGCAGCAGCTCAGGAAGCAGGAGCAGCAACACTTAATTATGGTGTATTCATCACAGCTATCATCAATTTCCTGTTAATGGCTCTGGTTATCTTCTGTATCGTTAAGTCACTGAATAAGCTCAGTGATCGCGTTAAGAAGGAAGAAGAGGAAGCAGCACCTACAACCAAGATTTGCCCTCACTGCAAGAGTGAGATCAATATCGAAGCAACCAAGTGCCCTTGCTGCACATCTGATCTTAAGTAAAAAATAAGAGCCCCGGAATTTCCGGGGCTCATTTAGCGTCTTGACTATGGTAAGCAGCAAATGCTTTATGCGCTTACTATAGATGTATAGATTATTACATTTGATGCTTTACTACTTCATACTCATTATTATTTCTATAGTATGGACATTCGCTTCTTGAATTGTTCATCAGCTTGGCGTAATCGTCCTCATCCATGTTGACACCGCAGTAGTAGGTTTCATCATCTTCGTCGTATTCGTAATAGGTGCAGTCATCACAGTGCATTTGCATAAATTTGTTCCTCTCTGATTCTGTTTGCGCTATTAGCAAAATGCAGCGCAATCCGGTTATTTCTTAAAGAATTCGTATTGTGTCTTCATTTCCTCAGGAATCTCAATGCCTTCATTCTGGAGCCTCTTCATAATGTTGGTAAGAGGCCTTGCAAGGCCGGCATTGTGTGCAGTAAACTTCTTTATCAGTTCGCCGTATTGAGGATTGTCGGACATCTTTTCACGAAGCTCTCTGGAGAAGGGGCAGAAGGTGAAGAGAATCTCTCTGGCAATCTTGTTAAGTCTTGGCGATGCGTTTGCTTCAAACTTGATATAGCTGATGTAATCGCTGACAAATACATTCTTGTAATTGTTGTTGAATTTCTGAAGCTGCGTCTTTAGTTTCTCCTTCATGTCGGTTGAAAGAGAGTGATTCTTCTTGTAGAACTGCAGGTAGTCGCAGTACATGGATGTAAGAGAAGGATCAGTTACATCATTCCAATGAACGCCCTGCTCGGTTTTACACATCTCCCAGCGGAACTCGCCACACAACCTTATTAGAATATCATCAAGTGTCTCAGTGTTAAAGATGGAAATTATAAGTCTTGCGGGAGTGTTTCTTTTTTTACCCTCAATTTCCTGCCACACAGCGGCGCGGCTTCCCACATTTGGCATAAGGATCATAATGGGAGTTACGTCTTCATTAAGCAGAACCTGGGGTACATTTATTTCAACATTGGAATACAGACCGCCTCTGCAGAAAACGGAATAATCCACAGAGCGAATGTAATCATAGAAGTCATGAATCTTCTTATAATCGATATAGGTAGCATCAAGCGGTCTTGTCACATTCTCCGCATCAAAAACAGGGACGTACATGGAAGGACGTCCAAAGCTCATTCTGTTACCAAGAGCCAGGAGATTCTTGACCTCGAATTTGAGCCTTTCAAGAGGATCTATTTTCATTTCTTCCATCTGTGCTTCGTTTATATCACCGCTGGTTTTCAGTGTGCGAAGGGCAGTGAAATAGTCTTCATCGAACTCATTTCTTGAGGGTTCACGCTCCATGTTGTAGACTTTCTTAAGCCATTCATAGCATGTCATGACCTGACCCTCGGGATCGGGTTTGTAGGTTTTCATAAGGACGTAAAGCTGCCTTGTGTTTTCAAGACCTGCAAGTTCCTCATCCACAAAGCCGAACATAAGGAACATCATTACTTCAGAAGGAATCATAGGATCTCTCAGACTCCTGAGGAAAGCAGATGTGTAGATCGTATAATAATCCTGAGAAACCTTTCTTCTGAGGGCTCTGCTCTCATCGGAAGAATCGTATCTTCCGGGTGTTGCTTTAAATTCAGTGATGATTTCTTTGAAATTGGCTGTAGCTTTCTCGTCGGCATCTGCATATTGAAGGATGGTGTTAAGGGCATCCTTGATGTCAATGTCATTAGCCTGTCCCTCGGTGCCGTTTCGCTTCATGTCATTTGCTTTAGCTCTCACAAGCTGCATAGTGGACTTAAAGCGTGAGATCTGTTTGTTCATATTTTCATAGAACTCAGCAAGCTCTGTCCTGCATGCAGCATTATAAGTAAGGGCCTGTATGGAGTAGAGTATTATACCGTTTGCAATTTCAGGGGATAAGCCATAGCAATACTTTTTCAGGATATCTTCCTTGGAAGCCATGGTTCTGTAAAAGCTTTCCTGCCATTCAGACAGTGCGCTTACCTTTTCCGGAGGCTTTACATTCTCTATTTCAGGGAAATGTTCAACCTCCTGACCTACGGAAACAGCCATGACAGGGTATTCCAGGGCATCCTGTTTTATCTGCTCGCATTCGGCGCAGATTTTCTCATAGTCTTCATTGTATTTGTCTATGGATGCAACGATTATTTTGATAGTCTGTGCAGCCAGGATTGGAGATATTTTTGGATTGGAGCTGACAATTTTGTATAGATCATCCTGAGAGGAGTAGGGATATGAAAAAACAGCAGACTCCTCCAGAGAGGTGTAGCTAAAGGCATAAGTTTTTCCCGGATGCTCGGCAGCGCCAAGTATGCCTCCTACCTCTACAGTTATCGCTTCACCGTCAATTGCTACGGAGACTTTTCCTTTTACAACAATTTCAATTGTCTCGACTTTATCGCCTTTTCTGTGAATAATCTCATTTGCCTTAAGATTAACGAGCCCCATATGAATCCCCTCTATTATCGAAATTGTATAGTTATAAATATTATAAATGATTTTGCGATTACAATTCATTAAAGTTTAGTAAACACTATTCAAATTAAATAAAAAATTATCGCAATTACACAAAATGGATTGAAACTTACTTAAAATAAGAATATTATGGTAGTAAGAAACAGGGAGGAGAGATACGTTTTTTGCGGGAGTCTCTTTTTGGCCCTGTATTTTTTTATTAATTGATAAATTTACGAATCACTGGGGTTGCAGAGGTTAAGGATGGTTTATTCGAATCATTTTGATATAGCCGGAATAATGGTTATACTTACCAGCTTAATATGTGCGTGGATAAGACCCAAGCTTATGAAAAACTTCAGTAAGTATCTGAAGTTATTAATTATGCTTTCGATTGCATATAATGTTCTGGATTTTGCCACAATCCTATTTCTTAAGATGCAAAATCCCGCAACCTGGTTCGTTACATACTTTTTGCTTATATTATATTTTGTTGTGCTGTCTTTGTTTCCATACAGAGGAGCACTGTATTTCTTTGAGATATGCGGAGAAAAATATAATCCGCTGATTCTAAGAATTCCACTATATTCCATGCTGTTCTTATCAGTATTCGGTAATATTTTCTTTGATTTCTTCTTCAGACTTGATAAAGAAACAATGGAATATACGCAGGGTATTGGCAGTTATGTAGTGCTGTTCTATTACTTTTTTGTTGCGATCATGGTTGCTGATTGCGCCATAAAACATAAGAGATATCTTGGCGTAATAAGGCTGCGAATGCTTGTAACATTGTTCTGCGTCACCATATTCAATATCGTGTATCAGATTTTGTTCCCGGAGACATCAATAACCGGCCTGGTACTGGCCCTTAGCGTGGCACTGCTGGTTGTAGTGTTCTGCTTCATTGACGTAACACTAGATGACCTTACGGGTCTTAATAACAAGGTTGGATTTGTCAGAGCCTGCGATGAGCTTATGCATAAGCAGGATATGACAGGCTACAGCATGATAAAAATCCAGATTTACCACATGCAGGAGCTGAATGAGCGAACAGGTATGGAGAACGGAGATAAGGTTCTTCTTTTGCTCGCTGAAAATGTAAAAAAGGCTGCCGATGAAGCAAAACATAAAGCTGTATGCGGGCGAATAGGCGGCGATACCTTTGCTATTTTGACAGATGAAGAAGTAACGATAAATACCATGGCGAAGGCCAGTATACAGGACTTTATTCAGAATCCGCTTACAGGCCTTGATTATGCGGTATCCTTCTATGCAGGTGGTTACAAGATTGAAGAGGGAGACAACGATATCGACAGTATGCTTGATCATGCGGGCTATGCACTTAAGTGGGTATCAGGTAATTTCAAGACCAATGTGGCTTTCTATGATGAGGATATCAGAAAAGAAGATGAGCACAGAAAAGCTGTCGAGCAGAAGGTCAGAAATGCCATTTTGGAGCGTGAGTTCAAGGTATATCTGCAGCCCGTATGCAACACCATGACGAGAGAAAGAGTCAGCGCAGAAGCTCTTGTAAGGTGGATAGATTCCAAGAATCAGATGATCAATCCATCGGACTTTATTCCCATTCTTGAAAAGAACGGTTTTGTAACAGAGCTTGATCTTTATGTCCTTGAAGATGTCTGCAAAATGCTAAGAGACTGGACGGATCTTGGAATCGATGTGGTTCCTGTATCTGTGAATTTCTCAAGAGTAGATGTGGATCATGCGGGAATAGTAGAGGATATTATTGCGATTGTAGATAAGTATGAACTTGATCACAGTCTCATCAAGATAGAGCTTACAGAGAGCGCCTTTAGTGAAAATATAGGAAATATCATCAGTACTCTTACAAAACTTCATGACGCCGGATTTGTGATCATGATGGACGACTTTGGAAGTGGATATTCAAACCTGAATATGTTCAAGGATATGCCAATTGATGTAGTTAAGATCGATATGTATTTCCTTAGAAATATTGAGAACAGTGAAAAGGGAATGATAGTACTTGAGTCTGTGGTTCAGATGGCAAAGAGACTTGGCCTTGAGATAGTTGTTGAAGGTGTTGAGACTCAGGAGCAGTATGACTATATCAGAAAGCTTCGCTGCGAGATGATCCAGGGCTACTATTTCGCTAAGCCTATGCCATCAGAAATATTCCCGGATCAGGTTACTGCAGGGTGATTACAGATTTTGAATACTCATTGATATCTGTTTTGCCAAGTATAAGATCATATACATTGGATGCGCGGACGGTTTCGTTAAGGAGCCTTAGCTGCATATCATCAAGTATTTTAACTGAATCAGCAAGTCTTGAAATAACAGGGATGCGAGAGCATTCCTGTATTTTTTTTAGGAGCGGAGAGGCATTCTTATTTAGCCCCAGAATTCTTGCGTAGGAAGTAAAAGAAGTCTTGTCACCGGCATATTCAGCGAGGTTTTCTGCCTTTATATCAAGAAGTATATGCAAAAGAGCGCGGCTTATTCTGGTATAAGCGATGTCCTTGCTCTTAAGAAGCATGGTAAAGTCAGAGATTTTTCTATAGCTTCTAAGATTTGCCACAATCTTATCTGAAAGGTCGCTGCTAACATCTGCAAAAGCGGTATATCCTTCATTTTTATGCATGATAAGTTTGTAGTGAAGAAGCTTAGAAAAATCATCAATTGTCATGATGGACTTATTACTGTTTTTTAGGCAGTCCTCAATAATTGAATAAACTTCTCCCGGGACACTTTGTGAAAGCACAGGACTGTCAGCTACTTCATCAGAGAAGAGAGAATAATCCTTTCCCTCTAGAAAAGCCCTTATTGATTCGGCAGAAGATAACGTCCCTTTTGCAACAGAATCGTGGTAGCCTGCACCTTCCCTTTTTATTGAAAAAGGAGTAATAGAGCTATTTTGCAGGAAAAGAGCCTTGATGTATTCTGTGCCAAGAATATCGTTAGGCATGGAAAAAGAATCGCCATCAAGTCCTGTGATTTCTGAAAGGGCTTTGCTTCTGGCAGCGGCATAGCTTTCGCCTGCTTTTACATATTCCTTTATTTTATCGCTAAGCTCAGCAGGTTCGTTAGCAAGTATTTTGGCAGCCTTGGACATTCCTTCGATGTCATCTGATTCAGATCCAAAGCCAAGAAAATCAACGCAGCCAAGTCCGTTTAATATAGAAACAGCTCCGCCTGCAAAGTACTCGGCACTTCCTGTGCTGTAATATACGGGCAGTTCAAGAACAAGGTCGGCGCCGCAAGAAAGAGCCATTTTTGTCCTAAGCATCTTATCAAAAATGGCAGGGCAGCCCCTTTGAGTGTAATCGCCGCTCATGACGATAACCACATAATCGGAGCCTGTCTTTTTCTTTAGTTTTTGAATCGCATATTCATGGCCGTTGTGGAACGGATTATATTCAGCGATTATTCCCAGTACTTTCATAAAATTTCCCGTATATTTTTATAATTTAATAAGTAAATGCTTTTAACTTATTCATTATAGTGTGCTACAATATTAAAACACAAGTTAAAACAATAACCATAAATATATATGGACATGGAGGTAATAATGAAGATTTTAGTTATCAATTGCGGAAGCTCATCACTTAAGTTTCAGCTCATCGATTCAGACTCAGAAAAAGTGATCGGCAAAGGTCTTTGTGAGAGAATCGGCATCGACGGTAGAATTAGCTTTACTCCCGGTGATGGCGATAAGATTACAAAGGATACAGCTATTCCGGATCACAACCGTGCAATCACTCTTGTTATTGAGGCACTTACAGATCCTCAGACAGGTGTTATTAAGTCTCTTGACGAGATCGGCGCAGTTGGACATCGTATCGTTCACGGTGGTGAGAAATTCACTAAGTCGGTTATCATCGACGAGGATGTTATCAAGGCTATCGAGGAAGTAAGTGACCTTGCACCTCTTCACAATCCTGCTAACCTCATTGGTATCAGAGCATGCCAAAGCGCAATGCCCGGAGTACCTATGGTTGCAGTATTCGACACAGCTTTCCATCAGACAATGCCCGAGGAAGCATTCCTTTACGGAATTCCTTATTCTCTTTATGAAAAATATAAGATCCGCAGATACGGCTTCCACGGCACAAGCCATTCTTATGTAAGTAAGAAGGCTGCAGAGATGCTTGGTAAGGACTACAGTGAGCTTAAGACTATCGTTTGCCACCTTGGTAACGGAGCTTCAGTTTCAGCTGTAAAGAACGGAAAATGCGTAGATACATCAATGGGCCTTACTCCTCTTGAAGGTCTTATCATGGGAACCAGAAGTGGTGACATCGATCCTTCAGTAGTAGAGTTCATCATGAAAAAAGAGGGCATCAACGTAGCGGAAGCTGAGAACCTTCTCAATAAAAAGTCAGGTGTTCTTGGCCTTTCAGGTGATGTATCTTCTGATTTCAGAGATCTTGAGGACGGCTACTTTAAAGGAGATGAGGGCTGCATCAGAGCTATCAATACTTTCTGCTACAGAGTAGCTAAGTATGTTGGCGCATACGCAGCAGCTATGGATGGAGTAGATTGTATCTGCTTCACAGCAGGCGTAGGTGAGAATGGACCTCTCGTAAGAGATATCATCTGCCAGAGACTTGGTTTCCTTGGTGTTATCCTTGATAAGGAAGCAAATGAAGTTCACGGTAAGGAGAAGGTTGTATCAACACCTGATTCCAAGGTTAAGGTTCTTGTTGTTCCTACAAACGAAGAGCTTGCAATTGCCAGAGATACAAACGAGCTTTGCTCAAAGTAATTCTTGTTAGCATCGATATAAAATAAAAGAAAAACGGCAGCTGTCTTATAACCGACAGTTGCCGTATTTTTTACTGACAAATATTTTATTTATTACAGTTCTGGGAGTACTTTTTAGGAGATATTCCCACGGACTTGGTAAATGCCTTCAGGAAGTTACTGTAATCCACAAACCCTGACTTCTCACAAACTTCGCTGACACCGTATCCTTCAGCCAGCAGAGCCTTGGCGATACTGATTCTTCTCGCCGTCATGTACTTATTGATGGTGGTTCCTGTTGTGCTCTTAAAAATTCTGCAAATATAGCTTTCGCTTATGTAGAATTCCTTGGAGAGCTTGGCGATGCTTATGGGAGAGTTAATGTTCTTATTTATATAGGATAAAATTGCATCTACCTGATCGTTGTAGGTACCTGATATAATAGTATCGTTGTTAGCATTATGAATTATGCTGTTGATCATCACAAAGAGCTCGGTAAATGCTGACCTTTCAACAAGATCGCGGCCATAGCCGTTATTTGACAGAATCTTATTTACAAAGAAAAGAAAACGATTCTGCTGCTCCTGAGTAAGACTGAGCTTATGAGCGAATCCGTGCTCCTTACTGTGGAAGCAGTAATCAAGGTCAGTTTCTTCACTTGAGATCTTTTTCATGAAATCGGGATGTATCATTATTACAATACGTTCATGAAGCTCTTTATCAATTTGACTGAGATAATGGGAATCATACTGATTAATTAAGAAAAGATCCCCGGGATTTATATCGTAGACTTTATTATCAATAAGAAACTGCTTGCCGCCTGAAATGGAAAAATAAACCTCGTAGCAATCGTGAATGTGCATTTCCATAGCTTTTTCATCTTTATAAAGATGGGCGATAGAGAAGTATTTATTTTCGATACTGCTAAGCATTGCTTCTTTGCAGGAATTGAGTTCTTTCATGTGCTTATAGTGCTCCGTTGTGCATGTAATTCATATAAGTTAAAAAAATCGTTGACAATCACGAATTCAACGCATATAATAGCATAAGTGTGTTGACTAATGCAAATGACCATTTGTTATGGTTCATGATATGAACGCTGTAAGGAGGTGTTACCGAATGTCTATCTGCCCGAAGAATAAGTCTTCCAAGGGTCACAGAGACCAGAGAAGAGCAAACTGGAAAATGACTGCTCCCACACTGGTTAAGTGCAGCCACTGTGGCGCGCTTATGCAGCCTCACAAGGTTTGCAAGAAATGTGGCTACTACAACAAGAAGAGCGTTGTAGCAAACGAGGATTGATTGTAAATGAGATATAAAAACTCGGATTTCATTATGAAGTCCGAGTTTTTTTATACCCTTTTTTATTACCCTTTTTGGCTTGTTTTAGCCACGCTTGTATTATAGAATAATATAGTTGAATATAATGTTTCGGGAGGTTGAAATGGCTGAACTTGTAAGAGTTGCAGTTGATGCAATGGGCGGAGATAACGCGCCCGGGGAGATTGTTAAGGGAGCTGTCGATGCTCTTGCTGAGTCCGACAGATTGAAAATCTTTCTTGTTGGTAAAGAACAACTGGTTAATGAAGAACTTTCTAAATATACATACGACAAGGAGAGACTCGAAGTCGTAAATGCTGAGGAAGTTATTGAGATGGCAGAGCCTCCGGTACTTGCAATTCGTACCAAGAAGGACTCTTCTATAGTAAAAGCCATGTTTATGGTTAAGCATGGTGAGGCAGATGCCTATGTTTCCGCAGGAAGTACCGGTGCCACACTGGTAGGCGGTCAGGTGATCGTAGGCAGACTTAAGGGTGTTGAGAGATCACCTCTTGCTCCCCTTATTCCTACTGAGAAGGGGGTATCACTTCTTATCGACTGCGGTGCAAATGTAGATGCAAGACCTTCACACCTTGTGCAGTTTGCAAAGATGGGCTCTGTATACATGCAGAATGTATGCGGCATATCCAATCCCAGAGTCGGAATCGTTAATATAGGTGCAGAGGAAGAGAAGGGTAATGCTCTTGTAAAGGAGACCTTCCCCCTTCTTAAGAATTGTCCTGATATCAACTTTATCGGTTCTGTTGAGGCCAGGGATATCCCTTCAGGTGCAGCTGATGTTATAGTTTGCGAGGCATTCACAGGTAATGTTATCCTGAAGATGTATGAAGGTGTTGCCAAGACTCTTCTTAAGGTTGTTAAGGATGGTCTTATGAGTAACCTTAGAGCCAAGATCGGCGGACTTTTAATAAAGCCCACACTCAAATCGGTTCTTAAGGATTATGACACAGAGAAATACGGCGGAGCTCCTATGCTTGGACTTTCAGGACTTGTTGTTAAGACTCACGGAAGCGCCAAGGCTATCGAGGTTAAGAACAGCATTCTTCAGTGCGTAACCTTTAAAGAACAGAATATTGCTGAGAAGATTCAGCAGGCTATATCTTCAGAAGAATAAAGCGTTTGGAATCAGGCTTTTAGCGCATACTACAGAAAATACTTGTAAGGCTAATTAAATGGTATTATAGTTTTTGTTACTACAATTACTTGTAATAAATAAGAAATTTTGCAAAGGATGGACCAATAATATGGAATTCGAAAAGTTAAAGAAAGTTATTGCTGATGTACTTAATGTTGATGAGGGTGAGATCACTCTTGAGTCTACTTTTACAGATGATCTTGGAGCTGATTCACTTGATGTTTTCCAGATCATCATGGGTATTGAGGATGAGTTTGATGTGAAGATCGACGCAGAGCTTGCTGAGAAGATCACAACAGTAGGTGAGGCAGTAGAGCTTCTTAAGAAGGCTAGAAACGAGGCCTAAGATAAATAAAGCGAGTAGGGTGTGATTTAATCTTCCCTACTCGAATTTTAGAAAAAAGTGGGAGTTGTTTATGATAGGGGAGCAGGAACTTACCGAACTTGAAAATAAAATAGGCTACAAATTTAAGGATAGGAACCTTCTTCTACAGGCTCTTACCCATAGCTCTTATGCTAACGAACAGAAGATCAATAAGCGCAAGGACTACGAGAGAATCGAGTTTTTGGGCGATGCTGTTCTTGAGTTAGTATCCAGTCATTATCTGTATGAGAAATATCCCGACAAAAAAGAAGGAGAGATGACCAAGCTTCGCGCATCCATGGTATGTGAGCCTGCGCTTTCTTATTGTGCACAGGAAATAGAGCTTGATAAATACATCTTCCTTGGAAAAGGTGAAGAGGCCACAGGCGGACGTCACAGAGAATCTATCATCGCTGATGTTATGGAGGCTTTGATCGGCGCTATCTATCTTGACAGCGGACTTGACGCAGCCAAGAAGCATATAGAGAAATATATCCTCGACAACCCGGAGGATAAAAAGATATTTTATGACAGCAAGTCAGTTCTTCAGGAAATGGTACAGAAGGACGACAAGGGAGAACTTCGTTATGAAATTTGTGGCGAAAAAGGTCCCGAGCATGATAAAATATTCGAGTCTGCCGTTTACGTGGGCAGTATCAAATTGGGAGAGGGGTCAGGAAAGACCAAGAAGGCAGCTGAACAGAAGGCGGCTTATCAGGCTATCCTGAAACTAAAAGAAAAGTAATATGTATTTAAAAAGCATTGAAATTCACGGCTTTAAGTCATTCGCAAATAAAATAAAACTTGAATTTCACAATGGAATATCCGGCATAGTTGGACCGAACGGATCAGGTAAGAGTAATGTCGCTGATGCAGTGAGATGGGTTCTCGGTGAACAGCGTATTAAGCAGCTCCGTGGCGGCACTATGACGGATGTTATTTTTGCAGGAACAGAGCTTAGAAAGCCTCTGGGCTATGCATATGTCGCAATTACGCTTGATAATTCAGATCATGCGCTTCCTATTGAATATGATGAAGTAACTGTCTCCAGACGCCTTTACAGGTCCGGAGAGAGTGAATATATGATAAATGGTAATACCTGCAGGCTCAAAGATGTAAATGAGCTTTTTTATGATACAGGTATCGGTAAAGAGGGTTATTCCATCATCGGACAGGGTCAGATTGATCAGATCCTTTCAAGTAAGCCCGAGGACAGACGTAATCTTTTTGATGAAGCTGCAGGTATCGTTAAGTTTAAATCAAGAAAAGATACCGCCATCAAGAAGCTTGAACAGGAGAAGCAGAACCTTACCCGTGTAAATGATATTTTATCCGAGCTGGAGAAACAGGTTGAGCCTTTAGAGAAACAGTCTGAGGTTGCAAAGGTTTATTTGAAGCACAAGGAAGAGCTCAAAAGCCTTGATGTGAATATGTTCCTTCTTGAAAACGAAGCTCAGAAGAAGAACCTTGCTGAGTCCGAGGAGAATCTGGAGGTTGCATCCAAGCAGCTTACAGAAGCTCAGGAGAAATACGAGGATACCAAGGCTGAGTACGAGGGAATTCAGGAGGAGATCGAGACTCTTGATCATGAAATCGAAGAGGCAAGAGCCAAAATCACAGATACCTCCGTTAAGAGAGAAAAGCTCGAAGGTCAGATTGGTATCATGAATGAGCAGATTCGTTCTGCAACCAATGACTCTGAGCATTTCGAGAGACGTAAAAAGGACGAAGAAGAGAAGATAGCTGAGAAGGAGAAGGAAAGAGATAAAGTCCTTGCCGAGAAAGAGGTTATCGATAAAGAGCTTGAAGTCCTTTCAGGTGACAGAGCAAAAGCCAGAGAGAAGCTCGATGGCATAATGACTCAGATAAATGAGATAAATACTGAGGTTGAGAATTGCAAGAGCAAGATTATCGAGACCTTGTCCGAGAGATCTACCATTAAGTCACGTATCAGTTCCCTTGATACCAGACAGGAGCAGATCAATATCAGAAAAGCTGAGCTTACAGGTAAGCTCGTAAAAGCCCGTTCCGATGAATCTGCACAGGAAGAGATTATCCAGAAGCTGAATGCGCAGTTCGAGCAGATCACAGATGAGATCAGAACCATGAACCAGAAACAGAAAGATTCTGAGAATGAACTGGCAGGAATAAGGGATAAGCTTTCACAGAAGGATGCAAAGCTCCGTGATGAGCAGAATCTTTACACACAGGCTAAGTCCAAGCTGGATGCACTGAGTAATCTTACAGAGAGATATGAAGGCTACGGCGGCAGTGTTAAGAAGGTTATGGAGCACAAGGCAGACACCCCTGGAATCATCGGCGTTGTTGCCGATATCATTAAGACTCAGCCCAAATATGAGACAGCTATTGAGATTGCACTTGGCGGTAATATTCAGAATATTGTAACGGATGATGAAGAGACAGCTAAGGAAATGATTGCTTTCCTTAAGAAGTCCAAGGCAGGACGTGCAACATTCCTTCCTCTTACAAGTATCCGTGATCCTCAGGAGTTTAAGGCTCAGGAAGCTCTTAATGAAAAGGGCGTTCTTGGTATGGCAGATGAGCTGGTTGATACCGAGGATAAATACAGAAGTGTTGCCAAGGCAATGCTTGGAAGAATTGTGGTTGTAGATACAGTTGATAACGCTGTTTTAATCGCAAGAAAATATAAGTACACTATTCGTATGGTTACTCTTGAAGGAGAACTTCTTGTTCCCGGCGGTGCCATCAGTGGTGGTACTTTCAGGAATAATTCCAACCTTCTCGGAAGACGAAGAGAGATGGATGAGCTGGAAGCTGATGTTAAAAAGCACAAAGAAAACATCGCTCTTTTCCAGAAGGAGATTGAAGATACCAAGAAACACAGAAACGAACTTCGCGTAACTGTTGAGGAACTTAGAACAGCTCTGCAGACCAAGTTTATCGAGCAGAATACTGCACGTATAAATGTGGAAAATGAGAAGGAGCGCCAGGCTCAGCAAAAGGGCAACTACTCAGACCTTAAGGCTGAGAGCGAGTCCATCGAGCAGCAGATGCTGGATATCCAGAAGGAACGAGAGGATTCCAAAGCAGCTCTTGAACAGTCAGAGAAAACTGAAGCAGAGCAGTCTGCAAAGGTATCTGAATTCCAGACCAGGTTAGAATCTCTTCACGAAGAGGAAGAGAAGGAATCTGAGAATGTATCCGCCTGGGATATTGAATATGAGAAGATTCTTCAGAAGGAGACCTTCGAAAAGCAGAATCTTGATCGTATCGAAGGCGAGATCAAGACAGAGCAGGATGCTCTTGATGAAATAATTGCATCCATCAAACAGAATAACGAGATTTTAGAACAGCGTAAAAAGGACATCGAAGAGATTAAGCTCACAATCGAGAGCTCTAAAGATGTTCAGACTGATGTAAGCAAGGCACTTGAAGAAAAGAGAGCAAAGAAAGAAGAACTTACAGCTTCTCAGAAGAATTTCTTCAAGATGACTGAGGAACTGAATCAGACTATCAACGGTCTTGATAAGGAAGTTACAAGACTTACTGCAAGATGCGAGAGAAGTAAGGAAGCAATCGAGACTCAGATCAACTACATGTGGGATGAGTATGAGATCACTCTTACAGATGCAGCATCCATGCGCGATGAGACCATGACAGACATGCCTGCGATGAAGAGACAGATTTCTTCACTTAAGGATGCTATCAGAAAACTTGGCGATGTAAACGTTAATGCTATCGAGGATTACAGAGTACTCATGGAGCGTTACACCTTCATGAAGACGCAGCATGACGATCTTATTGCAGCTGAGGAGCAGCTTCGCGAGATCATCACTGAGCTCGATGAGTCCATGAGAAAGCAGTTCATCGATCAGTTCCAGAAGATACAGACAGAGTTCGATAAGGTATTCAAGGAGATGTTCGGAGGCGGTAAAGGTACGCTTGAGCTTGTTGAGGATGAGGATATCCTTGAAGCAGGTATCAGAATCAACGCTCAGCCCCCGGGTAAGAAGCTTGTTAATATGATGCAGCTTTCCGGTGGTGAGAAGGCCCTTGCTGCGATTGCACTTCTTTTTGCAATTCAGAACCTTAAGCCTTCACCCTTCTGTCTACTTGATGAGATTGAAGCGGCCCTTGATGAGAACAACGTTGTTCGTTTTGCACATTATCTCCATAAACTTAAATCCACGCAGTTTATTGTCATCACACACAGGCGTGGTACAATGGAAAGTGCTGACAGACTTTATGGTATTACAATGCAGGAGAAGGGTGTATCTACTCTTGTTAGTGTTAATTTGATTGATAAGGAGCTTACGGATTAATGGCAGGCGGTTTTTTTGCAAAACTACAGGATGGACTCACTAAGACCAAAGAAGGTGTGGTTAAGGGCATAAACAATGTTCTTAGCAACTTCTCAAGTGTCGATGAGGATTTCTACGAAGAGCTTGAAGAGACTCTCATAATGGGCGACATTGGAATCAATGCCACAAGCCGAATTATGGACAAGCTCAGAGAACAGGTCAGAGACAGACATATCACTGATACTGCTGAGTGTAAGGAGCTTCTCATAGAGAACATCCGCGAGCAGATGCGTACCAAAGAGAACGCTTATGAATTTGAGAATCAGAAGACGGTTATCTTTGTAATAGGTGTTAACGGTGTTGGTAAGACAACATCAGTTGGTAAGCTTGCTGCCCATTTCAGGAAAAAAGGCAAAAAGGTTCTTGTGGCTGCAGCGGATACATACAGAGCAGGAGCTACAGAACAGCTTAGGGAGTGGACAAACAGAGCCGAAGTTCCGCTTGTTGCAGGAAAAGAAGGTGCAGATCCCGCAAGTGTTATTTATGATGCGGTATCTTCATTCCGTTCAAAAGATATTGATATTTTGATGATCGATACTGCCGGAAGACTTCACAACAAGAAGAATCTTATGGAAGAGCTTTCCAAGATGAACAGAATTCTTGATAAGGAGCTTCCCGGTGTAAGACGCGAGAACTTCATTGTTCTTGATGGAACTACAGGCCAGAATGCCATTTCACAGGCCAGAGAGTTTGGAGAGGTAGCTGATCTTACAGGTATCGTTCTTACCAAGCTTGATGGAACAGCCAAGGGCGGTATTGCAGTAGCTATCGTATCAGAGCTTAATATTCCGGTTAAATATATCGGAGTAGGTGAAGGTCTTGATGACCTTGAAAGATTTGAATCTGATCAGTTTGTGGATGCACTTTTTAGTTAATTTCGGAGGTCACAGTTACAATGGGGAAACAGGAGAGTTTGACGCTTCCGGCTTTTGAGGAAGCTTATGAATGTGTAAAAAAGGTAACACTGGATACAAAGCTTATCTACAGTGATTACTGGAGTCAGGTTACAGGCGGTAAGGTATACTTAAAGCCTGAGAACCTTCAGAGGACAGGCGCCTACAAGGTTCGCGGAGCATATTATAAGATAATGACTCTCAGCGATGAGGAGAGAGAAAAGGGTCTTATAACAGCTTCAGCAGGAAACCATGCGCAGGGCGTTGCTTATGCTGCTAAGGCTTACGGAGTAAAGGCTACAATCGTAATGCCTACTTCAACACCTCTTATCAAGGTAAACAGAACCAAGGCTCTTGGAGCAGAGGTTATCCTTCACGGTGATGTTTATGATGATGCCTGCGATATGGCACTTAAGCTTGCTGACGAGCATGGCTATACATTCGTTCATCCTTTTGATGATCTTGATGTTGCTACAGGTCAGGGCACAATCGCCATGGAGGTTATAAAAGAACTTCCTACAGTTGATATGATCCTTGTTCCCATCGGAGGAGGCGGCCTGGCAACAGGTGTTGCAACTCTTGCAAAGCTTCTTAATCCTAAGGTTCAGGTCATCGGTGTTGAGCCTGAGGGTGCAAGCTGTATGAAGGAGAGCCTTAAGAATGGTAAGGTAACAACACTTCCTTCCGTAAGCACAATTGCTGACGGTACAGCAGTTAAGACTCCCGGTGAGAAGATTTTCCCTTACATTCAGAAATATATTGATGACATTGTGACTGTTCCCGATGAAGATCTGGTTGTTTCCTTCCTCGATATGGTTGAGAATCACAAGATGGTTGTTGAGAACTCAGGTCTTTTATCTGTAGCAGCACTTAAGCAGATTGATACCAGGAATAAGAGAGTTGTCTGCGTGCTTTCCGGAGGAAATATGGATATTATCACAATGTCTTCCGTAGTACAGCAGGGACTTATCCTCAGAAATCGTATCTTCACTGTATCAGTGCTTCTTCCCGACAAGCCGGGACAGCTTGCTGCAGTTGCAGATATCATTGCTAAGACAAACGGTAATGTTATCAAGCTTGAGCATAACCAGTTTGTATCAATCAACAGAAGCGCAGCTGTTGAACTTCGTATAACTTTGGAGGCATTTGGCAGCGAACATAAAGAGCAGATAATGCAGACTCTTGAAGAGCACGGCTATAAGCCGAAGATTGTTCGCACCAATATTTAATATATGACTTACGTAGAGAAAATCACCAAAAAGGGAACAGATTATTTTCTTATTACACTGGGTGCTTTGTTATATGCTGTAGGAACCAGCTTTTTCAATGACCCCAATAACATTGCTCCCGGTGGAATTACCGGTGCGGCTATCGTACTTAACAGAATTGTCCCTATAGGAACCGGTGTATGGTTCATGATCATAAATATTCCGATTCTGTTTTTGGCGATTTATAAGTTCGGTATCAGATTCACTATTTCAACGATTTATGCTACGTCAATGATATCTATCTTTACGGATCTTCTTGCTAAGTACTGCATGAGATTCGCTGTATATGACGTAATTCTGGGCGTGATTTTCGGAAGTGTTCTTGTGGCTGTAGGAATCGGTATTACATTTAAATGTCATGCCACCACAGGAGGAACGGATGTTATCATCAAACTTCTCAGACAGAAATATCCTCATATTAAGACAGGAGTGCTTTTCCTTTTGAGTGATGTTTTTGTTATATCCTTTGCGGGTATTGTACTTAAGGATATTAAAGTTGTCCTGTATTCGCTTCTTGGAGTTGTGATCACTTCTTACGTTATCGATTTTGTTCTGTACGGACGTGACGGCGCAAAACTCATTTACATTATTTCTGATAAGACGGATAATATTTCTGGAAGGCTCTTGTCTGAGCTTGATGTTGGAGCAACCCATATTTTTGGAGAGGGTGCTTACAGCGGAGAAAAGAAAAAGGTTATCCTCTGTGCCATCAAAAAGAGATTGTCACCTCTTGCAGAGGACATTGTACGTGAAGAGGATCCCGATGCATTCATGATCGTAAGCAGTGCATCTGAAATTTTCGGTGAAGGATACAAGAGCTATTTTGACGAACGGATTTAATGCATATGAAAAAGAATGACCATCAAAACAGCAAAATGGTTCGAAAAACCAAAGATATAATATCTATAATTTTTCTAAGTCTGGTGAGCCTTCTTGCGCTCACCTTCTGTATAGGATTACTTCTTTCCAATGCTGACCTGCGAAGACGCATCGAAGCTAAGACCAGTGAGCTTGATGCTATCGAAAATGAGGGCTATTATACCACAGCCAGAGCAGAGCAAATGGTTGAAAGTGCTGTGGCTGAGACTCAGTCCGAGACACTTGAAAGTGTCAGAAACACATTTAAGGAGGAGCTTGGCAGCAAGGGAAGTCTTTCGGCTATCAGGGAGCTTTTTCCTGATGATCTGATAGTCGCATCTAATGGAGAATATCGTTTTTATCCAATTGATGAAAATATGGACAGACACATGTTTAAGGCTGAGGACTTTAGAGAAAGTTCCAATGGGAAGCTTGACTACATCGGTCCTGATGAAAGCGTTCAGCCTAAATTCGGAATTATGGTCTCAAGATATAATGGTGAGATTAATTTTGAAAATGTTAAATCAGCAGGTGTGGATTTTGTAATGGTAAGAGCAGGACTCCGTGGAAGCTCTGAGGATGCATCCCTTGTTGAGGATGACTTCTTCAGACAGGACATAAATGGTGCTCTTGCGGCAGGACTTCAGGTTGGTGTGTATTTTGATTCATCTGCCATCAATACAATGGAAGCTGAAGAAGAGGCGGAGTTTGTCCTTTCTCTTATAGCTCCTTATGAAGTTACTTATCCTATCGCCATAATGATCGAAGCTTCAGACAGTCCGGATTCGAGGACTATAAATCTTGAAACTGATGATTATTCAAAGATTATAGATGCATACTGCTCAAAAATTCAGGATGCAGGCTATAAGCCTATGGTTTATGGCAATATTTTATCTTATGTAGAATATATCGATCTTGGTATACAGCAAAAATATCCCGTATGGTTCTCTTTTTCAGGGGACAGACCTTATTATCCCTACAGCTTTGATATGTGGGAGTACACCAGAAACGGATATATTTACGGCATTAACGGCGGTGCAAACTTCATAATGTGCCTTACCGATTATTCAAATTCAGAAGAAACGGATGATTAAAATGGATAGATTTGATTACGGGATCATAGCTGATCCCAGGGCTTTTAAGATAAATACTTTGCCTGCTCACGCAGACTTTATTCCCTATGCAAGTGAAGCTGAGTGCGATTCAAAATCTCACCTTGCAAAGGACAGAGTGCCCTATGACACTTCTCTTAGAATGAGTCTTAATGGTATTTGGAAGTTTTCTTATGCAAATAACATTAAGAGCGCTATAGCAGGCTTTGAGGTTCCGGACTACGATTGCAGCGGCTGGGATGATATAAGAGTACCTTCAAATATTCAGTTTGAAGGCTATGATGCACCCACCTATGTAAATACTCAGTACCCATGGGAGGGTCATGAGGATATTGAACCCGGTCAGATTCCTGAGATTTTTAATCCTACGGGCAGCTATATAAGATATTTTGAGATTCCTGCAGGTTGGAATAAGGATGATAAGGTTTGCATTTCTTTCCAGGGTGTTGAATCAGGCTATGCATTCTGGGTAAACGGAAGCTTTGCTGGATACAGTGAGGATAGCTTTACTCCTTCTGATTTTGATATCACTGAGCTTTTGCAGGAGGGCGTAAATAAGCTGGCTGTTCAGGTTTATAAATGGACTTCATCAAGCTGGCTTGAAGATCAGGATATGTTCCGCTTATCAGGAATTTTCCGTGACGTATATCTGTATACAAAGCCCACTGTTCATGCAGAGGATATAAGAATAGAGGCAATTCCTGACGAAACTTTTAAGGACGGTAATCTTAGTATCGAAGTAAAGACTAATGTTAAGACAGCAAAGGTTTCCTATGAGCTTTATATGCCCTTTGACTGCAATGATGAGATGGTAGCTGCATCAGGCGTTATAGAAGTTAAGGACGCTGAAGGCTCTGTTTCTGTGGCTGTAGCAAACGTTAAACTGTGGAGCGCAGAAAAGCCTGAACTCTATGAACTTCGCCTTAAATTCATGGATGAGAATGACAAGGTATATGAAGTTGTAAGCGAGAAAATAGGCTTTAGAAAATTTGAGATGAAGGATGGCATCATGTGCCTTAACGGCAAGAGAATTGTTTTCTATGGCGTTAACAGACATGAGTTTTCCTGCGATTTTGGAAGAAGCCCAAGGCGCGAAGAGGCATATCTTGACCTTTGCACCATGAAACAGAATAACATCAATGCTATAAGAACCTGCCACTATCCGGATGATGTTTATATCTATCATCTTTGTGATGAGCTTGGAATTTATCTTATAGCTGAGAATAATATGGAGACCCATGGCAGATGGAATTCCATTATTGCCGGTGAGATTCCTATTGAGAAATCACTTCCGGGAGATAATGACGATTACAGACAGATGATGCTTGACCGCGTGGGTTCAACCTATGAGAGAGATAAGAATCATCCTGCAATTCTCATATGGTCTGTAGGTAATGAGTCCTTTGGCGGAGATGTTATTCGTGATATGGCTGATCTTTTCCGCAAGAAGGATAAAGAGCGCCTTGTTCACTACGAAGGACTTTTCTGGGACAGAAGATATAATGAGACCTCCGACATGGAAAGTCAGATGTATACTTCTGTAGTTAATGTTGAGAAGTTTTTGGAAGAGCATCCCGAGAAGCCTTTTATCATGTGCGAATACATGCATGCTATGGGTAACTCAATTGGAGGCATGTTCAAATATATCGACCTTACTGAGAGGAATCCCAGATTCCAGGGCGGATTTATCTGGGACTATGTGGATCAGTCAGTAAGGACCAAGAACCGCTATGGAGTTGAATATCAGGCTTATGGCGGAGATATCGGAAGGCGTCCCTGTGACTATAACTTCAGCGGTAATGGTATCGTTGATGGCACAAGAAAGCCCTATGCAAAAATGCAGGAGGTCAAGAGATGCTATCAGCCCTTTAGAATTGACTTTGTAACTGATGCAGACAGTGATGATAACTACCTTGCTGTAGCAGTTAAGCCTAAGAGTGTAAAGGCAAAGATCTATAACAGAAATCTTTTCACAGATGCAAAAGAACTTGATTTTTATGTGAAAATCTCAGCTTATGGAAAAGAGATATTAAATGAGCAGCTCGATATTTCCGTAAAGCCCGGAGAAGAAGAGATGTTTGACATCACTTCATATCTTGAAAGAGCAAAGGAAATCCTTAGAGTAAGTCCTGCCAGTGTTTCAAAGGACACAGGTCTTGTAAAGGATAGCACAGAGCTTGTTGTTCAGGTATCTGCTAAAAACAGGATGAAGACCTGCTATAGCGATGCGGGCTATGAGGTGGCCTTTGGAGAAAAGGCTGTAACTGTTGATGTCGCTACAGCTCCCGAAGGAAGCAGCTTTTATGCTCCGCAGCATACTTTCAAACTTGTTAAAAGCCATGACAATATCGGCGTAAGAGGCGATGATTTTGAAGTTCTTTTTTCAAAGCCTCTTGGTGGCATTGCATCTTATATCTATGCCGGAAAAGAGATGATAAGAACTGCTCCCAGGCCGAATTTCTGGAGAGCAGCCGTTGAGAATGATAATGGAAACAGAGATCCACTCAGAATGGCTATGTGGAAAACAGCCAGCTGCTTCCAGTCAAAGATGTCACCAAACGGCGAAAGTACTTATTCAGGTGCTCCGGATGACGGACAGTATCCTAAGGTTACGGAGAACAGTGATTCTGTAGAGGTCGTATTTAGAAGATACATTGCAACTTATCCTGTTACCTGCTGCTATGCGACTTATACAGTATTTAAGGATGGCACAGTAAGGGTCAGCCTTGATTATGATAAGGCAGAAGGCACTCCCGATATGCCTGAATTTGGATTCATGTTCTTTATGGATGCAGATTATGACCATGCTACCTGGTACGGAATGGGACCAGAGGAGACCTATTGCGATAAGAACCTTGGCGGAAAACTGTCTGTATACAGCAACCTTGTAAAGGATAATGTTCAGCCTTATCTTGTACCTGAGGAGACAGGTAACAAGACAGGAGTCAGATGGGCTAAGGTTACTGATATAAAGGGTCGCGGTCTTATTTTCAGAGGCTATGATGATGGCACTAAGTATTCTGATAAATATATGAGCAGACCCGGAACAATGGAGTTCTCAGCACTTCCTTATACTCCGGATCAGCTTGACGAAGCAAAGCATCCTTACGAGCTTCCACCTGTAAATCAGACGGTTGTAAGATGTATTCTTAAGCAGATGGGTGTTGGCGGAGATGATACATGGGGAGCGAGACCTCATGAAGAATTCAGAATAAGCGGCGGCCAAAAGCTTCATTTCACCTTTGAATTTAAGGGAATTTGAAGATGTAAAGTAAAAATACTTGACAGCTGATTATATATGCGGTACTATATCACACGTGCGATTAGTACCGCATTTCTTTTTGCGTGAAACAGTTCGGAGATGAGATGGAGAAGATTGTAGAACAGGGTCTTTTATACGACTACTATGGTGAGCTTTTAACCGAGCACCAGAAAAATATATATGAAGATGCAGTCTACAACGACATGTCTCTGGTAGAGATAGCCGAACAGTACAATATCAGCAAGCAGGGCGTACACGATATTATCAGACGCTGTACCAAATCTCTTGAAGGATATGAAGAGAAACTTGGAATGATACAGAGAACAGGGAAGATTCGCGAGCAGCTTGATTTTTTATCCAAGGCTGCTGATGATGAGACCATAGATCAGAAGACACTTCGTGACAGAATCATGAAGACAATAGATGGTATTACCAGGGAGTTGTCATAATATATGGCTTTTGAGAGTTTATCAGATAAGTTACAAAACGTATTTAAGAATCTCCGCGGCAAAGGTAAGCTTACTGAGGAAGATGTAAAGGTAGCCATGAAGGAAGTTAAGATGGCGCTACTTGAAGCCGATGTAAACTTCCGCGTTGTTAAATACTTTGTAAATAAAGTGCAGGAGAGAGCAATCGGTGAAGATGTGCTTAATGGTCTTAATCCTGCGCAGATGGTTATTAAAATAGTTAACGAGGAACTGACAGAGCTTATGGGCTCTGAGATTACAGAGATTCAGTTCCAGCCCGGCAAGAGCATCACAGTCATTATGATGTGTGGTCTTCAGGGTACAGGTAAGACCACTACTGCAGCCAAGATTGCAGGAAAGGTCAAGCTTAAGGGCAAAAAGCCCCTGCTGGTAGCCTGCGATATTTACAGACCTGCGGCTATCGACCAGTTAGAGATAAATGCTAAAAAGCAGGAAGTTGATTTCTTCTCAATGGGAACAGATGTTAATCCCGTTGATATCGCTAAGGCAGCCATTGAGCATGCCGAGAAGAATAACGAGAACGTAGTTATTCTCGATACTGCAGGACGTCTTCAGATTGATGAAGACATGATGCAGGAGCTTATCAATATTAAGAATGCCGTTACGGTTCATCAATCACTTCTTGTAGTTGATGCAATGACCGGTCAGGCGGCGGTAGATGTGGCAGTTCAGTTCAACGACCGAATAGGCGTTGATGGTATCGTCCTCAGTAAGATGGACGGTGACACCAGAGGTGGTGCTGCCTTATCAGCAAGACAGGTTACAGGTAAGCCTATTTTATACGTTGGTATGGGTGAGAAGCTCTCAGATCTTGAGCCTTTCTATCCCGACAGAATGGCGAGCCGTATACTTGGAATGGGCGATGTGCTCAGTCTTATAGATAAAGCTGTTGAAGCTAATCGCGAGATGGATGAACAGAAAGAACGCGAGATGGCTTCCAAGATGAAGAAGGGCAAGATTGATTTCGAGATGTATCTTGAATCAATGAAGCAGATGCGCAACATGGGCGGCCTCGGAGCCATCATGGGTATGCTTCCCGGAATGGGTAAGATAAGCGATGACAGCCTTCCCGATGAGAAACAGCTGGCTAAGATGGAAGCGATTGTGCTTTCAATGACACCTGAAGAGAGACGTAATCCCAAGCTTATGAATCCTCAGAGGAAGTACAGAATAGCTAAGGGTTCAGGTAATGACATCGCTGATGTAAACCGCTTTATCAAACAGTTTGACCAGATGCAGAAGATGATGAAGCAGATGCCCGGTATGATGGGCAAGAAGGGCAGACGAGGCTTCGGCGGCGGTTTCCCCGGAATGGGAAAAGGCGGTTTTGGTAAATTCTTTTGATATGAGAGTTCGGTAACACCATCCGAATTTTACATATAGCTACTACATTTTATTTATTTTTTATATGGAGGATTATTAAAAATGGCAGTAAAAATTAGACTTAAGAGAATTGGTAAAAAGAAGGTTCCTTTTTATCGTATCGTTGTTTCTGATTCTAAGTTCCCTGTAAGCGGCAAGTTCATCGAGGAGATCGGAACTTACGATCCTAACACAGATCCCAGCACATGCAAGGTTAACGAGGAGCTCGCTAAGAAGTGGCTCAGCAACGGTGCTCAGCCTACAGACGTAGTTAAGAAGATCTTCAAGCAGGCTGGTATTAAATAATTACCGGACGAGACTTTTTAGCTTAGTATAATAAAACTAGGGGAAAATTCATGAAAGAATTGGTAGAAGTAATTGCAAAGTCTCTGGTTGACAATCCGGATGAGGTTGTTGTAAACGAGAAAAAAGATGGCCGAAACATCATTTTAGAGCTGCATGTTGCACCCTCTGATATGGGTAAAGTTATCGGCAGACAGGGAAGGATTGCAAAGGCCATCCGCTCTGTTGTTAAGGCAGCATCTACCAGAGAGAATCTTAAAGTTGATGTCGAGATAGTTGATTGATTATCAATTGGACAGAAACCGATAATACTTACAGCCGGATAAAGTTTGTGCTTTATTCGGCTGATTTAAATTAAAAGAGGTTTTTAATGAATTTTTATATTATGACACTTTTTCCCGAGATGGTTCTTTCGGGACTAAAGACCAGCATAATCGCCAGAGGCATTGATAATGGCTATATCCATGTGGAGGCCTACAATATCAGGGATTATGCTGATAATAAACATAATAAGGTGGACGATTACACCTACGGAGGCGGTGCCGGAATGCTTATGCAGGCGCAGCCTATTTACAGCTGCTATCAGGACATAATGAAGCATATAAAAGAGAAGGATCCTGATGCTGAGGTAAGAGTTGTATACGTAACACCGCAGGGAAGTGTCTTTAATCAGAACATGGTAAGAGAGTTTTCAGGTTCAGAGAATATCATCTTTTTATGCGGACATTATGAAGGTATAGATGAGAGAGTCTTAGAAGAGATTGTTACTGATTATGTTTCAATCGGTGATTATGTGCTGACAGGCGGTGAGCTTCCGGCGATGGTTATGATAGATGCCATATCAAGGCTTGTTCCCGGAGTTTTGAATAACGAAGAGTCAGCTCAGACAGAATCATTTGATGACGGACTTTTGGAATATCCTCAGTATTCAAGACCTGAAGTATGGATGGATAAAAAGGTTCCTGCTGTGCTTTTGTCAGGTAACCATGCCAATGTTGACGTATGGCGTTTTGAGAAATCTCTTGAAAGAACTAAAGAGAGACGCCCTGAATTATACGATAAATACGTGGAGACACATCCCGATGAATTCACTCCAAAAAGTCTAAAGAAGAGACGGAAGATTCTTGACAGAATAGCAGAAGCGGAAGAAAATTAATTTATATTGTAACAGTGTGTTTTTACATAAATACGAGCATAGGAGCGATAATTTGACAGAATATTTTGTTGTTGGTGTTATAGCATCTACTCATGGTCTTAAGGGAGAAGTTAATGTTTTTCCTACAACGGATGATCCCCAGAGATTTAAGAAGCTTAAGAAGGTAATTCTTGATACAGGCCGTGAGGGTAAAAAAGAACTTAATATCGAGAAGGTTCGATTTGGTAATAAATTCGTTATCGTTAAGTTCAAGGAATTTAACGATATTTCCGAGGTGGAGCGCTTTAGAAGCAAAGAGCTTATCGTAAGCAGAGAGGATGCCATAAAGCTTGAGCCCGGTGAATACTACCTTGCAGATCTTGAAGGCATGAAGGTGGTTGACGAAGATGGGAATGAACTTGGAACAATTATCAGAGTTATCCAGACAGGAGCCAATGATGTATATGAGATGAAAAAGGCTGATGCAGCTGCGGTTTCAGAAGGGGATGACACTGTTATGATCCCGGGAATCAAAGAGTGTGTTAAAAATATTGATATAGAAAATAAAGTAATGACCATTCATATTATGGACGGATTATTTGACTAATACAGGCTATCGTAACTTAGGTCGCGATAAGATGTCATTTTACAGGAGGAAAAGCTATGGTTGATTACACAGAAGGTGCCGGTTATCAGTATCATATTCATTTAAAAGAAGGAGATGTGGGACGTTACGTGATCCTTCCCGGAGATCCCGGACGCTGCGAGAAAATCGCTGCATATTTTGATGATGCCAAGCAGGTTGCTTATAACAGAGAGTACAATACCTACACTGGCTATCTTGATGGCGAGAAGGTCAGTGTTGTTTCTACAGGTATTGGCGGTGCTTCTGCATCCATCGCTGTGGAAGAACTCCATAAAATCGGAGCAGATACCTTTATCAGAGTTGGTACCTGCGGCGGAATGCAGCTTGATGTAATGGGCGGAGATCTTATTGTGGTTAACGGTGCTGTTAGAGCCGAGGGCACTTCAAAAGAGTATGCGCCTATTGAATATCCTGCTGTTGCAACCTTTGAGATTACTGATGCTCTTAAGAGAGCTGCAGAAGAGCTGGGACTTAGGCATCACGTAGGTGTGGTTCAGTGTAAGGATGCTTTCTATGGACAGCACGAGCCTGAGACAAAGCCTGTTTTCTATGAGCTTGAGAATAAATGGGAAGCTTGGAAAAGATGCGGCTGTCTTGGATCAGAGATGGAATCTGCTGCACTGTTCATCGTAGGCCAGTGGCTCAGAGCCAGATGCGGCGCAGTAATGCTCACTGTAGCCAATCAGGAGAGAGCAAAAGCAGGGCTTGATAATCCCCAGGCCCATGATACAGACAGCGCTATAAGAACAGCAATCCTTGCCATCAGGAAGCTTATTGCTGAGGATAAGAAAAATAAGTAAAATTTCGTATTAAAAACGGCGTTTTTAGGGATAAATAAAGTAAAAAACCTTGACGCGGCAGGAAGATATATGTTATCATCTTGTATGTTGCGAAAATGACGGTCCTCTGGTATGTAACAATATTTAAGAACGTCCATTTATATAGTATAGGAGAAAGCAAATGAATACAATCATTGCAGAGATCGAGAAGGAACAGCTGAACGCACAGGCTCCTGAGTTCAACACAGGTGATACAGTTCGTGTTCACAACAAGATCAAAGAAGGAAACCGTGAAAGAGTACAGGTTTTCGAAGGAACTGTTAAGAAGATTCAGGGCGGAAGCAACCGTTGCACATTTACAGTTCGTAAAATTTCTAACGGTGTAGGCGTTGAGAAGACATGGCCCCTTCACTCACCTCTCATTGAGAAGGTTGAGGTTGTGAGAATGGGTAAGGTTAGAAGAGCTAAGCTTAACTACCTTAAAGGCCTCACAGGTAAGAAGGCAAAGGTCAAGGAAAAGGTTCGCTAAGAACATTCCACGAAAAGGCAGTTACTATTATAGTATCTGCCTTTTTTTATCTTATAGCTTCGGAATTTCTATAAGATAAGAACTCCATATCTTTGATAGGAAAATGCGATGTTTAGACGAAAGAAATATCATTCACTTTTTCATGAGAAGAAAAAAATAGTTACCCCTGAGCTCCTTAGGGAGATCTTTTCATGGGGATTTTATACAGTATTTGCGGTATTTATTGCTTTGCTGCTGGTTATGGCTTTTGGTAAAAGAGTAAGAGTTATTGGTGATTCCATGGAGCCTTCTCTATTCAACAGCCAGAGCGTTCTTGTGGACAGAGTTATATTTAAATTTTTTGCGCCGAAAAAAGATGATGTAATAGTTTTTTTGCCAAACGGTAATGAGAAATCTCACTACTATATCAAGAGAGTTGTGGCTGTCCCCGGCGAGACCGTGAAGATCACAGACGGTAATCTTGTGGTTAATGGCGAAGTAGTGAGTAATGATGACCACGAATATGATAAAATGAAAGAAGCAGGAATTGCTGAAAACGAAATTAAGCTTGATAATGGCGAGTTCTTTGTGCTTGGAGATAACAGAAACAGCAGTGAGGACAGCAGAAGTGCCAATATCGGTGTAGTTAAGCAGTCCATGATAGCCGGAAAAGCCTGGTTTTGCTATGGTAAAAGCGAAGGCAAGGGCGGCTTTGTGAATTAAAGGAAGATTTAGATGAATAATTATCAATGGTATCCGGGACATATGACCAAGGCTATGCGAATGATGCAGGAGAACATCGGCCTTGTTGATGTCATCATTGAACTGACTGATGCCAGAATTCCAATGGCAGGCAGGAATCCTGATATTGATAAGCTTGGTCAGAACAAATCAAGACTTGTAATACTTAATAAGTGCGATCTTGCAGATCCGGAAGTCAATAAGGAATGGGTTAAGTACTTTGAAGATCAGGGTATCCGTGTAATGGAGATGAATTCCAAAGAAAACGGCCGTGTCAGACAGGTACTTGATCAGGTAACAGAGAGCTGCCGAGAGAAGATTGAGAGAGATAAAAAAAGAGGTATCGTCAACAGACCCATTAGAGCTATGGTCGCTGGTATACCCAATGTTGGTAAGAGTACCTTTATCAATAAGATCTCAGGCAAAGCTGCAGCCAAGACCGGAAATAAACCCGGTGTTACCAAGGGTAAACAGTGGATAATGCTCGGTAAGAATTTGCAGCTTCTTGATACTCCCGGTGTCTTGTGGCCTAAGTTTGAGGATGAGGTAGTAGGACTTAACCTTGCGCTTATCGGTTCCATGAATGATGAGAATCTTGATAAGAATGAGCTTGCAGTTGAGCTCATTAGGAAGCTTGAAAAATGGTATCCTCAGACCATAACTGAGAAGTATCAGGTAACTGAGCAGCAAAAGCTTCTCTATGAAGAGGATCAGTACGAGACTCCCGAGTCATCTATTCTGACTGCCATAGCGCAGAACAGGAAGCTGATAAAGCAGGGAGGAAAGCCTGATATAGATAGAGCAAGTGCACTGCTTCTGGATGATTTCAGAAACGGAAGACTTGGAAAAATATCATTGGAGAGACCATAAATGGGAGCAAGAACTAAAGAATTTTTAAAAAGTGCCGGAAGTACAATATTAACAGTAGTAGTCATTGTTTTGCTGACTATGCTGTTTATGAAATTTGTAGCTCAGAGAACTGATGTTGACGGTGAATCTATGATGTACACCCTTCATGACGGAGATGCGCTCATAGCTGATAAGCTTACTTACAGATTCAGTGATCCCAAGAGATTTGATATTATTATTTTCCCTTATGCAGGAGATCCTGAGAGTTATTTTATCAAGAGAATTATCGGACTTCCCGGCGAGACAGTTCAGATCGATTATGATGGCAATATTTATATCAACGGCGAACTTCTTGAGGAATCCTACGGTGCAGAGGTTATAAAAGACCCCGGAAGAGCAGCTGAGCCTGTGACACTGGGGGAAGATGAATACTTTGTAATGGGTGATAACCGAAACTACAGCTTTGATTCCAGAGAACCGGCTGTAGGTAATATCAAGAGAGAAGATATCATCGGAAGAACCTTTATAAGAGTATTTCCGTTCTCCTCATTTGGTTTTATAGACGAAAAACAAAAATAAATTATTACAGGATGAGATTATGGCTATTCAAATAGCAGAGATTAAAAAAGAACTGGCATCGATTGGTGAGATTGATGCCTATCGTTCTTTTATTGAGAAATATAGTGATGATGAGCGTCAGGGTGTTAAGAACCTGATAGAATCCGCTAATAAAAAAATAGCAGCTGTTCAGGCTGAACTGGCTAGATTAGAGAAGATGCGTGAATTTGAGAATGCGCATCCGGATCTTCAGTTTATCTGCGGCATTGATGAAGTTGGAAGAGGACCTTTGGCAGGACCTGTGTACGCAGCAGCTGTTGTACTTCCCAAAGATTGTAAGATCTTATATATTAACGATTCTAAGAAATTATCCGAAAAAAAGAGAGAAGAGCTTTACTCTGAGATTATGGAGAAAGCTGTATCTGTTGGCATAGGTTTTTCCACCCATGAGAGAATTGATGAGATAAATATCCTGCAGGCTACCTATGAGGCTATGGCTAAGGCTGTATCCGAGCTTACGGTAAAACCTGAGTTACTACTTCTTGATGCTGTACATGTTCCTCAGCTTGAAGATTACAAACAGGAATCAATCATCAAGGGTGATGCTAAAAGTGTTTCCATTGCAGCAGCAAGTATCGTTGCCAAGGTTACAAGGGACCACCTTATGGAAGAATATGACAGACAATATCCCGGTTATGGTTTTGCCTCCAATAAAGGCTATGGAGCTGAGGCACACATAAAAGCCTTAAAGGAAATCGGACCCTGTCCTATTCACAGAAGAAGCTTTATAAAGAACTTTATCTAACAAGACTACGAAAGAGAGCCTGAATGAGCAATGTCAGTGGATTAACTTCAAATAGGCCTCTGGTGCAGGTTGATGGAAGAATAGTTAATCAAAATGCGTCAAGAGAGCAGACATCGGCGCGCTCGCTGGAAACAGGTGAGAGGATAAATGGCAAGATCATATCTCTCACAGACGAGGGCGGTACTAAAAATGCCCAAATCAGGCTGGGTGACGATTCAGTCATAAGTGCCAAGCTTCAGGAAGGCATGTCTCTGAAAGAGGGACAGTATGTCTCCTTTGAAGTAAGAGGGACATCTAACAGTCAGATCACTCTGACTCCTTTATATGAAAATACTTCTATAGATCCTACAGCGCTTAAAGCTTTGACCGCTGCAGGGCTTGAGCCTACGGAAAGCAATCTTGAGATGGTTAAGACCATGATGGAGAACGGAATGTCCATTGATAAGGATTCCGTCATTTCCATGAACCACCTCATAGCTTCCAATCCAGACACACCGGTATCATCTTTGGTACAGATGAAGGCTCTGAATATCCCCGTTAATGATCAGAATATTCAGCAATTTGAGAGCTACAAGAATTATGAGCATCAGGTAGTGGAGACCATGGACTCCATTATGGATGAGCTGCCTTCAGCTTTTAATGAGCTTGTACAAAAAGGGGACGGCGAATCAGCAAATAAACTTTATGGCGATATTCTGAAAATGATTTCGGATGGCATGGAGCAAATGGAAAATGCCGCCGCAGCTGCAGATGGAGCAAAGGCCCAGGGTGCTGCAAACGCCATGGAGTCTGCTCAGAATCCGTCAGGTGGTAATGCTGTAAATCCTGAGAGTGCAGAGCTTTTACTTAATCCTGAAGCAGAAGAAAACGCCGAAACTGTGGCAAATGCAGAGACTGCTAAAAATGGTGCATTGCAGGGAGAAATATCCTCAGAAACTCAGCAGGTTCAGGAGAAAAATCCCGGCACCAATTCTGTTCTTGGATCCCTTGAAGAACTAGCTGAAGAAGAGCAGGATGCCGGCCAGGGCAAAGCTGTGCAGAATCAGTCTGATGCCGGTAAAGCACAGCAGGCAGAGGTAAATCCCAAAACCGTTACACTTAGTAATGATTTCGCTAATCTTGTTAAAAATATACAGACAGAGACCAAGTTCGCAGGCCCTGAGATGATGAAGCTTGTAGCCCAGGCAGGTGGCCAGGGCGCAGCAGAAATTGATGAAGCGGCGCTTATGAAGGAGCTTGCAAAAGCTTATTCCGGTAGTGAAAACACCAATGATGCTACGGCAAATGCTTTTCAGAAGCTCTTTGGCAGCAATGAATATAATAAGCTTATGAAGGATGCAATCCGCGATCAGTGGATGCTTGAGCCTTCTGATGTAAGCAGTAAAGAGAATGTTGAAAGCCTTTATAACAGACTTAACGCCCAGGCTAAGCAGCTTGGAGAAACGCTTACCAATACTCTGGGAGCTGAGTCTAAGGCTGCTCAGAGCGCCAATTCACTGATGAACAACATTGACTTCATGAATGAGCTTAATCACATGTTCAATTACGTACAGCTCCCTCTTAAGATGGCTGATCAGGATGCACACGGAGATCTGTATGTATACTCCAACGGCAAACGCAAATTCCAGCCGGGAGAAACAGTAAGTGCGATACTTCACCTTGATCTCGATAACCTTGGGCCTTTGGATGTCTATGTAAAAATGAAGGACAATAATGTTAAGACCAATTTCTATGTGGCAGATGAGGGTGTTCTTGATCTTATAGAAGCACATATAGATATTTTGAATGAGAGATTAAATAAACGCGGCTACAACATGGAAGCTAAGATGATGCTTCATACAGATATGGATAACGACAGTGATGATGCGGCAGTTAGTGAAATGCTCGATGTTCGTAAAATGCCTGTGATCTCAATGCAGTCATTCGATGCGAGGGCATAACTTCGGGAAGAGGAAACATGGCTGAGAGCGGAAAAAACAAAGATGGAAAACCAAAACAAGCCATAGCGCTTGCATACGATCCAAACGAAGATGGCGCTCCCAGAGTCATTGCCAGTGGTAAAGGACAGCTTGCGGAGAAGATTATTGAGGCTGCCCAGGAGAAGGACATCCCGGTTCACGAGGACAGTAAGCTGGCAGATACGCTGTCCAAGCTGGAAATAGGCGAAATGATACCTCCTGAGCTCTATGAGGTTGTGGCTGAGATCCTGGTATTCGTAGATGCTATGGACAAAATTAGGGCCAAAGAAAAGCAAAATGTTGATATTTCGCAGTTTTAGGCCATAAAAAGCAAATTTGGAGTTATGTGATATAATTTTTTATATGAACAAAAGAGAAAAAGGAAACTATTTCGAAGAGCTTGCTTGCAGACACCTTGAAGAAAACGGTGCGCAGATCCTGTTTAGGAACTACAGATGCAGGTCAGGAGAAATAGATATAATTGCTAAAGACGGTAGATATATTTCATTTATTGAGGTAAAATACAGAACCGGAACTAAATTTGGTGTAGCCGAAGCGGCAGTTGATCTGCGCAAGCAGAAAACAATATGCCGCGTTTCTGATTTTTTCAGGAAGCAGAATAAAATGACGGCAGACACAGCGCAGCGATTTGATGTTGTTGCGATGATGCAGGACGATGACGGCATTGTGCATATTAAATGGCACAAGAATGCTTTTACATATATTCCTTTGAAAAAAGCATTTTATTGATTTACGGAGGTTAATGATTTGAAGCAAAATATTCTTGTTTGTGATGATGATAAAGAAATTGTTAATGCCATAAGCATCTATATGCAAAAGGAAGGCCTTAATGTATTCACAGCATATAACGGACTTGAGGCAGTTAAGATTGTTGAGAATAATGACATTCACGTGGCTATAATCGATGTCATGATGCCTGTAATGGACGGCATTCAGTGCACCATGAAAATTCGAGAGATCAGCTCGCTTCCCATAATCATGCTTTCTGCAAAATCCGAGGACGCAGATAAGATCCTTGGTCTTAATATCGGTGCAGATGATTATGTAACAAAGCCCTTCAATCCCCTTGAGCTTATTGCCAGAGTTAAGTCCAACCTTAGAAGATATACTCAGCTTGAGGTGAAGGAGCCTGAGGTTGAAGAGGAAGGAATTTACAAAGCAGGCGGTCTCGTGCTTAATGATAATATCCGCGTTGTCACTGTAGATGACGAGGTTATTAAGCTTACCAAGATCGAATACAATATTCTTTTGCTTTTGTTAAAAGAAAAAGGCAAGGTTTTCTCTATCAATGAGATTTATGAGAATATCTGGAATGAAAACGCAGTAGCAGTAGATAACACTGTGGCTGTACATATCAGACATATTCGAGAAAAAATTGAAATAGATCCCAAGAATCCCAAATACCTTAAGGTAGTATGGGGTGTTGGTTATAAGATCGACACCGAGGGGAACTGATGCTTAAACGTTTATTTAGAAAAGATTCATTAACATGGTTCAGCAGAACTATACTAAGAACTTTCCAGCACCTCTGCCTTGCAATAGTTGTAGGTGCTATTTTCTATGTGCAGCACGGCTCAGTAATAAAAGGTGTGGATGGAACGGAGTATTCACTAAGAGAAGGTGATGCCGCTCCCAAATATGAGGATTCCGATTTCTTTAATACCATCCTCATTAACAAACTCCACGGAGTCGCAGAACTTGTGGGAATCAGTACCATGATCGAAACGGATGGACTGTATAATTCCGACAAGAAAATCGACGTTACAGCATTTGTTAACAGAAATTCCATGCTTCAGAGCGATTACATTACAGGTGTCTACAGGGTATCAGACCTTATCAAGTGGTCTCAGAACGGCTTTGAGTACGAGGAGAGAAGCTTCAGCGACAGTGATAGCAGCAAGTTCCTTGCTAATACCACGATTTATACTCACCTTATGAAAAATAACGCAGAAGGTGGTATGAACAGCTTTCTAAATTCCCAGATTGATAATAATACCGTCAGGACCAATATAAATGTTCCCACAGAAGGCAGTGACGCAGGAACCCATACGATTCTTTTATCCAGATATAAGACTATAAATGATGAAAATATCGAGGATATCGTTTCAACCTGGGAAGGCTATAATGAGCTTTGTGCTAACATTACAGAAGCCGCATCTACCATGGCTCTTAACTATGATACTTATTTTAATATTAAGGGTAAGCTGAACTTCGATAAGAGCAATTTCAGATATTACATCACAAGGACCATCAACGGTAAGACTGAGACCTATACCAATATTGAGGAACTAAGGAAAAATCCCAACGGTATAGATATAGGGGAGAAATTCAGATCCTACGGAAAATATATTTATTTTTGCCCATACGATCTACAGTATTCATCCAATACCAAAATCGATGAGGCGAAGCTTAGAGAGATTTTAAGTAACTATGATTACGCTTTCCCTGATCAGATGAAATATTACTTCGCAGTTGATACTGAGAAGTACCCAAGCAGTGATGATTTCACCATTGGCCGCGACGCATTTCGCAGATATATTCCTTACTATAAGCAGCTCTATGTGATGATAATCATCTTTATGTTTATCTATTTTGTTATTATAGTTCATCTGATAATCTGCGAAGGACATGTGGAATATCAGGATGGTACCTATGGCGGAGTAGAAAGACTGGATGTTTTTCCTATAGAGATCACGATAATTCTTGCAGCACTTGGAACCTTCTTCTTTTTCTGGGGATTCCATTATGTATTTGAATTCTCGCCTATTGTTGCTGCAAGTACCACGTATTCCGCTGTATTATTGGGCTTTTTCACTTTCCTTGCGGATAATGCGTTTTCATATGGCTTATACGGACTTGTAAGGAAGATAAAAACAAAGACCTTATATCGAACTTCTCTTGTAAAGAAAGGCGTAGATCTTTTCCATAAGGTGTCAGAGAAAATGAGTATGCGACAGAATATGTTTATAATTACTGTCGTACCTTATGCACTGTCAACCTTTATGAATTTTTACCTCATCATCTATCATGATTTTGCCGGTATAATCATTGCGATTATCATGGATATCGCTATCGGTATTTATGTAGTTAACGTAAACAATGACAAGATTATTGTATACGAGGCGCTAAAGAAGATAGGAAACGGTGAGATAGATGTAAAAATCGATCTCAACAAGGTTCATGGTGGAAATCTGTTTATTGCAAAGGAACTTAATAATATCGTTCATTCCGTCGAGGATGCAGTAAACAGGAGTATGAGAGATGAGAAGCTAAAGGCTGACCTTATTACAAACGTATCTCACGATATTAAGACGCCTCTTACTTCCATCATTAACTATGTTGATCTTTTGAAGCGTGAGAATATAGAGGATGAGAGAGTAAGAGATTACATCAGTATTCTTGAGAATAAATCCCAGAGACTTAGGCAGCTTACAGATGACCTGGTGGAGGCCTCCAAGATATCTTCGGGAAATATCACGCTGCATATGGAGCGAATCAATTTTGCTGAGATTATAAAGCAGACTCTTGGCGAATTCTACGAGAAGCTTGAGGACAGCGACCTTACAGCAATACTTAAATGTGAAAAGTACAATGTAATGATCGATGCCGATCCAAGGCAGCTTTTCCGAGTAATTGAGAACCTTATAAATAACGTATGTAAATATGCCCTTACAGGCACCAGAGTTTATCTGGATCTTGATGTTACTGAGGATGAGGATGGCAAAAATCTTGCAACATTCTCAATTAAGAATATCTCAAGAAACGAACTCAATATCAAAGCGGAAGAGTTGACTGAGAGATTCATCAGGGGTGATATTTCAAGAAGCACAGAGGGTAGCGGACTTGGACTTTCAATTGCTCAGAGTCTTACGGAAGCCATGGGTGGAAAGTTCAGTATTGTCCTCGATGGAGATCTGTTTAAGGCAAATGTTATGTTCTATACCGATGAATTCGGAAATGGCAATCCTTCAACTGAACAGATAGAAGTTACAAAAACAGAATAATGGGAAATAAAAATCGGGAAGCATGATTGCCTCCCGATTTTTTGTCAGATAAAGATTTTGCGAGCAAAATCCTATTTTCAATTATTTAAAATCTTATGCCTTATCATTGACCTTCTTAAGGAGATCCTGAATGGACTCAGTAGGTGTGATAACATAGCTGAGACTTGCATCGTGGTTAACGAAATCGATAACTGTTGCAAGGAACTTACTCATATCAGCTACGATGTAGTAAGGTCTGTCGGCATATTCAGGGGTCTGATAGATAAGATTGGTTGTAATAAGAGCATCAAATGCTCCTTCTTCATAACCCTTATCAAATATATCAATACCATTTGTGAAAAGACCGAAGGTCGTGCAGATATAAACTCTCTTAGCACCACGCTTTTTAAGCTGCTTGGAGGTGTCGATCATACTTGAACCTGAGGAGATCATATCATCGATGATGATAACATCCTTGCCTTCGATGTCGTCGCCCAGGTACTCGTGAGCAACGATGGGGTTGGAGCCGTTAACAACCTTGGAGTAGTCACGTCTCTTGTAGAACATACCGGTATTTACACCAAGAACGTTGGCAAAGTATACGGCTCTGTCCAAAGCACCCTCATCCGGGCTTATTACCGTAAGGTTATTCTTATCTACAACAAAGTCTTCAATGTTAGTGATAAGTGATTTGAAGAACTGAGGTGATGCCATGAAGTTATCAAAGCCCGAAATAGGAGCGGCATTTGAAATTCTGGGATCATGAGCATCAAAGGTCAGGAAATTGGTAATTCCCATCTCATGAAGCTCTTTGAACATTACTGCTGCATCGAGAGACTCACGGTTATTTTTGTGGTGCTGTCTGCCCTCATAGAGGAAAGGCATAATGATATTGATTCGTCTTGCCTTACCGTTGATGGCAGCGATGACACGCTTAAGATCCTGATAGTGGTCATCGGGTGAATAGTAGTTGGTGTAGCCATGCATCTTGTAGGTAAGAGAGTGGTTCATAACATCAGCTAAGATGAAAACATCCTTACCTCTAATTGATTCAGTGAGAGTAACCTTACTTTCACCGCTTCCGAATCTGGGATTCTGATATGATACTCTGTAGTCATCCTTAACATAATCTCTGAATGCGGGATCGCTTGGCAGAGTATGAAGTGCATGTCTGAATGAACTAAGATGATTGTTTACTTTCTCGCCCAGATCTTTTGCTGAATCCATAACGATCAGTGCAAGAGGGGCTACTGGAATAAGTGATTCTAATTTATGAAAATCTGGCATTTTGACTCCTATCAAAAAATTTCATATTTTTCCGAGTACTATCTTATGTTATATTATACTGACACGTCAAGAAAATTCATGTATAATCGTGTGATGAAGGGATAATATATGAACAATAACGGACATCTTATCAAAAGTGTATTAAAGGGAAGTATTGCCGAGGAGATGGATATTACTCCCGGTGACAGACTTATTTCCATTAATGGCACTTTGATTGAAGATATATTTGATTATCAATATATGGTTCAGGACGAGGAGCTTGTGCTCCTTATTAGGAAGCCTGACGGTGAAGAATGGGAAATAGACGTAGAAAAATACTATGATGAGGACCTTGGTATCGAATTTGACAATGGCCTTATGGATGACTACAGATCCTGCAGCAATAAATGTATTTTCTGCTTTATAGATCAGATGCCTCCCGGAATGAGGGAGACCCTGTATTTTAAGGATGATGATGCGAGACTTTCTTTTTTACAGGGGAATTATGTTACACTTACCAATATGAGTGATCATGATATCGACAGGATTTTGAAATATCATTTATCACCCATAAATGTTTCTTTCCAGACCACAAATCCGGAGCTTCGTTGCAAGATGCTCAACAACAGATTCGCCGGAGAAGCCCTTAAAAAGGTGGACAGACTTGTGGCTGGGGACAGCGGCATAGAGATCAATGGTCAGATTGTTCTCTGCAAAGGTGTTAACGACAAAGAAGAGCTTCACAGGTCCCTTTCAGATCTGTATAAATACAGACCCAATCTTAAGAGCGTTTCAGTTGTACCTGTGGGCCTTTCAAAATTCAGAGAAGGCTTGTATCCACTTGAACCCTTTGAAAAAGATGATGCCCTTGAGGTAATCCGTGAAATAGAATACTGGCAGAATAAAGCCTTTGAGGAATACGGAGACCACTTTGTTCATGCATCTGATGAATGGTATATGATAGCACAGCTTCCGATTCCCGGCGCTGAGATTTATGATGACTACGGTCAGCTTGAGAATGGCGTGGGAATGGTAAGACTCCTTCTGGATGAGTTTGATGAGGCGCTTGCAGAGCTTAAAAGCGGTGCTTTTGAAGGCTTTGATCCTGGCAGCTTTAAGAGGAAGGTTTCTACAGCCAGCGGAAGACTTATTTATCCTTATATCTGTGAGATGGCAAGACGCCTTTCAGAGGTGGTTCCGGGGCTTGAGATTCATGTTAATGAGATAGTGAACAATTTCTTTGGCGAGAGAATCACTGTTACAGGCCTTCTTACAGGACAGGACATAATAGCGCAGCTTAAAGGCAGAGACCTTGGAGATACTCTGTTTTTACCACAGAATGTTCTTAGAGCAGGGGAGGATTATCTCCTTGATGATGTTCATATCGCTGATATAGAGAGAGAGCTTGATATTAAGGTGGATATCCTAAAAAGCGGCGGAAGAGATTTCATTTTGGGTCTTCTTGGCCTTGATGGAAGTAATTGATAGCAGGACGGTAATTTTATGAAGAGAAAAAATATAGTAGCGGTCGTAGGTCGACCGAATGTAGGAAAAAGTACATTTTTCAATGCGGTAGCAGGTAAGAATATCTCTATTGTAGAGGATACTCCCGGTGTTACCAGAGACAGAATATATATAGATGTGGAATGGCTTGACTGGAATTTCACTCTTGTTGATACAGGTGGTATTGAGCCTGATTCCAATGATACGATCCTCACGCAGATGAGAGATCAGGCAGAGATAGCGATCGAGACTGCTGATGTCATTATTTTCATGTGTGATGTTAAGCAGGGACTTACAGATGCGGACTCTCAGGTTGCGGATATGCTCAGAAAATCAGGTAAGCCCATCGTTCTTTGCGTAAACAAGGTTGACAGCTTCAAGAGAGATAATCTTGATGTTTACGAGTTTTATAATCTTGGAATCGGTGATCCCTTCCCTATAAGTGCTACCAATAAGCAGGGAATCGGCGATCTTCTAGAGGAGGTTGTTAAGAATTTCAGCTCCAAGGGAAGCGAAGAGGAAGAAGATGATTCAATTCGCGTTGCTGTTATAGGTAAGCCCAATGTTGGTAAGAGCTCTATCATCAACAAGCTTTGCGGAGAGAACAGACTTATCGTATCTGATGTGGCAGGAACTACAAGAGATGCCATAGATACGGAGATAAAATATAACGGAAAGAAATACACCTTCATTGATACTGCGGGACTTCGCAGGAAAAATAAGGTTAAAGAAAAGCTCGAGGAATACATGATCCTTCGAACCGTTACGGCTGTTGAAAGAGCTGATGTTGCCATTATCGTTATTAACGCTGATGAAGGTGTTACTGAGCAGGATGCCAAGATAGCAGGTATCGCTCACGATAGAGGTAAGGCTGTTATCATCGCTGTTAATAAGTGGGATCTTATTGAAAAAGATAACAAGACAGTGAACGAGTTCACTAAGGATGTCAGAAATACATTATCTTTCATGCAGTATGCAGAGCTTATATTCATTTCTGCAGAGACAGGTCAGCGTCTTGTTAAGTTGTATGATATGATAGATATGGTCAGCGAGAACCATGCTATGCGTGTTGCTACAGGTGTTCTTAACGAGATAATGATGCAGGCGGTTGTAATGCAGCAGCCTCCGTCAGATAAAGGTAAGATGCTTAAGCTCTATTACATCACACAGGCTGCGGTTAAGCCACCGACCTTTGTTATTTTCGTAAATGATAAGAAACTGATGCATTTCTCATATACCAGATATATTGAGAATCAGATCAGAGCATCATTTGGTTTTAAGGGGACGCCTCTTAAATTCATTATAAGAGAGCGTAATAACGACAAATAAAAATCCGTGGGGGAGGAAAAAGAAGTGATCAGATTGTTGTGTCTGCTGATAGGATATGTTTTTGGCATGTTCCAGACAGCTGTATTGTACTGCAGACTTAAGGGGGTTGACATCAGGAATGTTGGAAGCGGCAATGCCGGAACTACCAATACTCTGAGAGTCATGGGAGCCAAAGCCGGATTTACTGTGCTTTTTGGCGATATGCTTAAGTGCTATCTTGCTGTTAAGCTGGTTCAGCTTTTTGTGGGACCGATGCTTCTTGGAGACAGCTTTGAACAGATGAAGTATCTGCTCATGATATATACTGCATGCGGAGCTGTTCTTGGACATGATTTTCCCTTCTATCTGAAATTCAAAGGAGGAAAGGGAATAGCCTGCACAGCAGGAAACATCATTGCTTTTGGTTGGAAATACGTTATTGTAGGCCTTTTGGCTTTTCTTGTTCCTTTTAATATTACACACTATGTATCTTTGGGATCTTTGATTTTATATTCAGGTTTCTTTATTGAGCTCGTAATCATGGGGCAGCTTGGATTTTTGGGAATGCCTCAGAATTATCTTATAGAGATGTACATAATAGCTTTCCTGATGACAGCCCTGGCTTTTTATCAGCACAGAGCCAATATCAAGAGACTATTGCAGCATTGCGAGAGAAAAACTTATATTTTCAAGAAAAATAAAACAGAATAACCTGTAAGGAGAAAAACGTGGACTCAAAAAATGTAGCAGTCATAGGCTCCGGAAGCTGGGGTATTGCCCTTGCCTGGAGACTTCACAAAAATGGTTTCAATGTAACACTTTGGGCCAGAAGGGAAGAAACTGCAAGTAAGCTAAGGTCAGAAAGGGAAGACAAGGATAAACTTCCCGGAGTTATTCTTGATAAGGACATCAAAATTACTTCCAATATGGAAGAAGCACTTAAGGATGCAGGAATGATAGTTGTTACTGTGCCTTCTGTGGCTATCAGAGAGGTATGCGTCAAAATGAGACCATATCTGGCTGAGGGAGAGGAAAAGAGAATCATTGTCAACTGTTCAAAGGGTATTGAAAAGGATACTCTTATGGTTATGTCGGATGTGATTCTGGATGAGCTTCCGGGCAGTGAAGTGGCTGTTCTCTCAGGGCCTTCACATGCTGAAGAGGTAGGTAAGGGCTTACCCACTACAATTGTTGTAGGTGCATTCTCCAAGGAAAGTGCAAGAGAAGTTCAGAATGTATTTATGGCTGAGGAATTCAGGGTTTATATAAGCCCCGATATGCTTGGCATAGAGATCGGTGCGGCACTTAAGAATGTAATCGCACTGGCTGCAGGTATTGCAGATGGTCTTGGTTATGGCGATAATGCCAAGGCTGCGCTTATCACCAGAGGTATAGCTGAGATGTCAAGACTTGGCGCTGCCATGGGCGGTGACTATGAGACCTTCTCAGGACTTTCCGGAATGGGAGATCTTATAGTGACCTGTGCTTCAATGCATTCAAGAAACAGAAGAGCAGGTATCCTCATTGGACAAGGGAAAACTGCAGCTGAAGCTACCGCAGAGGTAAAGATGGTAGTTGAGGGTATAAACAGTGCCCAGGCAGCTCTTGAACTTGCCAGAAAATACGAGGTTGAGATGCCTATCGTAGAGCAGATAAATGAGGTTCTTTTTAATGGCAAGGATCCCAAAGAAGCTGTGAAAGAGCTTATGCTTCGTGAGAAGAAGGCCGAAAACGAATTGCAGGAATGGTAAAATTCCTGTTGACGGCGCCGACTTTGTTGCTATAATGAATCTGGAAACTAAAATATTTATTAGCAGAGTAGAATTTGACGCGTTAAGTGCTGTCTGTACAGGGAGTTGACAGATGGACGAAGGGAAACCGCGGTGTCAGGTTCGCATCCCGCTGCTGCATATAGAATGTGCTTATTAGCACCTCCTTGTGCAGAATGCGTGTCTGCAAAGGAGGTGTTTTATTATGTCACAAAATTATCTATCAAAAGAAACAAACGAAGTAGCAGTAAACAGATGGATTGCATCCCTGAAGGAATTCAAGCATCTTAGAAATGTTACATTCTGCGGAATGCTTGCAGCTATAGCAATTATCCTTGGCTATGTTGCTACTTTTAACATCGGAAACTACATTAGGATTGGTTTTTCAGGACTCCCCAATCAGATTGTGGATTATCTCTTTGGACCTGCTGTAGGAGCGATTTTCGGAGCTGCCCTTGATGTGATCAAGTGGTTTCTTAAACCCACAGGTGATTTCTTCCCCGGCTTTACAATCAGTGCAGCTCTTGGCGGAATTATCTATGGTTATGCTTTTTATAAGAAGAATATCACAATTGCAAGAGTGCTTACTGCACAGCTCATAGTAAAGATTTTCGTAAATATCTGCCTCAACTCCATATGGCTTAAGCTCCTGTATGGTCAGGCAATCCTTGCAATGCTCCCCGGAAGAATTATTTCCAATTCTGTAATGCTTCCGATTGATACCTTTATTACTTTTGTAATGTTAAAAGCTATCGATAAAACGATAAGACCGATGTTCCGGTAATGTTCGCCGGCATGCAGTTGTTCAAGGAAACGATTGGATGCCGGTTTCTTTTATTAAGAAATAATAAATAATTAGTTCACACAAACGACACATTTTATGTTATTATATTTTACGTTGTGAATATAATTCAAAAGAGATTCTCGCGTTATACAAGGGAGGACTTGTGAATGGGTTTTGAGGATTTCGGAAAGAGGGAAAAATGAAGAAAATTATAAGATCACTTGTGGCTATGTTTCTTGCATTTGCAATTGCATTAACATGTGTACCGCAGACAGCTGAAGCTGCAGCTAAGATTACTACAGCAGGCGTTGGTAAGACAAAGACCGTACAGATGAAGCTTTATAAAGGTGCCGGCAAGCATACAGCTAAGGTAAAGTTCAACGAGATGTCTTATGTTGGAACAACAAACGGTTTCAATGTTTATCACGTAACTATTACAGTTAAGAACACAAAGATTTCTCAGGCAGAAGCTAACGGACTTAGCAAAGAGTACAGAAAGAAGTGGTTCAATAACTGGTATTCAACAGCTCTTGTACTTACAGACAGCCAGGGTAACGATATCAATGGTGTAAAGGCAGCAATTGATTCTTATGATTATCAGGTTAAAGATTCCGGTAAGTATAAGAAGACATCTAACTACACAAAGGGCTGGTACAGATATCATGATACATTCCGTTATCCTAAGACAAGAACATTCAGCTTCTATGTAGATGTTCCTACTTATGAGACAGATGTATATGTAGGTATTGCAGGTCTTAAGAACGGTCAGCTTACTTCAACAAAGGAGATCCAGTATAAGTATGGTACTATCAACTGGAAGCAGGCTGGATTTGGTGGCAACAAGAAGAACATCGTAGCTACAAAGGTTCAGTAATTTCGACTAAAATATTTATTGCTTTAGAATTATAAACTGTCACCATGAATGTTACGTGGTGGCAGTTTTTTTGATATAATTTGCATTGATAACACGAATAGGCATTGGAAAGTAATAGCAGTGTATATGGGGATATATTGCTGAACCAGCAGCCCAATGCCTGATTACTTTTATGGGAGGTTAAAATGAAGAAAAGGTTTCTTGCGATGGCAATTTCTTTGTCATTGGCTACTCAGGCTGTCATTGGTTCCGGCAGTATTTCAGCTTCAGCTGAGTCAGGATCATCATATCAGTCTGAAGAATCAGAAAATGTATCCACTGAAGAAAACTTAAATAACGCAGAATCTGATACTGAAGACAGTTCATCATCTGATTCTGAAAGTTCGTCCGGAAGCTCTGATGAGCAGAATAATGAAGGCGCATCAGACGGAACTACTAGAGAAGCTCCGACAGATGATGCTTCAGAAGGATCAACTAGTGAAGCTCTGACAGATGATAATTCAGGTGATGGAGCTTCAAATGGAGATACATTTGAGGATGGTACTTCTAAAGATGATAGTACCGAAACAGATAAGGTAAACGATGAAACTCAGGCAGATGAAAATTCTGAGAAAGCTGAAGGCACTGGTGAAACCGCCGTTGCGGAACCTGATGAAAATAGCGAACTGCCTACTGTTAATGCTAGTGAGTGGGATTTTGACAGCGATGAGGATTATGAAAAATACCTTAAAAAACTCTATGCATCAAATCCATACTATAGTGAGACCGGAACACCCTGGCTTAGAAACTTTGAGTACCATATAGAAGGTGATACATTAGTTCTTGATAAGAATACATCCTTCGAATTTGGTGATGGTCTTATGATCATACCTTCCGGGGCTGTAGTTGATGGAAATAATTATAATGTTGAGATCAATTTATCAAGTGATTTCTTTTGTGATGAAACAAGAAATAAGGCCATTGCAGTTTGCTTTGGCGGAAGCTATTCTTCAACTCTTGGGATGCTCAAAGAATTGGAAAATAGTCCATATGCTCACGAATCAGGCATAGCCTTTTCACGAATTACAGCAGTAGCACAGCGAATTTATCCTGACTGGTATGACCAACCTGATCCCCTACCTATGTCTGTAGGATCACGTTGGGGTGATGTGTGCGGCTCTAATAATATAAGTGCACATGGTAATGCTGAATTGTTATTTAGAGGATTTGTATCAGAGTTCTATAATTTGGCTGGTTGTGATTTCAACGATGTTGAGTCAGTTTCATATATGTTTATGGAATCAGGCATTAAATATGTTTGTGGATCCATAATTCCACAAACAAACAATTATGGTGCGATGTTCGCAGGAGCTCAGAACTTAAGCAAAATATCAGAATTATATCTTAATGATGGTAATTATGACCATATGTTTTGCAAGTGTGATGGACTTAGGGAAGTTAGGCTTACATATGGCAGCGGAACTGTTTATGCAAACGGAATGTTTGAAGGTTGTCACAATCTTGAAAATGTGGATATAGGATGTAGTTATTCGGATTACACCTATAATTATGATGATGGCTATTACATGACTGTAGGAGGAATGTTTTCAGAATGCGTGAACTTGAATTCTGTAAATATAAATGGAGTTAATATCGCTGGTATCGAAGGCATTTTTGCAGGATGTCCAAATCTTAACGTAGTTAGCTTTAAAGAATCTAAATGGATAATAGATTGTTTGCCTGAAGAATATGAATATAGTTTTGGAAATTTATGTTCAAGATATATGAAAGAGGGTGCTGAGAATTTTAAACTGTTTGATGAGAGAGCTCAGTTATCAATGTTTGAAAACTTTGAAGATATTATCATCAAATGCGAAGATTGCCGTAATCCTTATATCTTTTTAACCGGTTCTTTATTCAACGAATACGATGGAGATAGTCAGAAATATTATAGGGGAATTGACTTAAATACCCCCAAGAACTGCATTTTACAGGCCGTACACCCGGCAGATGAAAAGCGCATAGAGTTTTATGATGATGAAAACTCTGAGCCATTTTCCTTCCAATACTTGGATAAAATCGATATACTGCCTAATTACAAGCCATATGATTATTATATGTATGGCAGTGATGGCTATACAGTGAGCGGATGGTTTACAAAGAAGAGATTTGGTAAAAAAATAGAAATCGGCGATAATGCAGAGAATTATGAGAAGGTATATGGTTTTTACCAGTTTCCTTATGAGATACAGTACAATGATGAAATGGCTAGTTTTTACAATGGTGATTTTAATCGTAGTACATATACCGTATCTGATTTAAAGTGGAAAGAGCTTAAGAGCAAGTTAAGCAAGACTGAATACAAGAATTTAAAAGATATCTTCAAAGTTATGATGAAGCCTGATTATAAAGGCATATGCTTTGGTATTTCACTTGCGCAATTAGGTGCACATGCAGGACGATTGAATTCGAATAAGAAAATACATGATTTTGACCCTAAAAATGCGAAAGATAGTGAAATTCTTACTTTGTTGCAAATGTCCCAGAATACAACTGCATTCAAAAATGTATTAAAAGAGTACAGTAAATATGATGGTGAATATAAACTAATTAAACTTGTAAATAGGGCACTGAAGGTAAAGGAAGAGGGCCCTGCGATGCTAGTATATAATGTTCCAGGATACAAAGCAGAAGGGATGACTGTAGAAGGAGGAGACCATGCTGTTGTTATCGATGGATGTGAAGCAGTAAACAAGGTTATAGAGGGAACAAAATATACGTGGAAAATTAGTGTATATAATATTGAGAGTTGTGAAGGGATGGAACTTTCTGATTTATATGCATCGAATAAAGGTAGTTTATCTGATTACGATATATATGTAAGTGAAAACTATTTGAAAATGACTAATACTTGCGGCGGGGAACTTGATTCTCGACCAATAGATGGCTCCAAAGTATTAGCGATATTTGATGATATCGATCAGCTGTACTTTTTTGGAACTTTCAAAGCTAAGAAAAATGGTTACAACATCATCAGTGTCGCTAAGGGTACTATCAAGAAAATTGGTGACTTCTTAACAAAGATTGGAATAATCTCTGGTGATGAAGCGGTTGCTAATGAAGAGTACTTTGTAGATTATACTGATGAGTCTTACGACAGCAGCGAGCCGATAGAGATTACTCCCGATGAGGATGGCGTAGAGTTTACATATGAAACTCAGAATCAGGTTATAACCTTTAAGTCAGATTCCAAAGAGCCGGTTAAGGTATTTTATGATGTAAATACTGATGATTACAGAATCGAGGCTGTTGGTGGAAGTTCTATAGAAGTTGAGACTGTAAATGATAATGGTGCTTCATTTGGAACTGTGCTTAAGGGAAATGTTAAGGAATCAGGAAAAGCTATAGAAGTATCAACTAATAATGGCCAGGTACTTATAAATAGTGATGCAGAGCTTGATGCTGAATTATATGTAGAAGACAAGGACGGTAAAGTAGCTGATATAGATGCAAAAACCGTTACAATTAACGATTCAGCAGCTGATAGCAAAGTAGAAATCAAACTGGATTCTGATAATGATGGAGAATGTGATGACAGAACCATTGATGTAAATTATACAAATGATTCTGTATCTTCAGTTAATGATTCTGAGAGCCAGAATTCAAATGATGGGGATAGCGAAAATAAGCCTAATCAGAACCAGAATGGCGAAGCCGCTAATGTACAGCAGAATACAGCTGAAACTGAAAACAGCAGTAATGCTCAGGTAAATAATGAGGCTGTAGTTGAAGTAGGAACTGAGTTCACAAGCGCTGGAAAAGAATACAAGGTTACCGGTGAGGGTACTGTGAAGATCACAGGGCTTGAGAATAAAAACGCTAAATCACTTACGATTCCTTCATCAGTTGTATATGAGAATAAGGCTTATTCTGTTACTGAAATAAATTCAAAAGCCTTTAAGGGACTTAAGAAGCTTCAGAAAGTGACCATACCTTCATCAATTACAAAGATTGGAAGCAAGGCATTTTATGGCTGTTCAAAGCTTAAGAGTGTCACACTCAAAGCTAATAAATCACTTACTGTTGGAAAATCTGCATTTAAGAAGGTGCATTCTGATTGCAGTATTAAGGTAAAAGGCCTTAAGAAGAAAGACAAGAAGAAGGTAGTAGAAAAAGTAAAGAAGCAGACAAATGGATCTGTAAAGTAAATTATGGTATTTAACGGAGGCTGCTGCACTATGTGTGACAGCCTTTTATGTCTAGGGGATAATCAGACTTTTTGATGGGGGACAAGCGCTTTGGGTTACACATAAAATATATTTTAGACTTATTTTATCAATATATACCATACTTTTGAGTTACAATATATTTGTAATATAGTGTATTTAAGCGGGAGAGACCGGTTTGAAACTATTACAGACATCTTTAAATGACATATTTGAGACAACGATTCAAAGTTGGGTAGATCATATTAATTCAAATAATAGGACTGCTTTATTCCATGTTTATGTTCCTTATGACTACGAAAACAATCTTAAAAAACTGGATTATATCAGAAGTGTTTTGAAAGAAAAGGCTCCTGCTATTCCTGTTATCGGATGCAGCGCAACCGGTGAAATTTTGAATGGTAAGATAAATGATAAAGATATAGTAGTTACAGCCATGGTTTTTGATGATCCCGGTACCGGCATAGAAGTTCGTACAACCTATGATCATACTGAAGAATTAGATGCTGTCGCTGTATTTAATGAGGTAAAGAGTATACCTCACATCAAGGGCATTGAAATCCTTACAGTTGCTACTAATGATGAGTTTGAGAATGCCGCTGAAATCGTTGACAATCTACCTGAAAATATTGTTATTTTTGGCGGCGTAGCAGTAGGTGATGATAATCATAAGCCCTTTGTTTTTGCAGGTGATGGAACCATTAGTTATACGGGCTCTGCATATGTTATTTACAAGGGAAAAGACCTGCATATCCAGGCAAACAGAATGTTTGGATGGAAGCCTATAGGTTATCCGCTAGAAGTTACCAAAGCCGAAGGCTGTGTTGTTTATGAACTGGATGGTAAGCCGGCTTATGAGGTTTATAACCATTACCTTCATATAAAAAAGGATCAAAACTTCTTTTATGATGCCTTAGAGTTTCCCTGGGAAGTTAGTGTAGGTAAAGATACTGCCTATATAAGGCATGCTAAATCCGTGAATCCTGACGGATCTATTGTGATGTCATCTAACATTCCGCAAGGTAGTTTCGTCAGATTGACATTCGGTGATCCCAGACGAATCATCAAGCATACTAAGCAGACTATTCAGATGATACTTGAATTTGCACCCCAGGTAGTAAATATGGTTAACTGCATGGGACGAAAGCTTTTTTGGGCAGAAAATGAAAATATTGAAGTATCACTAATATCCAAACATATGGAATCAACAGGTTTTAGCGCACTTGGTGAGATTCTCAGGTATAAGGGAATGTCACTAATTAATAATCTTTCCATCGTGACTGTAGCTATGAGAGAAGGTCCGCCCGGTATTGTGCCGAATTTTGATTTTCACGAAGCTGAGCTAAGTACAAACCTGCCGGTTACTGCGAGGCTTGCAATATTTATCAATACAATTACTGAAGAAATAATGGAAAAGAATGAGCAGTTAAATGAAATGCTCTATAAAGCGTCACATGATGCACTGACAGGTCTTTTAAACCGTGGTGCAATAGAACGGCTTATATATGAGAATAATGAATCGGTTTCGGGTGAAGACCTTAACTGGCATCTTATAATGTTTGATGTGGATGATTTTAAGAAAATAAATGATAGGTACGGACATTCTAAAGGTGATGCAATTTTAAAATACATTGCTGATACACTTTCAGATTATATTTCTGATATCCCAAATGCAGAAGCCGGGCGCTGGGGTGGTGAAGAGTTCATGGTATTTATTTCAGGTCATGAAGTATCCAAGGTAAAAGAAATTGCTGACACAATCCACAGTAGAGTAAGAGAAAACTCAAAAAATGATATGTTGGTCACCATCAGTGTTGGTGCTACCAGCCATCACAGCGATGAAGCTATACAGGACACACTGGATAGAGTAGACAAGTTCCTGTATGAAGCAAAAGAATCAGGAAAAGATCGGGTTTGTACCGATTTATGATGGATGATCAGAATTTTTGATAGCTTGAAAAACTGTGAGAGTATGTCAAGTTAAGAGTGCATGTTTTTTGAATTTAGGCATTAAAATACCGCCCGGATGAAATTCATCCGGGCGATGTTTATGTTCGTTTGCAATACATGATTTTGCAGTTTTAGCCGCAGGAAATCAGAATTACTTGTAACTGCCATTTGAATCAGAATAGATATAAGAGATGCTGTTTCTCTTAAGTACTGTTATGTAGTTAACACCTGTTGTGAAGGTCTGGCCATTTACTTTCTTGTAAGCCTGAACATATATGTAATAGGTCTTGTTCTTCTTAAACTTCTTCTTGCCATACTTGCTGACTGTTACAGAGCCCTTGTTTGCTTTTACGCTCTTAACCTTCTTATAGCCGGAATTAGCTTTATCAGATACATATACGTTGTAGCCTGAAACACCGTCCATCTTCTTCCATGAAACCTTGAGCTTGGAACCGCTGATCTTAGCACCAACTACAGCATCTCTTGCTCCCTTTGAGGGCTGTGTAAAGAAGAATGCAGTCGGGCTCCAGTCACCATAGTATGTAACACCATTGATGGTTGCATAAGAACGAACCTGTGCCTTATAAACGACATAGTTCTTGATTTTCTCTGAGAAGCCTGTGCCTGTTGTTATTCCTGAATCAATTGTCTTGCCCTTGTGATTCTGGAACAGGTATTCATAACCATCTGCAGCGGTCTGTCTATCCCAACCAATGTCAAGCTCTTCGATGAAACGGTACCAACGAAGCTGGTTAAGACCTGTTACCTGACCGGGATTGGTTTTAATGGTTGCGGAATCTTGAAGTACAGCAGTTTTGTTTTCAATAGTACTTTCATATCTTCTTGTTTTACTATTGTATTTTCGAACTGTCCTTGAATAATCGCAATAAAGATATACTTCATATTTTGTTCCGGGCTTTAATCCATTAAAAACATAGCTTGTAGCATTTGTGTTAGCGATGGGAATCTGTCGTGCTAAAGCGTTGCTTGAGGCAGTTTTAGAATCCTCTGCATAACCAAGATATAAAGATTTGACTGTTATGTCCTTACTTCCAATCGCATTCCAGTTAATTGTTACTGAATTCTGTGTCTGTGCTGTTTGTGTTATAGTGGTGTAAGCTTTAGCAGATGTAACACGAAGACCAAACACGAGTAAAAATGCTGCCACGTATAATACTAAACGTGACAAGGTTTTGAGTTCTTTTTTCATAACCCCTTTTCCTCCATTAACTTTCCTTCGAAAACTATTTTCTTTAAAATGTTTTCCTATTTATAGTACGCTATCTATTAAAACGTATAATATGTCTATCGTCAAGGAAAAGTTAATAAAAATTTAATAATATTAATAATTAATTAATTATTGCAGGAAGTGAAATTGTATATGTTTTTCTCAGAAATAAGGATTATATAACATAAACCCGGTAAGGAGAGTTGTAAGTGATGGAAAAAGAAGCGATCCGTATCATCAGTAAGGAACAATAATTACTTTTGAATCTTATATGATTGATTTTATAGATATTTAAGAATGTGGATAAGCGGTTTACAGTAAAATGGATATATCTGAAAGGAGGCATTTTATGAGGAGAATAGTTTCTTTCGTCACATCTTTTATAGTTATAGCTTTTACTGTCTTTGGTCCTTTTGCTGCTACAAAGGCATCCGCTGTTGCAGGTTTTACAAGCGCATTGGATTATTCCAAGGCTGAGAACTGGCTCTATGACGGGGCATATCCCGAGAATGAAGTCGATGTTTTTATAGTCGCACCTACGGTGGATACTCTTAGTCAGTACAATTCCCAGATCACCCCGGGATATAAAAAGATATTCAGAAATGCCATGAATCAGCAGCAGGCTATTTATGCATATACATGCAGGATATATGCGCCATATTACAGACAGGCATCCATGAATGTTTACGGACTCTCTGATGCAGCAGAAAGAGAAAAGGCCTTAAGTAATGCTTATGTAGATATTTCCGCAGCCTTCAAGTATTACATAGAGCATAAAAATAATGGCAGACCATTGATTATTGCAGGTTTTTCCCAGGGAGCTGATATGTGCTACAGAATTCTTCAGGAATATTACGGAGGTGACTCGGAAAGAGCCGTAAGTCTTAGAGAAAATCTTATTGCTGTTTATGCTATTGGATGGTACATGACAGAAGATATGATAAATAAGTATCCTCAGATAGTTCCCGCAAAGGGTGAGACTGATACAGGTGTAGTTGTAAGCTTTGACTGTGAGGACGGAACAGTAACAGACTCGATGTTTATGCCTGCAGGTTCTAAGGGCATTTCCATAAATCCGCTTAACTGGAAAACAGACAGCACCAAGGCTGACAAGTCTCTTAATAAAGGATCTGTAACACAGGATAGTAAAACCGGTGCTATTACTTCTGTAGAAAAGGGAAAATATGGAGCATACATTGATCCTAACAGAGGATGTCTAGTTGTAACGGGTATAAATACAGAAGAGTACCCGCCTGTGCTTTCGATTTTCCCTGAAGGATGCCTTCATCTGTATGACAACTTCCTTTTCTTTGTAAATCTCCAGGAAAATGTTCAGAAGCGTACAGATGCATTTTTACAAAAAAAGGTGCTGGACACTGCTGCATAAAGTGCATTGATGATTTAACCCTAATTAACCATAGACAATAAAGGTTAATTAGGGTTAAAATATCTTTAGAGGTTAAATGCTATGAATGCAGAGTATCAAGAGATTAGTAATAGAATCCGCTCCCTTCCAAAGGGATATGTAACGCAAAAGATTATAAATAATAAGACTTATTTTTATCATCAGTGGAAGGATGATAATGGCAAGATGCATTATGACAGCATTAGTGAAGATGATGCTGTTATTTTGCGTGGAGGTATAGAGGAACGGAAAAATCTGCAAAAGCAATTAAAGTCAATAGGTAAAAGTATTGGGCGAAACATTGTGTCAGAGTTAAAGGAGCCAGGCCCCGTGTTTGGTGTATCTTCCATGCCTTTGGATTATGATTTTGAAGTAAATGCAATATATGGAAATGCGCTTAGGAATATGGCTGATGGTGCATTGGGTTTTAAGAAAAGAGATTGCCTCCATATAATTGAGGATTATATTTTTGGAAAACAGATGGATAAGGTATGTCTTATCTATGGCCTTAGGCGTACCGGGAAGACTACACTTTTAAGACAGCTCATACTTGATATGAATGATGCTGATCGGTCTCGCACGTTATATATAAAGGCGACAGTGAAGGATACGATGGCAGATATGAATAGAGCCATGAAGCTTGCTGTGAAAAGTGCATTTAAATATGTCTTCATTGATGAAGTTACTCTGATAAGTGATTTCATCGACTCAGCATCGCTTTTTTCAGATGTATATGCTGCGCAGGGAATAAAGGTAATACTTTCCGGTACTGACTCACTGGGGTTCTATTTTGCTTCAAATGAGGAACTGTATGATAGGGCTGTGATGGTTCATACAACTTATATTCCTTTTAGAGAACATAAGAGACTTTTGGGGATTTCCAACATTGATGAATATATAAGGTATGGTGGTACATTAAAGGCCGGAGAGCTTAAATTTGGAGATGCTATTGATTGGGATGAAGCTTCATTTCGGGACGATGAGAGTACCAGAAGATACATTGATACTGCTATATGTAAAAACATCCAGCATTCTCTGACCTGTTATAAAGAAGGCAGCCATTTCAGAAATTTGAAAAGGCTATACGATGCAAATGAATTAACCAATGCAATCAATCGTATAATTCAGGATATGAATCATGAATTTACAAAAGAAGTTATTTTACGAGAATATGTATCAAGAGATTTAAGGTCTACAGCGCAGATGCTGAGAAAAGTAAGAAACTCTGAAAACAGAACTGATGCGTTGGATGAAATGGACACTTCAAATGTAATAGCAGGATTGAAGAAAATTCTGGATATAAAGGAGAAGGAAGAACTACAGGAAGCGATTACAGAAGAGGTGGCAGCTGAGATAAAAGAGTATTTCGCCGCTTTGGATCTGATTGAAAATATAAAAGTTGAATCAAGCGCAGCTGTTTCGGGCAATTTGTACCGCACAGTGTTTACGCAGCCGGGAATGAGATATTGCCAGGCCCAGGCTCTTGTTTATCTGCTTTTGCGTGATAAAGAATTCAAGGGACTTAGCGAAAGGGAGAAGCTTCTTATATCAAGAAAAATCCTGGATGATGTAAGGGGACTTATGCTTGAAGATATAGTACTGTTGGAAACACATAAGGTCATGAATAAAAGGCGTGTGTTTAAGTTACAGTTTGATGTTGGTGAGATTGATATGGTCATTTATGATCCCGAGAATGATAGCTGCGAATTATTTGAAATAAAGCATAGTAACGTGAAATCAGATGAGCAGTGGAAACATTTGATGGATGAAAATAAGCTTAAGTATATCAGAGGTATTTATGGCTCTATTTCGAGGAAGTGTGTGCTATATAATGGGCAAAGTGAAGTCTTATCTGATGGAAAAGAATACAAAAATGTTGAGGAATATCTTTGTGAATTTTAGGAGTTATTATTGTGTACCATACCTACCGCCACCTATGGTAGTTTTTATATGACAAAATATCTATGCGGCATTGAAGTAGTTTTAATCTGTTGCTGTGAATGATTCAGGATTAATATTCATTTACGTAACTCTTAACACAATTTTTAGAAAAACTTTTGTATAATCATTATATATATTTTTCAAAAAGCGTTGTTACGAGAGGAATTATTTTGAATAGAATAATAAGCTTGACAGCAAAGCAAAATAGAAATACATTGTTCACAGCACAGCACAGCACAGCACAAAATAACTGCGCTCATTTTTCTATGGAAAAAGAATACTTAATTTATGATGACTAACCGTCGAATAAAACAGGGATAATCTCTGTCATGTTCGACGGTTTTGTTGTGATAGATGATTTTATGTATCTATTTTTTTCTTATGTAAGGAGGTTAAATTATGAGCGAGAGAAACAAAAGCAAATCGAAAAAAATCGTGCACAGATTAAAGGGATTATGTGCACTAACCCTGGCATTTATATTATCAGCTATGGTGATACCGGGAATGCCTTCCCAGCAGGTTAAAGCTGCTGAAGGTGATAATTATTATTTTATTATCAATGAAAAAGCGAGTTTGAATGGATTATTTACCGGACAGGAAAACCTTGCAGGAAAACATGTGTATGATGAAATAAACAGGTTTTATTCAGAAGAAAGTAATTATAAGGACAACGGCTACGTAAAAATAGAACAAAAAGAGGGTAAGAATGTTCTCGAGCCATCACAGGGGTCACCCCTTACAAAAGTGGGGCAGCTAAAAGCAAACGATGGTACTGATGGTAGTAAAATTAAAAGCGATACTATTACGGTAGACATTCAGAATGACGCAACCTTTTATATTGGTTGCAATGCACAGGCAAAAGGTCTTTCCAATAGTGTAAGTAAATCTGGTGCAATTATTCATGCTAAAGTGGATGAAGAAGAAAAGGCAGTTACAACAGGATGGTATGATGCCGGGAAAGCAAGCCTTGAATTACCTGCAGGAAAATATGAACTGAGTATGACCGGTACCTGGTCAAGAAAAGATTCGGCTACTGTAGATCTGAACATCAAGACTTTGGAATTATATAGTGTTGGCTCTAAATTCCTTCCTATCTCTGTATCGCAGTCGGCAGGTAAGATTAAGATTAGCTGGGAGAAGCAGGAGAAAGCAGCAAATTACGAGGTATACATAGATTATTGTGGCAATCAATTAAATAAGGTTGCAAAGAAAACAAGCAATAAATCTGTGACTATAAAGAAGATTCGAAATAAGAAAATTAACACTAAGAAGAACTTTAAGTGTTACGTTGTTGCACGTGATAATAGTGGGACAGAAATTGTTCGTTCAGTGGTAGCGCATGTTGCCGGAAAAGATAAATCCGGTTACACAAACCCTAAATCCGTTAAAGTATCTAATAAAAGCATAACAGTAAAAAAAGGAGAGACAAAGAAAGTAAAAGCATCTGTTGTCTCTGCTGATAAAAAGAAGAAGCTGCTTAAGCATACAAGTAATCTTCGCTATGTATCTGATAAGACATCAGTTGCAACCGTTGATAAGAAAGGCAACATTACTGGTGTTAAAAAGGGAACCTGCAATGTTTATGCTATTGCACAGAATGGTATTTATAAGAAAATAGAGGTAACGGTAACAGAATAAATCAGTATTGAGTCCTCAGGGCTGATTCAAGAAGGATGCTCTTGAGTTGCAACTATATCCGTAGAGAAATTTGATCCAACCAGAAAGCAAAATCTCTTGACAGCACGGATAAAATATTGATAATTATTATCTAAAGGCTTTGAACGGAACAAGTAGTTCATTGTACCGGCCACAGAGAGCAGCCGTTTGGTGAGAGGCGCGGACACGGACTTTGAATGAATACCTCCGGGAGCTGCATGGAAGAATGATGAAACTTATCTAGTAAGCCATGACGAGAACCGAGCGTTAGTCGGAAGAGTATGAAGTGATTGCATTCTTAGTGGCCGATTTTTCTGTCACTTAATGAAGACTTTGCATAAACGGAGTACTTGCTGAGGCATGCAGCGTGAGCTACATGTGAATGAAGGTGGTAACACGAATTTTTCGTCCTTCGTAACTGATTTCGGTTGCGGAGGACTTTTTTTCGCAGCCTAAGTAAAAGGAGGCAAAACAATGCAAATCTATGAGGAACTCAAACGAAGAGGTCTTATCGCTCAGGTAACAGACGAAGAGCAGATCAGAGATCTCGTAAACGCAGGAAAGGCTACATTCTACATCGGCTTTGACTGCACAGCAGACAGCTTAACAGCCGGTCACTTCATGGCACTTACACTTATGAAGAGACTTCAGATGGCTGGAAATAAGCCCATCGCTCTTATCGGCGGCGGCACAACCATGATTGGTGATCCTTCAGGAAGAACTGACATGAGAAAGATGCTCACAAGAGAAGATATCGATCACAACGCTGAGTGCTTTAAGCGCCAGATGGAGAAGTTCATCGACTTTGGCGAAGGCAAGGCTATCATGCTTAACAACGCTGACTGGCTTCTTGACCTTAACTACATTGATCTTTTAAGAGAGGTTGGAGCTTGCTTCTCAGTAAACAACATGCTTAGAGCAGAGTGCTACAAGCAGCGTATGGAGAAGGGACTTTCATTCCTTGAGTTTAACTACATGATCATGCAGTCCTACGACTTCTATTACATGTTCCAGAAGTACGATTGTAATTTAGAGTTTGGTGGTGACGACCAGTGGAGCAACATGCTTGGCGGTACTGAGCTTATCAGAAGAAAGCTCGGCAAGGACGCTCACGCAATGACAATCACACTTCTTACTGATTCTCAGGGTAAGAAGATGGGTAAGACAGCAGGTAACGCTGTATGGCTTGATCCCAAGAAGACTTCACCTTACGATTTCTACCAGTACTGGAGAAACGTTGGCGATGCCGATGTTGATAAGTGCCTTAAGATGCTCACTTTCCTTCCTATCGAAGAAATCGAGGAGATGGAGAAGTGGGAGGATTCCAGAATCAACGAGAAGAAGGAAATCCTTGCATTCGAGCTTACAGAGCTTGTTCATGGTAAAGAAGAGGCACAGAAGGCTCAGGACGCTGCCAGAGCACTTTTTGCTGGTGGCGGTGATCTCGCAAACGTTCCCGCTGTTGCACTTAAGGAAGAGGACTTTAGAGATGGCGTAGTTGACATCCTTCAGGTTCTTGTAAGCGCTGGTCTTTGCCCCACAAGAAGCGAAGCTAGAAGAGCAGTTCAGCAGGGCGGCGTTATGTTCAACGACGAGAAGGTAACAGACTTTAAGACCACTTACACAAAGGATACCTTCGCAGGTGAAGGCATAATGGTTAAGAAGGGCAAGAAGTCCTTCAAAAAGGTTACACTGTAATAAATGATTCAGGCGAGAAGTCCTTCAAGAAGGTTACACTGCAATAAATGATTCAGGCGGCGAGCTTGATTTACCGGATATTTGAATACAGTAGATATGTGATATTAGGGCCGGCAATATGCCGGCCCTTAATCATTTCGGTAAAGCGGAGTCAGTATCACTCCATAAATACCTATTTTATTGTTTTCGAAACGCAGTGCCAGTATTATTCCATAAATACCAATTTATATTGTTTCTGAAACGTAGTGTCAGTATTATTCCATAAATACCTACTTTATTGTTTTCGAAACGCAGCGTCAGTATTATTCCATAAATACCTATTTTATTGTTTTCGAAACTCAGTGTCAGTATTATTCCATAAATATCAATTTTTATTGTTTCCGAAACACAGGGGCAATATTATTCTGAACATATCTATGATTTTTACATGGCATCACAATTTATTTTAATATTGACAAAAGTACATCTATATATTATAGTAAGTGTCGAATTTCTGATCGGGATTCTTTTTAAAGACATATCAATACGGCATAAATAGTATTCTTCGTCGTAGATTCCTTTTTTATTTAACAAGCCAACAAATTACCAAACGTTTTTATCTTGAATAATTCCTGAAATGTCTTGTGCATTTCCTAAAAGGTCCATAAAACGTGGGCTTAGCGGAAAATAGCTATGTATCCCCGTTAGAATGTTAGGAATCTGGGTCTCTCTAACGCGGAAGAAGCCAAGAAAAGCCAATCATCCCCGTTAGAA
>NZ_KE384158.1:0-74566 GCF_000424285.1 Butyrivibrio sp. MB2005 | reverse complement strand
GAAGCCAGGAAAAGCCAATCATCCCCGTTAGAAAGGTAGGAATCGGGGCTTAGATAACGTGGAAGATGCCGAGAAAAGCCATTTCCCCCGTAGGACTAAGGCGAATGTGGCATTTGTAAGCTAGCACACCGAATAATAATTATCTGGCACATTTGCTTGTCTGAATGCACATATGCTGCTTCATCCTCAATCAGCAATGCCCGCATTGCCTCATTCGGCTTCATTGCATATGCACAATCATTCAGCGTGAATGTACCAGTAATTTATTTTTCGGTGTACTAGAATAGTGCAGTAAATTGACGTTTGACCATGTTGGATCAGTATCGTAAGGATTTTACGAAAGAAATCATGAATTTGAAACATAAATAGAGAAAGGATTATTGTTTGGTGGAAGATTATAGAAACAAACTTGAAGTTCAATTAAAGCAGATCGAAGGGTTAATTTCAAAGATTAGCGAACAGGCGGGAAAATATAAAAATTTGCCTGATAAATATATTAGTGTTAGTAAAAGCAATGGATTAACTCAGTATTATTGGGTGGATAAAAAGACAAAAAGGCGTAAATATGCAAAGCAATGCGAAATTGAATCTTTGCGGACAGTTGCACAGAGAGATTATAACGAGAATATGAGAAAAAAGCTGTGCAATATTAAGAAAAATATGGAAAATTTCTTATCTGTGTATGATATTCCCGGGATAGAAGAAATATATAACAGGATGTCAGATGCAAGAAAAGAATTGATTGTTCCTATAATAGAGCCTAGAGAAGCATTTATAGAAAAGTGGAAAAATGTTGAGTATGAACCTATGGGATTTGAAGAGGGCAGTGCTGAATTTTACTCTGATAATGGTATTCGGGTCAGATCAAAATCAGAATTGATGATTGCAAACACATTGGAAAAAATGAATATTCCATATCGCTATGAATATCCAACCAAAATCAAGTTGTTGGGTAACGTAAGACCGGATTTTACTTGCTTGAATGTAAGGACAGGAAAACAGTATATATGGGAACATTTTGGTAGAATGGATAGTTTGAGTTATGCCAACAAGAATGTATTTAAAATTGATGCTTACATGCAGACCGGGTATTTTCAAGGGAAAAATATGATAATGACATTCGAGACATCGCAGCATCCGATAAGTTCAGCCACCATAAAGAGTGTGATCGAGCAATATCTTATTTAAATATTCATTAAAATTCCCAATGAAAACTCAATAAAATGTTGACATAAGGAATAAAGAGTAGTAATTTATAATCATACATATGAACAAATATTCATATGTAAATATAAAACATAATCATACTTGAAATAAAACACAACATAACATAAGTAATTTGAAAGAATGACAGTTTGTGCTGATGATTAATAAAGAGTGAGGAGGGCAAATGGAACACTATAGCTGCAAATTCGACGAACTTCCAAATGAGGAAGAGATGTATGACCTTGCTGAACTGTTTAAGGTCTTTGGTGATTCCACCAGAATTAAAATATTGTTTGCGCTTTTTGCAGATGAGTTCTGTGTGAATGATCTTGCTGATAAACTTCGTATGACTCAGTCGGCGGTATCACATCAGCTTAAGATACTTAAAGTGAATAAGCTGGTAAGAAGCAGACGAGATGGAAAGCAAATGTATTACGCCTTGGCAGATGAACATGTGAGAACAATAATTGCCATGGGACGTGAACACATCGAAGAAGGATAAACAATCGCAATAATAAGGGAACACATCGAAGAAGGATAAACAATCGCAATAATAAGAGAACACATCGAAGAAGGATAAACAATCGCAATAATAAGAGAATGCATCGAAGAAGGATGAATAGTCGCAATAAGAATACATCCAAGATATATGAATGCTATTCGAAATCCAAATTAAATGCGAGAAATAGTAATCGAAATAAGTAAAGTTACCAAATCGGAGATCACCTCCGCAAAAATTTAAACCAAGAAGGAGATAAAACTATGAAAAAGACCTACAAATGTGAAGTTGATTGTGCTAACTGTGCAGCAAAGATGGAGGATGCCATCAAGAAGCTTGATGGTGTTGTGGATGCAAGAGTAAATTTTATGACTCAGAAGCTTACACTTGAAGCTGCAGATGATGTTTATGACACAGTACTTAAGGAAGCTGTTAAGGCCTGCAAGAAGGTAGAACCTGACTGCGAAATCGAGATCTAAATAAGATTACAATCGGATATCAGATGACTTAAAACAATAAGTCTTATACCTAAAGGGATTCCGAATTTTTATAGCATTAAAGACACAGGACCGGAGATATGTTATGACTATGAAAATGAAAAAAACCAGAAACAGAATAATTGCTGTACTTATAGTGTTTGCAATACTTCTTGTATGTGAGCACACAGGACTTATGGACAGTCTTCCAAAGGTGGCGGTATTTGTGATTTTCCTTATACCATACCTGGTGATTGGATATGACGTTCTTAGAAAAGCAGCTATAAATATATCTCACGGACAGGTTTTTGATGAAAACTTCCTTATGATGATCGCTACCTTCGGCGCTTTCGGAATTGGCGAATATTCAGAAGCTGTGGCAGTTATGCTGTTCTATCAGATTGGTGAGCTTTTCCAGAGCTACGCTGTTGGAAAATCAAGAAAGTCTATAGCTGATATGATGAGCATCGCTCCTGAGTATGCAAATCTTGAAAATGAAGCAGGAGAAATCGAGGAGGTTGACCCTTCTGATGTAGAGATTGGAAGCATTCTGGTTATTAAGCCCGGTGAAAAGATTCCTGTAGACGGTATTGTTGTGGAAGGTGATTCGTTCATTGATACTTCATCCATTACAGGTGAATCCGTACCCAGAAGAATTACTGAAGGTGCTGATATAATCAGCGGATGTGTAAATAAGGACAGCGTTCTTAGAATTAAGACCACAAAGAAGTACGAAGATTCTACAGTTGCAAAGATCTTAGAGCTCGTTGAGAATGCCAGCAACAAAAAGTCCAGAATGGAGAACTTCATAACCAGATTTGCAAGATATTACACACCCGTTGTAACAATAGGTGCTGTGCTCCTTGCAATTATCCCTCCGATTCTTGGTCTTATGCCATTTTCGGATTCCATAAAAAGAGCATGTATTTTCCTTATAGTATCATGCCCCTGTGCACTGGTTATTTCAGTTCCTCTTGGATTTTTTGGAGGAATCGGAGCAAGCTCCAAGAAGGGTATTCTTGTTAAGGGAAGTAACTACCTTGAAGCCATTGCCAATGTAAATACCCTTGTTATGGATAAGACTGGAACCATCACAAAGGGTGAATTCAAGGTTAAAACAATAGCTGTAAATCCTTCCGCAAATATCGATGAAGAGCAGCTTCTTAAGATGGCAGCTCACCTGGAAGGATTTTCAAATCATCCAATCGCAAAGTCTATTCAGGAAGCTTACGAAGAAAAGTTTTCTGCTAAGCCGGATCTTTCAAAGGTTACTGATGTTAAGGAATATGCGGGACTTGGAATAAGTGCAAAGTATGAAGACGATGAGTATTTTGCAGGTAACTTCAAGCTTATGTCTCAAAATGGCATAGAAGCAGATGAAACCACTGAGCCAGGAACCATAGTATATATCGCCAAAGATAAAAAATATCTTGGATGCATCATAATATCTGATACAATAAAAGAAGGTGCGGCGAAAGCTATTTCAGATGTTAAGACATCGGGAGTATCAAGAGTTGTAATGCTAACTGGTGACAGTAAGAAGACAGCAGAGAGCGTTGCATCAGAGATTGGTATTGATAAAGTGTACTACGAGCTTTTGCCTGCTGATAAGGTAGAAAGGGTTGAAGAACTCCTGAATGATGCTTCTAATAAGGTTGCATTTGTGGGAGATGGAATAAATGATGCACCTGTTTTGATGAGAGCAGATGTAGGTATTGCAATGGGATCTCTTGGTTCTGATGCAGCCATCGAAGCAGCTGACATAGTTCTTATGGACGACGATATCAGGAAGATATCCGATGTCATTAGAATTGCCAGAAAGACTCTCAGAATAGTTAAGCAGAATATCGTATTCGCCCTTTTTGTAAAACTACTGATTCTTGTTCTCGGAGCGCTTGGAATTGCGACCATGTGGCTTGCGGTATTTGGTGATGTAGGTGTTGCGGTAATTGCCATTCTTAATTCCATGAGAGCCCTTGAGGACTAAAAGCCCGCGGGTATTTAGGAAAAATGGATCAAATAGCTTTACTGACTCATTTCCTGCGGGACTAAATGGGATAGGAGTCAAAATATGGCTAAGCAGGAACGTGATATTTTAAAGCTACTTATGAAGCTTATCGGTCACAAGACCGGTGAAATCAGTAACGTAGAGTACTCTCCGCAAAAGCCTCTTTTTCCTGAGGATAATGAAGGAGAGACATTTCTTCCAAGGTCAACACCTGAAGAAATGGGCGTGGATTCAGCTTTTCTTCTTGGTTTATTTAAAAAGCTCTATTGCAATAACAGTTGCCACATACATAAAGTGATGGCAATCAGAAATGGGCATGTAATAGGCGAGTTTTGCGCATCGCCTTTTGAAAAGGATGTGTGGCATGTGACACACTCCATGTGCAAAAGCGTGACAGGAATGGCTATCGGCTTCCTTGTTACAGAAGGAAAACTTAAACTTGATGACAAGGTAGCGGATATTTTCAGTAGCAGGAAAAATCCGCTACAGCTTGTGTTCTCAAACGGTATGACCGTTAGACACCTGCTGACCATGACAAGCGGTGTATCTTTTAATGAATCAGGTGCGATTTCAGGAAATGACTGGCGTAAGCTTTTTCTTGAAGCTCAGCAGAAAAATGCGCCAGGTTCTGTCTTTGAATATAATTCCATGAACTCATATATGCTTTCAGCCATAGTCACTGAGCTGACAGGGGAGAGCATGCTTGAATATTTAAAACCAAGACTTTTCGAACCCCTTGGAATCAAAAGAGTGTTCTGGGAGACCTGTCCGCAGAATATTACCAAGGGCGGCTGGGGTATGTTTATGCGCATTGAGGATATGGCAAAGCTTGGAATCCTCTATCTTAATAAGGGCATGTATGACGGAAAGCAGATTTTACCTGAGGAATGGGTATTGGAAGCAACAAAGCCTCAGGTTGAGACGAAAAACGAATCATCACCGGGATACGGCTATCAGCTTTGGACAGGTGCTGACAGGGAAGGGGCTTATACCTTCAATGGAATGCTGGGACAGAATGTATACTGCTATCCTGACCTTAATATGATCATCGTTACAAATGCAGGAAATGACGATCTTTTCCAGGCAGGTAATATGTCAAGGATCATAAGAGGCGAGATGGCAGAAATAAAGGTATCGGATGCTGCCATAGAAGTGGATGAGAAAACTCTTGCAGCCCAGAAAAAGCTTAATGACTTTATCCTTGAAGCAGAAGGAAAGAAATTTAAAAATGCTCTTATCTATAACCATGGCTTTAAAAACAGAAAGCTTGTTATGACAAAGGGTTCATCAAAGAGACATTACAGAAACGTACCTTTGAGCAGAGAGCAAAAGCTCCAGGGTGATAGCGAACAGGGCTTTGAGAGGATTTTGAAAAAATGCCTGGACGGATGCGTCTATGATATGGACGATAAGGGTGTTGGCGTTATGCCGCTTCTTATGCAGGTAATGCACAATAACTATACGGATGGAATCTCAAGTATAGGCTTTGAGTATGATGACAGAAGCGACGCCTTTTACATGATCATCAAGGAAGGCGAAAAGGAGATAAAGCTTAAGTGCTGCTCCAGAGAGAACCCTACTTACACAGATGTGGATGAGCACGGCGAGAGCTACAGGCTTTCAGTGATTTCAGAGTTTTCTACAGATGAGTACAACAGACCCGTTCTTAGAAATGAGTTCTATTTTGTTGAAGACTCAACCACCAGAGTTATGAATATATACTTTGGTAAAAGAGAACCCCTTCAGCACGGTATCTGTTTTGATAAAAACAGACCTGCTGCCCCTGATAATATTGGAATAAGATTCGATGAGATTCCCGGAAGCGGAATGCTTTTTGGAATCCTTGATCAGTTTGGAAGCCTTGAACAGATTAAGGGAATAACCGGAATTTTCGTAAGCTTTATAAATGATTACGGAGCTATAGATGCCCTTACCCTTGCAATAAGAGATACAGTTCGTCCCAAGCTCCATGGCAAATTGCGGGATGCTGTGGGAATTTCACAGGATTTAGGGTATTATATAAATACTGATGAAAATAGTATCAGTTCAGAAAATGAAGCGATAACGGAGGAAGACTAATGGCTACAGCTAAAGAAGTTTTTGAGAAAGTAAATGGTTGCGTAGAAGCGATAAGAAAGGTTACGGATTTTAAGCCGAAGGTAGCACTTACTTTGGGCTCAGGCCTTGGTAATTACGCAAGCCAGATTGATATAAAATGTGAGATTCCTTATTCAGAGATTCCGGGATTCCCTGTTTCTACAGTTCCCGGTCATGATGGAAGATTTATTTTCGGATATGTTGGAGAGACACCTGTAGTATGCATGAAGGGACGTGTTCACTACTACGAGGGATATGACATCAGCGATGTTGTACTTCCTACAAGAGTTATGAGAATGCTTGGTGCTGAGATTCTTTTCCTTACAAATGCATCAGGCGGTATCAACTACAGCTTTAATCCTGGTGATTTCATGCTCCTTACAGATCATGTTTCTGTTTTTGCACCTAACCCGCTTATTGGCCCCAATGTAGATGAGTTTGGTACCAGATTCCCGGACATGAGTAATGTATATGATAAGGACCTTATGAAGATTGTAAAGGATACAGCAATCGAGGATAAGATTTATCTCCATGAAGGCGTTTATGCACAGCTTACAGGTCCTTCCTTTGAATCACCTGCTGAGATCAGAATGCTTAGAACTCTCGGCGTTGATGCTGTTGGTATGAGTACCGTTGTAGAAGCTATCGTTGGTAATCATATGGGTATGAGAATCTGTGCAATTTCCTGCATCAGTAATCTTGCAGCAGGAATGGGCGATCCTCTTTCCCATGAGGATGTACAGAAGGCTGCTGATAAGTCAGGTAAATTATTCGAAAAGCTTGTTACGGACTGCATTAAGAAATTCTAATCATAAAAATAAACTATAAAGAGGTGCAAAATGAGAATCCGTTTTTACAATGCCAGAATCCTTTCTATGAAGGATGGACAGGACATATTTGAAGGTGAGCTTTGGACAAATGACGACAAGATCATCTACTGTGACAACACGTCTCAGATAGAGGGTTACTACAAGGATCACCCCGACGCAATGCTTGTATTTGACAGAGAGATAGACTGTAAGGGCAATCTCCTTATGCCCGGATTTAAAAATGCACACACTCACTCTGCAATGACACTGCTTCGTTCAAGAGCAGATGATCTGCCCCTTGCGCAGTGGCTGAACAATCAGGTTTTCCCTGTGGAAGCAAAAATGACTGCAGAGGATATCTATTATCTTACTCAGCTGGCGATTCTGGAGTACCTTGACGGCGGTATCACATCAATTTTTGATATGTACCTTACTCCCGAATCCATAGCGGATGCCTGCAGAGATGCCGGAATGAGATGCGTCCAGGTTGGCGCTGTAAACAATTTCAGTCAGTCGGTTGAGCTGGTTGAAAAGTGCTACAACGAGCTTAATGGAAAAGATCCATATAACTCATACATGATCGGATTCCATGCAGAATACACCTGCTCAAAGGAGCTCCTTGAGAAAATAGCAGAGCTTGCTCATAAGTATAAGGCACCAGTTTATACACATATTTCTGAGACTGCTCCTGAAACAGAGGAGTGCAAGGGACGCTACGGCATGAGCCCATTGCAGTTCCTTGACAGTCTTTCAATGTTTGAATATGGCGGTGGCGGATATCACCTTGTTCATACAGATGAGAAGGATATGGAAATTCTCAAGAAGAGAAATATGTTCGCGGTTACCAATCCGGGATCCAACACTAAGCTTGCCAGCGGAATTGCACCTATAAATGATTATCTTAAAAGAGGAATTCCTGTTGCTATTGGAACAGATGGACCTGCCAGCAACAACTGCCTCAATATGTTCCGCGAGATGTTCCTTGTAACAGGACTTGGAAAACTTAAAGAGAACGATGCTTCCTGCATTGATGCCATTGAAGTTCTCAAGATGGCAACAGTTAATGGTGCACATGCAATGGGACTTAATGACTGCGACGTTCTTGAAGAGGGCAAAAAGGCTGATATAATCATGATCGATCTTAATCAGCCCAATATGCAGCCCATAAACAATATTTGCAAGAACATTGTTTACAGCGGAAGTAATTCAAATGTTGTTCTTACCATGATCGGCGGAATCATCCGTTATGAAAAGGGCGAATACAATATCGGAATAGCTCCTGAAGAAATCTATGCTAAGGCAAATGAGATCAAGAGCAGAATAGATAAAGAATTATAATTGGGGAATTTAATGAACGGAGTTTATTTTTTGCTTGGCATTTGCGCATTTCTGTTTGTCCTTTTCTTATTTGGACTAAGGAACGCAAGGGCGGAAGAGAAAAAGTTTTGTAATAAGTTTAAAAAAGAGTTTGGACAAAGGCCTGACAAAAGGCTTTTGTCCAAAAATTCGCATATAGGCGGATATCATGAAAAGCATAAGGGTACGTACTTTGTGGATGATATCACTTTCTCTGATCTTTCCATGGATGAAGTTTTCGACAGAATTAATTACTGCGAGTCATCCTCCGGAGAAGAGTATCTTTACTATATGCTAAGGAATCCTGTTTATACAGATGACTTTTCTGAGCTTGAGCAGGAGTTTGATACTCTTAAGTCTAATGAATCAGAACGTATCAGATTAAAATCTGTTTTTCGAAAAATCGGTAAATCCGGAAAATATTCTATATACGATTACCTGGATCTTTTAAACGGAGCAAAGAGGATATCTGCAGTGCCGCATTATCTGGCGCTTTTCCTTATGGCGGCAGCGATTATTTATATGTCTTTCTTTGGATTTACGGTTGGCTTTATAGCGCTTCTTGTAATTGTCAGCTATAACATTGTGACCTATTTCAAGATAAAAGCTCAGATTGAGCCTTATCTTGTGACCTTTGCGTATATATGCAGGCTCATCAGATGGGCAAAGGAAATAGCTGATGAAAACAGCGAATCCTTTGCAAAGGAAACGGAAGAGCTAAAAAGCCTTACGGCTACGTTAAGCGGCTTTTCGAGGAATTCCTGGATCGTTATATCAGGTGCCGGAAGGACAGGCAGTGGTAATCCCCTTGATATTCTTGCTGATTATGTGAGAATGATCACTCATGTGGACCTTATAAAGTTTGGAAGAATGTTCGATAAGCTTGAACCCAATAAGGACAGCGTGGACAGACTTATTACACTGATGGGTAAGATGGATGCAGTGTTATCCATCTGTTATTACAGAGCTTCCCTTGATGGTAAGTATTGCACACCTGAATTTGTATCAGATGAAGAATACAGGATAGAAGAAGGATATCATCCTCTTCTTGAGAGTCCAGTGCCTAATTCAATCACACTGAAAAGAGGACTTCTTCTTACCGGATCAAATGCTTCGGGTAAATCAACGTTCCTTAAAATGAGCGCAATAAACAGCATATTTGCACAGACTATCCATACATGTACAGCTTCTGCGTATAGAGGAAAACTGTATCGGATCTATAGCTCAATGGCACTGCGTGATGACCTTAATCTTGGCGACAGCTATTACATGGCAGAGATAAAATCCTTAAAGCGCGTGATTGATGCAGCTAGAGATAAAGAAGCTGCCCCGGTTCTTTGCTTTGTGGATGAGGTGCTAAGGGGCACCAATACTACAGAGCGAATCGCCGCATCTTCAATGGTTCTTGATTATTTTACAAAGGAAGGTGTTTTCTGCTTTGCAGCTACCCATGACGGTGAGCTGTGCGGTATTTTGGCTGATAAATATGATATCTATCATTTTGAAGGTGATATGACAGGCGGAGATGTTATTTTTGACTATCGGATACGCACAGGTCCTGCCACAACAAGGAATGCCATAAAGCTCCTTGAATCAATAGGCTATGATAAGTCCATAGTTGAGGATGCGGAAGCAATGGCAGAGTATTTTGACAAAGAAGGAATTTGGAAGAGGTGTAAATGAAAGTAACTATTTATTCAGATGGTTCAGCAAGAGGGAATCCGGACGGCCCTGGCGGATACGGCACAGTACTTCAGTTTATTGATGCCAAGGGGCAGCTCCATGAAAAGGAGATAAGCGCAGGCTACGATAAGACCACCAATAACAGAATGGAGCTTATGGGCGCCATTATGGGGTTAGAGGCTCTTAACAAGCCCTGCGATGTGGACCTTTTTTCTGATTCTAAATATGTGATAAGTGCCTTTAATGAGCACTGGATAGACAGCTGGATCAAAAAGGGCTGGAAAAAATCAGACGGTAAGGCTGTTAAAAACGTTGAACTTTGGAAGAGACTTCTTAGTGCGGTCGAAAAACATAATGTGACATGGCACTGGGTTAAGGGGCATGACGGACATCCTGAAAACGAGAGGTGCGACAGCCTTGCAACAACAGCGGCAGACGGCGATCCATCGACGCTTTTACATGATGATGGCGGAGATTTACGCAATTATTGAACAAAATGTAGTAAAAGCAATTTTTAATATTAAAAGGGCACATTTCCATTTGAAATTAGATTCATCTATGCTATTATTTTCAATGTATGAAAAAATCTTATAGTTGTTTAAGCTTAAGTCGTTCTTAAGCGGACAGGAGTGTATTATGAAATTCTTTTTGGATACTGCTAATGTAGAAGACATCAAGAAAGCCAACGATATGGGCGTTATTTGCGGTGTTACCACAAACCCTTCCCTTATCGCAAAGGAAGGCAGAGATTTCAAGCAGGTAGTTGCTGAGATCGCATCTATCGTTGACGGACCTATCAGTGGTGAGGTTAAGGCTACAACAGTTGATGCTGAGGGCATGATTGCTGAGGGACGTGAGATTGCTAAGATTCACCCTAACATGGTTGTTAAGATTCCTATGACAGAGGAAGGTCTTAAGGCTTGCCACACACTTTCAGCTGAGGGCATCAAGATCAACATGACTCTTATTTTCACAGCTAACCAGGCACTTCTTGCTGCAAGAGCAGGCGCTGCTTTCGTAAGTCCTTTCCTTGGAAGACTTGATGATATCAGCACAAGAGGTACAGACCTTATTTCTGAGGTTGCTCAGATTTTCGACGTACACGGAATTGATACAGAGATCATCGCTGCATCTGTTCGTCATCCTATGCACGTTACAGACTGCGCACTTGCAGGTGCTCACATTGCTACAGTTCCTTATGCTGTAATCGCTCAGATGGTTAATCACCCTCTTACAACAGCAGGAATTGAAAAGTTCCAGAAGGATTACAAAGCCGTTTTCGGTGAATAATATAAAGTGATTCAGGGCTGCCTTTTTTAGGCAGCCTTTTTTCTTAAAATTCTATAATTTTTCTATAACATTTCGGATTTTTTATAGTTTTATATTTTGTATTTTGATAACATTAATTAGTAATATGAATAAAGGACCAGGCAGGTATCGACGTGGAAAAAGATACTAACAAGTGGTTGATCACAGACCTATACCTAAAAGATTCACTAATCAATGCTATTAACGAAAAAGCAGAAAATGGTGATTTTGCTGCTTCTTTTTGCTGTGTATTTTTCAGTATTAAAGGTTTTGATTCATATTACATGAGAAATGGCTTTGACGAAGGGTATGAAGTTCTGCTCTTTGTGGCTAATAAGATAAAGAATTGCTTCCCCGTTGATCTAGTCGGGAAATTCGAGGACGATCAGTTCGTTGTTTTCACAGATATAGATGATATAGAGCGTTTTATAAAGAAAATAAAAATGGATTTTGATGAAGTATATATTCATACCGGAATGGAAATAAAAGCCGGTATATATGCTATCAATTCCGATGACAGAAACGGTCTCGAAATAGTGGAGAACGCAAAGATTGCATGTGATCTTTGTGAAAAGAACGAATCCGAAATTTCAATTTTTGACAAAAATGATGTGGATGAGAAAATCCTTATGCAGCACTATGTTGTGCACCATTTGGAGGATGCTCTCAAAAACGGAGAAATAGTGGTTTACTATCAGCCCATATTCCACACATTATCAGGAAAAGTATGCGGTTTGGAAGCACTTGCCAGGTGGAAAAACGATGAGTATGGATTCCTTTTGCCTTACGATTTTGTACCAGTTCTTGAGAATGCAAGAAAGATTCATTTACTTGATGAATATGTTATAAGACAGGTATGTAAGGATCAGAGAACTGTTATCGACAGAGGAATGGAGCCGGTTCCTGTTTCGATTAATCTCACAAAACTCGATTTTCTCCTTATAGATGTACTGGAACTGTTTAAGGAGGAACTGGAGAAAAATAATCTGACAAATGACCTGATCCAGATTGAGATAAGTGAAGCTGAAATAACCAGAGACAAAAAGGGCATACAGAAAGAACTGGAAAAATTTAAAGAAAATGGTTTCCACATAGTATTTGATGATTTCGGAAGTGAGTATTCTGCGCTTCAGGCTATCAGAGATATGCCTTTTGATACCATCAAAATCAACAGTAATTTCCTTTCGGGATTTAATAATGATCTGACATCCAGGATTATTCTGAAAAATATCCTTAATCTTTCGAAGGAGCTTGGCATGACTACCATGATGGGCGCCGTTGAGGATGAGGAGGTTTTGGAGTTCCTTAAGCAGACCGGCTGCGAGAAGACCCAGGGACATCTTTATTCAGAAGCAAAGCCTATAGATTATTACGATGAGGGTATTTATCCATACGAATATGAGACCTTTGAAGAGAGAGATTTTTATCGTGAAATCGGTAAAGTTAATATTCTTTCTCAGACGCCCATTGAGAACAGAAATTCTAATCATGAGGACGAATTTACATATCTGAATCAGCTTCCGCTTGCTATTATGGTATTTAACGGAAGGAAGTTCAGGATACTGATGACCAGTCGCGGCTTTGACGAGGTCATTTCAGACATGTTTATTGATGGTCTTTATAATGTTGAAATGGTATTTAACGACAAGCTAAATCCATTCTCAAAGCAGCTACGAGATCTTGCCCGTAATTCATCTAAAGATGATGAAATCCATGCTATGGAATTTGTTACAGGCAAAGGTTTCCACAGGATTATGCTCAGAAGAATCATTGATGACAGCATAGGCAAAGCTGCCTTGATTGCAACAATTGAGACTTTGACGAAAAATGATCCTGAGACCAGAGCGGCAAAGCTTAACAATTCTCTGAGATTTTTGTATCCGTTATATACGAGAATTGCAAGAACGCAGATAGATACGGATGAATTCGATATAATCTATGAAAATAAGACAAAATATGGTGTTTCTCTGTCTGATTGTAAATACTCAGAGGCAATTGTAAAGTTTGCCAATGAAGCCATTTACAATGAAGACAGAACCGCCTTTATTTCATTTTTCGATTGCAGTACACTCGATGAACGACTTGCGGAATTTGGCACTGACCATTTGACGGATTACTTTAGAACAATAGATGTTAACGGAGAGTACAACTGGCTTATGTACCTCATAGTTCCTATTATTTCCGAAGGCAGCAAGATGTTTCTTATGTGCTCAAGAAGTATCGATGCAGAGCGTATGAGAAAGCTTCCTGAAATAAGTCAGAGTGGCAGTGAATATTATGATATGCCAAGTGATCCTATATACCTGCTTCTTGCCAGTGATGCCTTTACCGATACCCTTGGTTATGGATCCTTTGAACAGTTTATCAGGAATACGTTTTTCCTGGAGGCTTCTCTTACGGATGATCAGACTATATATATGCATCTTGGACAAAGCGGTCTTATCAGTGACTTTGGTGAAACCGGATATATCTCACTTCCTTTTGGTGAAGTGATAAAAAGCATGGTATTTTCACAGGTCATTGAAGAAGACAGGGATAAGATGTACGAGTTCTATGACAAGGACAGACTTATTGCCGAGTATGAGAAAGGTAATATTTCAGGAAAAATCGTATATCTCCAGAGAACCGGTGCAAGTGATAAGCCAAGATATCAGAACGCCTGCTACCAGATCAGGAAAATTCGTGATGGTGACAATATTCATGTATATATCCTCACTTATGACGTTGATGAGTTTAAGCGCACCAATGAGACCATCAGAAATCTTGCGGAGAGGGATGTTCTCACAGGACTGTTCAACAGAATGACCATTACAAGGGTAGTTGAGGATATCATGAATGATCCTGAAACCCAGAACTTCGCAATGGTGCTTCTTGATCTTGATTTCTTCAAACAGTTTAATGATAACTACGGACATGACTGTGGTGATAAGGTCCTTCAGGATGCTTCTGAGAGAATGAAGAAGTACATGGGAGATGACAGCTATCCTGCACGAATAGGCGGAGATGAGTTCATGGTAATAATAAGGAATAAAACTCAGCCTGAAGTTGATAAAATTCTAAGTGATTTTTCTACAATGGATAAATCATTTGAATACAAAGGACAAAAAGTGACGTATACTATGTCTATAGGATATGCTCTTTGTCCTGATGATGGTACTAATTATAACTCGTTATATCAGAATGCCGATAAGGCACTCTACAAAGTTAAGGAAAGCGGCAGAAACAACTACGGACAGTATATTAAGTCAGAACAAAAGGAGGATAAGTAATGGGAGATACTTATAACATTTGCCTTGATATTGGGGGAACTAAGATACTTGGCGCGATTTTCAATGAAAAGAAAGAAATCGTGTATCGCCTTAAAAAGAAGACTAAGGAAATGGGCGATGATGTAAATAATATCGAGAAAGTCATCATAAGTGTCGTTAACGACATGATCAAGGATTCTGATATTAAGAAGTCCAAGATTAAGGCAATAGCAGCAGGCGCTCCGGGTGTAATCGATCAGGGTGCAGGTATCGTCCTTACATCCCCTAATCTTCCATGGCAGAATTATGACATCAAATCTTCCATAGAGAAAGAAGTAGGAATTCCTTTTTATATCGGAAATGATGTTAATGTGGGCGTTCTTGGTGAGTACAAGTACGGCGTTGCCAAGGGTTATAAGAACGTAGTCGGTTTCTTCGTAGGAACAGGAATGGGCGGCGGACTTATCCTTGATGGCAAGCTTTTTACAGGAAATAAGTATAAGGCTGCTGAGTACGGACACATGATTCTGGACCCCGAGGGACCTCTTTGCGGATGTGGTCAGAGAGGCTGCCTTGAAGCATTTTCAAGTAAAAAGGGCATGAGCTCTTATATCATGCAGCAGACAAACAGAAGCAGAAAGAACATGCTGGCAGATACCATAGAAAATGGCGTATTTAAGAGTAAGAATCTGAAAAAAGCCATTGCAGCAGGAGACCCCGTTACTCTTGAAGCTGTTGACAGAGCGTGCCATTATCTTGCAATTGCAACAGGCAATATGATAAATACCATAAGCCCTGACATCGTGGTTTACGGCGGCGGTGTAATGGAAGCTGTTGGAGATTTCTTCATGGAGAAGATCTTAGCAGAGGTAGATCGCTATTGCATGCCTTCCATCAGAAATACTGTAGAGCTTAAAAAGGCAGCTCTTGGTGATGATTCAAATATCTACGGCGCTCTTGCCATGATAGAGGATAATTAACTAAAGCTTTTTATGCCATAAATGTTGAAAAAACAGTACTAATGCCTTAGCGGTATAGAATAAATGAATATTTAGAGATAAAATAACCTTGCAAATACTTTAATATTTGGGAGGTTATTTTTTTATGAAGATCGGTCTAATTAATGAGAACAGTCAGGCTGCGAAAAACCAGGTTATATATAACTCACTTAAGAAGGTGGCTGACGGCTACGGCTTTGAGGTATTCAATTACGGTATGTATTCTGCAGAGGATGAAGCTCAGCTCACTTATGTACAGAATGGTATTCTTGCAGCAGTTTTGCTTAATTCAGGCGCTGTTGATTATGTGATCACAGGATGCGGCACAGGTGAAGGTGCAATGCTTGCACTTAACAGCTTTCCCGGCGTTATCTGCGGTCATGTAGAAGATGCCCTTGATGCTTACACCTTTGCACAGATAAATGACGGCAATGCTATTTCACTTCCTTTTGCTAAGGGTTATGGATGGGGCGGAGACCTCAATCTTGAGTATATTTTCGAGAAGCTTTTCTGCGAGCCCAGCGGCCAGGGATATCCCAGAGAAAGAGCTGTTCCGGAGCAGAGAAATAAGAAGATTCTTGATGAAGTTAAGAAGGTGACTTATGTTCAGGATCTTACTGAGATTCTTTCAAAGCTTGATCAGGACCTTGTTAAGGGTGCTCTTTCAGGCGAACATTTCCTTGAGTACTTTAATGCTAACGCAAAGGATGATAAAATTAAAAAGTACGTTAACGAGCTTATGAAATAATAATATTTCCTGAAAACAAAGCCTCGCAGATGCTTGCGCCAAAGCGTACATTTGTGGGGCTTTTTCTTTGCGAAAAATGGGAGTAAAAATGAAAGATTTATTGGAATTAAGAAGAAAAAGCGCAGAAGACTTGGCTGTAACCTATGGTTTATATGAGCTTGAGTTTTCTGATGAAAGAAATGATGCTTTGGCACAGGAACTTAGAGATGCTATAGAAAAAGCATTTGATCAGCAGGACGAGGATGGAAGCGTAGAATATGATCTTTGTGCCACATCTGTTTTTGCTGCTAATATGTGCATAGCATCACGTGCTCTTGATGAGTATGATCCGATTTTTGCAAGAGACTGTATTCATTCAGCCCTCGATTCCGGTCAGTTTCTTATGGCTGCAATAGATAAGCTTGGGCTACTTAGTGGAAAAGATACAGAGGGCGTAACTACAGAAGATAAGCAGACTATAGTATTTGCTTTTTCAGAGCTTATGAGAACCGACATTGAGATTAGAAATGCTTATGACCATTCCATGATGGCTGGAATGCCCCAGAAGATGAGCAGACAGAAAAAGTATAAGCTTATCACAGATTTTCTTAGTAATGACGAGCTTTATGGTGAGCTGTCTGATATGCTGGTTCTTACTGCAATAGCGGTATTGCTTGATGAAGAGGATAATGCCACTTCGAAAACAAGGAAAACTATCATGGATAAGTTGTCCTATTTTGCTGATAGCACTATTGATGGTGAGCTTTTGGCAGAGGATAAGGGGCTTTATATGCTTTCCTATAGGACTATAATTGATGCACTTAATATGGTTTTGCAGAAGGATAAGGAAAAAAGAGAAGGCGGAGATTCCAATCTGATAAAAGTTATCGAATATAATGTTATCGATAACAGAAAGCATATGTCTGATGAAGAGATAAAAGAGATTCAGGACAGAATTACAAAATATGAAAATAAGCTAAAGAGTTTTGAATGATTTTTATGTTTTTTTAATGAGGCCAAAGCTACATAAAAGGGCTATTTCACTTGATAAATAAGCGGTTTATCAGTATACTACTTTGTGGAAACAGTTAAATTGCAAATTTAATATAATTTATTATTTATATGGAGGCATAAAATATGCAGGGTTCTAAACCAACAGTTTTACTTATTATGGACGGATTCGGAATTAACGACAATCCGGAAGGCAACGCCATTGCAATGGCTAATACACCGGTTCTTGACGGTCTTATGAAGGAGTATCCTTGTGTAAGAGGTAACGCCAGCGGACTTGCAGTAGGTCTTCCCGATGGTCAGATGGGTAACTCCGAAGTAGGTCATATGAATATGGGTGCAGGACGCATCGTTTATCAGGAGCTTACAAGAATCACAAAGTCAATCGAGGATGGCGATTTCTTCACTAACGAAGGACTTATGGCTGCAATCGATAACTGTAAGAAAAATGATTCAGCTCTTCACATGTATGGTCTTGTAAGTGATGGTGGTGTACACAGCCACATTACACATATCTACGGACTTCTTGAGCTTGCTAAGAGAAACGGTCTTTCAAAGGTATATGTTCACTGCTTCCTTGATGGACGTGACACACCTCCGGAATCTGGTATCGATTTCGTTCAGCAGCTCGAGGATAAGATGAAGGAGCTTGGCGTTGGCGAAGTAGCTTCTATTTCCGGAAGATACTATGCAATGGACAGAGATAACAACTATGATCGTGTGAAGATCGCTTATGATGCACTTACAAAGGGTGAGGGCAACAAGGCTGACAGCGCACACGAGTGCATGGTTCAGACATACAAAGATGGCAAGACAGATGAGTTCGTTATTCCTACAGTTATCATGAAGGATGGCGCTCCTGTTGCTACAATCAAGGACAATGATTCAATCATTTTCTTCAACTTCCGTCCTGACAGAGCAAGAGAGATCACTCACTGCTTCTGTGATGATGAATTTGATAAGTTCGACAGAGGAGCACGCATCAAGACTACTTATGTATGCTTCACAGATTATGATCCGCTTATCCCTAACAAGGAAATCGCATTCAAAAAGGTTCTTCTTACAAATACCTTCGGTGAGTGGCTTGCAGCTAAGGGCATGAAGCAGGCTCGTATCGCTGAGACAGAGAAATATGCGCACGTTACATTTTTCTTCAACGGTGGTGTTGAGGAACCCAACGAAGGCGAGGACAGAATCCTTGTAAACAGTCCTAAGGATGTTGCAACATATGATCTTAAGCCTCAGATGAGCGCACCTGAAGTTTGCGAGAAGGTTCTTGAAGCTATTAACTCAGATAAATATGATGTTGTAGTTACCAACTTCGCTAATCCTGACATGGTTGGTCATACAGGTGTTATTCCTGCAGCAGTTAAGGCTGTTGAGACAGTTGATGAGTGCGTTGGTAAGATCGTAGAAGCAGTTAAGGCTAAGAACGGAACAATGTTCATCTGCGCTGATCACGGTAATGCAGATATGATGATCGATTACGAGACAGGCGAGCCTTGGACTGCTCACACAACCAATCCTGTTCCTTTCATACTGGTTAACTATGATCCTGCTTATACTCTTAAGGAGAATGGCTGCCTTGCAGATATCATTCCTACTCTTATCGAGTGCATGGGTTATGAGAAGCCTGCTGAGATGACAGGAGAATCACTTCTTATCAAAAAATAAAACGTAATAAAAATTAAGGCGTGTGAAACAGACAACTGTGTGGATTTTCCGCACAGTTGTTTTTTCACTGCATGTATGGGGATTAGGTATGAAAAAAACAATAAGCTGCCTTTTAGCGGCGGTGATATTTTCTGTTGCTCTTGGGTGTTGCGGCACGAGGACAGATAATATTGATGATCAGAATTCCGGGGAAGTAACTGGTGATGCTACGAATTCTGATAACACAGATGGTGCTAGTGATGAATATAGCGTAAATGAAGGCGAAGGGGAGACCTCTATGAATAAAGAACCGGACAGAAATATTAAAGTGTCTCTGGAAGAACATTCTGTTTTCAATGATACCAATGAAGACGGATATGGAGAATTTCAGGGCTTTGGTACATCCCTTTGCTGGTGGGCCAACAGATTAGGCTACAGTGAAAAGCTGACAGACGCTGCTGCAAAGGCTTTCTTTAATAAGGACGAAGGCCTTGGAATGTGTATCGGAAGATATAATGTGGGAGGCGGAGATAATGTCGCTGAAGACGGCAAAGTATTTACTGCTGAGAATGTGGATATTGATGTTCCCCACAAGACACATATAAAGCGCTCTGATTCTGTGGTTCCGGGATATGCTGTTGATGTGACCAAAATCGACACATCAGAGCATGACATTTCATATTACGAAGAGAATTTCGACAGAGCCTTTGAGGATTGCGGCTATGCATGGAATTATAACTGGGACGCCGATGTTAATCAGATGAATGTGTTAAAGGCAGCCCTTAGGGAAGCTGGAGACGAGTTTATTGCAGAAGCTTTTTCCAACTCTCCTCCGTATTTCATGACAGTGAGCGGCTGTACTTCGGGCGGATTTAATCCTTCTGAGGACAATCTTAGAGAGGATTCAATTGAAGCCTTTGGCGCATACATGGCAGATGTCATTGAGCACTGGAAAAATGAAGGTGTTGTTAATTATCAAAGTGTAAGTCCAATGAACGAGCCAACCACAAGCTACTGGGAGTGCTATAGCCCAAAGCAGGAGGGTTGCCATATAAGCTCCGGCGATATGCAGTCTGAAGTTTTGGTTGCATTAAAGGATGAGCTTGATGAAAAGGGTATCGATATCATAATCAGCGGAACAGATGAGACCAGCATTGATTCGGCAATTCAGGCTTATAATGCATTATCTGATGATGCAAAAAGTGTTGTTTCAAGAATAGATACTCACAGCTATACAGGCAGTGAGAGAAAACAGCTCCGAAAGCTTGCTGAAAGTGAAGGCAAGAACCTTTGGATGAGCGAAGTGGACGGTGATTTCGTAGCTGGCAAAAATGCCGGGGAAATGGCTTCGGGTCTTGGCTTATCCAAATGGCTTAAAACTGATATGAATGAGCTTTTACCTGCAGCCTGGATTCTCTGGGATGCCGTTGATGTGCATATAGATGAGACGAACCCTTATGACTGGCATACAAGAGACCACTGCTTTGGAGACCTTGATCTTGAAGGTGGCAACAGCCTTTGGGGAATCGCCATCGGAGATCACAATGAAGAGGAGCTGATCCTTACAAAGAAATATTATGCACTTGGTCAGTACACAAGATATATAAGGCCCGGCTACTGCATTCTTGCAGGAGATAACTTCACTGTATGCGCTTATGATCCAAATGATAAAAAGCTTGTGATTGTGGCTACCAGCAATGCCAATAAGGATGAACGCTGGGAGTTTGAACTTACCGGATTTAAATCCATAGGAGAAAATGTAACTGCCATAAGAACCAGCGGAACTCTTGCAGATGGCGAAAACTGGGCTGATGTCACAGGTGATGCAGCCATAAGTGTAAACAGCGAAAATATGAGCTTTTCAGCAGATATTAAATCTCAATCTATCACTACTTTTATTGTTGATGGTGTTGATTAATCTGTGTTTTTATGGTAATTTATATTGGTATTTGTGAATTTGTTAGGAGGAAAATTTCGTGGCAGCTTTAAAGATTGTACTTTCTATTATATTTATACTTGATTGTGTAGCACTTGTAACACTTGTACTTGCTCAGGAAGGTAAGACACAGGGACTTGGTGCTATTCAGGGCTTTGCAGAGACAACTTACTGGGGCAAGAACAAAGGACGTTCCAGAGAGGGAATTCTCAAGAAGACAACTGTAGTTTTATCAGTACTTTTCGTAGTTCTTAGCGTAGTACTTAATATGCAGGTTTTCTAATTTAGTTGAATTGATTTTACGAAAGGCACTCTTTACAGAGTGCCTTTTTCATCTTATAAGAAATGCTTTGCGTTTCGATAACAGGAGATTTAATGTCTAAGAGGAAAATAGCAGCGAAGAAACAGAATATAACGGGAACCTTTATCTCAAATTCAAGGGGCTTTGGCTTTGTAGAGGTTGAGGACAGAGTTGATGATATTTTTATTCCCGAGGAGTATACAGGCACTGCATTTCAGGGTGATACCGTTGAAGTAGAGATTATCAGTACTGCCGCTCAGAGTGGCGGTAATCGCGATGAGGGAAGGATTGTTAATATCCTTGTTCGCGCTATTGATAAGATTGTTGGTACTTATCAGGATGGTCATACCTACGGATTCGTAATTCCTGATAACCTTAGATTTACTCAGGATGTTTTCATTCTTAAGGAGCATAGCAAGGGTGCTGTATCCGGTGATAAGGTCGTTGTTACCATGACCGATTACGGCGATCCCATAAAGGGCAGAAAGCCTGAGGGAAGAGTGTCGTCTATTATTGGTAATATAAATGATCCGGGCGTGGATATTTTATCTATAGTTGAGAGCTTTGATATACCCAGCGTTTTCCCTGAGAAAGTTATGAACCAGGCCGAGAAGGTAAAGGACCATATCATCGAAGCTGACATGGATGGAAGACTTGACCTTAGGGATACTGTGATGGTGACTATTGACGGCGAAGATGCCAAGGACCTTGATGATGCGGTATCACTTACTGTATCTGATGGAATATATCATCTTGGTGTCCATATAGCTGATGTTACCAATTATGTACAGGAAGGCTCTGCCCTTGACAGAGAGGCATTCAGGCGTGGTACCAGTGTGTATCTGGTAGACAGGGTTATTCCCATGCTGCCCCATAGACTTAGTAACGGGATATGCAGTCTTAATCACGGCGAAGACAGACTTGCTCTTAGCTGCCTTATGGATATTGACTGCAACGGTGCTGTTATTTCACATCAGATAGCTGAGACGGTTATCAATGTAAATGAGAGAATGTCATATACTTCAGTTGCTGCAATTTTGGAGGATGAGGATCCTGAGCAGATAGACAGATACAAGGATCTCGTCCCTATGTTTAAGGAGATGGCAGAGCTTTCCGAGATTTTGAAGAAAAAGAGAAGAAGCCGCGGTGCCATAGATTTTGATTTTCCTGAAGCAAAGATTCTTCTTGATAAGGATGGCAATCCCACTGAAATCAAGGTGAGGGAGTCCAATACGGCTACTACCATGATAGAGAGCTTTATGCTTGCTGCAAATGAGACAGTTGCTGAGCATTTTTATTGGATGCAGGCACCCTTTGTTTACAGAGTCCATGAACAGCCTGATATGGAAAAGATAGCTAATCTTAATTCCTTTATAAGTAACCTTGGATATCATCTTAGGTTTAAGGCAGATTCTATACAGCCCGCAGAGATTCAAAAGCTTCTTACCAAGATAGAGGGCACAGAGGAAGAGCCTGTAATCAGCAGAATTGCTCTACGTAGTATGATGCAGGCAAAATACAGTACAGAATGTCTTGGACATTACGGTCTTGCATGCACATATTATTGCCACTTTACATCGCCCATAAGAAGATATCCTGATCTTCAGATCCATAGAATTATTAAGGATTACTTAAGGGGCAGGATGAAGGATGAAAAGCTTGCCCACTATCAGGGAATACTTGAGGAGGTTGCAAAGCATTCCTCTGACACTGAGAGAAGAGCTGAGGAAGCTGAGCGCGAGACAGATAAGCTTAAAAAGGCTCAATTTATGGAATCTCATATAGGAGAGACCTTTGAAGGAACTGTGTCAGGTGTTACAGGATGGGGAATGTTTGTAGAGCTTCCCAATACCTGCGAAGGCCTTGTTCCTGCATCGTCAATGGAGGATGATTTCTATATCTATGACGAGAATAATTTTTGTCTTGTGGGTGAGAGAACAGGCAGGACCTATAAGCTTGGTCAGACTGTAAAGGTTAAGGTTTTTGATACTGACAGGCTCAGTAAGACCATTGATTTCAGGCTTGTTTCGGATGTGGAAGATGATGAAGCATACGATCCTTTCACGGATGATGATTATGAAGAGGACTACTACGAGGAGGATGAGAATGGCCGAATCCGCCTTGTAAAAGGAAAGTCTAAGAGATCAAAGGCAGATAAGAAAAGAAAGTCTTTAAAATCTGATAGACCTGAGAAAAAGACTCCCGCTAAGCTTCGTGCCGCAAAGGTATCAAGGCTTGCACTTGAAGCTGAGGATGTAGATGCAGACAGAGCTTCCAAGGCAGAGCGTAAGAAGAAATCCAAGTCTAAAGCAGAATCTAAGAAGAAAGCTGATTCCAAGGTGAAGGGTAAATCCAAGAAGGAAATTAAAGCCAAGGAAGAAGCAGGCTCTAAGGGCCGCAAGGTTTATAAGGTACATAAGTATAAAAAGTCCGCTACCTCCAAGGCTGCCAGATCAGCTCAGGGCAAGCGGAAAAAGAAATGATGAACTACAGGGTTATGTACATAATGGATTATTCCCTGTAATATTAAATAAAAAAACAGGTTGGTTAGGCTACATGGCAGAAGATAGTATTAAATTAATAGCAAATAATAAGAAAGCTTTTCATGAGTATTTCATAGAGGAAAAATATGAAGCAGGTATTTCACTTGCGGGAACTGAGGTTAAATCTCTTCGACAGGGCAAGTGCAGTATTAAGGAAGCCTGGGTCAGCATCGATAAGGGTGAAGCATATATCTGCGGCATGAATATCAGCCCTTACGAGAAGGGGAATATTTTCAACAAGGATCCTCTCAGAGTAAGAAAGCTTCTTCTTCATAAAACAGAGATCAGGAAGCTTGATCAGGCATCACAGGCTCAGGGCTATACTCTTGTACCTCTTGAAGTGTATTTTAAGCGTGGAAAAGTGAAGGTCCAGATCGGTCTTGCCAAAGGTAAGAAGCTCTACGATAAGAGAGATGTGGCTGCCAAGAAGGATCAGCAGCGAGAGGCTATGAGAGATTATAAGGTAAGCCTCAGATAGTATCATCTTTATCAGATTTAAAGCACATAAGTCCCATCAGCAGCATATTTGAATAGACAACAGGCAGAGCGTATCTGCCGCCGTTATTCATATAAGTAGGCCCGGCGAGACAAATGAGTATGGTTAAGATAGACGGAATCAGCAGTAAGAACTGCTTTCCGTCTTTTCTTTTTATGCTGCAAAAGAAAAGGCAGATTGGAATCCAGCACTGGATGGCGATATTCACAAAAGGGAATACTACGGGAAGGTTCTCAATCACTCTGATAAATGTTTTAAATCCGGGTTTGATGCCTGTAAGAGCTGCAGGCTCTTTAAAGGTAACATCCTTATCATTCCAGAGCATGGTATATACGCCCGATGTGGCATCAGGGGTACCCATCCTGGCATCGGGATAATAGAAGCCAATACCTGTTGAAATGAATGCATCAAAATAGCTGGCAGGGTATTTGAAAAATAATGAAAACCAGGAACCAAGATATTTTGATAGAGCATCACCTTCTGCATGATAGGTCTTTTTTACCGGGTCAGACAAAAATGCTTCATAATCTGATAGAAGAACGTCGTAATCAAGAACCTCTGAGATTTTCTCTACATCTTCTGATGAAAGCTCATCGCTATACATAGATACCACTCTTGCCGTCTGCTGAAAAGGAACGGAGAGTGCCTCTGCTTCAGAGCCTTTCTTTATTCCAAGGGCAGGCAAAAAAGCCGCAGAATATATAAAGTAAAATACTGCAGCAAGGGTAAGAGGGATGATTAGCATGGATTTTTTCTTGATTAGTCCGATTATCGCAAAGATTATACAGCCGCCAATGAGATAAATTCCGTTGTTTCTAAAGATAGTTACCGCGAAGGATATAAGGAATAAAGCTATTAGCTGCTTTTGGGTTTCGCCAAGGTATATGAGTCTTGCAAGGATGCATAAATAAAGAACAACGAAGCAGGTAAATAAAGTGTCCTTAACTACAGAAGTTATGTATCCGGGGTAAATCGGAACAACTGCAAAAACTATGGTACTTACGATAATCCATATTGAGGGCACACCCAGCTTTTTCAAAGTGTCTGTGCAATAAGCGAAGATGAGCGCACCTATAAGTGACTGAACCAGAACAAGAACAAATATTCCAAGGTTGGTGCTGCCAAAGAGTCTATCGCCTAAAAACACGAATATTCCCATAAAAGCAGTTGATGCAGGCGGCCAATGAGCTGTTACATTACCTGCCATGAATCTGGCAATCTGATGATAACCGTCATACTCAAAGCCTGCGGGAAGCCTGAGCAGGATATAGGGCAACCAGCATAAGAAATACAGGATAGTACAGTTTCTGAATGTATGATCGAAGAATTTTGGTAAAGCTTTTGCTTTTGAAGCAGTGCCTATAAAAACAAACAGGCGCTTTAAATATCTAAATACAGTAAGCATTAAAAAGTAGCAGCCTATATAGTAAACAGCAGCAAAAAGTATAAATCTTGAGCTGTACATATTCTCAAAAAATGCATCTGTAGTGATAATTGAAAATCCGGCTGTCATTAAAAGAGCAAAGAGCAGGGATGAAATCCTGTCGCAGATATTTGCTTTTGACGCTGCGAAAGATACTAAAACAGCAAGGCTCACACAGAAAAACACTGTCATTGTCTGAACTGAGTAAGGAAAAAGAAACTGAAGTGCATCAGCAAATGAGAAGCTTTCCATATTAAGAAGTTCAGCAAAGAGATTGGAATTCTGAGCCTGGAAAAACATAAATATGAAAAGTGCCTCAACTAGCCCTATGATAAGTGTTTTCTTATTTAACTGCTTTATACTTGAAAAAGTGGATCCTGTTTTGATATTTGTATTCACTGATTTCACCCTGAATGTATATATGATTATGTCAAACTTGCTTTGATAGAATTACGCATAAATTAAGCGGTTTTGACTAAAAAATTATATCATATTTTATACCACAGGTTCAGTTGATTTTCTGAGAATAAGCCGATATAATAGGCAGAGTAAATAGAACATTTACAATTAAATAGGGGTTAGTAAAGGTTTCGACAGGGATTCTGAAGCTGGAGAAGCTGTCCGCAGGATGGTGCGTTAAACCTCAAACTTAAATATAAACGCTGAAGATAATTTAGCACTCGCTGCCTAAGTGCAGCGCGTAGGCCTGAGTGCACCTGCACATTCAGTAACCTGCGTCGACTTTGCAGGAAACGACATAGCTTAAGCTTTGCGGTTATGGTCGTATCATGAAGCTACCGAACTTCTTAGGGTGTGAATTTCCGGTGAAGTGAGGGAATCGGGCTTGCCCACAATAATTCACTACGACAGTAGAAGGACAGGGGACGGGTTTTTGGACAGGGGTTCGACTCCCCTCTAATCCACTAAAAAAGAGGACGCAAGTCCTCTTTTTTGTTGGAGTAGAGAGGGAGTCGAACGACGAGACCACTGAGCAAATCTCAGTGAGAAAGCGCCAGTGGCGCTTTCGTGTCGAAGACCGGCCCGAAAGGCGGCTAAGCCGCCGGTGGGACTCCCCTCTAATCCACTAAAAAAGAGGACGCAAGTCCTCTTTTTTGTTGGAGTAGAGAGGGAGTCGAACGACGAGACCACTGAGCAAATCTCAGTGAGAAAGCGCCAGTGGCGCTTTCGTGTCGAAGACCGGCCCGAAAGGCAGAAAAAGTGTCTGAAAATTCCTTGCATTTTACATATCCTTGTGGTTAGAATGTATGCTAGGTACTAAATCTATTATTTTAGTAAAGGAGAAATGGTATGAAAGGTATGAAAATTTTTAAGGGAGCGGTTGCAGCTGTTTTAGCAGCTACATTCATAGTTAGTGGTAACCCGACAAGCACTATTGAAGCAAAGGCATCTTATGACGCATTTGTTGACGACGGAGTTAAGGTTGAGGTAAGAGAAGTAACTCAGGCTCTTAACAAAAAAGGCAATGTTATGTACAAGGATACAGGTAAGGATGTAAGCCAGGATTACATAACACTGACTCCCGGATTTTTCGCAAAGAACGTTCTTGAAGTAAAGATCAGCTCTGATGAGAAGAAGTATAAGATCAGAAACATAAACTGCTCAAGAAATCTTAAGTACAACAAGACAGCTACAATTTATGACTACAACAATGATTCAGTTACTTATCGTTTTTCTTTCTATCCTATGAAGGAGAAAAAGTATAACTTTAAGTTCACTGTAAACGGAAAAGAGTTCAAGGTTAAGTTCAATGCAACAACACCTGTAAAGAAGATTACTTTCGGTAACGAAACTCTTTCAACAAAGGCAGGCATGCTTGGTAGCATGAACTCAGTTACTGATGCTGTTAAGGGTAAGGTTAAGGTTCAGATGAACAAGGGTTATTCTCTTGAGTCTATCCAGATCGGCAGATATAAGAACGTTACCGACAAGGATACCAAGAACGTTGAGCCTGTTTTATATTTTGAGAACTTCAAAAATGGTAAGAAATTAAAGCTCAGCGAATCAGTTCAGACTACCAGAGAAGAAGATAAAGATGGTGAGTATATCGAGAACAGCTTATACGCAACCACAATTATCAGAGTAAATTATGTAGTCAAAGGCACTAAGGGATACGTTGATTATTATCTTAACAAGATAGTTAACTACGATAACGACTAATCCGGATTGTAAGGAAAAAAATGAGTCCTAAGAAAATCAGAAAAGAAAGAATAGTAGTAAAGGTTGGAACATCTACCATTACAAATGATAATGGTGGAATCAACATTCACCAGATAGATCTCCTTTGCCGTGCTCTGGCAGGCATTGAGAATCTTGGATATGACGTAGTTCTTGTTAGCTCCGGCGCTATTGCCGTCGGGGCTAATAAAATGCGCCTTTCTCAAAAGCCTAAGGATATGAGACTTAAGCAGGCAGCTGCATCTGTTGGACAGAGCGAGCTCATGCATCTCTATGATAAATTCTTTGGTGAATACGGAAGGCTTGTGGGACAGATCCTTTTGGACAATGACGATGTGGAGAATAAGGATCGAAGAGTGAATCTTCAGAACACCTTTGATGCACTTCTTGAGAATCACATTATTCCCATTGTAAATGAGAACGACTCTGTCAGCCATGCGGAGATTGAATCTGATCAGAAGCTGTTTTCAGATAATGATATGCTTTCTGCAATTGTTGCTGCGTTTTGCGGTGCATGCAAGCTTATAATCATGTCTGATATTGATGGCTTCTATGATAGTAACCCTTCAAAGAATCCTGATGCAAAGCTCATTAGTAGAGTAGAAGAGATAGATGAGAAAATCTATGCCCTTGCTGAGGGTGAAGGCTCCGGCTCCAACAGAGGAACCGGCGGAATGATAACTAAGCTCCAGGCAGCTGAGTATGCTACCAAGAGAGGGGTGGATGTTCTTATTACAAATGGTAAGAACACAGACAGTCTCTACGACATAATCAACAAGAAGCATGTAGGTACGCTTTTTGTAGCAAAGGAAAACTGATGTGATGGCAGTCACTATTGAAACTGAAAGACTCATTCTAAAAAAATGGACTGATTCTGACGCAGAAAAGCTATACGCCATGGCATGTGATCCTTTGGTGGGGGAAGGGGCCGGATGGCTTCCTCACTCAGATGTTGAGTATTCAAGAGCTATTATAAGATCTGTTCTGACCGCAGATGGTGAATTTGCCATAAGACTTAAGGATACTGAGGATCCAATCGGCAGTATGGGCTTTCGTATCGGCGATTCTCCCAAAAGAGGAATCGAAAATAAGGACGAAGCCGAGATTGGTTACTGGGTTGGCAGGGATTACTGGAACAGAGGTTTTGCCACAGAAGCTCTGACGGAACTTATCAGATATCTTTTTGAAGAGGTTGGTATCAGAAGAATCTGGTGCGGATACTTTGATGGAAATGTCAGATCAGAGCGTGTGATTACAAAATGCGGACTTAAATTTCATCACAGAAATGAGAATCGCTATAATTCAATGCTTAAGAAGAATTATAATGAGACCATGATGTGTATGAGCGCAGAAGAATATTTTGAAAATAAGAAAACTCTCAAGCAGCTGTAATGCTTGAGAGTTTTTTAATAGAAGATTCTATGTTATTACTGAGCCAGGATGTTGTTATTGAACTTATCATAAATCTCTGAAAGATAAGTCTTAACCATCTCGATATTAGCCATTTTACGAAGCTCGCTATTGCCCATGGCGATTGCAATCTCATCAGCAAGAAGGAGCATGTCATAAATTGCAAGCTTGAATTCGTTTCTGCTCATCTCTGAAATGTTGATGTTCATAAGAGGAGCACCAAGCTTCATGGTAACATTCTCATCAGCGATACCTGTCTGAACAATATTGGTATCAGGATCGAAGTTTACAAAAAGTATGAGTTTTTCCTTCTCGTGCTTCTTAAGAGTGATGGTAGTCTGGTGACTTGTCTCCATCCACTCGTAGAGATCAGCATCATCGGGGTGAAGAAGATAGTTAGTGAGCTCTTCACGATGCTTCTCAACATACTGAAGATACTTGCTGGCATTGGGACCGGTATAGGAAAGTTCAACCTTTAAACCATTATCTGTTTTAAGAAGGCGGCATTTTGATGCTACATCCTTAATTTTTAAAGTGGTTTCGGTATTGCCAATCTGTTTGAGAAGTCCGGTCTCAAGTTCCTGTCTGAATTCCATATAAAATCATTACCTCCATTTAGAAGTTTCATAATACATCTGTCTTTGAAACGTGATTAGTATAGCACAAAGATAATAAAAATGGTATATTATTTAATGTGCGCTTTTCTTAATTAAATAGCACATTTTATGAAAAAAGTTTTAAAAAGTATGGGTGGATATGGCTACAGGTAATACAAAAAGACCCGGAGGTCGTCCGAAGGGAACAAAGAATACAAAAAGATCATCGACTGCAAGGAGAACTGATACCAGGAATCAAAACGAGGTTTTGGACTATTCATTAAGTAGTGAAGTTTCTCTGATTCTGTTTGCTGCGATTACGGTCTTTTTATTTTTATGCAATTTTGGAATATGCGGTAGCTTTGGTAATGTGTTAAGCGGTATTATGTTCGGCGTTTTCGGCATTACAGCTTACATTATACCTCTTGTGATTTTTGCATCTGCTGCACTTTTATTATCAAACGGAACCAGTCCTGCAGCGCTTCGCAAGGTAATATCGGGACTTGTCCTGCTTCTTGTAATTGCAATGCTTTTGGAGCTTGTTACCGGAAGAGTTGAGGGTATGACTACCTTTGACGGAGCAGGCTTATATAAGGCTGCCAGTGAAGCCAGAAATGGCGGCGGATTCATAGCTGGAAGCATTGCATATTTTCTTTATCATAATCTGTCACTGGCAGGTACTCTTATCGTAATGCTGGTGGTTTTCCTTATCTGTGCAGGACTTTTCACACAGAAATCCGTAGTTCGCGGAATGAAGCGTGGCGGCAGAAGAGTCTACGAAAAGACGAAGCAGGGTGCTCTTGAATACAGAGAGTATATGGATGAGAGAGCAAGGCTTCGAGAGGAAGAAAGAGAGAGAATCGAAGAGGAAAAGCAGCTTCTTCTTGAACAGAAGGAGGATGAGAAGATACTTCGAATGGATAAAAAGGTATCCGGAGTAAGCATGGATACCCGTATAACTGAGGATGAAGAAGAGAGGGATGAATTCGAAGGACCGGAGATTCACCTGCTTGACGGCGATGGATATGATATGGATGAGGTTCCTGCTCCAGAGGATCGTCAGAATACTCATAATGTCTTTATTCCTGAAGAAGAAATCCATGATGACATCCACGAGATACGTTATAATCCTGATATAGTCACAGAGGAAGGTGCTGATGGTCAGTTTACACTTAAGGCTGACAAGATAGCAGCTGATGATACTCATAAGATAGAGCTTGCAGCTTTTGAAGATGAATATCAGGAAGAAGAGCATATTATTGATACTTATGCTCAGGATGAAGAGGATGTTGATGAAGAGGAGGATATTTTTGAGTCGGAGATAACTTCTCCTCTTGCTCCAAAGCGCCCCGTTGCGAGACTGTCTAAGGTTGCCGAGGAAGACTCCTTTGATAATGATGAGATCCCGATTCATTCAGAGAATTTTGCTCCTGATTATAATGGAGAATACAAGATACATTCAACGGATTTTGTGAAGAGTAAGAAGAGTGAAGAGAGAATGCAGCAGGCTAAGGAGAGATCTGTGGTAAGGCCGCCTGCTAAAAAATATGAATTTCCTCCAATCAAGCTTCTTACAAAGGGAGTGAAGGGCAAGGGCGATTCCGAGTCATATCTTAGAAATACCGCTAAGACACTGGAGGAGACTCTTGCAATGTTTAACGTAGTTGCCAAGATTACCCATATCTCTCAGGGACCTTCAGTTACAAGATATGAGCTTCAGCCTGAGGCCGGAGTAAAGGTTAGGAAGATCGTTGATCTGTCTGATGATATCAAGATGCATCTGGCAGCTACAGATATCAGAATTGAGGCGCCTATTCCAGGTAAATCCGCCGTTGGTATTGAGGTGCCCAATAAAGAGAATTCACCTGTTGCAGTAAGAGACCTTATCGACAGTGAAGAATTCAAAAAATCAAAATCCAATCTTACTGTTGCTGTTGGTAAGGATATAGCAGGTAAGATTGTTGTTACGGATATTGCCAAGATGCCGCACCTTCTTATCGCAGGTGCTACAGGATCCGGTAAGTCCGTATGTATCAATACTATTATAATGAGTATCATCTACAAGGCTGATCCTGAGGATGTAAGGCTCATCATGATCGATCCCAAGATTGTTGAGCTGTCTGTTTATAACGGAATTCCTCACCTTCTCATACCTGTTGTCACAGATCCCAAGAAGGCAGCCGCTGCTCTTAACTGGGCTGTTGCAGAGATGACTAACAGATATAAGAAGTTTGCAAATGCAAAGGTTAGAGATCTTAAGGGCTATAATGCACTTTGCGCTCAGAGTAATGACGAAGAGATGCAAAAGCTTCCCGAGATCGTTGTTATTGTAGATGAGCTTGCAGACCTTATGATGCAGTTTAAGAATGAGGTTGAGGATTCTATAGTAAGACTTACACAGCTTGCTCGTGCAGCAGGTATTTACCTGATAATTGCAACCCAGAGACCTTCTGTTGACGTAATCACGGGTCTTATAAAAGCAAATATACCAAGCCGTATTGCTTTTGCTGTTTCAAGCGGTGTAGATTCAAGAACAATCCTTGACAGCAACGGGGCTGAGAAGCTCATCGGTAAGGGCGATATGCTATTCTTCCCCAGAGGCTATAACAAGCCGGCCAGGGTACAGGGCTGTTTTGTTTCTGATGAAGAAGTGCAGGCTGTTACTGATTTTATTAAGAACCAGAATGTTGAGACTGAATATGGCGGAAATGTTCAGGAAGAGCTAAATAGCTTTGAGGTTTCTTCAAAATCCGCACCTTCAGCGGCAGGCGACAGTGCAGATGCAGGTTCTGATGTAGATCCTCTTTTTGCACAGGCAGGAGCTGCCATTATTGAAAAAGAAAAGGCATCCATCGGTATGCTTCAGAGACTATATAAGATCGGCTTTAACAGAGCTGCCAGAATTATGGATCAGCTCAGTGATGCAGGAGTTGTGGGACCTGAAGAGGGCACAAAGCCCAGGAAAATTCTTATGACAAAAGAAGAGTTTGAACAGTTCATGGAGTCAAATCCTTCTTAAATATAACCATGTATCCAGATGTTTATTGAGGAGGTTTCAAAATGGCATTTAAGTCAGACATCGAAATTGCAAGAGAGGCAGAGCTTTTACCTATCGGCAAGGTAGCAGAGACCATCGGTATTACCGAAGATGATCTTGAGTATTATGGAAAATACAAAGCTAAGCTTACGGAAGACTTTTTACAGAAGATATCAGACAAACAAAAGGGCAAGCTTGTACTTGTCACAGCTATCAACCCTACTCCTGCAGGAGAAGGTAAGACCACAACCAGTGTTGGTCTTGGCGATGCACTTAACAGACTTGGCAAAAAGACAATGATTGCTCTCAGAGAGCCTTCACTTGGTCCATGCTTTGGTATAAAGGGCGGTGCCGCAGGTGGCGGATATGCTCAGGTTGTACCTATGGAGGATATTAACCTTCATTTTACAGGTGATTTTCATGCAATTACATCTGCCAACAATCTGCTGGCAGCTCTCCTTGATAATCATATTCAGCAGGGTAATGAGCTTGGCATAGATACCAGACAGATAATCTGGAAGAGATGCGAGGATATGAACGACAGAGCCCTCAGAAATATAGTTGTTGGTCTTGGTTCCAAGATGGACGGCTTTGTAAGAGAGGATCATTTTGTAATCACTGTTGCATCTGAGATCATGGCGATTTTATGTCTTGCAAAGGATTTAAAGGACTTAAAGGAAAGGCTTTCAAGAATAGTAGTTGCATATAATTATGCAGGTGAGCCTGTAACAGCTAAGGATCTTAAAGCTGTTGGCGCAATGGCAGTTCTCCTTAAGGATGCCCTTAAGCCCAATCTTGTTCAGACACTGGAGCATACACCTGTATTTATCCATGGCGGTCCCTTTGCCAATATCGCTCATGGCTGCAATTCCATAAGAGCTACAGAAGCAGCGCTTCATTTATCTGATATCACAGTTACAGAGGCGGGTTTTGGTGCTGACCTTGGAGCTGAGAAATTCCTTGATATCAAATGCAGAATGCATGGACTTAAGCCTGACGCAGTAGTTCTTGTTGCTACCATCAGAGCTCTTAAATATAACGGTGGAATCCCTAAGGATAAGCTCTCAGATGAGAATCTTGATGCTCTTAAGAAGGGTATTGTGAACCTTGAAAAGCATATAGAGAATATCCAGCAGTACGGTGTTCCTGTTGTTGTAACTCTTAACAGCTTCCTTTCAGATACAGCTGCTGAGATAGAATTCGTTAAGAAGTTCTGCGAAGAGAGAGACTGCGATTTTGCTATTTCAGAGGTTTGGGAAAAAGGCGGCGCAGGCGGAGAAGAGCTTGCTAAGGCTGTAATCAACACTCTTGAAACAAAAGAGTCTCACTACGCACCTATCTATGCTGATGATCTCTCACCAGAAGAGAAGATTGAAACAATTGCAAAGAAGATTTATGGCGCATCAGGCGTAAGCTATGCCCCTGCAGCTAAGAAGCAGCTTAAGAAGATTGTAGATATGGGATTTGGAAATCTCCCTGTATGTATGGCTAAAACACAGTATTCACTTTCTGATGATCCTGCGCTTCTTGGAAGACCTGAAGGGTTTGAAATCACTGTACGTGATGCTTATGTTTCAGCAGGAGCAGGCTTTATCGTAGCTATCACAGGAAGTATCATGACAATGCCGGGACTTCCCAAGACACCTGCAGCATTCTCAATTGACGTTGATGATAACGGCAATATTGAAGGATTATTCTAATATAACAGCATGTAGAAGGAGCATTCTTTCTAAGCACAAATAATAAGAACGGAGCGGACATAATTCTATGGAAACTAAGATAATTGATGGAAAAGCAATATCTGCAGCAGTTAAGGATGAGGTTAAGGAAAAGACAGCCCTTTTATTTGAGAAGTTTGGCGTAAAGGCATGCCTTGCCGTAATTCTTGTAGGATCTGATCCTGCATCTGCAGTTTATGTAAGGAATAAGAAAAGAGCATGTGAATATGTGGGTTTTGAATCCTTATCCTACGAATTACCGGAAGAAACAACCCAGGATGAGCTCCTTGGTCTCATTGATAAGCTCAATGCAGATGATAAGGTTCATGGAATTCTTGTCCAGATGCCGCTTCCAAAGCATATAGATGAGAAGACTGTAATTGACAGAATAAGTCCCGCTAAGGATGTGGACGGCTTCCATCCCATGAGTGTAGGAGCTCTGTGCATTGGAGAACCCGGTTTTGTATCCTGCACACCTGCAGGAATCATTCAGCTTCTTAAAAGAAGCGGTGTAGAGATCGCAGGAAAAGAGTGCGTAATTGTGGGCAGAAGTAATATCGTAGGTAAGCCCATGGCACTTTTGATGCTTAGAGAAAATGCCACAGTTACGGTTACACATTCCAGAACCAAAGACCTGCCGGCAGTTTGCAGACGAGCAGATATACTTATCGCTGCAATCGGTAAAGCAAAGATGATAACAGAAGACTATGTAAAAGAAGGCGCTGTAATAATCGATGTTGGAATAAACAGAGATCCTGAATCAGGTAAGCTCTTTGGCGATGTTGATTATGAAAATGTATTTGATAAGTGCAGTGCCATAACTCCGGTTCCCGGAGGTGTAGGGCCTATGACCATAGCAATGCTTATGAACAACTGCCTTGAAGCAGCAATCAGATTATCAGGAGCGAAGCTGTAAATGAAATGTCCCAAATGCGGAGCCACAATTCCGGATGGACTTCTTTATTGTGAAATTTGCGGAGAAGAAATTAGTTTCGTACCGGAATTTGACCCAGAGGTTGAAAATCAAATAGATGCGACCCTATCTGATATGGCGGATAACCTTAACAGTGCGGATTTTGACACCAAAAGACTTCATCTTATTAAGTCAAACCAGCACAGTATAAGTCTGAAAGCCATGCTTCCTGCAATCCTTAAAGGAGCAACGATCTTTATCATTGCGCTTGTTGTATGTCTGATTATTATTAAGGGCATACATTCAGCTAAAAGCAATGAAGAGCAGGCCAAGGACTACTATGTTAACGGCAATTATGACAAGGCAATTGAGATGCTTATGTCTGCCATAGCAGAAGTGCCTGAGGATGATACAGAAAAAAGGTCTGAGCTTTTATTTGAGCTTTACGGATATCAGACAGAAGCAGGATATGAGGAGTCTGCAAGAGATACTCTTTTCGAGCTTACAAACGAGGAGCTCTATGATAAAGAAACTGTTTCTACCGCAGCAGGATATATCATAGATTATTACCTTGAAAATAAGGACTATGAATCCATAAGCTCTATGGTAGAGGGATTTGCGGATGCAGGATTAAGGTCAAAATACGCTGAGTATTTATCCGTAAAGCCCACAATTTTCCCTGAAGAAGGTGAGTATGAGAATTCACTGGAAGTGACCATGGGTAAGGATTCTCAGGGTGAGATCTATTATACGGTTAACGGTGAGGATCCAAATACTGACAGCATCATGTATGAGGCACCGCTTATTCTTGAAGAAGACGGTGAATACATCGTTAAAGCTGTATTTGTAAATAAGTATGGAATATTGAGTGATGTGGCAACGGCGGTTTACACACTGTTAAATACAGGACCGGCGGCGCCGGAGGTTCTTGAAGAGAGCGGAGATTATTCTCAGACAACAATGATTGCCGTTGTAAGTGAACCGGGCTGTTCAATTTACTACACAAATGACGGCTCAGATCCGGATGAGAATTCCACGCCTTATATTTCACCTATAAATATGCCGGTTGGAACTACCACCTACAAGTTTATAGCAGTAGATGAGAACGGAAAGTACAGCGATATTGTAGAGAGAACCTACCACCTTACATATTCAAGACTTGTATCTGTAGATCAGGCAAGAGCCAGCATTATACAGATTCTGCTGAAGCTTGATATCATTCTTGATGGTAACGGAAGTGTAAGAGGCGGTGGTCATTATGAGTATGTGTATGACGGCGATATAGAAATCGAAGGCTCCGGTGAATACTATGTATTCAAAGAGACACTTATGGCAAACGATGGAACCACAAAAGACACAGGACTTTTGTATGCGGTCAACACCCATGACGGTAAGGTTAACAGGCTTGGATACGACTCAAGTGGAAAATATACCCTTATCACTATCTCAAACAGATAAGAATTTAACACTTTAACGAGTCAAAGCTTGAAAATATCGCGGCTTTACTATATGATTTTTTATTAGGTATTGAAAAGAATTTAAATACAGGAGGAGAACAATGTTCAAAATTTTAGAGGCAAATGAGCTTGCAGCGAATATTCATCAGCTTATCGTTGAAGCACCTCGCGTAGCAGGCACATGTTTACCCGGACAGTTTCTTATTGTTCGCGCAGAGGAGGATGGAGAGCGTATTCCGCTGACCATCTGTGATTACGACAGGGAAAAAGGAACTGTCGAGCTAGTTGTACAGGCACTTGGAGCAGAATCAAGAAAGATTTGCCGCAAGAAGGCAGGCGATACCCTTGCCGACGTTGTTGGTCCTCTTGGAAATGCTTCCGATCTTTGCAGTGAAGATATCGAAGAGCTTAAGAAAAAGAAGATCGTTTTCATTGCAGGTGGTGTAGGTACAGCACCGGTTTATCCTCAGGCTAAATGGCTTAAGGAGCAGGGTGTTGAATGTGACGTTATCATCGGTGCAAAGAATAAGGATCTTGTAATTCTTGAAGATCGTTTTAAGAGCGTATGTAATCTTTATGTTACAACTGATGATGGATCTTACGGCAGAAGCGGTATGGTTACAAAGTGTCTCCAGGACCTCTATGATGAGGGTAAGAGATATGATCACTGCGTAGCTATCGGTCCCATGATCATGATGAAGTTTGTATGTAAGCTTACAAAGGAGCTTGAGATTCCTACTGTTGTCTCCATGAATACTATCATGGTTGACGGTACCGGCATGTGTGGTGCATGCAGACTTACTGTAGACGGTCAGGTTAAATTCGCTTGTGTAGACGGACCTGAGTTCGACGGACACAAGGTTGATTTTGATCAGGCTATGATGCGTATGAAGCTGTATGCAACTGAAGAAGGACGCCTTGCTCTTAAGGAGCAGGAAGGTGATACACACCATGGCGGTTGCGGAAATTGCGACTGAGAACCTGTTAACAAGTATTCAATAATTACAGATTGGAGATAAAGATGGCAGTAGATGTTTGGAAGAGAATACCGGTTCGCGAACAGGATCCCAAGGTTCGTGCAACCAATTTCGAAGAAGTATGTCTTGGATATAACAAAGAGGAAGCAGAAGATGAGGCAACAAGATGCCTTAACTGTCCTAATCCTCAGTGCGTAAAGGGATGCCCCGTTTCTATCAATATCCCTAAGTTCATCATGGAGCTTAAAGAGGGCAATGTAGAGAAGGCTTATCAGACTATCAGTGAGTCAAGTGCACTTCCCGCTGTTTGCGGACGTGTATGTCCTCAGGAGAGTCAGTGCGAAGGTAAGTGCGTAAGAGGTATTAAGGGTGAAGCCGTTTCAATCGGTAAGCTGGAGAGATACGTTGCTGATACAGCAAGAGAGATGGGCATTAAGCCCCAGGGCGCAACAGAGAAGAAGAACAAGAAGGTTGCAGTTATCGGTTCAGGTCCTGCAGGTCTTACCTGTGCAGGTGATCTTGCAAGAATCGGTTATGATGTAACTATTTTCGAAGCTCTGCATGAGGCTGGCGGCGTTCTTGTATATGGTATTCCTGAGTTCCGTCTTCCCAAGGAAGCAGTTGTTAAGAAGGAAATCGAGAACGTTAAGTCTCTTGGCGTAAAGATCGAGAAGGACGTTGTTATCGGTAAGTCTGTAACTATCGATTCTCTGATGAAGGATGAAGGCTTTGAAGCTGTATTTATCGGTTCAGGTGCTGGTCTTCCCAGATTCATGAATATTCCCGGTGAGCAGGCTCTTGGCGTATTCTCAGCTAATGAGTTCCTTACAAGAAGCAACCTGATGAAGGCATTTTCAAGTGACAGCACAACACCTATCATGCATCCTAAAAAGTGCGTAGTTGTAGGTGGTGGTAACGTTGCTATGGACGCTGCAAGAACAGCACTTCGTCTTGGTTCTGAGGTTCACATCGTTTACAGACGTGGCGAGGAAGAGCTTCCTGCACGTAAGGAAGAAGTTGAGCATGCTAAGCAGGAAGGAATCATTTTCGATCTTCTTTGCAATCCTGTTGAGATCCTTGAGGATGAAAACGGATGGGTTAAGGGCTGCAAGTGCATTCGCATGGAGCTTGGTGAGCCCGATGAAAGTGGAAGAAGAAGTCCTGTTGAGGTTGCAGGTTCTGAATTTGAAATCGAGTGTGATGCAGTAATCATGTCACTTGGTACAAGCCCGAATCCTCTCATCTCCAGCACAACAGATGGTCTTGAGATCAACCGTCGTAAGTGCATCGTTGCTGATGAGAACAACGGACAGACCTCCAAGGATGGCGTATTTGCCGGCGGTGATGCTGTTACAGGTGCCGCTACAGTTATCCTTGCTATGGGTGCAGGTAAGGCTGCAGCAAAGGGCATAGACGAATACTTATCATCAAAATAAAGAGGACACTATGGTTTATCAGAGTAGCAGTGATAAGGCAAAAGAGAATCATTCAACCGGCTGGATGCTGATAATAGTAGGTGGTTTGGGATTTGTAGGGGACATCATATTTTTTATGATGAACCCTATGAATATGCCCATGTTTAACAGATATTTATCCTGTGGCGTTATGGGAGCACTGTTTGTGCTCTTTTTCGTCATGGGTATTTTGTCTGTTAGGACCTATAAGATTTTCAGTGTGAAAGCAAAAGAAGAAGATAATGTGCTCAGACAGATCAGAGACTGGTGCGAGAGCGAGCTTTCAAAGGAAGTTATCGAAGAGGATATCGCCAGTGTAGGTGAGGATGAGTCAGTATTTTCAGGTGAAGGTACCATGTACTTTAAGAGATGTGAGTATATTAAGAATCGCATCAGAAGACAGTATATGAACCTTAATGAAGATATGCTTGATAGTTTTGTTGATGAATATTATACACAGGTTTACGGAGATGAGACTTGATAAGCATTGATATTTTATGCGTTGGCAGAATAAAAGAAAAATATTGGAATGATGCAATAAGCGAATATTCAAAAAGACTTGGCAGATATTGTAAGCTTAATATTATCGAGGTTCAGGATGAGAAAACTCCCGATAATGCCCCCGAAGCCATTGAGAATCAGATCAAGGCGAAGGAAGGTGAGCGGCTGTTAAAGGCCATAGACTCCAAGGCTTTTGTTTATGCGCTTGCAATAGATGGAAAGAAGTTTTCATCGGTGGCTTTGTCAGAGGCAATTGATAGTAAAGCCACATCCGGGTACAGCAAAATACAGTTCATTATAGGAGGATCTCTTGGTCTTTCCGATGAAGTGTTACGGGCTGCAAATGGGAAAATCAGTTTTTCCGATATGACATTTCCTCATCAGATGATGAGAGTCATTTTACTTGAACAGATATATCGTTCATACAGAATCATAAATGGAGAACCCTATCATAAATGAGTAATATTACTGAAAAGAAGATTTTGCTCAGCATTGAAGAAATGCAGAGCATTTTCGGACAGCATGATAAATATATACGTAAGATAGAAGATAATCTCGGTGTTGAAATTATAGATAGAAGCGGTGAGCTTCACATTATCGGTAAGGATAAGGATGTAAGCAAGGCCTATGGTATAATAAAGGAGCTTGCGGGCTTATCTGATTCCAATAATGATATTGAAGAGCAGAGCGTTAATTATGCTATTCAGCTCTCCGAGGATCCTTCAGAGGATGAGGAGAATGCACAGGGGAGCGTACTTAGTCAGATAGATGCTGATGTCATTTGCCACACAATCAGTGGAAAGCCTATTAAGCCAAAGACCTTAGGTCAGAAGAAATATGTGGATGCTATCAGAAAAAATATGATAGTATTCGGACTTGGTCCTGCCGGAACAGGTAAGACCTATCTTGGCATGGCTATGGCAATTACAGCTTTTCAGAAGGGTGAGGTTGAGAGAATTATTCTTACAAGACCTGCGATAGAAGCCGGTGAGAAGCTTGGATTTTTGCCGGGAGACCTTCAGAGTAAGGTAGATCCATACCTTCGGCCTTTATATGATGCTCTTTATCAGATTATGGGCGCTGATAATTTTGTTAAGAATATGGAGAAGGGACTTATTGAGGTTGCGCCTCTTGCATATATGAGAGGACGTACTCTTGATAATGCTTTCATTATTCTTGATGAAGCACAGAATACCACACCTGCCCAGATGAAGATGTTTTTGACAAGAATAGGTTTTGGTTCCAAGGTCATCATCACCGGTGATGCTACCCAGAAGGATCTTCCATCCGATACCAAATCAGGACTTGATGTGGCGCAGGCAGTCCTCAAAAAAATAGATGATATCTCATTCTGCAATTTGACCAGCCGCGACGTCGTAAGACATCCTCTGGTTCAGAAGATTGTTAAGGCCTACGAGGACTTTGAAAAGGGCAAAAAGAATGATTCAAGGATATCAGCTATAAAGAAACGGGAAAGACACTAATTCTTATGAGAGACAATGAAACAAAAGAAATAACAGAAACAAAAGAAGTAAAAGAGATTAAGGAAAACAAAGTATTAGAAGCAGTTTTTGACATAAGTGAAGGACCTATAAAAGTAATATTTGCATCTATATTTTTCGTAACAGGAATAATGGTGACACTGTTTTCATATCTGTATGGTCTTAAGGTGGAAGCCATCATCAGAAACGGAGTTACGGGTTTTCTCTGCGGTGGCATTTTAGTATATATGCTTGTGGATGCCAGTACCAGAGGCCTTTTTGCATATGATAACGGACAAAAGAGAAACAGATTTGTTATCTCGTATTATGTATCACTGATTTTAGCTATGTTTCTTCCGATGATAGCAATTGAAACATGGCCCTATATGTTCGTATTTTTATTGCTTGGTCTTTTCTCAACCAACGAGATCGGACTTTTTTCAGGATCCTTCCTTGTTATGTTTTCGGTTCTTCTGGAAAAAGAAGGCAATTACGCAGAGTTCTTTATTTACTTTATAGCGGGAGCGGTTATTCTTACGCTGCTTCGCGATCTTAATGAGACAACCAAAATCGGAGTCCCGGTTTTTATCTCAATGACTTTGCTGATGGTTCTTATCGTAGCTTACGATATTATGTTTCAGAACAGAACACTTAGCATAGCAATGCTGGTTGTACCTGTTGTTAACCTTCTGATATCAATTATTTTGATCATGGTTCTTCTGAATCTGTTCGGAGTATATGTAATCAGAAAAAGTAACGACAGATACATGGATATCAACGATACGGAATATCCGCTTTTGGTTCAGCTTAAGGAAACCGATAAGGATGCATATTTTAATGCTATTCATATTGCGTACCTGGCTGAGAGAATAGCTCTTGATCTTAACTTAAATGCCAGAGCCGTTAAGACCATGTCTTATTATTACAATATCGGAGTAATCGATGGCTCTAAGACCTGGGATGAGGTTAAGCATTTTTATATTGAGAACAATTTCCCCGAGGAAGCCATGGAGTATCTTGAGGAATATATTGTAAATGACAGGAGCAAACAGCTTTCAAAGGAAGCTGCTGTTATATATATGAGTGAGACGGTCATTGCATCCATCACTTATCTTTTCGGTAAGGATAAAAATGCCAAGATCAATTATGATGAACTCATAGAGAAGGTATTTGCTCATAAGATGAATAACAAGGAGCTTTATAACTACAATATTTCTCTTTATGAGCTTGACCACATGAAGGCTCTTATGAAGAAGGAGAAGCTTTATTATGATTTTCTTCGTTGAAAATGAAACAGATGCAAAGTTTGATTTTGATATTGAAGAAGTTGCAAAATCAGTGGCAGAAATGGCTCTTAAGAAGGAGAACTGTCCCTTCGATGTACAGCTGAGCCTTCTTATTACTGATGATGAAGGAATAAAAGAGATGAACAGGGATTTCCGCGGGATAGATGCTCCTACGGATGTTCTTTCTTTTCCCAATATAAGCTATGAGCAGCCTGGGGATTTTGAAACTGCACTTGGCGAGCAGGAAGTTGACATAACAGATCCGGACAGCGGACTTATCGTTCTTGGGGATATTGTGATAAATGAGAACAGAGTCAGAGAGCAGGCTGCTGAGTTTGGACACAGCGAAAAGAGGGAGTTTGCCTTCCTCGTAGCTCATTCCATGCTTCATTTATGTGGCTATGATCACATGGAGGAGGATGAAGCAAAGGTAATGGAAGAGAAGCAGGAAAAAGTTTTGGAGGCCCTTTCTATAACCAGAGATTGAGGCATTATTTTCGGGTGGAGTCATGGAAAAAAGTATGAAAATAAGACCTGATGTCGTTCTGGCATCCGGATTTTTATCTATATGTATGATGATGGTTCTGTGCGTTGTTTATTACAAGATTACGGGACCTGAAGGAGCGGGCTTTATGTCGGCTCCTATTGCCATGTTTCTTATGGGATATGGAGTTCTCATAATTGCATTTGAATCTGTTACCAAAGAGATGGTAAAGAGTCATCTTCACAGACAGCAGATGAAGATTGCAGGTGATAACGTTAAGAGGCTTATGCTTATAAGCTTTATTTGCGGACTTGTACTTGCGCTTTTATGTGCTGCTTTTTCCAGAGTATTCGCTCTGATGGTATTTCATTCATCAAGAAGCTTTTTTGTATTATTTACAATTGCCCCGATACTTTTATTTATGAGTGTTCAGGGTGTTTTAAGAGGATATCTTTGCGGAGCAGGATTTTCTGCGGTTTCAGTTTTCTCTAATCTGATACTCGTTGTTATTACCTTTGTTTTATCTATTATTTTTTCGGGAATCGGATATAAGTACGGACTTAAGGTCAATGCGCTTATGCACGTAGATGACATTGCATCTGCTTATGGCGCAATCGGAGCAGCCCTCGGTATTACAGTGAGCTGCTTTGTCAGCTTTTTGTTCATCGTAATTATGGTGCTTATTCACAGGGGAAGACTTCATGCACTTGCTGAAAACAGCGCTCCCATCAAGGATCCCGGACAACAGAGATTCCTTGGAGAGCTTATTCCTTTGTGTGTTGTTTTCGCTCAGGGCGGATTTCTTCTCTTCATGGATGAGTGTGTTTATCTTATGGTGGCTAACAGCGTTCATCCAAGTGAAAACAATATCAGTAACTGGGGCATCTATATCGGACAGGTAATAGCTATTACGGTATTTATTATATTTATCTGTACCGTACCTTTTTCAAAGTCCTGGTTTAGTATCTTTATCAGCATCATGAAAAAGGATTATAAGATGGCAAGGGCGAAGATTCAGAATCTTGTTCATTTTGAAGCAATGCTTGTATTTCCTGTGACAATTTGGTTCATGGTTCTTGCAGGTACCTTTACGGCACTTTTATTTGGAAAAACTAATCACTCTGCTGTTAATATCATTGCTATAACAGCACCACTGGCTATTCCGGGTGTATTTCTTCTGTTCCAGACATTTTTGCTTGTTCAGCTTAAGAACAGACTACTTGTGCTTTTTAATTCTGTTATCGGAATCGCTGCTCATATAGCAATACTAATAGTTATGTCCGCAGCCTTCAGCTTTGGTATACATGCATCTATAGCTGCATTTGCTGCGATGATAATCCTTGAGACAGTGCTTGGATTTTTCGAGATCAGAATGATGCTGGATTATAAGCAGGAGTTTTTAAGACCTATTTTCAAGCCGCTGCTTGCAGCAGGAATATCAGGTATTCTGACCCTTGCCATCGACAGACTTCTTGTTAATGTCATCGGTGAGGCTCTGACACTGGTAATAGCGCTTGTTTTATCATATTTACTTTATATGGTAATGCTGATTGTATTAAGAAGCGTAAACAGATATGAGATAGAACGTATGCCATTTGGCGATCAGTTTGCACTTATCTATGACAAATTAGAGAGTAGATAAAATTTTATATATGGCTTGCTGCCAGGAACCAGAGAATCAGCTGACTTTGAAGAATGGAGACGTATATGACATCAGCAAGAAGAATTCTTGTAGCCGGAGGCGGTGCTGCAGGTCTATGCGCTGCCATAGCTGCAGCCAGAGAAGGTGCGCAGGTAACTATAATTGAAAAAACGGACAGCTGTGGTAAAAAGCTGTCCATGACAGGTAACGGCAGATGTAATCTTTCAAACTTTGAGATGTCTGCCGATGCTTTTAATGAGGATTCCAAGGGCAGGATGAAAAAGTGGCTGGGTAGGTTTGGTGTACAGCAGACCGTTGAGTTTTTCACTTCTCTTGGACTGATAATTGATAACGAGGATGGATATCTATATCCAATAACAGGCCAGGCCACATCTGTTGTTAATGTTCTTGTAAAAGAATGTGAAAGGCTCGGTGTGACCTTTGTCTATAATGAACAGCTAAAAAAGATAATTCCTACAAGTTCAGATAATACCCCTTGTTTTAAGGTTATGACATCAAAGAATGAATATGAGGCTGACAGAGTAATCCTTGCTACCGGCGGCCTGGCAGGACCTAAGAGCTGTGGCGCCACAGGGGATGGATATTATATTTGCGAGCAGCTGGGAATGAAGGTTAAAGATACATATCCTTCTCTTGTTCCTCTTTTATCAGAGGATGAGACTCTTCCTGAAAAGAGCGGCGTCAGAGCCTATGCGACAGTTTCTTTCATGATAGGGGACGGTGTTTTTGCATCTGAATATGGAGAGGTTCAGATTACTTCCAATGGAATTTCCGGAATACCTGTAATGCAGGCTTCCGGCCTTGTTGCACAGCATCTGTCAAAGAACAGACCTGTGACAGCAACAATCAATTTCTTTCCATACTATGACAATGATCAGTTTGAACAGCTGATTGATAAGATGCTAAATCTTCCTGGAGACAGACGATTAGAAGATCTGTTATCCGGATTTTGCAATTCAAATATCAATGAGATGATCCTCAGACGTATGAAGCTTTCAGGAAGTATGAAAGCCAAAAATGTTGGTGCCAATATGCTTAAGTGCATCCTTAATACTTACAGGGATGTCCGCATTGAGATTAGTGGTGTCAGTGATTATAAAAAAGCTCAGGTTACAAGGGGCGGAATAAGCCTTGGAGATCTGAGCGATGAGCTAATGTACAATAAAATGCCCGGTGTTTATGTGGTCGGCGAACTTTGTGATGTTGACGGCAGATGCGGCGGCTACAATCTTCAGTGGGCATGGAGTAGTGGTTATATAGCAGGAGAGGCTGCAAGCTGTCTATGATTAGAATCAGTAACATTAAATTTCCAAATAATGGTTTTGAAAAGCTTCCCCAGGATAAAAAGGAGAGGCTTCTTAAGCTTAAGAGTAATCTTATCAAGAAGTCTGCTAAGCTTCTTCAGGTACAGCCATCAGACATTAAGAATCTGACCATTCATAAGCATTCCATAGATGCAAGGAAAAAGCCTGAGATTTTGGATATTTATTCTGTAAATGTTTGCCTTAGGGACGGTCTTAATGAAGAGAAAATTCTGAAGAGATCAGGCTGTAAGAATGCTCAGACGGTAAATGAGAAACGTTATAAATTCCCTGATGAGCGCAAAGCTGATGAGTCTTTAATGAGAAATGTAACTCCTCAGAAGCCTATCATTATAGGTTCCGGTCCTGCGGGACTTTTTTGCGCTTATGAACTTGCTAAGGCTGGATATAGCCCCATTGTCCTTGAGAGAGGAATGGACGTTGATGAGAGAGTTAAGGTTGTAAATGAGTTCTGGGAAACAGGCATACTAAATACCAAGTGTAACGTGCAGTTTGGTGAGGGTGGTGCCGGTACTTTTTCTGACGGCAAGCTTAACACCATGGTTAAGGATAAGGATGGAAAGGGTTATAGATGCCTTGAGATTTTTGTGGAAAATGGAGCATCCGAGGATATTCTTTATGATGCTAAGCCTCATATCGGAACAGATGTCCTTACCAAAGTTGTTAAGAATATGAGAAAAAGGATCATCAGCCTTGGTGGTGAATATTTCTTTGAAACAAAGGCTACAGAGCTTTTGTTTGAGGATGTTCCTTCAAGGAAGGGGAGCCTTAAATATGATAAAAAGATCTGCGGCGTAAGATGCGAGGATGGCAGGGAGTTTTACTCAGATATCGTGGTTCTTGCCATAGGTCACAGTGCAAGAGACACCTTTACGATGCTTCATAAAAAGGGTATTACCATGGAGCAGAAGGCCTTTGCTGTGGGACTTAGAGTTGAGCACAGACAGAGCATCATAAATAAATCTCAATACGGTATAGATGAGCCTGTAAGTCTTCCGCCAACACCCTATAAGGTAACAGCACAGTGCTCTTCCGGATATGGCGTATATTCATTTTGCATGTGTCCCGGCGGATATGTGGTTAATGCTTCTTCCGAGGAAGGCAGACTTGTAGTAAACGGAATGAGTTATTCAGGACGCGACAGTAAAAATGCCAACAGTGCCATAGTTGTAACTGTTGATACCAAGGATTTTGGTAGCAGTGACGTTCTTGCCGGTATGGAATTCCAGAAAAGGCTGGAGGAAAAAGCTTTTGCTACAGGAAATGGCAAAATTCCTGTTGAATATTTTGATGATTTTAAGAAAGGTACAAAAGCCTTAAAAGACGATGATGATGTTCTTGCATCAATAAAAAAGCATGCGAAGGCAGACAGAAATACGCCCTGCGTTAAGGGGGATTATGTATTTGCTCCTGTCCACAGGATTCTTCCTGAGAACATAAACAGCGCTATTGTTGAAGGTATGGAGCACTTTGGCAGGATGATAAAGGGTTTTGATGATGATGAAGCTTTATTCCTTGGCGTTGAGACCAGAACCTCATCCCCTGTAAGGATTAACAGAGATGAAGACCTTGAAGCTATTGGCATAAATGGTCTTTACCCCTGCGGAGAAGGTGCAGGCTATGCAGGTGGTATAACTTCAGCTGCCATGGATGGAATGAAGGTTGCAGAGCGCATCGGAACTCATTATCACAGCGCAAAATTCCTTCTTAGAAGGAAGATGATTGAGAGGAGAAATAAGCTCTCTATAGCTGAAAAAGAAAAATATGATGATGCCATTTTTCATAATCTGACAAGCTCAGATTCCTTTAAAAATGCAGAGGACATTCTTATTTTTTGCAGCACCGATGTTGAAGCAGATACCCACAGAATAATCGAGCATGCCTTATATCTTGGTAAAAAGGTGTATTGTCCAAGAATTCTCGACAGAAGAAAGCACCTTATGGAGTTTTTCAGAGTAGACAGTCTCTATGATTTTGAAGAAGGCTCTTATGGCATATCTGAACCTGTGAATTTGTCAGATGACAGAGTATATGATTTTACCGGCAGAAAGACCTTTATCGTTCTTCCGGGACTTGTTTTTGATAAAAAGGGAAATCGCATCGGCTATGGCGCCGGATTCTATGACAGATATATAATTCGCTTTTTTAATGGTAGCCATGATGGTATGATAGAGAGCAAAGCAATTGGATACGATTTTCAAGTGACAGATGATGATCTTACGCCATACATGAATAGTATGGACATCCCAGTAAGTGCCATCATCACCAACAGTGGGGAAATTAAAAATGAGTGAAAATGCTTCAGAAATCAAGACAGAGATAAAAACTATCGGAAAGAGAGCTTTCGATGCCAAATATGAGCTTATAAAGCTATCTACAGAACAGAAGAATAAGGTCCTGTGCGATGTGGCTGACGAGCTTGTAGCTTCTTCAGAAGAGATAATAGCTGCGAACAATATCGATACGGAAAATGGCAGAAATAACAACATGCATGAAGGTCTTCTTGACAGACTTATGCTGAATGAAGCCAGGATAAAGGACATGGCGGAGGGCCTTAAGCAGGTAGCTGAGCTTCCCGATCCTATAGGAGAGAAGCTCTCTGAGTGGACACTGGAAAACGGCCTTAATATCAAAAAGGTCAGCGTGCCCCTTGGTGTTATCGGCATAATCTATGAATCAAGACCTAATGTTACGGCAGATGCCTTTGCACTTACCTTCAAGGCGGGCAATGTTGTTATATTAAAGGGCGGTTCCGATGCCATAAATTCAAATAAGGCAATTACTGAGGTAATTAGAAGAGTAATAGACAGAAGCGGCTTTAATCCTGATTTTGTGCAGCTCCTTCCTTTTACAGACAGAAGCGCTGTTAATGAGCTTTTGACCATGAGGGAATATATTGACGTTATTATCCCCAGAGGCGGCGCAGGACTTATCAGAATGGTATGTGAGAATAGCAAGATCCCTGTAATTGAGACAGGAAGCGGTAACTGCCATATTTACATCGATGAGTATGCAGATATCGATAAGGCTATTCCCATCATAATTAATGCCAAGACTCAGAGAATAGGTGTCTGCAATGCTGCAGAGTCACTGGTTGTTCATGAAAATATAAAGGATAAATTCCTGCCAAGACTTAGCGAAGCTATGAAGGAGAATAAGGTTGAGCTTAGAGCGGATGAGTCATCCATAATCCTTCTTCCAGGTGCCGAGAAGGCAACAGAGGCTGATTTTGGTACGGAGTATCTTGATTATATTTTATCTGTAAAAACTGTTAAGAGCGTTGATGAAGCAATTGCTCACATTAACAGATATAATACCGGCCACTCTGAGAGCATAATCACAGAGAATAAGGAAAATGCTGATAAATTCCTTAAAGGTGTTGATGCTGCCTGCGTTTATGTGAACGTATCCACCAGATTCACCGACGGCTTCCAGTTTGGCTTTGGGGCTGAAATAGGAATCAGCACTCAGAAGCTCCATGCAAGAGGACCTATGGGCCTTAGGGAGCTCACATCTTACAAATATGAAATTATAGGAGACGGTCAGATAAGACCATAATCGTAAATGAAAACAAAAGAGGAAATAAGTAAGCTTCATGAGGACATCATCGATGTGGCCCTTACACTTTTAGAGCAAAAGCTCATAGTAAGAACCTGGGGCAATATAAGTGCAAGGATCGATGATGACCATTATCTTATTACGCCCAGCGGAATCAAATATGAAAATCTTACTCCGGAAATGCTTCCAATAGTTAGTATTAAAGATGGAAGCTTTGAAGGAGAGTACAAGCCATCAAGTGAGTACATGGTACATTCAGCTGTTTATAAAGCAAGAACTGATGCGGAATTTATCATTCATACACATCAGACCTATGCAACCTGCGTGGGGGCACTTGGAAAAAGTAAGCTGAAGGCTGAACATAAGGAGAAAAAGATAATTTTCCCTGTTGCTGATTATGCACTTCCGGGTACAAAGAAGCTTGCAGACAATGTATACACAGCTATCCAAAAAAATACAGATGCTAAGAGCCTTATAATGTCAAACCACGGAGCTCTGAGTTTTGGAAGGACTCCGGATGATGCCATAAATGAAGCTTTTAAATTAGAGAAGGCTTCTAAGAATTACATTTTCAATATTTGCAGAACAGAGATCGAATTTGGAATTGAGGATGGCTACAGCAGCTATATTGAAGACGGCGAAATTAAATATATTGATAAGGATACTCCAGAGAGAGTAAAGATCATTCACAAGGCTATTTACGCAAAGAGGCCTGATATACACTACATTTTCCATAATAAGTCGGAGGCTGTGATGACTCTTTCAAGAAGAGCCAATCATATGAAGCCGCTATTGGATGATTTTGCACAGATAATCGGAACGGGCGTCAGAATTCCCACATCACCTTCACAGAAGCTCCAGATCAAGAAAAAGGTAAATGTGGTCTTTGGATATAATGACGGTGCATACTGTCTTGGCGCTAATGAAGATGAGGCAAGAGCCTGCGCGATAGTACTTGATAAGGGCTGTATCGCCCATGTTGCCGTTACAAGATTTGGCGTAGGAAGATTCCTTTCTTATTTTGACTGTGCAAAGATGAATAGTAATTACAGAAAAAATTACAGTATGCTTGCAAATATAGAAAAATAAGCGAGAAATTGTAGAATTTAATATACAATTCTATTTTATGAAAATCAGATATATGCTAGAATATTGTTATAAATTTTAACCTATGAGGTGAGATATATGGCAAAAAGTACTAAAAAAGATTCATATGTTGCATATGTTGCCAGCTATACGTCAGGATCCAAGGACAGCTATGGAATCCGTATTTATGACGTGGATTTGGAAAAAGGTCGAATGACCGAAAAAGAGAAGGTTAATATTACCAATTCTTCTTATATTGCCCTTTCTCATGATCGCAAGACTTTGTATTCCATCACGGATGCAGGTGTTGAAGCATATCACATTGAAGCAGACGGCAGCCTTACTATTCTTAACAAGGCATCCATTAATGGTATGCGTGGCTGCTATATTAACATGGATCAGAATGATAAATTCCTGGTTTGCGCAGGTTATCATGATGGTAAAGTAACAATCTTAAGACTCAATGATGACGGAAGTATCGGTGAGATTACAGATGAGAAATTCCATAAAGGTCTTGGAACAATCGCAGGAAGGAATCATACCCCTCATGTTCAGTGTCTTAAAGTAACAAAGGATAATAAATATCTTCTTGCTGCTGACCTTGGAATGGACAGAGTAAATGTTTACAGATTTGATACAGAGAACGGTAAGATATCTGATATCGATGTCATCCACTGCGATCAGGAGTCTTCACCCAGACACATGCAGTTCTCTAAGGATGGCAGATTCCTGTATGTTGTTTTCGAGCAGCAGTGCAGTATAAATATTTATTCATATAAAGAACAGAACGGATTACCTTCATTTGAAGAGCTTCAGTCCGTACAGAATTCTGAAGAGCAGGATACTATCGGTGTTGCCAGCAGTGCGCTTAAGTTCTCTGATGATTACAATTATCTTGTAAGCTCTGTCGCCGGAGAGAACAATGCAATTATCTACAGTGTAGATAAGGAAACAGGACTTCTTACCAAGAAGATCGAGCTTCCTGTTTCAGGAGCATATCCTAAGGATGTGAGCCTTTTCCCTGATAACAGACATCTTGTATCGCTTAATCAGGAATCCAATACAATGACCTTCTTCAAGGTTGACTTTGACAAGAACACTCTTGTAATGAACGGTCCTGAGCTCTTAGTAGACAGACCTAACTGTATTGTATTCCACAAGCTTTAAAGATTATTAAAAGAAAATAAAGAGGTCATTCTTTAGCAAATCTAAAGGATGACCTCATTTTTTTATACTTATTTAATGAATCAAATCAGCTTTTGTAAAAATTTATAATTGAGTCTGCTTTTGAATGCATATTCTCTATGAGAAGATCGAGTATTGTAATAGCACACATTGACTCTGCCACGACAACCGCCCTTGGAACCACTACAGGATCATGGCGGCCTTTTATATTGATATCAATCTCAGAACCTGAGTTATTCACGGTTTTCTGATCCCTTGAAATGCTGGGAGTGGGTTTTACATGGGCTCTGATAATGATGTCGCTGCCATCACTCATTCCGCCAAGGATTCCGCCACTGTGATTTGTGCTTTTGCCTATATCTGAGCCGTTAATACAAAAAGCATCGTTATTCTCAGAACCTTTTAACTTTGATACCAGTGTGCCATCACCTATTTCCACAGCTTTGAATGCACCAATGCTCATAAGTGCGTGGGAGAGAAGGGCATCAAGCTTATCAAATACAGGTTCGCCGATTCCGGCAGGCATTCCCTTAATAAGAATCTCAATAACACCGCCTATAGAGTCGCCTTCTTCTCTGCATTTCTCAATGAGCTTAACTGCAGCCACATCAGCATCGGCATCAGGCATTGCAGTAACTGATTTATAAATCTGTTCCTCGCTGAATTTCGCAGGATTTATCTCCACATCACCGATTGATTTTGTATACGCCATTACGGTTATGCCCATTTGAGAGAGGAGTTTCTCGCAGATGGCACCGGCAGCAACGCGCCCGATTGTCTCTCTGCCTGAAGATCTTCCGCCGCCTCTGTAATCTCTAAAGCCGTATTTCTGATCAAAGCAGTAATCTGCATGTCCCGGTCTGTAATAGGAAGCTATCTCACTGTAGTCAGATGATCTCTGTGAGGTATTTCTTACAACCATGGCGATAGGAGTTCCTGTTGTCTTACCCTCAAAAATTCCTGATAAAATCTCAACCTCATCGTTTTCTTTTCTGGGAGTTGTAACAGAAGATGTGCCGGGTTTTCTTCTGTCTAAAAGCTTTTGAATATCATCTGTGCTTATCTCGACGCCTGCAGGAAATCCGTCAAGAATAGCTCCCAGAGCGACACCATGAGATTCACCAAAAGTAGTTACTGTAATGTTTTTACCAAAGCTTGATCCTGCCATTATCTGCTCCTGTCAAATAAAATTTTTCTTTATATTTTTACATAATTCATCTATGTTTACAACAAAAGGCTAAAAATATGACAAAAATGAATAAATATAATTTCGCTGCAATCATTTCTTAATTATTTCTTAATTTTTTTGTTGTTATTTTATTTCAACGAGTTATAATAACTATGTATATTATTTTCTATGAGGTTAAAGAGGTGCGAGCTAGAAACTTACAGATGGGACCGACCTTTCGGGATAAGGTCATAGACAGGGTCCGTTCTTTTAGCATTAAGCATAAGAGATTAAAGTTCATCGGCATGGCTTATGCAATGGTTGTCCTGACAGTTTATGATCTGGGACTTTACTTTGCGCATAATGCAAAAAGATTCAGCTGTCTTGCCAGCGTTTTGTTTTTCTTTGTGGCAAGCAGTAGTTTTACTTATCCTGAAGCGATAGCTTTGAATATAAGCTTTGTTTCGGATTTTAATGAAACAGAAAATGAAAGCGAGAATTATTACACATCTGATACACTTGCTGTGAGCGAGGGAGAATCTGATGCGGAGTTGGCAGAGCTTGTGGAGGTTGATCCTTCTATTATGACAAGCCCTGACGCAGTGGCTTCTGAGTATGAAGAGGCTACAGATGCACAGATTAGTTCCGAAGATATTGATTTTGATGATATCGAGGAAGAGAACATCGAGGAGATCGATGATTCTGAGGACAATGAATTCAGTGCAGATGACTGGAAGCTTATTTTGGTAAATAAGCAGCATCCGATTCCTGAGGATTACACATTCCCTCTTGGGGATATCAATTCTACGATGAAATGTGATGAGAGAGTTATAGCTCCTTTGAAGGCTATGCTCAAGGCTGCTTCTGATGACGGAATCAGACTTGTTATCTGTTCACCTTATCGTGACAGTGAGAGACAGGAAGGACTGTTTGACAGGAAGATCAATTACTACATGAAAGCCGGACTTTCCTATATGGATGCCTACAATATGTCATCTCAGGCAGTTACAGTACCCGGTTCATCAGAACATCAGATAGGTCTTGCTTTTGATATCGTTACAGGTGATTATTACGAGCTTGATGAGGGCTTTGGTGATACACCTGAGGGACAATGGCTTGCAAATAATAGCTATAAATACGGTTTTGTAGTAAGATATCTTCAGGGCAAGGAGAATATCACAAGTATCGAGTATGAGCCGTGGCATTTCAGATATGTGGGAACTGCTGCTGCGACTATAATGCATGATGAGAATCTCTGTCTTGAGGAATTTTGGGATAATTACTTGTATGACTAAAGTTATGGGGCTGCCTTTTTTCGGCAGCCTTTTATCTTGCTAAAAATGCATTTGAATGTGAGGAACTATGTACAAACTTATTAAAAAAGAAGGAAGAGCAAAGAGGGGCGAATTCCACACCGTTCATGGCGTGATTCAGACCCCTGTATTTATGAATGTAGCAACAGTTGCTGCAATTAAAGGCGGAGTATCCACTGAGGATCTTGAACAGATAGGCACACAGGTTGTTTTATCAAATACCTATCATCTGCATCTTCGTCCCGGAGATGATGTTATTTACAAGATGGGCGGACTCCACAAGTTCATGGATTGTAAGGTTCCGATCCTTACGGATTCCGGCGGATTCCAGGTATTTTCATTATCTGAAAACCGTAAAATCAAGGAAGAAGGCGTGTATTTCAGATCCCATATTGACGGGCACAAGCTTTTTATGGGACCTGAGGAGAGCATGAGGATTCAGTCTCATATCGCATCTACAATAGCAATGGCATTTGATGAATGTCCTTCTGCAAGAGCTGATCATGAATATGTGCAAATGTCCGTTGACAGAACCACAAGATGGCTTGAGCGATGCAAAAAGGAGATGGACAGACTTAATTCCCTTCCTGATACCATCAACAAAAATCAAATGCTCTTTGGAATAAATCAGGGTGCGATCTTTGATGATATCAGAATTGAACATGCCAAGAGAATTTCAGAGATGGATCTTGACGGTTATGCCGTAGGCGGTCTTGCTGTTGGTGAGACTCACGAAGAGATGTATCATGTGCTCGATACGGTTGTTCCTTATTTGCCTGAGGCAAAGCCTACATATCTTATGGGAGTTGGAACACCTGCCAATATTCTCGAAGCTGTTGACAGGGGAATAGACTTCTTTGACTGCGTATATCCCAGTAGAAACGGAAGACATGGACACCTTTACACTAAGAAGGGACACCTTAATATTTTAAATGCTAAATATGAGCTTGATGACAGACCGATCGAGGAAGGCTGCGGATGTCCTGCCTGCAGAAGATATTCGAGGGCTTACATCAGACATCTTCTTAAATCCAACGAGATGCTTGGTATGAGACTTTGCGTTTTGCACAATCTTTATTTCTATAATCATCTTATGGCTGATATCAGAAAAGCACTGGAAGATGGCAGATATGCATCCTTTAAAAAGGAGATGCTTGACGGCTTCATGGAATATGACAGTGAGATCACAGGCGAGCGCTACGATATAGCCAAAGGATGGAAAAAGGGTTAAAACTCTTGTTTTAAGTCTTCATTAATTGTAAGATACTAAATATGTTCAAAATATTACTAAATGGAATTGGGAGGATTATATGAACTTTAATAATTTAATGCTACTGGATGCTCAGGCTGCTACAGGTGGTAGCGGACTTATCATTATACTTGTTTACGTAGCTATTTTCGCAGCACTTTATTTCATCATGCTTCGTCCTCAGCGTAAGGAACAGAAGCAGAAGGCACAGCTTCTTTCACAGCTTGCTGTTGGTGACAGCGTTAGAACAACAGGCGGCTTCATCGGAACAGTTATCGATATCGATGAAGAGTCATCAACTGTTATCGTTGAGTTTGGTAACAACAAGAACTGCCGTATCCCTATGGTTAAGGAAGCAATCGTTGAGGTTGAGAAGCCTGAGGACGCAGTTGCAAGCGCTTCTAAGGATGAAAAGAAGTAATTTTGTAAAGAGAATCTGATACGGATTCGTATTATAAAGTATATAAGCCGGCATTATGTATTTTTGCCGGCTTTTTCATAAGTATTTGGTACATAGGCTTTTGATTATCATTTTTGGGGAGGAAATGGTATGAGACTTAATATAACTTGTATTCCCGGTGACGGAATCGGACCGGAGATTGTTGCTGAAGCAAAAAAGGTACTTGATATAACCTGCAAGAAATACGGACATGAAATAGTTTACACTGATGTTCTCATGGGTGGCTGTTCCATTGACGCTTATGGTGTGCCCCTTACTGATGAGACAATTGAAACCTGCAGGAATTCTGATGCAGTTCTTATGGGCTCTATCGGCGGAGATACTTCTACATCTCCCTGGTATAAGCTTGAGCCTTCACTCAGACCGGAAGCCGGTCTTTTGAAAATAAGGAAATCCCTTAATTTATTTGCAAATTTAAGACCTGCTTTCTTGTATGAGCAGCTTAAGGACGCTTGCCCTTTAAAGGATGAGACATCTGAGAAAGGGTTCGATCTTTTAATTATGAGAGAGCTTACAGGCGGACTCTATTTTGGTGACAGAAATACCACTGAGGTAGATGGAGAGCTTGTTGCAACCGATACCCTTGTTTACAAGGAAAGTGAGATCAGAAGAATAGCAATCAAGGCTTTTGATATCGCAATGCTTAGAAATAAGAAGGTTACAAGCGTAGATAAGGCTAACGTACTTGATTCTTCGAGACTTTGGAGAAAAGTAGTTAACGAGGTAGCAAAGGACTATCCTGAAGTAGAGCTTAGTCACATGCTTGTGGACAATGCAGCAATGCAGCTTGTTAAGGATCCTTCACAGTTTGACGTGGTACTTACTGAGAATATGTTTGGTGATATTTTATCTGATGAAGCCAGCATGATCACAGGGTCTATCGGAATGCTTCCCAGTAGTTCCCTCAATGAGACTAAGTTTGGACTCTATGAGCCCAGCCATGGAAGTGCCCCGGACATTGCAGGAAAAGATCTTGCTAATCCTATAGCTACAATACTTTCTGCAGCTATGATGCTTAGATACAGCTTCGGATTACAGAAGGAAGCTGATGCAATTGAGGAAGCAGTCAGACAGACTCTTGCAGATGGTTACAGAACCGGCGATCTTATAAGAGCCGGTGAGAATATTTCTGAAGATAAGAGATGCGGATGCCGCAGGATGGGAGATTTGATTGGCGAGAGAATCAAATGATAATGAATCGTATATAGGCTTATATAATTATCTGCCCACAGAACCTGTCGATATGGCGGTGGTTCTTACGCTGATACTTATGGCGTTTTATTATATTTGGCGTGTTGCTTATATTACTCCCTGGTACGACGAGCTTTATACTTACAATTATTTCATAAGCAGAGGTCCGATATATGCTGCTATTCACTGGCCACTTCCCAATAATCATGTAGGGTATTCAGTTTTATCTTCTATACTCGATCTATTTGGGAATCCTTATGTAGGCCTTAGAGGGATATCTTTTGTATGTGCGGTACTTAATCCTTTCATTGTATATAGAATATGCAGACGCTTTGTAAGTAACTGGATATCCTACGGAGCGATGCTTTTATACTTCACATGCCTCCTTGTAAATGATCTTTCTGTACAGGGAAGAGGATACACTCTTGCAACTACATGCTTTTTGTTTTGCATAAGAGAGATAATCGTTATCTGCAAATCAGAAAACATCGTGAAAATGGATTTTGTAAAATTTGCGATAACACTGATTCTTGGATTATATACAATTCCAAGCAGCATTTATTGGGTGATACCCACCTGTTTTGCCACAGGGCTTTTTCTTATAATAAACGGAATCCGTTCCAACGATGCCAAGGGTAAAAAGTGGAATAACAGATATTATAAAAAGCTGAGAAGCTTTATTACAGCAGGACTTATAGCAGCAGCTATTGTTTTTGTACTATATGCCGTTATATGGCTTGCTATAGGTTCCAATTTATTGGTGAAGGACGAAGCGAGTATTTATTATGGAATGAGCCATGTGAAGCTTATACTTGGACATCCATTTAAGGCAGCCATTAGAGGTATCGAGTATATGCTTTCTCAGCCATATATTCAGAGTGTTCCAAGGAATGGATATATTGGACAGCTGAATTTCTGGTTGCAGACTCTGGCCAGCTATATGTATCCTGTTAACCCTGGAGTTACAGCTTTAATTGTTTTTTTTGGACTTATAATTCTTGGGGTAGAGTGTATAAGGCATTTTGAAAACAGTCGTACAATCTTCAGTCTGCTTATAATAATGAATGCAAACGGATTTTTGATATTGCTGATATTGCAGGCTAAGTTACCTTATTACAGAGTGTTCAGTTATCTTGGTTTTATAACTGCTGCATGTTCTGCGGTAGTGGTCGAGCATCTGTATCTTAGGATAAATGAAATCTTTAAAGATAAACTTAAATCACTCGTGATTTATGAAATACTTCCGATAATACCGGTTATACTGATGGCGGTATTTTCGGTAATGATGTTTCTTAATACAGCATACTTTGCTCAGCTTGGCGACAGGGAGACCAGTTGTTACAACGCACTTTATGTAATGAATCCCAGCGAGAATAAGAAATTATGTGTTCTCGATTGTGATCAGGAATATCTTCTGAAATTCGGATGGGATATAGAATGCACCAACACAGATCCCTTGGACTGTGATTATGTCCTTGTTGACCGCAACATGATGAAGGAAGGTTATGATGGTCCTGATAATTGGAAATTCTATCAGACCTATGAGACACTTCCTTGGGATTACATAAATTCAGAGTTTTATATTTTTTATGAAAATGAAGATTTTGTCTTATATAAAAGATGAGATTTGATTTGCTAAAGTACTAATTTACAGAAAGGGTAGGTGAAATAATATGAATAGTGATCGCGTTATGGAAGGCTTACAGCAGGCACCTCACAGGAGTCTGTTTAACGCACTTGGTTTTACAGCAGAGGAGAGGAAAAAGCCCCTTATCGGTATTATAAGCTCACAGAGTGATATTGTTCCCGGTCATATGGAACTTGATCGAATTGCTCAGGCTGTAAAGCTTGGCGTAGCAGAAGCCGGCGGTATGCCTGTAATCGTTCCTGCAATTGCTGTATGTGACGGTATTGCCATGGGACATGTGGGAATGAAGTATTCTCTTGTAACAAGAGACCTTGTGGCTGACAGTACAGAATGTCTTGCAATGGCTCACGCTTTTGATGGAATGGTTATGATTCCTAACTGTGATAAGAGCGTTCCCGGAATGCTTATGGCTGCTGCAAGAATCAATATTCCTACCATATTTTGTTCAGGCGGTCCTATGATGGCAGGAAGAGTAAACGGCAAAAAGCGTTCACTGAGTTCAATGTTCGAGGCTGTTGGAACCTATTCAGCAGGCAAGATGACTGAGGATGAGCTTAATGAGTTCGAGGAGAAGGTTTGTCCTACCTGCGGTTCCTGCTCAGGTATGTACACAGCTAACTCCATGAACTGCCTTACAGAGGCTATCGGAATGGGCCTTAGAGGTAACGGTACAATTCCTGCAGTTTATTCAGCAAGAATCAGACTTGCAAAGCAGGCCGGTTACCAGATCATGGAGCTTATTAAGAGCGACATAAAGCCCAGAGATATCATGACCAAGGAAGCCTTCGAGAATGCCCTTGCAATGGATATGGCTCTTGGATGTTCCACAAATACAATGCTTCACATTCCTGCGATCGCACACGAGGCAGGAGTTGAAATCAATATGGAGATGGCAAATGAGATCTCTGACAGAACTCCTAACCTTTGTCACCTTGCTCCTGCCGGCCCTACCTACATGGAGGACTTAAATGAGGCTGGAGGTATCTATGCTGTTATGGCAGAGCTTAATAAGAAGAACCTTCTTCACACAGACCTTATTACTTGCACAGGTAAGACCGTTGGAGAGAACATTTCAGGCGTTAGAAACATGGATCCTGAGGTAATCAGACCTATTGAAAATCCTTATATGCCTAATGGCGGCATCGCTGTACTTAAGGGTAACATTGCTCCCGATACAGGTATCGTTAAGAGATCTGCAGTAGTACCTGAGATGATGGTGCATGAAGGCCCTGCAAGAGTATTTGACTGCGAGGAAGATGCTATTGCAGCTATCCTTGGCGGTAAAATCGTAGCAGGTGATGTTGTTGTTATCAGATATGAAGGACCTAAGGGTGGTCCCGGAATGAGAGAAATGCTTAATCCTACATCAGCTATTGCAGGTATGGGACTTGGAGCATCTGTAGCTCTTATTACAGATGGTCGTTTCTCAGGTGCAAGCAGAGGAGCATCTATCGGACACGTATCTCCCGAGGCTGCAGTTGGCGGACCTATTGCACTTGTTGAAGAGGGCGATATTATCTCTATCGATATCAATAATAATAAGCTCGATATGAAGGTATCAGATGAAGAGCTTGCGCAGAGAAGAGCTAAATGGCAGCCCAGAGAGCCTAAGATCACCACTGGATATCTCGCCAGATATGAGAAGATGGTTACCAGTGGTAACAGAGGAGCGATTCTCGAGATCAAATAAAATAAGTAATTACAAGAATTAGATAAAGGAGTACTGTTTTATGCAGCTTACAGGAGCACAGATAGTTTTGGAATGCCTTAAAGAGCAGGGCGTTGACACTGTTTTCGGATATCCGGGCGGAACCATACTTAATGTTTATGACGAATTATACAAACAGCAGGATGTTATAAAGCACATTCTTACATCTCATGAGCAGGGTGCTGCACATGCAGCCGATGGATATGCAAGAGCTACAGGCAAGGTAGGAGTATGTCTTGCTACAAGTGGCCCCGGTTCAACCAACCTTGTTACCGGAATTGCTACGGCTTATATGGATTCTGTGCCTATGGTTGCAATTACATGTAATGTTAATCTGCCACTTCTTGGAAAGGATACTTTCCAGGAGGTGGATATAGCAGGCATAACCATGCCTATTACCAAGCATGGTTATATCGTTAAGGACATAAAGAATCTTGCTGACACCATCAGAAAGGCCTTTGATATTGCAAGAAGCGGAAGACCCGGCCCTGTAATAGTTGATATTACCAAGGATGTTACTGCAAATAAATGTGATTATAAGCCCTATAAGCCTGTAGAGAAGGAAGAAGAGCTTAAGTTTAATTCTGATGACATCAAGACTGCTATCAAGATGATTGAGCATGCCAAGAGACCATTCATCTATGTGGGCGGCGGCGCAGTAATTTCTGGAGCAGATAAGGAGCTTCTTACTTTTGCTGAGAGAATCCAGGCCCCGGTTTGCGATACCCTTATGGGTAAGGGGGCATTTAACGGCCATCACAGCCTCTATACCGGCATGATCGGAATGCACGGTACAAAGACCTCAAATTTTGGTGTAAGTGAGTGCGATCTGCTTATTACTTTAGGCGCACGTTTCTCTGACAGAGTAATTGGTAATGCCAAGACTTTTGCAAGAAAAGCAAAGGTACTTCAAATCGATATAGATGCTGCTGAGATCAATAAGAATATCCATGCGGATTTTTCAATCGTCGGTGATCTGAAGGAAGTACTTTCAATTCTTAATGATAAGCTTACTCAGCTTAATCATGCAGAGTGGATCAGCCATATCAAGGAGTATGAGAAGAAATTCCCTCTTGCTTATGACAAGACTACTCTTAACTGCCCTTATGTTATAGAGACTATTGATAAGCTTACGGGTGGCGATGCCATCATTTCTACAGACGTTGGTCAGCATCAGATGTGGGCTGCTCAGTTCTATAAGTATAAGCATCCCAGAACCTTCCTGACTTCCGGCGGACTTGGTACAATGGGTTACGGCCTTGGAGCTGCCATCGGAGCTAAGGTTGGTATGCCTGATAAGACAGTTATAAATATTGCAGGTGACGGCTGCTTTAGAATGAATATGAACGAGCTTGCTACTGCCAGCAGATATGATATCCATATCATCGAGGTTGTGATCAACAACCAGGTGCTTGGCATGGTAAGACAGTGGCAGAATCTCTATTACAACCAGCATTATTCAAATACTATCCTTACGGATAAGGTAGACTACTGCAAAGTTGCTGAAGGTCTTGGTTGTATGGCTATCAGAGTAAAGAAGAAAGAAGAGGTAGAGCCTGCACTTAAGAAGGCTCTTGCAGCAAAGGGACCTGTTCTTCTTGATATTGCCATCGATCCCGATGAAAAGGTATTCCCTATGGTTTCACCGGGTGCTTCAATCAGTGAAGCCTTCGATGCAAAGGATCTTGCAGGAAAGGATAGAGCATAATTTGACTCTAAAAGGAAAGGTATGACAAAGAGGGGGATTTTATACATAATACTGTTTTTGTCAGTATTAGTATTTGCGGGTCTCTATGTTATGATGGGCTACTATTACGAAGGCAGCTTTTCATACGGGACCTGGATAAACAGAGTTTACTGTACGGGGAAATCTATTGATCAGGTAAATCGCGAGTTGAAGAATTCGTCGCTTTATAGTGGAATTCTTCTGACCGCCGAGGATGGCTCCAAATATTTTGTTGACGGTGCGACAATTGGCTACGAAGCAGATTATAAGGACGAGCTTCAAAACATACTTGATAATCAGAATCCTCTTGCGTGGGGAATAAATCTGTTTACTTCAAGAGACAGGGATATCATAGGAAATATCAGTATCGATGAGGATAAGCTCAGAAAGTCTCTTGAGAGATGGCCTATTTTTGAAGATACCGGTGAAGAAATATACGAATTAAGACACGGAGATGAGGGCTATTATCTTGTTAACAACGAGAGAAATAAGCCTGTCTTCGAGGCCTTTTTCAGAAAAGTAAACGAGGCTGTTCATAATAAAGAGTATGAGCTGGATTTAAGTAACGATCCTGAGTGTTATGTCAAAATGACTCCTACAGAAAATGATCTTGCGGTAAAAGAGCTCTATGAAAAGCTGGATGAACTTCAAAAACGCAGCATGTCCATCACAATGCTTGATAAGAGTATAAGCTTTTCAGGCAAGGAATTTGCTGAATACGCTGTGACCTTGCAGGATTTGGATAAGGCAAAGGATGAAGAATTATCAGAGGATAATCCATCACTTGGACGCTTTATCTATGATGGAAAGGTTGGTAAATTCCCTTACGATTACGGAGTTGAGAATGAATTTGTTGTGGATTCTAAGGGAAATCTTATAATAAGCTGCTCCAAATTATATGATTATTACTCCAAAAAGATCATGGAATTTGATACAGAGCATGATATTGCAGCATATCAAAAGACAGGTCAGGGCACAATATTTGTAAGTGGCAGTAAGGACGGACAGTTCTTTGATAAGGATAAGGAATTTGAGGATTTCTTAGAAGCCTTTGCTTCCGGTGAAAATTCAGAACTTGTTGTTGAAGCACCAAAGAAAAGCTTCGAGATCGATGCTAAAGAGCTTGGTAATGAATATATAATCATTGACATGGGCAAACAGCATCTTAGCTACTACAAAGATGGAAAATTATCCTTGGAATATGATGTTGTAACCGGAAATACAGGAGCAGGAAGAAGCACTCCGGTAGGACTTTTTCATGTTTACAATAAGCGATATCACACAATATTGCGTGGTGCAGACTATGCGTCTTACGTAAATTATTGGCTTGGAGTAAATAAAGGAGTAGGCATTCATGACGCAACCTGGAGAAAAGAATTTGGCGGTGAGATATATAAACATTCAGGATCTCATGGCTGTATAAATTCCCCGCTGGAAAAGATGGAAATCCTTTATAACAGTGTAGAAGTGGGCGTTCCGGTACTATTGTTTTATTAAAATAATAACCAATAATCTATCAAAATAGTTCCCGTTCGGGGACTATTTTTTGTATTTTTCATTCCTTAAAATAATAAAATAACATTAATTACCGAATACATAGTTGACAAAAAATAAAAATGAGAATAGAGTGGAATAAATAATTTAAAAATCAATTTTGTTTTTTGAAATTTTTTCAGGAGGAGAGAACAATGTCCAGAGTTTACAATTTTAGTGCAGGCCCCGCAGTATTGCCGGAGGAAGTTTTGAAGCAGGCAGCTGCTGAGATGCTTGATTATAATGGTTGTGGTATGTCCATCAACGAGATGAGCCACAGATCCAAGACCTTTGATCAGGTTATACAGACAGCTGAGCAGGATATCCGTGACCTTATGAATATCCCTGATAATTACAAGGTATTATTCCTTCAGGGCGGTGCCAGCCAGCAGTTCGCTGCAGTTCCCATGAACCTTATGCAGAATAAGAAGGCAGCATACATTGTAACTGGCCAGTGGGCCAAGAAGGCTATGGCTGAGGCTAAGAAATACGGCGAAGCTATCGAAGTTGCTTCAAGTGCTGATAAGACATTTTCTTATATCCCGGATTGTTCCGATCTGGCGATTCCAGAAGATGCAGACTATGTTTATATCTGCGAGAACAACACAATCTATGGAACAAAGTTTAAGAAGCTTCCTAATACCAAGGGTCATATCCTTGTATCAGATGTTTCCTCCTGTTTCCTTTCTGAGCCTGTAAATGTTAATGATTACGGCGTAATCTACGGTGGCGTTCAGAAGAATGTAGGACCTGCAGGTCTTGTAATCAGCATCATCAGAGAAGATCTTATCAGAGATGATGTTCCGGATTTCGTTCCTACAATGCTTAAGTGGAAGACTCAGGCTGATAACGGATCTCTTTACAACACACCTAACTGCTGGGCTATTTACATGTGCGGTCTTGTGTTCAAATGGCTTAAGGAGCAGGGCGGTCTCACAGAGATGAAGAAGAGAAATGAAGAGAAGGCTGCTATCCTCTATGATTTCCTTGATAATAGCAAGATGTTCAAGGGCACTGTAAGAGCTGAGGACAGATCTCTTATGAATGTTCCTTTCATCACAGACAGCGAAGATCTCAATGCGAAGTTCATTGCAGAAGCTACAGCAAACGGACTTGTAAGCCTTAAGGGGCACAGATCTGTAGGCGGTATGAGAGCAAGTATCTACAACGCTATGCCTAAGGAAGGCGTACAGAAGCTTGTAGACTTCATGGAGAGCTTCGAGAAGGCAAATTCATAAACAAGGATTGAATTAAAAAATAATCCGGTCATTAACGGAATAGAACAGTGTTTAACATGAGAGGAGACGAAATGTTCAAATATAAATGCTTAAATCCCATCGCAAAGATTGGTCTTAATAATTTCACAGAGCAGTACCAGGCTGTAGATAACATCGACGATGCAGATGGCGTTCTTGTAAGAAGTGCCAACATGAATGAAATGATTTTTTCTGAAAACCTCCTTGCTATCGCAAGAGCAGGTGCAGGTGTTAACAACATTCCCTGTGACAGATGCGCAGATGAGGGTATCGTTGTTTTCAATACTCCAGGTGCAAACGCAAATGGTGTAAAGGAGATGGTTATTGCAGCAATGCTTATCGCATCCCGTGATATCATCGGAGGCGTTGAATGGGTTAGAGCAAATGCAGGCGATCCTGAGATTGCAAAGCTTACTGAGAAGACCAAGAAGAAGTTTGCAGGTACTGAGATTGCAGGTAAAAAGCTTGGTATCATCGGTCTTGGAGCAATCGGCGTTAGAGTAGCAAATGCAGCAAGAAATCTTGGTATGGAAGTTTATGGATATGATCCTTATCTTTCAGTAGATGCAGCATGGAGCCTTAGCTCAGATGTTAAGCACGTAACTAATGTAGATGATATTTATTCAAAGTGCGATATCATCACAATTCATGTTCCTGCCCTGGATAACACAAAGGGAATGGTTAATGCTGAGGCTATTGCCAAGATGAAGAAGGGTGTTATCATTCTGAATCTTGCAAGAGATATCCTTTGCAATGAGACAGATATTCTTTCAGGTATCAACTCCGGTAAGATTAGAAAGTATGTTACAGATTTCCCGAACACTGTAACTGCAGGTCATGACGGATGTATCGTAATTCCTCACCTTGGAGCTTCAACAGAGGAGTCAGAGGACAACTGTGCGATTAAGGCTGTAATCCAGATGAAGGATTACCTTGAAAACGGTAATATCGTTAATGCAGTTAATATGCCTCGTTGCGAGATGGGAATCTGTACACTTCCCAGAATTACAATCATTCATAAGAATGTTGCCGGTATGATCGGTCAATTTACAAATGTTATGGGTAATGCCGGCTATAACATCGCAAACATGGTAAATAAGTCCAAGGGCGATTATGCGTACACAATGATTGATGTTGAATCTTCAATCTCCGATGATCTTGTAAAAGAATGCGAGAAAATTGACGGCGTAATAAGAGTTCGTGTTGTAAGAAAAGATGTATAGGTGAACAGATGGCAGATATCAGAGCATTTGCAGCATACAGACCAAGAACAGATATAGCAGACAGAGTGGCTGCACTTCCTTATGATGTTTATAACAGAGAGGAAGCAAGAGCAGAGGTCATGAGAGAACCTATGTCTTTCCTTGCGATAGACAGACCTGAAACTCAGTTTACTGAAGACTATGACATGTATTCTGAAGAGGTGTATCAGAAAGCACATGATATGCTTTGGGAGAAAATCCAGGACGGTACCTTTGTTCATGAGGAAAAGCCCTGCTATTATCTCTATGAGCAGACAATGGACGGAAGAGTTCAGACAGGAATTGTTGCTTGCAGCAGCGTGGATGACTATGAAAACAACGTAATCAAGAAGCACGAGAATACACTTGCGAAAAAAGAAGCAGACAGAATTCATCATGTTGATTCCTGTGACGCTCAGACAGGTCCCATTTTCCTTTGCTACAGAGAAAACGATGTCATTAGAAAAGTTATGAACAGAGTTAAGGCTGAGGATAAGCCTGTATATGACTTTGTTACCAAGGATGGTATAAAGAGCCGCGTGTTTATTATTGATAGAGATGATGAAGTATCTGCCATTGCTGACGCTTTTAAGGGAATGGATGCTATTTATATCGCAGACGGCCATCACAGATGCGCTTCAGCTGTTAAGGTTGCAAAAAAGAGAAGAGAGGCTGATCCCGAAGCTAACGGCAATAAGGAATATGATTTCTTCTTGTCAGTTCTTTTTCCTGACAGCGAGCTTATGATCATGGATTATAACCGTGTGATTAAGGATTTAAACGGAATGACCGAGGACGAATTCCTTGCAAAGATTAAGGAAAAATTCAATGTAACTCCGGAAAATTCAGCTGTTAAGCCTTCCAAGAAGTGCGAGATGGGGATGCTTCTTGGTGGCAAATGGTACAGACTAAATGCCCATGAAGATATAAAGAGCAGTGATGCAGTAGATGGTCTTGACGTAAGTATTTTGCAGAACAATGTACTTACACCGCTCCTTAACATAAGTGATCCAAAGAACGATCCCAGAATTGATTTTGTAGGAGGTATCCGCGGATTATCAGAGCTTGAAAAGCGATGTCAGAATGACTGCGTACTTGCATTTGCTATGTATCCCACAGATATCCATGAGCTTTTTGCCGTAGCAGATGCGGGAAGACTTATGCCGCCAAAATCCACCTGGTTTGAACCCAAGCTTCTCAGCGGACTTTTTATTCATTCCATTTGATTTAACCTAATGCTTAACGAAGTTTGTTTATCGCTTTATGAAAGATTTTATAAATTTTAAATGATATTTATAATTCATGCCACTTTTTTGTCAATGACAAATTAGCGGCATGAATTATTTTTTCAAAATATTATTATATAATTGTCTTATATAATTCATGTTGTCTCAATATTTTTGCTTCAAATAATACAGAAGGGAGAAATACTGATATGAAATTGTATAAGAAAATGATATGTGTGGTATTAAGTTTAATGACAGTGTTCATTGTCTTGGGTACGACTTCAATAGAGTCAAAAGCCGAGGTTAAGACAAGGTATATCGGAGAATGGCTATTTAAGCCATCATCAAAGTATTATAAACAGAAATTTATAGCTTCCAGACAAAGGGGATGGTTACAATTAGATCAGTATAATTCAACAAATGAAAATGTTGTGAAGATTTACTCACCATCATTAAATTTTTTTAGTAGCTGTGAAGGGTCTTACGAAGTACGTGCTGTTGGCCCCGGAAAAGCAACCCTTGTGCATTATGAGAAAATAGATGATGTTTGGAATAAAGTCTCTGAAGATCATTACTATGTTAAAAAATATCAAAATCCTTTTGCCTTAGTCAAAGTCGGAAACATCAATATTACCCGCTATTTTGATAAAACTAATACCCCCGGCTATTGGGATAGTAGCAAATTTAAAAGGATTGAAGGTAAAAAGAAAATAACGGTAAAACTTAAACCGCAATACAAATTTGCTAAAGGGGAAAAAGCTAAAAGGACTGTAAACATTACTAAAGCAGGAGGAATTTTTTTCAAAGTTGTAGACAGGAAACAGCCCAAATATGTATTTAATTTACATTATATTAGCTTGATAGATTAGATAAAAAATGGAATTGTAAAGTAGGCAAAGCTTATATCACCTGTAGATAATTTCTTAATACTTATGAAAAAATAGGGTATATTTATTGACATTAGGTACATTAATGATAAGATATTTTTGCCTATAAAAGACTTTAGAGGGCTTTGTGCCAAGAATGGCACATAGCCCTTTTTCTATCTTATATATAACATGGAGGACTGGCCTGTTGAATCTTGATCGTCAGAGAAGAGCGCCTGTTTATGAAGCACTTGAGAGATTTAGAAAACAGAGAGTGGTACCCTTTGATGTACCCGGACATAAACGAGGCAGGGGCAATGCGGAACTAGTGCGCTTTCTTGGAGAACAGTGCGTTGGTATAGATGTTAATTCAATGAAGCCGCTGGATAACCTGTGTCATCCCGTATCTGTAATAAAGGAAGCAGAAGAGCTTACAGCAGATGCATTTGGAGCTGAGCATGCATTTTTGATGGTTAACGGTACCACAAGTGCTGTTCAGGCCATGGTTTTGTCTTCCGTTAAGCATGGTGAGAAGATAATTATGCCCAGGAATGTGCATAAGAGTGCCATAAATGCGCTTATTCTGTGCGGCGCTGTTCCTGTATATATTGATCCCAAGGTTGATACCAAACTTGGAATTCCGCTTGGAATGGAGCTTTCTGATGTTGAGAAGGCTGTTAAGGAGAATCCTGACGCCAAGGCAATCCTTATTAACAATCCTTCTTACTATGGTATTTGTTCCAATCTTCAGGCTATAGTTGATCTTGCCCATGCACACGGAATGAAGGCTCTGGTGGATGAAGCGCATGGTACACATCTTTATTTTGGACCGAATCTTCCTCTTTGCGGTATGAAGGCAGGAGCTGATATGGCTGCCATCAGTATGCATAAATCCGGCGGAAGTCTTACTCAGAGCTCCATACTTCTTTGTGGTAAGAATGCAAATGTTGGATATATCAGCAGAATTGTAAACCTGACTCAGACCACAAGTGCAAGTTATCTTCTTATTGCAAGTCTTGATATTTCCAGAAGGAATCTGGCTCTTCATGGTCATGACAGCTTTGAGAAGGTTACGGGGATGGCTAAATATGCCAGAGAAGAGATAAATGAGATCCCCGGCTACTACGCTTACGGACACGAGCTTATAAACGGCGGAAGCATCTATGATTTCGATGAGACCAAGCTTGTAGTAAATACAAGAGGCGTAGGCCTTACAGGAATTGAGGTATATGACCTTCTTCGTGATGAGTATGATATCCAGATGGAATTTGGTGATCTTTCTAACGTTATGGCGTATATCTCTATTGGCGACAGGCTTCAGGATATTGAGAGACTTGCAGGAGCTTTATCTGATATCAGAAGACTTTATTCAAAACCTGAGCAGAGCTTTTTCTCAGCAGAGTATGTAACACCTATTGTGAAGGCAACCCCTCAGGAAGCTTTCTATGCTGAGAAGGAATCACTTCCGATAAAGCAGACTGTAGGAAGAATCTCAGCTGAATCTGTAATGTGTTATCCTCCGGGAATACCGATCATTTCTCCGGGCGAGGTTGTTACAGAAGAAATTCTTGATTATATAATTACTGCAAAAGAAAAGGGCTGTTCAATGCAGGGACCTGAGAGTGAGGATATATCAGAGCTTCAGGTAATTAAATGATTTTCGATATAGTTGTAATATTAAGGCCGGTAAAAAGTACTTCGTAAGAATCCGCACCTATAAGAAGACAGGTGTAAATAAGACTTATTCCAATTGGAGCAAAAAGAAGAGCATCAAGGCGAAATAAGTGGAAGAGCAGGAATACCAATTACGGTTTTCCTGCTCATTTTTTTTGAATTGTAATAAACGAAATTATAAACATTTTATAGCGTGGAATTAACTCTTGTTATAGCAAATAATAAAGTTTAAAACAAATTACAACTTTTTTCTGGTAGTGTCAAATGATTTATGGAAGGTCGGTCAATCATTAGCTGCTTTTTAGTTTTTTACAGTTGCTGTTTTGAATTACGTGGGTATCGTGAAAAACAATATTTATCCACGTAAGAAAATCAGGAAATGGTGAAGTGAATTACGGGGATGAATGGGAAAATGTGATATATTCACGTAAGAATGGCGGAAAAAAGGCTCAGGATTACGGGGATGCTTAGAGGAAATGAGATTTATCCACGTAAGAATGGCGGAAAAATGGCTAAAAATTACGGGGATGAAAAAAGAAAAACAATATTTTCCCCGTAATAAAACAGTAAGGGGGAAAGATATGCCATACACAAAAATAGGAACTCCACTATCTGAGGATACTCTCGATAAGTACATGGATGATGATTATAATTTTGACAAGTTTAAAGAGGAAGCCAAAAAGAATGGATTGCTTCTAAATAGTAAAAAGTAATATTGTTTGTCCAAAAGAAGAGGGGCAGTCGCACTAATCCCTTGGTGCAACTGTCCTTTTTGCTATGCTACGCTGCGAAGTGTAATATTCAAGTTGGACAATCGGTTTTTGCAGAGGAATTGCTCTTATTCTACATGTTCCTCTGTAAATGCTCATCAGATACTAGATTCTATAATATTCGCTCAATTTGAGGCACCTTTATTTATCACGATTAAATACACCATTGACAATTATTATCGTTTTTAATATTATCTTAAATGGTCAGATGACCGTTAAGGTATCCGGGTGATCACCCGCTATTTCCACTAATTGTTGTAAGACGTTTTCGAAATAGATTTACTTATATTTTTAGAATGATTCTGTCGTCTATGAATTCTGTACCTTTTGCTCATCTGATACTTATTATCAAGGAGGGCACTAAAGTGCATGAAAAATCAATTGTAACTACTAATGAAATTATCACATTTGAAGAGGCAAGGAATGTTGTCAGGTCAATGACACTGATTAACAACTTTCTTTTCAACTATGTAATGGAAGATGAAGATCGGGCAAAGGAGGTTGCAAGTATCATCATCAGTGCAGCAGTCGGATATGATGTAATAGTAGACAGTGTAAAGCCGCAAAAAGTTTTAACAGGAAATGACAAGGGTGACCATGGCATAAGGCTGGATGCATTTATTGACAATACCAAAACGCAATTAAACAGTGTTTCATCCGTATATGACATCGAGATGGAGGACAGGGAAGCTGACAGAAAAGATCTTCCCAAAAGACACAGATATTACTCTTCAATGGTTGAGTCTAAACTACTTAAGTCAGGTAAATTCTATAATACTTTACCTGATTATATTTCAATCACAATATTATCATATGATCCATTTTTAGCAGGAGATATGTATTATGAGGCGAAGACTACACTCGTAACTCACAAGGATATTGAATATGATGATGGTAGGAGATATATTTTCCTTTATAGCGGCGGAAATTATAATATTCCGGAATCTAATACACATGGCAAGAAACTGTCTGAAATGATAAAATATATAGTAACAGGAAAACTTGAAGACAATGCCGGCGAAGACACACAAAGGCTTAGAGATATCGTTGATACGGTCAAAGATAGATCGGAGGTGACGAAGAACTATATGAAAGAATGGATGAGACAACAAATACACGATCATGAATTGACAGAGCAGGTTACACAAGAAGTTACTGAAAGAGTTACAGAACAGGTCACTCAGCAGGTTACTCAAAAAGTTACCAATTCGATTAATAGCCTAAATACAATACTTATTAGTTTAGGGCGAATTGATGATTTAGAGAAAGCCACCAAAGACCCTGAATATCAGCAAAAGCTTATGAAAGAACTACTTCCTGGTTCTAAGTAGTATATATTGTATCCAACAGCTTAGGAGCCTCTTTTCGGGGCTCCTTTCTTTGCATATAACCAGTCATAGTGTTAATATTATCTATAGATATGGCGAAGAATGGCACAATTTGGCAAAGGGAATATACGTGAAAACATTTAATACAACAGCTGTGTGTGTTCCGGATAAAAATTATATGGTTGATCTTTCTGAAAGAGTTGGAGAAATAACTACGCAACTTGTTGATTGCGGAAAGTATTTCACAATCAATAGAGCTCGTCAATATGGAAAAACAACTACACTTACCGCGTTAGAACGTTACCTGTCACAGAAATATGATGTCATAAGTATAGACTTTCAGGATATTACCGGTGCAGATTATATTGATGAGAATCAATTTGTAAAAGGGCTTGCTGGTGTTTTATGTGATGCAAAAGACAGCATGAACGCAAAGTTACCGGATAAACATTATGATTTGTTAAATAAGCTTTCTGCTCAGGAAAATACTGCCAAGCTAAATGATATATTTAGAATTTTCGATACATTATGTAATGATTCCGCCAGACCAATTGTATGGATAATAGACGAAGTTGATACAGCAACAAACAATCAGGTCTTCCTTGATTTTTTGGGTAAATTGCGATCCGGATATTTAAAAAAGCAGAAAAATCCTCAATATAGAACATTTCAGTCCGTCATTCTTGCCGGAGTAACAGATGTTAAACATCTTAAGTCTAAGATTCGTAGCGAAGATGATTCAAAGGAAAATTGTCCTTGGAATGTTGCGACTGAATTCAATATTGATATGAGCCTTTCTGCTAAAGGAATAAAAGGTATGTTGGATGAATATGAATCAGACCATAATACCGGAATGGACACCGAAGAGATGTCTGGGCTAATCAGAGATTATACTAATGGATATCCTTTTCTTGTCAGCCGCATATGTGAACTTCTCGATACAGAAGTTGGTAAGAAAATAGAAAACCTTCATGATAGATGGACAAGGAATGGACTGGATGAAGCTGTTAAAATGATACTTTCTGAAGACAATACTTTATTCCAGTCATTGACAGGGAAGCTTAACAATCTACCTGAATTAAAAGCATCTCTTAAAAGTATTCTCATGGAAGGTACCAAACTCACCTGGAACCCTGACCAGCGTGATATAGTCCTTATGCAGATGTATGGCTTTGTCAGGAATGTAAATAACAGTGTAAGGATAGATAACAGAATATTTGAAACCAGACTTTACAACCTTTTCATATCTGAAGAAGAATTCAAAAATAATGTATTTTTCAGAGAAGGCGATCTTGCAAGGAATATTTTTGTAGAAGATGGAAAACTTAATGTTCGCCTTATTCTTGAACACTTCATTCAGACATATCATCAGATATATGGTCCTCTTGAGGATAAGTTTAAAGAAAAGGATGGAAGAGAGCAGTTTCTTCTTTATCTGAAACCAATCATAAATGGTACCGGCAATTATTATATCGAAGCACAGACAAGGGATCAGAAAAGAACAGATATAATAATCGATTATCTTGGTCAGCAGTACATTATTGAGCTAAAAATCTGGCATGGCGAAAGGTACAACGAAAGCGGCGAAAAGCAGATAAGTGAATATCTCGATTATTTTTGCTTATCAACCGGTTACATGCTCAGCTTCAATTTTAACAAAAACAAAGAAACAGGTGTGAAGCAGGTTCATATTGGCAACAAGCTTCTTTATGAGGCGACCGTTTAATATTTTTTAAGAATAAGGACATATAAGAAGTCTGGTTCCGATAAGGTATATTAGGGTAAATATAGATTCGGAGAAATAAAAAAAGGAAAAGCACCAGCCTTCATGTTAAGATTGAGTTTGCGACAAAAATCTAAAAAGGCGGTGCTTTCCATGTACAACAGTATACTACAGTTTATTCAGAATGATATCAAGGAGATTGAGAAAAATGTCAGAAGTCTCCTTGATGGAGAGAAGGATGCAGCAGATCTTTCAAACGATGTTCATGAGCGTGTGTTAAAGCTTGGATGCAGGCTTATCAGTGAGATATATGAGCAGATTGATGAGGAGATATTCAAGAGCCTTGTAAGAAAGAACAAGTATTATGTCGAGCAGAAGGATATG
>NZ_AUJP01000005.1 GCF_000424285.1 Butyrivibrio sp. MB2005 | reverse complement strand
TCAACAAGAGATCTGGGCATATCCTTCTGCTCGACATAATACTTGTTCTTTCTTACAAGGCTCTTGAATATCTCCTCATCAATCTGCTCATATATCTCACTGATAAGCCTGCATCCAAGCTTTAACACACGCTCATGAACATCGTTTGAAAGATCTGCTGCATCCTTCTCTCCATCAAGGAGACTTCTGACATTTTTCTCAATCTCCTTGATATCATTCTGAATAAACTGTAGTATACTGTTGTACATGGAAAGCACCGCCTTTTTAGATTTTTGTCGCAAACTCAATCTTAACATGAAGGCTGGTGCTTTTCCTTTTTTTATTTCTCCGAATCTATATTTACCCTAATACTATACAAGAAGTGCTTTTGAGAATGGGCTTAATTGTGCAATTCTCCCGTGCAAATGAATTCATGTTATGTTAAACTTTCATAGAATACAAAAGCGAGGTGAATCTTAATGAGTAATTTCGAAAAGAAATTTGGAAAATATGCAATAGATAATCTTACTATTAAGCTGATTATTTGCTATATCATAGGATACGTGCTGTCTTATGCGCCCTTGAAGGTGAATATTCTTGGATATCTTACACTTAATCCGGCTCTTATTTTGAAGGGACAGGTATGGAGACTTTTTACCTGGATTTTTATCCCTCCCACTGAGTCTAATCTGTTTTTCATCCTTATAATGCTGTATTTTTACTATTCAATAGGAACGACCATGGAGCGCGTATGGGGTAAATACAGATATAATCTGTATATTTTCACGGGCTTTATCCTTATGATAGTAGCTGCATTTTTATCATATCTGGTCCTTTACTTGCAGTATGGCAGGGTAGCATCCTATGCAGCTGAGACAATGGTTTTCCTTTCAGCGAGCTTTAATACATACTATATTAATATGTCCATTTTGCTGGCTTTTGCTGCTACGTTCCCAGACAATGTGATTCTGTTTATGTTTATCATTCCGCTTAAGATGAAGTGGCTTGGAATATTCTATGCAGCATATCTTGTCTATGAGGCAGGTTCCTATATCTATCACGGTGTAGCTTTTGCCTGCTTCCCGATACTGGCTTCACTTTGCACCTTTGGAATATTCTGGCTTACATCCGGAAGATTTATGCATTTAAGGCCCAGAGAAGTTAAGAGACGCAATGAATTCAAGCGCTCCGTAAAAATGACACCTCCCGGAGTTACCAAGCATAAGTGTGCATTTTGCGGCAGAACAGAAGAGGATGATCCTAATCTTGAGTTCAGATTCTGCTCAAAATGTAACGGTAATTATGAGTATTGCCAGGATCATCTTTTTACCCATACCCATGTAAAATAAGGTGTACGAATTATTGTACACATTGTGAGTATAATAAAAATTAATCGAATTCGAATAAATGTCAGAAAGTAGGAAATATGAGTAATCTTGAGAACAAAGAACAGCTTTTTGCACAGCTTTTATCAGACATCACCAAAAGTGCAAGAAAAAATGGCGGAGTGACCACTGAGGAAGAGATCAGGGATGCATTTTCTGAGCTTGAACTCACTGATGAACAGTACGACCTTATTAAGGATTATCTGAAAAAACACAATATCGGAATTGATGAGGCTATCGACGCTTCTGAATATCTGACAGCAGAGGAGTCTGGCTATCTTGAGAATTATCTCGAAGAGCTTTCCTTTATTGAAATGGTCACTGATGGTGAGAAGGAAGCCCTTATTATATCTGCTATGGCGGGAGATGTTTCTTCACAGAAGAAGCTTATTGAGGTTAGTCTTCCCATGGTGGTTGATATTGCAAAGCTTTATGCAGAGCAGGGCGTTTTGTTAGAGGACCTTATCGGAGAAGGTAACATTGCACTTACCAAGGCAGTAGGTGAATTATCCGGTATCGAAGACCATAAGGAATGTGACGGATTTCTTGCTCAGATGGTAATGGATGCCATGGAGAATGCCATTGAGGATGATGCTGCAGAGGCATCAAGAGGTATGAGGGCTGTTAAGCTTGTGGAAGAAGTAGCTGAGAAAGCAAAAGAGCTGGCTGAAGAACTCAGGAGAAGCTGTACTGTAGAGGAGCTTGCTGAGGAAACAGGCATGGAGATATCTAAGATCCTCGAAGCGATCAAGGCTTGTGGCAATCAGATAGAGGATATCGATTATAAGCCTGAGAAATCTGAATGAGAGGCTCTGAGACATGTACAACATTTCCAACGAAGATGACTTCAAATATGTAATGCAGGATGTTTCAAGATATTATTTCGGTGCCAGAATGAATTATGCAGAGATAATCGAAAATGATATGGCACCCTTTAAACTCAAGACAATTCTTGAGAGATATATTTTGAGGGATATTGAGCGGGATACTACTCTTGAGAGCGGACTGTATTATATGAACGAGGAGAGCCCTGAATACAAGGTCTTTAAGCAGCTTAAGGCCAGAATCAGAGTATCTCAGTTGAAAAAAGGCAAAAGCGACAGGTATCAGGAAAAATTATATTCAGTAAATGAACTTGTTGATATCGCACCTGAGGAGAAGGAAAAGAAGGGGATGATTATCAGAGAGCTGGTAATTTCTAAGCTTGCGCTGTTTGCATTCACGGTATAAGAAAAAGCTTTAAATTTGGGGATTGACACTTTAAATATGATTGTGTAATATTCATTAGTCTTTATTTTTGGCGAATCGCTATTTTAATCCCTTTTTGTGTTGACAAAAACGAACACTTGTTTTATTATGATTGCAGAACGTTTGTTCTGAGAAGGAGAAATGGTATGGAAAGAGAAGATAAACAGAAAGCATTAGAAGCAGCACTTGGTCAGATTGAGAAGCAGTTCGGTAAGGGAGCAGTCATGAAGCTGGGCGATTCATCAGCTCAGATGAACGTTGAGACTACACCTACAGGCTCACTTAGTCTTGATATTGCACTTGGACTTGGTGGTATTCCCAAGGGACGTATTGTTGAGATTTATGGTCCTGAGTCCAGTGGTAAGACCACAGTTACTCTTCATATGATCGCAGAGGTTCAGAAGCGCGGTGGTATCGCCGGTTTCATCGATGCAGAGCACGCTCTTGATCCTGTATATGCCAAGAACATTGGCGTAGATATAGATAACTTATATATTTCACAGCCCGATTCCGGTGAGCAGGCCCTTGAGATCTGCGAGACCATGGTTAGATCAGGCGCTGTTGATATCGTAGTTGTTGACTCAGTAGCAGCACTTGTTCCCAAGGCTGAGATTGACGGTGACATGGGCGATTCTCATGTAGGTCTTCAGGCAAGACTTATGTCACAGGCTCTTCGTAAGCTTACTGCTGTGATCAGCAAATCCAATTGTACAGTTATTTTCATCAACCAGCTTCGTGAGAAGGTTGGCGTTATGTTTGGTAATCCTGAGACTACAACCGGTGGCCGTGCACTTAAGTTCTATTCATCAGTTCGTATGGATGTAAGACGTATTGAGACACTTAAGCAGGGCGGAGAACCCATTGGTAACAGAACAAGAGTCAAGATCGTTAAGAATAAGATTGCGCCTCCTTTCAAGGAAGCTGAATTTGATATTATGTATGGTAAGGGAATTTCTTACACAGGTGATGTTCTTGACCTTGCTGCAAGCACAGATATCGTAAATAAGAGTGGTGCTTGGTATCAGTACAATACTGACAAGATCGGACAGGGACGTGAGAATGCTAAGCTTTACCTCGAAGAGCATCCCGATGTACTTGCTGAGATTTCCGCTCAGGTTAGAGAGAAGTTTGGACTCCAGGCTGATCCTGCTACAGCAGAAGAGCCTAAGGAAGCACCTGCTAAGAAATCATCCAAGGCATCTAAGGAATAATGAGGAATAATTCATGATCGTTTCCGGAATAGAACCTTTTGATAATAAGCGTTCGAAGATTTTTATCGATGGAGAATTTGCATTTGTTCTCTATAAGGGTGAAATAAGGGACTATCATATTAAGACAGGCGAAGAGATTTCTTCGCCTGTTTTAAATGAGATAACCGGTGAAGTTATACCCAAAAGAGCCAAAAAGAGAGCCATGAATCTTCTTCAAAAAAGAGACTACACAGAATATAAGCTCACTGAGAAATTAAGAGAAGGCCTATACAGTGACGAGATAATTGCAGATACCATAGAGTTCCTTAAGTCTTATCATTATCTTGATGATGAGAGATATGCTGATGATTACATCAGATATCATCTTAATGATAAGAGTAGGAGCAGGATCAGACAGGATCTTATGCAGAAGGGCATTAGATCTGAAATTGTTGACAGAGTCTTAGATGAGGCGCTTTGTGATGAGCAGGAAGATCCTGAGATTAAGCTTGTTACCAATCTTTTGATCAAAAAGCATTTTACTTCAGATATGCCTTATGAGGATAAACAGAAAATAATGGCTTTTCTATATAGGAAAGGCTTTTCTTCCGATACTATCCATCGGGCTATGTCCCCTGACATATTTGAGGAATAAACATATTTTGGTATTATCTGCTATAATGATTTAGCAGATTTACAAAATGGAGGATTGTTATTAGATGGACGATAGCAGAGTAATCCCTGACTATTTTAAGAATATATTTGGTAAGCTTGAGCTTAAGTATAAGTACACATTTTTCACAGGGCTGGTTGTTGGAATACTTGTTCATTTTCTTATGATATCCAATAAGATTACCAACCTTGACGATATCGTATGTGTGCCCGGCGTAGGCGGTGGTAAGGTGCTTGGCAGGTGGTTCCAGGAGCCTGTTCATGATCTTTTCTCGCCCTGGTCATCACCTGCTCTTAACGGAATAATGTCAATTATTATTCTGTCTATTGCTGCATGTGTTATAGTATCGGTTCTTGATATTAAGAGCATTACCGGAGCAGTTCTTGTACCTGTGATTATGATGACTCTTCCGAGTACTGCCAGTAATATGTATTATATGTACCTTGCGCCTACCTTTGCGCTTGCTATTCTTGCCAGTACTCTGAATGTGTATCTGATAATAAAGTATAGGTTTGGATGGATTTTGGGAGCTGTTTTACAGTTCTTTAGTATGGCTTGCTATCAGGCGTATTTTGGTCTTGCAACATCCCTTCTTGTTCTTGCTTTTATTATCAAACTGATTGATGGAAATAAAGTGGATTCAGTAGTACGTTGTGGTATCAGAAGTCTGGTGGGACTTATCATCGCCATGGGCGGATATATTATCAGCCTTAAGTTTATTGATCTAAGCGATTATAAAGGCCTTGATAATATCGGAGGATCCTCAATAACTGATATTATATATGCGGTTTTAAGGGCATATCACAGAGTTCTTCAGTATTTTGTTACATCGCCTGAAAGCTTTATGGCCTATGCTCCCACATATATAAATATTATTCTTGTGGGTCTTTGCCTTATTGCACTGGTTATTTTGATGATTAAAAAGAAGGTGTTTACAGAGATTTCAAGAGGAATCATTTTAATTATCCTACTTGGAATTTTCCCTCTTGCTCTTGGACTTGTTTATGTAATGGCGCCTGAGCTTTCACATGCATCTACAGTAATGATCTATTCTTACTCTGCATTTTACTTTATGCTGATAGCTTTTGCAGAGAGACTTATGCAGATGCCTGACAGAAATAAGCTTTGCGGCATTATTTCTGCACTTATAGTTATTGCTCTTATTTCGGAATCCTATGCCTGCGGCAGAATGGTGAATAACGCATATTACAGAAGCTATATTGCACAGAGAAGAACAGAGCAGTATTACAACAGAATTATTGTAAAACTTGAGGAAACTGAAGGCTATCAATACGGTGATCCTTTCGTTATTTTAGGTGGTTTTTATCCGAATCCGATTCCGATTGCCAGCCATAATATGAACGGCAAACAGCTGGCAGATTTTGAAGGTGCTACCTATGAAGATTTATTGTTCCTGCCAAACGAGAGAGAGCGTTTTGTTCAGATCTACCTCGGCGTTGAGACAGGAGATATCATGTCTGTGGAAGATAAGGGTAAGCTGATGGAGACGGAAGAATTCAAAAATATGCCCAGTTTCCCTGCTGATGGATGCGTTCAAAAAATAGATGGAATCTGGGTTATCAAGATCGCAGAAAATGATGGCTGAATGGCATTAGATACCTCACATTCTCTTGACACAGAGCGCTTTCAAGCGTAAACTTAATTTGTTGTTATATTGTATGAACTACGGACTTTTTTAGTTGTTTTATACAAAATATCGTACAATGAAAATTGAATAAGGAGGTGCTCCTGTATGCCTACAGTTATATTTGTAGCATTAGCAGCTCTTGCCGGAGTACTTGTTACTTTTGTTTTCATGACGGTGCGTCAGAAGAACATCGATGCGCAGAACGAGAGCAAGATTGGCAGTGCGGAAGAACGGGCAAGAAAAATCATCGACGATGCTGTTCGAGCAGCTGATGAATCAAAGCGCGAAAAACTCCTGGAAGTAAAAGAAGAATCACTTAAGACAAGAAATGAACTTGAAAAAGAAGTGAGGGATAGGAGAGCAGAGGTTCAGCGTTCAGAACGCAGAGTTCAGCAGAAAGAAGAGAACGTCGAGAAGAGATCGGAAGCAATTGAGAAGAAAGAGGCCAGTTTAAATGCCAGAGAAGAGGCATTGAACAAGAAAACGCAAGAGGTTGCGAAGCTTGATGAACAGAGACGACAGGAACTTGAGAAAATCTCAGGCTTAACCTCCGAGCAGGCAAAAGAGTATCTTTTAAAGATTGTTGAAGATGACGTAAAGCATGAATCCGCTGTAATGATCAAGAACATGGAAGCGGAAGCAAAGGAAGAAGCTGATAAGCGTGCTAAGGAGATCGTAGTAAATGCGATCCAGAGATGCGCAGCTGATCATGTTTCAGAGACAACTATTTCAGTTGTACAGTTACCTAACGATGAAATGAAGGGCCGCATCATTGGTAGAGAGGGAAGAAATATCAGAACTCTTGAGACAATGACAGGTGTTGATCTTATCATAGATGATACACCGGAAGCAGTAGTTATTTCTGGATTTGATCCCATCAGAAGAGAGGTCGCTCGAATCGCTCTTGAGAAGCTGATAGTTGATGGACGTATCCATCCTGCCAGAATCGAAGAGATGGTTGAGAAGGCTCAGAAGGAAGTGGCTAACAAGATTAAGGAAGAAGGTGAGAATGCTGCACTTGAGGCAGGTGTTCATGGTCTTCATCCTGAGATCATTAAATTGCTAGGCCGTATGCGTTTCCGTACCAGTTATGGACAGAACGCCCTTAAGCATTCTGTTGAAGTATCACAGCTTTGTGGACTTATGGCATCAGAGCTTGGACTCGATGTTCGTATCGCAAAGAGAGCAGGTCTTTTACATGACATAGGTAAATCTGTGGACCATGATATGGAAGGCTCGCATATCTCACTTGGTGTAGATATCTGTAAGAAGTATAAAGAAACAGCAATCGTCATTAACGCAGTCGAGGCTCATCACGGAGATGTTGAACCTCAGTCTCTAATAGCTGTTATAGTACAGGCAGCTGATACAATTTCAGCAGCAAGACCTGGTGCAAGAAGAGAAACTCTTGAGACCTATACCAGCAGACTTAAAGAGCTTGAAGAGATCACTAACAGCTTTAAGGGAGTTGATCACTCATTTGCTATTCAGGCCGGAAGAGAAGTCAGAGTAATGGTAGTTCCTGAACAGGTAAGCGATTCCGATATGGTATTGATGGCAAGAGATATTGCCAAGAAGATCGAGAACGAGATGGAATATCCCGGACAGATCAAGGTTAATATCATCAGGGAGAGCAGAGCAACTGATTACGCAAAGTAATTTGATTCAGAACAAAAATGGAACCGATGTGTTAGAAATAGCACATCGGTTTTTTTATCTTATAAGTATTATTGGTCTCTTATTTTGAATAGACATTATTCAAGTCCTAATTAAATATAGTATGTCTGTATTCTTGTGCATGGGATTTTTAATTCTGATACATATAATAATATGATTGAGCGATAAAACTTGTTTTAATACATATTTTATATATGGAGGTTATATCATGCCAAGAAAAGTGATGAATGACAAACAGCGCGCAGCAATTACAAATTTGAAAAGTACAGCTAAGGCCCAGAGCTCAGATGTATGGAGAGAAGAACTTTACACCTTAAATAACTATATTCAGGATGCACCTGAAAATGATGAAATTGCTGATGTAATGACTGAGTGCATCAAGGAAGAGATTTTTCCTACAGATAAGGATGGTAACCTCGATTACGATGGCATCGAGAATTTTTTCACTAACCTGGGCAGACATTCTGTAAAGCTTGAAAGTGAATATCTTAAAGGTCTTGCAGAGGATCCTCAGAGTTTAAAAGGCCCCGAACATGGAAAGTCACAGCGTCCCAAGGAGTTTATGGCAACTGCCAAGTCATTTCTTGAAGGCGATGAAGTCATTAGCAAATTCAATGAGGGTGTCGACGATTTTAATAGTAAATTAAAGCGCAATGAGAAATATAAGAGCAGAGTTAAGATTACGCCTGAACAACTCCAGACGTGGTTTGATTCCGGAAGAAAGTATGCTTTGGACAGAAGCAGAACAACTAAAGAAATTATTAATAATTCTGAGAAAATCCAGAAAGTATGTCAGGATAAAATAGGCATCAGCACAGAAGATCTCGCCAAAGAGCAGAAGTCTGCCTATGACAAGTTTGTTCAGGATGAGAAAAAACTTGAAGCTGAAAAACTCGATGGGCTTCTTAAAGCTGATTTGAAGGTAGAAGCCGAGCCTGAAGATATAAAAGTTGAGAACAAGCCCGAAGAGATAAAGGTTGAGAATGATCAGAATGAGATAAAGGTTGAGAATAAGCCTGAGGAAATAAAAATTGAAGCCGGGCCTGAAATAAAGAATGCAGAAGAAATAATCGACGTAAACAAGGCTAATAACATCAATATAATCAACGAAGATGATAAAGATGAAAAAGAAAATGAAAAGGAAGATGTAAAAGAAGAAGTTTATGTTAATGCCGGTGAAGATGATCTGATATTTGACTTTAACGGCAATCAGAAGAATTTAAATAGTGTTCTCAATAAAGGAAAGATTATTAAGGAGAGAACTAAGACTGAGTCTGCTCTAAAGAATATCACTGATCTTCAGGATGATTTTAATCAGAATAAGCTTCCTGAAGATATACATATCGAATTTGCAAAGGATTGTAATACCCGAATACAGGAACTTGAGCATGATCTTCGAATGTCAAAGAAGTTTGCCGGTATTAACAACCCTAAAACCCATGTGGATTCAACGGATTTCTTTGAGCCTATGATGTCAGCATCTGCAGACTTAAGAGGAGCCATTGTAAATAAAAAAATGACTGTTGAAGAGAAGGAACAATGTTTTGATAACCTTATCAATAAGTGCGACAGATATATAAATAAGCGCTCATGGGGAATTTTTAACATCTTTAAGTCTACTGAAGGGAACCAAAGAATTGCTTATGCCCGCGATCTTAAGGCATATGCAAAACAATTGAAAAAACAGTATTTTAATAAGATGAAAATATCCGAACTTAATCATGAACTCAATGAATTTGGCAAAAAAGACTTTAGTAAAATGACTCACAATGAAGTAAGTGATACCTTCAGAGAGTTTAATGCTCTGGAAGCAAGAGCTTTAAATGCTAACGGTGGTGTAATACCAAAAGAAACTTCTCAAAGAATGATTGATCTTAGAGGTGCGGAAGAAGAATTTGATGCTTATAAAGTAGACTATATGTTAAAAAGCAACAAAAATCTTACTGGCATTTACAAAGATGATGTTGCAAACAGGGCGCATGATTTGCATGCTGAACATAAAACTCTCGGGGAAATTATTAAGGAAGAGAAAGGCGTTAAAAAGACTGACGCTATGCATGTTCTTGATAAAATCAATAAAAAGAACGGGGCTAACAAAAAGCATGAAAAGAAAAAGCATACCGATGTTGTTAAAAATATGAATGGAGATCAGATGCAGCAGGAGCAGCTTAAGAAGAACAACCTGATTAATAATAATCATTAATTTATAGCATAATTAAAACAATATAGTGGAATTCGCCTGATGAATGAAGTACAATTTAATTTATGGATAGTAAAAGCAAATATCATTGGAGGGTATCATGCACGAATCAGGTGAAGACTATATCGAAACAATATATTTACTTAAAAAGAAGAATGGTTATGTAAGATCTATAGATGTAGCAAATGAGCTTAATTTTTCAAGGCCCAGTGTATCAAGGGCTGTTGGTATTCTTAAAGAGAATGGCTTCATAACAGTTAAGGAGGGCGGAGAGCTTGAACTCACTGATATTGGTCTTAAGAAGGCAAAGAGTGTATATGAAAGGCATACGAACCTTACCAAATTCCTTATGCTGACAGCGGGGGTTAATGAGGAAGTTGCTGAAAATGATGCCTGCAGAATTGAGCATATCATTAGTCCGGAGACCTTTAAGGGAATTAAGAAATACGTAAAAGAACATAAAGAGGAATTAGCTTAATTATGATGCGTGTTTTAGGAAACGCATTTGCAAGGTAAAAAATCAGATATTTTGCATGTCAAAAATCCTTCACGGAAAAGTCGAAAATTGACTATTGATTGTCAGAAATCGGCTCTTTTTAGAAGGATTTTTTTACGTTAAGGTATATTCATTCGAAAAAAGCAAGGGACTTTTTTGCGAACTGAAGGTTTTGAAAATGAGGGGAATGAAGTATTGGGAGGTATTTTTAGGGAATTATGAAAAGAAGGGTACTTGCATCATCCCTGATTCTTATGGTGACGTTTGGAACTATTGGATGTGGGACGACAACGCAGAATGCTGAGTCTACAGAAGTAGCGTCAGAAGCTGTCAGTGAAGCTTTGGCAGAAGCTGAAGAAACAGTAGAAAGCACAGAAACAGAAGCTGAAGAAACGGTAGAAAGTACTGAAAAGGAAGAGGAGAACGAAAACATGGGTAATGCATTAAAGGGAACACAGAAGGTAGTAGTTATTGGACAGGATTATGGCCCTGCTGTATCTAAGACAATAGTAAAGCTTGATGAGAAGATAAGCAGCGATTCAGTAAGTGCTGACAGCTTCAAGGTTGTTGAGACAAAGGAGAGCTTCAACTGGGCTGCGCTTACTCCCGGATCAAAAGAGGATTCTTCAAAGCATATAGAACTGGAAACAGAAAGAGTTGTAACTGATGCTTACACAAGTGATGAGAATGGTGAGAAAGCTGATTCTTCAGAGTATGTAACACTTGAACTTATGTATAATCCTGAGGTTGGATCACCTTTTTGCTATGATCTTTTCAAGGGTAATAACACTATCTGCAACCCCTATGATCTGGAAGTGTCACTTAAGGATGGCCAGACAATTAAGACAGATGAAGGCGATGATGTAAGTGCAATTGATGTTGATAAGAAAGTTGACTTCGACAGCGCTATTTACCCTGATCTTGCAAACACAGATATAACAGGTAAGTTTACAGGAACAGATGGAAAGACTCTTTGCTATGCTTCATACGAGCCTGAAGACGACGGAGTAAAGCATGCTCTTGTAATCTGGCTTCACGGTGCAGGAGAAGGCGGAGCAGATCCGAGACTCAATACACTTGGCAATAAAGTAACTCCTCTTTTTGGTGAAGAATTCCAGAAGGTAATGGGCGGAGCTTATGTTCTTGCACCTCAGTGTCCTACATTCTGGATGCAGTATAAGGAAGAGGGCGATTGGATGGATAACCCGGGTACAGACTCAGTTTTCCTTCCTACACTTAAAGAGCTTATAGATGATTATGTAGCAGCTCACGAGAACATTGATGCAGACAGAATCATCATCGGCGGATGCTCAAACGGCGGATACATGACCATGGATATGATTCTTAACTATCCTGACTTCTTCGCAGCAGCTTATCCTGTATGTGAAGCTTATAACGATAAGGGAATAACTGATGAGCAGCTTGCAGCTATTAAGGATCTTCCTGTTTGGTTCATTTATGCAGAGAATGACACAACAGTTAATCCTAAGCAGTTCGAGGAGCCTACAATCAAGAGGCTTTCAGAGATAAATGAGAATGTTCACACCAGCGTATTTAAGGATGTACACGATACATCTGATACCTTCAAGGGCCAGGACGGACAGCCTTATCAGTACATGGGTCACTGGTCATGGATATACTTCTTCAACAATGAGTGCGAAGAAAATGGTGTAAACATGTGGCAGTGGATGTCAGAGCAGCATAGATAATGAAAAGTTTGAGTGGCAGTCAATATCAATAGTTGGCTGCCGCTTTTTATTATGGTTTATGCTATAATAATCGCTATGAGTTTAGATAAATTATTTGAAAACAGAATAAAGTCCATGCTCAGTAATGAGTATGAGGCGTTTGAAAAAGCCTTGGAAAAAGAGCCCGTTAAGGCAATCAGGATAAATGCGCTTAAGTGCACAAAATCCGAAAGTAAGGCCAGTGTTGATGCAGCAGGATCTTATAATGAGAATTCTGCCAACGATTTGAAAAACTATGCGTCAGATATCCTTACTAAAAGCGGTGCAAAACTATCCGAAAATATAGCCTGGGAGCCAAGTGGTTTTTCCTACGAAGGTGGGACGCCCGGAAAACATCCATATCATGAAGCAGGCGTCTACTATATTCAGGAGCCAAGCGCCATGTCTCCTGTAGCATATCTTGATCCTAAGCCCGGAGAAAAGATTCTGGATCTATGCGCAGCTCCCGGTGGTAAAAGCACCCAGATTGCATCAAGGATGATGGGTGAGGGAATACTTGTTACAAATGAGATAGATAAAAAGAGGGCTCAGATTCTGTCTCTTAATGTTGAGAGGTGCGGAATCAGAAATGCTCTTGTAACCAATATGAGACCTGAGCAGTTATCGGAAGTTTTTGAGGGATATTTTGATAAGATCCTTGTAGATGCGCCGTGTTCCGGTGAAGGGATGTTTCGTAAAAACGATGAAGCTGTTTCTAACTGGAGTGCCGAGAATGTTGAACTTTGCGCAAACAAACAGACGGATATCCTAAAGGAAGCTGTGAAGATGCTTGCTCCCGGTGGAAGGCTTGTGTACTCAACCTGTACATTTGCTCCGGAAGAGGATGAACTACAGACGGCAAGACTTCTAAAGATGGGTATGAAGCCTGTAAAAATCGATCTTTTCGAAGGTATGATTCCCGGAGATATTGAGAATATACATAAGGCATTTAATGCCACTAAGGCTAGCTCGGATCATACAAATGCAGAATCAAACGATAATGATTTATACGACCTTATAAATGAACCATTATCAGATGCAGATGAGAAGATATCATTAGAAGAAATCACCGAAAACATCAGCATCTGTACGTCTAGGCTCTGGCCCCATAAGATTAAGGGCGAGGGACATTTTCTTGCGGTATTTACAAAGGATGGCGATATTTCACTTAACGCAGGACTTTACGGAGTAAATGGTAAAGTTAAAGCTGTGAAGCAGGGTGATGTAGACCCGTTTGCTGATTTTGTAGAAGGCTTCCTTAAAAATGTTCAGATAGTAGATGAGTCAGAAATAGCCGCTGAAGCTTCTGGCACGTCTGAAACAGATGAAACTTCTGCCAAAAAACAAAAAGGCAAGGATAAGAATAAAGCAAACAAAAAGAATAAAAAGGGTTCAAAAGGAGCACTAAAGCTTACAGGTGCTTTAAAAGGCACGCTCTTTATGTTTGGCGAACAGCTTTATCTTGCACCTGATGGAATGCCCGGAATAAATGGTCTTACGGTTATGAGGCCTGGACTTCATCTTGGAACCATGAAAAAGGACAGATTTGAGCCATCGCATTCACTGGGCCTTGCATTGTCTGCAGAAGATGTGACGTATAGCTATAATCTCGATTCGAATTCTCCAGAAGTGATGAAATTCATCGGCGGTGAATCCCTTAGAGTGCCTGGACTTGAAAATGGATGGTACCTCATTACCACAGATGGCTACAGCCTTGGATGGGCAAAATACGCCGGAGGAACCCTTAAGAATCATTATCCGAAAGGACTTAGGATTTATACATGAATAAATTACTTAAATACTTAAAAGACTACAAATTAGAAGCTATATTGGGACCGCTTTTTAAGCTCCTTGAAGCCACATTCGAACTCATTGTTCCGCTTGTTGTTGCTAAAATCATCGACGTTGGAATTGGTACAGGAAACAAGATTTATTCCCTTAGAATGTCCCTGGTTCTTATTCTTTTAGGAGCTGTAGGCTATATTTGTTCAGTGACTGCCCAGTATTTTGCCGCAAAAGCATCGGCTCTTTTTGCTGCAAAAGTTAAGAGCGACTTATTCAAAAATATTCAGAGTCTTTCCTACGACCAAATTGACAGACTTGGAACCACATCACTTATAACCAGAATGACCAGTGATATGAACCAGGTTCAGTCTGTTGTTAATCTGTCTCTTAGACTGCTCTTAAGATCACCCTTTGTAGTATTTGGTGCCATGGTAATGGCATTTACGATTGATTTTCATCAGGCACTTATTTTCCTTGTGACTATCGCAATTTTATCTGTGGTAGTCTTTGGAATCATGCTTTGGGGAATCCCCAGATATAAGATGGTGCAGGCTCGTCTTGATAAGGTTCTTGGGCTTACAAGAGAAAACTTATCCGGTGTGAGAGTGATAAGGGCATTTTCCAGAGAAAACGAGGAAGTGCAGAATTTTAAAGAAAAAAATGACGCTCTCACAAAGCTTCAGGAGCATGTAGGAAGAGTGTCAGCTCTCATGAATCCTGCAACCTATGCAATCCTCAATTTCGCTATAATCATTTTGCTAAAATCAGGAGCTGATAAGGTTTATACAGGAGTTCTTACAACCGGTGCTGTAGTTGCTCTTTACAACTATATGTCACAGATACTTGTTGAGCTTATTAAAATGGCCAATCTGATAATTAACATAACAAGAGCCATAGCCTGCGGAAACAGAATTCAGGCAATGCTGGATGAAAAGAATTCCATGGCTGAGGGAACAGAAGATGCTCTTTCACAGGGAGAGGCAGATACCGTGATTTCCTTTGAGGATGTATCTCTAAGATATAACGGAGGTAAAGAGGATTCTCTAGAGCACGTAAGTTTTTCAGCAAAACAGGGTGAATCAATCGGCATTATCGGCGGAACCGGATCCGGAAAAACAACCCTGATCAACCTGATCCCCAGATTTTATGATGCAACAGATGGCGTAGTTAAATTCAAAGGAAAAGATGTGCGTGAATATACAACAGCTTCACTTCGAAATGCTGTTGGAATCGTTCCTCAGAAGGCAGTTCTTTTTAAAGGAACTGTAAGAGACAATCTTAAATGGGGTAATGAAAACGCCACAGATGAGGAGATGTGGGATGCGATCAAAATCGCTCAGGCGACCGATGTGGTTAAAGGTAAAAAAGGCGAGCTTGATGCTGAGATAACACAGGGCGGAAAAAATCTTTCCGGAGGTCAGAAACAGAGACTTACCATAGCAAGAGCACTTGTTAAAAAGCCTCAGATAATAATTCTTGATGACAGCTCATCAGCACTTGATAACATGACTGATAAGAATTTAAGAAAAGCTATAAGCGAGCTTCAATATCATCCTGTAACTTTCATTGTATCGCAGAGAGCTTCATCCATAAGATTCTGCGACAAGATCATTGTCCTTGATGATGGGCAGGTTTGCGGTATCGGAACACACGAAGAGCTTATTGAAAACTGCGATGAATACAGAGAGATTTATGAATCTCAGTATGGAAAGATAAGTTGATACAGGCAGAATCTTAAGAAGATTTTTAAAAATGATTAATTAGATTTACCGGAGATAATTATGCGTGAACTTAAAAGAGTTTTGCACTATGCAAGTGCATACAGAATTCTTATATTTGCTTCAATAGGACTTGCTGTTGTATCGGCACTTTTCACTTTATATGCACCGATTCTGGCAGGTAATATTGTTGATTGCATTGTTTCAAAAGGAAACGTTGATTTTGAGAGGATTAAGCTGCTCCTTATAAGGCTTGCTGTTGTAATTGTGATAACTGCTGCATGCCAGTGGTTTATGTATGGAGTAAATAACAGGATAACTTTCAGAGTAGTAAGAGATGTCAGAAACGATGCCTTTGAAAAACTCCACGTTTTGCCCTTTGAGTATCTTGATTCACATCCTCAGGGCGAAATTGTAAGTAAGGTTATTGCTGATGTCGATCAGTTTGCCGATGGCCTTCTTATGGGATTTACACAGCTGTTTACAGGAATTGTAACCATACTTGGAACGCTGATATTCATGTTTTATTTAAGTGTCCCCATAGCTGCTGTTGTATTTTTGCTTACACCCTTATCGCTTTTGGTTGCAAGATTTATTGCAAGCAGATCATATTCGCTTTTCAGAGAGCAGTCCATATCAAGAGCAGATCAGACAGCGCTGATCGATGAGATGATAGGGAATCTTAAGGTTGTTAAGGCTTTTGGACATGAGGATGAAAACCAGGAAAAATTCGATGAGATAAACGACAGACTTGCAAATACAAGTCTCCGTGCCACATTTTTTTCATCACTTACTAACCCCAGCACCAGATTCATCAACAATATTGTGTATGCCTGCGTTGCGCTTTCAGGTGCATTTGCCTGCCTTTCGGGAATAATGAGTGTGGGAGAGCTTACTATTTTCTTAAGTTATGCTACACAGTACACCAAGCCCTTTAATGAGATTTCAGGTGTTGTAACAGAGCTTCAAAACGCCCTTGCCTGCGCGAAGAGAGTGTTTGACCTTATTGATGAAGAGGCTCAGATTCCTGATGCAGACCTTTGTAAAGAACTTGGAAATGTCACAGGAAATGTAGAACTTAAGGATGTGGCTTTCTCATACGATAAGGACAGAGAGCTTATTCAGGATCTTAATCTGTCAGTAACAGATGGCCAAAGAGTAGCTATTGTGGGTCCTACCGGAAGCGGTAAAACCACTATAATAAACCTGCTAATGCGATTCTATGATGTCGATAAGGGATCGATCAGTGTTGATGGCAAAGATATCAGAGAGTTAAAGAGGCATGATCTCAGGTCAAACTACGGAATGGTGCTTCAGGAGACATGGCTACGAAGCGGCACAATAAAAGAAAATATCACAATGGGCAGAGAAGGTTTTACCGATGAGATGGTCATTGAAGCAGCTAAAAAGAGCCATGCCCACAGCTTCATAAAAAGACTTCCCGATGGATACGATACAGTTATCGGCGAAGATGGCGGAAGCCTTTCTCAGGGACAAAAGCAGCTCCTTTGCATTACGAGAACCATGCTTGATGTGCCTCCGATGCTTATTCTTGATGAGGCTACAAGTTCTATCGATACAAGAACCGAGATGAGAATTCAGAGAGCATTCCAGAAGATGATGGCAGGAAGGACAAGCTTTATCGTGGCTCACAGACTTTCAACCATCAGGGAAGCAGACAGAATTCTTGTTATGAATGAGGGCAGGATTATCGAACAGGGTAATCATGAATCACTTCTTAGCGCCGGTGGCTTTTATGCGAAACTATATAAAAGTCAGTTTGAGATGTGATTTTGGGGATGATTATTACTGGAAACTATGATATACTGTTAAGCGTTGTTTTGATTTTTATTGAGGGGAAATAAAAGACACTTTATATAGTCAGAAAAGGAGAGAGTTTTGATGAAGAAAAGTTTTTTAACAGGGGTTAAAGCTGCATTAATCAGCTGTGCTTTTGCAGCTGCGATTTTTGCAGGAGTTAAGACAGAGGCTAAGGCTGCTACACAGCTTAATGTCAACCAGGAGTACTTTTTAGATTTTGAGGGAAGAAATGAGAGCTATGATTATCAGTTCACTTCTCCTGCCAAGGGAACAACTCATATAGAGGTTACACTTACCAGTCTTACAAACAAGTCCGGAGAAGAGTGCTGGGGCGACATTTACACAAAAATGATCTATGACTATAGGACTATGTGGGATGAGTACACATATACCGAGAGAGGAATGGATTGTTCTGAAAAGTTTTCATTAAATCCCGGCAAGACTGTTCAGCTTTCAATTAAGTGTGGTTCTAAGGAGCATCATTACAAGGTAAGACTCAAAATCGTCAATGAGGTTCCTGCAAGATTTGAGACAGAATACAACGGTTCCGCATCAAAGGCAGACAGCCTTAAAGTTAAAAAGGATGCCAGCGGAGTAGTTACCAGCGTTGATAAGGATGTAGACTGGTATGTATTCAAAGCACCCAAGACCGGTTATTACAAGTTCAGCGTTGTAAACACTGAGCCTGAAGGCTGGTGTGGTGTTCATGTAGAAGGATATAAGTCAAAGAATAAGGTTGATTCAAACAATTGCTGGTATTCTTATCAGGGCAAAGGCTGGGAGTCTTCCAAGAAGATAAAGCTAAAGAAGGGTAAGAAGTACTACGTTAAGATCAGTGATTTCGGTTACAAATCAGTATCTTACAAAGTAAGAGTTAAGAAGTGTAAATAATAATTGAACCATGATAGGAACGGGAATTTCGATATTCGAAATCCTCGTTCTTTTTTTATGAAATTTAGTCTTATATATATTAAAATTTTATTGTACAATGTATAAACACTATAGATTGTTTTTGGAGAATATAATAGATGAAAAACAGACCTGTATATGTTATAGGACACAAGAATCCCGATACTGATTCTATTTGCGCAGCCATTTGCTATGCAAATCTAAAAAGTAAAATAACCGGAGAAGAATACGAAGCAAGACGCTGCGGTCATCTTAATGAAGAGACACAGTTTGTGCTTAACAGATTCGGCGTTCAGTCACCTGTTTATACCAAGGATGTACGCACTCAGGTCTGCGATATGGAGATAAGAGATCTTCACGCGGAAAACGATGAGATTTCACTTAAGCGCGCATGGGAGAGAATGAAGCAGGAAAACGTAGTAACTCTCTGCATTACTAAAGATGGTCATTTAGAAGGTCTTGTAACCACCAATGACATCATGGAGACCTGTATGGATGTTCATGATGCAAGCCTTTTGTCCGAGGCAAATACAAGCTATGGCAATATCGTAGATACTCTCGATGGTGAAATGCTTGTAGGTGATAAGTCTGAAAAGTTTACACAGGGAAAGGTGCTTATCGCCAATGCATCACCTGAGATCATGGAAGAGGTTATTGATCCCGGAGATATCGTTATTTGCGGTAACAGATATGAGACACAGCTTGTTGCCATTGAGAATGAAGCAGCATGTATCGTTGTCTGCATAGAGAGCAAGGTTACAAATACCATTCAGAAGCTGGCTGAGGAGAGAAATTGCAGAATTATCACAACTCCTTATGACACCTTCACTGTTGCAAGGCTTATCAATGAAAGTGCACCTGTTGGCTCAGTTATGAAAAGAAATCAGCTTGTTACTTTCCACATGAATGACTTCATTGAGGATATCCAGCAAACCATGGCTCAGGTAAGGCACAGATATTTCCCTGTTCTCGATGAAAAAGAGAATTTTGTGGGAATGATCTCACGTCGTAACTTACTTGGTGCTAAAAAGAAGCAGATCATTCTTGTTGACCACAACGAGAGAAGCCAGACCGTAGATGGAATTGATAATGCTGAGATTCTTGAGATTATTGATCATCACAGACTTGGTTCATCAATAGAGACTGCAAACCCTGTATTTTTCAGAAATCAGCCTCTTGGTTCTTCATGCACAATTATTTATTCCATGTATAAGGAGGCAGGCGTTCCTGTAGATAAGATCACAGCTTCACTTATGCTGTCTGCTATTATCTCAGATACTCTAATGTACAGATCACCTACCTGTACTGAAATCGATAAAAAGGCAGGAGAAGAACTGGCTAAGATTGCTGAGATCGATGTTGAAGAATTTGCAAGGGAGATGTTCAGAGCAGGATCCAATCTTGGAAGCAAAACTCCAAAGCAGATCGTGCATCAGGATTTCAAGAAATTTACAGTTGAAGATAAAAATATCGGAATCGGTCAGATCAATTCCATGAGCGCCGAGGAGCTTGCCGAGATAAAGGAGAGAGTTCTTCCTGAGCTTGAGGATATCATGAAGAGCGACGGACTTGATATGATTTTCTTCATGATGACCAACATCATTGCGGAGTCTTCAATCATTGCTTTTGCAGGAAATAAGGCTGAAAATATCATAGATACCGGATTCCATGTAGAAGCCGGCAGCGAACATACAGCCTTGTTAAAAGGCGTTGTTTCAAGGAAAAAACAATTATTGCCAACAATTGTAGAAGCGCTGCAGCAATGATGCAATATGTGGTATAATATACATGTACTACATTTTTGTTTGAGGCAGTTTTATATGAGATATTTCTTTAAAAATAAGTTCCATCATAGCGGCAAACAGGCCATAGTGCCTGCTATTTTTGCTGCAATGATGGTTGTTTTTTTCTTTAGTTTTAATGTTAAAGCATCTTCATGCGATGGCGATCCCGGTAATTTAAATCTCGAGAATTCCAATGCCTATTATATGGTTAACCCTGTTTATGCAGGCCTTGTTAACGAGAATGACCTGAATAGACTTCCATCAGTTACCGTTACACCGGAGAATCTTCTTGCAGCTGAAAAATGTAAGACTCAGGATGAGATGGCAGAGGTTCTGCGTACTGAAATGGCTACCAGAAAAGATATCATCTATGTTTATTTTGAGCTTCAGGGAACGGGATATAATGCGACGCAGCTTGTTAATATGGAATCAGATATTCTTAAGAAAGCTGTTAAGCATATTGGTAGCGGTGCCGGTAACATGGGAGATTACCTCAAGTGGGGTTACAGCGGCGTAGGAATGCAGGTTTCCTATGGTAAATCCTCAGGTAATACCATCGGAACTCTTACTTATAAATTCACTTACTACACCACAACTTCACAGGAGGCACAGGTTACAAGTAAGGTTAATGCAATTTCAAGTAGTCTTAATCTTGCTTCAAAGGGTGAATATGAAAAGATCGAAGCTGTATATGGCTATATCTGTGATCACGTAAAATATAACTATGGAAAGTCCAATCTTAAATACAGCTGTTTTGCGGCAGCGGTAAATAACAGCGCTGTATGTCAGGGCTATGCGCTTTTGATGTACAGAATTCTTAACGATAACGGAGTTGATTGCAGACTTATTGCAGGCAATACCTCCAGTGGTAATCATGGCTGGAATATTGTAAGAGTTGGTAATCTTTATTACAACGTAGACAGTACCTGGGATGCAGGTAAGAAGATTAATTCATATAAGTACTATATGAAGGCTGATAAGAATTTTGCTGACCACAAGAGATGGGCAGAATATTCTTCTTCATCATTTAATGCCGAGTATCCCATGAGCTCCAAGGATTATGACTATGGCACAGAGACTGAAGCTGATAAGCTTAAAGGACTTAAGATCGTAAAAGCTAATCTTAAGCTTGCTAAGGGCGAATCCGCGACAATCAAGGTTAACGCCAAGCCCAACGGAGCAAAGCTTAAAGGACTTAAATACAAGTCCAGCAACAAGAAGGTAGCAAAGGTTAATTCTTCAGGCAAGGTAACAGGAGTTAAAGCCGGAACCTGTGTAATAACTGTTTCTACCAGTGACGGTGCAATCTCTGATAAGTGCTACGTAACAGTAACAAAAGAAACTGCAGTTAAGTCTTTAAAGCTTAATAAGAAAAAGCTCACCATGAAAAAAGGAAGTAAGGTGACTCTTAAAGCAAAGCTTAAGCCTTCTTCCGCAAAAGCCAAACTTAAATGGGAGAGCAGCGACAAGAAGGTTGCCAAGGTAAGCAGCAAGGGTGTCGTTACCGCAAAGGGACCAGGTACCTGCACCATTACCGTAAAGACCAAGGATGGCAAAAAGGTCGCAAAATGTAAGATAACAGTTAAATAAATATAGACACAAAAATGGGTAAGCATAGCGAGTGCTTACCCATTTCTGTCTTATGATTAAGGAAAGGAATGATCCTATAAGGATTCAAAATATTCAGCTTACAAAAAACTCCTCAGCGATGGTCTCCATATAGATCTCGCGCTGATCTTCAGGAATATCATACTCGTCCATTGCTTCTGCAACTGACCAATGCTGTCTTCCGATTGATCTGATCATATTTCTGATAATTGAATAATTAACAACACTATCGTTTCTAGCGGCGGTAATTGTTGACATATATAACTCCCCTTATAACACAAACGTTTTCCATACATGTAGTTGTTCGCACAACTCTTTTACTACAATATATTGTAGTACATAAATGAAAAAATTCAACAGAATATTTCTAAAAAATTAAATATTATTTTTATGTTTTTTTAATCGTTATAATATAGCCTTAAACTTGTTAATTGTGTGTAATTTTGATAAAATAATAGCGATAAACTGTGGCTCTTTCTTAGGTTTTTAAGAAAGTTATTCCTGTATAAGTGAGGCTGGTATGGTTAAAACTTATATCGTGGAGAGAGAAGAGTTTCAGATTTCGGGGGAATTATATTTACCGGATGATTCCAGGGGAAGATATCCGATTGTGATCATGTCACATGGATTTGGCTCAGATCGTGAAGGTACAAGGCCATACGCGGAGATTCTGGTAAAGGAAGGAATAGGCTGCTATATATTTGATTTTTGCGGCGGTGGGTTGTCTTCTAAAAGTGATGGAAAGATGACTGATATGTCTGTTCTTACTGAGAGTGCAGACATTGAGGCGGTTATCCGAAACATCAGGAAGGCTCCTTTTGCTGACAGAAAAAATATATTCCTCATGGGTGTGAGCCAGGGCGGCGTTGCATCTACTATTGCAGCTGTTGAGGCTGGGGAAGATATAAAGGCGATGGTACTTCTTTATCCTGCGTATGTACTTTTTGATGATGCTAAGGAAAAATATCCATCTGAGGATATGATTGAAGAAACATCTACGGTTTTCGGGCTTCCTGTTGGAAGAAGATATTATGAGGATGCTCTTAAACTTAATATAGATGATTATATGGTGAAGTTTAGCGGAAATGTACTGATACTTCATGGCAATGTAGATCAGGTAGTTCCTATTTCCTATAGTATAAATGCCAGAAAGAAATTTCCTGCTGCAAAGATTATTCAGATAACCGATGCCGGACACGGTTTTTACGGGAAAGAGGTTGTTAAAGCAGGTAAAGAGATGGTATCATTTATAGAGGAGAACATGTAGCTTACTGCATGAAGGTTGAAAACGGGGGATATGACTATGAGTAGTTTTTTTGAGAATATCGATACAAAAGAAATCAGAGACAGTGCTGAGAGAATAATAGAGATTACAGGTGACAATGCAAAAAAGGCTTATGCTAAGGCAAAGGATGGATATGACGGACTTAGCGATGATGCCAAAAAAGCCATTACCCTTGGCGTTACTGTATTTGCTATTGTAGTAGCGGTTGCAGGTATTTTCTATTTGCTTGGAAAGCGCTCAGCCAGAAAAGAAAAGTATGATTTTGAATATGAGGAATGGGAAGGCTGATTTCTGACTTCAAAATTTTTCATTATGCTTGAATATCGTTTACTGTTGTGATAACATAAACGGGTCGCGAATTTATGGCGCGCCGGTGTGTCGGAATGGCAGACGATGCAGACTCAAAATCTGTTGTCCTCACGGGCGTGTGGGTTCAAGTCCCACCACCGGCACTAAATTTTAAAATCAGGAACAGCACTTTATGGTGTTTGTTCCTTTTTTATTTCTCAAAACATTGAAATGTAATTCCTTCAATATAAATCCCTAGTATTTTTGCACAAATAAAGGAAACGAAAATTAGTAAATACGTTTCTTGATATAAAAAGTCCATAATGATACTATAAAATCAAGGAAACCCGAAAAGTATTTTGACGTTTCCAAGCGAGGTACAAAATGAGAAAAACACTTTACTTGAATAATGACTGGAAATTTTCTGATGTATTTGAAGATAAGATGATAGCTCCTGACTATGATGACAATCATTTAGAAAGTGTCAGGATACCTCATTCTGTAGTAACGACACCTTTTAATTATTTTGATGATGCTATTTATCAGAAGGTCAGCTGCTACAGGAGAGTTTTTACTGCGGATAGTAGATGGAAGGACAAGAGAGTAGCGGTTACATTTATGGGCGCTGCCCATGAAGCTACTGTATATATAAACGGCGAGCTTCTTGGGACACATTCTGGCGGATATACTGATTTTTCCTTTGATATCAGCGATAAGCTTAAATATGATCAGCCAAACTGCATTGTAGTAAAGCTTGATTCCAGAGAGAGCCTTAATGTGCCTCCCTTTGGATTTGTTATAGATTACATGACCTATGGCGGACTTTACAGAGATGTTGTTTTAGAAGTAACCGAGAAGACTTATATAGAGGATTTGTTTATATCAACAGATACATCTGATATATATGCAGGTAATGCAACTGCTGTTGAGCCTGCAGCTGTGGGTGCTTTTCTTCATGCGAAGACTACAATAGCCGGTGATACAGCAGGCTGCGTTATAAAGCATGCCATAAGACGCATCAGCGGTGAGAAGCCGGAAAATTACAAAGAAGAATATAGGGATTTTAAAGAGCTTATAGAAATTCCTGCAGGAAAACAGGTGCCATTTGATTTTCATACACTTCCCGTTGTTGTTTGGGATGTGACCAATCCTGCTTTATACGAGCTTAGAACTCAGATACTCAGGAATGAAGAGCTTGTAGATGAAGTAGTTACGACCTTTGGTTTTAGAAGCATGAAGTTTCATGCAGACGGCTTTTACTTAAATGGAAGGAAGCTGAAGATAAGAGGTCTTAACAGGCATCAGTCCTATCCTTATGTTGGCTATGCAATGCCTGCAGCACTGCAGGAACTTGATGCGAAGATATTAAAAGAAGAGCTGTGCGTAAATGCTGTAAGAACTTCGCATTATCCCCAGTCACAGGACTTCATCGATGCCTGCGACAGACTTGGAATTCTGGTATTCATGGAATTCCCGGGATGGCAGCATATAGGTGATGATGCCTGGAAGGAACAGGCTCTTGTTAATGAAAAAGAGATGATAACGCAGTATAGGAATCATCCTTCCATATTCATCTGGGGCGTAAGAATAAACGAATCCGCCGATGATGATGAATTTTATAAAAAGACCAATGAGCTGTCACATGAGCTTGATCCTTCAAGAGCTACAGGCGGCGTAAGAGCAGCTACCAAGATGAATCTTCTTGAGGATGTATATACCTACAATGATTTTTCATTTGACGGTAAAAAGCCCGGTTGTCAGAAGAAAAAAGCCGTTACTCCTGATATGAATAAGGCTTATCTTGTTACAGAGTATAACGGACACATGTATCCCACAAAGAGCTTCGATGATGAAATTCACAGAAGCGAGCATGCCATGAGACATGTAAAGGTAATGGATGCTATTGCAGGTGAAAGTGATGTTGCCGGTGGTTTTGGCTGGTGCATGTTTGACTACAACACTCATAAGGACTTTGGTTCCGGCGACAGAATCTGCTATCACGGCGTTATGGATATGTTCAGGAATCCCAAAATGGCGGCGCTTACCTATGCTATGCAGGGTGATGATACGCCGGTGCTTGAACTCACATCTTCAATGGATATCGGAGAACATCCCGAGTGCATAAGAGGAGATATATGGCTTCTTACAAATGCAGATTCCGTGAAGATGTACAAGAATGATGTTTTCATAAAAGAGTACAAAAAAGAGGATTCGCCTTTTAAGAATCTGGCTCACGGACCGATTCTTGTTGATGATTTTATCGGTGATCAGCTAGCTCAGAACGAGAAATTCTCTAAAGGAATGGCTGAGAAAGTAAAACAGGCTCTCAACAATGCTGCAAGATACGGCATGGGCGGCCTTGGACTTTCAGATATGATAACCGGCGGCAGAATGCTGGCTTTCCATGGTATGAGCGTCAAGGATGTAGTTGATATGTATCAGAAATACATTGGCGACTGGGGCGGCAAAGCCACAAGCTTTAAGTTTGAAGCTATTAAAAACGGCAAAGTTGTTAAGACTCTGGTTAAGGAGACTGTTTCATCAATTGATATTTTGTGCGATGTGAGTTCATCAGAATTAAGTGATGACAGATCCTATGATGTGGCTCAGGTAAGAATTAAAGCCGTTGACCAGAACGGAAATGTAATTCCTTATTTTGGTGAATCATTGAGAGTTAAGACAGAAGGAGCTATTGAGCTTATAGGTCCTAAGCATGTACCACTACGAGGTGGCATGGCAGGTGTCTATGTAAAGACAAGAAGACGTCAGGGGTCAAGCGGCAAGCTGATAATCAAGCTTGACGCCTGCGAAAAAATAAAAAAAGAAATAGTTTTTCATGTAAAGGAAGGTGTAGAGACGAATGTCTGAAAAGTCAAAAGTAATTTTCGGAAATGTGATGAGCGATAAGATCTACAAAAAGGCTTTAAACTCAAAAAAGAAATTCGCCAAAAAGTTCGGTGATGATTCAAATTGCAATTATCCTGTTATGGTTACAGAGAATCAGTATATAGGCAATCTTCTTGGTGTTAAGAATATTGAAGTACTTAAGGAAGGCGAAGATACAGGTGCTTCAATTCCTTTTGACACAGAAAAGGGACTTATCGTTGGAAATATCAGAATGGGCTTTGGCCATTACAGAATCAGCATGGCCATGGCTTCATGCGCAAGACACCTTGGATATACACCTTACTGGATGGACCTTAACTCCTACAAGCATACCACCTGTACAAAGGTTATCAGTGCACAGAACGATCTTTATTCACTGGGTTCAAGACTTTCAAAGAATCCTATTTTCAATAAGCTTGTTTGGGAGCCCACTAACTACGAGGGCTTCAGAGCACTTTCATACAATGCTGCAGATCAGAAAAATGCAGAGCTTATGGCTCCTGTTTATAAGAATGTTCCCAAGGATATTCCTGTAATCGCAACTCACGTGTGGCCCGCTCAGGCAGCTATTCACGCAGGCATGAAGCATGTTGTAAATGCCATTCCTGATAACTGGCCCATGGCCCTTCACTTATCTGAAGGTTCTGTTCACACAATCCAGTGCAGAAATGCATACATGGGTTACAGAATTCTTAACGGAATGAATAAGAAGACTGTATGTAAGCCCATGCCTCAGGATGATCTTGTTTACACAGGTCATTACATCGACCATGAACTTGTGGCCAATATCGAAGCTGATTGCAAGGCCAGAATGGACAGAAGAAAAGATGGAAAGCCCATGAGATTCCTTCTTACAATCGGCGGTGCAGGAGCACAGAAAGAGATTTTTGCTGCAATAATAAAGTTCCTGCTTCCTTATATCGAGAAAAAGCAGGCTGCTCTTTATGTAAATGTTGGCGATTATAAGCAGGTTTGGGAAGATCTTAAGAATGAGATTCCTGAGATGAAAAACCACATTCATGAACACCTTGGTGATTTTGCTGATACAGAAAAGTTCGCGGAAGCAGCTCTTAACCCTGATACAGAGGTTACAGGAATTCATGGCTTCTGGCATGGAAACATATTTGAAGCCGTTTACTGTACAAACCTTCTTATGAGAAGCTGCGATGTTCTTGTAACAAAGCCCAGTGAACTTGCGTTTTATCCTGTTCCCAAGCTTTTCATAAAGAGAGTCGGAAAACACGAGATGTGGGGAGCTATCCACTCGGCAGAAGTGGGCGATGGAACACTTGAGTGCAGAGATATACCTCACACAGTGCAGATGCTTACACAGTTCCTTGAGACACCGCTTCTCGATGAGATGTGTGAGAACATTATGGAGAATAAAAAGGCCGGTCTTTATGACGGTGCATATAAAGTAGTAGAGCTGGCGATGAAAATGAAGGACGCTGCTAAGGGAGGTAAAAACTTATGAATGAAAAATCTAAATTAACCGGTGCTGCCAAGGTATCTTACGGACTTGGTGCAGTAGGAAAGGATATGGTATACATGCTTTCAGCATCCTGGGTACTTTATTATTTCCAGGATATTCTGGGAGTAAGCGCTGCTGCCATGGGCGTAATCCTTATGGTTGCCAGAGTATTTGATGCATTTAACGATCCCATCATGGGAGCTATTGTTGGTAAGACCAAGACAAAATGGGGTAAATTCAGACCATGGCTCCTGATTGGAACAATTACCAATGCTATCGTGCTTTATCTTATGTTTTCAGCTCCGCCCACAATGTCAGGAAGCGGACTTGTAACATATGCTGCAGTTACATACATCCTCTGGGGCGTAACCTATACAATGATGGATATCCCTTACTGGTCAATGATCCCTGCTTTCACAGAGGGTGGTAAGGAGAGAGAAGGACTTACAACTCTTGCACGTTCATGCGCAGGTGTTGGTTCTGCCATCATCACAATCATAACTGTTAAGTCTGTAGCCGCTCTTGGACACATGTTTGGAGGACAGGGTATTGCTGACAGAGAAGTTGAGAGAATCGGATTTTCTTACTTCACAATCATAATCGCAGTGCTTTTTGTAGTATTTACAGTTATCTGCTGTATCAATGTAAAAGAAAAGTCTACAGTAGATATGAAGAGTGCTTCAATAGGCGAGATGTTCAGAGCACTTATTCAGAACGACCAGGCTATGGCAGTAGTTGTAGCTATCGTCATTGTAAACTGTTCGATCTACATCACATCTAACCTTGTAATCTACTTCTTTAAGTACGATTTTGGCGGAACTACCTGGAGAGACGGATATACACTTTTCTCAACCTTTGGCGGTGGAATGCAGATCCTTGCTATGATGATCCTGTATCCTTTCCTTAGAAAGTTTTTCACTTCCATAAAGATTTACTTCATCAGCATGGGAATGGCTATTGCAGGATATATTTCACTTCTTATACTTGCATCAACATCCATGACTAACGTATTTTTACTGTTTATTCCGGGATTTTTCATTTTCTCAGCAAACGGAATGCTTTCAGTTATTACAACTGTATTCCTTGCAAACACGGTTGATTACGGCGAACTTAAGAACAACAGAAGAGATGAGTCAGTTATTTTCTCAATGCAGACTTTCGTAGTTAAGCTTGCATCTGGTGTATCTGCATTTATCGCAGCTATTGCACTTCAGATTCTGAATCTTAGTAATGACACGGCAGAAACTGCAACTGAGATTGACTATTCTCAGGGTGTTGAAGCAGTTCAGAAGATGGGACTTAGAATGACCATGACAATTATTCCTATCATCGGTCTTGTATTTGCAATTTTCTGGTTCAAGAAAAAGTACATCCTTACAGATGAAAAAATAGAAGAAATCTCAAAAGAGATTGCAGCAAGAAACTAATTAGTTAACATAGCCCCTGTCGTTTATGAAAACGGCAGGGGTTTTTCATATTAATAGGCTTTCACAGGTTGTAGCTTTGGACATTTTAGTGTATTCTATATATTGGTTATAAGTATGCTCGGTAGTATTATATTCATACAAGATATTGGGGTTATGCCTTTGGGCAATCGCAGAGGATACTATGGATTGTAAGGAATTTCAGAGAATGATACCGGGATTTCTGGATGATGAACTTGATGTTCGGGCACTGGAGATCTTTTTGGGACATATTGAGAGCTGCAAGAGCTGTAAGGAAGAACTTACAATACAGTTTCTTGTTGAAACAGGTACGCAGAGTCTTGAGGATGGCACGAACTTTAACTTAAGCCATGAGCTCGAACTTATGATGAACAGAGCCTATCAGAGGCTCGGCGCTAGAAAAAGACTGTTAAAAACAGCGTTCTTTTTACAGGTACTTGTTGTTATTGAGGTTGTAGTAGCGGTAGCGCTTGCGTTTATACTTTGATTCTATAAAAGTTGGTTGGGAAAATGGGGAAAAAATTACTTTTAATTGACGGACACAGCATATTGAACAGAGCATTTTACGGACTTCCGGATCTGACAAACGCAGAGGGAGTTCATACAGGTGCTGTTTATGGCTTCCTTAACATGATGTTTAAGCTGATTGATGAGGAAAAGCCGGACTATCTGACCGTTGCTTTCGATGTTCACGCTCCCACATTCAGACATGAGATTTATAAAGAATATAAGGGTACCAGAAAGCCTATGCCCGAAGAACTCAGATCTCAGGTGCCTCTTATGAAAGAGGTTCTTGATACCATGGGTATTTGTCGCATGGAGAAGGCAGGCCTTGAGGCTGATGATATTCTTGGAACTCTTGCTAAAAAGGGTGAAGCTCAGGGAATGGAGGTTCGTCTTGTTTCAGGAGACAGGGATCTTCTTCAGATCGCATCAGAACATATCTGTATCAGAATTCCCAAGACTAAGGCAGGCGGCACCGAGATAGAGAATTATTTTGCAGAAGATGTAAAAAATCTCTACGGCGTTACTCCCTTACAGTTTATTGAGCTAAAAGCACTTATGGGCGATTCATCGGATAATATTCCCGGTGTTCCCAAGGTTGGTGAGAAGACCGCAATGGGACTTATGGCTGAATATGGCTCAATTGAGAATATCTATAATAACCTTGAAAATATAACCAAGAAGGCTATTAAGGAATCTCTTGCAAACAACAGAGATCTCTGTGATCTTAGCAAGGTTCTTGCCACCATAAATGTAAATGCCGAGTTTGATTACAACTTTGAGAATGCTGAGCTTCATGACATTTTCACAAGGGATGCTTATGAGATGTTCAAGAGGCTGAACTTCAGGAATCTCTTTGGCAGATTTGAGAATGATGTAACACGGACAAAGTCTGATATTGAATTTGAGCATGTAAGTGATGCTGCCAAAGCAAAAGAGATATTTGCAAAGGCTAAAGACTATGCAAAGGATAAACAGGATAAATTCGTCGGAATCGGAATTCTCGCAGAGGAAGAATTCATCGGCATTGCAGTTTGCTTTGATGATAAAAAAGCTTTTTATCTTGAAGGTGATGGAATTGATGCAGAGATTTTGGGTAATGAGCTTTCATCCATGTCAGAGAATGTAAGGCTTTCATTCTTTGATATTAAACATGCATATCCATTCTTTAAGCCTTATGAAGTGGAGAATTACAAGAGAGATACATTGGGATGCTTTGATGTGCTTATAGGCGCATATCTCCTTAATCCTCTTAAGAACGACTACAGTCCTGAGGATGTTGCAGGAGAACAGCTACAGCTATCTATCAGATCCAAGGTCCAGATTTTTGGTAAAAAGAGCATGAAGGAAGCGGGCATTGATGAGAGAAAAGAGTATGCCGGATATATTTCCTATGTAGCTTATATGAGTGCTCCAATTTTGGAGAAAAAGCTTGCTGATACAGAGATGAAGTCTCTTTTCTATGATATTGAAATGCCTCTTACATACATTCTCTATGACATGGAGAGTGAAGGCATTCTTGTTAAGAGAGAGGAGCTTGCTGCCTACGGCGAGAGACTTACAGGAAGAATAGCAGAGCTTGAGAAGAATATTCATACTGCAGCCGGAGAAGAGTTTAACATCAATTCTCCCAAGCAGCTTGGAGAGATTCTTTTTGAAAAGATGGGACTTAAGGGCGGTAAGAAAACAAAGACCGGTTATTCAACAGCAGCTGACGTTCTTGAAAAGCTTGCTCCGGAGAATCCCATAATTGCAGATATTCTTGAGTATAGAGGTCTTACCAAGCTTAAGAGTACATACGCAGACGGTCTTGCTGCTTTTATTGAGGATGATGAGAGAATTCATACGAACTTCAATCAGACCATAACAGCCACAGGAAGAATAAGCTCAACAGAGCCTAACCTTCAGAATATTCCTATGAGAACAGAGCTTGGCAGAGCAATCCGCAAGGTTTTTGTTCCAAAGGAAGGCTATGTTTTTGCTGATGCGGACTACTCACAGATTGAGCTTAGAATTCTGGCTCACATGTCTGAGGATAAGGGACTTATTGATGCTTATCATGAAGGCAGAGATATTCACAGAATTACAGCTTCAAAGGTATTCCATACACCCTTTGATGAAGTTACAGACATCCAGAGAAGAAATGCTAAGGCTGTTAACTTTGGTATTGTTTACGGAATCAGTGCTTTTGGCTTAAGTGAGGATCTAAATATTTCAAGATCGGATGCCAAGAAATACATGGAAGATTATCTTGCCACATATCCGGGAGTTAAGGGATATCAGGATAAAGCTATCTCAGATGCCAAAGAAAAGGGCTATGCCACAACACTTTACGGCAGAAGAAGACCAATGCCTGAGCTTAAATCCGGTAACTTCATGCAGAGACAGTTTGGCGAAAGAGTTGCCATGAATGCACCTATTCAGGGAACAGCTGCTGACATTATGAAAATTGCAATGATCCGTGTTTACAGAAGACTTATGGATGAACAGCTTAAGTCCAGAATGATACTTCAGATTCATGATGAACTTTTGATAGAGACACTTAAATCAGAAGAGGATAAGGTTAAGGCTATTCTTGAAGAAGAGATGGCAAATGCAGCAGAACTTGCCGTACCTCTTGATGTAGACTGCCACGTTGGCACTGACTGGTTCGAGGCAAAGTGAGTATGAAGGTAATTGGAGTTACCGGCGGTGTCGGCGCCGGTAAAAGTACGGTTCTAAGCTACATAGAGAAGCATTGCAAATGCAGGATTATTTTATCCGATCAGGTGGCCAATGACATTAAGCTAAAGGGGCAGCCCTGCTACGAGCCGATAGTTGAGCTTTTATCTGAGGCTGTGCTTGATGAAAAGGGCGAAATAGACAAGGCCAAAATGGCCGGGATGATCTTTTCGGATAAAGCACTTTTATCTAAGGTGAATGATATTCTTCATCCTGCAGTGAACAGATTTATATTTGATCAGATAGAGGAAGAAAAGAAAAAGAACACTTTGGACTATCTTTTCATTGAGGCAGCACTTCTGATTGAGAACGGGTACGATAAGATAGTTGATGAAATGTGGTATGTTTACGCTGATGAAGAAGTTCGAAGGCAGAGACTTAAAACCACAAGAGGTTATAGCGATTCTAAGATTGATGATATTTTAAAGGGACAGCTGTCAGATGAAGAATTCAGGCAGCATGCGGATTTTGTAATAGATAACAGCGGCGATGTAGAAGGGATGCAGCGCTGTATAGATTTGAAGCTGGGGGAAAACTAATGGCTACGATGAGTGAACAATCTGAACAGAAGGTGGTATTCGGACTGGATATCGGAACAAGGAGTGTTGTAGGTACTGTTGGCTACATGCAGGATAATACCTTCAATGTAATGGCCCAGACTGTCAGGAAGCATGAGACCAGAGCCATGCTTGACGGACAGATCCATGATATCGGCAAAGTCGGATCTACCATAAAAGAAGTTAAGGAAGCGCTTGAGGAAAAGACTCAGATACATCTTACTGATGTATGTATAGCTGCCGCTGGTCGTGTACTTCGTACGGTTAAGACTAATTTCGAAGAGGAGTATACCGACAATCGCGAGATGACTCAGGAAGAGATTTATAACCTTGAGTCTAAGGCAGTTGAGAAGGCATATCAGGAATTCCTTCAGCAGAATCAGTCCGACATGAAGTTTTATCTTGTTGGATATTCTGTAATGCACTATTACCTTGATGATTATCAGATTGCTAATCTTGAAGGACATAATGCAGGACGAGTTGCTCTTGATCTTATAGCAACATTCCTTCCGGATGACTGTGTTGACGGTCTTTATAAAGCCTGTGAGAGAGCTGATCTTAAGGTTGCGAACATGACGCTGGAGCCTATAGCTGCTATGATGGTTGCTATTCCTCCGCAGTTTAGAATGCTTAATCTTGCACTTGTTGACGTGGGTGCAGGTACATCCGATATTTGTATCACCGACGATGGAACAATTACATCCTACGGAATGCTTCCTATCGCAGGTGATTCAATTACTGAGATTATTGCTCAGCACTGCCTTGTTGATTTCAATACCGCAGATCAGATTAAAATTGATGCAAGTCACATGGAGCAGGTAAAATACATCGACATCATGGGACTTGAGAAGACTATTTCTTCCAAGGAAATAGCCAAGATGATTAAGCCTCTTGTTGAGAAAATGAGCAAGATGGTCACCCAGCAGATCAAACAGCTTAACGGCAATAAGCCTGTTAGTGCTGTGTTCGTAGTAGGTGGCGGCGGATGCGTTCCGGGATATACCAAGGCTCTTGCAAAAGAGATGAAGATTCCGGAAGAGCGTGTTGCGCTTCGTGGCGAAGAAGTTATGAAAAATATCAAGTTCCTGGAGGAAAACTCCGAGGTTGAGCGTGATTCACTTATGGTTACGCCTCTTGGTATCTGCGTAAGCTTCTATGAGCAGTCCAACAACTTTGTATTTGTATCCTTCAATGGCCAGCAGACCAAGATCTATGACAATGGTAAGCTGGCAATTGTTGATGCTGCTATGCAGGCAGATTTCCCTAACGAGGATCTTTTCCCTAAGCGCGGTGAGGAGCTTAGATTCTCAGTTAACGGACAGGAGAGAATGGTAAGAGGTGAACCCGGTGAGTCAGCTGTTATCACACTTAACGGATCACCTGCAGATATTCATACCAAGATTCATGCTAACGACATTATTGAGGTACAGAGCTCCACAACCGGTAAGCCCGGAAGAAGCGAGCTTGCTGACATCACCGAGTTCAAGGGCACCTTTAATATCACAGTAGATGGAAAGAGTATTGATGTTCCGAGAACTGCAGAAGTTAACGGTGAGCCTCAGACCGGTTACTACAACATCAAAACCGGTGATGAGATCAAGATTCTCGACTATGAGACAGCAGAGCAGATCGCAAGACTTCTTGATATCGAGCTTACAGAGGATACTGTTATTACAGTTAACAACGAAGTGGCAGGCATGGATACACCTGTCTATGAGAACTTCAAGGTGGAATTCAAGAGCGGTAAGGATGCTGTGCTTGAGTACTATCAGAACTTCCCCGATGCAGATATGGTTGCCATCGAGCAGGAGAATGAAGAGTCCTCTTATGATGCCGATGCTGAGCTTAATGTTGAAGAAAATGAAGATGGAAGCTATAGTATTTCAGGTAATGAAGAGAGAGTAAGACCTGAACCTGCACCTGCACCTTCAAGGAGAGTTATCACAAGAGATTTACACGTCCTTGTGAATAATGAGCCCATCACACTTCATGGAAAATCAGATTATATCTTTGTAGATATATTTGATGAAATAGATTTTGACCTCAGTAAGCCCAACGGAAGGTCCATCGTTACTACACTTAACGGCGGTACACCTGACTATATGCAGGCTATTCATGAGGGTGACAAAATCGAAGTTTATTGGAAATAATTCTTTATTCATACAATAAACACAGTTTTTTCACAGTTTATCGATAATATTTAAAACGGAGATTTAACAAATGAGACTGGCGAGTCTGTCCAGTGGAAGTAGCGGAAACAGTATTTATGTTGGTTCCGATACCACACATATCCTGGTTGATACGGGATGCAGCAAGAAAAGAATTGAAGAGGGCCTTAGCAAATTAGATTTGTCATTGGCGGATATTGATGCTATATTTGTGACGCATGAGCATTCAGATCATATAAATGGTCTGCATACTATTCTAAAAAAGTATGAGATACCGGTTTATGCCACAAAGGGGACAATAGAAGGCATCAGAATCAGCGATAAAAAGAGGGAGATGGATAACGCTGAGTTTCACGAGATCAAGGCAGATAAGAAATTATCTGTAAAGGATCTTACAATCAATCCAATGACCATAATGCATGACGCATTAGAGCCTGTCGGCTACAGAATAAGCTGTGGCAAGAGCAAAATGGCTATAGCGACTGACCTTGGATGCTATAACGAATATACCGTTGATTGTCTTCAGGGACTTGATGCAGTTCTTATAGAAGCCAATCATGACGTAAGGATGCTTCAGACAGGACCTTATCCATACTATTTGAAAAAAAGAATTCTCGGGGAAAGAGGACATTTGTCCAATGAGAAAAGTGGGGAGCTTCTTTGCAGAATCCTGCATGATAATCTAAAAGGAATAATTCTCGGGCACCTGAGTAAAGAAAATAATCTTCCTGAACTGGCTTATGAGACGGTAAGGGTTGAAATAGAAATGGGTAATAACCCATATCATGGCAGTGATTTCCCTATCATGGTTGCTGCCAGAAATGAATTGTCACAGGTTTTGGAGTTTTAGAGGAGAGAAGTGTCTTATGAACAAAATTATCATTACTGTAGTAGGAAAAGATACCGTCGGAATCATTGCAAAAGTATGTACATACCTTGCTGATAATGATGTAAACATTCTTGATATTTCACAGACAATCGTGTCCGGTTATTTTAACATGATGATGATTGTTGATGTTTCAGGAAGTAAGGTGGCATTCAACGATCTTTCTGATTCCCTTGAAAATATTGGAAATGATATCGGTGTTGTAGTTAAATGTCAGAGAGAAGAGATCTTTGACTCAATGCACAGAATCTAAAGGAGATATCATGATAAATATCAGCGAAGTATCAGAAACTAATGAAATGATAGAAAAAGAGAACCTGGATGTCCGCACAATTACAATGGGCATCAGCCTCTTTGATTGCATAGATACAGATTTAAAAGCACTTAATGAAAAAATCTATAACAAGATCCACGAAAGTGCAAAGGATCTGGTTAAAACCGGTGAGGAGATTTCAAAAGAGTTCGGTATACCGATTGTAAATAAGCGAATTTCGGTTACGCCAATTGCCCTCATCGGTGCTTCTGCGTGTAAGACGCCTTCAGACTTTGTCACAATAGCTAAGACTTTGGACAGAGCAGCTAAGGATGTAGGAATCAATTTTCTTGGTGGTTACAGCGCACTTGTAAGTAAGGGAATGACAACAGCAGATAAGCTTCTTATTGAGTCAATTCCCGAAGCACTTTCATCTACTGACGTTGTCTGCTCATCAGTAAATGTTGGTTCTACCAAGACAGGTATCAATATGGATGCTGTAAGGCTCCTTGGAGATATCATTCTTGAAACTGCTAATAAGACAAAGGATACTGACAGCTCAGGCTGTACCAAGCTAGTAATTTTCTGCAATGCTCCCGATGATAATCCTTTCATGGCAGGAGCATTCCACGGCGTTACAGAGGCTGACAGAATAATCAACGTTGGTGTCAGCGGCCCCGGAGTAGTTAAGACTGCTCTTGAAAAAGTCAGAGGAGAGAACTTCGAGGTTCTTTGCGAGACCATCAAGAAGACTGCATTTAAGGTAACAAGAGTTGGTCAGCTTGTTGCCAAGGAAGCTTCTGAGAGACTCGGCGTTCCTTTTGGAATCGTGGATCTTTCCCTGGCACCCACCCCTGCAATTGGCGACAGTGTTGCTGATATTCTTCATGAGATCGGTGTTGAGCATGCAGGTGCTCCCGGAACTACAGCAGCTCTTGCACTTTTGAATGATCAGGTTAAAAAGGGCGGAGCTATGGCATCTTCTTATGTGGGAGGTCTTTCAGGTGCGTTTATTCCTGTAAGTGAAGATCAGGGCATGATAAATGCCGTTAATGCAGGTGCACTTACTCTTGAGAAGCTTGAAGCCATGACCTGCGTATGCTCTGTTGGACTTGATATGATAGCAATCCCAGGTGATACCAAGGCTACAACCCTTGCAGGTATCATCGCCGATGAGATGGCTATCGGAATGATCAATCAGAAGACAACAGCCGTAAGACTTATTCCTGTAATAGGCAAAACTGTAGGTGACACAGTTGATTTCGGCGGACTCCTTGGCTTTGGTCCCATTATGCCTGTTAATAAGTTTGACTGTGCTGCATTTGTAGACAGAGGCGGAAGAATTCCCGCTCCTATACATAGCTTTAAAAATTAAAATCTAGTGAGTAAATATGGAAAATAAGCTAAAAGTTCTTGATAAGGTCAAGGACAAAGGCGAAAAACTAAATAGAATGCTTAGGCGTAATGCTGCCGGTCAGACAGCTATGCCTAAAAAGCGCACGAATTTAAAAGAGCATCTTCAAAAGAAATCCACAAGGAAGAAGATCAGAGAGACAGTTGTTTCATGGCTTTTCCTTAGTCCTTCACTGGCAGGAGTTCTTACATTTTTTGTTCTTCCTTTCCTGGTGGTAGTTTTTTATGCAGTTGTAAATAACCCCATTCAGAAGGAGTTTGTAGGCTTTGATAATTTCGTAAGAGTATTTAATAACAATGCATTTAAACAGGCGGCCAGTAATACACTTATGTTTTCAGCTGTAGCAGTGCCGCTGGCTGTGGCGCTGTCGTTGTTTCTGGCTGTTGTTATGGAATCGGGTATTCCATTTAAGAGTCAGTTCAGAAGCTTTTTCCTTAGCCCTATGATGGTGCCTATAGCTTCAATTGTGCTTATCTGGCAGGTTTTGTTTGACTACAACGGACTTATCAATCAGGTTTATCTTGCCTTTGGTGGTCCGTCCAAAATAGACTGGCTAAAATCAGATAAAGCCCAGATCGTGGTAGTAATTCTGTTTTTGTGGAAGAACCTTGGATATAACATGATTCTGTTTATGGCTGCACTGTCCAGTGTGCCTAAGGATCTGATTGAGGTTGCTAGACTGGAAAGTGCCACAGAGAGACAGATTTTCTGGTCCATTAAGATGAGATATCTCTCATCAACAATTTTGTTTGTAACCATAATGTCGCTGATAAATTCATTTAAGGTGTTCAGAGAGGTTTACCTTCTTACCGGAGATTATCCCTACCAGACCCTGTACATGATGCAGCACTTTATGAATAATACCTTTGCTTCTGTGGATTATCAGAAGCTGTCGGCATCAGCCATTATGATGGCAATAGTGGTAGTAATACTTATGTTTATTATGTTTATCACAGAAGACCGATATGGAAGGGATATAGAAGGCTAATAAATGGCTGAGATTAGAAAGCCGCGTTCCGAAACGGTCTTTTATGAAAGAGCGATAAGGAAGGCGCATAGAAACAAGAGAATATATAAATACGGCATTATTATCGGCACGATAATAGCTGCGTTTTTTGCGGTGCTTTTTCTTACACCCATAATACTTACCATTACGAATTCGTTTATGAGTTCATCTGAGATAAGCGCCAATTACGGAGCTGTATTCAAGACTACGGAAAACGGCGGAAAGGTATTCATATCCAAGACCGTTAACCTAAAGTTTATACCGGATATAGTTTCCTTTAGTCAGTATTATGCGGTGCTGTTTAAATCACCTGAGTACCTGGTTAAGTTTTGGAACAGTGTACTTTATGTAGTGCCAATCGTGGGAGTACAGCTGATGATCGCAATGCTTGCATCCTACGGTTTTGCAAGATATCAGGGACGAGTTAGAGAAGTCATATTCTTTATATATATTATTTTGATGCTGATGCCTTATCAGGTTACGTTGGTTCCCAATTACCTGGTTTCCCAGTGGCTGGGAATACTTGATACCAGATGGGCGATATTGCTTCCGGGATTTTTCTCACCATTTGCAGTTTTCCTTCTGACGAAATTCATCAGAAGAATACCTACTGAGGTTATGGAAGCCGCATCAATTGACGGCGCAGGAGAGTGGCAGATTTTCTCCAAGATATGTATGCCGCTTTGTAAAAGCGGACTTATTTCAATAGCAATTCTTGTGTTTATTGATTATTGGAATATGGTTGAGCAGCCGCTTATTCTTTTATCAAATGATGAGCTGCATCCGCTGTCGGTATTTTTGTCGAAGATAAATGCTGGTGAGATAAGTCTTGCCTTTGCAGTTGCTGTTATATATCTGGTTCCGCCACTTTTGATATTCCTGTATGGAGAGGAATACCTGGTTGAGGGTATTTCATATCAGGGCGGCTTAAAGGGATAATATTGAAATTTAGAATAGATTTTTAAGGAAGAGGAAGAGGTATGTCAGAAGTAAGTACAACCGTGAACAAAAAGAGCAGAAAGGATATTATCAAGGATATTACAATTGCATTTCTTGTAATACTTCTTTTGCTCACATTCTTTTCAAATACCATCATGAATTATTCTTTGCCTGAGGTTGCTATTCAGCAGGTTCAGGAAGGTAATATTTCTCCGATGATAAGAGGAACAGGTACGGTTGAAGCGTCGGATCCTTACAATGTTAAGGTTTCTCAGGAAAGAGTTATTAAAAGTGTTGCAGTACAGGAAGGTGCTCATGTAGATAAAGGAGATATTCTGTACTATCTTGAGGACAAAGAATCTACAGAGCTTACAGAAGCTGAGACAAAGCTTGAAGAAATGACACAGACCTATGAATCTGCGCTTTTCTCAGGTGATATTGATGATGCATCAATTACCAGAATCAGAAGCGGTGTAACTCTTACTTTTGATGATTATCAGACAAAGCTTAAGGCTGCCAGTGACAGATATGATGCTGCAAAGGCTGCCGATGAAGCTGCTCAGGCAGTAATTGATGAGCAGTCCCAGGCTCAGTCCTATACATCAGCACAGTATAACTATGATGAGGCTACACCTCAGTATCAGGATGCAGAGATTACTTACAGGCTGGCTCAGATCGAAGAGCAGATCACTGAGGCTCAGGAGACAAAAGATCACGCTAAGGAAAAACGTGATGCATTAAAGAAAACAGATAAAGATTATTCAAAGAAATATGCTAAATATGATGCGGAATACTGGCTTGCTGATCAGACTCTTGATGCCCTCAATGAGGAAAAGAGTGATCTTACAATTCAGCAGGCAAATAATGCTAAGGATGTATCTCAGATGACTACACAGGCCGGACAGGTTGACAGTGATTATCAGAGAAAGGCCGCAAGCCTTCAGGATGCTAAAAACAAGACAGCACTTGAGCTTGAAAGGGCTACAACTGAGAGAACAGAGCTTCTTACTGAAATTGGTAAGGAAATCGAGCTTTGCAATCAGAGAGATGATATTGAAGAACAGAAGGAAACCGTAGAGAAGCTTAAAGCTGAGTCTACAGGCGGTAAGATCGAAGCTCCTGTTGCAGGTACAGTTACATCACTTACACTTAAGGCAGGTGAGTCAACAAGTGCCGATAATGAAGTTGCCGTAATTCAGGTTGACGGTAAGGATATGGTTACGAGCTTCAGCGTTACAGTTGATCAGGCAAAGGGACTTAAGGTCGGTGATATAGCTGAGCCTCAGAATGCTTGGTATTACACTGATTTCAAGGCAACTCTTAAATCAATCACTGCTGATAAACAGAATCCTAATACAAAGAAGGTTCTTACATTTACTATTGAGAGTCCTGAAGTTCAGAATGGTCAGTCAGTAAGTCTTCAGATTGGTGAGAAGTCAAATGTTTATGACCTTACTATTCCTGCAGGTGCTGTACGTGAGGACCAGAACGGTAAGTTTATCCTTGTTGTTAAGTCCAAGTCATCACCTCTTGGAAACAGATATATTGCTTCCAGAGTAGATGTTGAAGTACTTGCTTCAGATGATACTACAGCAGCTATTAGCGGAAGTCTTGAGGGAGATGAGTACGTAATAACCACCACAACAGCCCTTGTAAATTCAGGAGATCAGGTGAGACTGGCTAATAACAATGAATAAATTTTTTGCAGGTATAAAAGACAAAATAAAAAATCTGCGTGCTCCGCAGATCATATATTTGATAGCCTTGGCTTTAATGATCGCAACTATCTTTATACTGAATGCAGTTAAGGACCATATATCTGATGGAATCTATGATCAGAACGAGGGCTCAAGATGGTCCAATGATGTCAGATGCGGTCAGGTTACCATGATATTTTCAGAGAGTGCAGGTATAGGCTCTGACTCTATACAGGAATACGAATACAATATAAATAAAGGGCTTATAGCTGATGGTTATCAGGAGGCTACAGCCAGCAAGCAGGGCGGCGATGCAGTATGGAACGATTGCTACAGTGCAATGGGAAGCATTACAGTTACAAGAGACAAGCGAAGCGTTGATGCTTTTGCTGTTGGTATCGGCGGTGATTTCTTTCAGTTCCATCCTATGAAGATTTTATCCGGTAACTACATAAATTCCGACTCACTGATGACCGACCTTGTAATGCTTGATGAAGACCTTGCATGGCAGCTGTTTGGTTCTGTTGATATTGTGGGAATGCAGGTTTTGATAAAGGGTGTTCCTCATTATATTTCCGGAGTTGTAAAAAGAGATTCCGGTAAATATGTAAAGGAAGCAGGACTAAATTTCCCTACGATCTATCTTTCATATCAGTCTCTTGCAACCTATGGAACAATTGATTCTTCCGTACTTGCTACTGATACCAGCATAGGAAGTGTTAATGTCAAAAAGAAGGATGATGACGAGGATGAAAACGGCGAGTCAGACCTGAACACTGAAAGTAAAGGTATTATCTGCATGGAGGTTGTAATGCCTAATCCTGTAGATAATTACGCCAAGAGTTTTCTTATTAAGAATCTTAATCTTAATACCAATATTGTTGAAGTAGTAGATAATTCTGCAAGATATCATAACAAGAATCTTTTGGATGTTATTGGCAGCTTTAGTAAGAGATCTATGCAGATTAAGCCTATTATATATCCGTACTGGGAGAACAATGCGAGAGCCTATGAGAATATCCTCGCATACATGCTTCTCGTCCAGATTATCTTTGCAATAGTGTCATTTATAATGATTGCTATTATAGTAGTTCACAGCTACAGACACCGGAAGTGGAGAGCCGGTGAGATATGGGCCGGATTCCTTGACTGGAAGTATGACATGGAATCAAGAGTCAAATATCATAACGATAAATGGAAACATTTTTAACATTTTATCGATTCTCATTATGGAGGTAATTTATGAAGAAAATCTATCTTAAGCGTGCGCTTAGCTTATCGCTTGCTGCAGTTATGGTTATATCTGCTGCGGGATGCGGTAAGAAAAAAGAGGCAACATCAGGCGATGAGACAGAAGCTACGCACAATGTTAAGGACTATGTTTACAAGGAAAATGACATCGATCTTGGAAGTGATGTAGATACTAATTCTATAAGCTACCTTGGAACCTTCGGCGATAAGCTTTATGCTGCAGGTAACTTCTATGGTAGTGATGATGTTCAGACTGTTGTTTTCACCATGAACAGTGATGGATCAAACGTCGAGAAGGTGCCGATTGGTGGCGGTGATTATGCAACTGTGTCACAGGTAGCTGTTGCTGTGGATGGTTCAATTTATACAATTGAATCCGGTTATAGCAACATTCTCCCCGGTGGCTCTACTGATGGCCCTGTTTCACTTTTTGAGGCTACAGATGGTTCAACAGATGATTCTGATGCAAAGGCTGCTCAGGATGCTGAAGCTGCAGGTGAAGGTCCCGCTGACATATCTGATGAAGATGAGGGTGGTGATGATGCAGATACACCTGATACTCCCGATGCTCCAGGAGAAGAAGATGGCGAAGTTATCGAGCTTGAAGAAGGCGATTTTGAGTCAAGTGATGAAGGCGCCTTTTTCACAGAAGATGGCGGCATGGTTGGCGGCTCTATGTCCATGGGTTCAGAGGAATACTATATTGTAAAGTATTCAGCTGATGGAACTGAGCAGTTTAGACAGAAGATGCAATATGAAGAGAGCGAAGATACATATTTCTATATAACATCCTTCGTGCCCACAGATAAAGGTATTGCAGTTTCTGATTCCAACGGTATTCAGTTATACAACAAAGACGACGGTTCTTTTATAAAGGACGTTGACTGCGGCGAAGATTTTGATTCTTCTTATGGTAACTACTTTGCTTTATATGGCAAAAACGATGGCGGAGTAATAGCAGCGATCAATGGTGAAGAATACATGGATTTCTATAACCTTGATTTTGATGCTGCTAAGCTTAACAAGATTGAGGGCTCTACAGTTGCTGCATACGAGTACAATATTGCATCAGGTATTGGCTCTGACCTTCTTCTTTCAAATGGTGAAGGTATTTATTCATACAACATCGGTGATGCTGAACCCAAGATGATCATGAACTACGTAGATTCAGACATCAGTGTTTATGGTATTTACTCATTTGCAGCTATTAACGAGACAGATATTTTCTGTCTGCTTCCTACTGATGAAGCATATATCCTTGCTATTCTTACCAAAATCAATCCTAAGGATGTAAAGGATAAGAAGACCATTATTCTTGGCTGTAACTACATTGACTATGATGTAAGAAAGCAGGTTGTACAGTTCAATAAAGAGAACGAAGAGTACAGAATTGTAATCTCTGATTACTCAAAATACGACACCGATGATAACTATTCAGGCGGTGCTAACAGACTTAACACTGACATTGTTTCAGGTAATATTCCGGATATCCTTGTTCTTGATACAGATATGCCTGTTGATAGTTATATTTCAAAGGGACTTTTCCTTGATATGTCTGACTATTTCAAGAACGACGAGGAGCTCTCCAAGAATGAGTACCTTGATAGTGTAATGGAAGTATTCAAGACAGATGGCAAGATGTATAAGCTTATTCCAAGCTTCTACGTTGAGACTGTTATGACAGCTAAAGAGAATGTTAGTGATAACAAGACCTGGACTATAGCTGATCTTGAGAAGCTTATCAAGGATAAAAACGTAGAATATAAGAATGTATTTGGTGCTTTGGGAAGAGATGACCTCTTTGAAATGGCTCTCAGTCTTACAGGCTCACAGTTCATTGACTGGTCAACACTTACCTGCAGCTACAACTCAGATGCATTTATTCATCTTCTGGAATTTGCCAACGAATTCCCGGAGGAACTTGATGATGATGAGTATTTTGCAGATAACTCTGCATTTTGGAGAGAGGGTAAGGCTCTTGCTTCCAGAATCAGTATTAGTGGTTTCTCTGATGTAAGCTACGAAGAGAAGGGTATTTACGGTAAGGATATTGTCGCTGTTGGCTTCCCTTCAGAAAATGGCACAGGTGCTGCTATTTTCCCGAACCTGCAGCTTACAATAAGCGACAGCTCAAAGGTTAAGGACGGATGCTGGCAGTTTGTAAGATATTTCCTTACAGATGAATACCAGAATACTATCGATACTGCATGGCCTGTAAGCATGAAGAAAATAAATGAGCTTGCAGAGGCAGCAAAGAAGAGACCTACTTACACAGATGAAAATGGTAAAGAGGTTGAATATGATGATGTATTCTACATCGGAGATACAGAGATCATCATTGATCCTATGACTGATGAAGAGGTTCAGGAAGTAATTGATTACCTTGGATCAGTTAGCCAGGTAGGTAAATATAACGAAGAAGTTAATAAGATCATAAAAGAAGAGGCTGCAGCTTACTTCAGTGGTCAGAAAACCGCCGCAGAGGTTGCTGATATCATTCAGAGCCGTGTACAGATTTACGTAAACGAGATTTCATAATCAATCTGAATTCAGGGGAGGGCGAACTGTATGTATAATAGCTTATTTAACTTAAATCCACAGACATTTTGGCTTTTAGCTACAATAGTTCTTGCAGTTATTGAGATAATCACTCTTGGACTATCTACAATCTGGTTTGCCTTTGGTGCATTCGCAGCCTTTTTACTGGCGATTTGCGGTGCATCAGTACCTCTTCAGATAGTTGTGTTTATTCTTGTGTCAATTGTGTCACTTTTGCTTGTAAGACCGCTTTCAATGAAGTATCTTAATAGTAAGATATCTAAAACCAATATAGATGCGATTGTTGGCAGAAAAGTTAAGGTGACTACCGCAATAGACAACACTTCTGAAGCAGGAACCGTAATGATGGACGGAACCACATGGAATGCCAGAAGTGTGAATGATGACGAGAATATAGAAGTTGGGGAAACGGTTGTCATTCAAAGAGTTGAGGGAAATAAATTATTTGTAAATAAAGAATAATTTAAGGAGGAAAAGGTATGCCATATTTTATAGCTATTATTCTTATTCTTGTTCTTATTGCAATGAACATCAAGATTGTTCCTCAGGCTCATTCTTTTATCGTTGAACGTCTTGGTGCCTACAAGGAGACCTGGGATGTCGGTCTTCACTTCATGATTCCTTTTATCGATAAGGTTGCGAGAAAAGTGGATCTGAAGGAGCAGTATTGTGACTTCCCACCTCAGCCTGTTATCACACAGGACAACGTAACAATGCAGATTGACTCAATCGTGTTCTTCCGTATTTCTGATCCCAAAGCTTATGCTTACGGTGTTCGCAATCCTATCGGAGCTATTGAGAACCTTACAGCTACAACACTTCGTAACGTAATCGGATCTCTTACTCTTGATGAGACTCTTACAAGCCGTGATCAGATCAATGCTCAGATGCAGGATGCACTTGATATCGCAACAGATCCCTGGGGTATCAAGATCACACGTGTAGAGCTTAAGAACATCAATCCTCCGGAGCAGATTCGTGATGCCATGGAGAAGCAGATGAAGGCTGAGCGTGAGAAGAGAGAGAAAATCCTCTTTGCAGAAGGTGAGAAGCAGTCAGCTATCACAGTTGCAGAAGGTGAGAAGCAGAGTAAGATTCTTCAGGCAGAAGCTGATAAGCAGGCTACAATCCTTAAGGCTGAAGCTATGAAGGAGAAGCAGATCAGAGAAGCAGAAGGTCAGGCTGAAGCTATCAGAAATGTACAGAAGGCTAATGCTGATGGTATAATGATGCTTAAGGAAGCAGGCGCAGATGAGTCTGTTCTTACAATCAAGAGCCTTGAGGCATTTGAGAAGGCTGCAAACGGTCAGGCTACTAAGATCATCGTTCCCAGTAGTATTGCAGGTGTTGCAGGTCTTGCCGAGTCCATTAAGGAAGTAGTTAAGAGCTGATATTATTTAGGTTTTATGCCGGAAAGTCATCGATTGATGGCTTCCGGCTTAATACAAATATAATCTAACGAGGGGAAAAGATTATGTCGGATAATAAAGGTAGAGAAGCTCTTATTCATTCACTGGCGCAGTCCATGGGAATGGGTGATGCTCAAAAGAAAAGCGCTACAGGTAAGTACAATTCCGAGACCGGTACAATCATGAGTAACGGCAGAGTGATTAGTAACGCTACCGTAGTACAGGCCAAAAACTATTTTACCGCTCAGTACAATAAGCTTGCTGAGATGGACGATGAGGGAGCCAAGCAGATGGCTACTTTATACGAGGTTGCCATGGAAGCAATCGGTATCATGATTGACGGCGGTAAATCCAATTCTGAATAATTTCTTATTTTTTAAAATTTTTGTTGCATTTATTCTTTTTATGATGTATTGTGTCTTTAGTCAGTAGACTATATTCTATTGTTCCGTTATAAATTCCACATTGATATGGTTAGAAAACTTAGTGATTGTTTATAATTTTTTTGTTTAAAAGAAAGGGTAATTACGTTGAGAGAAAAATTAGAGACACTAACACTTGCGTCCTTAAGGGATCTTGCAAAGCAGAATGGTGTTAAAAGCGTTACTACTATGAAAAAATCAGAGCTTATTGATGCTCTGCTTGAAATTGCTGAGAAAAAGGCCAGCGAAGCAGCTGAAGAAAAGGCTAAAAAGCCTGCTGCAAAGCCTGCAAGAAAGAAGGTTGTAATCACAACCGATGCTTCAGCAAAGTCTGAGAATAAGACAGTTAGTCGTGAAGAGAGTGCTCCTTCTGAAGGAAAGAGACCTGCAGAAGCAAAGGGCGAAGAAAAAGAAAATGCAAAGAAGGAAGACGGAGTTTCTGAGGAAGAGCTTGCAAACGGTATTCCTGCACACGGAATCCTTGAAGTAATGCAGGATGGATTTGGATTTATCCGCTGCGAGAATTTCCTTCCCGGAGAAAATGATGTTTATGTAGCTCCTGCAATGATCAGAAAGTATAATCTTAAGACTGGTGATATACTTGCAGGCATCAGCCGTCAGAAGAAAGAAAGCGATAAGTTCGGAGCTCTTCTCCAGCTTAATACTATAAATGGTTATAAGCCCGAGGTTGCAATGGGACGTTGGAACTTCGAGAATATGACACCTATTTTTCCTAACAGACAGATAGTACTTGAGTATCCCGGATCATCAATTGCCATGAGAATCATGGATCTCATTTCTCCTATCGGTAAGGGCCAGCGTGGAATGATCGTTTCACCTCCGAAAGCAGGTAAGACAACACTCCTTAAGGATGTAGCAATGTCAGTTAAGAGAAATAATCCTGACATTCATCTCATTATTCTTCTTATTGATGAGCGTCCTGAGGAAGTTACAGATATCAAGGAATGTATTGAAGGACCTAACGTTGAGGTTATTTATTCAACATTCGATGAGCTTCCTGAACACCACAAGAGAGTATCAGAGATGGTTATTGAAAGAGCGAAGCGCCTTGTTGAGCACAATAAAGACGTTATGATTCTTCTTGATTCAATAACAAGACTTACAAGAGCTTACAATATCGTTGTTCCTCCGTCAGGAAGAACACTTTCAGGTGGTCTTGATCCCGCAGCTCTTCACATGCCTAAGAGATTCTTTGGTGCAGCAAGAAATATGAAGGAAGGCGGAAGTCTTACAATCCTTGCAACAGCTCTTATTGAGACCGGCTCCAAGATGGACGATGTTATTTACGAGGAGTTCAAGGGTACAGGTAACATGGAAATGGTTCTTGACAGAAAGATGCAGGAAAAGAGAATATTCCCTGCAATCAATATTGCCAAATCCAGTACCAGAAGAGAGGATCTACTTCTTAAGCCCGATGAGCTTGCTGCTGTTAATACCCTCAGAAAGGGCTTCAATGGTATGAAGGCTGATGAAGCTGTTGATCAGTGCATCAATATGTTTGCTAAGACCAGAAATAATAACGAGTTTATCAGAATGGTTGAAAAGCAGATGAGATATAACTAAATAGAGTTTTGAAGGGACATGCCGTAAGGCGTGTCCTTTTTATCATATAGGAATTTCTCCGGATTTCCCATAAAAAAAGAACACTTGCGTGTTCGGAATTTTGGGAGGAGGGGTTGTCCGGTGGGGAACCAGACAACCCGGTATGAAAAAAGTTTTGTTGGGGGAGTCAGAAGTTCTAACTCCTGTTACATTTATAATACGGGCCAAATTTGTACAGAATATGGACAAAACATAAACTAAGTATAAAATAACTCGAAATTAAAAATAACAAATAACGAGATTTTGTAAACTTTATTAAAGTGTAATTTAAAGAAAGCACGAGATATCGTGAATGTGGTATACTTTATATATTAAAAAAGTAAGGAGGAATGCTTTTGGGAAACGCAGATTTTGTACAAAAAAGCGATAACGGTTTTTCAAATATTCCCGGTTTGACCGGCGGCGCACTTGCTGCGGCTGCTGCGAAAGCTGCGGCTGCTGCCTTACTGCTTAGAATTACCTATGATAGTATAGAATTTCAGAGGGATGATGGCAAGATAATTGATATTCCCATTAGATTTGTGCCTCACCCTGAAAATACAGCTCTTCGTGAATATGCTGTTGTATTAAATGGTATGCGTATTCCTGGGCTTATAAATACTGCGGAGATTCATGTAAGCGTTGAGAGAGTAAGAAAGCTTGCAGATATTCCTGACAGAGTATATATAAAGCCGCAATATATAAATCTATACCTTGATGGTATGGAGGGCATAACAAGGCTTACAGAGACTAATGAGATAGGCCTTGCAAATTATGCGGCTATTGATAAGGAAGCGCGGAACGTTATTTTTCAGGCTGTTGCAGATGTAGTCAGATTTGCAGATGTAATGCCGCTTCTCATGATAAAGGTTTCTACTGTATCTTTTAATAACAATCCTGCAACCAACACTATTCTTGGAAGCGGAGGCAATATAGTTCCCACGTCTCAGAACGAGATTTTAATGGAAATTGCCAACTCATTGGAAGAACAGTACGACAGAGGAATCAGGAACATTATTGCAGTACCCGGGAATGCAGGACATAAGTATGTTCAGGATGCTGTTCATATTTCAATGACTCATTGCATTAGATGCCGCAATTATATCGGAAGTGCTATAGACATGGCTGCTGCCATAGGAATGGAGAATTTCCTTCTTGTTGGTAACTGCTCGAAGCTGATAAGGCTTGCTGCAGGTATTATGGATACTCACACCTGGACAGCGGATGGAAGAAGAGAAGTTTTATCTTTACATACAGTCCTTGCAGGCGGTACCATAGCTCAGGCCAGAATAATACAGGAGCTGGCTACAACCGATCAAATGCTGTCAAAGCTTACGGAATGGGGAATCCGTGATGCCGTTATGAACAGCGTTTGTGCAAAAATCGGTGATTATATGCAGAACAGAATAGGCGGAAAGCCCATGGGCTTTGGTGTAGTGCCGATTCATCAGGAATATGGCCCTTTGGGGCAGACGCCAAACATGTCAAATGTTCTTGCTGCAGTTAGTAGGGAACAGTTTGCACTTTCTATTAAAAAACCATGAGGTTTCGTGGTATAATATTTTAGTAAATCATTAAGGAGATGGAAAAAGTTATGTCTAAAGTAATATTGACCGGCGACCGCCCGACAGGTAAGCTTCATATTGGTCATTATGTCGGATCACTTAGAAGAAGGGTTGAGTTGCAGAACTCCGGCGAATTCGATGATATTTTCATCATGATAGCCGATGCTCAGGCACTTACAGATAACGCTGAGAATCCTGAAAAGGTAAGACAGAACATTATCGAAGTTGCTCTTGATTATCTTGCAGTTGGACTTGATCCTGCTAAGAGTACTTTGTTTGTACAGTCACAGATACCGGAGCTCACCGAGCTTACATTCTATTACATGAATCTTGTTACTGTTGCAAGACTTCAGAGAAATCCCACAGTTAAATCTGAGATTCAGATGCGTGATTTTAAAGCAAGCATTCCTGTAGGATTCTTCACATATCCTATCAGCCAGGCTGCTGATATCACTGCATTTAAGGCTACAACTGTTCCTGTAGGTGAGGATCAGGAGCCTATGATCGAGCAGTGCAGAGAGATCGTTCATAAGTTCAATTCCATTTATGGAGAGGCACTTGTTGAACCCCAGATTCTTCTGCCTGACAATAAAGCATGCCTTAGACTTCCCGGTACAGACGGACAGGCTAAGATGAGTAAGTCTATCGGTAACTGCATCTACCTTTCAGAATCTCCGGAATCTATCAAGAAAAAGGTAATGAGCATGTTCACAGATCCCAATCACTTAAGAGTTGAGGATCCCGGTGAAGTTGAGAATAATCCTGTATTTATATACCTTACTGCATTTGCAAAGGATGAGCATTTCGCAGAGTTCGCTCCTGATTATGCTAATCTCGATGAGATGAAGGCACACTATCAGAGAGGCGGTCTTGGAGATGTTAAGGTTAAGAAGTTCCTTAATAACGTTCTCCAGGCTGAGCTTGAGCCCATCAGAAAGCGCAGAGAAGAGTTCCAGAAGGACATCCCTTATGTATATGATGTTCTTAAAAAGGGATCTGAGGTTGCCGAAGCAAGAGCCGCACAGACTCTCAGCGATGTAAAGAAGGCAATGAGGATTGACTACTTCAGCGATGAAGAATTGATTGCTATGCAGTCAGCAAAATATCAGGAAAATAACGACTAAAAATGGAGGCTTCGCATGAAGAACATTTTATTTGTAGCATCTGAAGGTGTACCTTTTATCAAAACAGGAGGACTCGCTGATGTCGTAGGTTCACTTCCCAAAGAGCTTGATCCCAGATATTTTGATGTGCGTGTTGTACTTCCCAAGTATTCATGTATGTCACAGGAGATGAAGGATAAGCTTGAATATGTCTCCAACTTTTACATGGATTTCCACTGGAAAAGTGAGTATGTTGGAATCTTTTATGCCGAAGTAGATGGCATTAAGTATTATTTTATCGATAATGAGTACTTCTTTAGCGGAATGGCTCCTTACGGTTCAGATGTACTTTGGGAAATTGAGAAATTTGCGTTCTTTAGCAAAGCTTCACTTTCAATTCTTCCTGTAATTGGCTTTAGACCGGATATCATTCACTGTCATGACTGGCAGACAGGACTTATTCCTGTTTATCTCAAGGAGAGATTCCAGGGTAATGAATTTTTCCGTGGCATTAAGTCCATAATGACTATCCACAACCTTAAGTTCCAGGGAAAATGGGACGCTAAGGATGTACAGGATATTACAGGACTTCCTGATTATTATTTCACTCCCGACAAGCTTGGCTATTACAAGGATGCCAATCTGTTAAAGGGTGGTATTGTATATGCTGACGCTATTACAACTGTCAGCAGCACCTATGCGGAAGAGATTAAGACTGAGTTCTACGGAGAGGGTCTTGATGGCCTTTTAAGAGCTCGTACCAACGATCTCAGAGGTATTGTAAACGGTATCGATTATGGCGAATTCAATCCTGAGACGGATAAATTCTTAGATCACCCTTATAATGCCATCAATTTCCGTAAAGAAAAGTCTAAGAATAAGAGAGCACTTCAGAGAGAGCTTGGACTTCCCGAGGATGATAAGATCATGATGATCGGTATCATTTCCCGTCTTACAGATCAGAAGGGCTTTGACCTTATTGCTTATGTTCTTGATGAGCTTTGCCAGGATGCAATTCAGGTAGTAGTTCTTGGAACAGGTGAAGAGCAATACGAGAATATGTTCAGACACTTCGCTTGGAAGTACAGTGACAAGATTTCTGCTAATATTTATTATTCCAATCCTTTGTCACATAAGATTTATGCCGCTTCCGATGCGTTCCTTATGCCTTCACTGTTTGAGCCCTGCGGCCTTTCACAGCTGATGGCCTTGAGATACGGTACTATTCCGATTGTCAGACAGACAGGCGGTCTTACAGATACAGTTGAGCCTTACAATCAGTTTGAGAGTAAGGGTACAGGATTTGGTTTCCTTAATTACAATGCTCATGAGATGATGCATACTGTACGTGAAGCAGAGCGCGTATTCTATGACAACAAACGTGAGTGGAATAAGATGATTGACAGAGCAATGGCAGCCAATTTCTCTTGGAAGGTATCTGCTTCCAAATATCAGGAGATGTACGATTGGCTTAGACCCTGATTATTATGAGTAAAAAGAAAAGTATGCTGATGCAGGGAGGAATCCTTGCATCAGCCGGTTTAATTTGTAGCGTTATCGGACTGTTATACCGCGGACCTTTAACCGGGATAATCGGTGATGAAGGTAACGGTTATTACAGTAGCGCTTACAACATCTATAATATTGTATTGCTTATTTCGTCCTATAGCATTCCTTCTGCAATGAGTAAGATCATTTCCCAGAAGCTTGCTGTTCACGAGTATCGCAACGCACAGCGAATTTTTCACTGTGCGCTTATTTATGTGTGCATAATGGGAGGATTGGGAAGTCTCTTTGTTTTCTTCGGGGCTCCGCTTTTTCTTGATGGACACTCTATTCCTGTCGTCAGGGTTTTCGCACCTATTATATTTATATTTGGACCGTTGGGTGTTCTAAGAGGCTTTTTCCAGGCCCATAGGACCATGATCCCCACCAGTGTATCTCAGCTTGTTGAGCAGATTTTGAATGCGGTTGTTTCTGTAGGCGGAGCATATTTTCTGGTTAGGTTTGCCATATCCAAGGGCAGTGATGATTCCACAAGAGCTATGTACGGTGCTGTAGGAAGTGCTTTAGGTACAGGCTCCGGAGTTTTGATAGCACTTATTTTTATGTTCTTTGTTTACAGACTGAATAGGGACTTTATACAAAGAAAAGTTATACATGACCATCATGAGGATATGACTTATAAAGAAATATTTATCATGATAATCATGTTTGTTACACCTTTTATTTTCAGCACCTTTATTTATCAGTTATCAACATCCCTTAATCAGACTCTGTTTTCAAAGATTATGACAGGTGTTAAGGGACTTCCTCACAATGAGGTTATTACCAGATTTGGTGTGTATTCAAGTAAAGCAGTTGTTATTACGAACTTCCCTATAAGAATTGCATCTGCTGCGGCTGCTACAATTATGCCCAGCATTTCCACATACTATGCTCAGAAGAATTATGAGGGTACAGCTACGCTTGTTGCGAAGGTAAATAGGATTGTAATGATGATAGCAATTCCTTCAGCTGCAGGACTCTTTGCACTTTCAGAGCCTATTTTGATGCTTTTGTTCCCTCAAAAATCAACGCTTCATGAAGCCGGAGTTTTGATGCAGCTTCTTGCAATTACAGTTATTTTCTATTCACTTTCAACTGTAAGTAATGCGATTTTGCAGGGTATCGGTAAAGTAAATATTCCTGTTATAAACGCTGCCATTGCACTGGCGGTGCAGACTGTTGTTCTTGTTGTTTTGCTTAACAATACAGATCTTGGCAACAAGTCCCTTGCTATAGTCACAATAGTCTATTCGCTGATGATGTGCGTATTAAATGAGGTTGCGATCGGAAGATACCTGGATGTATTTCAGGATTATAAAAAGCTTTATCTTTTACCGGGATTATCAGCAGCTTTTATGGGAATCTTCGCATTCCTTGTATACAGACTTTTTGATTATTTGCTTGGGCTTTTCCTTGGAAGTGACTATTTTGTTAATCTCATTTCTGTTGCAGCGGCTATGTTTGTGGCAGTTATTGTATATGCCCTTATGATGGTGAAAACCAAGGCTGTTACAGAGGATGAGCTTTTATCATTCCCTAAGGGAGAAAGTATGGTGAGACTTCTTAAGAAGGTTCACATTATGTAATTGTAAAGAGGCCAAAGCCTTGTTTTAACTTATTGGTGTTTTACATTTAGAAAGGTTTACTATGGCATTTGATGGATTAACTGTTGCCAATATTGTAAGAGATTTAAAAAGCGAACTGATTGGCGGCAGACTATATAAAATTGCACAGACAGAGAAGGATGAGCTTTTGATCACTGTTAGGAAGGCTGTTGAAAACGGTGGTGGTCAGAGGAGACTTTTTATGTCTTCTGACCCATCCCTTCCTCTTGTATATATGACTGATGAGAATAAGCAGAGTCCCATGACTGCGCCTAACTTTTGCATGCTTCTCAGAAAACATATTCAAAACGGCAAGATAATCTCTATCGATCAGCCTTCTCTTGAGAGAATTATCAGAATGGAGATTGAGCATCTTGATGAAATGGGAGATTTAAGGCATAAGACACTTCTTATTGAGCTCATGGGAAAATACAGTAACATTATTTTCATTGATGAAGACAATAAGATAATTGATGCCATAAAGCATATTCCATCAAGTGTAAGCTCGGTAAGAGAGGTACTTCCGGGACGTGAATATTTTGTCCCTGATACCCAGAGTAAATTAAATCCTCTTGAATGTACTAAGGATGAATTCATGAGCCTTATTTCTTCTAAAGGTCAGCCTGTTTTCAAGGCGCTTTATGGAAGCTTTACCGGCCTTTCCCCTGTGATTTCTCAAGAGATTTGCTTCAGAGCAAATGTTGACAGTGATAAGTCAGCCATTGCTCTTGAAAATGTTGAATGTGAGAAGCTTTGGTCAGCTTTTGACGAAGTTATGAGTCTTGTAAGAGAAGGTAAGTTTTCACCTGAGCTTGTTTATATAAACGATAAGCCCAAGGAATATGCTGCGATTTCTCTTACCATGTATCACAGCGGAGATGACTCTGACTATAGAGAATTTGATGATATTTCTGAGCTTCTTACACATTTTTATTCAGAGAAAAATGCAGTTACCAGAATTAGACAAAAATCTGCTGACCTCAGAAAGGTTGTAAGTACAGTTCTTGAGAGAAATATAAGGACACTTGATCTTCAGACCAATCAGCTTAAGGATACAGAGAAAAAGGATAAGTACAGAGTCTACGGTGAACTTTTAACTGTTTACGGATATAGCGCTGAGCCGGAAGCTACATCAATCACAGTAAATGACTACAATACAGGAAAAGATGTAAAGATAACATTAGATCCCACGCTTACCATTGCTCAGAACGCGAAAAAGTATTTTGACAAATACACAAAAATGAAGCGAACTACAGAAGCTTTGGAGGTTCAGATGAAGGAGGTCGCTGAGACCGTATCTCACCTAGAGTCAATAGCAGCATCTCTTGACATAGCTAGGCAGGAAGAGGATCTCACTGACATCAGAAGAGAGCTTATTGAAGGCGGTTACATAAAGGGAAGTGCTGCTGACAGAATAAGCGGCAAGGGTAAAAACGGAAAGCAGAACCGCTCCCAGAAATCAAAGAGTAAGCCATTCCACTATATAAGCAGTGACGGCTTCCATATTTATGTTGGAAAGAATAATTATCAGAATGATGAGCTTACCTTCAAGGTGGCAAACGGCGGTGACTGGTGGTTTCATGCCAAGAAGATTCCCGGCTCCCACGTTGTTCTTATTACTGAGGGTAAAGAAGTTCCGGACAGAGCTTTTGAAGAGGCGGCAGCTCTTGCAGCCTATTATTCCAAGGGCAGAGAGCAGGACAAGGTTGAGATCGATTATTTAAAGCGCAAGGATGTGAAAAAACCGGGTGGTGCAAAGCCTGGATTTGTGGTTTATTACACCAATTATTCAATGGTTATAGGAACTGATATATCAGCACTTAAGGAAGTGGAATAATATTCATTAAATGGTGCATTAAAAACTCCTAAAACATTGACGAATACTGCCATTTCATCATATTATTAATGAGGTATTTCTATTAGGATTGTATGTAAAAATAGAATTACCAAATAGAAAATATTGGATAGAACGAAGAGTGATATTTCGTTCTTAATCTTCAATAATCCAGGAGGGTTTATGGTTTGCAGTATGACAGGCTACGGACGCTGTGAAGTAGCAGACGAGAAGCACAAATTTACCGTTGAGATGAAGTCGGTTAACAACCGTTATCTTGACATCAACATCAAAATGCCAAAGAAGTTCAATGCTTTGGAATCCAAGATCAGAAACGAGCTTAAGAAATTCATTAAGCGCGGCAAGGTAGATGTTTTCATTTCTTATGAAGATTTTTCAGAGACAGATTCAAAGGTTAAGTACAATAAAGCAATTGCTGAAGAGTATCTGACTTACTTAAAGCAGATGTCAGAGGATTTTGGAATTGATAATGATATCAGAGTATCTTCTTTATCCAAATATCCCGATGTTTTCAGCATGGAAGATGTTGAGCCCAATGAAGATGAAATGTGGGAGCAGCTTAAAAAAGCTGTGGATGGCGCCGGTGAGGAGTTTGCTGCATCCAGATCAAGAGAGGGTGAATTCCTTCGTCAGGATCTTGAAGAGAAGCTTTCCAATATGATGGATAGCGTTGAATTTATCACAGAGCGATCACCTATCATTATTGAGGAGTACAGAAACAGACTTCGCGATAAGGTAAAAGAGCTTCTTGAGGATAAGGCCGTTGACGAGAACAGACTTATTATGGAAGTTACACTTTATGCTGATAAGGTTTCTGTTGATGAAGAACTTGTAAGACTTCGCAGTCATATTAAGGCTATGAAGGATGAGCTTAATAAGGGCGATGACAAGGACGGAATCGGACGTAAGCTTGATTTCCTTGCTCAGGAGATGAACAGAGAATCCAACACTATTTTGTCCAAGTCAACAGATCTTGAGATTTCAGACAGAGGAATTTCTCTTAAGACAGACGTTGAGAAAGTCCGCGAGCAGATTCAGAATATTGAATAAATGCTTGTCAGTACCTGTAGTTTTGTGTTATTATCAGCTCTATTGCGGGTTAAAACAAAGCCGCAAAGGAAGTGTGGTATTTAGATGAATAATAAAGGTATTATTGTCGTTGTTTCCGGATTTTCAGGTGCCGGAAAGGGCACACTGATGAAGGCTCTTTTAAGCAAGTATGATAACTATGCTTTATCAATTTCAGCTACGACCAGGAATCCCAGACCAGGTGAGACCCATGGAAAAGAATACTTTTTTGTAACAAAAGAAGAATTCGAGAAGCTTATAGCTGAGGACGGACTTGTTGAATATGCCAATTATGTAGGTAACTACTATGGTACGCCCAAGGCCTTCGTTGAAGAGAAACTGGATCAGGGAAAAGATGTAATCCTTGAGATCGAGATTCAGGGAGCGCTTCAGATTAAGAAGAAATTCCCTAAAGCACTTCTTCTTTTTGTAACTCCGCCATCAGTTGATGAGCTTAAGAAGAGACTTATCGGCAGAGGAACAGAAACAGAGGATGTCATACACGGCCGACTTCTTCGCGCAAAAGAAGAGGGACAGGGTATTGACGAATATGATAATATTATAATCAATGATGATCTTGATACATGCGTTACCACAATGCATGAAATCATACAGGCAGCTCACTATACACCTGATCGTAATGTGGAATTCATAAACAGCATCAGAGAGCAGCTTTCAGAACTTAAATAAGCTATAATAAACTTATGTTTTTAATGGAGGAAAAAGATGATACATCCGTCATACGTAGATTTAATGAAGGTAGTTAATAAGGACGTTGAGGAAGGTAATGAGCCTATCATCAGCTCAAGATACTCAATCGTTATGGCTACAGCTAAGAGAGCAAGACAGCTTATCGCAGGTGATGAGCCTATGGTAAAGGTTAAGGATAAGGAGAAATTCCTTTCAATCGCTGTTGACGAGCTCAATGAAGACAAGCTTCGTATTCTTTCTGATGAAGAGAAGGCTGCTCTTACTGCAGAGAACGAAGAGATCACTACAGAGGAGTAATAGATAATAATCTATGAAAATCTTATTTGTATCACTTGGATGTGATAAAAACCGTGTAGATTCCGAGGTTATGCTCGGAATGCTATCCAGCAGAGGTCATGAATTCACAGATGATGAAGAGATCGCTGAAGCAGCTGTAGTAAACACATGCTGCTTTATTGGTGATGCTAAGGAAGAAAGTATCAACACTATCATTGATCTTGCAAAGTATCGCACTTCCGGTCAGTATAAGGCGCTTATTGTAACGGGCTGTCTTGCTGAGAGATACCGTGATGAAGTCCTTAAGGAGATTCCTGAGGTTGACAGAATTATCGGTACAGCATCAATCGAGCATATTATAGAAGCTTTGGATTCTGTTCTTGAAGAGAACGCTGTTTCAGAAAAATCACTATCTGAGAAAGAGTATCTGGACAGTCTTGATAAAAAGCCTGTAGGAAACAGGAAAAGAATCCAGACTACAGGCGGTCAGTTCAATTATCTTAAGATTGCAGAGGGCTGCAATAAAAACTGTACCTACTGTGTAATTCCCAAGGTAAGAGGAAGATATCGCTCAGTTCCTATGGATGAGCTTGTTGCTGAAGCAAAGACACTTGCTGATAAAGGTGTTTCAGAGCTGATTCTTGTTGCACAGGAGACAACACTTTACGGAGTAGATCTCTATGGAGAGAAGAAGCTACCTGAACTTCTTAAAGAGCTTTGCAAGGTTGAGGGTATCAACTGGATAAGGCTTATGTATTGTTATCCCGAAGAGATTACAGACGAGATGATAGAGACCATAGCAAATGAGCCTAAGATCTGTAATTATCTTGATATCCCTATTCAGAGCGGTTCTGACCATGTGCTTCGCATGATGGGCAGAAAGACCAACAGAGCTGAGATTACTGAGAGAATAAAATACATCAGAGAGAGAATTCCTGATATATGTTTAAGAACGACTCTTATCGCAGGATTCCCGGGAGAGCTTGACGAGGATCATAGGGAGACACTGGAGTTTGTAAAAGAGATGAGATTTGACAGACTTGGATGTTTTACCTACTCCCAGGAAGAGGACACTGTTGCAGGCGAGATGCCGGATCAGATTGATGAAGATATCAAAGAACAGCGCCGCGATGAGATAATGGAGCTTCAGCAGGAGATAGTTTTTGAGGCTGCAAGAAATCGTGTAGGTCAGACAGTTTCTGTTGTAATTGAGGGCAGAATTACTGATGATGACGAAGACGAATATGGTTATACTTACGTTGGTCGTACCTTTATGGATGCGCCTGATGTAGATGGATATATTTTTATAATGAATGTACCGTTTGATCTTATGAGCGGACAGTTCGTAGAAGTAAAAATAACAGGTTCCAACGATTACGATCTGGTTGGGGAACTTATTGTGGAGGGGGACCAGGATGAATTTACCGAATAAACTTACTGTATTTAGGGTTTTACTTATTCCGTTTTTTGTTATATTTTTACTTGTGCCGATTTTTGGAGAGCCTGATAAGTGGATAGCACTTACGATTTTCGTAATTGCATCGCTTACGGATCTGGCTGATGGCAAAATCGCCAGAAAATATAATCTGGTAACAGATTTTGGGAAATTTATGGATCCGCTTGCGGATAAGCTTCTTGTTTGTAGCGCCATGATCTGCCTTATAGAGCTTGGCAGAATTCCTTCTTGGATAGTGGTTGTGATTATCGCAAGAGAGTTTATAATTAGCGGCTTCAGACTGATAGCAGTTGAAAAGGGAAGGGTTATAGCCGCAAGCTACTGGGGTAAGTTCAAAACAACTTTCCAGATGATAATGGTAGTTTTAATGATCGCCAATATCGGACAGTTGCAGGTAGTAACAACGATAATAATGTATATAGCACTTGTGCTCACTATAGTTTCGCTTGTTGATTATCTTATTAAGAATAAAGACGTTATGAGCGGAGCAATGTAATTTAGTAATGCTAGTGGGGGACAGCATTTATTGTTTAAATGTTGTCCTCCATTTTTTTATAAAAAGAAAGAGGTAAGAATGTCAGATATTTTAAAAGACGTAATGGAAGAAGAGGAAAAGAAAGATACACGTATCAGATATGATGAGGCTGAAGGAATTGATGAAAGAGTTCTTCGTGCAGTTACAGAGATGGGATTTGAATACATGTCACCCATTCAGGCTGCTGCGATTCCTGTGATGATGAGAGGTACAGACCTTATCGGACAGGCCCAGACAGGGACAGGAAAAACTGCTGCCTTTGGTATACCCACACTTCAGAGCATCAATCCTGAATCAAAGCATCTTCAGGCAGTAATTCTCTGTCCCACAAGAGAGCTTGCAATGCAGGCAGCCGATGACCTTAGAAGCTTTGGTAAATACATGCATGGAATAAAGGTTCTTGCAGTTTATGGCGGTCAGGACATTTCAAGACAGATAAGAGCACTTTCATCAGGAGTTCAGATTGTTGTAGGTACACCCGGACGTGTAATGGATCACATGAGACGCCACACCATGAAGATGAAGGATGTTAAAATCCTTGTTCTTGATGAAGCTGATGAGATGCTGGATATGGGCTTTAGGGATGATATTGAGACCATTCTTGAAGGTATGCCTGAAGAGAGACAGACAGCTCTTTTCTCAGCAACAATGCCTGAGCCTATTTTGCAGATCACCAAAAAGTATCAGCACGACGCAGAGTACATCCGTATGACTCCCAAGGAGATCACAGTTAAGGCCATTGAACAGAGTTATTATGTGATTCCTCAGGTTTATAAGGAGGAAGCTCTTACAAGACTTATTGAATACAATCAGCCAAAGAGAAGCCTTATTTTCTGTAATACCAAAAAGAGAGTAGATGAGCTTACATCAAGTCTTAAGAAGAAGGGCTTTAGAGCTGAAGGCCTACACGGAGATCTCTCACAGTATCAGAGAGATACTGTTATGAATATTTTCAGATTCGGACAGGCCGATTTCCTTATTGCAACAGACGTTGCTGCAAGAGGAATCGATGTTAGCGGAGTTACTGCTGTATTTAACTACGATATTCCTGAAGATACAGAATATTATGTACACAGAATAGGCAGAACAGGCCGTGCAGGTAAAAGCGGTAAGTCTTATACACTTGTAACACCAAGAGAGATGTATAAGCTTCGCGAAATTGAGAGAAACTGCCATACGAAGATTGAAGAAAATGATATACCTTCAGTTAAGGAAGTTCAGAGAGCAAAGGCAAGAAAGGTTTTCTCTGAGGTAATTGATCTTATTGAGAATAACGAAGTCGGCGATGCTTATGACTTTGTTCAGAAGAAAATCGATGAAGGCGAATATACAGCAGAGCAGCTTGCAGCAGGTCTTCTCAAACTCAAGATGGGTAAGGCTCCTGCAGAGATTGACTTTAAGGTTCCAAGAAGAGGTCATTCTTTCCGTGATGGCAAGAGAACAGGTGACAGAAGACGTGACGGCAAGGGATTCTTCGGAGATAAGGACCGCGGTGGCAGAGGAAGAGGCTTCTCATCAGATAAGGATGGTAAGAAGAAATTCTTCTCCAAGGATGGTAAAAAGGGCGGATTCTTCTCCGATGCAGGTAAAGGTGCAAAGCATAAAAAGGCATCAGCTGATAAGTTTAGAAGAAATACCAGACCCAAAAGTGAAAAACTTGGCATAAGTCGTAGAGAAAACTGATATAATTGATATAGGTGTCATAAGTCAAAAATGCGGGCATGCTTGCATGTTGAGCATTTTGACTTCATGACCCTAACAAATATGAGGAATTAGCAATTTACGAAGTAAATTAGCGGTTTCCGAATATTTGTAGAATTGCGAGAGTTTCGAAGAAACGGAGCAATTCGTTTATCAATATTTACTTACATTTTTTTATGAGGGGATAATTATGTGGGCATACGAAACAGGTTTTTATCAAATCTATCCCTTGGGTTATTGCGGGGCACCGTTTGAAAATGATGGCAAACAGGAGCATAGGATATTAAAGGTTATAGACTGGATACCGCACCTTAAAAAGCTTGGTGTTGGTGCAGTGCTCTTTAATCCAATATTTGAATCCGATACCCATGGCTATAATACAAGGGATTATAAAAAGATCGATGTACGTCTTGGTACCAATAAGGATTTTAAAAAGGTATGCGATAAGCTTCATAAGGAAGGCATTAAGGTAATTCTTGATGGAGTATTTAATCATGTAGGTCGCGGCTTTTTCGGATTCCAGGATGTGCTTCAAAAGAGATGGGACAGTGAGTATAAGGACTGGTTCCATATTAACTTTGATGGTAATGACGGCTATAATGACGGTCTTTATTATGAAGGTTGGGAAGGTAACTACGATCTTGTTAAGCTGAACCTGTGGAATGAGAATGTCGTTAACTATCTTCTTGATGCCGCAAACAGCTGGATCGATGAATATGATATAGATGGCCTAAGGCTTGATGTGGCATATTGCCTTGAACAGAATTTTATCAAAAGGCTCAGAGGCTCAATGCTTGCAAGAAAAGAGGACTTTTTCCTTGTGGGTGAGATGATCGGCGGCGATTATCACAAGGTTATGGGACCGGAGCTTTGCCACAGTGCTACAAACTATGAGTGCTATAAAGGGCTTTTCTCAAGCTTTAATTCTATGAATATGTTTGAGATAGTTCATTCACTTCTTCGTCAGTTTGGTCCTGAAAACTGGTGCATGTACAGAGGTGAGCATCTTCTTTCGTTTGTAGACAATCATGATGTGTCAAGAATAGCAAGTAACCTTAATAACGAAAGACATCTCCCGCTTATCTATGCAATGATGTTTGGAATGCCCGGAATACCTACTGTTTATTACGGCTCTGAATGGGGAGCCAAGGCTCACAAGTCAGAAGGGGATCCCGCTCTTAGAGCTTGTTTTGATAAGCCGGAGTGGAATGAACTTACAGATGTAATCGCAGCGCTCTATAAAGCAAAGAAGGAAAGCAAAGCTTTGCAATACGGTGATATGAAGCAGCTGGTTCTTCAGAATAAATATTGTATAATTGAGCGTGAGACTGAGGGCGACAGAGTTATGATAGCTGTTAATGCAGATGATAATCCTGTTCATGTTGATTTCAATGCAAGAGCAGGAAGAGCTCATGATCTCATAACCGGTGATACAATAGATTTTGGCGGTGGCCTTGATATCCCTGCATGCACTGCTTATGTTCTTCAGCCTTATTAAAATATGAGTATTTGAATATGTACATTATAGTTTTGCCAAGTACACGCAAGAGCAGAACATCATTATAAAGGAGAGTATGAAAAATGTTAGTTAAAATCAAAAAGCTTGATAGCGAAGCTACACTTCCGGGAAGAGGCAGTCTTGCAGCTGCAGGCTATGACCTCTATGCCAATGTGAAGGAGGATACAAAGATCGCTCCTCACACAACAGCAAAGATCGGAACAGGTCTTGCCATGGAAATACCGGATGGATATTTCGGCGGTATCTATGCAAGAAGTGGTATCGCAACAAAGGAAGGTCTTCGCCCTGCTAACTGTGTAGGAGTTGTTGATTCTGATTATCGCGGTGAGATAATCGTTGCTGTACATAACGATTCTGATGTAGAGCGCATAATTACTCCCAATGAGAGAGTCGCTCAGATCATTATTCAGCCTTATCTTGAGGTGGAGTTTGAGGTTGCTGATGAGCTTAAGGAATCAGAGCGCGGAGCCGGCGGCTTTGGTTCAACAGGAAAACAGTAAAAACACAGTTTTTTCACAATTTCTTGCATATTAAGTCACAAATTAAATTTAATACAGTAGTAAACTAAAGTCTGTGCATAGAGATAAGCGATTATCTTAACTGCACAGATTTTTTTGCTTTAAAAGCGATAAAGGGAGGTAATTACTGTGATTGAAGTCAAGGATATTGTGAAAAGCTATGGCAATCACAAAGCAGTAGATCATTTATCATTTACTCTTGAAAAAGGTAAGATTTACGGTTTTCTTGGACCTAACGGTGCAGGTAAATCAACAACTATGAACATCATGACAGGATATATTGCTGCCAATGGGGGAACGGTAACAATCGATGGACATGATATTGTAAAAGAACCGGAGGAAGCTAAAAAGTGTATCGGATATCTTCCTGAGCTTCCACCTCTTTATATGGATATGACTGTATCCGAATATCTTTATTTTGTTGCAGATCTTAAAAAGGTACCCAAAAAAGAAAGAAGAGACCAGCTTGCGAAAATCATGAGTCTTACTATGCTCGGCGAATATGAAGGGCGCATGATAAGGAATCTGTCAAAGGGCTACAGACAAAGAGTAGGTCTTGCTCAGGCTCTTATTGGATTTCCTGAGGTCATCATTTTGGATGAACCCACAGTTGGTCTTGATCCTCAGCAGATCATTGAGATAAGGAATCTTATCAGATCTCTTAGAGATGATCATATCGTAATCCTCAGCTCACATATTTTGTCTGAGGTTAATGAAGTTTGCGATGACGTGCTAATTATCTCTCATGGCAAGCTTGTTTGTCAGGGAACTCCTTCAGAACTTGAAGATAAGTTTAGCGGTGCTGAGCATATCAAAATGTCAATTCTTGGTACAGAAGCTCAGATCAGAGGCGCTCTTGCAGGAGTACCTTCAATTTCTGAAATTACTATTGAGGAAGAAAAGGATGCTCAGGGTGGCGTAATAGTTGAAGTAGTCAACAATTCATCTGAGGACATCAGAGCCGATATCGCAAGAGCCCTTGCAGGAATCGGACTGCCTGTACTTTCTATGGAGACTCAGAAAAAGACTCTTGAGGATGTATTCCTGGAAGCTACAGGCCTTGGAGATGAAGAGATTCAGAATAACAGTGAAGCCTCAAAGGCTGACACTGATTCTGCTGAAGAAAAATCCGAAGAAGCAACAGAGGAAAATGTTGCCGAGGATAAGAAAGAAGAAGCTGAAAATAAGGAGGATGAGGAATAATGCTTGCTATATTTAAAAGGGAGTTTAAATCCTACCTTCGTTCATTTATAGGACCGCTGTTTATCGCTGCAGTCATTTTTATGTTTTCACTTTTCTTTACTATTTTTAACCTTATGGGACTCTCAAACAATATAAACGGATCCCTGTATAACCTTGGTTACTGGGGACTTATGTTCCTGATTCCGATCCTTAGCATGAGAGCTTTTTCAGAGGAGAGGAAAAATAAGACAGATCAGCTGATACTTACAGCTCCTGTTTCAGTTGGCAGTATTGTTTTTGGAAAGTTTCTGGCAATTGTAGCTATATTTGCAATACCTGTAGCTTTTATCTGCGTAATGCCTCTTGTACTTAACCTCTTTGGGGATGTTCCGCTTTTATGGAATTACACAAGTATACTTGGGTTCTTCCTTTATGGAGTGATGCTTATTGCAATATGCATTTTCATTTCCAACCTTTCAGATAACCCGCTTATCTGTGCAGTAATTTCAATACTTATTATTTTGCTTGGTAATTTAAGCTCCAATTTTTATAACAGTTTAAATTCTACTTTTGCCAAGAATCTTCTTGCATCAACCATTGATTTTTCAACAAGAATGGCGAAGATGATGACAGGTAACTGCGATGTAACTTCAATTGTTTATTTTGTATCAGTAACAGCTCTGTTCCTTGTCTTATCAGTGCAGATAATTCAAAAGAGAAGATATTCTGTTTCTAAAAAGAATTTCAGCATTACAGCCTACAGCTCTGTAACCGTCATCATCCTTATTGCAGCGGTTATAGCAGCAAATATGGCAGCACTTCAGATACCTGATGAGATAAGAGAAGCTGATGTTACAGCCCAGAACCTTTATTCATTAACAGCTGACTCTGAGAAAATTGCAAAAGAGATCACTGATGATATAACTTTATATTTCTTTGCACAGGAAGATGATGCCCAGTCAAAGACCAAGGATGAATCAATTGAGAAAATCCTAAAGCAGTATGCATCATTAAATGATCATATTTCACTTAAGTATATTGACCCTGTTCTTAATCCTCAATTTGCAAAGAATTACACTGATAGTTCGGTTGCTTATTCAAGCGTAATAGTTGTAAATGAGACTAACGGAAGAAGCAAGGTTATCAATTATAATGATATGTTCGAATCCACAATGGACTATCAGACTTATCAGCAGTCAATCACAGGTTATGACTCAGAGGGCGAGCTTACTTATGCACTTCAATATGTATGCCTCTCCGATGATGACATGATGAACGCCTACAGCATCACAGGACACAATGAGATTTCATTTACATCCAAATTCAGCGATGTTCTGGATAAGGACAATATAAAGGTTTCAGAGCTTTCACTTCTTACAAGTGAAAAGGTACCGGATGACTGCAAGCTCCTTATTCTCAATACACCTCTTGTAGATTACAGCGAGGATGAAGCAAACAAGGTAATTGATTATCTTAATAATGGCGGAAATGCACTTATAATCACCTTCTATAAGACAGACGGAGAGCTTACTAATTTTGGCAAGATCCTTGATTACTATGGTGCAAGCCTTGAAGAAGGCAATGTGATTATTGAGGCAGATGCTAATAACTATGTAGCAGGTTCTGATCCATATTACATTTTACCTGAACTTGGAACTGATACTATTACCAGCTCCATTACATCACAAGGCTTTGGAAGTGTTTTTGCACCTCTTTGTCAGGCTATTAGTTATACTGCAAAAGATGACGTTACTGTTACAGAGCTTCTTAAGAGTTCTGACAGTGCTTACCTTCAGTCAATTACTAATCCTGATGATAAGAGCGAGAACGGTCCTTACATTATAGGTCTTAAAGCTGTAAAAGAACTTGATTCCGGATCATCAACAGCGGTTATCTATTCTTCAGGTGACATGTTTACTGAAGGCGCTGACCAGATGGTTCAGGGCAACAACGTAAGACTTTTTGCTAACTCAATAAATGCCCTTGTAACCTTTGATAAGGAACTAGTTACAATTCCTGCCAAAGACGCAGAAACACCCTTATCAATAAAAGGAAGCTATTGCATATTCATGATGGCAGGCTTTGCAGCACTTGTGCTTGTGATATTCTTCGCAGGTCTTGCAGTCTGGATCATCAGAAGAAGGAAATAAATAATTTAGTGTAAATAGAATTCTGTTTTTCTTAGGGAAAGCAGAATTCTATATTTTAATAAAACAGATTGGAGCACAATATGAAAAAACAAAAAGTTCAGCTGATTATTCTTTTAGCTTTATTATTGGTTTTTGTGGGTGGATACTATGGACTTCAAAAATACAATAAGGACGAAGCAGCAAAGGAGAGCGAATCTACCTATACCGCTTTATCATTAGGGGATGATGCTGACGTTACAGTATTGCACGTGAAAAATACAAACGGAGAGTTTACTCTTGAAAAAGCAGACGATGAAACCTGGACATTAAAAGAGGATTCATCAGTAGATGTTGATGAAAGCAAGATTACAACAAAAATCAGTTCACTTAAATCAATTACCTCAGACCAGATAGTAGAGGATTACAGCGACCTTTCTGACTTTGGCCTTGCAGAACCTGCTGAAACCGTAGAAATCACGCTATCTACAGGTGATACTCATACAATCAAGATCGGTGATTATAATAACACGGTGAACAAGTATTACATTTTAGTTGATGATAACACCACTATTTACACAGTAAACTCCATCATCAAAACCAACTTTGGTTTCTCAGTTGATGATATAACTGCAACAGCAGAAGAAGACACAACCGCAGAGTAGAATTTCAAACCTTACTACATACGAAAACTGGATAAATTATAATTCCACAGTTTACATTTGTGTTATTGGAAAAAATGAATATTCGGAAGCAGGTATATAAGATAGAAAAACACACAGAAATTATATGTCTTTTTATAAGCGACTAAGCGGGGCAGGTATATAAGATAGAGATATCAGGCTCAATTATATACTTTTTTCTATGCGTTATAAGTACATGAGGCGAGTATTACAGGAATGGAATATAGAAAAAGTATATAAGTCAAATTAAGATTTTTATTTTATATACCGGTCGGCGAAGTTTCGGGGTGAAATAGGTATATAAATTTACCTAAAGAGCTTTTCTTATATATGTTGTGTAATAAAGAGCGTTATAAATATTTTACTAACACTTTTGTAAAAGGAGAGATAGAATTCCAAAAATACAGACACCTTTAAAAGCACAAAGACTCTACTGCCGGTTTTAGACCAATGTTTCATTTCCGGTGATTTAAAGCACGGGCATAGCATTTAAACTCGTTAAATGCTGATATATCCGTGCTTTACCGGAACAAGGAAATGAAATATTGGATAAAACCGAGCATAGCAAAGTTTTTGTGCTATAATATTTGTCAGAGAATTTTGAAAATTTATGTAGGTGGAGGTAAATGTGATGAACAATAAGCTTTATAAACTTATGAATTGGCCGGAGATTGAAGAAATAATTTATTCTGACGGAGACGATCCTCATCGCATTTTGGGCGCCCACAAAGTTGGCTCCAATCTTCTTATTCAGACCTTTTATCCCTCAGCAGTTGAAATAACAGTTGTACCTTCTGGTAGCAGCAAAACTTATAAAATGGAGCTTGCAGATGAAGCAGGCTTTTTTGCAGCGCTGATACCTATTAAGGAAGGTACCGATTATAAATACAGGATAAAGCTTGATAACGGTGAGACCAAGGAAATCTATGATGCCTATAATTTTCAGCCGCAGATGGACAGAGAGGACTTCATCAAGTTCAACAGCGGAATTCATTATGACATCTATGAGAAGCTTGGTGCACACCCTATGACCATTAATGGTATTGAAGGTACAAGCTTTGCTGTATGGGCACCTGATGCTGCAAGAGTCAGCGTTATCGGTGATTTTAACGAATGGGACGGAAGAGTCAACCAGATGAAGAGAGTTGAACAGTCCGGCGTCTTTGAGATTTTTATTCCCGGTGCAAATGATGGCGTAGGCTATCAGTACGAGATAAAAACTAAGGGCGGCGTCATTTTCAAGCGTCCCGATCCTTATGGATATGCTTTTGCAGATAAAGACTTTACTGTATCAAAGGTTGTTGGAATTAAGGACTTTAAGTGGACTGATGCAGCATTTATAAAAGACAGAACCAAATTTGACAGAGACAGCGATCCTCTTTCAATCTGTGAGATAAATATTGAATCCTTTGCAGCAAAGCATCAGAATCATATTCCTGATTATAAAGAGCTTGCTCTTGATATTTTATCCTATGTTCAGGATCACGGCTTTAATGCTATTGAGCTTTTCCCTGTAATGGAGCATATTGGAGGACATCCTTATCATATTACCGGTTTCTTCTCAGTTCAGGGAAGATATGGAACACCGGATGGATTTATGGAATTCGTTAATATCATGCACGAAGCAGGTATCAAGGTATTTATGGATTTTGTTACCACATTTTTCCCGAAGCTTCAGTGCGGACTTAATGCCTTTGACGGACAGGCTCTCTATGAATATCCTGATCCCAGAATGGGCGTACATCCCAGAACCGGCGATCTGATCTTTGACTTTGGAAGAAAACAGGTTACCAATTTCCTTGTATCCTGCGGACTTTTCTGGACTCAGAAGTTCCATTTGGACGGACTTAGAGCTGCAGATATAGCAAAGATCCTTTATCTTGACTATGACAGAAAGCCTGGTCAGTGGATTCCCAATATGTATGGCGGAAACGAGAACCTTGAAGCAAAAGAATTCCTTTGCAACTTTAACAATGTATTAAAGACAAAGAATCCGGGACTTATTACCATGACCAAGGAGACATCCTGCTGGCCCAGAGTTACAGGAGAGCTTGATGACGGCGGACTTGGATTTGACTATAAGTGGAACAACGGATGGACCAAGGACTTCCTTGACTACATTCAGAATGATCCGCTTTTCAGATCAGGTAATCATAATGAGCTTACATTCTCGCTTATTTACTGCTATACAGAGAGATTTATCCTTGCCTTTACTCACGAAGAAATCGGAAAAGGCTTAGAGGGACTTTATGATCTTATGCCCGGTGATTCAGCGCAGAAGATGGCAGGTGTGAGACTTGCAGTTGCCTATGCTATGTGTCATCCCGGAAAGAAGATGTTCTACATGGATCCTTCAGCTCTCAGTATTGATAACGCTGTTTTCCTTGAAAACATGATCCACATGCTGAATGAGATCTACAATCAGAGACCGGCCCTTCATCAGCTTGATACCAATGATGCAGGCTTTGAGTGGGTTAACAGCATGGCAGCTGAGGAGTGCATGATGTCCTTTATCCGTAAGGGAGAAAAAGACGGTGACATGCTCCTTGTAGTTGTAAACATGGCAGGTGTAGACAGAACCTTCGAAGTAGGTGTTCCTGCTGATGGTAAATACTACGAGATTTTCAACTCTGATGATACCAACTTTGGCGGACAGGGTATTGTTAATCCGGGAAGAATTGAAGCTGACTTCACTGAAGCTGACGGAAGACCTTATTCAATTCCTGTTAAGGTTGCTGCTACTTCAATTGCTATTTTCTCATACACTCCTTATACAACTCAGGAGAAGAAGATCAGAAAGATCCGCGAAGAGGAAGCAATCAAAAAGCAGAACGAGCGCGAAAAGGCATTGAGAGAGCTCAAGGACAGACAGGAGAAGGAAGAAGCTAAACTTCTTAAGGAGCTTCATGAGCGCTATGAAAAAGAACTTGCTGCTCAGGAGGAAGCAATTGAGAAGAAGTATGAGCAGATAGAGGAAGAGAGAATTTCAAGCGTTGTTTCCGAGGCTGCTCTTAAGTCCATAACAGGCAGCTCAGCTAAGAAGTCAGCTGCCAAGGCTTCTGCTAAAAAGACTGCAACAGCTAAAACGACAGCAAAGAAGACTGCTTCTAAAACCACAAAGAAGACAGCCACAAAGACAAATACAAAAAATACTAAAAAGAAGGACGAATAATACATAATGAATTACATGATAAATGCCCTTACTTCAACAGCGGCAGCTACAGCTACTGCACAGGCTGAGGCAGCTATGGAAACGTTAGCTGAAGTTACAGGTAATGAAAACCTTAATCCGGGAGTTATCGAAAAATATATGAAAGAACTTCCGGATAAGGCCTTTGCCTTAGCTGTTAAGGTTGCTCTCGCAATAATAGTACTTGTTGTACTGTGGCAGGTAATAAAGATTGTAACCAATATTATTGAGAAGTCCCTTGAGAGAACCAAAATCGATAAGGCGATAGCAATGTTCCTTGCCAAATTCATAAAGGCTGCGCTTCAGATAATGCTTCTGTTTTCAATAGCTGCGGGCTTTGGAATGGACACAGCAAGCATTGTGGCACTTCTCGGATCTGCCGGCGTAGCTATCGGTCTTGCTGTTCAGGGAACACTTTCTGATTTTGCAAGTGGTATCCTGATTTTAATAGCAAAGCCTTTCAGAGTTGGCGATTATATAGAAGTTACAGGTTCCGGAATGGAAGGAACAGTAACTGAAATAGCACTTATTAACACCAGGATGCTGACAGCAGATTTTCGAAAGGTTGTAATGCCAAATAAGATTCTGGCATCAGCAACTGTTGTTAATAACTTCGGTAACTCGATGCGAATTCTTGATACTATGTGCAGTATAGCCTATTCTGCGGATATTGATAAGGCAAGAGCAGTAGCCCTTGATGTAATGCATAATAATGAATTTATTTCAGATAAGCAGGAATGCGCGGTATATGTAGATGAACTTGCTGATTCAGGAGTTAACTTAAGAATTAGAGGCTGGGTTAAGCCCCAGGAGTACATTAAAGCAAAATGGTCCATGAACGAAGCCATCAAAAAAGCCTTTGATAAGAATGGTATCGAGATACCATTCCCTCAGGTGGATGTACATATGAGATGAAATTTTAGATATAAGCTGTTACACTTTGGGATAGTGTAGCAGCTTATTTTATTAATAAAATAAGGAGCCGACATTGTCGACTCCTAAGCTGGAAAAGGGACTTGAACCCTCGACCTACTGATTACGAATCAGTTGCGCTACCGACTGCGCTATTCCAGCGTGTATGTGAACACAAATGAAATTATACCTATATTAAAGACTTTTGACAAGTTTAAATTAATAGGTAAATCTATATAAAATTCAAAGAAAATAAACTCATAATATACTTTTACTGTCAAGTACGAATTATGAATAAAACTGTTCAAAATTCGTATCCTAAGCTTGCTTTTATTGTAATAAAATTGCATATGGAGGGGTTTTAATTTCTTTAGGTATTTATTATTTAAAGCTCAAAGTGAATGTAATTTTTTTGAAAGGGGTTTGGATTTTTTATGGTAGGAAAAGTGTTTAAGAAAATTTTATTAGGAACGATAGTTTTGTCTTCTCTAGTGTGTTTTGCTCCAAAAGCAGGAATGGATATTATGCCATTTGATGCTGTTATTAATGCGAAGGCTGGGAATGATGTATTCACAATTAGCGATGATAGAACAACATTGATAGCAGATGGACCTTTTACTCAATCAGACCTTATGAAGGCATGTTCCTCAAGCGTAGTTACAAAATTCAAAGCAACTTCGAATTGTATTCTTCCTATTAATTGTGACTTTCTATTTGCGAATACACTTTTTGAGTCTATAGATTTATCAGAAGCAAATTTTTCCAAGGTTAAATCTATGAATTCTATGTTCACGAATTGTACAAAACTGAAGAATGTCAAAGTCAAGGTGCCATCAAATGTTGTAAGTATTGTTGCAATGTTTGGTTATTGCAAGAGCCTCGAGGAAATTGATGTAACCGGTTGGGATTTATCTATTATCACGGACATTAATTCACTTTTTTATGGTTGTTCTTCATTAAAACATATTTATGGTTTGAACAAGCTTTATACTAATAGAATTGAATACATGTCAAGTATGTTTTCTGGTTGTAGTTCTTTAGAAACATTGGATATGAGTAAGTTAAATTTCCCGAAACTGAAAGAAGCAAAAAGTTTGTTTGCGGGGTGTACAAAACTAAAAGATGTGAAGTTACCGTATATGACAAACCCGACACTTGAAGCTACCAGCAATATGTTTAAGGGCTGCGAATCATTAACAAAGCTTGATTTATCGAATATGAATACATCTAAAGTCGAAAATATGGAGGCGATGTTTAATGGTTGTATGAACCTTAGAACTATAAAGGTTTCTGAACTGTGGTCGACTTCAAGGGTTTCCGGTGATGACGGTAATTATATGTTTTCAAATTGTATAAAACTGCAAGGCGGAAATGGAACAAAATATGATTCTTCACATGCGAATTATGGATATGCACGTATAGACAGCTATGGTAATCCTGGCTACTTTGTAGGAGATGAATGTACTGCTCATAATTTTGATGCGACTGTTAAAGGTTCAACACTAACACTCAAATGTTTCAATTGTGGGGAAGAAAGAAAATTTGAATTAAAGGCTGATAGCAAAGAATATGATGGAAACTTAGCTACAGTAGAACTGATAAAGCCATCAAATCTGGATGGATTTCCGGATGAATTTTATGAATATGAAGGACGTAACGGTACAACTGTTTTTGATTCAAGTACCGCACCTTATTATGTAGGAGAATATACTGTAAGAGTCCACATTGGATATGTTGCAGGAAAATGCTTTGATGATTATTGGATAGAAAAGGATTTTGATATCACCAAGATAAATCTTAAAGCTGATATGATAACTCTTTCTGAGTCCACTTATAAATCAGACGGAACAGAGAAGAAGCCTGAAGTTACCGTAAGACATAATGGAATACTTCTTGAAGAGGGCAGACAGTATAATGTTACATATAAAGATAATGTAAATCCGGGTACAGCTACTGTTACGATTACAGCTACAGATTTTCCTGAATGTAATTACAGAGGCTCTGCAAGTAAGACCTTCAAAATACTTAATCCTGATGGCTCCGACCCTGAAAAGGCAGAAACAAATGAGGATGCCGCAAAGGTTAATACTGAAAATAAAGTAAAGGCCAAGGGAACAGAATTTACATCTTCCGATAATAAGGCGACTTACGTAGTAATATCCGAAGAAAGTGAAGATCCTGCTGTTTCATTTAAGGCGTCTAAGGATACAAAGGCAAAGACAATTAGAATACCTGAAACTGTTACATTTGAAGAAGTAACTTATAAGGTTACCTGCGTATCAAAGAATGCATTTAACAAGAATAAGACTGCAACATCCATAGTTGTTGGCAAAAATGTAAAAACACTTGAAGATAAAGCATTTGCAGGAGCAAGCAAGGTTAAGACAATTACAATCGGTGAAAATGTTGAGAATATCGGCAATCAGGTATTTGCAAAGACTCCTGCACTTAAAAAAATAACCTTTAAGACTAAAAAACTTACAACTAAGACAGTAAAAGCGAAGGCTTACAAGGGAACTGCTAAAACAGTTACCTTTAAGGTACCTAAGAGTTCTAAGAAGAAATATAAAAATTTCTTCTATAAAAAAGCGCTGAGCAAGAAAGTTTCTATAAAATAAAACATTGTAATATCGATTATGGGGGACGATTTTGGTTAAAAATACTGTCCCCCATAATTTATTAAAAAGGGCAAAAATAATCCTTGTTTTTACTTTCACACTGTGATAAGTTATAACATAATTATGAAAAAAGGTTTATGTGTAGTTTAATAAATGAGGAGAAATGAATGGCACAGCTATGGGGCGGTAGATTTCAAGGTGAAATCAGTGAGCTGGCTTGGAAGTTCAACGCATCAATCTATTTCGATAAAAGGTTAATAAACCAGGATGTATGCGGAAGCAAAGCTCATGTAAAAATGCTGCAAAAACAAGGAATAATTACTAAAAGCGAATGCAAGGCAATCATTGACGGCCTTGATTCAATCCTTAGTGACGTAAACGAAGGAAAGCTTGAGATCACAGATAAATATGAAGACATTCACAGTTTCCTGGAATCAAATCTGATTGACAGGATTGGTGATGTCGGCAAAAAAATGCACACCGGTAGGTCAAGGAATGATCAGGTGGCACTTGATATGCGTCTTTACATCCGTGAAGAGGTTCGTAATACAGCTGACCTTCTTTACAATATGTTAAAGACTCTTAATAAACTAATGTCTGAAAACATTCATACTTACATGCCGGGCTTTACACATCTTCAAAAAGCTCAGCCTGTAACACTTGCACATCATCTCGGTGCTTACTTTGAGATGTTCAAAAGAGATTCCCGTAGACTTGAAAATATTTATATGTTAATGAATTTTTGTCCACTTGGAAGCGGAGCACTGGCAGGAACCACATATCCGCTGGACAGAGAATTTGTAGCACAGCAGCTGGATTTCTACGGACCCACAAAGAACAGCATGGATTCGGTATCGGACAGAGACTATCTGATTGAATACCTGTCAGCTCTTTCTATAATAATGATGCATCTATCCAGATTCAGTGAAGAAGTAATAATCTGGAATTCAAATGAATACGGCTTTGTCACTATCGATGATGCTTATTCAACAGGTTCAAGCATTATGCCTCAGAAAAAGAATCCTGATATTGCAGAACTTGTAAGAGGTAAGACGGGAAGAGTATACGGAGCGCTGAATTCGCTTCTTGTTACCATGAAGGGAATCCCTCTTGCCTATGATAAGGACATGCAGGAGGATAAGGAAGTAAGTTTTGATGCAATTGATACTACTAAGAACTGCCTTATTCTTTTCACTGATATGCTTTCTACCATGAAATTCAATAAAGAGACCATGGAAAAGAGCGCAATAAGAGGCTTTACAGATGCCACAGATGCAGCCGACTATCTTGTCAACAAAGGTGTTCCTTTCAGAGATGCCCATGGCATAATAGGAAGACTTGTACTTTATTGCATAGATAAAGAAGTTGGAATATCAGATCTTGAGCTGGATGAACTTAAGAAGTTCTCCGATAAATTCGATAAAGACGTATATGATGCAATAAGCCTTAAGACCTGTGTAGAGAAGCGTCTTACTGTAGGAGCTCCGGGTCCGGAGGCAATGAAAAATGAGATTAAAGGAAACGTTGAATTCCTTGATCTTTTCTGGACTAAAACCCATAGCCCGTTATATCCGGACTGTCAGGATGAAGACTGACGGCATGTTTTTTAGGTACCAAATTTAGTTATTATATAAGAGGAGAGTGAAAAAATGAGCGAGAAATTGAAAGTAGCAGTTCTTGGCGCAACAGGAATGGTAGGCCAGAGATTTATTACTATTCTTGAAAACCACCCCTGGTTTGAAGTTGCTGTAGTTGCAGCAAGCCCCAGAAGTGCAGGTAAGACTTATGAAGAATCTGTTGGCGACAGATGGAAGATGGAAGTTCCTATGCCTGAAGCCGTTAAGAAGCTTATTATCAAGGACGTTACAAATGTAAAAGAAGTAACAGAAGGCGTAGATTTTGTTCTTTCAGCTGTAAACATGTCAAAGGATGAGATCAAGGCTATCGAAGAAGAGTATGCAAAGACAGAGACTCCTGTAGTTTCAAATAACAGTGCTCACAGATGGACTCCTGATGTTCCCATGATGGTTCCGGAGATCAATCCTGAGCATTCAGACGTTATCGAATTCCAGAAGAAGCGTCTTGGAACAACCAGAGGCTTTATCGCAGTTAAGCCTAACTGTTCAATTCAGAGCTATGCTCCCGCACTTTCCGCATGGAGAGAGTATGGCCCTTATGAAGTTGTTGCTACAACATACCAGGCTATTTCAGGCGCAGGAAAGAACTTCAAGGAGTGGCCTGAAATGGAAGGCAACATCATTCCTTTCATCTCCGGTGAGGAAGAAAAGAGTGAGATGGAGCCCCTTAGAATTTGGGGACATATTGAGAACGGAGTTATCGTTCCTGCAACAAGTCCGCTTATTACTTGCCAGTGTATTCGCGTTCCCGTTTTATACGGTCACACAGCAGCTGCATTTGTAAGATTTAAGAAAAAGGTTTCAAAGGAAGAGCTTATAGAGAAGCTTGTAACATTTAAGGGTAAGCCTCAGGAGCTTCAGCTTCCCAGCGCACCCAAGCAGTTTATTCAGTATCTTGAAGATGACAACCGTCCTCAGGTAGCTCTGGATGTAAACTACGAAGGTGGTATGGGCGTAAGCATTGGTCGTCTTCGTGAGGATACACTTTACGATTACAAGTTCGTAGGCCTTTCACATAACACATTAAGAGGAGCTGCAGGCGGAGCAGTTGAATGCGCTGAGCTTCTTAAGGCACTGGGTTACATTAACAAGAAATAATTTTTAAGAATAGGAATCCGACTATGGAAAAGAGCAAAGTACAAGAACTAGATATTTTAAACAGCTATTATGAGACGGGGAAAAATCAGATTGTAATTGTTTATGGTCACATTAAAACCGGCAGTGAGACTGTACTTACTACATTTGCATCGGATAAGCAGTACACATATTATTGTGCTGTTTCATCATCTGAAAGATTGCAGCAGTATATTTGGGCCAAAGATCTTCATGATAAAGGTGCATCTCTTCCTGAATATCCTGACTATGAGACCATTTTTGAAGCATACGAGAGAATGGCCATAAATAGTGGCAAGCCTTTGCTTATTTTTATCGATCGATTTGAAGAAATAATGAAATCCAGTCCGGATTTCCTTGAAAAAGTCAGCAAGATAATCTATAGAGATGGTCATCCTCAGATGATGCTCTTGCTTCTTGGAAACAATGCTGCATGGATTGAGAATAATATGGTAGCAAAGCTTGGTAATCAGGCATCCTACATAACAAGTTTTTTGAAGATTAAGCCATATTCTTTCCAGGAAATGAGAAGAAAGTTCGCTAAAATGAGTGATACCGATGTTGTTTGCGTATATTCTGTATTTGGCGGAAAAGCAAAGCTTTGGGATTATTTTGATGAGGAAAAGACTTTCAAACAGAATGTCATCGATAAATTCCTCGATGCAAGCAATAGTGTTCTCCTCAGGACTACAAGTGCAATGCTTGAAGAGAACCTGAGAGAGACAGCTGTTTACAATACCATCCTTTATGGACTTGCAAACGGACAGAACAAGCTAAATGATATCCATCATGCTACAGGATTCTCAAGAGCTAAGATCATGGTTTACTTAAAGAGCCTTATTGATCTTGGCATGGTTGAGAAGGTTTACTCATTCTCAACAACCGGACATGAAAATGTGCAGAAGGGCGTTTACAGAATAATTGATCCTCTTGCGCACTTCTTCTTCAGATTCCTTTATCAGAATCTCAGTAAGATTATCAGAATGGATGCTGAAGATTTTTATGATATGTATATTTCTGATGGTTTGCAGGAATATGTAAATTACGCATTTAAGCTTGTTTGCAAAGAGTATATTCTTAAGATGGCTGAATACGACAGACTGCCCTTCAAGATTGAAGATGAAGGTGAATGGGTAGGTAAGATGGGTACTCTTGATATTGTTGCTCAGAGCGATATCGGAGACACTCTTGTTGGTATCTGCTCATGGAACAGAAAACTTGATATATCAGATATCGAGTTTATCAGAAGCTGTTCAAAGAGAGCAAAGCTCAACCCTGATTATTATTATCTGTTCTCAGCTCAGGGCTTTGAAGATGGACTTAAGGAGCTTGCAGCTGAATCTTCAACCATCAAATTGATTGGACTCGATGATTTGATGAACGGCTGATAAAAGGGTATAATACACTTTGTGATTATAAGTTATCCAGAGATCTGTTATGACAACTATGATCTCTGGATTTTTTATCGCAATCTCTAAATTCGAAAGGACTAGCAAAAGGAATTGCCTAAGAAACTGATAATTACTGAGAAACCATCAGTTGCCAGAGATTTCGCAAGAGTTTTGGGAGTATCGGGGAAAACAAATAATTATATAGAAAACGATCAGTACGTAATAACCTGGTGTTACGGCCATCTTGTAGAGATGGTGTACCCTGAGGATTACGACATTAAATATAAAAAATGGAAGCTTGAAGATCTTCCTTTTCTTCCTGAAAAATACAAGTATGATGTCATAAAAAGAAATGCTGAGCAGTACAACACCGTAACAGGACTTCTTCACAGAGAAGATATCGATGTTGTTTACTGGGCAGGAGACTCGGGAAAAGAAGGACAGACAATTGAAGAAAATATAAGGAACTTTGGCGGTGTCAGAGATGGCATGACTGAGCTTCGAGTGTGGATTGATTCTCAGACTGATGATGAGATAAAAAGAGGAATTGCAGAGGCGAAGCCCATGTCTGATTACGCGCTTCTAGGTGAGTCAGGAATCATGCGTGCTATTGAGGACTACAGCCTTGGTATCAATTTTTCAAGAGCTCTTTCTGTAAAATACGGAAGGCTTATAAATGATGCTGCTGCCACCAATTCCTATACTGCAATTGCAATTGGCCGTGTAATGACCTGCGTCCTTGGAATGGTAGTAAGGAGAGAGCGTGAGATTAGGAATTTCACAGAGACTTCATTTTACAGAATAGTAGGTTCATTTTCCGAAGCAGGTATAAACGCTGAGTGGAGAGCTGTAGAAGGCAGTAAGTATTTTGAATCGCCTCTTCTCTATAAAGAAAATGGCTTTAAAAAAGAAGACGATGCAAGAGCATTAATAGATTCTCTTACAGGGAAAGAAGCTGTTATTGACAGTATCGAAATAGGAAAAAGTAAGAAGAAAGCACCGCTTCTTTTTAACCTTGCTGAGCTTCAGGCAGAGTGCTCAAAGAGATTCAAGATTGACCCTTCACAGACCCTGGCCGTGGCACAGGAGTTATATGAGAAAAAGCTCACAACTTATCCCAGAACCGATGCAAGAGTGCTTACAAAAGCCGTTGCAAAAGAGATTACCAAGAATCTTCGAGGACTTACAAGTCTCCAGGGAATTTCCGGATATGTTAATAATGTTCTTCAGAACGGCTTATATAAGGGCATAGACAGACCGCCCTATACAGATGATTCCAAGGTTACGGATCACTATGCAATAATCCCTACAGGTCAGACAGGGGCTGTTAATTCATTATCACCACTTTCAAAGAGCGTATATGAGCTTATTTGCAGAAGGTTTGTTGCGATATTTTATCCGCCTGCTGAGTATAAAACAGCAAAGCTCCAGATTATGGTTGATGGCGAGAGATTTTTTGCAACAGCAAAGCTTCTTATGTCTCCCGGTTATTTAGAGGTAATGGGACTTCCTCAGGATAAGGGGAACGATTCAGATAAGACCGAGGAAGAAGATGATGCAGGTATCTCTAAAGAGGATTTTGTTAAGTTCGTTGAGAGTGCAAAAGAAGGGGATACCATAAGTGTAAACGGATATGATTTAAAAGAGGGTAAGACGGCTCCGCCAAAGAGATACACGACAGGAACCCTTATTCTTGCCATGGAAAATGCCGGTAACCTCATCGAGGATGAAGAACTTAGAGAGCAGATAAAAAATACCGGTATCGGCACATCCGCAACAAGAGCTGAGATCATTAAAAAGCTTATAACCATCAAATACCTGAACCAGAGTAAGAATCAGATTGTTACTCCCGGAACTCTTGGTGAGATGATCTATGAGATTGTGGTTCTAACGTTGCCTACAATCCTTAACCCCGATATGACAGCCAGCTGGGAGAAGGGCCTTGAAGGTATTTACAACGGCTCTGTTAACGGTAAAGAATACAGAACAAAGCTTGAGAGTTACATAAGGCGAGAGACTCAGAAGATAATAGAAAAAGATCTTACTCAGGATATTATTAAAAATATCAGCCCTCTTGCTGGAAATAAGGCAAAGGGAGCCGTGGCAAGACGCCCCATAGGTGTAAAGTGTCCTGTCTGCGGCGGTGAGATTACAACCACTACCTTTGGCTATGGATGCAGTAACTATTTTGATGAAAACATAAAGTGTAACTTCAGTATTGGTACTATCGCAGGTCGTGAGCTCACTGAAGATGAAGCTAAAACTCTCATCACAGAAGGGAAAACCGGCGTCCTTTCAGGTTTTGCAGGAAAAAATAAAAAGCCCTTCAGTGCAACCTTGCAGCTTTCCAAGGATGAAAACGGTAAGTATAACGTGGGCTTTAATTTTGACGAAGTTCCCGATGAATATCTTGAAGATGTGAAATGCCCTGTCTGCGGCGGAAGAATTGTTAAAACCGGTTATGGATATGCCTGTGAAAATCGCAGAAACGAAGAGAACAGCTGCTATTTCAATATCGGTGAGATTGCAGGCAAGACCCTGACAAAGGAACAGGTTTTAACTTTGCTTCGCGGCGAAGAAACGGATGTAATAAAGGGATTTAAGTCTAAATCCAAAACAGCTTTTAGTGCCAAGCTTCTGCTTAAACCCGGTGAAGATGGCAAGATCGGTGTAGCCTTTAATTTTGATGGAATAGAGCCTGATTATGTGGCAGATGTTGTATGCCCTGATTGCGGCGGTCGAATTATCAAAAAGACCAAGGGCTTTGGCTGTGAGAACTTTAAGATGGATGATCCACAGTCCTGTAAGTTCTTTGTTGGTAAGATTTGTCAGAAGCAGCTTACGGAGAGCAATGTAAAGGAGCTTTTAAGTACAGGCCATACTTCTACGATTCGCGGCTTTAAGAGTAAAGCAGGAAAGAAGTTCGACGCATGCCTTGTTCTTAAGAAAAATGAAAGCGGTGCATCTGAAATTGCATTTGATTTTGATAATGTGGAACAGCAGACTCTTAAGGATGTTACCTGTCCTATATGCGGCGGAGAGATTGTAAAAACCTCCTTTGGATATGGCTGTAAGAATTATAAAAAGGACGATCCTGAAAACAGTTGTAAATTCAACATTGGAAGTATCTCGGGAGTTAAGCTTAAGGATGCACAGGTCAAAGCACTTTTGACAAATGGAATCACAGATCTGATCACAGGCTTTAAATCCAAGTCCGGTAAAAAGTTTGATGCAAAGCTCACCCTTAATAAGACTGAGGATGGTAAGATAGAAGGTCTTAAATTCGTATTTGAAAATGAAGACGAAACACTTGAAAATCTCAAATGTCCTAAGTGTGGAAAGAGAATCATTAAGGGCTTCATGGGATACAGATGTGAAGATTACAAAAAGGAAGAGGATGGCTGTAAATTCTTTGTAGGAAAGATTGCAGGTGTAACTCTGAGTAAAGAGGATTTCACAAAGCTTCTTACTGAGAAAAAGACAGATAAGATTACAGGCTTTACCAGTAAGAAGGGAACAACCTTTGATGCTGCATTAAAATTTGATGAGCAGTTCAATATAGTCTTTGATTTTGAATGAGCATTGATATATTCTATTTTTATAAATTTATCCATGAGAGGAGACTAAAATGGAGCAGTATTCTATTGAGAAATTATATGATTTAAATGAGACAATTGCTGCAGATCTTATGAGAAGCGCAAAATATCCCTGGGAGATACTTCCCAAAATAAAAGATTTTATCATAGAGCTTGGAAATAAGCTTCCTCAGGATAAGTATGAAAAGAAGGGCGAGAATATCTGGATCGCCAAGAGTGCGATTGTTTATGATTCAGCTTATATAGCAGGTCCCTGCATCATTGATGAAGAAGCAGAGGTAAGACACTGCGCATTCATCAGAGGTAGTGCTATTGTTGGTAAGGGAGCGGTTGTCGGTAATTCAACAGAGCTTAAGAATGTTATTCTGTTTAACAAAGTGCAGGTTCCTCACTACAACTATGTGGGAGATTCTATTCTTGGTTTTAAATCTCACATGGGAGCAGGCTCCATTACATCTAATGTGAAGTCCGATAAAAAACTTGTTGTGGTTAAGAACGGCAAGGAAGACCAGGTTGAGACAGGCCTTAAGAAGTTTGGTGCAATGCTTGGAGACAATGTGGAAGTTGGCTGTGGCAGTGTACTTAATCCCGGAACAGTTATCGGAAGAGAGACAAATATTTATCCTCTTTCTTCTGTAAGAGGCTGCATTCCCTCAAAGAGTATCTTCAAAGATAAGGATCATATTGTACGAAAAACAGAAGATTGATAATTGACTTGTCAAAACTACAAGACTATAATCTTACTTAGTTTTAATTCTTATTGATTCGGAGGAGGGAATACCAATGGCAACTATCAAGACAAAGATTGAACTTCAGTATGCTGATAAGAATATCACTCAGGATGAACTCGTTGAGAGAGCTAAGGCTGCTTGCGAAGCTGAGTATGGCGTAAAGGGCGTTAAGGATATGCAGCTTTATGTTAAGCCTGAAGAGAACAAGGCATACTATGTTGTTAACAACAAGATGACAGGAAGCATCGATCTTTAATCAAATTTTTTATGTAACACCAAGCCTCAGGGTAAAACCTGAGGTTTTTTCATATAAGGATATACAAGGACAAAGAAAATGAATACTGAATTATCATTTGAACAAAATTTTGAGAAACTACATAACTGTGAACTTTTTCTTCTTGATATGGATGGCACATTATATCTCGGAGATGAGGTATTCGACGGTGCAATAGATTTTATCCATACACTAAAAAAAACAGGAAAGAAATACATTTACCTTACCAACAATTCTTCAAGAGCAGGCACGGATTATGTTGATAGACTCAGAAGACTTGGTTTCCCATGTGAGCCTGAAAATGTCTACACATCAGGCATGGCAACTGCAAGATACTTAAAGGAAAAGTATTCTGACAGACATATTCTGGTGGTTGGTACAAAGACTTTTTACAACGAATTAAAATCAGCAGGATTAAATGTATTTACTTCATCCATGTATGATGATGAGTCACTTTTTTCAGAAGACACAAAAAAGAGTTTTGATAAGGACATTCCTGTAGTATGTGTGGGCTTTGATACTGAGCTTGTTTACAGGGATCTTGATCTTGCGGTTCACTTCTTAAGAAAAGGCTCTGAATTCATCGCTGCTAATCCCGACTGGGTATGCCCTATGCCTGCCGGTGAAGTGCTTCCTGATTGCGGAAGTATATGTGCGCTTCTTACTGCTTCAAGCGGCAGCGAGCCTACATATATTGGAAAACCTAACAGAAACATGGTGGATATAATTTCATCTATGACAGGAATTCCAAATGATAAGATATGCTGTGTGGGAGACAGAGTATATACAGATATTGCCGTTGCACAAAATGCAGGAAGTGTTTCTGTCTGTGTCCTTTCAGGCGAATCAGATGAAAAAATGATCCAAGAGATGGAAAAGTTACCCGACTATACGCTTGAAGATGTGAAGGAATTAGCATCAATACTTATTTCAAAGTAATTAAATCCGCTATTTTTGCTTGATTATTTCAGACATAAATTTTCCATGGTTTTTTTGTAGCTGATGCATATAAATATATAGAGACAGCGTTAGACCAATTATCGAATGAAGTAAAAAGGGGTAAATGTAATGTATGCTAAGCAGTTAATTCAGTATTTAAAAAATACTCTCGGTAATAATCTTACACAATATCAGAATGAGATTGATGAATACGAGAGGGATCTTAGACATAACGGGCAGCTGGAACGCGGTGATATATCCTTCATTCGCGAGGAGCTAAGCCCTATTGTTGATGCATATAATGAAGTTCTGAGAAACCTTGAAGAAGCTGAAAAGCAGGTAGATACCTTAACAAATGGTAAGCCACTGTTTAAAGAGCCTCTTCAGAGCAATCTCATTAATAGCTTACAAAAGCTTGATGATTCAATAAATGACTATTGGAATGGACATGAATATGAGAGTGATCATAATTTTGTCAAAGATTTCATAGGTCATGATACCATACATGATGTTTCTATGGCCATTACTTCTGCTAAAGCAAGATTTGGCTACGATATGATAAAGGTAGATGACTCAGAAGAAGCCAAACAAAAAAGAGATGATTATGTAAGAAATATTACATGCATAAAGCAGTCAAAACCACAGATATTAGAAAAATATTCTTACGAAAATTTAAGCGAAGAAGAAAAGCGAAAACATGATCAGATTTGCGATTATTGGTGGAAAAACGTAAAACCGAATGGATTTAACGCCAGTATGGATTTTTTGGGAACACTGGAGACTAAAAGGCTATCATTGGGCAAAGAATCAGACGGTGAATTGGCAGCTTTTCTTGATATTATGTATACAATAACATGTCCTACTAATGAAAAAGGCGAGGTTGATTATGATAAAGCAAGATTTATGTCTGATGGACTTGTTATTCTTCATAAGCAAAACAGTGCAAAGATGGGTGAAGTAATACAGAAATATTACGATGAGCATCCTGTGGAAAAGCCTGATAAAAACGCATCCAAAGAGGAGATTGACGAATATAATAAAAAATTAAAGGATCAAAACAAAGAAGCACGTATGGCGGGAGAAACATCATACGAGGGATTTGAATGCTTAAAAACAGAACAGATAATAACTAATTTCAGCACTCTGACACCGAACACAATAAAGGACAGTGATGGAAACGATTTATCTAACCGTATTCTTTTAGCACCGCATAAATATAAAGCGTACTTAAAACTAACAAATCCGCAGCTGGCTGCGAAAATTGACCTTTGCGATGATACCAAAGAAGTACATTTTTCAAATGATGACTATATAAGGGTTGAGAATTCAACCAAGATAAATTTTGATAAAAATAAAAGCGGATATAATGAGGCATTTCAGAACTATCAGAATTTCAAAATAGAGAATTCTGCTTTTGACAGAGAGTATGAAATGATGGACAAATGTGCATCACTTAATACTATCTACAGGAAACTTCTGGATACCAATAATTCTTATCTTGGTCATAGTAACAGCGAAACCTATAAAAATATGATGTCATCTATGGCGACTGTTGAAAATCTTTCAAAGGATTTAATAATAAAAGGTCAAAAACCTGATGCCGAGCAGAGAATGAGTCTTGTTACAGCCATAGAGGAAGCTGAAAAAAATATATATGCGTATACATTAACCAATAAAGGAAGTTATGTTCACGACGCCGGAGAAACCAGAAGAGATTTATCAATTGCAGCACTTTCTGTTGTTAATATGGGTTTGGCAACTAAGGTAGCTCGTGAAACTAACGTTAAACTTGTTGATAAAGGCAACCCTCAGATTTCTACTGAAATTCTTCAAAACAGATATGGAATCGGAACTCGCGGCATCACAGATAAAACCAACATAGATAAGGGATGCGAAAAATATAATATTACCGATCAGAATCTCATCAGAATGATGAAGAATCCTCAGAATCTTGATGATTATAAGAATATGTTTGATGTAAAGCATCATGCACGAATAATCAGATGGAATTCGGGTCTGTATAATGATACCAAAGACGCCATAGCTTCTTTCCAGAAATATCGTGACAGAGTAGTGAATTACATGACCGGAAAGACTCCTATGAATGAGGCCAAGCTTCAAAAAGATATCAGGAAAATGAATGAAGCCTATAACCAGTGTAAGGAGCTTTTGCCTCAGTATTGCGAAAAAGTCATGGGCGTAAACTATAATGAATTCGGTAATGCAGACAGCAGGGGAACCAGCGCAGGAAAGCTGAGAGCGGCCGGTGCCGGTGGTGCTCTTGATGAGTTTATGGGTAATGTATCCGGCAATACTCAAAGAGCTAAAAAACAGATTACCTTCAGGGATCTTTATACTAAAGAAATGGCCAATAATAAGATGGAAAATAACAGAGGCAAACACAGGAGATCTGCAAAGGCTGCATCCGTTGAGTATGCGAAAAACCATAAACGGGCAGAACTCAATAATAATGCCAACTCACTTAACTGAATTTTTAATTATGAGTTTCCTGCAAGTGTTGTGGGAAACTCATTTTTATTTGAATATTTTTAATCAAAGAGAACCTAGTATATTTATACAATTATGATTGAGAAAAATGTGCTAAAGAAGTATAATAATGTAGTTGTATTTTTAGTATAAATTGTTATGGGGATGGTATTATTTTTATGGATATTGGTGGACTTTTAAAAGAGCTGTTATTAGAGGACAAAGTGCTTATTCACTTTGACTTTATGAACGGCTTTTTTGATATTAATAAGTCGGTTGTAGTAACCTGGGGTGTCATAGCTGTTATCGCATTATTACTTGCATTTTTAACAAGTGGAATGAAAGTACATAATATTGGAACAAGACAGCTCCTTGCTGAGATGATGGCAGATGGCCTTCGCGGAATCACCGGCGGAATGCTTGGAGAAGAGGGACTTCAGTATAGAGATTACATGGCAGTTGTGCTTGTTTTCATAGGAGCATCCAATCTGGTTGGACTGTTTGGACTTACACCGGCCACCATGGATCTCAATGTGACAGCTTCACTGGCTATTATGAGTATCATTCTTGTGGAGGCAGCCGGTATCAAGCAAAAGGGCTTTAACAAATGGCTTAAATCATTTACGCAGCCCATGGCTATCATTACTCCCATGAATGTTCTTGAGCTTGCCATAAGACCGCTGTCACTTTGCATGCGACTTTTTGGTAACATCATCGGTGCCACAGTCATCATGGAGCTTTTAAAGATGGTAGTTCCAGTAATCATCCCCGCAGCCTTTAGTGTATATTTCGATATTTTCGACGGATTAATCCAAGCTTACGTATTTGTATTCTTAACCTCACTCTACATAAAAGAGGCAGTAGAATAAAAGAAGCAGCCACTATCTATCGTTTATAGAATACTTTAAATAATAAACAACCATATAAAGCTGAAATTATTAAGTGAGTTGACGGAACTGAATGTATGCCCGTAGAAAGGCATATTTTCACAACGTCGACCATTTCAATAATATAAATAGTTCTTTTTTATGCCTTTCCGAGGGCATATGTTCAGTTCCGTCAACGGGCTAAACCATTCAACATTGTAGGAGGTATACTTATGAATTTAGCAGCAATTGGAGCTGCAATCGCAGCATTTACAGGAATTGGAGCAGGTGTTGGTATCGGTATCGCAACATCTAAGGCAGTTGATGCCGTAGCACGTCAGCCTGAGGCAGACGGTAAGATCATGAAGCTCCTTCTTCTTGGTTGCGCACTTGCAGAGGCAACCGCTATTTACGGATTCGTTGTATCTATCATGATACTCTTTACCTGATTTTTAGGGAGGGAAAAAAGCAGTGTTAAATATCAGTATTATGAACATCGTATATAATGCGATCAATGTTTTGCTCCTTTACGTGGTGTTCAGACTATTTTTGTTCAAAAAGGTTGACAGCATCCTTCATCAGAGAAGGAATGAGATAGACCATGCTACCGATGATGCTAAGAAAAAGCAGAAGGAAGCAGAAGAATTAAAAGAATCTTATGCTAAAAAGCTTCAGGATGCTGATAAGGAATGCGAAGAGCTCATCTCTAAGTCCAAAAAGGACGGCTATGATGAGTATGATCGCATTGTTAATGATGCGAAAGCCAAGGCTGAGCAGATCATCGTTGAAGCTAAGCACAATGCACAGTTAGAGGCACAGCGTGAGAAGGATGCTTATGTATCAGAACTCACAGATCTTGTTGTGCATGCAGCTAATAAGATTGCCGTTTCCAAGCATGACGAGGAGACAGATAAGGAACTTTATAATAAGTTCATTTTCGAGGCAATTGAGAAGAGCGAATAACCAAAATCAGGGGTTTTAATTTATGTTAAGAGATAACGTAGCAAGACTCAGATATTCATCAGTTGCACCTTCCGAAGGACAGGCGGAGCAGATTAAGGAAGCTCTTGCAAAGAGGTTTGGTAATCCTGACCTGGAGCTTGAAATTATTCATGATCCAAAGGTTGGAGGCGGTTTCGTAGTTAACTACGGTAACTTCGAATATGACTGGAGTGATGAAGGTCGTACCAGACAGCTTAAGGAATTAATTGAGCTTACCAGAAAAAGGCAGAATACTAATGCCGAGAATCTTGTTTCTATTATCAGAGACAGGGTTAATAAATTTGACCTTAAAGCAGAGGGTAAGGAAGTCGGCAGAACCATTTGGGTCGGTGACGGAATTGCCAATGTTGTAGGAATAGATCATGCCTTTTACGGCGAGATTGTTCGTTTTGAGGATGGAACAAAGGGAATGGTACAGGATATCAGAGATGATCATATCGGTGTCATACTCTTTGGAAGTGACGAAGGAATAAGACAGGGTACAAGATGTGCCCGTACCTATAAGCAGGCAGGTATTCCTGTAGGCGAAGCCTTTATTGGAAGAGTTATTGATGCTCTTGGTAATCCGGTAGATGGCGGTGAAGAGATAAAGACAGAGGTTTACAGACCTGTTGAAGAACCGGCTCCCGGAATTGTTGAGAGACGTTCAGTTAATGAGCCCTTGGAGACAGGTATTCTTTCTATCGATACCATGTTCCCTATTGGAAGAGGCCAGCGTGAGCTTATCATCGGTGACAGACAGACCGGAAAAACATCTATTGCAATGGATGCCATTCTTAACCAGAAGGGTAAGGATGTTATCTGTGTTTATGTTGCAATCGGTCAGAAGGCTAGTACCATTGCAAAGCTCATAAATACCTTTAAAGAATCCGGTGCTATGGATTATACAATTGTTGTTGCATCTACAGCTTCAGACAGTGCGCCTTTGCAGTATATTGCACCCTATGCAGGAACGGCTATGGCTGAATATTTCATGCTGATGGGCAAAGATGTTCTGATAATCTATGATGATCTGTCAAAACATGCTGTTGCATACAGAGCACTTTCACTTTTGCTTGAGAGATCCCCCGGACGTGAAGCTTATCCCGGAGATGTATTCTATCTGCACTCAAGACTTCTTGAGAGATCAAGTAAGCTTTCAAGCGATCTTGGAGGCGGTTCAATAACAGCGCTTCCTATTATCGAAACCCAGGCGGGAGATGTATCTGCATATATTCCTACCAATGTTATTTCGATTACTGACGGACAGATTTTCCTTGAATCAGATCTGTTCTTTGAGGGTATGAGACCTGCTGTAAACGTAGGACTTTCTGTATCCCGTGTAGGTAGTGCGGCTCAGACCAAGGCCATGAAGAAGGCTTCCGGAAGCATACGTATCGATCTTGCGCAGTACAGAGAGATGGCTGTATTTACTCAGTTTGCATCTGACCTTGATGAGACCACAAAGAGTCAGCTTCGTCATGGCAGCGTACTTATGGAACTGTTAAAACAGCCACTGGGTAAGCCTTATGCAATGTATGAACAGGTTATCCTGCTTGTTTGTGCAAACGGCGGAAAGCTTGATTTTGTGCCGGTAAATGATGTTAAGGATTATAAGGTCCGTCTCCTTAAGTATTTTGAAGAAAACAGACAGGATATCATTGAAGATATAGTTAAATCCAATGACCTCTCGGATTCTACAAAGAAGGCTATTCTTGAGTCAGCTGATGAGTTTGAGAGAATTAACAATGAACACCTCAAAGAGGAGCTCAAAAAGAAGAGAAAGATATTGAATTTGGATTAAGGTGATTTTTTGTGGCTAACATAAAAGAGATTCGCGATAGAATCAGCAGTATTCGCGACACAATGAAAATTACAAATGCGATGTATATGATCTCCTCCAATAAGCTCCGTAAGGCAAAGAAACAGCTTGCAGATACCGAGCCTTATTTCTATGCGCTTCAGGCTATGATTGCAAGAGTATCAAGGCATATTCCCGATGACGTGGATGATATTTTCCTTCAGAACGCGGAAGGGATTCCTTTTCACGCAAGGGCAAAAGGTTATCTGATACTTACTTCGGATAAAGGTCTTGCAGGTGCATTTAACCACAATGTGGTTAAGCTGGCAGAGGAGCATATTAGAGAGAGTAACAAACTCCTAAACTATAAGCTCTATGTTGTTGGTGAATTTGGAAGACATTATTTTACAAGTCTCGGCTTCAAGATAGAAGAGAACTTCAGATATACTGCGCAGAACCCTAATCTGGACAGAGCCAGAGATATTTCCGCTACAATACTTGAAGATTACAGAAACGGTGTTTTGGATGAGGTCTATGTAGTCTATACATCCATGAAGAATTCTCTTACGAGCGAGGTTAAGATCGAGAAGATACTTCCCTTGGATATTATTGAGAATGCCAGAAACAGATACAGGATCATTGATGCCTACAATGAGGAATTTATCTTTGATCCAAGCCCTAAGGCCATAATCGATAACATTGTTCCTAACTTCATCACGGGATTTATTTTTGGAACTTTGGTTGAGACCTTCTGTTCTGAACAGAATGCCAGAATGATGGCCATGGATAATGCCAATAAAAATGCTACATCCATGATAGGAGAGCTGGTAAAACAGTATAACAGAAAGAGGCAGGCGGCGATAACCCAGGAGATTACTGAGGTTGTCAGCGGAGCCAAAGCACTTAAGAGAGCTAAAGAAATCAAACAGCGTAAAAATCGCGCTAGTAAATAATAAGAGGATGAGCGAGTGAATAACGAAGGAAAAATCCTGCAGGTTATGGGACCTGTAGTAGATGTCTTATTTGAAAATGGTAATCTTCCATACATAAGTGATGCTCTTAAGGTAATGGTAGGTGAGAAAAAGGGCGTCATGGAGGTTGCTCAGCACGTGGGAGACAATGTTGTAAGATGCATTATGCTTACAGCAAGTGAAGGTCTTGCTAAGGATATGCCTGTTTATCAGACCGGCGGTCCTATCAGCGTACCTGTTGGAAGGAAGAACCTTGGAAGACTTTTCAATGTTCTTGGAGATACCATTGACGGCGGAGCTAATCTTGACGGAGAAAAGCACTGGTCAATTCACAGAGAGCCTCCAAAGCTTGAGGATATGAGCCCTGTTGCTGAAATCCTTGAGACTGGTATAAAGGTTATCGACCTTCTTGCACCTTATGCTAAGGGTGGTAAGATAGGTCTTTTCGGTGGCGCCGGTGTAGGTAAGACAGTTCTTATTCAGGAGCTTATTCAGAATATCGCTACAGAGCACGGTGGATACTCCATTTTTACAGGTGTTGGAGAGCGCTCTCGTGAAGGTAATGATCTGTGGACCGAGATGAAGGAGTCCGGCGTTTTAGAGAAAACAGCTCTTGTTTTTGGACAGATGAATGAGCCTCCGGGAGCTCGTATGAGAGTTGCTGAGACAGGTCTTACAATGGCTGAGTATTTCCGTGACAGAGAGCGACAGGATGTGCTTTTGTTCATTGATAATATTTTCAGATTTGTACAGGCAGGTTCAGAGGTTTCATCACTTCTTGGACGTATGCCCTCTGCGGTTGGATATCAGCCCACTCTTGCTACTGACTTAGGTCAGCTTCAGGAGAGAATTGCATCCACCAAGACAGGTTCCGTTACTTCTGTACAGGCTGTTTACGTGCCTGCTGATGACCTTACGGATCCTGCTCCCGCAACCACATTCGCTCACCTGGATGCTACGACGGTTTTATCCCGTAAGATTGTAGAACAGGGTATTTATCCGGCTGTTGATCCTCTTGAATCATCAAGCCGAATTCTTGAAGCTGATGTCGTAGGTGAAGAGCATTATTATGTTGCCACCAAGGTTCAGGAGATGCTTCAGAAATATAAAGAGCTCCAGGATATTATTGCGATTCTTGGTATGGACGAGCTTGGTGAAGATGATAAGCTTACTGTTTACAGAGCACGTAAGATTCAGAGATTTTTATCACAGCCCTTCCATGTAGCTGAGACCTTCACAGGCGTTAAGGGTGTTTATGTTCCTCTTAAAGAGACGATCAGAGGCTTTAAAATGATCATTGATGGTATGATGGATGATTATCCTGAAGCTGCATTTTTCAATGTAGGTACAATTGATGATGTAATTGAAAAGGCTAAAAAGCTTGAAGGCGGCGAGAGATAAGAGCTTTCGAATAGTTGCTTTTGAGTGATCGTAACAAAAGCTATTGTTTATTTGAGGTGATAAGTTTTGGAGAGAAAAACCTTTAATCTACAGGTTATGTCCATAAACGGAATATTTTATAATGGCAGAGCGGCCGAGATTATTTTGCCCTGCATTGACGGTGAATACGCCATTCTCCCGGAGCATGAGGAGCTTGTGCTTGCTATCTACAACGGCAAGATGACCATAAGAGATGAGATTGGCGATAAGATTGACTGTATCGTTGGTGTGGGCTCAGCTCAGATTGCCAATAACAGAGTTATTGTTATTGTTGATACAGTTGAAAAGCCCGAAGATATCGACAGAAACAGAGCAAGAAGAGCCTTGGAGCGAGCAGAGGAAGAGATGAGACAGAATAAATCCATCAAGGAGTATTATACTGCTCAGGCTGCCATGGCAAGAGCTCTTACAAGACTTAAACACTCATCAGACTATGGTCTTGACTAAAGTTTGTTTTATATATTGTATTATCTGACATCATATTGGGAGTTTTAAAATGATATGGTGTCCCGGAGGGGTATGAAAAAAACAGCACATAGTGCTTTACTTGATGAAATTAAGGCGATTGCCTGTATATTTGTTATATTGATTCATTGTAAGTTTCCCGGTATTACAGGAGATTTGTGCGAAGCCCTTGCACGCTTTGCAGTTCCATTCTTCTTTGTGATTTCTGGGAAATATCTTTTAAAGGAATCCTGCATAGAAGTATCTGATATCAGAAAGACTGTTTTTCAGAAAACAAAAAAGCTTCTTGGGGTTCTTTTTCCTGTCTGGATTTTCTATACGGTATATTCCTTTTGGTATAGCTGCACAGTAGGACATACAGTATCTGAATGGCTTTCCGATAAGTACAACAGCTTTGAATTTTCAAGACTGATACTTTTTAATTCCGGTAAGTTTATATACGATTTTACGTATTCATTTGATCATCTGTGGTTTATATTGGCACTTATTTATGTGTATTTGCTTGTAATAATATTTGCAAGGTTTGTCAGAAGCTGGGCGCCTTTTCTTACGGTATCACTTATGATGCTTCTTTTTGTCCTTGAACTCTTACAGACCTATTATCCCATAAGACCATTTGATATCAGTATTTCCACCTGGTACGTTGTAAGAAACTGGCTCTTTGTAGGCGTACCCTTCACAATGCTGGGAGTGTGGTTTAGCGATAAGCTTTCGAAGAAGGAATTTTTCTATAATGTTTCGGCAGGCATTACATGTCTGGCATTAGGTATTATCTCAACCATGGCAGAGTATTCAATTTGGAACAGTAAGGAAGTTTACTTTGGATCATTTCTTATTGTTCTTGCTTTACTAATCTTGGAGAATGCCGGAAGAAACATGGGCAAAAAGAAATTTTTTCACATAAAGACATTTGAATTTGTGGGAAGAACTATTTCATCACATGTTTATTATATGCATGTTTTTGTAATATCCTTGTTTGGCTGGTTTATAGACAGAATAAATCCTGAGATATATGGGAATGAATCCTTTATGTATGCCAGACCATTTATGGTGATTGTTCTTACGATTGTGCTTTCGCTAACAATTTATAAAATAAAAACTTTGACTAAAAAGGATAAAAATGTATAATTATACAGATACTCATTTCGATATTCATAAATATACATTCCTTTAAAATTGATAAATTAGTCTATGCTGTATTATAATAGCTCAAAACTTGAAGAAATATACTGAAGAAAGATTACATTATATGAACAGAGAAGAACTGATTAAATTTATAAATGACAAGAAGATTGTTTTCCTTGATGGCGGTACCGGGACTTTTCTTATGAAAAGAGGTCTGCCTGCAGGCGCATGTACAGAGCAGTGGCTTATAGAACACGAAGATGTTATCAAAGAGCTGCAGAGCGCTTATGTTGCTGCAGGATCAGATATTATTTATGCACCGACTTTTACTGGAAACAGAATTAAGCTAAAAAACTTCGGCCTTGAGGATAAGGTCACTGAGATAAATACAGAGCTTGTCAGGATTGCAAAAGAAAGTGCTGCCGGTAAAGCCCTGGTTGCCGGTGATATCACAATGACAGGCAGACAGCTTAAACCTATGGGCGACCTTGATTTTGAGGAACTTATAGATGTTTATAAGGAACAGATAAGAGCTCTTGTAGATGCAGGGGTGGATCTACTTGTAGTGGAGACCATGCTCAGTCTTCAGGAATGCAGAGCAGCCCTGATTGCAGCAAAGGAAGTTTCAGACATAGCTGTAATGGTTACTCTTTCTTTTGAAGCAGATGGAAGAACACTTTTCGGAACAGATGCCAAGACTGCTGCTATAGTTCTTGAATCCATGGGAGCTGCAGCAATCGGAACAAACTGCGGCACAGGACCAGATAAAATAGTAAATATTGTAAAAGAGATTGCTTCAGTTACGTCTATTCCCGTAATCGCAAAGCCCAATGCAGGACTTCCTGTTATGAATCCCGATGGAAGTACAGGCTACGACATGGACTGCGATACCTTTGTAACTGAGATGGAGAATATTCTTAATGCCGGTGCCACTGTTATTGGTGGATGCTGCGGAACAGATCCTGATTATATTAAGGGAATTCACGATAAATACACAGGCTTCGAGAGTGATGCTTCAAGGAAGCCTGAAGGAATAAGATACCTTACAAGCGAGAGAGAAACTGTTGCATTTTCTCTTAATGATCCTTTCATGATCGTGGGTGAGAGAATCAATCCTACAGGTAAGAAAAAGCTTCAGGCAGAGCTTTGTGAAGGCAAGCTTGATATGGTCTGCGATTTTGTATCACAACAAGAGAGCGATGGAGCAGCAATTCTTGATGTTAACGTGGGCATGAGCGGTATCGATGAGAAGCAGATGATGAGTGATGTTTTTGATGAGATAATGCCTCTTACATCACTTCCTCTTTGCATAGATACCAGTGATGAAGCCACCATGGAGATGGCTCTTAGAAAATATCCGGGAAGAGCTCTTATAAACTCTATCTCCCTGGAAAAAGATAAGGCAGAAAGATTCCTGCCTCTTGCGAAAAAATACGGAGCGATGTTTATAGCACTTCCTGTTGGACCCAAAGGCCTTCCTAAGGATCTTGCTGAAAAGCACAGCTTCATCGATGAACTTTGTAATAAGGCTTACGAACATGGCCTTACAAAAGAGGATATTGTTGTTGACGGCCTTGTTGCCACAATCGGTGCCAATCCCGAGGCAGCGCTGGAGACTCTTTCAACTATTGCTTACTGCAAAGAAAAAGGTCTTGCTACTATCTGTGGACTTTCCAATATTTCCTTTGGTCTTCCTCAGAGAGCATTTATAAATACAGCTTTCCTAACAATGGCGATTGCAAACGGTCTTACAATGGCTATCTGTAATCCTTCTCAGGAACTTCTTGTAAACAGTGCTTTTGCATCAGACCTTTTGAGGCATAAGGAAGAAGCCGATATTCGTTATATCGACAGAATGAACCGTTACGATGGTATGAATGTGCAGGTTGCATGCGTACCTAAAGGACAGACTCTTTCCGTAACACCTTCTGTAAAAGATGAAAAAACAGCAGCTTCAAAGGAAGGTACTGAGCTTAAAGAAGTCGATGCCAAAACGGCTTTTTATGAAAAAGTAAAAACAGACGTAATGAAGGGCTCTAAGAAAAACATTGAAAAGGACACCCTTGATGCCGTAGATGCAGGGTGCGAGCCTAAAGTGCTTCTTAACGATGTGCTTATGCCTGCAATCAACGAAGTAGGTGAGCTTTTTGATAAAGGAAAATACTTCCTTCCGCAGCTAATTGCCAGTGCTGAAGCCATGAAGCTCAGTATTGCGAAGCTTGAGCCGCTTCTCAAAGAAGCAGGTGGAGAGGATTCCAAGGATAAGGTCACAATAGTAATAGCCACCGTTCACGGTGATATCCATGACATAGGTAAGAACCTTGTGGCCCTTATGCTTAAGAACCACGGATTTAATGTTATCGATCTTGGAAAGGATGTTCCAAGTGAAAAGATAGTTGATACAGCTATTTCTGAAAATGCAGGAATTATCGCACTTTCAGCTCTAATGACCACGACCATGCAGGAAATGAAAAACGTGGTCAGAATTGCTAAGGAAAAGAACTGCAACGCTAAGATAATCATCGGCGGCGCGGTTGTTACTGAGGATTATGCCTGGGAAATAGGTGCTGACGGATATTCATCCGATGCAGCAAACTGCGTAAGAGTGGTTAAGAACATCATCAGCGCAGTGTAACATTTTCCCTATACGTGATAAAATTTACAAAAATGGAGGCTTAATTATGAACGGAGCACAGGCGATAGTTAAATGTCTCGAAGAAGAAAAAGTAAAGGTTGTTTACGGCTACTCCGGAGTTGCAATAGCTCCTTTTTATGATGCTCTCGGAGAAGTTGATATCAAGCAGGTTCTTGTAAGAACCGAGCAGAATGCCGCTCATTGCGCCAGCGGCTATGCACGAATCAGCAGAAATGTAGGCGTATGTGCTGTAACAAGCGGCCCCGGTGCCACCAACCTTATCACCGGAATCGCTACAGCTTATGCTGACAGTATTCCCCTTGTTTGCATCACAGGTCAGGTTAATTCTGAGCTTATCGGCAGTGATGTTTTCCAGGAGGCTGACATCACAGGCGCAGCAGAATCATTTGTAAAATACAGTTATCTAATCAGGGACGTAAATGATATTCCGAGAGTTTTCAAGGAAGCTTTTCACATTGCAAACACCGGAAGAAGAGGCCCTGTTCTTATTGATATTCCCATGGATATCCAGATGGCAGAGATATCCAAGTTTTCATATCCTGAAAAAGTTAATATGCGTACCTACAAGCCTACAGTAGAGGGTAACGCTGTTCAGATAAAGAAGGTCGTAAAAGAGGTTGCTCAGGCAAAGAGACCTATTATCTGCGTAGGTGGCGGTGTACACCTTTCCGGTGCTGTAGATGAGATAAGAAAGTTTTCCAAAGAGAATCAGATTCCTGTTGTATCAACAATGATGGGTATAGGTGTTATGAGCTCTCTTGATCCCATGTATTTTGGAATGGTTGGTAATAACGGAAGACCTTATGCAAACAGAGCTCTTAATGAATCTGACCTTCTTTTGATGGTTGGTGCCCGCGTAGCAGACAGAGCTGTGAACCGACCTGATCTTATAACTGAGAATAAGGTTCTTATTCATATCGATGTAGATCCTGCAGAGATCGGTAAAAACGTAGGCCCTACCATACCTCTTGTAGGAGATATAAAGCATATTTTCAAGAAAATAAATGAATTTGAGGATAAAGAGGATCTGATCCATAAGAGACAGGACTGGATCGATACTTTGAATGAGTACAGACTCACCATGGTTGAGAAAAGACCTGAAATCGACACCTCAAAATTTGTTGATCCCATGCAGTTCCTTAATAAGCTTTCCATAAGACTTCCTGAGGATGCCATTTATGTAGCTGACGTAGGACAGAATCAGATTTGGTCCTGCAGATGGCACCTTGTAAAGAAAGGCAGATTCCTTACATCAGGCGGTATGGGAACCATGGGCTATTCGATACCTGCTGCCTTTGGCGCAAAGGAAGCTGATCCTAATAAGACAGTTGTTGCTGTTATGGGTGAGGGAGGTTTCCAGATGTCAATGATGGAGCTTTCCACTTTGAAGCAGTATGGAAATAACGTAAAGATCATTATTTTCAGAAATAATTTCCTTGGAATGGTTCGTGAGTATCAGCACTATAAGCTGGATGACAGATACAATATGGTTATTCTGGACGAATCACCAAAGCTTGATAAGATCGCTGAAGCTTATGATATGAACTATATGAAAGCAAGTAATCAGGAAGAGGCTGAAGAACTTATAGAAGCACTTTTAAAGGATGATGCACCTGTAATTGCAGAAATCGTTGTTGATCCTTATGACCTGGCTAAGTAAAGGGGTGGTAGATTATGAAAAGAATTTATTCTGTACTTGTAGAAAACCATGCCGGCGTTCTTTGTAAGGTAGCGGGATTGTTTTCAAGAAGAAATTTCAATATTGATTCTCTGGTTGTGGGCGAGACCAATTCAAGGGATGTGTCCTGCATGACAATTGTATCAAGCGGCGATGAGCGAACTATCGAACAGATAGAAAAACAGCTCAACAAAAAGCTTGATGTCATCAAGGTAAAGACCTTTAAGGAGAGCATGAGTATATGCAGAGAGCTCACTCTTATTAAGGTGCGCTACAACAGAGATAACCGCAGAGATATTATGGAAAACTGCGACATAATGAAGGCTCAGATCGTGGATATGAGTAAGAATCTTATGATGATTCAGATATGCGACACCCCTGAGAGGGTTGAGCTTTTCATAGAAATGCTTCGCACAGTATCCATTGTTGAGATAGCAAGAACAGGTACTGTAGCCCTTACAAAATGCGGTGAAAATGATAAAAACTGAACTTTGTTTAAAATATACAATAATTTAAAGCGTTAAAGCTTTAAATTATAAAAGTATTTCATTGACTTATGCATTAAAAACGCATAAAATTTATTGATATAAGTTTAAACGGCAGTTCATTGGAGGAGTATGAAGAAAAAAGTATTTCAGCTGCTGGTAGATAATACATCAGGCGTTTTGACCAGGATTTCAGGTCTTTTCGCACGCCGCGGTTATAATATCGAAAGTATTACAGCCGGTACTACCACAGATCCAAACTATACCAGAATAACAATCGTAGCATCAGGTGATGATGTGATCTTAGATCAGATTGAGAAACAGCTCAGTAAGCTCATCGACGTAAGAGATATTCACGAGCTTGAGCCGGAAGAAAGTGTATACAGAGAGCTTTCTCTTATCAAGGTCAGAGCCGGTGAGAAAGAGCGCGAGAGTATCATGACAATCGCCAATATTTTCAGAGCTAATATCATCGATGTTACACCTGAGTCTCTTATAATCGAGATCACAGGTAACCAGTCTAAGGTAGACGCACTTCTTAAGATGCTTGAGGGCAAAGAGATCTTAGAGCTTGCAAGAACAGGTATTGCCGGTCTTACAAGAGGCGTTGATAAAGTAGTTTCTGTTAAGGAACTGGAAGAAAAATAAGGTTTACTACGAAATATTATCTATTTCGCTGTATATATAAAATTTAAATTTACGGAGGTAAGGAAACATGTCACAGGAAGCACGCATTTTCTATCAGGAGGATTGCAACTTATCACTCTTAGAGGGTAAGACCATTGCAATTATCGGATATGGTTCACAGGGTCACGCACACGCACTGAACCTTAAGGAGTCAGGCTGCAACGTCATTATCGGTCTCTATGAAGGCTCTAAGAGTAAAGCAAAAGCTGAGGCGCAGGGACTTAAGGTTTATCCCACAGCTGAAGCTGCAAAGATGGCTGATGTGATTATGATCCTTATCAACGATGAGAAGCAGGCTAAGATGTATAAGGAAGATATCGAGCCCAACCTTGAAGCAGGCAACATGCTTATGTTCGCACACGGCTTCAATATTCACTTTGGTCTCATTCAGCCCCCCAAGGATGTTGATGTAACAATGATCGCTCCTAAGGCTCCCGGCCACACAGTAAGAAGTGAGTATCAGGCAGGTAAGGGAACACCTTGTCTTGTAGCTGTACATCAGGATGCTACAGGTAAGGCTCTTGATAAGGCTCTGGCTTATGGCGCTGGTATCGGCGGTGCAAGAGCAGGTATCCTTGAGACCACATTCAGAACAGAGACAGAGACAGACCTCTTCGGTGAGCAGGCAGTTCTTTGCGGCGGTGTTTGCGCACTTATGCAGGCTGGTTTTGAGACTCTTGTTGAGGCCGGTTATGATCCGAGAAACGCATACTTCGAGTGTGTACACGAGATGAAGCTCATCGTAGATCTTATCTATCAGTCAGGTTTTGCAGGAATGAGATATTCAATCTCCAATACAGCTGAGTACGGTGATTATGTAACAGGTCCTAAGATCGTTACAGAAGATACCAAGAAGGCTATGAAGAAAATCCTTTCCGATATCCAGGATGGAACCTTTGCTAAGGAATTCCTTCTTGATATGAGTGAAGCAGGCGGACAGGTTCACTTCAATGCTATGAGAAAGCTTGCATCTGAGCATCCCGCTGAGCAGATCGGTAAGGAGATCAGAAAGCTTTACAGCTGGAACAACGAGAACGACAAGCTTATAAACAACTAATTTTGTGATACATGGAGGCTGCCGCAAAAGCGGCAGCCTTTTTCATCAGAGATAAAATCCTATCTTATAATTTATTTGGAGTGTTTTAGTAATGGAATATTACAGAACAAGGCCCACACATATTCGTATAATTCAGATTATGGTGCTGTCTTTTGTAATGTATATGGTGGCTGCCTTGCCATTTTTTATCACCAGAGGGATGCCATTTTTCTATTACGGTGATTACAATGTGCAGCAGATTCCTTTTTATATGCAGGCTCACAGAGCTATTAGGAACGGAGAGTTGTTTCTAAACTGGAATGTTGATCTTGGAACCACAATGATGACTTCCTTCTCTTTTTATCTGTTGGGAAGTCCGTTTTTCTGGCTGACAATTCCATTTCCTGAATCGGCTATTCCATATATGATGCCATTTCTAATGGCATTAAAATATGCAATCTGTGCAGGGACCGCTTATTTCTATATAAGAAAGCATGTTATCAGAGACGAATCCGCAATGATCGGAGCTTTGCTATATGCATTTTCAGGTTTTAATGCATGTAACATTGTGTTTAACCATTTTACGGATGTTGTGGCGTTCTTCCCTTTGTTTCTGTATACCTTTGATGAGCTAATGGAGATAGACCATCATCAGGATCATTGGTTTTATATACCCGCAGGAAAAAAGCTTGTGGCTTTTTCACTTATGACGCTACTTATGGCTGTCATAAATTACTATTTCTTTTTTGGACAGGTAGTATTTCTGCTTATTTATTTTGTGGTGAGATTCGTTCCGGGTAACAGACCAAAGCAGATTTTCAGAATGTTTTTAAGGGCACTCTTTGGCGGAGTGCTTGGATGCCTGATTGGCGGCTTTTATCTGCTTCAGGCATTTTATGGAATTACGGGAAATGACAGATTATCGGAGCTGATGATCGGTTATGACGCCGTTGCTTATCCAAGCATGAAGATGCTTTGGGACATAGTTAAAAGCATGGTAATGATTCCTGATATTATCGGTAAGGGCACTGTTTTCTACACGGGAGAAGTTAGAGTAGCTTCCCTTGCAGCATATCTGCCGGTGTTTGGAATAGCAGGAGTTGTGGCATATTTTATATCACATAAATTTAAGAAGGATGAGTATAAAAGACTGCTTTTGGTATGTCTTATCTTTTCATTTATACCGATACTGAATGCCAGCTTTTCAATGTTTAACGCCACTTATTATTTCAGATGGTTCTATATGCCCATTCTTTTCATGGCTATGGTAACTGCCAAAATGATAGAGAGGGGCAGATCCATTCACCTGAAAAAGGGTGTGCTTATCACTAACTTCGTATACATAGTAATTTTGCTTATATCAATTTTCCCCAGCTATGATAAAAATGGGGACATTGTATTTAATAAGCTCATAGAGAATACGAAGATCTATGAAAAGCAGGTGGTTGGAACCGCAGTAATGATGGTGCTTTTGGTAATCACTGTTTTTGCATTTCCAAAGTGCCTTAGGAAAATCGGCAAAAAGACTCTTAAAAAGCCCATAATGAGGCTTAATGTTCTTTTCGTACTTACTGTATTTGGAAGCGTACTTACTCTTTTCCTTATGCTGAAGGCGGGAAGCGATCTTATCACAGATTACGGTAAAGAGCAGTGGGAGATTCAGATGCTTAAGACATCTCCTAAGCTTGAAGGAGATGAGTTCTACAGAATTGAGACAGATGATACCGCTACCAATTATGAGTTTGTATGGGGAAAGTCTTCACTTCATAGTTTTATAAGTACCATACCGGGTGAGACCTTTGACTTCCTTGGAAAAACAGGCGGTATAAATAGATCAGTTGAGACCAAGATACCTGCTGAGAAGGTTGGACTAAGAGCAATTTTGTCTCAGAAATATTATCTTGAGAATTCAATAATCAATAAGGATGGAATATTCAATAACGGAGATGGTATAGAAGAATTCATAAATGTCGATTCCAGGAACGGTATAGATATTTACTACAACGAAAACTATATACCCATGGGAATTGCCTATGATTACTATATAGCAGAATCCGATTACGAAGAGATGCTTAATGATGGCATAAGAGATAAGGTCCTTAGCGCAGGCGTAATTGTAAGTGATGATGACGCTGATCAGCTTGAGGGTGAATTAGAAGAACTTCCCGAAGCTTACTACCAGGCAGAGATCCCTATTGAGTTTTTCAATATGAACTGTGAGGAGAAGCGTGAAACCGCCTGTGTTTCATTTAAGCCTGATACCCATGGTTTTAGTGCAACAACAGCTAATCTTGATAAGACGAAGCTTATTTTCTTCTCTGTACCTAATATGGATAACTTCACCATGACAGTGGATGGAGTAGAGGCTGAGATCATAAACGCAGATTATGGAATGATGGCTGTTAAGGTATCTGCGGGAGTACATGAAATAAGAGCTGACTATACTCCTAAGGGATATGGTCAGGGAATTATATTAACTATTATTGGAATTGCTGTTTTATCGGCATATTTAGTGTTTGTTCGTTTTTACAAACAGCGTTAAAAATGGTAAATTATTAGTTGGGAAAAATATAAGGAGCGTGGAATTTATGAGCAAGATGACAATGAGCCAGAAGATTCTGGCAGCACATGCACACCTTGATGAAGTTAAGGCCGGCCAGCTTATTGAGGCAGATCTTGACCTTGTTCTTGGTAATGACATCACAAGTCCCGTCGCTATCGGGGAGATGGAAAAGTTTAACACTAAGGGCGTTTTCGATAAAGATAAGATCGCGCTCGTCCCGGATCATTTCGTTCCAAATAAGGACATCAAGTCAGCGCAGAACTGCAAATGCGTTCGCGAATTCGCAAAGAAAAATGATATCACCAATTATTTTGAAGTAGGACAGATGGGTATCGAGCATGCACTTCTTCCTGAAAAAGGTCTGACCGTTGCAGGCGACCTTATAATCGGAGCTGATTCACATACCTGTACTTATGGAGCACTTGGTGCATTTAGTACCGGCGTTGGTTCCACAGATATGGCAGCCGGCATGGCAACAGGAAAAGCATGGTTCAAGGTTCCTTCAGCCATCAAATTCAACCTTACAGGTAAGCTTTCTGAGAATGTAAGCGGTAAGGATGTAATTCTTCACATCATCGGTAAAATAGGTGTTGACGGCGCTTTATATAAATCCATGGAGTTTACAGGTGAAGGAGTAGCTTCACTTTCAATGGACGACAGATTCACAATCGCCAACATGGCTATCGAAGCAGGCGGAAAGAACGGTATTTTCCCTGTAGATGAGAAGACTCTTGAATATCTTAAGGAGCATGCTCCGGGTAAAGAGATCAAGGTTTACGAAGCTGATGCGGATGCTGAATATGATGAGGTTTATGACATTGACCTTTCATCACTTAAGCCCACAGTAGCATTCCCTCATCTTCCTGAGAATACTCATACCTTTGATGAGAATTTTGATATTAAGATTGACCAGGTTGTAATAGGTTCCTGCACAAACGGACGTATTAATGACATGAGAATCGCCGCAGATATCTTAAAGGGCAGAAAGGTTGCTGACGGAGTAAGATGTATTGTTATCCCTGCTACTCAGTCAATTTATCTGCAGGCTATGGAAGAGGGACTTATCAGAATCTTCATCGAAGCAGGCGCAGTTGTTTCTACACCTACATGCGGCCCTTGTCTTGGTGGATACATGGGAATTCTTGCATCAGGAGAGAGATGTGTATCAACCACAAACCGTAACTTTGTAGGACGTATGGGCGCTACCGATTCCGAGATTTATCTTGCATCTCCTGCAGTAGCAGCTGCAAGTGCAATAACCGGCAAACTTTCACAGCCTTCTGAGCTGTAAGAATATGAGAGGATATAGACATGAAGGAAGCTAAGGGACGAGTATTTAAATTCGGCGACAATGTAGATACAGATGTAATCATTCCTGCAAGATATCTTAATACCACAGATCACAAGGAGCTTGCCGCTCACTGCATGGAAGATATCGATAAGGATTTTATAAAGAATGTAAAGGAAGGCGATATCATCGTTGCAAACAAGAACTTTGGATGCGGATCATCCAGAGAGCATGCACCGATCGCAATTAAAGCCGCAGGAGTTTCCTGCGTTATTGCTGAGACCTTTGCAAGAATTTTCTATCGCAACAGTATTAATATTGGTTTACCCATAGTTGAGTGTGAAGAAGCTGCTAAGGAAATTGCTGATGGAGATGTAGTAAGCATCAACTTTGATACAGGCGTTATCACTGACGAGACCACCGGCAAGACCTATCAGGGTCAGGCATTTCCTCCTTTTATGCAGAAAATAATAGACAGTGAAGGACTGGTAAATTATATCAATGCAAACAACTAACAGACTTTTCATGGTAATCCCCTGCTATAACGAGCAGGAGGTATTACCTGAGACTTCAAAAAGGCTTCTTGCAAAATACAATGATCTGATCGGCAAGGGAGTTATTACTTCCGACAGCCGAATTGTTTTTGTAAATGACGGATCAAAGGATAATACCTGGGAGATCATTGAGAAGCTTCATAATGAGAATCCTATTTTTCAGGGGATTAAGCTTTCCAGAAACAGGGGACATCAGAATGCACTTCTTTCAGGTCTAATGACTGTGAAGGATATCTGTGATGTCTCTATTTCCATGGATGCGGATCTTCAGGATGACATTAATGCAATTGATGAGATGCTGGAGAAATTTAACGAAGGTAAGGATATTGTATTTGGCGTAAGAAGCAGACGCACTACGGATACATTTTTCAAACGCTTTACAGCGGAAGGCTATTATAAGTTAATGAACAGGATGGGAGCAGACATTGTCTTTAACCATGCTGATTTCAGACTTATGAGCAGCAAAGCTCTTAATATGCTTGCGGAATTTGGAGAAGTAAATCTTTTCCTTAGAGGAATAGTTCCCATGATCGGTCTTGATACCGACATCGTTTATTATGAGCGTTCCGAGAGATTTGCAGGAGAGAGTAAATATCCACTTTTCAAAATGCTTTCATTTGCATTTGAGGGAATTACATCTCTTAGTACCAAACCCATAAGATTTATTGCTGAGCTTGGTGTTTTCATTTTTATAGTAAGTATTGTTGTACTTATATATAGTCTTGTTAGATATTTTACAGGACATACTATTCCCGGATGGACCACAACGGTTCTTTCTGTTTGGGCCATCGGCGGACTTACAATGATTTCCCTTGGCGTAATAGGTGAATACATTGGCAAAATCTATCTGGAGACCAAAAACAGGCCCAGATATATCATCGGCAAATATCTTTGCGATGAATCGGATAAGGAGACTATTTCCTTAACTGATGTCAAATTTGAGAAATAAAGAATTGGAGATTTTTTAGAAATGGCAGAAGAAAAGAAGAAAAAAACACCCGAGGACTTTAAGCGTGAGAGCATGGAGAGCTTCCGTGTAAAGACCGCTGAGGGGACAAATATAAAGAAGATCATTGGCGTAGTCAGTGGTAAGGGCGGCGTTGGTAAGAGCCTTGTTACAGGACTTTGCGCCTGCGCTATGAACAGAAAGGGATACAAGACAGGTGTACTTGATGCAGATATCACAGGCCCTTCAATTCCTAAGATGTTCGGTGCTGATCCCCTTAGATATGCTGACGAAAACGGTAATATGATTCCTGCTGTATCAGATAAGGGAATTAAGCTTATTTCAGTTAATCTTCTTATGGAGAATGACACAGATCCGGTTATCTGGAGAGGTCCTGTAATTGCTGGTGTTGTAAAACAGTTTTACGGTGAGACCAACTGGGGCGATATAGATTATATGTTTGTTGATATGCCTCCCGGAACAGGTGATGTTCCCCTTACTGTTTTCCAGTCACTTCCTGTAGATGGAATTATTGTGGTTTCAACACCTCAGGAGCTTGTTTCAATGATCGTTGAGAAGGCAGTAAACATGGCAGGTCTTATGAATGTGCCCATCATAGGTCTTGTTGAGAACATGAGCTATATGAACTGTCCTCACTGCAACAAACCTATTTATGTATTTGGAGAGAGCAAGCTTGATTCCTACGCTGCAAGTAAAGGAATGGACGTTCTTGCCAAGATACCCCTTGATCCTGAATTTTCCAAGAAGTGTGATGCAGGCAAAATTGAGGAGTATGAACCTGATTTCCTTGATAGTCTTGTTTACAGACTTGAGAATATCTAAATCCAGTAAGTATTAAAACATTTAAGCTCTACTATATATGAAAATGTTTTGGGGGTACTTCCATGAAGTGGAAACCGGGGAAAAAACAGGTCAGCATAATGCTGTCCGTAATCATATGTGCCATAGTAATTATTCTTTTTTACTATGTTCTTTTTAATGGCAGCAAGATAGCAGGGGCCATAAGCTCGCTTATTTCCATTCTTGCGCCGGTCATCACAGGATGCGTAATAGCTTATATCCTTACACCAGTTCTCAATTTTATTGAGTCCAGGTGGCTGTATCCTGTTCATAAAATGAGGGGAATCGACCTCAAAAAACCTGAACACAGAAAAAAGCGCAAGAATATCAGGAAGATCAGTGTTTTACTGACAATGGGCTTTGCTGCATTTATTCTCTATGCAATGCTGATGGTGCTGATACCTCAGCTTGTCAGAAGTATAAATGAGATCATCAGAAATTTCCCTTACTACATTACCAATTTGCAAAAATATGTAGATAAATATTTAAATGATAATCCAAGGGTCAGATCCACTGTTGATAATCTGATCCAGACCTACTCATCAACTGTGATGGAGATGTTTAAATCCAAGGTAATACCCAACATTTCCACAGTAATTTCAACTGTATCAAAGAGTATGATGAGCGCAATACAGATTTTCCTTTATCTGGTGGTAGGTGTAATTGTTGCTATCTATGTTCTTAACTCGAAAGAGCTTTTCATGGGACAGGCAAAGAAGCTTTGCTATGCCTTCATGAAAAAAGAAAGTGCCAACGAAGTTATCGGAGCATTCAGATATGCCCACTATACATTTACCGGTTTTGTAATCGGTAAGCTGGTGGATTCATTGATTATCGGAATTATCACATTTATTTTCTGTGAGATTTTAAAGATTCCATATGCGGTACTTTTGTCATTCGTAGTGGGTCTGACAAATATTATTCCTTTCTTTGGACCTTATATCGGAGCATTCTTTGGAGCGATACTTTTGATTATGATAAATCCCTTGAAGGCTTTGGTTTTCCTGCTTCTTATAATGATAATCCAGCAGTTTGACGGAAATATCCTCGGACCGATTATCCTTGGTAACTCAACGGGACTTTCAAGCTTTTGGGTAATATTTGCAATACTTGTATTTGGCGGAGTTTTTGGACCTATCGGATGGCTTATCGGTGTGCCTACTTTTGCATGCATTTATACCTTCATAGGTTATGTTGCAAGAAAGCGGCTTAAAGAAAAGAAGCTCCCGAGGGATACTTCATCCTACATCGATGCTGCCTATATCGATGATGACGGCATTACCAATATTGAAGATGCCGATAACAGCAAGTATTACGTCCATAACGAGTCATCAAGCCTTAGAAGAATGTTTAAATTCTATAAAAAGGGTAAGAGCTATATCGAAAACGTGGTTCCCATGGCATCTGCAAAGGATGAGACTGAAGATATTAATGACTCTGCGGAAGATGATGTTAAAAAAGATCAAGAATCAAAACTTGATAATGAGGATAATATTGAATCTTGACACTGTTTTTTCAAGTTTTATAATTGATAATATTTAATGAACGAAATTCAAATGCTTTAGTACTGATTAAGCAAATAAAATCTTTTTATATAGGGAGGAGCAGATATTATGAGTAAAAAAGATTTAGATTGGTCTGGTATTGGGTTTAACTATCACAAGACAGATTATCGCTATGTTTCCAACTTTAAGGATGGAAAATGGGATGATGGCATTATTACAGAGGATGCAAGAGTAGTCCTCAGCGAAGATTCAGGTGTTCTTCATTATGCTCAGGAAGTTTTTGAAGGACTTAAGGCCTATGAGACAGAGGATGGTCATATCGTTTGCTTCAGACCTGACTTAAATGCAACCAGAATGGTAGATTCAGCTAAGCGTCTTGAGATGCCTGCATTCCCTGAAGACAGATTTATCAAGGCTGTTGAAGAGGTTGTTAAGGCGAATGAAGACTGGGTACCGCCTTTTGGAAGCGGCGCAACACTCTATATCAGACCTGTTATGTTTGCTACAGGAAATGTAATCGGTGTTAAGCCTGCAGATGAGTATCAGTTCAGAATTTTCGTAACACCTGTTGGCCCTTACTTCAAGGGTGGCGCAAAGCCCATCGTTGTAAAGATAAGTGATTTTGACAGAGCAGCACCGCACGGAACTGGTAACATCAAGGCCGGCCTCAACTACGCAATGAGCCTTCATGCTATTGTTACAGCTCATGAAGAGGGATTTGCTGAGAACGTATATCTCGATGCTGAGAGCAGAACCTATATCGAGGAGACAGGCGGAGCAAACATCATATTCGTAGATGCTGATGGAAACTTAGTTGTTCCTAAGTCACACACCAATTCAATTCTTCCTTCCATCACAAGAAGATCAATTGTTCAGGTTGCTAAGGATTATCTTGGACTTAAGGTTGATGAGAGACCTGTAAGACTTGACGAAGTATCAAACTTCAAGGAGATGGGACTTTGCGGAACAGCCGCAGTTATCAGCCCCGTTGGCAAGATTAATGACCACGGCAAGGAGATCTGCTTCGAATCCGGTATGGAAGAGATGGGACCTGTTATCAAGAAGCTTTATGACACACTTACAGGCATCCAGATGGGTGAGATCGAAGCTCCCGAAGGTTGGGTTCACGTTATTAAATAATTTGTAGGATTATATTTTAGAAAGTATAGACCACAGCTAATTTCGTATTTATTCTTAAATAATTATTCGAAATAGGCTGTGGTCATATTAGTTTATGGAGTATAATCAAAACTGCATTTAATAACTAGCAAAGGTGCGGGTTATTAGATAATTGATATTAAAAGAGGTGCATTATTCACTTGTTTAAAGTGAATATACATGATTATGGGCGGAGAAAATCAAAAGAAAAACACATACATTTTACTTCTTGCTGTCTGCATTATTGCTGTCTGCATATTTGTAGCAAACAAAGCTTTAGCTAAAACCGGCGACTACGCAGAAGTATCAGTAGACGGAGAGACAGTTTATGAATTACCTCTGTCTGAGAATACCGAACTACTTATCACAGGCACTGACGGCGGCACCAACAAACTCATCATCAATAATGGTGTATGCTATGTAACCGAAGCCGATTGCCCGGACAAGCTCTGCATTAAGCAAGGCAAAATCAGCCACAACGGCGAATCCATCATCTGCCTCCCCCACAAACTGGTAATAACTATACATAACTCATCAGATACGTCTAGCAACGTTGACGCAATAACCAAATAACCTATAACCAATTCAATGACATGTGCGAAGCGTTGAAGGCAATAGCCCGTTACCGGTGATTGAAGGCTCGTCCACAGCCTAAATATTACCAATAATTTTGCGTATACGAGCCTTACGAGTCCGGAAACGGGCTATTGCCTCCATAAGCACGCACATGGGACTAAATGGAGATAATAATCATGAATCAGTCAGCTGAGTGGAAATTTCCTAGAACAAGATTGCAGTGGATTTGGGACAACATGGAGGGATTTAGGGGACTTTATGTTGTTATTATTTTCGGGACAGTTGTTTATAACATGATGCAACTCACTGTTCCTTACTTTTCATCGAGAATCATTGATGAATTCTTAACCGGCCCTAATGCAAAAGAAAACTTTGCATTACACCCTGATGAATTCTATCGCCTCATCTTCATGATGATAGGATTCACATTACTTAGATGCATCATAGTCTACTTCGACTGTCTTGGATACGAGAAAGTATCACAGGCAGTTTTATTCCGTGTCAGAAACATTCTTTATGACAAAATCCAAAGACAGGACATGAAATTCTATAGCACCTACAGAACAGGTGACCTTATGACAAGAGTAACAGGTGACCTTGACGCTGTAAGACACATGATTGCCTGGGTTGTAAGAATGGTTATTGAAGCCATTTCTCTGATTACCGCAGTTGGTATCTATTTCATGTTCATGAACTGGAAAATGGCGCTTTGCCTTTTAGCTGTGGCGCCTTTCATTCTTGCGATTATTGTAGCCTTCAAGATGCAGGTAGCCCCCATGCACAGGCTTCTTCGTGAAAAGCTTGCAAGAATGAATACAATGGCCCAGGAAAATATCGCAGGAAACCGCGTGGTTAAAGCCTTTGCCAGAGAAGATTATGAGATAGAAAACTTTGATAAATGCAACACAGATTATAGAGAAACCAATAAAAAGACAGCTTATACATGGCTTAGATTTTTCCCTTATGTAGAAAGTCTTGCAAACCTGCTGCCTCTTATACTTTTGCTGGTGGGCGGACTTTTCCTTATCGGAGATCAGATGACCATGGGGCAGTACGTGGCATTTTCAGGTCTTATCTGGGCTATTGCCAACCCCATGAGACAGCTTGGAAACATCATGAACGAGTTCCAGAGATTCTCTGCGGCATCCGTTAAGGTCATGGAAATCTATTACTCAGAACCTGAGATCGTTGATAAAGAATATACAGCCCTTATGCCCAACAGATTCGATGGGAAAATTGAATTCAGGGATGTTAGCTTTAAATACTCCGATGGTAAGCTTCCTGTTCTTAAGCATATTTCATTTACTGCTGAACCTGGACAGACCGTTGCCATAATGGGTGAAACCGGCTGTGGTAAAACATCGCTTATCCATCTGATTCCCAGATTCTATGAGCCTACAGAGGGCAAAGTCCTTGTTGATGGCGTTAACGTGCAGGATATAAAGCTGAACCAGCTAAGGAAAAATATAGGTCTTGCAACTCAGGATGTGCTTTTGTATTCGGATACTATAGATGGAAATATAGCTTACGGTGATCAGTTCCTAAGCAAAGAGGATGTTACCAAATTTGCAAGATATTCACAGGCTTCGGATTTTATCGCAAAGATGCCTGAAGGCTATGAGACAATTGTAGGTGAGAGAGGTGTTGGACTTTCCGGCGGTCAAAAGCAGAGGATATCTCTTGCAAGAGCCCTTGCCGTAAGACCATCAATTCTTATTCTCGACGATACTACCTCTGCTGTTGATTTAGAGACAGAGAAGGCTATTCAGGATCACCTGCGGGAGCTTGATTTTAAATGCACCAAGATAATAATTGCCCAGCGTATCTCCACCACTAAGGATGCGGATCAGATACTTATCATGCAGCATGGTGAGATCACTGAGCGTGGTACCCACGAAGAACTTATAAAGCAGGGTGGATACTACGCAGAGCTTGTTAAACTGCAGGCCGGTGCTTAAATACAGAACATTACGACAATTTGTTTTTTAAAAAAATAGGAGACAAAAATGGCACGCAATACTTACAAACAGGATGAAATACTTGAAGAGCCCTTTGATATAAAGCATCTCCTTAGGGCATCTGTATATATTAAAAGACACGCAGGAAAAATGATACTGGCACTGGTGCTTTCAGCCATAGGCGGAATTACGGCCCTTGTGAGCCCGATTCTAGTTCAGAAGGCTCTGGATGAGGCTATTCCCAACGCTGATAAGAAAATGCTGTTTACTTTGGTTATAACCATGGCAGTATTTTACCTGCTGAGTATGCTTTTCATAACAGTCAGATCAAAGATCATGGTAAATGTATCCCAGGATATCATTTACCAGATAAGAAAAGATCTCTTTGAGCATCTGCAACAGCTCCCTTTCCAGTATTATGACGACAGACCTCATGGAAAAATTCTGGTAAGGGTAGTTAACTATGTAAATTCAGTTTCGGATATGCTAAGTAACGGTCTTATAAATCTGGTTCTGGAATTTCTTAACCTGATTTTTATCGTGGCTTTTATGCTTTATGTGGATATTCAGCTGAGCCTTGTGGTTCTTGCGGGTGTACCTATTCTCATGGTTTTCATGTTCTGGATTAAGAACAGACAGAGAAAAGCATGGCAGGCAGTTTCCAATAAAAACTCCAACCTGAACGCATATCTTCAGGAGAATATTGTAGGAGCCAGAATCACACAGATTTTTGCAAGAGAGGATGAGAATGCAAAGATATTCAAGGACCTTTCAGGAGATTGCAGAAAAACCTGGATGAAGGCTATTTACTACAGTACTCTTGTATGGCCCGGAATTGATACCATATCTGTATTTGTTAGAGCAGCTATATACATCTTCGGACTTGTTATTTTTGCAGGGGGACATCAGACCCTTGGAACAATCGTAGCCATATCAAGCTATGCTTCAAGATTCTGGCAGCCCATTATGAACCTTGGAAATATTTTCAATAACTTTATTAATAACATCGCTTATCTGGAGCGAATCTTCGAGACCATGGATGAACCTGTAACCGTTACGGATGCTGAGGATGCAGTTCCCATGAAAGAGATGAAGGGCGAAGTTGAGTTTAAGAATGTAAGCTTTTCATACGAAAAGGGCAAAGAGATTCTTCATGACGTTTCATTTACGGTTAAGCCCGGTGAGAGCGTTGCCCTGGTTGGACCTACAGGCGCAGGAAAAAGTACGATTGTCAGCCTGATATCAAGATTCTACAACGTGGACAGCGGAAGTATTCTTATAGACGGACAGGATATTTCAAAGGTTACACTTAAGTCACTTCGTCAGCAAATGGGAATAATGCTTCAGGACAGCTTTATTTTCTCAGGTACAATTGAGGACAATATCAGGTATGGTAAGCTCGATGCCACCAGTGAAGAAATTGTAAAAGCAAGTAAGACCGTATGTGCTCATGATTTCATTAATGGTATGTCAGACGGCTATGATACTGAAGTTAGAGAGCGCGGTGCAATTCTTTCTCAGGGTCAGAAGCAGCTTATATCCTTTGCGAGAACACTTTTATCCGATCCTGCAATTCTGGTACTTGACGAAGCAACTTCAAGTATCGATGTGCAGACGGAAAAAGCGCTGCAGCAGGGACTTAATGCTATGCTTAAGGGCAGAACAAGCTTTATTATCGCTCACAGATTATCAACCATCACAGGTTGTGATAAGATTATGTATATTAATGACGGCGGTATTACTGAAGCCGGAACCCACGATGAACTCATGGCTAAAAAAGGCGATTATTATAAGCTTTACACAGCTCAGGTTGAGGGACTAAGGGGCATTGCCTGATCCGGACATTTTGAATTTAAACTGATAAAGTTTATTATTTATTAAGCTATTAGAAATATAGCTTTTGGAGGAGATTATGGAAAAATTAAAAATTAGAGAGGTGAGCCTTGAGGATGCATCAAGGCTCATTGAGATATACAATTACTACATTGAGGAAACTGCAATCACCTACGAGATCGAGGATGTGACTGTCGAGGATTTTAGAGGCAGAATCAGCAATACCCTTAAAAAATATCCTTATCTTGTGGCCGAGTATGAGGGAAAAATCATAGGCTATGTCTATGCCAGCAGTTTTGTAGACAGAGCAGCATACGATCACTGCGCAACACTTAGCATTTATCTTGATAAGGATTATCACGGACTTGGAGCAGGCAGAGTTCTCTATGAGGCAATTGAAGAGAGACTGTTAAAGATGGGCGTTGTTAATCTCTATGCCTGCATTGCTTACACCAAGGTGGAGGATGAGTACCTCACAAATAACAGCATGCGTTTCCATGAACACATGGGATATAAACTCTGCGGAACTTTTAATGAGTGTGGCAGGAAATTCGGCAGATGTTATGACATGATTTACATGGAGAAGCTTATTAGATAAAATGTATATGGTATGAATGGTAAAGAGTTTTGGGGAAATGACGATAATCGAACATCTTATGTTGTGATTCTGGGCTTTATGCTGGCCCTTTCGCTTATTTTATCTTATGTTGAGTCTTTGATTCCATTCCCATTCGGAGTTCCTGGTATGAAGCTGGGACTACCCAATATGGCCGTTGTAATCCTTATTTACAGGTACGGTGCAAAAGAAGGCATTGTCATTAATGTTTTAAGGATTATTTTAAGCGGCTTTTTATTTGGAAATCTTTTTGGAATCATGTTCTCGATATCAGGCGCCCTTATCAGTTTTTTATGTATGATAATTGCGAAAAAATCAGGGCTTTTTGATATGAGAGGAGTAAGCGTTATAGGCGGACTTTGCCACAATATTGCGCAGCTCTTGGTTGCCGCATTTATAGTAAAGACGTCAGGAATCATGTTTTATCTGCCTGTGCTTCTTGTGTCAGGCGCCGTAACGGGCTTCCTCAATGGCTTTATCGCTGAAAAGTTGAGCATATATTTAAATAAAAGTTTTATCAGGAGTAAAAATAGATGATTGCATTTTTAAATGGAATTGTGGATCAGATTGATGATACCGTTGCTGTAATAGATGTTAATGGTATCGGATATAACGTGTTTGTATCTGCATATACGGCTGACAGGCTTCCTGCCAAGGGAGAAGTGGTTAAGCTCTATACCTATCTAAGTGTTAGAGAAGACGCCATGAACCTTTATGGCTTTTTGTCTAAGGATGAGCTGGAATTTTTCAAGCTTCTTATCAGCGTAAGCGGTATTGGTCCAAAAGGCGGTCAGGCTATTTTATCCGTTATGACACCTGACGATCTCAGATTTGCAATTTTGGCAGGAGATTCCAAGGCTATTTCAAAGGCTCCCGGTGTTGGCAAAAAGACAGCTGAAAGACTTGTATTAGAGCTTCATGACAAGATTTCTTCAGAGGATATTACATCAGGAAGAGTTTCAGGAGATGCAGATTCACTTATTCCTTCAAGTGATAGCGAACCTCAAAATGAGGCAATCGAAGCACTGGTTGCTCTTGGATATTCCGGCACAGAGGCTGCAAAAGCAGTGAGAAAGGTTCTGTCAGCAGGAAATGTAGACGGTTCTGATACAGAAAGCATACTTAAGCTTGCCTTGAAGGAATTATTCTAAGACAGCAGCTATGTCTCTTAAATGATACATTGCAGAGCATAAATTCCTACTATGGAGATTTTTATGGAAAAGAGAACTATTCGCACATCAGCAAAATCAAATACCACAAATGCTGAGTTTACAAATGAAGATATAAAGCTTGAGGGGTCACTTCGTCCAAAGAAGCTTGCCGATTACATTGGCCAGCAGAAGATTAAGGACAATCTGAACATCTCAATTGAAGCGGCAAAGCAGAGAGGTCAGAGTCTTGATCACATTCTTCTCTACGGACCTCCCGGACTTGGAAAGACAACCCTTGCGGAGATCATCGCAAATGAGATGGGTGTAAACTGCAAGGTTACAAGCGGTCCTGCCATTGAAAAGCCGGGTGAAATAGCTGCTATTTTAAATAATCTTAAGGAAGGTGATGTCCTTTTCATTGATGAGATTCACCGCCTTAACAGGCAGGTTGAAGAGGTTCTTTATCCTGCAATGGAGGATTATAAGATTGATATCATGATTGGAAAAGGTCCGACTGCCAGATCCATCAGACTTGATCTTCCTCATTTTACGCTGGTTGGTGCCACCACAAGAGCAGGAATGCTTTCAGCACCTCTTCGTGACAGATTCGGGATGCTCTATAGAATGGAGTTTTATGAGATTGAAGAGCTTATGAATATTATCCTTCAGTCCGCAAAGGTCCTTAATGTAGAAACAGAAGCAGGCGGCGCAAAAGAGATGGCAAAAAGGAGTCGCGGAACGCCGCGAATTGCCAACAGAATACTTAAGAGAGTCAGGGATTATGCACAGGTAAGGTATGATGGCGTTATCACAGAAGAAGTTGCTAAAACTGCCCTTGACCTTATGGATGTTGATAAGCTGGGCCTGGATCACAATGACAGAACACTTCTGATTACTCTTATTGAGAAATTTGGTGGTGGCCCCGCAGGTCTTGATACGCTGGCTGCTTCCATAGGCGAAGATCCGGGAACAATTGAGGATGTTTATGAGCCTTACCTTTTGAAAAATGGTCTTATTAACAGAACTCCAAGGGGAAGAGTTGTGACAGATCTGGCATATCAGCATTTGGGACTTGATTTTGAATAATTTAACCCAATATATATTTTCCTGCAATATATATTGTAGTATAATATCTGATAAATACAGTATATTGTAGGTTTTTTATTATATAATTCTTGGATTTTCTCTTGAAATAGGGGCTAAAAGAAGTATATAATTCATTCATAACACTTTTTCGGGGGAGGAAATTATGGCTTCTAAGACAGATACCGAGGTTATCATTGGGGGAAAGGTTTTTACCTTAAGTGGATATGAAAGTGAGGAATACTTACAGAAGGTTGCCTCATATATAAATAATAAGATTGCAGACTATAACAAGATGGAGGGCTTCAAGAGACAGCCACTCGATACTCAGAACGTTCTGCTTCAGCTTAATATTGCTGATGACTACTTTAAAGCCAAGAAACAGGTTGAGCTTTTAGAGGGTCAGCTCAGTGACAAGGAAAAGGAGCTTTATGACATTAAGCATGAGCTTATTGCCACTCAGATAAAGCTTGAAAATACTGAGAAAAACGTTAAGAATCTTCAGTCTGACATTACAGAGGATTCAAGAAAGATTATTCAGATGGAAACAGAGCTTAAGACTCTGAAAAAGTAATGTGAAGGCTGCCGATATGGGCAGCCTTTTTCGGTGAATTATATGGATAAAGTTGAATTACTTGCCCCGGCAGGGAACTACGAGACCATGCTGGGCGCTTTTGCTGCAGGTGCTGACGCTGTATATCTTGGCGGACAGGGCTTTGGCGCAAGAGCATTTGCTGACAATTTCACAGAGGAAGAGGTTGTATCTGCCATAAGATATGCGCATCTTCATGGCAAAAAGATCTATCTGACTACCAATATTTTGCTCAAAGAAAATGAGATAGATTCTTTTAAGGAATTCTTTGAACCTTATGCCTATGCAGGCCTGGATGGTGCCATCATCCAGGATCTTGGTGTGTTCAAAATTATAAGCGAAGAATTCCCATGGGTTGAGAGACATGCCAGCACACAGATGACAATAACGGGGCCCGAGGGAGCAAGACTTCTTAAGGAGCTTGGTGCCACAAGAGTTGTGCCTGCAAGAGAGCTTACCCTTGATGAGATTCACGGAATTCATGAATATTGTAAAAAGATAGATGGCGTAGGCATCGAAATCGAAGCCTTTATTCATGGTGCAATGTGCTACAGCTATTCAGGAGCCTGCCTTTTTTCAAGTATGGTAGGTGAGAGAAGCGGCAACAGAGGTCGCTGCGCACAGCCCTGCAGACTTCCCTATAAGCTTAACGGACACGGAAAAGAGTGCTATCCCTTAAGTCTTAAGGATATGTGTATGGTAGACAGGATTCCTGAGCTTATAGAAGCGGGAATCAATTCCTTTAAGATCGAAGGTCGAATGAAAAAGCCTGAATATGCAGCAGGAGTTACTTCTGTTTACAGAAGATTTATTGATAAGTATTACGAAGCTATTGCAGCAGGCAAGGAAAAGGGCACAGTTAAGCTTTTATCCAATGCGGGAGATAAGAAGATTTTATCAAGCCTGTATCTTCGTTCTGAAATTGGCGAGGGCTATTATTTCAGACACAACAGTAAGGATATGGTGACTCTAGAGAATCCTTCCTATAACGGATCTGACGAAGAGGTTCTTAGAGAGGTTGGAGAAAAATACTTATCCGGCAAAAAGCTTATTCCGATTGATTTAAAATGCGAACTAATTGCTGATAAAGAGGCTGCATTAACACTTACTACTGTTACAGATGATCCCGTATCGGTTACAGTTACGGGCGACATTGTTCAGAGAGCTCAGAACAGACCAATGGCTTTAGATGATTGCAAAAAACAGCTTTTAAAGTTTGGTAATTCGGAGTTTTCAGTTTCATCCTGTGATATTGCTTTGGATGATGCAGGAATTTTCATGCCTGTAAAAGCACTTAATGAGCTAAGAAGAAAAGCTGCAGCAGAGCTTGAAGAAGCTATAATAAGAAACCGCGGATATGAAGATAACATCGAAATGCCACCTATAGAAAGGCTTCCGAGAAATGAATATAAACATGAGAAAATTAAGAGCTTTATAAGTAAGCCTACTCTTTGCGTAAGCGTAATGAGTAAGGCTCAGCTTGACGTGGTTTCACAGGAATGTGTAAACAGAGGCAATATCGACAGAGTTATTGTGGACTCAAGGCTCCTTCTTTTAAATCAGGAATTGCCTGATATGGGTAGAGCAGAGGTTTTTGCTGCGCTTCCTTATGTACTTAGATGTGAAAAGGGTATTCCTGACAGATACGATCTGAAAAGAATTCTTGATTATGCGGATAAATTCGGCCTTGATGGCATAGTTGTAAGGAATCTTGAGGAGCTTTCCTATGCACTTCATTATGGCTATAAGGGTAGAATAGTTCCGGATTATGGTCTTTATCTCTGGAATGAAGAAGCATTTAAGTTATATGGAGAAATCCTTAAAAATCAAGGCTTTACGGATTTTTCGCTTCCTTTAGAGCTTAGCTATCCCGAGATGAACGATACCATGAAAGGTATTTATGGTCACATAATTTCATCGGGTAGACATGAGCAGATTTCACTGCCTACAGCTATGTTGCAGGTTTATGGAAGGGTTCCCATGATGCACACTGCAAACTGTATCAGGAACACCTTTGGGGACTGCACAGGAAAAAGAGGCGGCGAAGTTTCCTACGAGACTATTTTTATAAATGACAGAACAGGCAGAACCATGCCTGTAACCTATGATTGCAGATACTGCACCAATATTATCTGGAACAGCGTACCTGTATCATTATTTAAAAAGGCAGATAAGCTCAGTAGTTTTTCATCAAAATACAACACCTGCTTCAGGGTGGATCTTACCACCGAGAAGGCAGATATGAGCAGAGATATAATTAGGGGATATGAGGAGCTTTTGAAATTCGGATCCGGAAAGGATAAGGATATGTATATTGAAAAGCTTCTTAGTATGGATTACACTACGGGACATTTTGAGAGGAGCGCAGATTAAAGTTTGGGGATACTTGATTTTTATTTATCTGAAATAGCCAAGTATGTAATTGGGGGATGTATTCTTGCTTATACATTTTTCAGCTTCCTGGTATTTGTCTATAAAGGAGAAAAAAGACGCGGATGGATCTACGGTTTTCAGACGGCGTTTCTTTTTCTTACCCAATTTGCCTGCTTTATTCAGATAATCGCAAAGACGGGAAGTAAGCGGTATTTGCTTCTTCTTGCAATCCAAACCCTTGTAATCCTCACAACCATTTCACTGTATAAGATGATATATCCTGACGGAAACAGGCTTATTATTCACAATATGTGTTTTATGCTGATGGTTGGGATGCTGGTAATTACGAGAGTTTCTTACTGGAAGGGCATCAAGCAGTTCATGATAGCATCGGTTTCAATAGTTATCGCACTGCTTATTCCTGAGATAATATTCAGATTAGAGATTTTAGAAAAGATGGGCTACGTTTTTGCAGCAGCGGGGCTTATTTTGCTGACTGTGCTTCTGGTATATGGAACTGTAACCAATGGCTCAAAAATCAATTTCAGAATCGCCGGCATTTCCTTTATGCCTACAGAGGTTGTAAAGCTTTTCTTTGTATTTTTTGCGGCGTCAGTCCTGTCTATGAAGACAAATTTTAAGAACGTAGCTATTTGTTCTGTGCTTGCTGCTGCTCATGTGATAATTCTTGTTTTATTAAAAGACCTTGGAAGTGCGCTTATTTACTTTGTGGTATATATGTGCATTCTTCTTGTGGCAACCGGGAATCCTTTGTACTTTATTTCGGGCTTTGCCTTTGGAGGACTTGCCAGTGTCGTAGCATACAAGCTTTTTCCTCACATTCAGGTCAGAGTTGCAGCATTTATCAATCCGTGGGCTGATATCGAAACAGGGGGCTATCAGATAGCACAGTCACTTTTTGCAATAAGCGGCGGAGGACTTTTTGGACTGGGGCTTTATGGGGGTAATCCCACATCTATTCCCTACGTTGAGGAAGACTTTATTTTCGCAGCGATTTCAGAGGAGCTTGGCATAATTTTTGCCTGCTGCCTTCTTGCGATTTGTATATCAACCTTTGTAATGGTATTACGTGAAGCCTACAAGATTAAAAATGATTTTGGAAGACTCCTTTGTCTTGGTTTTGGAGTCACGTATATTTTTCAGGTGTTCCTTACAGCGGGAGGAAATTCAAAATTCATTCCTCTTACAGGAGTGACGCTTCCTCTTGTTAGCTATGGCGGAACTTCTGTACTGGTATCCATAGTTATGTTTGCTTTTATTGAGGGCGAGTGCCTTGTCAGGAGCGATGAGAGGTACCAGGATTATTTAGAGAAAAAGAAAGAGGCAGCCTATAGAAATAAGGCCGTAAATAATGGACAAAGAAAATCAGACTGAAAAAAACAGTAAAACTACAAATAAAAATCTATATTCCATAGTCTTTATCGGCTCTGCTTTTATTGTGCTTTTTGCCGTAATGATAAGCTATATCTGTGTATTTTCTTTTTCTAATAAGCAGGAGATGATGGATAACAGCTATAATACCCATCAGGCTCTTTTGAAAAAGCAGAATTCCAGAGGTTCAATTTATTCATCAGATGGCAAGATATTGGCGAGAACTGTAAAGGATGATAAAGGCGAAGAAGTAAGAGAGTATCCTTACGAAAAAGTTTTCGCTCATATCGTGGGCTTTTCATCCCATGGAAGAAGCGGAATTGAAGATATGGCCAACTATTACCTGATAAACAGCAATATCTCCATTAATTCAAAAGCTAATGCCTATGAGAATGAAGAAAAGTTCCCGGGAGACAGTCTCTATACAACCCTCGATACAAGACTACAGGAAACTGCTTATGAGGCGCTTTCTGCCCATAAAGGAGCGGTAATCGTTTCAAATGTTAAGACAGGTGAAATCCTTGCTATGGTTTCAAAGCCTGACTTTGATCCCAATAACCTTGATAAGGAATGGGTATCAATGACTACAGACGAAGACAATACCCAGCTCCTAAACAGAGCGACACAGGGACTCTATCCTCCGGGATCCACATTTAAGATAGTTACTGCTCTTGAATATTTCAGAGAAAATGGTGATAACTACAAGAATTATCACTTTAGCTGTAACGGCAGATTTACATACGAGGGCAATACCATAAACTGTTTTCATGGCGAGAGCCACGGAAGCGTTGATTTTCCTTTATCCTTTGCAAAGTCATGTAATTCATCCTTTGCAAATATGGCTATAACTTTGGACAGGAACTCTTTTAACAGCACTTTGTCCGGGCTTATGTTTGGAAGTGAACTTCCCTGGGATATGAACCACAAAAAGTCATCAGCAATTTGCAATGAGGGTCTTAGCGATAACGATATCATGCAGCTTGGAATAGGTCAGGGAAAAACTACGGTTACGCCGCTTCATATGCACCTTATCACTTCGGCTATTGCAAATGGAGGAAGCCTTGTAAAGCCTCGGGTAATGGACAGAGTTGTTTCTGATGAAGGAAAAGTCATTAAGAGTTTTTATGAAGATGAGACTAAGCAGCTCATAACCTCAGAAGAAGCTGAGTTTTTAAGAGATCTTATGCATGAAGTTGTAGAAAAGGGAACTGCTTCAAAGCTAAAGGGATTATCCTATACTGCAGCAGGAAAGACCGGCTCTGCCGAGTTCAAGGATTCAACATCTGATTCTCATGCCTGGTTTACGGGATTTGCACCCTATGAGGATCCTGAAATTGCTGTTACCATAATAGTAGAAAACGCAGGGTCAGGTGGTGAATTCGCCGTGCCCATAGCTAAGAGGATTTTTGATAAATACTTTAGCTGAGAGAACTTAGCGAGGGAAATATATGTCAATACGCGGATATTGCAGATTTTATAAAAATTTATATGTGGGTGAATCCATAAAAAATTCCGCTAAGGTTAAGTGGAAGCTCAAACATGGCGCAGGGCAGCTCCTTATTTATGTTATAACAGCTGCTGCCAATGAAGCGGACCAACTTGAAATTACTCACTGTGCGTTTTTGAAACAGAAATACTATAAAAAGCATCCTGCTTTTGTTTACGGAATAGCAGGGAGTCGAGAAGAAGCCTTTGATCTGATTGTAAAGATAAGCGAGGAGGCATCAGCCTGTGGTATGGAAGGCGATTTGAAAGGATACTTAAACACAGTTTTGGGGGAATAAGATGTCACTTTTTCTGACAATTTTAAAAATAATAGGGATTGTACTTCTTGTGATCCTGGCGGTGGTTTTGGTAGTTCTTTTGCTGCTATTATTTGTGCCCATAAGATACTATGTAAACGCTGATATTGAAGAGACCAACCTGGAAACAGAAGTAGACAAGCTAAAGGATCGAATACAGGCAAAAGCAGGATTCAATTTTCTTATGCATCTTGTAAGAGGTTATATCGAATATCCAAAGGATATGGAATTTACCGTAAAGGTTTTGTTTTTCAAGGTTTTCCCCGGCAAAAATAAAGATGAGGACACCACAGAGGAGTTTGAAGAGGAGCTTCCATACGAAATGGAAGAGGGCTTTGAAAATCAGGAATCCGGAGAATCTGAATCAGAACAGCCGGAAAGTGATGCAGAAACGTCAAAAGAAGAGTCTAAGGACGAATCTCAAAACGAAGTTCAGGATGAAACTCAAAATACCGATATAGAAGATAGTGATAGCTCTGCAGAAAATGATGATTCGAACCCGGATGGCGCAGAACGTGAAAATGACGCTTCATCAGAAGAAAATTTTGATGATGAAGAGGAGGAAGAAAAGCAAAGCTTCCTCGACGTACTGAAGAAAATAAAAGATATTGTGGTTCAAATTATAAAAACACCACAAAATGTGTATCAAAAAATTAAATGTACAATATCTAGCATTTATGCTAAGATAGACATGGTTAAGAAAACGCTTGAAAATGATATTTTTAAAAGAGCTTTTAATGTTTCCAAGAAGCAGGTTTTAAGAGTTCTGAAGATGATCATTCCAAGGAAATGCAACATTAATCTGCGTGTAGGTATGAGTGATCCCACTGCGACGGCAGATATTTTCGCCGCTTACGGAATACTTTATCCCATACTTGCAGGTAAGGTATATATAACACCTGATTTTGAGAATCCCGTGATAGCCGGATCTGTCAGAATCAAAGGTAGAATCAGACTTGTTACGATAGTATGGGCTGCTGCGGTTCTTTATTTTAATAAGGACGTACGCAAGACCATCAGACGATTTAAGAAGATACTTAATTCATAACTTAGGGGAGAGTTTTATGGCAGAGCATAATTTTAATGGTGTTATTGATTCACTTATGCATGGTATGAATACTATGCTTGGTTCTAAGACTGTAGTTGGCGAAGCTACAAAGGTCGGTGATACGATCATTCTTCCGCTTGTGGATGTGTCCTTTGGTGTAGGTGCAGGTGCAAGCGATGGTGATAAAAAGAACTCCGGTGCAGGCGGTTTTGCAGCCAAAATGTCACCCAGCGCAGTTCTTGTAATTAAAAACGGTCAGACAAAGCTTGTAAACATCAAGAATCAGGATGCAGTTACCAAGGTACTGGATCTCGTTCCTGATATAGCCGATCGTTTCTTAAACAAAGGTAGCGATATTATGAGCGACGAGGAGGCTGAAAGTATCGCTTTTCCTGAGGATGAAACCTGAGTTTCATAGTTAGTATAGGGGGTTCCGTATGGAAAAGTTCATTAGTGAAGAACGTATTGATGTTGCGACGGAGGAAGAGCTTCTTGAGATGAAGCTCTGGATTTACAAAGAGAGTCAGCGCCTCGAGCAGGAACAGGCAATGGTTGACAAGAAGGTGGCCGAGATTGAGAAGGAAGTAGGCTACTTCAGAACCAGCATCCAGCGCGAGAGAAGTAAGCTTGAGCACGATAAGCAGAAGCTTAAGGATGAGCAGGCTCTGTTTGATCAGCAGATTGAGATCCTGAAGGATGGTTTTGATAAGCTCAACACCGATAAGAAGAAAATCGAGCGTGAGTGGAAGAAGCTTGAACAGGAGAAGGGTTACATAAGGGAAGATGAATATCACCGTGCAGAGATTTTCTTTACAGGGGTAGATTCACTTCTTTCTCTTAAGAAGCGCTATCGTGATCTTATGAAGATATATCATCCGGATAATCTTCGCGGTGATCATGAGATGTGTGACCTGATTAATCAGGAATATAATGTTCTTTTAAGACAGTATGATTCTTATATGAAGGCATAAGGTTACAGGAAATTATAAATATTTAAATTTTCACTTGCACTTTCTTATAATATCTGTTAATATATCTCATGTTGCGGGTAAATTTATTATTTGTTGATTATCCGCTGTAGCATTTGATTTAAAATATGGCTTATAAGGAGGTGTCAAAATGGCTAAATGTGAAGTTTGCGGCAAGGGCGTTCATTTCGGTAACAACGTAAGCCATTCCCATAGAAAAACAAATAGAGTTTGGAATGCAAACGTACATAAGGTTGCTGTTAAGGTTGAAGGCGGCTCAAAGAGAATGAATGTATGTACAAGCTGTCTCAGATCTAAAAAAGTTGAGCGTGCATAATCCGTTCTAAGTAAGAAAGATTTTAAGGATTCACTTACGGGTGAGTCCTTTTTTCTTGGAAAATTCACAAGATAAATTCGTGTTCCATTTTACGACTGCTTACTGTATAATCATTTTATGTATGCAATTTAATGGAGGTGTGGAATGAAGTCTACTTCAATAAATACCCATATGGGGAATATTGCTATCGACAATGAAGTTATCGCTCAGTATGCCGGTGCCGTTGCAAATGAATGCTTTGGTATAGTTGGCATGGCAAACGTTAACGTAGCAGACGGACTTGTAAGTCTTTTGAAAAAGGATAATATCAAGAGAGGAATCGGAGTTTCTGTAGGCCAGGGACGAAAGCTTACTCTTGATTTTCATGTTATCGTCGCATATGGCGTTAGCATTTCTGCTGTAACTGATAATCTTATTGATAATGTTAAATACAAGGTTGAGGAATTCACCGGCCTTGAAATAGAAAAGATAAATATCTTTGTCGAGGGCGTTCGCGTCATCGATTGATCAAGGAGGGCTTAACTTTGAGTAACACAATTAATGCGTCACAGGTTAAGAAAATGTTTCTTGCCGGCGCAAGCAACTTGAATGCAAAAAAAGAATGGATCAATGAGCTTAATGTATTCCCCGTTCCTGACGGAGATACAGGTACCAATATGACAATGACCATCATGTCAGCAGCTAAGGATGTACAGTCGCTGTCGGATGATGTGGATATGGCTACACTTTGTAAGAACATTTACTCAGGTGCCATGAGAGGTGCCAGAGGTAACTCAGGTGTTATTCTTTCTCAGCTGCTTAGAGGATTTACAAAGGGATGCAGAGATTATTCTGAGCTTGATGCTGTGATTATCGCAGCTGCATTTGAAAAAGCTGTTGAGACTGCTTATAAGGCAGTTATGAAGCCCAAGGAAGGTACAATCCTTACAGTAGCTAAGGGAGCCAGTGAGAAGGCTTCTGAGCTTGCTAAGGAAGGCGCTACAGACCTTGGTCCTTTCTTTGAAGAGATCATTAAATACGCAGATGAAGTTCTTGCTAAGACTCCTGAGATGCTTCCTGTTCTAAAGCAGGCAGGCGTTGTAGATTCAGGCGGACAGGGACTCGTACAGGTTCTCAAGGGCGCTCTTGATTTCTATCAGGGCAGAGACGTTGATTACAAGGTTGATGAAGCAGCTGCTACACCTGTATCAAAGAAGCAGGTTGCTGCAGAGCTTGAGACTGATATTAAGTTTGGCTATTGTACAGAGTTTATCGTACTTTTGAGCAAGCCTTTAAATATCAAGCAGGAAATGGATTTCAAGGCATTTCTTGAGTCAATCGGTGACAGTATCGTAATGGTTGCTGATGACGAGATTTGTAAGGTTCATGTACATTCCAATGATCCCGGACTTGCTATTCAGAGAGCACTCATGTATGGTCAGCTTTCCAACATGAAGATTGATAACATGAGAATGGAACACCGCGAGAAGCTTTTCCATGAGAATGAAAGTGGTGAGTACGCAGAGATAGAAACAGAAATTAATGGCGCAGCTGAAGCAACACCTACATACAGTGCAGGTGATGACATCCCGCTTAAGGATGGAACAGTAAGCAGCCAGGCTGCTGCAGAGGAGCCCGAGGTTCCCACTGAGCATAAAGAGATGGGATTTGTAGCTGTATGTGCAGGCGATGGTCTTGCAGAGATATTCAGAGGTCTTGGCGTTGACTACGTTATCGAAGGCGGTCAGACCATGAATCCCAGCACTGCTGATATTTATGATGCAGCATGCAAGGTTAATGCAGATACAGTTTTCGTACTTCCTAACAACAAGAACATTATTCTTGCTGCTAACCAGGCTAAGGTAATGATGGAAGATAACGATTCTGATAAGAAGATCGTTGTAATACCTACAAAGACAGTTCCTCAGGGTATCACAGCAGCTATCAACTTCATTCCTGATATTCCGGCTGAGGATAATGAAGCAGCTATGATCGATGCAATCGGTACTGTTAAGACAGGTGAAGTTACTTATGCAGTAAGAGATACCATGATTGATGATGTTACAATCAAGCAGGGCGATTACATGGGAATCGGCGATAGCGGAATTCTTGGTGTAGGCAGTAGCATTGATGATGTAACAGCCATGATGATTGAGAAGATTGCTGATGATTCAACAGAGCTTATCAGTCTCTACTATGGTTCAGATATTAACGAAGACGAAGCAAATGTACTTAGTGATCGCATCTCTGAGAAGTTCCCTAAGTGTGATGTAGAAGTTCAGTATGGCGGACAGCCGATTTACTACTATATTGTGAGTGCGGAGTAAAATTTTGAAGGTGAAAAATCCATCTTTAATTGAACATGTATCATCTTTAAAGGGCGTTGGCGATAAAAGCAGCGCCCTTTTTGAAAAGTGCGGAATAAGAACTGTAGAAGATCTCCTTAATTATTTTCCAAGAGATTATGATATCTGCGGGCCTGTAATTAATGTTGCTGATCTTACAGAAGGCGAGACCTGTGCGGTAAGAGTTGCGATGGCAGGGAAGGTTGCTGTAAGGCGTGTAAGAAACTTAAGCATACTTGCTTTTAAAGCTTCGGATGCAACAGGTGAGATGAACATTACATATTTCAATATGCCTTACATGGTCAATAACATAAAGGCTAAGACCTTTTATGTTTTCAGAGGACTGGTGCAGAAAAAGGGTAATCACTTTGTAATGGAACAGCCCAAAATGTATAAGTATGAAGACTATCTCGAAATCATGGGTACCATGCAGCCGAAATATCCTCTTGTTAAGGGTCTGTCCAATCAGCTGATGATAAAGACAGTAACCCAGGCTATAGGTGCAACTCCTTATCTTGAAGATGCTTTATCACAGAGCATGAAGCGTGAGCTTAATCTAATGGACTATTCCGAGGCTGTGAGGAAGATTCATTTTCCTGCCAATATGGATGAATTTACTGTGGCCAGAAGGAGAATTGCATTTAATGAGATACTGCAGTTTATCCTGAAAATCAGATTCCTTAAAAGAGAATCCGAAGAGTCAATTAATGACTATGTATATAGTGAATCGGGAGAGATTGATAAGCTTCTTTCAAATCTTCCCTATGAGCTTACAGGGAAACAGCTGTCTATCTGGAATGATATAAAGTCGGACCTCATGGGGCCTCACGTAATGAACAGGCTTATTCAGGGTGATGTTGGTTCCGGTAAAACCATTCTTGCTTTTATGGCTCTTCTTTTTACAGCTGCAAACGGATACCAGGGTGCGATTATGGCTCCAACAGAGGTTCTTGCAAGACAGCATTATGAATCCTTTGTAAAAATGGCTAAGGATTACGATCTTGTTTTAAAACCGGTACTTCTTGTTGGCTCACTAACTGCAAAGGAGAAGCGTGAAGCCTATGCAATTATTGAAAGCGGTGAGTGCAACTGTATTGTTGGGACCAATGCGCTTATACAGGAAAAAGTAAGCTACAATAAGCTCTCACTGGTTATCACAGATGAGCAGCACAGATTTGGCGTAAAACAGAGAGAGAAGCTCTCAGAAAAGGGCTTTAATACTCATATTCTCGCAATGAGTGCAACGCCGATACCAAGAACTCTTGCTATTATTCTTTATGGAGACCTTAGCGTTTCTGTATTGGATGAGATGCCTGGCGGAAGAATACCTATTAAGAACTGCGTTGTAGGAAAAGAATACAGACCTACAGCCTATAAATTCATACACGATCAGGTAATGCAAAAAAGGCAGTGCTATGTAATTTGTCCCATGATAGAAGAGGGGGAGAACAGTTCTTCTGAGAATGTCACTGATTACAGTGAAATGCTTAAGCGCACGCTTCCTGATTTAAGAATTGGTCTTCTTCACGGAAAAATGAAGCCTTCCGAAAAAGACAGTGTTATGGATAAGTTCTCTAAGGGTGAAATCGATGTCCTTGTTTCTACAACGGTTATTGAAGTAGGTATTAATGTGCCTAATGCCACAGTTATGATGATCGAGAATTCCGAGAGATTTGGTCTTGCTCAGCTCCATCAGCTGCGAGGAAGAGTCGGACGAGGTAAGCATCAGAGCTATTGTATTTTCATAAATACCTCAGGAAAAGAAGAAGCAAAGAACAGATTAGAGATAATGAATCACTCAAATGACGGATTCCTTATTGCTGAAGAGGACCTTAAGCAAAGAGGCCCCGGTGATCTTTTCGGAATAAGGCAAAGCGGTGAAATGTCCTTCCATGTAGCTGATATTTACCAGGATGCTGCGCTGATAAAAGAAGCTGCTGCTTATGTGGACAGACTTTTAAAGGAAGATCCCGATCTTGTTCTTGATGAAAATGCACCTTTAAAACAGTGGGCAGTATCGAATTCATTTGACTTTACGGCTTTATAAAAGTAAAATTTAGTAGAGTATGTAATGATATAATACAACATATAGTGTTATTGAAGTGACAAATGGTTACTTGGAGGAAATATGTCAAAAGTTGCGATCATAACAGATACAAATAGCGGCATCATGCCTGCAGATGGGGAAGCTCTCGGTATCATTGTTATTCCCACACCATTTATGATTGATGGAGTTGAATATTTAGAGGGTGTTAATCTCACTCAGGAATGGTTTTTCCAAAAACTTGCTGACGGTGCGGACGTGTCCACAAGTCAGCCGAGCCCCGGTAATCTTCTTGAACTTTGGGACAAGGTCCTTAAGGAATATGATGAGATAGTTTATATTCCTCTCAGCTCTGGTCTTTCAAGTTCATGTCAGACAGCTACAATGCTGGCTTCAGACGATTATGAGGGGAAGGCTTTCGTCGTTAACAATCAGAGAATTTCAGTTACCATGAGGCAGTCCGTTCTTGATGCCATAATGCTCCGTGATGCGGGCATGTCCGGCAAAGAGATTAAAGATAAGCTTGAAGAGGTGAAGTTTGAATCAAGTATTTATATCATGCTTGATACTCTTTACTATCTTAAAAAGGGTGGAAGAATCACACCTGCAGCAGCTGCTCTGGGAACTTTATTAAAGCTTAAGCCCGTACTTCAGATTCAGGGCGAGAAGCTGGATGCTTTTGCCAAGGCCAGAACAGCCAATCAGGGCAAAAACATCATGATTAATGCAATGATGTCCGATATTGAGAATCGTTTCGGCGGTCTTGATGCGAAGGACGTACACCTTGCGGGTGCTTATACATACGATCTTGATAAGGCAAACGAGTTTAAGAGTGAAGTAGAAGCTGCATTCCCCGGATTCGATATGCATCTTGATCCCCTTTCACTTGTTGTATCCTGTCATATCGGTCCCGGAGCTTTGGCAATAGCTTGCTCCAGGAAAATTCATATTTAATCAGATTGTTTCTGATACAGAGGAAAAAGTTTTAAGGTTGGGTAATTTTTATGGCAATAAGTAACAACTATGATGCGTCGAGCATTACAGTTTTGGAGGGTCTCGAAGCGGTTAGAATGAGACCCGGAATGTATATCGGAAGTGTTTCCACAAGAGGTCTCAATCACCTTGTCTATGAAATTGTAGACAACGCAGTGGATGAACATCTTGCAGGACATTGCAGTCAGATCACTGTAACACTTCATGAGGACGGAAGCGCGAGCGTAGAGGATAACGGTCGCGGTATTCCTGTAGGTATGCATGCCAAGGGAGTGACAGCAGAGCGAGTGGTTCTGACTATGCTCCATGCAGGCGGTAAGTTTGATAATGCTGCCTATAAGACCAGTGGTGGTCTTCACGGTGTAGGTTCATCCGTTGTTAACGCACTTTCCACATGGCTGAAAGTTCAGATTAAAACTGACGGCTATATCTATGAGGATGCATATGAAAGAGGTGTTCCCACTGTTGAGCTTAAAAACGGACTTCTTGAACCCGTTGGTAAGACCAGAGAACATGGAACCACCATTTCATTTTTACCTGATCCTGAGATTTTCGAAAAAACCAGATTCCGTGAGGAGGATATTAAGTCACGTCTCCATGAGACTGCCTATCTTAATCCGGAGCTTACAATCATCTATATCGACGACAGACCGGGTACAGAGGAATATATTGAATTCCACGAGCCAGAAGGCATCACCGGTTTCATTCGTGATATGAATAAATCAAAAGAAGCTGTCACAGACGTTATTTTCTTTAGCGGCGAGATGGACGGCGTCTCTGTTGATGTGGCATTCCAGTACGTCAACGAATTCCATGAAAATGTTCTTGGATTTTGTAATAACATCTATAATGCCGAAGGTGGAACACACCTCACCGGCTTTAAAACCATGTTTACCAATGTCATCAATCAGTATGCACGTGGCATCGGTACTCTTAAGGAAAAGGATAACAACTTCACAGGAGCAGATGTACGTAACGGTATGACTGCTGTTGTAAGTATCAAGCATCCGGATCCCAGATTTGAAGGACAGACCAAGACCAAGCTTGATAACCAGGATGCAGCCAAGGTTGTATCACAGATTACAGGTGATGAGGTTTCAAGATATTTTGACAGAAATCTTGAAGTCCTTAAATCAATCATCGGCTGTGCTGAGAAGGCTGCAAAGATCCGAAAGACTGAGGAGAAGGCTAAGACCAATCTTCTTACCAAGCAGAAGTACTCCTTTGATTCCAATGGTAAGCTTGCAAACTGCATCAGTAAGGATGCTTCAAAATGTGAGATTTTCATCGTAGAGGGAGATTCTGCGGGTGGTAGTGCCAAGATGGCAAGAAACCGTGAATTCCAGGCTATTCTTCCCATAAGAGGTAAAATCCTTAACGTTGAGAAGGCCAGCATAGATAAAATCCTTGCAAACGCTGAGATCAAGACCATGATCAACGCCTTTGGATGCGGATTTTCAGAGGGATATGGTAATGACTTTGATATCAGTAAGCTTCGCTACGACAAGATTGTAATCATGTCCGATGCGGACGTTGACGGTGCACATATCGCAACACTGCTTTTGACATTATTCTATAGATTTATGCCTGAGCTGATTTTTGAGGGTCATGTTTATATAGCTATGCCTCCTCTTTATAAGGCGATGCCTTCAAGGGGCAAGGAAGAGTATCTCTATGATGATGCTGCCCTTGAAAAATATCGTAAGACTCACAAAGGACCTTTCACTCTTCAGAGATATAAGGGTCTTGGTGAGATGGATCCTCAGCAATTGTGGGAGACCACACTTGATCCCGAGAACAGAATGATGCGTCTAGTGGAGATTGAGGATGCCAAGATGGCTTCACACATGACAGAGCTTCTTATGGGCAACGAAGTTCCGCCCAGAAGAGAATTCATTCATCAGCACGCTACAGATGCTGAACTTGATGTATAAAATATCGCGTATAAGCTGAAAATATTTAATAACCTTCTTCCAAAATATGAAGAAGGTGTCAGCGCAGCTGACGGATGAGGTAGTAATGGAAGAGAAATTAATTCGCTCCGAATATTCGGAGATAATGCAAAAATCATATATTGATTATGCCATGAGCGTTATAGTAGCAAGAGCGCTTCCCGACATCAGGGACGGCCTTAAGCCCGTTCAGAGAAGAGCTCTCTATGATATGTATGAGCTGGGTATCAGATATGACAGACCTTATCGTAAGAGTGCCCGTATAGTCGGTGATACCATGGGTAAATATCATCCTCACGGTGATAGCTCTATTTACGATTCACTGGTTGTAATGACCCAGGATTTCAAGAAATCAGTACCGCTTGTAGACGGCCACGGTAATTTCGGCAATATCGAAGGCGACGGCGCAGCTGCAATGCGTTATACAGAGGCAAGACTTGCCAGGATCACACAGGAGAATTTCCTTGCTGATCTTGATAAAGATGTTGTGGACTTTGTTCCAAACTTTGATGAGACAGAACGTGAGCCCACAGTTTTACCTGTTAAAATACCTAATTTCCTTATAAACGGATCTGAGGGTATCGCTGTAGGTATGGCTACAAGCACACCACCTCACAATATCGGCGAAGTCATTGATGCAGAGATCGCATATATGCAGAATCCCGAGATGACTACCAAGCAGCTGATGAAGTACATTAAGGGGCCTGATTTCCCGACAGGCGGCATTGTTATCAATAAAGATGACCTCAGATCAATCTACGAGACAGGCCAGGGTAAGATCCGCATAAGAGGCGCTGTTTCTGTTGAGAAGGGAAAAGCAGGACACATCAATCTTGTTATAACTGAAATTCCTTATACCATGATCGGAGCAGGAATAGGTAAGTTCCTTTCAGATGTGGCAGAGCTGGCTGAGAAGAAGATCACAAATGATATTGTTGATATTTCCAACCAGTCCTCAAAAGAAGGTATCAGAATTGTAATCGAGCTTAAGAAGGATACGGATGTAGAGAACTTTACAAATCTTCTTTACAAGAAGACCAAGCTTGAAGATACCTTTGGTGTAAACATGCTTGCTATCTGTGATGGCAGACCTGAGACCATGTCTCTTACAGCCATCATGAGATCTGTTGTGGATTTCCAGTTTGAGACTGCAAGACGTAAATACACTACATTACTTAAAAAAGAGCAGGAAAAGAAGGAGATTCAGGAAGGTCTCATCAAGGCCTGCAATGTAATTGATATTGTAATCGAGATTCTGAGGGGTTCCAAAGACAGGGCTATGGCTAAGGATTGTCTTGTTAACGGTAATACCGACGGAATCAGATTTAAGAGCGAAGCCTCCAAAGCTATGGCTGCTCAGCTTCTTTTTACTGAGAGACAGGCTGAAGCCATCATGGAGATGAGATTATATAAACTCATTGGCCTTGAACTTGATGCCCTTGTAAAAGAGCATGAAGATACCATCGCCAAGATCTATCGCTACGAGGATATACTTGAGGATCATGAGTCCATGTCTCTTGTTATCCAGAATGAACTTACAGAGATAAGGAAACAATATGCTGTTAAGAGAAAGACCGTAATTGATAATGTAGAAGATGCTGTTTACGAAGAAAAGCCCATCGAAGAAATCGACGTTGCTTTCCTTATGGACAGATTTGGATATGCCAAGACTATCGATGTTACTACCTACGATAAGAATCTTGAGACCATAAAGAATGACTTTAAGTATTCCTTTGTTATGAAGAACACAGGTAAAATCTGTGTGTTTACCGCAAATGGTAATCTCCACACAATCAAAGCCATGGATCTTCCACAGGGCAAGATGAGAGATAAGGGTGTGCCCATCGATAATGTCAGCGATTTTGATACCACCAAGGATCAGATAATAAACGTTGCAAGCCAGTCAGAGCTTAACCTTTACAGAATTATGTTTGTTACAAAGCAGGCAAATATGAAGGTTGTAGACGGCGGCGAATTTGATGTTACAAGACGTTCGGTTGCAGCTACTAAGCTTAATGATGGTGATGAGGTTGTAAGCGTTCATTCTATTCATGATGTGAGCACAGTTGTGCTTCAATCTGAGAACGGTTTCTTCTTAAGGTTTAAGACAGAGGATGTACCTGAGAAAAAGAAGGGCGCTGTGGGTGTTCGCGGAATGAGACTTACAGGAAAGGACACCATCAGAGATGTTTATTATCTTGGTGAGACAGAGGAAAAAGCCATTGAGCACAACGGCAAGAATCTGAATCTCGATCACCTTAAGATAGCAAATCGTGATACTAAAGGTACAAAGATTAGAATTTAAGAGGTATTTATGCGAGTAATTGCAGGAGAGGCCAGACGCCTTAAGCTTGTTACACCTGAAGGTAATGACACAAGACCCACCCAGGACAGAATAAAGGAGACTTTATTCAACATCATTCAAAATGATGTTCCCGGGGCTGTGTTTATCGATGTTTTCGCAGGAAGCGGCGGAATTGGTATTGAAGCTTTATCAAGAGGTGCCAAAAGAGCCTATTTTATCGAAAACAATATAAAGGCAGTAAAATGCATCAATCAGAATATCCAGACTACGAAGTTCGAGGAAAAGGCAACTGTTCTTAAGCAGGATGTTCTGGTGGGGCTTAAAAATGTCCGTGAGGAAGAGGTTGATATTATTTTTATCGATCCTCCCTATGAAGGCGGACTTTATGAGAGAACATTTGCACTGTTGGCAAAATTACCGTATGTCACTGAATATACGATGATTATTGCTGAGTGCAATTTAGATATGGATTTGTCAGTGTTTGAGGATCAGGGATTTGAGATTACGAGAGAAAAACGCTACAAGTCAAACCAGCATGTTTTTCTGCGTAAATGTTCTAAATAATTTCTTTATGAAGGGGGGAATTATTGGAAAAGGAGTTTTTTGAGGTTTTATGAAGAGAAGTAAATTAAACAAAGGCCTGGCTTTAGCCCTTGCTTTAGCTCTTGCCGGAAACACAATGGTAACTTCTGCAGATTCTGTAAAGGCTGCAAGTGTAGATGATGAGAGCATCAATCTTGTTTCAGATGAGACTGAAGCAAACAGCTCTGAAGAAAGTTCAGAAATGGCAGGCGAAGAAAGCTCAGAATCAGAGACTGAAAGCTCTGAAGAAGGTGCTTCAAAAGAAGCTGACGGCGAGAGTTCAGGCGAAGCCGGTTCAGAAGGTTCAGACAGCGCTGAAACAGGTTCTGAGAAATCTGAGACTGAGGGAAGCGATGCTTCTGATGCTTCAGGCGAAGGCTCTATAGCCGATGTTACAGAGGATGGAACTGAGAAAACCAGTGATTCAACAGATTCATCAGATACTGAGGCTACAGATGCAGCTGACAGTTCTGATACTGAAGCTACTGACGAAGCTGATAGTGAGGCATCAAATGATGCTGCAATAGCTGTTTCAGATGATGCTACTGCTGAGACTTCAAAAGATGTTGCTACAGATGAAGCATCTGAAGCATTTGAGTTCTCCACAGATTTTGAAGGCTATAACTTCAAAATTTCAGCTGAAAAGGATGTTGTTCCTGCAGGAACAGAAGTAAAAATTGAAAAGCTTAAGGGCAATGATGCTAAGGATACCGACGAGCTTGTAAATGATACACTTCCTGAAAATGCAGTAGTATATGATTCTGCATCCTTTGATATCAGCCTTTGGTATGAGGGCGTTGAGATCGAGCCTAACGGCAATGTGGCTGTTGAGATCACTCTTAACGACGATCTTGCCGAGAAAAACGAAGATCAGGATACTTCAATTCAGGTATTCCATATTGATGATGAAGAACAGGTAAGTGAAGTAGAAGCAAATACTGAGCTTACTGTTAACGGCAAAGAAGAGGATACTGTTGTTACATATGATGCAGAGAGCTTCTCTGTATATGATGTTGCAGTTGTTCTTAACTTTGATATATCTGAGCCTGTAGTAGAGGTTAACTCTGTTTACGATGGAAGAATAGATGCTGATGAAATCGGCTATCTTGCAAATGATATTGATTGCACAGAGAATATCAAGACTCTTATGACAGATCCCGGTGTTCACACATCTTTCCAGACAATGGGTGAAGCTGTAAGAGCTGCCATTAAGAACAGACAGGATATGATTACCTTTAGCCTCAAGCTTCCCGGCAAGTACAACAAGGATATTATTTTATCAAATATCCTTAACGTAGCCGTTGAGCATACTGGTGTGCCTAACGAAGGTGACTATGTAAGATGGGCTTACTATGGAACAGGTGTAGGTAATGGTACAGCTTATGCCAATAAGACAACTTATGGTACTTACACAATCAGATTTGCATATACACAGACTGCAGCGCAGGAAGCGGAGACCACAAACGTCGTAAACCAGCTTGTAAAGAGATTTAACAGCGGATCTGATTATGATAAGGTTAGAAAACTTTATGACTATCTTATAAACAATGTTACCTACGATTACAATGGTGACAATGACGCTAAGTACAATAATTCATATTATCGCTATTCATGTCACTCAGCTGCAATTTCCAAGCATACTGTATGTGAAGGGTATTCACTTCTTTTCTACAGAATATGTCTCTCTATGGGAATTGATGCAAGACTTGTTGCAGGTATTGGTGGATCCGGAAGCAGTGCAGGTCCTCACGGTTGGAACATCGTTCAGATCGGTGATTATTTCTACTATGTAGATTCAACATGGGGAGCTGAGCCATCCTATGATAAGGGTAAATCAGTTGATAAGTGGGTTTGGTTCCTTAGAGGAACTGCTTGCGGATTTGATAATTATCATCAGAGATACGCAAATTACGCAACCAATGATTTCATGAATATCTATCCGGTTAATTACTATGACTATGCTAAACATTATGCTTCACCTACAAAGGCAACTGCAGTAAATATTTCTCAGACAAGTGCCACAATTGGTGTTGGCGGAAGACTTTCACTTACAGCATCTGTTACACCTGCAAGTTCACCTCAGCAGGTTAAGTGGAACACGTCAGATATGGCTGTAGCAACTGTTGATCCCAACGGTACTGTATACGGTATCGGTTATGGTGTATGTGAGATTTTTGCTACATCAAGCGTTGGTGGTAAGAAGGCTGTATGCAGAGTAACAGTTGTTGGCGGCGAAGCTAAGGATATTGAAGTTCCTACCAAGAAGCTCACTGTATATAAAGGCTACAAGGCAAACCTTAATGCACAGGTATGGCCCACAGGTGCAAGCGGAAAGCTTAAGTATTCATCAAGCAACAGCAGCATCGCTTCTGTAAGCAAGAAGGGTGTTGTTAAGGGTAAGAAAAACGGTAAGTGCACAATCACCATTAAGACAAGTAATGGTGTAAAGATTAAGGTTAAGGTAACTGTAAAAACACCTGTTAAGGTTAAGTCAGTTAAGCTTAACACCAAGAAGATGGTACTTACTGTTGGTCAGACAGGCCAGCTTACTGCAAAAATTAAGCCCGCAAAGGCTTATAATAAGGCTGTAACATATAAGAGCAGCAAGAAGAGTGTTGCAACAGTTGATGCAAACGGTGTAGTTTATGCTCACAAGAAGGGTAAATGCACCATTACCGTTACAACCAAGGACGGCAAAAAGAAAGCTAAGTGTAAGATTGTTGTAAATTAAGAGGTTTAGTAAATGAAAATAGCAGTATATCCGGGCAGCTTTGATCCTATAACACTGGGTCATCTTGATATCATCAAAAGAGCATCGGCAATGTTCGATAGAATGGTGGTTCTGGTAAGCGTGAACACCGCTAAGAGTCCGTTGTTTTCAGCAGATGAACGTGTTAAGATGATTAAAGAGGCAACTTCTGATCTAAATAACGTAGAAGTTCAGTCCTATGAAGGATTACTTATCGATTATTGTAGAGAGAACAATATCCGGATTATTATCAGAGGTCTTCGTGCTATCACTGATTTTGAGTATGAGCTTCAGATAGCACAGACCAACAAGACCTTCTCCAATGGAGAGGTTGATACAGTATTTCTTACTACAAGTCTTGAGTACGCCTATCTTAGTAGTTCTACTGTACGTGAATTTGCCAGTTTTCATGGGGATATCAGTCACTGCGTAACACCAGATGTCGCAGAGATGGTATATAGAAAATATGGCTATGAAGCCAAAAACAATAATGGGGGAAATCAGAATGAGCAGCAGAATTGAACAATGCATCGACGAAATCGAAACTTTCATTGAAAACTGCAAGTATCAGCCACTGTCCAAGACCAATATTGTAGTTAATAAAGAGGAGATTGACGAGCTTCTTCGCGAGCTCAGAAGCAAGACTCCTGATGAGATCAAAAGATATCAGACTATAATCAGCAATAAAGAAGCTATTCTGGATGATGCCAGAAAGAAGGCAAAAGATCTGATTGATAAAGCTACAGCTCAGACCAATGAGCTTATTAATGAGCACGAGATTATGCAGCAGGCTTACGCCCAGGCTAATCAGGTTATCAATCAGGCTGCAAAGCAGGCAGAGGATATTCTTACAAAATCTACAGATGAAGCTAATCAGATGAAGGCAGCTGCAGTTGCCTATACAGATCAGCTCCTTGCAGATGTGGAGAAGATCATCAACTCTGCAATTGATACTACAAACAGAACTAATTCAGCTTTGCTTAGTTCCCTTACAAACTATAGCGAGACTATTAAGTCTAACAGAGCAGATCTTGTTCCGCCCAGCGTGGAACCTGTAAATGTTTCTAAGGGAGCCGGCGTGCAGGTGAATGAGGTTACACCTCAGACAGGTACTATACCTCCAATAGATGATGGTGACCTCAATCTCGATCTGCTTTAATATTATTTGATTTATTTGAGCTGCCGTAATTTTGATATTACGGCGGCTCATAGATTTTTAAAGGTATTTTGATGAGACTAGATAAATTTCTTAGTGATTCCGGAATAGGAACCAGAAAACAAATTAAAGAATGCATAAAAAACGGAATGGTAAAGGTAGACGGCGTTGTTGCCAAAAGACCTGAGATGTCCGTTAATCCTGAAGAAAATGAGATAATATTTGATAATGAGAATCTCACAGAAGGTTATGCCAAATTCAGATATTATCAATTGAATAAGCCCCAGGGAGTTGTGTCTGCAACAACAGATAATCATGATACAACAGTTATAGACCTTATTGATACAGGTTATGATAAAGATCTTGCTCCCGTTGGAAGGCTTGATAAGGATACTGAAGGCTTTTTACTTATAACAAATGACGGTAAGCTTTCGCATATGCTGCTTTCTCCCAAAAAGCACGTGGAGAAGGAGTATGAAGTTCATACCAGGGATAAGATTACTGAGGATGATATTAAAAGACTTGAAGGAGGCCTTGATATTGGTGATGAAGAGCCTACAATGCCTGCCAAAGCTTTTATTGAAGATAGAGATGGACAAGAGATTCTTCATTTGATTTTGCATGAAGGTAGATTCCATCAGGTAAAAAGAATGCTGACTGCGATAGGAAATGAAGTTGTTTTCCTAAAGAGAATCAGAATGGGAGGTCTTTACCTTGATAAGGATCTAGAGCCGGGAGATTACAGAGAGCTTACTAAGGAAGAGTTAGAGCTCCTGTCAGGAAAAACAGAAGATGAAAGGAATAAGAATTAAAGGCTATGAAGTTATTTAAGAAAAGAGTACCAAAGGGGGAATTTGGATACATAGAAGGAGCTGCAAGGTTTGCAATAATCAGGACAACAATATCTGTTCTTGCCTGCGTAGCAATTTTCCTTATTGGTCTTTTGATATATCACACCAATAAGAGTGCTTTTAGTATCATAGCTGCTCTTGGCTGCATACCTGCAGGACTTAGTGCGGTGAATATGATCATGTATTTAAGGGCACATCGTTGTTCAAAAGAAACCTATGACAAGATTGAAGCTCACAGAGGCGGTCTCCTTATCAGATATGAGCTTGAAATGACAAGCTATGACGAGAATTATGGAATTTCTGCAGCAACAGTTCTTGATAAGAATGTATGCTGCTATTCGGAAGTAAAAGGCCTTGATACAGCTGACTGCGAAAAACACATCAGGAATCAGATCGCTCAGAGCGGCTACAGCTCTTATACAGTAAAGGTATTCAAGGACCTGGATGCATTTTGTTCAAGACTTGATCAGCTTGAGCAGATAAGAGTATCAAAGAATATTGATCCTCAGGCAATAGAGGATGCGTGGGTTCCAGGCACTGTTGAGACCTGTGCCCATGTGCTTTTGTCCATATCTTTATAAGTTCTAATATATGGCACATGTGTGTATAATAGATAATATAAATACGGTATTTAGATGAGAGATATAAACATTACTGACAACGAAGCCGGGAAAAGGCTGGACAAATTCTTATCCCAGTATTTTACTGGTACAACCATGGGCTTTTTATTTAAAATGCTCAGGAAAAAGAATATTGTCCTAAATAAAAAGAAGGCAACAGGAAAAGAGGTTCTGAAAAAGGGAGACACTATAAGCGTTTTCTTTTCTGATGAGACCTTTGGTAAATTTGCCAATAAGTTCGCGTCCGCGTCTGATGATTCAAAAGAAAATGATAATAAGCTCTCAGGTGTTTTTAAGGAATATGAACTGGCCTATAAGAGATTTGGACACCTTGAGATAATCTATGAAGATGACAACATCCTTCTGATAAATAAGCCTGCAGGAATCCTTACTCAGAAAGCTGAACCCAAGGATTTAAGTCTTAATGAATGGCTGATTGGATATCTTCTTGATAAGGGTGCTGTAAAGAAGGATAGTCTTGTAACCTTCAGACCTTCTGTTTGTAACAGACTGGACAGAAATACCTCAGGAATTGTCATTTGTTCAAAATCCCTTATTGGTGCAAGAGAGATGGCTAAGGGCCTGAAGGAGAGAACAATTCACAAATATTATTCAACAATCGTAGCAGGGAAGATCACTGAGAATGCCCATATTTCAGGGTATCTCATAAAGGATGAGAAAAATAATAAGGTACGACTTGTAGATGAGAAGGAAGCACAGAAATTAAAGGATGCCGACAGGATTGAGACCTCCTACGAAGTATCAGGATATCTTAAAATAGATTCTTCAAAGTGCGGCGATAAGACCACCGGCAATAAGCTTGGAGACAGAGTTTTCACAGAGCTTTCAGTTTGTCTAATAACAGGTAAGACCCATCAGATCAGAGCTCATCTGTCATCAACAGGTCACCCCATAATCGGTGATGGGAAATACGGAAGCAGCAATATAAACATGTTTTTCAAGGAATGTGCAGGGCTTAAGTATCAGCTTCTTCATGCAAGAAGGATTGAATTACCCGAGTTTTCCGGTGAGCTTTCAAATCTTTCCGGAAAAGCATTCGAAGCAGGGCTTTCACCTGAATATAAAAAGATAAAGGAAATCACATGCCAACCTGGAACTCAAGAGGCTTAAGGGGATCAACCCTTGAGGAGATGATTAACAGAACAAATGAGAAATATCTAAATGATGGGCTTGCTCTAATTCAGAAAATTCCTACGCCCATCACTCCCATTAATATCGATAAGGAGACAAGACACATCACCCTTGCTTACTTTGATCAAAAGAGTACCGTTGATTACATCGGCGCTGTGCAGGGTATTCCTGTTTGCTTTGATGCAAAGGAATGCGCCGTTGATACATTTACTCTTGAGAATATCCATGAGCATCAGGTTGTTTTCATGGATAATTTTGAAAAGCAGGATGGCGTTGCTTTTTTTCTAATTTACTATACAGCTAGAGGCATGTATTATTATCTGCCCTTCAGACATCTTAAGGTTTTCTGGGACAGAGCGAAAGAAGGCGGCAGAAAGAGCTTTAGATTCGATGAGCTTGATATGGACTACATGATATCCGATGATCAGGCTGCATTTATTCCATATCTTGAGCTTTTGCAGAAGGATTTGGAAGATAGAGATTGACAAAAGAAGTATATTCCGATAAACTGAGTGAAGTTTAACAAATTAGCATGGTAGCACGTTACCATAGTAAAGCACAAGGGGAACTTGTATGAATCGAAAATTACTTCACACTCCTGAAGGCGTAAGAGATTTATATGGTCTTGAATGCAGTGACAGAATACTTATCAGAAGCCTTATAAATGCAAAGATGAAGTCTTACGGTTTTGAGGATATTGATACACCTACTTTTGAGTTCTTTGATATCTATTCGACAGAGATAAGTAATAACAGTGCGAGAGAACTGTACAAATTCTTTGATAAAGATGGCAACACCATGGTTCTTCGTCCTGACTTTACGCCTTCTGTTGCAAGATGCGTAAGCAAGTATTTTTTGGAAGACAATAAGCCGGTCAGATTCTGCTATGATGGCAAAACATTTTTAAACACCCATTCACTTCAGGGCAAGCTTAAAGAGAACAACGAAATCGGCGCTGAGCTTATGAATGATGACAGTATCTATGCAGATGCTGAGATGATCGCATTACTTGTCGAGTCACTTCAGGCTGTAGGACTTACTGAGTTCCAGATAAGCATAGGCGATGCTGATTACTACAATGGTATTTGCGAAGAGGCAGGAATAAGCGCAGAGACTGAGGCAGAAATCAGAGAACAGATTACAAACAGAAATACTTTTGCTGCTGATCTTATTATGGAAGAGAACAACATCAGCGATAAATACAGACAGCTCATTAAGAGTGTATCTACCTGTATCGGCGATGCTTCTATTTTAGAAAAGGCAGGAAGTATCGTAACCAATGATCGTTCTCAGAATTCCATCAAGAGACTTCAGGCGCTGTATAAGGTTCTTTGCAGCTACAAAATAGAAAAATACATATCCTTTGACTTAGGAATGTTAAGTAAATTCAATTATTACACAGGCGTTATGTTCCATGCATATACCTATGGCGTTGGTGATGCAATCGCCAAGGGCGGACGCTATGACAATCTTCTTGAGGGATTTGGAAAAAGCGCACCTGCTATAGGCTTTATGATCAACGTGGACGATGTGATGAGAGCACTTTATTCCCAGCATATCAAGTTAGAGCATGAGGACGGCGTAGTTGTTCTTAGCTTTACAGATGATGATTTTGAGGCCACTTTGGCAGAAGCTCAAAAGCTTCGTGAGGGCGGGAAGAAAGTAATTTTATCCAAGAAATAATTGTAACTACTTACACATCAACGATTAAGAAGGATATTTTCATGAATAAACAGGACAGATATCTTACGTTTGCTCTTGGAAAGGGCAGACTTGTAAATAACACAATGGAGCTTCTTGAAAAATGCGGTATTCACTGCGAAGAAGTTACAGATAAAAGCACAAGAAAGCTAATTTTTACTAATGAAGAGCTTAAGCTTAAGTTTTTCCTTGCCAAGGGACCGGATGTGCCTACTTATGTAGAGCATGGCGCAGCCGACATCGGTATTGTGGGTAAGGACACCATCATGGAGGAAAACAGAAGTGTTTATGAGGTTCTTGATCTTGGCTTTGGCAAATGCAGAATGTGTGTCTGCGGTCCGGAATCAGCCAGAGAGCTTCTAAATCACCATGAGATGATAAGGGTAGCCAGTAAATATCCCAATATCGCAAGAGATTATTTTTATAACAGAAAAAATCAGACAGTAGACATAATTAAGCTGAACGGTTCGGTAGAGCTTGGTCCCATCGTAAATCTGTCAGATGTAATTGTGGATATAGTTGAGACAGGAAGTACTCTTAGAGAGAACGGACTTACAGTCCTTGAAGAGATTTGTCCTTTATCTGCAAGAGTCATCGTAAATCAGGTCAGCATGCAGATGGAATCGGCCAGAATTCAGAAGCTTATCAACGACATGAAGGAGAATTTGTAATGCGTATTGTAGAACTTAACGAAAACACTAAAGGCGAACTTCTTGATAAACTGCTGCAAAGAAGCCCTTCCAACTACGGCGAATACGAGAAAATCGTTGCTGATATTATCGAGAATGTCAGAACTAAAAAAGATGAAGCATTGTTTGAATACACTTTGAAGTTCGATAAATTCGCTCTTTCAAAGGAATCTATTAAAGTTACAGAAGCTGAGATTAAGGAAGCATACGATGCACTTGATTCTAAATTCATTGAAGTAATGAAAAAGAGTGCCGAAAACATCAAATCCTTCCACGAGAAACAGAAGAGGACCAGCTTTATTGATACAAAAGCAGATGGTTCAATTCTAGGCCAGAGAATATATCCCATTGAGATTTCCGGTGTATATGTTCCAGGCGGAAAAGCTGCATATCCTTCAAGTGTTCTTATGAACGTGGTTCCTGCCAAGGTTGCAGGCGTTGAGCGAATCGTTATGTGTACGCCTCCCGGAGCAGACGGTAAGGTTAATCCCGGAACTTTGGTTGCAGCTGATATCGCAGGTGTAACTGAGGTTTATAAGGTGGGCGGAGCTCAGGCTATCGCAGCTATGAGTTTTGGTACAGAATCAGTTCCCAAAGTAGATAAAATAACAGGCCCCGGAAATATCTTTGTTGCTCTTGCCAAGAAAGCATGCTTTGGATATGTTTCAATCGATTCAATTGCAGGTCCTTCAGAAATCCTGGTTCTTGCAGATGAAACATCCAATCCCAGATATGTCGCTGCAGATCTTTTATCTCAGGCTGAGCATGATGAGATGGCAAGTGCTATACTTATTACAACGAGCATGGAGCTTGCTAATAAGGTCTCTGATGAGATCGATGGTTTCCTTAAGACACTGGACAGATCAGAGATCATCAGAAAGTCTCTTGATAATTACGGATATATTTTCGTAGCTGATAATATGGATGACATGATTGATGCTGCAAACGCTGTTGCATCAGAACACCTTGAAATCCTTACAAAGAATCCCTTCGAGGTTATGCCAAAGATCAAGCATGCCGGTGCAATTTTCCTTGGAGCATATTCTTCAGAGCCTCTTGGTGATTATTTTGCAGGACCTAACCACATCCTTCCTACAAATCAGACAGCAAGATTTTTCTCACCTCTGTCCGTGGATGATTTCATCAAGAAGACCAGCATAATTGCTTACTCGGAAGAGGGACTTAAGGCTGTACATGAGGATATCGAACTTTTTGCTAAAAATGAAGGACTCACAGCTCACGCTAATTCAATTGCAGTAAGATTCGAATAAGATTTTTATAATACAAGAAAATAAAATTTTGAGGAGATTACTTATGAGCAGAAGTGCAGTAGTCACAAGAAAGACCGGAGAAACAGACATTACCGTTAAGCTTGAACTTGACGGAACAGGAAAATCTGAAGTAAATACAGGCATAGGATTTTTTGATCACATGCTTAGTGCATTTGCAAGACACGGCCTCTTTGATCTGACAGTCAATGTAGACGGCGATCTTTACGTGGATGGACATCACTCCGTTGAGGATACCGGAATAGTTCTTGGACAGGCTATAGCACAGGCTCTTGGAGATAAGAGCAATATCAAACGCTACGGACAAAGAATTCTTCCTATGGATGAGACTTTGGTTCTTTCTGCGATTGATCTTTGCGGAAGACCTTATTTTGTGATGAATGCTGATTTTGATGCTCCTATGGTTGGCGGATTTGATACTCAGCTTGTAAGAGAATTCTTCTATGCAGTTTCATACGGTGCCATGATGAATCTACACCTGCGAGTAATTACCGGAATCAACGATCATCACAAGATTGAAGCCATGTTCAAAGCTTTTGCCAAGGCTCTTGATGAAGCGACTTTAATTGATGAGAGAATTACAGGTGTCCTCAGTACAAAGGGCTCATTATAAATACTAAATTTACCGGGAGAATACAATGCTTAAAAGATTTATACCCTGCATTTATCTGAAAAAAAGGAATGCCGTTAAAGGCTTTGAACAGGATGAAGTACTTGAGCAGACACCGCTTGCTCTTGCTGAACAGTATGATAATGACGACTGTGATGCCATAATTGTTTTCGACTTATCTGAAGGCGATGCAGAGCATGAAGAGTCCCTTGATATTATCAAGGATATCTGCGCCAATGTGGGAACAAGTGTATATGGAGCAGGTAATGTAAAGCGTATGGAGGATATCAAGAAGCTCCTTTACGCCGGCTGCAAAAAAGCATGCCTTAATTTTTCAAAACAGGGCAATATCGAAATTCTTCAGGAAGTATCTGAAAAATTCGGAAAAGATAAAATTGCAATCTGCTATACAGAGACTGACAGAATTACAGAAAATACCGAGAACATTGAAAAGTTTGCAGATGAGCTTATTCTTCTTAACAGTTCTCAGATCAAGCAGGCTCCCGTACTTAACATGCCTACGATTTTCAGCGTGCCGGATATTTCACTTGATAAGATGCTTGAGCTTATGTCAGGAGCCAATACTGCAGGTCTTACCGGCGAAGGTATCAACAAGAATTCCGCTGAGATTCGCGGTATGAAGAAGTTCTGCGCAGACAACGATATGGCTGTTAACAGAATGATTCCTCAGATTAAGTGGGAGGATCTTAAAAAGAATTCTGACGGAATGGTTCCAGTTGTTGTACAGGATTACAGAACTGACGCAGTTTTGATGGTTGCGTATTTTACCGAGGAATCTTTTTATAAGACAATTGAGACCGGTAAGATGACCTATTTTAGCAGAAGCAGAAATGAACTTTGGCTTAAGGGCGAGACCAGCGGTCACTTCCAGTATGTGAAGAAGCTTACAGCTGACTGCGATCTTGATACCATTCTTGCAAAGGTAAAACAGGTTGGCGCCGCATGTCACACAGGAAGTTATTCATGCTTCTTTAACGAAATTGCTTCAAGAAACTATTCAGAGAAAAATCCTCAAAGAGTCCTGGACAGCGTTTTTGAAGTCATCAAAGACAGAAAGGTCAATCCCAGAGAAGGTTCTTATACCAACTACCTCTATGAGAAGGGCCTTGATAAGATTCTTAAAAAAGTCGGCGAAGAGAGTACCGAGATGGTTATCGCCGCAAAAAATACAAATTCTAATGAACTCGTTTACGAAATGGCAGATTTTTTGTATCATATGATGGTACTTATGTCAGAGAAAAATATTTCCTGGGAGGAGATTACCGACGAACTGGCCAGGAGATGATTTTTCTTAATAATTAAATTATTGAGGTGTAGTTTGAACGAGAAATTAGCTTTATCAGATGAGATTCTTCTTAGCATTGGAAAACCTGAGCGCTACGTTGGCGGTGAGGTTAACTCTGTTATCAAGAATCTTTCTGATGTAAAAATACGTTTTGCATTCTGCTTCCCTGATGTCTATGAGATTGGTATGTCTCATCTTGGAATTCAGATTTTATACGGAATGTTCAACGAATATGAAGACGTATGGTGTGAGCGGGTTTATTCTCCATGGGATGATCTTGATAAGATCATGAGAGAAAAGAATATCCCGCTTTTTGCACTGGAATCACAGGCCCCTGTGAAGAATTTTGATTTCCTTGGATTCACTTTGCAGTACGAGATGTGTTACACCAATATTCTTCAGGTTCTTGACCTTTCAGGCATCGCACTTTACAGCAAAGACAGAGAAGAAAATGATCCCATAGTAATTGGCGGTGGTCCCTGCACATATAATCCGGAGCCTATCGCTGATTTCTTCGATATCTTTTATATTGGTGAAGGTGAGACCAGATACCGCGACCTGTTTGATCTCTATGAGAAATGCAAAGAAGAGGGTGTATCAAGAAAAGAATTCCTTAAGAAAGTTTCACAGATTCCAGGAATGTATGTGCCTTCGCTTTATGAGATATCCTACAACGAGGATGGTACTGTTAGTGAGATAAAGCCTCTTGACGGAGCACCTGCTGTTATTGAGAAAGAGCTTTGCACAGATCTTAGCAATGCTTATTATCCCATGAAGCCTGTTATGCCTTTTATAAAGGTAACTCAGGACAGAGCAGTAATCGAAGTTATGAGAGGCTGTATCAGAGGCTGCAGATTCTGCCAGGCAGGTCAGCTCTACAGACCACTTAGAGAAAGAGACGTTGAAAAGCTAAAAGAGTACGCAATGACTCTTATAAAAAATACAGGATATGAAGAGATATCATTAAGCTCACTTAGTACCAGTGATTATTCCAAGCTCAATGAACTTCTTGAGTTCCTTATCGATTATTGTAATGAACATAAGGTTAACATCTCACTTCCTTCACTGAGAATAGATGCATTCTCTCTTGATGTAATGAGTAAGGTTCAGGACGTTAAAAAGTCTTCACTTACCTTTGCCCCTGAAGCCGGCACCCAGAGAATGAGAAATGTTATAAATAAGGGACTTACAGAAGAAGATATTCTTAAGGGTTCCCACGAGGCCTTCGTAGGCGGATGGAATAAGGTTAAGCTTTACTTCATGCTTGGCCTTCCGGGTGAAACTACAGAAGATATCGAAGGAATCGGTGATATTGCCAATAAAATAGCAGTTGAGTACTTTGAGACGGTTCCCAAGGAAAAGAGAAACGGCAGAACAATTGAGATTACAGCAAGTACATCCTTCTTTGTTCCAAAGCCCTTCACACCTTTCCAGTGGGCATCAATGAATACAAAAGAAGAATTCCTTGAAAAGGCCAACATTACAAGAAAAGGCATTATGTCTCAGCTTAACCAAAAGCATATCAAGTACAACTGGCATGAAGCAGATGCCAGCATGCTTGAAGGAATTCTCGCAAGAGGCGACAGAAAGCTATCCACTGTTATTTATAACGTTTACAAAAGAGGCTGCATATTTGATGCTTGGAGTGAATTCTTTAAGAACGATATCTGGATGGAAGAGCTTGAAAAAGCAGGCCTTGATCCCATGTTCTATGTAAAACGTGAGAGAACAAAGGATGAGATCCTTCCCTGGGACATGATAAGCTGCGGAGTATCAAAGGAATTCCTTTGGAGAGAGTGGGAGCGCTCACAGCAGGGCATCGTATCTCCCAACTGCAGACAGGCATGTATGGGATGCGGCGGAGCAAACTACGGCGTAGGCATCTGCTTCCAGCCTAAAACAGGAGTATAAGTACAATATCGTTTGTTATAACTTAAACCGGTTGATATTTTATTAATTATTATAAATTAGGATTTGATATGGAAAAATTACGATTGAAATTTTCAAAGCATGGTCCTATTCGTTTTCTTGGACATTTGGATGTCATGCGTTATGTTCAAAAAGCTATAAGACGTGCTGAGATAGACATTAAATACAGCGAGGGCTTAAGTCCTCATCAGATACTTTCTTTTGCACAGCCTTTAAGTGTAGGCTCCACAACAGATGGTGATTATATCGATATGACTGTGAATTCCTTGGAATCACCTGAAGCTGTTATGGATGCTCTAAATGAAGTAATGAATGAAGGTATTGTAATAACAGCTGTTACAGCACTCCCCGAGAAGGCCGTAAATGCTATGACGAGTGTGGCTGCAGCTGAATACCTTATTTCTTTTAGAGAAGGTAAAGCTCCGAAATTTGATTTAGAAGATACAATGAAGGCGTTTATGGAGCAGCCTGAAATTCCCGCCATAAAGAAAACAAAGAACGGCGAGAAAACAATTGATATCAAACCACTGATATTTAAATATGAAATATTAGATAACAAAATACATCTGTTATTATCTGCAGGCAGTGCCAATAACTTAAAAGCTGCTCTTTTTATAGAGAGCCTTTATAGCTTTGCAGGAGAAGAGATGCAGGAATTTGCAGCTGTATTCCACAGAGTAGAAACCTATCTGGATGGAGAGGATGAGAAGGGGCATTTCGTACAGCCCATGATCCCTGATAAGCTCTTTGACTATTCATTCGCTGCTCCCGGAAAAGCTGAAATGGGTAAGATCTATGTCTAAAATCGTAATTACGAAATGGCATAACAAGCTCTCAATTCTCGGCTTTTCTGATGGAACCCTTGAATATCTCAAGGTTCTTGATGGTAATGATAGACGGGGCAATGTCTACACGGGAAGAGTAGAGAATAAGACAAATAATATCGAAGCTCTTTTTGTGCGCTTTGAGGCCGGCCGTGGAAAACGCGGAATAGGATTCTTACCAATTAAGAGTATTCCTACTGAGTGTGTCTTAAACAGAAATGTCAGTTCAGCCTCAGAGATAAAACCGGGTGATATTTTACTTGTTCAGATAAGAACTGATGAACATAAGACGAAACAGGCAAGGTTGTCTTCCAGAATAAAGCTTCATTCCTCAGAATATGATGGAGACTTAAATAAGCTGATAGATGTAGCCAAGACCAGAACGGAATATCAGCTTCTAATAAATAAAGGTCCTACACTTAGCAGAGAAATAGAAGAAGCAAAGCGACATCTATTGAAAACAACTGATACCGATTCTTTTAAAATAGTTTCTGATATTAAAAGCATCTGTGATGAGCTTAAGGATAGTGATACAGATTGTGAGTTCTATGATGAAGAACAACAGCGGATATCTCTTATGGTTCATTACAATATCACAAGTAAGACCGATGATCTTTTCCAAAAGAAGGTATGGCTTAAATCCGGCGGCTATATAATAGTAGAACAAACGGAGACTCTGAATCTGATTGATGTAAACTCAGGTAAGAATCAAAAGAAATCAGATGATTTCTTCCTATTATTAAATAAGGAAGCTGCTGATGAATGTGTACGGCAGATCAGACTCAGGAATTTGTCAGGAATGATACTGATTGATTTTGTATCTATGAAGAGTAAAGAGCTTCAGAACGAACTCATTTCTTATATAGAAGAGATCACGACAGGTGATCCCGATCACTTGAGGTTCATAGATCTGACCGGGCTTGGTATAATGGAATTTACCAGAGATAAAAAGTATAAATCCTTGTCAGAAACTATTGACTTTAAAGATTTGTGATGTTATTATATCACAGTATGCCGCTTAACGAGGTCGAAGTGGATACTTTTTTATCCCACCATAGTTAGCGAGATTTAGAAGAAGGAGGTGCCTTATGTACGCAATTATAGTTACTGGTGGTAAGCAGTACAAGGTTTCCGAAGGCGATGTAATCCGCGTTGAGAAGCTTGACGTAGAAGCCGGAAAAGAAGTTACATTTGATAATGTTATTGCAGTAAATGATGATACAACTCTTAAGGTTGCTGGTGATGTAGCAAACGCTAAGGTTAGCGCAACTGTTATGGAACAGGGCAAGGGTAAGAAGGTTATCGTTTACAAGTACAAGTCTAAGACTGGATATCACAAGAAGAACGGTCACAGACAGTGCTTCACAAGCGTGAAGATTGACAAGATTTCTCTTTAATCTTGGAAAGAATGTTTGAAATATGACTAGTATCGTAATTCGTAAAAATTCTGACGGCGAATACATGGGCTTTGAATTAAGCGGCCATGCAGGATCCGGCGAATACGGGAAAGACATTGTATGTGCGGCGATTTCCATGCTCACTATTAACACTGTTAATTCCCTCGAAAAGTTTACAGATGATGCTTTTACCTGTGATGCAAATGCCGAAGAAGGTCATATCTTGGTTACTTCAGAGAATGGCTTTTCAGAGGATGGTGAGCTATTGCTTAAATCCTTCGAACTCGGTATTACAGGCGTTTTCAAACAATATGGTAATGAATTTTTGGACATTAAATTCGAGGAGGTGTAAGTCATGTTGAATATGGACCTTCAATTTTTTGCTCATAAAAAGGGTGTAGGATCTACCAAAAACGGTCGTGATTCTGAGTCAAAGCGCCTTGGAGCAAAGAGAGCTGACGGACAATTCGTAAAGGCTGGAAATATTTTATACAGACAGCGCGGCACACATATTCATCCCGGTGTAAACGTTGGTATCGGTAAGGATGATACTCTTTTTGCACTTGTTGATGGTGTACTTCGTTTTGAGCGCAAGGGCCGTGATAAGAAGCAGGCTAGCGTTTACGCTGTAGAGAAGTAATCAGTTTCGATTTATTTGGCTCCAAACATTTTATGTTTGGAGCTATTTTTTACTTTATTGATGCGCATTAGCGCTTTGTCTCACATATTGAGATTAACATTTTATTTAGGAGAGAATATGCCTGCATTTGTAGATAGAGCAAGAATATTTGTCAGAAGCGGTAAGGGCGGCGACGGTCATATCTCTTTCAGAAGAGAGAAGTTCGTAGCAAACGGTGGCCCCGATGGTGGTGACGGCGGTAAGGGCGGCGATGTAATCGTTGTCGTTGATCCCGGTGTGAATACACTTTCTGATTTCCATTTCGGCGGTAAATACAAGGCTGAGAATGGTGAAGACGGCGGAAAGAGAAGATGTCACGGTAAACAGGGTAAGGATATCGTTATCAAAGTACCTGAAGGCACTGTTATTAAGGATGCTGCCAGCGGAAAAGTAATTGTAGACATGTCAAAGGATACCATGGAGTTTGTGCTTCTTAAGGGCGGCAAAGGCGGTAACGGTAACATGCATTATGCTACCAGCACTATGCAGGCTCCTCGTTATGCACAGCCAGGTCAGTCTGCTAAAGAGCTTGAGATTTTACTTGAGCTTAAGATGATTGCTGATGTAGGACTTGTTGGATTCCCTAATGTTGGTAAATCAACTTTCCTTACAAAGGTATCTAATGCCAGACCTAAAGTTGCGAACTATCATTTCACAACTCTTACTCCTATGCTTGGTGTAGTCAGCCTTAATGATGCTAAGGGATTCGTAGTTGCTGATATCCCCGGACTTATCGAAGGCGCTGCAGAAGGTGCAGGACTTGGTCATGAGTTCCTTCGCCACATTGAGAGAACAAGGATGATGATCCATGTTGTAGATGTAGCCGGAACAGAGGGCAGAGATCCTTTTGAAGACATTGAAGCAATTAATAATGAGCTTTCCAAATATAACGCCGATATCACAAAGAAGGTGCAGGTCATTGCAGCAAATAAGATTGATATGCTCCCTGATGGCGAAGACAGTGAGATCATAGGGAAGCTTAGAGATAAATATGAACCTTTGGGAGTAAAGGTATTCGCTACATCAACCCTTACAGGAAAGGGCATTAATGAGCTTTTGTATTATATAAGTACTGAGCTTGATAAGATTGGCGATACAACAGTTGTATTCGAAAGCGAATACGATCCTGAAGTAGAACTTAAAGAGGAGGCTGAAGCATTCTCTGTTACTTACGATTCAGATGAGAAGGAATATGTCATCGAAGGTCCTAAGATTGAGAAGATGCTTGGTTATACCAACCTTGATTCTGAGAAGGGCTTTGCTTTCTTCCAGAATTTCCTCGTAGAAACAGGAATATTAGATCAGCTTGAAGCTCTTGGAATACAGGAAGGCGATACAGTCAGAATGTATGGTTATAGCTTCGACTATTACAAGAATGCTGATACAAATACCGAAACGGAGGTAGATGATGAATTTAACGAGTAAACAGCGCGCATATTTAAAAGGACTTGCTCAGAATATCGAGCCTGTTTTTTCTATAGGCAAGGCTTCAATTACACCTGAAGTTACTGATTCTGTAGCTGAGTGCTTCAACACAAAGGAGCTCATTAAAGGCACAGTTCAGAAAAACTGCCTTGATGATGTAAATGAAGTTGCAAGAACAGTTGCTGACAGAACAAGATCAACTCTTGTTCAGGTTATCGGTCGTAAGATCGTGCTTTACAAACCTTTTAAGGACGAGCCTGAAATCAAACTTCCTAAGTAACTTGGCTGATATTTTGGTCCGCTTTTGTGATAGAATAATATAAATAGACTTTTATTTTTTAACTACACGAGGTATATATTATGGCACCCAGAAAAATTGGAATTGTAGGCGGAACATTTAACCCTATTCATAATGTACATTTACTTCTTGGTGAAGCAGCAAGAGAGCAGTTTGGACTTGATAGAATCATTTATATTCCTACAGGAAAATCTTATTTAAAACAGGATGAGGATATTCCTGCCGGCGAGATGCGCTATCAGATGGTGAAGCTTGCCATAGATAATAATCCTTATTTTACCTGCTCAAGACTTGAGATAGACAGGGAAGGCAACACTTATACCATAGATACAATTAATGAGCTTAAGAAGATGTATCCCGGTGATGAGCTTTATCTTATCCTTGGAGGTGATACCTTTAAGCAGATTGAGAACTGGTATCAGAGTGAAGAAATTTTCAAGAATTGTATAATTCTTGCAGCTGTAAGAGATAATATGTCCATTGAAGATATGGATAAACAGCGCAGTTATCTTCACGATAAATATGGTGCCGATGTTCGAATCCTTCAGTTCAGGAACATCGACCTTTCTTCCAGCGATATCAGAAAGAGACTTCTATCAGGAAGATCAGTTAGATACATGGTTCCTGATGCAGTTATCGAATTTGCTATTCTTAAGAATATCTATTCCGGTGTTACCGTTTCTGATGAAGATGATATGAAGGTTTACGTGAAATGAAAACCCTTGAATTATCCAAAAAGTTCCGTAAGGAAATGCAGGATGCGTTAAAATCCGAGAGGTTTGATCATACTCTTGGAGTTGCATATACCGCTGCTAATATGGCTGCAGTTTTTGATGCGGATAATCAGAAGGCTCTTATAGCTGGTTATCTTCATGATTGTGCCAAGAACTTAGATCACGAAGAGCAGATTAAGATTTGTAAAAAGAACGGTATCGAAATAACTGATGTGGAGAGACGAAATCCATCACTTATTCATGCAAAAGCCGGAATGTGTCTTGCGAGGACCAAGTACGGAATAGAAGATGAAGAGATTTTAAATGCGATCAGATGGCATACCACAGGACATCCCGGTATGACAACTCTGGAGAAAATTGTATTTATTGCTGATTTCATCGAACCTAACAGGAAGCCATTAGAACACATGGATATAATTCGTAAGGAAGCTTTCCGCGATCTTGATTCATGTATGCTTCTAATTCTCAGGGATACTCTTAATTATCTTAAAAACATCGATAAAGAATGCGATTCAATGACTCAGGACACTTATGAATACTATTTGAGAAAGGCAGAACAGAAATGAGTAATTCACATAGCTTAGAAGAATCAAAGAAAATGGTAAAGATCGCTGTTGAAGCTCTTGAGAATACCAAGGGCGAAGACATCGAGATTCTTGATATCAGTGAAGTATCATCACTTGGTGATTATTTCATTATTGCAAACGGAACAAACAGATCTCAGATCCAGGCCATGGCAGACAGAGTAGAAGAAGAACTCTACAAGGCAGGCTATAAAAAGAAGGATATTGAAGGATACGAAAGTGCCTTCTGGATTCTTCAGGATTTTGAAGATATCATCGTTCACATATTTGACAAAGAGAACAGAGTATTCTACGACCTTGAGAGAATATGGCGCGATGGTAAAAAGGTCACAAAAGAAGAGATTTAATTTATAAATTATTGGAAGCAAAAGTATAAGAGTTATCATAAAAGCTTTTGCTTCTTTTTTTTGTAAAAAAAGAAAGGAGGCTCAATCAAGCCTCCTTAATCTTTAATATAATCTAAGTACTCCGAATACCTTACCCAATATCTCACAGTTATCAACAATAATAGGATCCATCGAATCATTCTCCGGCTGCAGTCTGATGTGACCGCTTTCCTTATAAAAGGTCTTAACAGTAGCAGAATCATCGATAAGTGCTACAACCTGATCTCCATTCTTAGCAGTATTACAGCTCTGAACAAAAATCTTATCCCCGTTATAAATTCCTGCATTTATCATTGAATCGCCCTTTACATTAAGAATAAAGGTATCAGCTCCCTTAGGACACATGGATGCGGGAATAGGGAAGTATGTATCGATATTCTCCTCAGCAAGGATCGGAAGGCCTGCAGCAACCTGACCAACTACAGGTATGCTTACCATCTCTGTTCTGATCATATTAAAGCTGTCATCGCAGATCTCGATCGCTCTGGGCTTTGTAGGATCTCGTTTGATATATCCGTTTTTCTCAAGAGATGCGAGATGAGAGTGGACAGAAGATGTGGACTTAAGCTTAACGGTCTCGCAAATCTCTCTGACTGTGGGCGGATAGCCCTTATCCAGAATAACTTTCTTCATATATTCAAGTATTTCTTGTTGTTTAGCTGAAATTTTCCCTTTTGACATAATTCTCCCTCCAACAATTAGTATGAACCTACGTTCAGTTTATCATATCTTATAAACTAATGCAAACATATATTCGCCTATTCGATATGCGCTATTTGGTTAATTTATTTACGAATATTAAAGTGTGACATTTATGGGACAGTTCGTGATTTATTATAAAGACAGTTCAAGAAACCGCGGTGAAATTTATAAAGGAAACTATATAAAAAAACTTCATAAGGAAAAAGTTTCATAAAATCACAAAACACCCACATAGATGTGAGTGTCCTGCGATTTTCTTATGAGGGGGAGATAGTGATTTCGTTCATCAACTATCTTGATACATATATTACTTTATAAATATGAACAAAATATGAACTGAAACGAATGATTTCTTTAAGATTTCAAAAAGAACAAATGTGCGAATTTCCTGTTGACAAATGAATATATGTTCGATATATTATTTTAAAGAACAGTTGTTCGCAACATTTGTTCGAATAATGGAGGGTATGAAATGAGCAGTGCAGTCGGTACAGTAAACGGAACAAACAGAACATACAGCAATTACGACATCATCGAACAGAGCCGTATCAGATCTCTCAATAACAGGAAGAGACGAGAGAGACAGCTTCGCCGTAGAATCATTATATTTGTAGTAATGACAGCAATCATTATCTTCCTTGGAATGTTCTTATCATTTTCATTCTTCTCTGATGCAAGTGCTGATGAGTCACATACACAGCACATTTATTATAAGACTGTATCAGTAACAGCCGGAGATTCTGTATGGAGTATTGCCAATGACAATCTTGATTCTATTCACTACAGAAAAGCACAGACTCTGGTTAATGATATTGCTAAGATCAACAAAATATCTACTGATGCCAAGCTTACAGCCGGCACTAATATAATAGTTCCTTACTATTCGGATGAAGTGAAGTGAAATTTAACTAGTATTACTACAATTTAAAATAATTGTTGCTATATAGCATAAAAATATCCATTTTGTAAACTCAAATATGTTATAATTGTATTATTAAAAGACCATTCGAAGTGGAGGTTCTGTTATGAATACAATTATTACAATAGGCAGACAATTTGGTTCAGGCGGAAGAGAAATTGGCGTGAAGGTTGCTGAGTATTTTGGCATTAAGTTTTATGACAAAGAACTTCTTACCAGGGCCGCAAAAGAAAGTGGATTTGCTCAGGAGATGATTCAGGATCATGATGAGCGTCCCACAACTTCTTTCCTTTATAATCTCGTAATGGATACCTATTCATTTGGTTATAATTCATCAAGCTTTGTTGACATGCCTATCAGTCACAAGATTTTTCTTGCTCAGTTTGATACTATCAAGAAAATTGCTGATGAAGGTCCATGCGTAATTGTTGGTCGATGTGCTGATTATGCATTGGCTGATTATAAAAATGTAGTAAATATATTTATCCATGCTGATGAAGAAGATAAGATAGAGCGTGTTATGAGCAGATATCCTGATATCACTACCAGGGACAAGGCCTTAGAGATGATTCTTAAGAAGGATAAGCAGAGACAGAGCTACTATAATTACTATTCATCAAAGAAATGGGGCAGATCTGATACTTATGATCTTACAATTAACAGCAGTTGCCTTGGAATAGATGGCACTGTTAAGCTTATCACACAATTTGTAGAGGATTTCGAGAATAACGACTAAACATCATGGCTTATAATTTCTTTGCAACTATATCAAGAATGAAATATATCGAGCGCTGGGCACTTATGCGTAACTCCAGACAGGAGAATCTCTGTGAGCATTCTCTTGAGGTTGCGATGATTGCTCATGCGCTTTGTATTATTGGAAATGTCAGATACGGAAAGAGTCTTAATGCAGAAAAGGCTGCCCTTATAGGGCTTTATCATGATGCATCTGAGATAATTACCGGTGACATGCCGACTCCGGTGAAGTATTATAATGAGGAGATAAAGCGTGCCTACAAACAAGTTGAGGCAATTGCTGATATTTCACTTTTACACAAACTTCCGGAAGACTTACAGCCTGCTTTCGAAGAGATTTTCAAAGCTCAGGACGGTGAGGACGAAGAGTACATGCGAAGGCTTGTGAAGGCTGCTGATAAACTTTCAGCACTCATAAAATGTATAGAGGAGAAGAATGCCGGCAACAGTGAGTTCAGAACGGCAGAGAAGAGTACGTTAAAGTCTATAAATAAACTCAAAAAGGATTTACCGGAGGTTGAAGACTTCATGAATGATTTCCTTGAGCCATACGGTAAGACTCTTGACGAACTCTCATAGTTATTTGTTATGCAGAATGAATTATTTGAAAAAGCACCTATTCCAAAAGCATATATGAAAATGGCGATGCCTGTAGTTATGGGTATGATCGTTACGCTTGTATATAATCTTGTAGATACATATTTTATAGCGTTAACGGGAAATACGGACCTAATTGCAGGTATTTCTATTTGTGCACCTTTATTTACACTTCTTTTGGCTATCGGTGATATATTTGGAATCGGTGGAAGCTCTGTTATCTCAAGACTTCTCGGTGCAAGAAAAGAAGATGAAGCTAAGAAAAAGAGTACCTTCTGTTTTTATACAGCTATCATTACTGGAATTATATTTACTGTTATTATGCTTGTATTCAGAAGTCCTATATTAAATATCCTTGGAGCGACACAGCAGACATACGTATATGCAGAGCAGTACTACAGATGGCTTATTCTTGGTTCCACTTTTGTTATTTTCTCGCTTGTACCCACTAACCTTCTAAGGGCAGAGGGTGCATCAATGGCATCAATGATAGGTTCTATCATCGGAACCGTTATAAACATTTTACTGGACCCCATATTCATCTTTACCTTAGGCTTTGGAGCTGCCGGAGCAGCCATGGCTACGGTAATCGGATATATATCTACATGTACGTTCTTTGTTATTTATATTCTTAAAAAGAGTAAAATATTGTCCCTATCACTTAAGGGATTTGTTCCTGAATTCGCATCATTATCTGAAATACTTGTTATAGGTCTACCTTCAAGTATATCAAACCTTATGCAGACGATTGGAATTACGCTTACCAACAGATTCCTTATGCCCTATGGTAATGAGAATATAGCTGTAATGGGTATCGTACTTAAAATTGTGAATATCGCACTTCTTGTTCTTGTAGGACTTGCCTTTGGCGGACAGCCTATTATTGGATACAATTATGGTGCTAAGAATATGGACAGGCTGAAAAAAACTTTACGTTTCGGTATTGCTGTTACAGGCGGATCGGGACTATTCTTTACAATAGTTCTTTCCTTGTTGGCGAACCCTATTGTATCAAGGTTCTTAAGTGATTCTGAACTAATTTCACTTGGCGCTAAAATGCTAAGATTACAGCTTCTGGGAATGCCGCTTGTTGGAGTCTGCCTCATATTTATTTGTGCATTCCAGTCCACTGGAAAGGCCCTTAGTGCATTTATTTTATCAGCATGCAGACAAGGTATTGTTTACCTGCCTGTAATCTTAATCGCATCGAAGCTTATGGGAGTTAATGGTGTAATTTCAGCACAGGTAATATCCGATATACTTACTACAGTAGTTGCCTTTTTCATCTTTAGTAACAGCCTGCTGAAGGATATCAGAACTTATGGAAAATGAACATAAAAAGCATGAGCGCATAAAATTAACTGAGCTACACAAGATTAAAGATGATACTTCAGATCCCGTTGCATACGCCAGGAAAATGGAGCAGAAGTTTCATGATTCTTCTTCCATGCTTGCTATTTTAATGGTCGGAATTGGTGCATGGGTACTATTTTATGCCTTTTGGGATTCTACCGGCAGGCCCTTTTCAATTGCTTTTATGGTCCAGGCAGAAGATGCTCTTGGATTATTCTTGTTTTTTCTTGCACTTAAGCACACAAGTTTTACATGGAGTGATATAGGTCTGTGGACTGATAATCCTAAGAAGATAATAAAGTCTGCGCTTATAATCAGTGCATTATCATTTGGTTTATTATGTATTGTCAAATATGTTGCACAGCTATATGATCCAAATCTGTTTCAGACAGAACATGGTTTTTTCGATATCAGAAGATTTAATTTATATCAGGTCTTTTATTTATTTACTGCATTTATTCAGGAATTCATCGCCAGAAGCGTTCTTCAATCAAATCTCAAACGAATTGCAATAAGGAACAAATCTGCCTATTCAATAATACATGCATCCATTATTTTTGCTATTTTTCATATAGAATATGGCTTCTGGTTTATGATAGGAGCCGCAGTTCTTGGCGGTTTATTGGGAATTCTATATGATAAGCAAAAAACCATTCTTGGTGTATGGATTGTTCATTGGATTCTTGGTGTAGCTGCATTTTTACTGGGAATAATCGATCAATAAATAGTTTATTATTGTATGTATTCTTATTTATTCAAGTTCTGAATAGCGCTCAAGCACTTTGCTTCACAAAATTACATTCTTGTCAAGTACGAATTATGAATGAAACTTTTCATTTTCCGTAATTTTTTTCTTGTGTTTTTTCTATATAATAATCATTGCACGGATTAAATAGTTTTATATTCAATTTGGATATTTACATTAGTCCAGATAGATGGGAGGGTGAGATATGAATGAAAATACTTTTTACTTACGTCGTACAGTCATAATAGTGGTTCTGACTATTTCTCTTACAATATTGCCACTTCTGACATTCTTTACTAAAACCAGTAGCCCTTCAGAATCATATCTTGCCAGCAATACAAATGATGAAACTGTTACCATTTCGGATGGTGGATTCATTTCCGATGATTTGAATTTATCCAATTTTATAGCAATGATAGTCGAGTAACACTCTTATTTATATATGTTCTTTTATTCTAATTCAGTAACTTTTGTTCCTTTATTATGAGGGAGGGCTGTTTTATGAATCAAAAACGTCATTCAAGACAAATTCCAACTTTTGTACTGTCATTATTTCTGCTGTTCATTTTATTTCAATCAAGTATAATCCATGCTCGAGCTGATGATATTGTATATCCTTATGAAGAAAAGGGGATCCTTTACATGCAGCTTCATCAACCTTCTGCTTTTAATGAAGTTGGGAAAGTCGGCTTTTGTGGAGAACATTATTTTAAAACTGAAAATGGTTATGATTTGATAGTGGAAGCGAACTGGTACATAGTAGGCAACAGTAGTAGCCTGGCAATTAATGATGTTTTTCAACCGAATACAAAATATATTTTTTCTGTTAATGTAAGAGCATTAAATAACAATTCTCAAGTACCTATTAAAATTAGTTTTTTAGATTGTGATAATAAAATTAAATGGGATACTAAATCCGAGAAGCTAGAGCGAAGTTATAATAATAAAGGACTTTTATTTACAGCAACAGTAACACTTCCGAACTTAGTTCCTGATATAAAAAAATACAATTTAGGAGATGTTACTATTGATTTTACATCAGGAGAGACTTCTATTGTTGGAGAAGACAAGTATAATGGATTTTTAAATTTTTTATATTTGATCAGCGTATATGATGAGTCAATAATTTTTAATTATTCCGAAGAAGAACCGCCAACAATGGATATTGATAAAGATTCAAATCTTGATTTTATGTTACTTCCGGTTTATAAGGATGGAGATGTTAACGGCGTTTCAGTTATTCTTTTGGGAACAAGCAGAACATCGGGAACATATACATTAGAGCTGGGTGAAAAGTCATTAAAAGCTTTGCCTGACGAAATGCGCTCACATCCGGAATACTTTTATTCAAAAGCTACATTTGTTATTTCAAAATCTACAAATGATAAACCAATTGATCCTAAAGACGATAAAACTGTAACTGAGCCTACCAAAGAAAATACACCTCAGGTTAACACCGAGGCAGTACCTGCACAGCAGAATAAAGAAACTCTTGATAAAAAGCAGAAGAATGCCAAGATTTCTAAGGTTACTGCAGGCAAAAAGTCTTTCACATTAAAGTGGAAGAGGGTTAATAAAGGAATCAATGGCTACGAGATTCAGTACGCAACTGATAAGAAGTTCAAAAAGAATGCAAAGATAGTAAATATCGGTAAATCAAAGACCACATCCAAAAAAGTAAAAGGTCTTAAATCCGGAAAAAGCTACTTTGTTCGTATTCGTACTTATAAGCTTGTTGATGGAAATAAGGTAATATCTAACTGGAGCACATATAAAAAGATCAAGGTAAAATGATTAAAAATTGCACTTTAAATCTATCAGTAAATGCACTATAGTAATATCTATAAAATAGTTTTAATTCAGTAAATTAAATAATATTGCAGACGCAATATAAAAAAATCGCTTAGATGCTTCCACTCTCATCTAAGCGATTTTTATTGTCTTTTTCAAATTAAAAGATAAACGAAATATATTTCATTTTTTCAGATCTGCAAACATTGGGTTCGCAGGAAGCGGGTGCTTAGCTTCATTTAGCATCCTGAACTGTGATGGAGGATATCCGGTACTTTTTCTGAATGCTCTTGTAAAAGCTGTACTGCTTGCAAAACCGGACTGGTAGGAGATATCCGTAATTGACAGCTCCGGATTAGACAGTAGCGTTTGAGCATAGTTTATACGCATCTGCTGCAAATATTGATAAAAGGTAGTACCAGCATAATCTGAGAAAATCCTCTCAAAATGATATTTGCTGAATCCTGCGAAGGCTGCCACATCCTCCAAAGATATATCCTCAGTAAAATGCTCTGAAAGATAAGCACAGACATTACTTAGGGACAAAGTGTTTTTATATGCAGCAGCTGACGAAGCAGCCTCAGGTGCCTGGAAAAGCGCAATGTTTTTGCCACAAAGAACAATAAAATGCATAAGTATGGAATAGATCTCAAGCTCGCCATATGGATCGAGCTCTGTAAATGACATGAGGCTATGACCGAGGCGGCCTTCACTCATCTGAACAGGCGGAGCAGAGCCAAAATACAGTTCTTTTATCTCATCTAAATGGTCGCAAAGCTGAGCATATAAATTCTCAGGACAATTCCTTTTCTTTATATGAAGGGCAGGCGACATAAGTCTGAATGCCTTGTCTATTTCTTTTAGTACCGAAAGCCTGGAAAAGTCAGCCTGAATATAGACTCTTGTTCCAAAGGAAAGAGAGAAGATTTCATGCAAAACAGCAGGGCACACTAAAAGAATATCGCCCTCTTCAAGATCATAAGTCTGAGTTCCGCATACAACCTTGTATGGAGACTCTTTAATCCAGATTATCTCAATATCTGTATGCCAGTGAGGAGGATAATCCGTGTGCTCCTGATTGATATACATTCGAAGACTTGTGTTTATCTTATGCTTAACACTTTCCTTTACTCCATCAAATTTAACTCTCATATTCCAAGTCCCCACATTTGGAAAAATAGCATTTTTTGACAGGTAACTAATAAGTCCATAATTGCCATTATTTTCGAAATATTTCGAGAAATAATAAACAAAAACTTTATATTTGATAGCAATTATAACATACATAACAACAGATAAAAGTATAAAATATGGCATTTTGTACACCTTTTATTAAGAATAAATTAAATATGGTTGTCGTTTTGTATAATAAAAAAGCAATTTTTGTATATTAGATAGCAATTTTTTTACAAGCAATAATTAACAGTATAATTTATTGTTTATTCATAAAGAAACAGATAAATGTTTTATAAAAATGATATTTTCTGACTAATTGTCAGAAAATATCGGCGCAAAACATAAGGAGGGTTATGTATGAGCAAAAAGTTATTAGCTACTTTGTTTGCAACAGTTTTCGCTGTTACAACAATTGCCGGCTGTGGCGGTGGATCATCAGCACCTGCTACAACAGAATCTGAGCCTGCAGCTACTGAAAGTACCGAAAGTGCAGATACTACTGAAGCCACTGAGACTACTGAAGCAGCTGAGACTACAGACGCAGCAGAAGCAACCGAGTCTACAGATGCAGCATCAGGCAAACAGACTGATGGTAAGAATCTGCCTACACTGACAACCGAACCTATGACGATCACTCTTTGGGATATCGCTACAGAAGATCCCGGAAAGAGCACTCAGGAAGCAGCTGTTCAGAGATTCATGGCTGATTATCCCAACATCACTGTTAACCAGGTTCACCAGCAGAACGATAACTACAAACAGCAGCTGGTTGTAGCAATGAGTTCAGGCCAGGCTCCCAACATGTACATCCACTGGGGTGGCGGCCCTATGGCTGAGTACTACAAGTCAGGTTTCGTAAACGATATCACTGATATGTATGCTAAATACGATCATCCGGATTTCATCGACGCAGCTGTAGCACAGTCAACCTATGATGGCAAGATGTTGGCTATTCCTTTCGGCGGACTTTCAGGATGTGACGTATTCTACAACAAGACAATCTTTGCTGACCTTGGTCTTGAAGTTCCCACAACCATCGATGAACTTGAAGAAGTTTGCGCAAAGCTTAAAGAAAACGGCATTACTCCTTTCGCTCTTGCAAACGCTTCCAAATGGACAGGTTCCATGTACTACATGTACCTGGTAGCCCGTCACTCAGGAAATGCTGAATTCGATGCAGCTTATACACAGGAAAATGGCGGATCATTCACAAGTGAAGCTTTCATCTATGCAGCTGAAAAGATTCAGGATTGGGTAAAGAAGGGGTACTTCCCGGATGGTGTGAACTCTCTTACAGCTGATGATAACCAGGATAGAGCACTCCTTTATGATGGCTCTGCAGCAATGATGCTTCACGGCTCATGGCAGGTTTCCGGTATCAGAGCAGACAGTGAAGAGTGGTACAACGAGAACGTTGGCGTATTCCGTTTCCCTGAAGATGCAGAAGCTAAGGCTAAGGGTGTTCCTCAGAACGTTGAAATCGGAACAGCTATCGGTAACGGATTCTCCTTCAACTGCTTCAAGGAAGATGGTTCTGTAGACCAGGATATGCTTGATGCTTGCTATGTACTTGCAACTCAGTACTACAACGATGACACTTATAACCAGACACAGGTTGCAAACGGAACAATTCCTTCAATCAAGGGCTTTGAGCAGGGTATCGACGATCCTTGTAACAAGGTTGTTGTAGACGTATTCTTCAACGCTTCAAACGTACAGCTTTGGTATGACCAGTATCTGCCCGCATCTGTAACAGAAGTTCATAAGAACTGCATGACCGAGCTCTTTGGTCTTGAGAAGACTCCTGAGGAGATCGGACAGGAACAGGATGAAGCAATGCAGAAGGCATTAGCAGAAGAGTAATAGAATAAGATTTTTAATTACTTAGCTGCGGCTGGATATTAAAACCGCTGCCCGCAGGATAACTATTTTCCTGCGGGCAGTTTTGCTTATTTATTCGCCTAAGGGCGACAGGAAGGAGATAACGTGGATAAAAGTAACAATATGGGGCTTGCTCAGGCAAAAGCAAAGAGTACAGCCAAAGCAGCAACAGTGTTCCTGCTTCCGGCGCTCTTACTGATTGCAATTTTCATAGTATATCCCGTAATTGATACATTCGCTATCAGCGGATATAAATGGAACGGCATCTCGGCAGGAAGAGTATTTATCGGTCTTGATAACTGGAAAGCTCTTTTAAAGGATGCAATGTTCTGGAAATCATTTCAGCACAATCTGATAGTAATGGTATTTTCCATACTTATTCAGATTCCTCTCGGTATGCTGCTCGCAACATTCCTTGATGCCGGAGGCAAAAAATTCAATATCTTCAAAGTAATATGGTTTTTACCTTATCTTATGAGTTCAGTTGCTATAGCATTCCTTTTTAACTATGCTTTGGCAACAAACGGAGGAATCATTTCTTCTCTGGCAACACTTATAAATGGTAAAAGAACCACAATCGATTTACTTGGTACAGCACCTAATGCACTTTACACAGTTATCGGTGTTATGGCATGGCAGTTCACACCTTTTTATATGGTTTACTTCATCGCCGGATATGGAAACATCGATACCACGATCTATGAAGCTGCTGTAATCGACGGTGCTACCAGAGGGCAGTACATTCGCATGATTGCCATACCTCTTCTTGGACCGATCTTCAAAACAGCCTGCACAATGTCTCTTATCGGATCACTTAAGTACTTCGATATGATCTGGAACATGACACAGGGTGGACCGTCAGGTTCTACAGAGCTCATGGCGACCTACATGTACAAACTTTCATTCCAGCAATTTAACATGGGCTACGGTTCCTGCGTGGCAGCCGGAATGTTCATTTTGATAACGGCAATCGCATTACTCTTTAACAAGGTATTTAAGGTTAAGGAGGAATATTAAATATGACAGATAACAATTTGAATGGTGGTACTATGGCAGTAGATATAAACAGTCTCGGAAAATCAAATGATACTGATTATCGCATGTCCAAGATAAAATCCAGGATCGCATGGACGATAGCAATTATCTTTGCGCTGATTCAGCTTGTCCTTACGCTTACACCGTTTTTCTTCATGATAATGAACTCCTTCCGTAAGCAGTTCGATATGCTGCAGCAGGGTGTTTTCCATCTTCCGGATCCCTGGTATTTCAACAACTATGTAGAGGTTGTTACCCATGGCTTCTTTGGATATTTCTTCCGAAGCGTACTGGTTGTTGCAATTTCACTTGTACTTATGCTGATCATCTCATCGTTTGCTGCATATCCTCTTGCAAGAATGAGTTTTAAATTAAACCCTTTTATCTATGCAACGATTGTAGCAATGATGTCTGTGCCCATGCACGTAACACTTATCCCTATCTTCAAGCTGACAACTACCGTTGGATTCTACGATTCACTTAAAGCTTTGATAGGTCCCTATGTTGCATTTGCACTTCCTATGTCAGTTTTCATTCTTACAGCATTTATGAAAACTATTCCGAGAGAGATAGAAGAGTCGGCAGAAATCGATGGCTGCAACCGCTATCAGAATTTCTTTATGATGATCCTTCCTTTATCAAAATCAGGATTGTCAACACTTGCAATCTATAACGGCGTTTCAATGTGGAATGAGTTCGCATTTGCAAATACCTTACTTATCAGCCCTGAGCACAAGACATTACCGCTTGCTCTTGGACAGTTTAAGGGTGAGCATTCCCTGGATATCCCGATTATCATGGCAGTTCTTACCTTATCAGTACTTCCCATGATCACACTCTTCATCGTGTTCCAGGATAAGCTCGTTAAAGGTATGATGGCAGGTGCTGTTAAAGGCTAACAGAACTTCCTTGTGAAAACAGAAAGGACAACTCGGTATGAAAAAAGATAAAACTTACAGAATGACTTTCGACGAAAAAGCCAGACAAATTGTTGGGGAACTTAGTCTTGAAGAGAAGGTTAGCCTCATGGCCGGTAATATCGATGCTACGTCCATGAAGGAAAGTGAAATAATGGAGCTGGTTCTTGGAACAGAAGAAGGTGCCCATTATAATGTAAAACCTTACGAAGCAGGCGGCCTTCCTGATAAGGGCGTTCCTCCCATGAAGTTTGCAGACGGCCCAAGAGGCGTTGTTTGCGGAAATAACCAAACAACCTGTTTTCCTGTTTCCATGGCAAGAGGTGCAACCTTTAATCCTGCACTGGAAGAAGAAATCGGACATGCCATAGGTCAGGAAGTAAGAGCTTTTGGCGGCAACCTTTTTGCAGGCGTTTGTATCAATCTTCCTTACAATCCCGGATGGGGCAGAAGCCAGGAGACCTACGGCGAAGAAACCTATCAGATAGGAAGAATGGGTGCTTCTCTTGTAAAGGGTGTTCAGAGCGAAGATATCATGGCATGCGTAAAGCACTATGCTTTTAACGACATGGAAAATGCCAGATTCAAGGTAAGCGTTACCTGCGATCAGAGAACCGAGCAGGAGGTATATCTTCCTCACTTCAAGGATTGCGTGGATGCAGGTTGTGCCAGCATTATGAGTTCTTACAACCGCTATAACGGCGTACAGTGCGGACATCACAAATACCTTTTAAGTCAGGTTCTGAAAAAAGAATGGGATTTTGACGGCTTTGTAATGTCGGATTTCTGCTGGGGCGTTCTTGATACCGTAGAAGCCGCAAACGGCGGACAGGATATGGAGATGCTCTGGACACAGTTCTTTGGTCCAAGACTCGTTCAGGCAGTAAAAGACGGCTTTGTTCCCGAGAGCAGAATCGATGATGCGGCAGTCAGAATCGTTCGTACAATCCTTGCTTTTGATAAAGATCACAAGGAATATGACATGTCAGTAGTTGGCTCAAAAGAGCACATTGACCTGGCTAAGAGGGCCGCAGAAGAAGCTATTACACTTGTAAAAAATAAAAATGTCCTTCCTTTGGATAAGGGAATCAAGAAGCTTGCAGTAGTCGGGAAGCTTGCAGATGCAAATGTAATCGGAGATCAGGGTTCAAGCTGGGTTAGACCGCCTTATGTAAAAACTCCTTTGCAGGGCATAAAGGAAGCTGTTCCTTCCGCTGAAATTTTATATTCTGATGGCGCAGACCTTGATGAAGTAAAGAAGATTGCTGCTGAAGCTGATGCAGTTATATATGTTGTCGGATATAACCATGATGATGAGGGTGAATTCATTTCATCAGATACTACAGATAACTACACAGGTTCTATCGGAGGCGACAGAAAGAAGGGACTTGGACTTCACGATGAAGATGTAAAGCTCCTTCAGGAGACAGGAAGCATCAATGAAAAATCCGTTGTAGTTCTTATCGGCGGCAACATGATCATGATGACAGACTGGATAGATAAAGTGAACTCCGTGCTCATGGCATATTATCCCGGAATGGAAGGCGGAACAGCCCTGGCTGAGATAATCTTTGGCGACGTTAATCCTTCAGGAAAACTTCCTTTCGTTGTTCCTTACAAAGAAGAAGATCTTCCGAAGGTTGACTGGGAAGCCACAGATCAGTACTACGAGTATTACCACGGATACACAAGACTTGATAAGAATAACGTTAAGCCCCTTATCCCATATGGATTCGGACTTAGCTATACCACCTTCAAGATCAGTGATCCCAGCGTAGCTGTTGAGGGTGATGAGCTTGTTGCAAAGGTAACTGTTGCAAATACCGGTGGCAGAGACGGCGGCGAAGTTGTACAGCTCTATGCAGGTTTTGAGAACTCTGCTGTAGATCGTCCGGTTAGACAGCTTCGCGGTTTTGAGAAGGTATTCTTAAAGGCAGGAGAGTCCAAGGTTGTCACTGTTAAGACACCTCTTGAAAAGCTTAAATACTACAATCCTGTAGAGAGAAAATGGGTTCTTGAGAAGATGGAGTATCCTATTTACCTTGGTTCCAGCGAAGCCCTTGAAGATTTAGTAAAAACACAGATCACATTGTAACCTGCATAAGGTTTTTCATAGCCGGAGAAAGGGTCTTTCCTTCTCCGGCTTTTAAGAAAAGAGGATTTCCTATGAAAATTTACGTAAATGCTAATGCGACACATGATGGAAATGGAACTTTTGAGCTGCCTTTTAAGAGAATAAATCAGGCGGCAGCAATTGCAAAGCTCGGTGATGAAGTCATCGTAGCTCCCGGAACCTACAGAGAATACGTTGATCCAATAAATGCCGGCACAGAAGAAAACAGAATAGTTTACAGAAGCGAAAAGCCTCTTGGCGCCATTATTACAGGTGCTGAAAAGGTAACAGGTTGGAAAAAATTCCAAGGTGATGTATGGGTAACTAAGGTAAAAAATGGAATATTTGGCGAATACAATCCCTATACAACCCTTGTTTATGGCGACTGGTATTTTGCAACGCCCAATAAACATACAGGCTGCGTATGGCTTAATGATCAGGCTCTATATGAAGCAGTAACTTTGGATGAATGCATCGAAGCAAAAGTCTATGAATGCTCATGGGATCCCGAAAATTCAAAGAGAAAATGGTACGCCGAGCAGGATACTGAAAATGATGAAACTATAATCTATGCAAATTTTGGAGGCGCTGACCCCAATAAAGAAAATGTTGAGATAAATGTAAGACGCGAATGCTTTATGCCCGGAAAAGAAGGAGTAGGCTACATCACAGTCAGCGGTTTTAATATCAACAAGGCAGCTACCACCTGGGCTCCGCCTGCAGCATATCAGGACGGTATGATCAGTCCTCACTGGAGTAAGGGTTGGATCATAGAAGACTGTGAGATATGGGGCAGTAAGTGCGCAGGAATATGTGTCGGTCGTTACTATGATCCTGACAACAATCACTATTACACAACAAAGCATGTAAAGAGCCCCACTCAGATGGAAAGAGATTCCGTATGCCGCGGTCAGTACTATGGATGGCTCAAGGAAAAAATCGGCGGTCACATCATCCGTCGTAACAACATCCATCACTGCGAGCAGGGTGGTATCATCGGTCGTCAGGGCGGTGTTTTCAGCATTATTGAAGATAACCATATTCATCATATCAACAACATGATGGAGCTTGGCGGTGCCGAGATTGCAGGTATCAAAATGCATGCGGCAATCGACGTTGTTATGCGAAGAAATCACATTCATAACTGCACAATGGGCATCTGGTGTGACTGGGAAGCTCAGGGAACACGTATCAGCCAGAACCTTCTTCACGACAATGAGCGCCCCTCTTTTGCTAAGCAGCTGCAGGGTGGCATGACCTGTCAGGATATTTTCGTAGAAGTTGGTCACGGCCCTACGCTTATCGATAACAACATCCTGCTTTCAGATGTATCACTTCGCGTTGCTACTCAGGGTGTTGCCATGGTTCACAACCTCTGCGCAGGCTCATTTACAATGGTTGGAGAGGGCACAGGTTGGAGATATACCCCATACCATATTCCTCACAGAACAGAGGTTATGGGCTTCATGACAATTCTCCACGGCGATGATCGTTTCTACAACAATATTTTCATACAGAAATGGCCTTCTGAAGACTGGGTACTTGAAAACGACTCCAATCCAAATGAGAAGCAGATTGAAAACAGAAAGGTTGGCACTTACTGTTGGGATGAATATCCTACTTATGATGAATGGATAAAGCAGTTCGATATGGAAGAAGAGTATCCCAACATGAGAAAACATGAGGCTGCTCATTTCTCACATCTTCCTGTTTGGATTGATGGTAATGCTTATTTTGAAGGAGCAACACCCTGGAAAAACGAAAAGAACGCCTTCATTGATAACTCAGGAAAAGTAACTGTAGATGTCACAGAGAAAGATGGCGACTGGTTCCTTGATACCAACATCTATGATATCCTTAAGTCCTTCAAGGTAGATATGATCTCCACAGAGACTCTTGGCGAAGCCTTCGAGCCCGAGCAGAAGTTCGAGAATCCTGACGGAACACCTATTACTTTTGATGTTGATTTCCTTGGAAATCATAGAGGAACGGATATTATCCCCGGGCCCTTCGCATCAGCAGACAGCTCAAAAGAAGTGCTTTACGGAAAACTTGAAATAGAATAAGAAAGAAAAAAACTATAAAGAAGCGATAGTCGTAATACAAACGATTATCGCTTCCATTGTATTTTTTAGGTATCACTTGATTTTCCTGTTGTCAAGTACGAATTATGCATCAATTTATTCAAATTCCGTAAACATTTCTGAACAATAATCGAATATACTTGTATTGTCGCAAAAATATAATGTTCTACAATTCATATAAACATATTTTTCGTAGTTTATTTTCAGTAATACAAATTTTTATTATTATAATCAGGAGAACTAGTTTCATGAAGCATATTCGATATATTTTTCCAGCATTATTTCTCATCTTTTTTATCATAATAACAGCCTGCGGCAATAGATCATTAACAGGCAACACTGATATCCGTATGGGAGATCTGGAAATAACAATAGGCCAAATAAGTCATGAAGGCCTCGTTGAAGAGTATCTTTGGGATGGATCAGAGGAAGGATTGACTATAGACATTCCGGATGTCACCGATGAAGGCGAGAAAATAACAGAACTTGGCGGCTTCAAGAATATTGGAGTTCCTGATTTTTTCGGAATTAAACTAAAGTCATTCGATGAAGGCTTCGAAGAGTGGACAGGCCCTTATGGAAAACCTCTTCAGGAAGGTACCCCGGAATGGGAGGAAGCGAATAATGCAAGGTTAGAATACATGAAGCAAAATCCTTTATATGAAAAAATAGTAGACTATAAAGGTGAAGATGAGTCCTTATATGATGCGCCAATTTCCTTCGAAAAACTCACCTTCACAATAAATCTTGGAAAAAATATCAATAGTGTAGATATTTACGGTGGTTTCGTCAATAATCCATACGTTGGTTTCAGGCAGGATGATGGTAGCATTATCTTTTATGAGCCAGCTATATACTTTAATTGTGATGTGCAAAACGAAACCTTTTATTCCAAGGATGGAATCCTGTACTCCAGAAAAGATGATGAGAAGCAGGTGTTTCAGATGCCTTATCCTGACTGATTAAGCAAAAACAGGAGACTATGAAACTCAGAATGATGTTGTGCAAAAGAGCTGATTTAAACGTCAGCTCTTTTGTTTTCGAAACAATCAAAATCCTTCCTATATACCAGCTAAAATTTCTATTAAATAAACATGAAAATGGCCTTTTATCTAATGAAATTAGGTATCATTATATTAGAGCATAAGCAGTTTTAACTTAAATTTCAGGGGAATGGAGGTAGCATATTCAATGAAGAATGGTCAAAAGTTCTACTCAAATTGGAGTAAGAAAAAGAGCGTGAAGGTAAATTAGTCTGTTAGCAAATTTCACTTCTAAATATTTACGAATTAAGACTTATTCTTCAAAAAATAAACACATTTTCCTGCTATTCTTGACACATTGATAAAAAACTTTTTGGGAGGCAAAAATAATGAGTCAGGAAAAAGTAGATGCGTACAAAAAAGAGAAAAAGGGTAGAAAGGCAAGACTTGCCAAGCAGAAACGCAATGCTAAGATTGCGAAGATCTGTAGTTTAGTACTTCTTTTAGCTTTATGTTCATTTGCAGGATGGCGTGTATACGCTGCTAAGCATCCTTCAGAAGCGGTAAGCACTGAATCTACAGAAGAAGCTACAGCAGTAGAGGATACAATTGATACAGAATCTACCACAGAATAAGCAGACGATGAGAATACATCCACTGATGAAGCTGCTGATTCTGGTGCAGAAGTAGAAGATTCTTCTGAAAATGCAGATTAATACAAGAAAACTTTAAATAAGAATTTTCAAAAAGACAGTCTCAATATAAAGAAGTATTGGGACTGTTTTTTTATGAAAATGTGAAAAATGTGAAATGTAAATTTTCACCTTGCTGAATAAACGAACAGAATTTAAAATCTTATACGGATACATCCTGACGTTATTCCTGACTCAGTGTTATATCTGACATATATTTATAATTTTGATTTAGTAAGGAAATTTCAGTTATATGAGTGAAATCACAAACGATATAGAAGAAAGAATAAAGCGTGCTGAAAAAAGTATTCAGAAAAAATATCATAAACAGCTTTTTGCGCCATTTGCCAAGGCTTGTAAAATCTATAAGCTAATAGAAGAAGGCGATCATATTGCTGTCTGTATTTCAGGTGGCAAGGATTCTATGTTAATGGCAAAGCTTTTTCAGGAAATTCAGCGTCACAGACATGTAAACTTTGATCTGACTTTTCTTGTCATGGACCCGGGTTATGTTGCAGAAAACAGAGCGCTTATTGAGAGTAACGCCAAGGTACTTGGAATACCGATCACAATATTTGAAAGTACAATATTTGATACGGTTGATACAATAGAGAAAAATCCCTGTTACCTGTGTGCAAGGATGAGAAGAGGATATCTTTACAGTAAAGCAAAGGAGCTGGGCTGTAACAAAATAGCCCTGGGTCACCATTTTGATGATGTTATAGAGACAATACTTATGAGTATGCTCTATGGCGGACAAATTCAGTCTATGATGCCCAAGCTTCACAGTACAAACTTTGAGGGAATGGAGCTTATAAGACCGATGTATCTTGTAAGAGAAGAGGATATCTGTGCCTGGAGAGATTATAATGAGCTTCGTTTTCTCCAGTGCGCATGCCACTTTACAGAAACCTGCAGTACCATAAACGACGATGGTTCATCAACCAGTAAACGTCTTGAGACAAAGAAGCTTATAGCAGAGCTAAAAAAGACCAATCCTTTTGTAGAAACCAATATTTTCAGAAGCGTTGAAAATGTTCATGTTGACACTATAATTGAATATAAAAAGAATGGCGTAAGGCATAATTTCCTTGATGAGTATTGATCAATGATTCTTCCAAACTTAGAATCTGAAAGTGAGTCGAAAAATGAAACTCAAAATAGCATTTTTACAAATACTTCCAACAAAGAATACAGATGATAATTTAAAGATCGGAATTGAAGCCTGCAAGGAAGCCAAAAACAAAGGCGCCGATATAGCTTTATTTCCTGAAATGTGGAGCATTGGATATCAGTTTTCCCATAACGAGGCTGAGCTTAAAACACAGGCACTTTCTCTGGACAGCGATTATTTAAAACACTTTTCAGCGCTTTCAAAAGAGCTTGATATGGCTATCGCAATAACTTTGCTTGAAGCTCATGAACCCAAACCGAGAAATACTGTATGTCTCTTTGATCGGCACGGCAAGCTTGTGTACAGGTATTCCAAAGTTCATATCTGTGATTTCGGAGAAGAAGATGACGAGGGCGTTCTTGGCGCAGGAGATGATTTTTTTGTAGAGACTCTTGATACAAAAGAGGGCAGTATTCAGGTAGGTTCAATGATCTGCTATGACAGAGAATTCCCTGAGAGTGCCAGAGTACTGATGCTTAAAGGCGCAGAGCTTATTCTTGTTCCTAACGCATGTCCCATGGAAATCAACCGTTTATCTCAGCTACGCGGCAGAGCATACGAAAATATGTGTGCCATAGCCACATGTAATTATCCGGCGAATCATCCGGATTGTAACGGACATTCAACATTGTTTGACGGAGTAATTTATATTCCTGAGCTTGCCGGTCCAAGAGACTGCTGCGTTTTTGAAGCAGGCGAAGAAGCAGGAATTTATATCGCAGAACTTGATGTTGATCAGCTCCGAAGCTACAGACAGCGCGAAGTTTGGGGGATGAAAAACAGAAGACCTGAATTATATACTGTTATTAGTTCTAAGAATTAATATGTTACAGGAGGAATTGAACATGACCAGGAAACATACTATTTTGGATCATCCAATAATCGGATACTTTGTTCTTCTTATCTTTGTTATGCTTTTTTCATCTATTGGTGCATCACTGATAGACAATCCACTTTCAAATTTTATACCGGGTTATGCAAAAGAAATGATCGGATTCGGTACAACTGTGAAAAATGCATCCGGTATCGGAGCCGCTATAGGTGTCATTATAGCAGCAATTATATTTGCACTTTGGTTCAGACCTGACCTCAAAAACTTTCTTAGCTGGAAAGGCTTTAGGTGGGGCATTATTGTAATGCTTCCTTTACTTATAGCCGACTATATAGGTGCCGCTATTGATCTTTACACATTTGGACTAGGCAATGTGCTTGTTGCATTTTTAACCGCCCTTTCGCCCGGATTTACCGAGGAAGTCGCATTCAGAGGTCTCGGCATAGCCAACTACATGAGAACGATCAAGTCTGAGAAGAAGATAAAACATATATTCTGGCTGTCAACATTATTGTTTGCCGGAGTACATATAACCAATATCTTAACAGGCGAAAATCCTGTGGTGGGTATTTTTCAGGTAGCATATTGTATCGGAGTTGGAGCTGTTTTTGGAGCGGTATATTTACGCACTGCTAATCTGTGGGTTGTGATGATCGCGCATTTTACACTGGATTTTGTCGGCCTTATTAACAGTTACTATACTGCAAACGGAGGTGCTTCGACACAGCTGCTTATCAGTGATTGGACTAATCTTGTGGCATCTGCTATTGGAATAGTGACTGCACTAATCCTGTTATCACCCAAGCACTACCCGGAGATTATGGAACTTTGGAAAGAGAAGTGGAGTCAGTAAGATATAACACCTAAGCAGAAAACCTCTTAGCAATATGCCTAAGGGGTTTTCTTTTGAGCTTCCGCTGTATTTAATTTTGCGGTTTTAGCCAACTCCCTTGGTGATATTCCATATTCCTTTTTAAATGCGCGATAAAAATTTGAATAATCCTCAAAGCCATAATTATTGCATGCTTCAGACATTGATTCACCGCCTAAAATTGCATCGTGACATAGCTGAAGCCTTTTTTTTGCAACATATTTATGTAGTGAGATGCCAATGTTGTCTTTAAAAACATGTGAAATATAGAACTTACTCAAAAAGAAATGATTGGCAATGCTGTCCAAAGATAAGTCCTCGTCAATATTTCTTTCGATATATTCGCATATATTCTGATACAGAACATCCTGAGTTATTTTTTTGTTGTTAAATTGTTCATACGCAAGTCTGTTAACAGTAAGTATAAGTTCACAAACGCTGAGCTTTAGCTGACATTCTCTTCCAAAACGGGCACTCTTATTTTCCTCAATTATGTAAAAAAGTTTTGAAAGGATAGAATTAAAAGTAATTCTGTCAGTGTGAATGACATGTCTTGACTCTGTCAGCGCCATATTTACGGCATATGCATATTCCTGTCCCAGATGCTTCATTTCGGAAAAAGCTGATTTGCTGATCCATAAATCAAAACGCCTGTAGGGTATGTCAAAATCATGGACGAAAATTCCATGTGTAACAGAAGGAGGCACAATCAGAATATCTCCGTAGCTCAGCATATAGTGCTCTTGCTGTACCTGAGCTTCTGCATGTCCCTCCAGGAAAAAATAAAATTCATAATATTTATGCCTATGAAGACCGGTTCGGACCGTTGGCTTAGTGTCGTGATAATAATATAGTTCGAAATCAAGCGATTCCATATACTGTCTGTCGTCATACTGGCTGGTTAAATTCTTTTTCATATCCGACATTCTATACCAAAATAGCAACAATTGCAAAAAAACTCATAAACAGCAATAATTGCAATATTATAAACAAGGGCAGAATTAATGCAGAATGGAGAAATTGTATGCAAACATATAAAATAACTGCCGTTATAGAAGGCGGACATAAATATTGTAAAAATTGTTGTACTTGTTGTATAAGTTGGTTTAAAACCCCAAAGCTATATAAAAAATAAAGATTTGCAATTAGTATTATAGAAAAGGTTTTAATTGGGAGCTGGTGAAAGATGAAAAGTTTTTTAGATGAAGATTTTATTTTACAAACTGAGACTGCAAAGCATATTTTTCATGATTATGCGGAAAAATTGCCAATAATTCCTGCGGAGGGAATATTGCAAAGCTTATGTCGGAGCTTGATAAAACATGTGAACTTCCAAAAACGATAATTTTCTCTTTGAATGGAGGACTTTTAACATGGAGAAGCTTAGTTACAAACTATTGGAGGAAAAGGGGTACGATGGATACCTTCTAAAGGATGCACCGGAGAGGGTTCTTCAGTTTGGCGAAGGAAATTTCCTTCGTGCGTTCGTCGATTACTTTATCGATCTTATGAACGAAAAAGCAGGATTTAACAGCAAGGTTGTTTTATGTCAGCCAATAGAACATGGACTCGCTGATATGATAAACGATCAGGAAGGTCTTTACACACTTTATTTACGGGGACAGGAAAATGGGCAAAAAGTTAATAACAAAAGAGTTATTTCCAGTGTTTCAAGATGCCTTAATCCATACAGAGAATTTGATGAATTCTTAGCCTGTGCCAAAAATCCCGAAATGAGATTCATTGTAAGCAACACTACAGAGGCAGGTATAGCTTATGATCCTTCCTGCAAACCGGAGGATAGACCGTGTGCAAGTTTTCCGGGAAAACTGACACAGTTCCTGTATGAAAGATTTAATAACAAACTTCCGGGATTTATTATTTTATCCTGCGAGCTCATAGACAGAAACGGAGATGAGCTACTAAAGTGCGTAAATAAATATATAGATCAGTGGGGATTGTCTGAAGAATTCAGAGACTTTGTATATAATGATAATATTTTCTGCTCCACACTCGTGGACAGAATAGTTCCAGGTTATCCGAGAGCAGAAGCTGATGCTATTTGTGAGGAGCTTGGATATAAAGACAATATTATTGATACGGCTGAAGTGTTTGGCGCGTGGGTTATAGAAGGACCGCAGAAGATTAAGAAAGAATTTCCTGTGGAAGAAGCCGGACTTCCCATACTTGTAGTAGATAATGTTGATCCTTATAAAAAGCGCAAAGTAAGAATCTTAAACGGTGCGCATACATCTATGATTATGGGTGCATATCTTGCAGGACAGAATATTGTAAGAGATTGCATGAAAGATGATGTAATAAGGGGATATATGAATAAGGCTCTCTATGATGAGATTATTCCTGTTCTCAAGGGACTTGATAAGAAAGATCTTGAGGATTTCGCAGCCGCAGTTACAGACAGATTTGCAAATCCTTTCATTGACCATGAACTGCTTAGTATTTCCCTGAATTCAGCATCTAAGTGGAAGGCAAGAGTTATGTACACAGTACTCGAGTATTATGAACAGAAGAAGGAGTTACCCAAAGTACTGACATTTTCGTTTGCTGCATTTCTTGCTTTTTATCACAGAGGTTATGAAAAGCGGGAAGGCGCTCTGGTTGCAGAAAGAGACAGTAATGAATACCTTATCAAAGATGACGAATGGGTACTTGATGCGTTCCTTGCTCTGAAAGATGCTGATAATGAGAAGTTGGCAAGAGATATTATTGCCAATGAGAAGATGTGGGGAGATGCGCTCATAAAACTATCCGGATTTGAAGAAGCAGTTATTAAAGACCTTGCCCTGATAGATGAAAAGGGCATGTATGAAGCCATGAGGGAGGTTCAGGGTGAATAGTATCAGGATACATCCTTTGGATAATGTTGCAGTTGCACTTAGAGACCTGGAAGAGGGTGAAATTATAGATGCATCTGAAGATGGGTTAAAAACTATTGAGGCAATTGGAAGAGGGCATAAAGTAGCGCTTAATGACATAGCAGAAGGATCCTCGATAGTAAAATACGGAAACTGTATAGGCATTGCCACAGATGAAATAAAATCAGGAAGTTTTGTGCATGTACATAATGTCAAAACCTCTCTTTCTGAGAATTCCAAATATGAGTATAAACCTGAAATACCATTGCTTCCTAAAGTAGCAAACAGGACTTTTATGGGTTACAGGAGAGCCAAAGGAAAAGTAGGAATCAGAAATGAAATATGGATTATTCCTACTGTCGGATGTGTGAACCGGATTGCGGAGAAATTGGCCAGAGACAATCAGAACCTTGTAAAGGGATCAATTGAGGGATTATTTGCATATACCCATCCGTACGGATGCTCTCAAATGGGTGATGACCATGAAACTACAAAGAGGGTCCTTGCAGCACTTGTAAAACATCCAAATGCAGGTGGGGTTCTTGTTCTTTCTTTGGGGTGTGAGAATCTTACTTCAGAACAATTCAAGGAAGAACTCAGGGAATGGAACGGAGAAAGAGTGAAATTCCTTACCTGTCAGGACTGCGAAGACGAGATTGAGGAAGGCAGCAAACTTCTCAAAGAATTGGCGGATTATGCAGGCCAGTCCAAGCGTGAGGAAATAGATGCATGCGAGCTTATTGTAGGAATGAAGTGCGGAGGTTCTGATGGCCTTTCAGGAATAACTGCCAATCCAACGGTTGGCAGATTTTCTGACAGACTTATCTCTATGGGAGGTTCTACTGTTCTTACAGAGGTTCCTGAGATGTTCGGGGCTGAATCAATTCTTTTTAATAGATGTAAGGATAGCGCCACGTTCCATAAAGCAGTTTGTATGGTTGAAAATTTCAAGAAATATTTTGTGGATCACGGACAGGTTGTATATGAAAATCCAAGCCCCGGAAATAAAGCCGGCGGGATTACAACTCTTGAGGACAAGTCTTGTGGATGTGTTCAAAAAGGCGGAAGTGCTCAGATTTCAGATGTACTGGAGTATGCTGAGCCGGTAAAAATTAAAGGACTGTCATTATTATCAGGTCCGGGAAATGATATGGTATCAACTACAGACCTTACAGCTGCAGGAGCACATCTGATACTTTTTACAACCGGAAGGGGAACACCCTTTGGGGCACCTGTTCCGACAGTGAAGATTTCAACGAATACTGCGCTATATGAGAAGAAAGGCAATTGGATAGATTTCAATGCAGGAAAGGTAGCTGAAGGAAAAGAGTCTCTGGATGAAGCAGGGGACAGACTCCTGGACTATGTTTTGGATGTTGCAAGTGGACAAAAAACCAGGCAGGAAGACGCCGGGTATAGAGAAATATCCATATTTAAGGATGGAGTAACGCTCTGATTCGAAGTAAAAGCCCTTGATAGATGATCTTAAAGGTCCTGCAGTTTTCCTTGCATCAAAGGCATCACTTGCAATGATCAAGGCTATGGCAGCACCTTACACAGGCATTAAGTTCATGCCAACAGGTGGAATCAATGAAAAGAACATGAGAGATTATCTTTCTTATGACAGAATTGCATGTTGTGGTGGTAGCTGGATGGTTAAAGGTGATCTTATTAAATCATGCGCCTTTGATAAGATTGAGGATATGACAAAAGAAGCTGTTAAAGTTGTTAAGGAAATCAGAGGATGAAAGACCCAATACTGATACACTATGGAGTCCAATCAATAGACTGATATTGTTTACGAAAAGCTGCGGGAGTGATACCTCGCAGTTTTTAATGCGAACAGTGAAGAAGTTATCGCTACCTTTTTACCTTCTAACTCTATGGAGAATAAAAATGTAATCAATATCTACAGGGCATAAAACATTCATAGTCTGTACGACATTAACTATTTAATAATAATTTAATGAAATTTTAATCTAAAACCACTGCTTGGATAATGGTTTCTTTACACTTAATTGAGATAATAATTATATATAAATGTCGGGGTTTAGAAAAAGCAAAAAGCTTTTATTTGAAATAATTAAGAAATTTATCAGAAAATAAACCACAGGAGGCTTGACAGCCATGCGGAACAGGGCTACACTCGCACAGCACAGCACAGCACAGTAAGGTAAACTGCGCCTTTTTGTCTTGCTCTAAAACTGAATACTACATTCGTGATGGATAACCGTCGGACTTGACGGGGTAAGTATACCCTGTCAGGTTCGGCGGTTTTTTGTGCGTTAGCAATGAGAAGCGCCAAGGACAGGGAGATAAACAGACGATGCAAGCTTGCTTGTGATCGGATGTTTATCGAGCTGGACGCAGATGCGGCGAATGCCGTATCATCGAGTGAGCTTGCTCACGAGATGGGCGCTTCGGGAAGTGAATAATGGTTCAGCGGCGGCCATAACAGCCGTGAATGCGAAAGGAGACAGATTGCTTATGAAAATGAAGAAACGACTTTTGAGCATCCTGCTCAGCCTTGTGCTTGTGCTGGGGCTGGTGCCAGGGATGAGCCTGACGGCGTATGCGGCACCAGCAGAGACACTGCTGACCACCATTAGACCCACAGGTCAAACAACCTACAGTGAAACTACAAGTGGAGTTGTTACGGTTTCACATAATAATACCAATTATGATGGAAGTGGAAGATATGGATGGCAGTGGGACAATGCTGGTACTCTGACAGTTTCAGGCTATGAAGAGTACACTATCACCAAAGTTATATTCAAACAATGGGATTATGACCCTTTCACAGATTCAAGTGCGCCGTTTGAACTTCATTTTGATAATGGTAGGTGTCTAGAAAATTTTCAGATGAATGGCGTCGCATCGATCGAGGTGTATGGCTACGCAAATAAAGCCGCGCAGACCATAACCGCCGCTGATGTGACCGCGACCTATGGCGACACGGACAAGAAAATTTCTTCTACGACCAACGGCAATGGCGCAATCAGCTACGCGGTCAAGGATGGTAGTGCGGAGTACATCGACGTGAACTCCTCCACCGGCGCACTGACGATCAAGAAGGTCGGTACCGCAACCGTCGTTGTAACTGCGGCAGAAACCGATACATATGTACAGGCAACCAAAGAAGTGACCGTGACGATCACCAAGGCGGCTGCAACTCCCGCAACCATCACCGCAAATAACAGAACATATGACGGAACGGATAAACCACTTGTGAATGTGACTGGTAAAGCCACCGGCGGTGAGATGAAGTACGCTCTCGGTACGAATGCGACCACGGCACCTGATGCATCGGCTTATACCACAGACATCCCAACAAAAACCGATGCGGGAACCTACTATGTATGGTATAAGGTAGTAGGAGATGATAATCATACAGATTCTGAACCTGCTTGTGTTACAGTCACAATAGAAGAGCAGAAGCAAAGCCAGGATGAAGGTGATGATACGCAGCAGAATCCTGATGGAACCAAGACTGTTACAAAAGAGAATGCTGATGGCAAAACAATATCAGTTACCAATTACAGCAAGACTGATGAACAGATTTCACAATTTGTCTTCAAAAAGGCTAATGGTACAAAATTAGACCTCAAAAATGTAAACAGCAAGAGCCTCAAAACAGTAGTCGTTCCTGCTACAGTAAAAGCAAATGGCAAGACCTACAAAGTTACAAGAATCCGCAAGGGATTCCTTAAAAACTGCAAACAGGCAACAAAAGTTGATATAGGCAAAAACATCAATACTATCGACAAGAACGCCTTCAATTACGGTAAGAAGGTCAAGATAGTCGTCATCAGAGGAAAGCTTAAGAAGGTTGGAAAGGGTGCCTTTAAGAACACCAAGAAGAATGTGATCATAAAGGTGCAAACTAATGCCAAGAATTTTGAGAATAACAAAAAACTTCTTGAAAAATCAGGCCTTCCTAAGAACGCAACAGTTAAGAGAGTAAAGAATAAGAAGTAAGTTTAACCCTCCTGTTATTATTTCAAATTAATGGCAGGAGGATTTTTATGCTGTTTTGACTTTATATCACACGTAACAGGCACGTTCTTAGACTGATTAAATAAAGTGTTGCGGAATGTTCTGTGAAGTCGCGTTAAATATTTCAATTTATGCACAAGAGTGTAGTGATAAAAATTTATTATTTCGCTAAATCTCTCTTTAACGAAATTATAATGTATGGTATAATGTATTTATCAGATCCGCATGGATTCTGTGTTTTCGCATAATTCTATGGTTTTGTTGGGGGTAATTATATGGGTGCTGATTCTGAATACAATCGTAAATTATATCTATCACGTTTAGAGAAATTACATGAACTTGAAGCTGAGCTTCCCGGATATTGTTTATCATTTCTTGATGATAAGGAACTCACTTCACAGATTAATACCGTGGTTTCTTATGCCTATGATCTGATCACTTTCTTTAAATTTCTCGCTGAGAAAAATCCAATATTAAGTGATAACGATAAAATCAAGGATATTCCTTTGGAAATTCTTGACCAGCTTACCTTTGAAGATATCAATGAATTCCAGCGATTTTTGCAGTTTAATAACGGCGAGAATAAGCATGTAAATAAAGAAAAAGGAATTGCCAGACGTATGTCAGCAGTTCGCGGATTTTACGAATTCATGTGCCTTCATCATTATCTGAAAAATAATCCGACACTTGGAGCTGCAAAAAGGAAAAAAGCTCCGAAAAAAGATATTATTCGCATGAATTCTGATGAAGTTAACACATTGATGGATACTGTAATCAATACCAATATTAAAGTTTCCGACAGGCAGAGAGCGTTATGTGAGAAGACTACTCTCCGTGATACTGCTATCTTCACTCTCCTACTCAATACTGGAATTCGTGTATCCGAGTGCGTCGGCCTTGATATTGATGATTTTAATTTTGATGAGAATTCCTTCACAGTTGTCCGAAAAGGCGGAAATACGCAGATTCTGTACTTTAACAGAGCTGTTGCGGAAGCTATTAAGGATTATATAGAGTTTGAGAGGCCCACATTACTGGCTGATTCCAAGGAAAAAGCCCTGTTTTTATCCCTTAGAAAAAGCCGCATTACGGTCAGATCCGTGCAAATTCTGGTTCAGAAATACACCAGGATGGCTGTCCCCGGAAAAAAGCTTACACCTCACAAAATGCGAAGCACTTACGGCACGGCATTATACAGAGAAACCGGTGATATTCGCCTTGTTGCAGATGTTCTTGGCCATAAAGATATAAATACCACAGCCAAACACTACGCAGCAATTGAGGATGAACATAGAAGACGCGCAGCAACCATAGATCCATATAATACAGATACCTCTAAAATATAATCAGTAGCGAAAGCGGCCGCACTTTTCAGTCCTGCTGTCAACTATTTTTTTCAGACAAAAAGACCCCTATACCATTTCTGGTATAAGAGTCTTTTTGTCGTCACACTTAACTTAATGACATTGGTGCTTTCACCCCCGAGATCTTTTCCTTTACTTCAATTGCATTATTTAACAGTTATGCTCTTTGCCTTACTCCACTTAGAATATACCTTCTTTGAATTAGCTTTCTTATAAGTCCTAACCCTTATATAGTATGTTTCTCCGGACTTAAGCTTCTTGATCTTTTTGGAAGTTGTCTTGGTCTTGCCAATTGTGACTATCTTGACATCCTTCTTGAATTTCTTATCCATACTATACTGAATCTCGTAACCCTTGATTCCCTTTGCAGTCTGCTTTTTCCAGGAAACAGTAAAGGATTTCTTTCCTGCCTTCACCTTAGACACAGAAGTTTTTGCCTGCTTTTTATCTACGGTCTCCTTCTTCTCTTCCTCCGAAGGGCTTACAGGCTTTTTAGTCTGATCATCAGTAGCTGCTTCCTGCTGGCTATCAGGTGCCGGGTTTTTATCCTGCTGTCCATCATTAGTATTATTATGTTCCTGCTGGTTCCCTCCCTGATTAGCATTATTATAATAATGATGTGTATTATCATTAGAATCATAGTAACCAACTAAGAGATATCTGTGACTAATGCCATCAATTCTGAGAGAATCATAGTAATTGGTCTCATTATCCGGTTTACCATCTTTATTATCATCCAAACGATAAATAGGTTTTTGACCAGCGCGAATGTCCACTGTCTCTAACAGTGTATAAACCCATCCCGATCCAGATATTACCGGAGTATCAATGCTAGCAAATACCAAATTTGACAATCCTACATCCTTAACATTCGTATAATGCTGCCCAAGGGAAGTGTAGTCTTGCATAGTTTGTGCTTTTGAAACATTAAAATTACTTAAATTTAAATGAGTCATTGATCTGCAATAGGTGAACATACTATCCATATATTTCACATTAGAAGTATCAAAAGAACTCAGATTAAGACTAGTCAAATTCCCCTGTCCACAAAACATAGATTTCATATTAGTTACTTTTGATGTATTGAAGCTACTAAGATCCAAAGAAGTCAGTTTTGAATATGTTGCATAATTTTTTGAATCATCTACATCTACATAGAACATATAGTGCATATCTGTAACATTCGACGTATTAATGCCCGTGAGATTAAGCGTCTGCAGATTTCTGCAATCCCAGAACATCATGCCCATATTAGTAACATTCGATGTATTCAATCCAGAAAGATCCAAAGATTGCAACGACACACAGTCATCAAACATTGCTTCCATAGTTGTTACTTTGGAAGTATCAATCCCTTTAAGGTTAATAGTTTGCATTCTGCTGCAACCTTCAAACATTTCTCGCATAGATGTTACGTTAGATGTATCAAAATTACTAATATCCAAGGTGGTAAGGCCTCGCAAATTTTTAAACATATACATCATATTTCGAGCGCAGCTTGTATCAGCACCGGAAAAATCTATTGTTTCAACCGTGTCGACATTTCCTCTCACTATCCCATCGGCACTGTATGAATAGCCTTCGTCAATTGGCCAGTTGATATTAGGTATGACTTTCACACCATTAACAAATTTGACCTCGCGAACATGAGTTTCACTATTCAAGCCTAAAGAGCTAACTACTACAGGATAGTTTCGTCCCTTAGATGTTGTTACATGGCTATCTATTGTTATGCTGGATTTTTCTCCACCATATCCTGTTATAATGTATGCCGGCTTTGTTTGACCATCACTGGTGTCATAATATTCTCCAAATCTACCCCCAAAATCCTGAAGCCAGTCACTTGTCACATAATCATCATCATCATCGTCAGCTTTAACACTGGTTCCATTACAAACTAAAAGCATGGCGACAAAAAGTATGGTTAAACAATAATTGACATATTTCTTTGATAACAAATTTCTCATAAACACATTTTCCTTTCCTCTATTTTATCCTTTATTCTTCTAAAAAATTTTATTTTTCTCGATTCATTCATCACCTCTTTATCACATTAATCAAAAAAGACAGATATCCTGTATCTATCTTATACCTTAATGATACCACCCCCCGAAAAATCAACGAAAAACATCCATTTTATGCACTTTTAAGAATTTGTTAAGCCGTTATTTAGTACTCAAATGAAAATTATGGTGTCCATTTTATTTCTACTTCAAATAAGATGAGAATAAGACCCTCACACGGTGAAATAGTAATGAAATAATGAACATAAAAAGGGGATCTCACCCAGATAATCCGACCATCTAAAGTGAAATCCCCATCACTATTACATTATTTTGTTTCAGCAACTTCTTCAGTTTCATTTTCCTTTTTGGATTTAAGATATGTGGCTGCAGCTCCTCCTGCTGCGGCGGCTGTTGCAGCTCCAACGGCTGCCGCAGCGATACCGCTTGCCATATTGGATGCTCCGCCGCCTGATGTCATCTGACTTGTAGCACTCTCAATACTTGAAGCAATACCTGATGAATCAAAGCCACTTGAAACAGGTGTGCTTGCTGCAGCTGAACTGGGTGCGGGATTACTTACATAAACGTTAGTCTGATTTACTACTGTAGACTCGACGTTGGTGTAATTAACGCTTGTATTACCACCGCCTGACACATTTACTGATGCTGAAGCACCGGCACTTGCTGAAGCACTTGCAGCTGCACCTGCTCCTGCAGCAGCACCGCCTCCGGCAGAAGCTACAACAACAGGACGCTTATAGAAATCTCTGTTGTGGGCCTTAGACTTATCAACCTTCTGAACGCTCTTTTTCTCAGCCCCGGTATAACTCTGAATAACATCAGATATAACCTGGCCTTGTTCAAAAGAAAATGACTTAATTCCAAATCTGAAATTAAGCCATTTTTCCTAACATTATTTTTTTTATCTTTATTTAAAACTACGTCATCAGATTTTCAACAGTGTAGCTGATTTCTACTTCCAGCGATTCATGCATTTCATTCCATTTCATCATTACTCTCTCAAGAGGGACATGATAGTCCTCAGCTGAGGCTTTAAGCAGTATCGCTATCACTTTATCATCACCATACTTTGCCACGATATCGCTTCCTCTGAGGCATGAAGCCATGACCTCCATATACTTATCTCTGTATTCACTTACATGACCGTTTCTACTCTCCAATGTAAAAACAATAAAATGAATATCACTGGGATAGTTCTTTTCTACTCTTATAAGGAATCTGTAAACAGTTTTTAGCTGGTCCATAGGTAGAACATAGGCGCCACGCTGACCTTCTCGCTCTCCCAGGATCATTCGGATCTCTGAGTTATTATCCGGTTTATTTTCATTTACTTCATCCTCGCCGTGCTTATAAATTACATAACCGTGTTTTCCGTTATGCTTAGCTTCATATAGTGCTTCATCAGCCTTTTTAAAAAGCGTGTTAAAATCATTTCCCTCATCAGGACAGATTGCTGCGCCTATGGAGCATCCAAGAGGAATGTTCATGTCTTCTGCAAGACATTCTTTTGCGAAGTTAAAGAGCTTTCTGTTTAAGAACTCGGTCCTCTCCCTTAGCATTCTCTCTTCTTTTGTATTCTGACAAAATGCTATGAACTCATCACCACCGACTCTTCCGATTATGTCAGAGGATCTCATGATACTCTTTAGTATTTCAGCGAACCTTATAAGAATCTGATCGCCCTTTTCATGACCGTAGATATCATTAACCAGCTTAAAGCTGTCGAGGTCTATCATCATAAGTATGCCCTGACCATTTCTTACAGCCTGGTCAATTTCACGCATGCTGGTTGTCTTATTTAAAAGCCCTGTCATGGTGTCGTTCTCGGCAGCAGCCCGAAGACCTCTTATCTGATCAAGATTAGCCATGATGTTATCTACTCTGTGCAGCAGTACATCTGCCTTGAAGGGTTTTCTGATATAATCAACTGCTCCTATCGTAAGACTTTGTTCCTCTGTTTCGTCACTTGAAAGTGCAGTCATGAACATTACAGGGATGATAATATTGTATTTGGCTCTGAGATTCTCCATCATCTCAAAGCCGGTCATTCCGGGCATGATAAGATCAGACAGAATCATATCGGGCTTAACATCCGCATAGATGTCAATGGCCCTTTGTCCTGAATCTGCCGTAACAATATCATATTTATCTGAAAGTATTCCTTTAGTAAGTCGTATGATTATCTCATCATCATCTACAACCAGGATTCTTCTTTTATCCATAAGGCACCTCAAATGTCTTTAAGAATCTCCCTAAATGACCTGTACTCAGATATAAGTTCGTAATTATTATCCCTAACAAAATCAATATCGTCTCTGTTTGCTGCTTCTTCAAGTTCCCTTGCCTTATCGGATAGATTTTTAGCTCCGATAAGTCTGGCAGAGCTTTTTAGTGCATGTACTTTTGCTGAATAGTTTTTGAAGTCATCCTTGAAGTAGTACTCTTCAATTTCATCTGCTTTATTATCAATAGATTCCTTGAAAAATCTTAGTGTATCCAGGAATAAGCCTTTGCTTCCCGAGAAATTGATACCGTCTTCGATGTTGATAATGCCGTCCTTATCAAGCTTTTCAATAGCTTCCCATACTTTAGCATCATCACCCGAATCATTTGCAGGAACATAAGAATTATCTGCCACATCAGATACCTTCTCTCCTGCAATTTCCATTGATTCATCCGGGGTTTCATCTGATAGCTTTTCCTTGGGTATGTATTTTAGAAGCATTCTTTCAAGGTCTGGTCCATTAACGGGTTTTCCCATATAGTCATTGAATCCGGCATTAAGATATATTTCTCTTACACCTTCAATGACATTGGCAGTAAGTGCTATGCATATACTGTTGTGGTTCTCATTTTCTGTATTGCTTCTGATTCTCTTAAGAAGTTCAACTCCGTCCATTTCAGGCATTCTGTGGTCTATAAGCATGATGTCGAACTTTTCGTTTTCAAGCTTTTCAAGAACCTCTTTACCACTGGTACAGCACACAAGATTGACCTTTGTCTGTTTTAACAATCCCCTCATAACTGACAGGTTGATTTCCGTATCATCAACAGCAAGCACATTTACTCCCGGTGCCACAAAGCTTGGTCTGTAGTCTTCTTTTTCTACAATAGCTTTTTCTATTGCCAGCTTGTATTCTCCAATAGGTTCGTAGGATACAACCTTTTGCTTTAACTTAACATCAAACTCACTGCCGACACCGTATGTACTCTTTATATCGATATCACCGTCCATAAGATCAAGGAGTTTTTTAACGATACTCATTCCAAGGCCGGTTCCCTCAATAGTTCTGTTTTTAATCTCATCAAATCTCTCAAAGGCATTAAAAATCTTCTCTACATCCTCAGGCTTCATTCCAATGCCTGTATCTGTCACGCCAACCTTTAGGAAAATGGTGTCATCTTCCTCTGTTTTTTCAAAATCAATTATGAGATCTGCGCCGCCTTTTTCTGTATATTTAATAGCATTTGTAAGTAGGTTGATTATTATCTGTTTAATTCTGGTGGGATCACCATACAGCTTACCGGGAGTGTTCTGATTTACGTTAATATGCAGATAAAGTCCCTTTTTGGCAACTCTGTCATTCATCATGAACAAGACTTCAGAGATAAGTACTGACAATTCATATTCCTGCGGAATAATGCTCATTTTGCCTGATTCAATCCTTGAAAAATCAAGCACGTCATTAACCAGGTTAAGCAGAGTATTTGCAGCATTCTTGATATTAAAAGCATAGGTCTTAAGGTCAGGATCCTGATACTCTCTGAGAATCATTTCATCCATACCAAGAATTGCATTGATAGGCGTTCTGATCTCATGGGACATATTTGCAAGGAAATCACTTTTTGCCTGGGATGCCTGCTCTGCCAGAGCTTTTGCCTGAATAAGCTCCTTGCTTTCGCGTACTTTAACTGATGCGCTTATAAGATACATTGCGAGCACCATCACAAGCAGTAACAGACCAAAATAAACCGTCATACCTGTTGATTTTAGGAACATAATCTTATGTACTACGGTATCCCTGTCCACACTTCCTGCTATGAAAAGGTCAGTGTTCTCTACTTCTGCAGAATAGAATATTTGCTTACCATTAATGGTATTTTCCATGGAAACAGCTGACGCCGTAAGGTCGCCGCGCATTCTTAGCTTGGAAAACACATCCTGCGCAGAATTACTTTCATAGAATCTATGGTCAGCGTTTGTCATGGAGCTTTTATATACGATAATGTTGCCATCCTTACTCATGAGTAAGGGTGTACCAAGAGCTTTAAACCCATCAACATCATAATATTTCCGAATATAGCTTGCAGAGCACAGCTTATATAAAACATATCTGACATTGTCTTCCTGAAGAACGGGATATGAAAATAGAATGCCACCGCTTCTTTGGTATGAAACCGCAGAATATCCATGAAGAGATGTAAGTATTCCCTCATAATCATCAACGGAAAGAGCATCACCATATAATGCTTCTCCGTCAGCTGCCATTATACCTACAACCACACCTACATCATGCTTGTAGACACTTTCCATAACCTTTATTGTTTTTTCAAGATTGTTATTATTATCTTCTTCTTCGTATGCAATCAGAAGTTGTCCCATCCTATGAAGGGTATACATCTCAGTCATCAGTCTCTGGGAATAGAGATTTCCGGCATCCTTTGACTCCTGCTGAATCAGACTTACTGCATACTCATTAATCCTGTAATCAAGGCGCTGACTGATAAGTATGCCAAAGCCAATCATTACAAGACCAAAAAGTACCAAAACCGCCATAAGGCCTCTGTTGTAGAAACGGAGTCTGTCACTCATAAACCTCTACTCCTTCCACAAACCAGTCCATTCTGAAAAGAAGAGCATCATCACTTATTCTCTCCTTCCCATTACACATCTTTGTGCCGTCATTTCTATAGATATTGCCCATAAAGCAATCCCAACCGTTTCGGAACTTCTCCATATTCTCATCAATAATAGGAACGAGATATTCGGGAACTTCGCTGGAAAAAGGGCTAAGACTTACAACACCGTACTGAGCTCCCCACCAATATGCATTTTTGCTGCCAATATTTCCCTTGAAATAATCGGCTAGTATGCCTTCGTACAAAGGCTCCCACTCAAAAACAACTGCCGTAAGGAATTTATCTGAATGTTCTTTCTTTACGCTGTTATAGCCAATCGAATAGACTCCGTTTTCTTCAGCCACATCTATGGTTACAGGATGACTTGCATGAAAAGTAAGCACATCAGCGCCGTCCTCAAATATGAGTTTTTCGGCTGCTTTGCGCTCTGCTTCTTCATCGCTCCAGGAACCAATGAATCTGACTTTTAGTTTTACATCGGGATTAACTGATTTTGCACCAAGATAATAGGCATTGACACCTCGGTCCACCTGAGGACAATTTGTACCACCAACATAGCCAAGGGTATCGCTTTCTGTCATGCAACCCGCAATAATACCCGCCAGATATCTCATTTCATAGATTCTGCCAAAATATGTAGAGGTATTGAATGCGTCGCATTCTTCAGATACTGTATAGAAAATTACATCAGGATAGCTTTCAAGAATCTTCTGACAATTATTACCAAATCCGCCACTGGTTAGGAAAATAACATTACAGCCCTTTTTCACAAGCTCTTCTACTGCAGGAGCGGTATCTTCTGCATTTTCATTTACATATTCAACTATTTCAAGGGGAAGGCCCAGCTTTTCACAAGCCGCACTTAAGCCCTCATAATGTATCTCACTCCAACCATCATCATCTATCGAATCAATAAAAATTCCGCCGATTTTGATTTCTGTCTCTTTCTCAGGCCTGTTAGTTACCATGATAAAGATAATAATGAATGTAAGTATTATGAGTAAAAGAAGGAAAAATATTGTCCAGATATTTTCTCTAACCTTATTCATATATGCTCCATTATATGCTACTTATCGATAATATATTTAAGGACGGCAGCATCTCCTATTACGATATCAACGCCGCCTCCCTCAAGCTCTTCAAGACAATCATCAAGGGTTGCCAAAGGTACTGTAGTCACAGGGAATCCGGCATATCCAAAATCACTGTTTCCTTCACAGTAGTAGTGGCCTGTTGTCATGTTTTCAACAGCAACCGTAAGATTGTTATCAGGATTATTTAAAACTTCTTCTATTTCAGCTGCATTTTTAACGTTATCAAATAACGTACATTTATCTGTAGTAACAATTATCTGTCCTGCATGATAATATGGATCAGAAAAATCTACATACTTTTTCCTGGCATCATTAATCGTTATGCCGGCAATGCATATATCAGCTTTATGCTGGGCAACCGTCATAAACATAATGTCGAAATTTATATATTCAAGAACAAGCTCTTTACCAAGATATTCCGCAAGAGCTGCAACGAATTCCTTATCTATACCATAGGATTTATCGGCAATATTATAATCAAAGGGAGCGAAATCACCTGTGGTAGCCACAATAAGCTGATCCTTTGTGTTGTTTCTCTCAACAGATTCTACAGGAACAGGCTCTCCCCCTTCGTAGTGTGAGCATATCTCTTCAAATTTTCCGTTTGCTTCACATTCCTTGATAAAGGCATTGATCTGATTAAGGAGCTCCGGCTGATTCTTATCGACACCGATGCCGTATTCTTCCTCAGTCAGATTTATATCGATAACATTCAAGTTATCATACTTTAAATGAGCGTCTTCTCCGATAACTGCCTTTGGACTGGAGCACGCTGTAATAGAAATGAGTAATGTTGTTACGATTAAAATTCTGACTAATCTACTCATGTTTTGTCCTCGTTTAGAAAAATAAAAAAACGATTAATCGATAATACCTCAACCATAATTATAAAATAATTCTATAAAATGCTAAAAAACATAAAGTAAAATTACTCTTAAATCTGCGCATATCCGGACAAATCTTTGGAAATTTCAATAGAATTATCTGCGCGTAAAAAAGGGAATCCGCAAAAGCAGATTCCCTAAATTATTATTCGATATTAAATTATAAGAGTTCCTGGAAGCCGGGTACAAACAGATGTCTCGGAATACCATCAACCATGATCGGTCCTACATCACCCTGGATAAGAGGACGAACATAAGTGATAAACTCATCTGTTACATAAGTGCCTTCCTTGTTGATCCATTCTCTGGGAACGAGACGCTCATCATTAGCAATCTTGTGAACATCCTTAACCTCTGTTCCAGCCTGATAAGGATCATCTGAAAGTCTCTCGATAACTACCATCTTACCGCTGTCGCCTTCATCAGCAGCCTTCATAGCAGCACCACCAACCTCGTAAGCTTCAAGAATATCTACACGAGATGCACAGTGGCTAGCAGCTCTCTGAAGTGTTGAAAGCTCGATAGCTCTGGTCTTGCAGCCGATTTCCTGTGAAAGTACTGTGCAAAGATATCTTGCTGTACCAGTAAGCTGCTTGTGTCCGAATGCATCTACATACTCAACGCCGTTGTCGTACTCGCTGATGTATTTGCCATCCTTGTCATGAATACCTTCGGAAATAGCAATAACAACGTTTGCCTTCTCCTTAAGGAGCTTCTTAACCTTATCGATGAACTTCTTAACATCGAAAGGAAGCTCAGGAAGATAGATTGCATCAGGTCCGTCACAGTCTTCTCCTCTTGAAAGAGCAGCTGAGCCTGTAAGCCATCCTGCATTTCTACCCATGATCTCAACAATTACAACCTGACCATGCTCTGTCTCAAGACTCCATCCATCACGGATGATCTCTTTTACAGATGTACCGATGTACTTAGCAGCTGAGCCGTATCCCGGTGTGTGGTCAGTAAGTGCAAGGTCATTATCAATTGTCTTAGGACAACCAACGAATCTTACTGTAGAACCGGAAATGATTGCGTAATCAGAAAGCTTCTTGATGGTATCCATTGAGTCGTTACCACCGATGTAGATAAAGCAATCGATCTCGAGATCTGTAAGAATCTGGAAAATCTTCTCATAGGTCTCTTTGCTCTCGAAAATCTCGGGAAGCTTGTAACGACAAGAGCCAAGATATGCAGAAGGTGTTCTCTTCAGAAGCTCTGCATCAAGTCCGGTCTTAATGTGATCAGCAAGATCAACATAACGACCTTCCATAAGTCCCTGAACCCCGTGGATCATACCGTACACTTTCTTATACCCACGATCGATAGCTGTACGATAAACACCGGCAAGCGATGAATTGATTGCAGCAGTAGGTCCTCCGGACTGTCCAACAATAACGTTTCTCTTCTCCTTAGTTGCCATGGTTTGTAATACCCCCTTATCTAGTATTTTTTAGGAAATTGCCTTATATATATTGCGATTTCTTAGCATTTCCTATGCAACATGACTATATTTTATCAAACCACCGCGCTGTTGTCATTAATATTAGATAAATTTCTGTATTACCAAAATGATTTTTTAATATGAAAATAATGCGATACATTTTTCAATTTGTTATCATTTTATAATTAGCTAAAAAGGACGCCCATTATTGAGCGTCCTTCATCTTTATTACTTCATTTTTCAGTATTATTCAGATACTTCAATTTCCTTAATAAGAAATTCATTGCCCTGAACCAGGTATGTTTTTTCACTGCCGCAGAAGGGACAGATTCTTCCATGAGCTATTGTGCCATATTGTTTACCGCAGTCACTGCACTCAGTTATTGCCGGTATTGACTCAATATTGAGCTTAGTACCTGCCACAAAATCATGTTTTGCTGCAGCCCAATTCCATGCATCAGTAAGAAAATGAGGAATAACTGATGAAACCTCACCCAGTTCAATAGTCACAGAATCAATCTTCTCAATCTTATTCTCTTCTGCCACAACCTTTAAATCATCAATTATATGAAAAACAACACCTAATTCGTGCATAAATTAAAACCTCAATTTGGAAATCAAAAAACAATAGGGATAAAGTTCAAAAACAAGTATATTCAGCCATTGGTTTTTAAAGAATGAATATATTGTGTGAAGCTGCTTTTAAAAACGTCGGTTCTTAGGTGGCGTTTTTTGACACCTTAGAACCGCTACGTTTTTAACAGAGCGAGAGCGTCAGCAGAACACAATATATCATTCGATAAAACCACATGGCTGCCAATAAACTTATTTTTTAAACTTAATGTTTATAGCTCTCTTTGCTGCGTAAGGGATGATTGCCTTGAATTTGTCTTCGGAAGGAATCATCACGCTGCACTCAGGGTTCTCTCTGAAGAGATGGATTGCGTCGAATTCGCACTTTGTGGTACAAAGGCCGCATCCGATACACTTGTTGGTATCAACTACAGAAGCACCGCATGAAAGACATCTTGCTGTCTCAGCCTTAACCTGCTCCTCAGTGAATACAAGCTTTGCATCGCGCCATGAATGCTTAGGATCTGCAATCTTATCGCTCTTTCCGGGAACCTGTCTCTTACATGTATCGTAGTCCTTAACAAGAATATCATTCTTATCAAGTTCTTTGAAATCGTTACGGTTACGTCCGATTGTAAGTGATGAATGAGGCTGTACAAAACGATGAATTGAAATTGCACCCTGTTTTCCTGCAGCAATTGCATCGATAGCAAACTTAGGACCTGTATAAACATCACCGCCGACGAAAATGTCAGGCTGCGCTGTCTGATATGTAAGACTGTCTGCTACAGCGCCATTTCCTCTTCCAAGCTCCACCTTGGAGCCTGCAAGGAGATCGCCCCAAACGATGCTCTGACCGATACTTAAGAATACATGCTGACATTCAACTGTAACTGTATCATTCTCATCATACTGAGGATTGAAACGACCATCAGCGTCCTTAACGGAAGTACATCTCTTAAAGACGATACCCTTAACCTTACCATTTTCTGTAAGGATTTCCTTAGGACCCCATCCGCAGTTGATCTCGATTCCGTCCTCTTCAGCTTCCTCAACTTCATCATCAGAAGCAGGCATGATATCTCTGCTTTCAAGACAGAACTGCTTAACGCTGTTAGCACCGCATCTTACAGCACTTCTACTTACATCGATAGCAACGTTACCACCACCGATTACTACAGCATCGCCTTCAACCTTGATTGTCTCATCATCGGTTACTGCATGAAGAAAATCTACAGCAGTTACAACACCTTCTGCATCCTCACCGGGGATTCCTGCTTTTCTTCCGCCCTGGCATCCGATAGCGATATAAAATGCCTTGTAGCCCTGGGCTCTAAGCTCATCAAGTGTGATGTCCTTACCAACTTCAACGCCGGTCTTAATCTCAACGCCCATAGCCTCAATAATATCAATCTCAGCCTGAACTACATCCTTCTCAAGCTTATAAGAAGGAATACCATATACGAGCATACCACCGCACTTCTCGTTCTTCTCGAAGATTGTAGGGTTATAGCCTTTCTCTGCAAGGTAGAACGCACATGAAAGTCCAGCTGGACCTCCACCGATAATAGCGATCTTTTCATCAAATCCGCCGTTAACCTTAGGAATAACCTTTTCAGGTATGAAGCATGTCTCTGAATTAAGATCTCTTGCAGCGATAAACTTCTTTACTTCATCGATAGCAACTGCCTGATCGATAGTTCCTCTTGTACAAGCTTCCTCACATCTTCTGTTACAGATGTGTCCGCAAACTGCAGGAAGCGGATTGTTCTTCTTAATAAGTGCAAGAGCTTCTGTATATTTACCCTGAGCAGCAAGCTTAAGATAACCCTGAACAGCTATATGAGCAGGACAAGCTGTCTTACAGGGAGCTGTACCAGAATCATAGCAGTTAATTCTGTTGTTATCTCTGTAATCCCAATCCCAGTCAGCTTCTGTCCATTTTCTCTCAGAAGGAAGATCATGCTTGGGATATTTAACCTCTGATCCGTCCTTTCTGCAAAGCTTCTGACCAAGCTTAACAGCACCTGCAGGACAAACCTCTACGCAGCGTCCGCATGCTACGCAGTCCTGTGCAGTTACTCTGGCAACATAAGCTGAACGTGACATGTTGGGAGTGTTATAAAGCTGTGAAGTTCTAAGGGCATAACATACATTTACGTTACAGTTACAGATAGCGAAAATCTTATTCTCACCATCGATGTTAGTAATCTGGTGAACAAATCCGTTATCCTCAGCCTTCTTGAATATCTCAAGAGCTTCTTCCTTAGTGATATATCTTCCGCCCTTACCTGACTCTACAACGTAGTCAGCCATATCACCTACAGCGATACACCAATCGTTCTCATCATCGGCGCAGCCTTCTTCATAGGTCTTTCTTGAACGTCTGCATGAACAGGGGCTTGCTGCATATTTTCCTTCATACTTATCAAGCCAGTGAGAAATGTGCTCAAGAGAGATAGATTCATTCTCCATCTCGATAGCTTTCTCAACAGGAATAACATGCATACCGATTCCTGCTCCTCCTGGAGGAACAAGCTTTGTAACCTTCTCAAGAGGAAGGGTTGTCATGTAATCAAAGAACTTACCCATTTCAGGATGTGCATCGATTACTTCCTTGTTCATGTTTGTGAACTCGGCACTTCCGGGAACGTACATGGGAACAAGGTACTGCTTCTCATGCTTCTCATTTTCCCAGTTGTACTCAAGGAGTCCTGTCCATGACATGTGGTCCAAAAGCTTCTGAAGATGCGCAGGTTCGATACCTGAAATCTTTTTAAGCTCATCAAAGGTCTTAGGCTTTCTGACACCCATCTTAAGAGCAAGCTCTGCTTCCTCATCTGAAACGATTGAAGCAAGTCCCCAATACTCGGGATCATCATTAGTAATTTTCTTAAAACCGAGCTTCTGAAGCGGTCTATCGGTGATCATCTTGCCAAGTTTCACGATAGGCTCACGAAGAACGGCATCATCCTTCACGTAAGAAGGCTTATAAGGTGGTTTTCTTCCCAAAGTAAATCTCCTAACCTATTAAAAATTTCATAGTGTCAAATACCCTGCCGCTTTGGACAGGGTATCTGAATAAAAAAGCATTAAATTATCAAGCTTTCTCTGCTCTTTCCATAGCAAGCTGGAAGTCCTTAGTATCTGTGAATACTTCGTTTGCATAAGGATTCTTACCTGCCTTAACTGATCTCTTGATGATCTCAGCAATGCAGATAACATTTACTGCAATTGCAAGAACTGCTACAAAGCCCTGCATTCTGGGATCAGCTGTGATACCCATTGATGAGATGATCTCACCTGCCTGCGCTGATTTACCTGCACCTGAATTGTAGAGTTCAATTGCCTTAGCATAAAGATCCATTGTTGTGATGCCGTTTGCTGTAGCTCCGCCATAAACTGAAGGAAGAGCTGCTGCAAATTTAGACCAAAGCTGGAATCCGGGAACAACCTGTGCCCACATACACCAGATTGCAAGTGTATTAGCACGATTCTGGATCCATGCACCCTTGTTCCAGAAAGCATTAGCAAATGTAGGAGCAAGAAGAAGTGCAACACCGCAGTACCATGAATGTGTAGGAAGGTTGAGGTAAGTGTACTCAAAGTTCCAAACATCATAAGCTACGATGAACCATACTGTCATATCAGGCCAAAGCATATCTGACTTGTTAGCATCCTTTGATGTGTAAAGGTGAACGCAGCCTGTCATGCAGAAGATATTGATCATACCTGCAATAGCGTTAACAACGTTCCACCATCCACCATAGATGAATACGCCTTCATTTGAAGCCCACCAGGCACCTGAAAGGTCGCCTGTGATTGAGAATGCAGCAAGAGCTGACTCCATGTCTGAAACATTAGCGATCATGATGTTAGCTGCAACGATTGCCCAGGGGAACCATGCAAACCACTTTTCCTTACCAATGCCCCATTTGTACTTGATCATCATGAAGCCGACACAACCTATATCAGCTGCATAAAGCTTGAAATAGTGGAACCAGCCATCCATGTAAGCAACAGTAGGATTAGCTGCGCCGCCGAATGCACCAAGATGTGCTGCGATGAAATAAACTGTAAGAATGCTGGGGATTATTACGAATACAAGAATTCCGCCAGCCTTAGTTCTACGACCTACCTCATTCATAAGAATAAGACCTGCAAAAACAAGAACCCAACCTAAGAGCTGCATGCTTGCGCTAGGACCATATAACTGGAATAACATATAGACACCTCCATAAAAGTATTAACTATTAACAATAGTAATCATACCAAGGAGGCGTTATTTAATCTATTGGCAAAAGTTATATATTTTAGGTGAAATTTTTGGATACTATAATGCAAAAAGTAGTTTCCCAAAAATCATTTCAAGATTTCCAATAAATGTTTGAAATAATCCGGTAAAGGAGCATCGGTTTCAATGTACTCTCCGGTTGATGGATGTTTAAAGCCAAGAGTCTTTGCATGGAGGCACTGTCCCTGAAGCTTGAATTTGCTTTTCCTCTCAGGTCCATATACCGTATCTCCAAGCAGTGGATGTCCCAAATGAGCCATGTGCACCCTTATCTGATGAGTTCTTCCGGTTTCCAGATGACACTCTATATAGGTCATCTTATCCTCTTCAAAACGTTTTAATACCTTATAATGAGTGATCGCATTTTTGCCCTGGTTTTCAGGCACAACTGCCATTTTTTTCCTGTCTGACTGAGATCTTCCTATATTAGTAGTGACAGTTCCCTCATCTTCTTTAACAATGCCGTGACATATAGCATGATAAACACGGTTAATGCTGTGTTCTTTAAGCTGCTCTGCAATGCTGTTGTGAGCCTTATCATTTTTACAGACTATAACAGAGCCAGTGGTATCCATATCGATTCTATGAACGATTCCGGGACGCATGACTCCGTTAATCCCTGAAAGGTTATCTCCTAAATGATACATGAGTGCATTAACCATAGTCCCACTATAGTGCCCGGGAGCAGGATGAACCACCATTCCCTTTGGTTTATTTACAATAATTACGTCTTCATCTTCATAAATAATATCCAGAGGAATGTTCTCAGGCTCTATATCCGGAAGTACCGATGCTGGTATCATCATATCCACAACATCGCCTTCATTAACAACAGTACTGGCCTTAACGGCTTTGTCGTTTATCAGTACACTTCCGCTTTTTATAAGCTTTTGAATATAACTTCTGGACATAGAATCAGAGAGAGAGCTCATAAGCTTATCAACTCTCTCTCCGGACATTTCTTCAGATATGACATATCTTATATGATTCTCATCACCTGACTGCATTATTTAAACTCCCTGTACTTGCGCTGCTGATTGAAGCTAAGGAAATCAAAATCCTTTTCTTTATAATAGAACAAAAACAGAAAAATGAACAATATAGTAGATACTGTTACATAGATATCAGCCACATTAAAAATAGGGAAATTGATTATTACAAATGAGATAAAATCCACAACATAATCATTTCTTAATCTGTCAATGAGGTTTCCTGCAGCGCCACTGGCGATCATAACAAGAACCACCTGCATTATGGTGTACTTTTTCTCATTGGGAATACGAAAAAGTACATAAGCTATTACAATCAGTATAATAATAGCGATCATTACGAAGAACACTTTCTGATTCTGAAGAATACCAAAGGCAGCTCCGTTGTTTTTAAGAAAAGTAAGCTCAAGCACCTTTGGAATAAGAACTATACTATCCTTATCCTGAAGATGAACTACTGCCAGATGCTTGGTGAACTGATCCAGTGCTATAAGAATCGCAATAACTACAATATCAAGCACCAGTGAAATCTTTTTCTTCTTAGTAAGTATATCCATAAAAAATCAAAACTCCTAAAACTATTACTTTATTCGAAATCCTCTGTCCATGTGATCTCTTTAAGGGCTGCTCTTACTTCATCATCCGTAACTGTCTTATCAAGGACTGCCTTACCTACCTTTTTAAGAAGCACGAATTTAATACTTCCGGAATCTGCCTTTTTATCAGAATGCATAAGTCTTATCACTTCGTCCTCGTCTATATCCGTAACTGATATAGGAAGACCGAAGGGAACAAACATATCTCTTATCTCATAGTACTCATCCATTGAAAGAAGCTCTCTCTTCCAGGAGATAAAAGCTGCGGCAACTGCGCCAAGTGCTACACATTCACCGTGAAGGAGCTCGAAATTCTTATATTTTTCAATAGCATGTCCTATTGTGTGTCCAAAATTAAGGAATGCTCTGTCACCCTTTTCTGTGGGATCCTTCTCTACAACAGCTCTCTTAATATCACAGCTCTTTTTAACCATGGTGATGAGTGTTTCGGGATCTCTCTCCTCAATCTCATACATGTTCTCGATAAGCCACATGTAAAAGTCTGAGTCCTTAATAAGACCGTGCTTCATAACCTCAGCAAAGCCCGAAGCAAACTGAACTCCGTCAAGAGTCTTAAGTACGCTTATGTTCATAAAAACAAGTCTCGGCATATAAAATGCTCCAACCATGTTCTTATAGCCTTCATAATCTACTCCGGTCTTGCCGCCCACGCTACTGTCTGTCTGAGCAAGAAGTGTTGTGGGAATCTGAATAAAGGCAATTCCTCTAAGATATGTAGCTGCTATAAAGCCTGCCATATCTCCGACAACTCCGCCGCCAAGAGCAATTATAAGATCATGTCTGTCCAGCTTTTCTTCTATAAGGAAACCATATACCTTATTTATTTCTGTAAGATTCTTATTCTCTTCTCCTGCAGGAATCTCATATACAACAACCTTACTTGCTATAGGTTCAAGTATGCTTTTAACCTGTTCTGCATAAAGAGGACCTACATTTGAATCTGTAATGATACAAAATCTTCTGTCTGAAAATCCAAGCTCTTTAACCTTCGAAGAAAGCTCATCAAAGCTGTCATCAAAAACTATATCGTAGCAGGGCTCCCCATTATATTTTACGTTCAATATTTCTGCCATAAATTCTCCCTAAAACGTACTTCCGGCTCGTAATCTTACCGGTATTCTACTCAAAAAAAGCAGAAGCAAAAGTGCTTCTGCTTAATTATCTAAATTACATTGACTGCGGTCCGGCACTACCCATGGAACTCTCAAAGGCACCGCCTAGGATATCCTGAAAATCACCGGAAATATCAACACTTGCAGGTGTCACTATAAATATATATCTGGAAATCTTCTGAAGATTACCTGATATTGCAAAGCAGGAACCTGATGTAAAATCAATGATTCTCTGAGCAAGCTCAACATCAATACCCTCAAGATTAAGAACTACTGTCCTGTTATTAAGAAGTGTCTCTGTAATCTCTCTTGCATCCTCAATTGAAGTAGGCTTTACAACACATACTTCCATACCTGAACCGATATTTCTTGTTCTGGCTGCAGCTGTACTTCTCGGAGCAGGTGCAGACTTCTTGAGCTTCTCTTCATTTATTTCTATAGAAGGATCATCCTTGCCGATTCCGCCCGGCTTACGAATAGGCTCAATGGTGCTGTCATAATATGCATCATCGTCCTGATCATAGTAACCACTTTCGTCATCCCCATTCAGCTTCATAGCTGATAAAAACTTATCCATTACGCTCATATTAACTTTCCTCATCTCCCGTTAAATATGATTTAAATAAAAATCAACTATTATATTATGCTAGTTTTCACTCGAAGTGTCAAGGTTTGCAGCCGCCTGCTCTGTTTCCACAGTAGATGCTTCAAGCACAATATAGTCATAGACGCTAAGTCCGTAGGTGGTATTTGATTTTACAATCGAATACTCATCATTCTGGTAAAGAATACTGATCTGTCTGAAGTCCGCATACCCCTTGTTGATGTTATAAACACCAATCAGCGTATCCTTCTGACTGATTGTAAATTTATCCTGTGAATCCATCTTAATGACTTCATCGCCGCTTCTAAGCGACACATCATCTATATAGTAGCTGTCTTCCGTCTCATTATAGAGCTCAACTTCCACAAATTCAGAGGTCTCATTGCCGCTTTCATCATATTTGTCTCTAAGAACACCATAGTTATTATTGCTGCCCTTAATTACATATTCCTTAGGAACAACATAGAAGCTCTTTTCAGCTATAGCGCTGTTTGGAATCTTAAGTCCCTTCTCTTCTTCAGTGATAAGCTCTACATTAAGGAATCTGTCCTTTGCAAAGGTAATCATTGAATTGGTAAAGGTAAATGCCACAAAGGTATCACCGGCATCATTGGTATAATATGAAACCTTACCCCAGGATTCGTCCTGGTTCTTAAGGAATCTTACCTTTACATATTCTCTCTCTGAAAGGTTCTGTACCTTCTCAAGATCATTTTCCTTAATAACAATGCTCCAGGTCTCATCTGTGGCTATCTTGTAAGCGCTATCACCTGTTCCCATAAGAGTGTTGCTTATAAGCTGATTCTTTTCATATTTGGTGCTGTCAAGAAGATCAGCTGTCATATCATTTAAAGTCAGTTCTTCGTAACCATCAATGGAATACAGAACAATTCCCGTATCCGGTGCGTAACAGTAGTTGATACTCTGAGCCGTTGAACCACTGGAATTAAGAGACTGGATATTCTGAAGTACGCTTGCGCTGGCAAGCTTCTGTACCGTTCCATCCAAGCTGTTCTTAAAATCATAAACAGATGAAAACTCTGTAGGCTTAAAGCTTGATGAATAACTCACTATCTGGGTCCTAAGCTCGCTAAGATCCTCATCCGTAAGCTCTGCCTGTTCGGATCCTTGCGACTTAAGATAATCGAGAAGGTCACCTGATTCGTCCACAGTATAAACCAGATTACCTACAGCAACCCTCTGCCCTTCCGTGGCAAAATAGTTGATGTAACCTGATTTATCGGTAGGTACTATCTTCTCAGTTCTAAGAGCCACTGCTTCATAGATATTATTTGAAGAAAGAGAGCCCTCCATTACCTCATAGCCAACAATATGCTTCTTGTTAAAATAAATAACAACGCAGATTACAACGTAAACGATCATAAATGCAAAAAACAGCATACCCACGTTTATGTGCAAAAAGAACGGATACCTTGTAACCTTCCTGTTTTTCTTACGTGCCATAAAAATATACAAACTAAAGAAAAAGCCGCGAGATAAAACGCGGCTTATCTTATTCCTATCACATTATTACCATCAAAGAGCTGTAGCAACCTTAGACTTAACTGACTCAGGAAGCTCAGACTCGTCCATAGAAACACTAAGTACAAAATCTACATTGAATTTCTCTGAAAGCTTATCAAGCTTATCAATGGTACTTGTAATGTCCTTGCCTTCAAGACAAGCGATACTGAGGAAACCATCGAAATACATTTGCTGAAGATCGTGATCCTGAGAAATCACGCCGCTGACGAAACCTATGAATTCATCTGAATTTTCGATCATAAATTCCGGAACTACGATAAGACGAACTTTGTTGTTGAGCTCAAACATGTGCTTTGTATTTCTATCAAGAAATACAACATTACCTAAGATATTTTTGACTTCGGTATTGACTTTGTTCAACAGGCATTTTGTCTTGCCCTTACCCTTTTTCCCAACAATTAATTGAACCATATCCATACCCTCCTGAAGTAGATTTATGATAATTCAATTATAAGTGAACATCGTACAAAAGACAACCTAAATAACGAATTTTAACCCGTAATCTGTAAAAGCAGATCAGACATTTCATTGTACAGCGTCTGAGTGTCCTCAGCACGCATAATTACAGCAATGTAAGGGTTACCTGATGTGTCTGTGGCAAGCTGAATAAGGCAGTGTCCGGCAGCAGCTGTCGTACCAGTTTTACCACCAAGAACCGTTATTCCGGCAGGCATCTCATAATTGCCGTTTATAAATCCGTTTGTATTATTTACATTAAGCTCTTTTAAGTCTCCTGTTGACGTATTGTACTGAGTCGAATATGAAGACATTCTGATTATTTCGTTGAATTTATCATATTTAAGAGCTTCATTGAACATAAGATACATGTCATATACAGAAGTATAATGATCATCCTCTGTAAGACCGTTAGGATTCATGAAGTGGGTGTTGGTAGCACCTATACTCATAGCCTCCTGATTCATAAGATCAATGAATTCATCAATGCTTCCTGCAACATTCTCAGCTATAAGAATCGCCACATCATTGGCAGAGTACAAAAGCAGAATATGAAGTGCCTGATCAAGGGTCATGGAATCCCCTGCGGAAAGATTGATCTTCTGTGCACCGTCTTCTGTAATGATTACCTTATTATCAGCCACAAGAATCTGATCAAGTGAACCGTATTTAAGAGCCACTAAGGCTGTCATAACCTTAGTTAGTGAAGCGGGATCAAGCTTAAGCTGAGCATTATGAGAATACAGAGTCTCTTTCCTATTCAGATCAAAAAGGCCGCAACAGGTCTTTTCTGTAAGGCTAAGTGAATCTCCTATCTCAGAATTGGTCACGCAAAGATCAGAGGCAAAAGTATCAAGTCTTTCCCCTCCGCCTACGTTATATTCAGTTAGTTTGGATGAATAATGAAGAGCGTAGTCTCCCCCGGAGCAACCGCATAAAACCACCGACAACAGAATCGGCAGTACGGCAAACTTATTTATACATCTCACGCCACTCTAAGTCTCCCCTGTCAAGTGATTTAATCAAAAGCTCTGCAGTAGCAAGATTTGTAGCTATCGGAATATTATGCATATCACACAATCTCATAACATTGTTTACATCGGGCTCATGAACCTTCTGTGTAAGAGGATCGCGAAGAAATACCACAAGATCAATCTCGTTGGCCTCAATCGCAGCACCAATCTGCTGCGAGCCCCCTAAGTGGCCTGCAAGATATTTGTGAATATTCAGGTTGGTAACTTCCTCTATGAGACGTCCTGTAGTCCCGGTAGCATACAACTCGTGTTTAGCGAGAATTCCCCTGTATGCTATACAAAAATTCTGCATAAGCTTTTTCTTTGCATCATGAGCAATAAAAGCAATATTCATAAGTAACCCCTTCCCAAAACTTAATAGTATTTTTTACCCTGAAGTCTTACATTCAGAACAAATCCCATGCCGGCATAACACATTACAAGGGATGTAAGTCCGGAACTGACAAACGGAAGCGGAATTCCGGTATTAGGCATAACTCCCGTTACAACTCCGATATTAAGAAATCCCTGGAATCCGATCCACGCACCCATACCTGCTGCGATCAGCATTCCATTAAGATCCTTTGCCCTGCCTGCAACAGCAAAGCATTCTATTGCGATAAGTAAAATCAGTACAACCACCACGCAGGATCCGATAAATCCAAATTCCTCACCTACTACAGTGAAAATAAAGTCAGTTCTTGACTCGGAAATGAAACCACCATTAAGAACAGAACTGATCTCATTGGTATTATAGCCCTTGCCAAGAAGCTGTCCCGATCCGATAGCCATCATTGAGTTGAGCGTCTGATAAGCGTCACTGTTGGCATAATCCTCAGGATGAAGCCATGCCAGAATACGCCTCTGCTGGTATTCCTTCAAAATAAAGCACTTATCTGATAACGCATCCAAAACTACCAGTATGGCACTTGGTACTACAACCGCAACTACTGTGATTACAAGCTTCCAGTTAATACCTGCAACAAACATTATAGTACCGATAATTACAGTAAGCATGATTGTCGTTGATAGATCCGGCTGCTTATAGACCATAAGAAGTGGCGGTGCCATAAGTAAAAGACAAAATATGACAAAGCGAAAGGTTTTAACCTTGTCCTTATGTCTCATTATGAACTGTGAAAAAAATAAAATCAATAAGATTTTCGACGCTTCGGAAGGCTGAAACTGCACTCCCGCAATGGTTATCCAACGGGTCGCACCATTTACTGAATTACTCATTCCAGTAAATACAAGTGCCAGCAAAAGGATATTCATAGCGTAGAAAACTATATAAAATTTACTTATAAATGAGTAATCCAGAATTGATATAAAGATCATCATCATAAGGCCTATGACCATACCAACTATCTGCTTACTTTTTCCGCCGGGATCGGCACTTCCGATAGCCATAAGGCCCACTATCGTAAGTCCGACTACCATCAAAACCAGCTTAAAATCGTAGTCCAGTATTCTATAGCTTTTTAATTTTTCCCAAAATGTCTCAGTCCGCATTTGCTTCACCGCCTTGTAATTCATTAGCTGTGCCGCTTACAATCTCATCACTTTCAGTAAGTCCAAAGTAATACTGTATTGCTTCTTTGGTTATCTGTGCTGCATAACTGGATGTATAACCATAAGCTATTCTCGTAGCTATGGCTATCTGAGGGCTCTCATAGGGAGCATAACATACAAAAAGTGCATGGTTTGCTCTCTTTTTAGACTCCTCGGCAGTTCCTGTCTTACCTGCAACATGAACAGCTACATCATCATAATATGTCTTATCCTCTACCACCTGTCTCATACCCTGATGAATAGCATTCCAGTAAGAAGTATCCATATCGATATGATTTCTGACTGTGGCTCCGTTTTCTTCAAGAAGATTACCGTCAGAATCAGAGGTCTTCTTAACAAGGGTCAGATTATAGCAGGTACCACTGTTTGCTACAGCTGTAACATATCTTGCAAGGCCGATTGTGGTATATGAGTTGGTACCCTGACCAATAGCTGAACGAACCGCATCCATATCTGATACGATGGGGTCAGATTCTGTAATCTCTATACCTGTGGTTTCTGAAAGGCCGTACATATCGGCATATTTCGCAAGTTTTTTAAGACCTGTATCAGGATAATATGTACCATTTACAAGACCAAGTCTGTAACCTACTTCAAAGAAAAATGCGTTACAGGAATTCCTGATACCGCCTGTAACATTAAGGGATCCGTGAGCACTTGGATAAATCCAGCAGTGTGCTGCCTGATCCAACTTATCGAAAACACCGGTACAGGTAATAGTTTCGGAAGGATCAATTACTCCTTCCAACAATCCTGCTGTCGAGGAAACCATTTTGTAGGTTGATCCGGGCGCAGTTCTCTGCATGGTTGCATAGTTAAGAAGAGGCGCTGACTGGTCACTTCGTAGCTTAGCATAATATGCAGCATCTACACCGTTTGCCATCTTATTGTTGTCATAACCGGGATAAGATACAAGGGCCAGCACATCTCCGTTATTCACATCAGTAATTACCATTGATCCGGTACAGGGATCAAGCGCAAGCTGAGCAGGTGTAATATCCAGATTGGATATGCGGTTTATCATAAATGTATAAGCTGACTCAGCACCTGAAATCCAAAGTGAATGCTCTTCCTCTGAAAGTTCAACAGCACCCTGCTCAAGCAGCATATTGCATACTGTAGTGCCGCTTATGACATCATCTGCAAGCATATACTTGTAGAACTTCTTGTTGAATTCATCATCTTCTTCAAGATCATTAAATACATAATCAACGATTGTGTTGAAAATCTCGTCTGAATCTACATATCTGCTCTCAAGATCGAGAATACTTACATCAATCCAGTTAGAAGCTATACAGTATCTGATGTATTCAGATAGTGAAATAGTCTCATCCTTAGTCCATGCAATATAAGTAGCATCCTCTTTATCGACCTTATCGGAATTGATAACGCCGTTAGAATAAAGCTTGGATGCAATATAACTCATATATACCTGATACTCCTTGGTGAGCTGATCATAAGGAGTATGGGTTTCAAGAAGCTCTGTGCGAAGACTGTTTCTGACGTTTTCCTTTTTCTCAAGGAATCTTACCTGAACTGCCTTCTCATTATCTCCGGCTTCATCGGAAGCCATGTGCTTTAAATCGATTACATGATTGTCAAAAAGCGCAAAATAAACATCATAGATAGGGATTATGATATCACTGGCCTTCTGATTCTCTCCAAGTGTATAGGACTTGATATTCTGAATCTTGGAAATAAGAATTCCTGCCAGGGACTGCTCAATAATGTTGTAACAGGCTTCCTGAAGATCCTTATCGATTGTAAGATATACATCATTTCCGGCCTTTGAATCAATGTAACTGCTTGTCTCGATTACCTTACCTGTATTATCAACGTATACAGTCTCACTTCCCTTGGTACCCTGAAGTACTGATTCCATAGACTGCTCAATACCGGATTTACCTACAGTATCGTTTGATCGGTAATTGGGGTTGGTTTTCTGTAGCTCTTCAAGCTCAGTATCTGAAATCTTACCGGTATATCCAATTATCTGTGAAAAATAAGGCGCATCAACATACACTCTCGCTGTATCCTCTTCTATCGAGATACCTTCAAGGGTGTCGGAATTCTCCATAATATCCGCAACAGTCTTCTCACATACACTTGTTGCAATTGTTGTATCAAGGTACTTCTGATAACTGTTAGAGCTCATCTTGTATCTGACAGTAAGCACCTTTAAAAGCCTGTCCTTGGAATATCCAAGTCCCGGGACAAAGCTCTTTTTATTGTTTGGATCTGACAATCCGCCTATGGAAAACTTCTCGCAAAGATCGTCAACTACTTCCTGAGCAGTCTTGGTACGTTCCTCATATTTAAGGTCATTTATTGAAGAACGTCCGTAAACATCCGCAAGGAAACGAAGAAGTGCATTTCCTTCTATGGCAAATTCAAAGTTATTGGCTGAGTTAAGTGAAATATTAAAGTCAGTGTCAACCACATCACCGTTTTTCTCAACGATATCAATAACCTTTTCAACAGTCTCGTTCAGGGCCTTGTTTTTTCCTGAACCTGACTCGAATACGTCCTCAATGGTAACGGAATTGGAAAGCTCGTTGTATGCAAGAAGCTTGCCGTTTCTGTCATAGATATTTCCTCTTGTTGCAGCAATGGATTTTTCCTTCATGATCTTTAACTGGAAGGTATCCAGATATTTCTCACCGTTGATGATCTGCAGGTAAAAAAGCCTGTAAACAAGACCGGAAGATGCAAGGATCAAAAGCGCAGCCACAATGACAAGCCTTGACGTTATGAAATTTATTACGACTTCTTTTATCTTACTAAACAAATTTCTTAGCACTCCTCTGTTCGTAATCCTCAATACGTGTATTCATCGAGTTGAGAATCGGATAGATAAAAATAGCTGCCAGTGCGGTATAAACAACCTCAGGTATAATGACGTGTATCATATAATAATCCAGATCGAACTTGTTTCTGAACATGAAAAGAAGCACATAGCAGATAAATCCGTAGATAAAATCGGATGTCACTATGAGCACAAGAGGCAAAAGGATGTGCTCAGGATAGAAAATCTTATTGAACTTACCTATGATAAAGCCAATGTACATAAAGATAAGGGCATAGAATCCCAGATATGAACCAAAGAAAATATCAACCAGAATACCGCAAAAAAAACCTACCATCATACCGCTCTTATCGCCTCTCATGAAGGCATAAGAAGAAGTAAGAATCATCAGCAGGTTAGGTACGATTCCGCCGAAATCGATATATCGAAACAGCGTGGTCTGCAATATGAAACTGATTATTATGGAAAAAAACGTAAAAACAAATCGTCTCATTATTCTCCGGTCTTCTTTAACTGCATAATAACAAGGACTTCATCCATGTACTCAAAATCTACTACAGGAGTGATCCTTCCTGATTTGGTAAGGTTATTGGAGTCCTCTTCTATTGTTGAAATATATCCGATCAAAATTCCGGGTAAATACTTATCACTGATATTGGATGTTACGACCTTATCACCTACAGTAACCTTGTCAGCCTCGTCCACAAGCTTGGAAAAAGCAATCTGTCCCTCGTTGTACAGCTCAAGATCACCTGTGGCAATCAGGTTCTCTGATGCAGAAAGTACTGTGGCACTTACTGAAGAATTGTCAGCGATAATGGTCTGAACCTTGGCCCAGTCAGGACCTGCATCTGTGATTCTGCCCACAAGTCCGCCGCCAGCGATTACATTCATATCTACCACTACGCCGTTATCCGTTCCCTTGTCGATAACAAAGGAATGATACCAGTTACCTGCATCCTTGGCGATAATTCTCGCACCGATCTTCTTGTAATCAGAATACTGATTATCAAGGCTATAAAGCTCACGAAGCTTTGTAAGCTCATACTTATCCTGTTCAAGCCCAGTATTCTCATTGGTAAGCTCATCAACTTTTTGTCTGAGGGCAGCATTCTCATCCTGCAGAGCCTTGATGCTTGCAAGATTATCTGAAAGGCCTTTTATATATGTGCTTACAGTGGTAATACCCTTCTGCATGGGAATTACAAAGGTTGCTGCTACAGAATTAACAGAACCGTTGAAAACACTGGTATTAAAAGTGATGGCAATAAGACCGGTACATAAAATTGTTAAAATAAAGAGGAGATATTTACTTGGAAGTGTAAATTTATCTCCCCCTCTTTTAATGACAGGACTCATTTATACATCCTCTTCAACCGAATATGCGAGATTCTTATACTGATCGTCCTTAATAATCTTAGAAAGTCCAAGTGCAACTGAACCGATAGGGTTCTCGGCAAGGTTTACATTAAGACCTACGCCGTTTGAAAGTCTCTGTGCAAGGTGGCAAACCTGTGATGCACCACCTGTAAGATAGAGACCATGTTTGTAGATATCGGCAGCAAGTTCCGGAGGAGTACGCTCAAGAGTAGCCTTGATGTTATCAAGAATCTGATCAAAGTACTCAATAAGTGACTGATCAATAAGATCTGTAGGAATTGAACGCTCAACAGGAAGACCTGTAACGATATCTCTACCGTAAACAACGGCATCCTTTCCTGCCTTCTCAAGATCCTTAAGAGACATCTTGATATTCTCGGCGGTCTTCTCGCCGATAAGAAGTGAAAACTCCTTACGGATAACGCCTCTGATGGCATCATCGAATTTCTTACCGCCAACCTTAATAAGCTTACTGATAACGATACCCTTAAGTGAAAGGATGGAAATCTCAGTTGTGTCATAACCAACGTTAACAACGAGAACACCCTGTGAATTCATAACGTCAACGCCCATTCCAAGACCGTCTGCAACAGGCTTTTTAACCATCATGATCTTCTTGGCCTTAACGCCTGACTCTCTGATAAGATCATGGAATGCTCTTCTCTCAACCTCTGTAACATCCTTAGGAACTGCGATATAGAAATCCAAAGGCTTAAGAGCGCCCTTCATCTCATCTGTGATGAAAAGCTTAACAAGGTTCTTCATATGCTCGATATCTGCGATAACACCGTTGCTAAGAGGATATGAAATCTTTATATTGCTGGGTGCCTTCTCGTACATATCATAAGCAGAATTACCATAAGCAAGAAGTGATGTCTTATTCTCTACAGCGATAAGATTCTTCTCAACTGTAATGGAATCTGTAGCCTTGTTATAAATTTTGATATTGCTGGTTCCAAGATCAATTCCGAATGTGTTGTTGCCCAAAACTAAGCCTCCTAAATATTTTCTAATAAATGTTGTTCTAAATAACTGTAATATCGATGATCTCCGATGATTATGTGATCCTGCAGCTTGATATCAAGCATGCTTCCGGCTTCATAAATCTGTCTGGTCATCTCGTCATCTGCGCTGCTGGGAATGGGATCCCCTGAAGGATGATTATGCAAAAGAACTATATACACAGCCTTGTTTTTCAGCGCACTTAAAAATATCTCTCTTGGAGATACCGAAGCATTCTTGACGGTTCCCACGGAAATGACTTCATCTCCGATAAATGCCATCTGGTGATTAAAAAAAGCTACAATCACATGCTCCTTATCCTTGTGACACATGGATTCCATATAATAATCCGCAATCATTGCAGGAGATTTGAACTCTAAAAGCTGAAGCGATCTGCATCTTGCTATACGATTGGATAGCTCTGCGATGCATTTAATTTTAATAGCTTTCACATCTCCGATTCCGGGGACTGATTTTATCTCATCAAGGGATAAATAGTGAATCCCGGAAAGACCCTCGGAATACTTCTCTCCTTTTTTTAGAAGAAGGGCTCCCATCTGTGTCGGTGTCAGAGTACTTGTCCCTGTTCTAAGTATGATAGCCAAAAGCTCAGCATCCGTAAGTGCCTCAGCTCCGAATCTACTGAATCTCTCATAAGGAAGTGTCTCCTTATAGGACTCGTTCTCCATTAGTCTGTTTTTTGTTTTATTCTGTTCCATGCCAGTACCATTCTGCTTCTCCGGGCAAATAATACTTAAATGAAATCAGACCTCAGAAAATTATAGCATATTTTCTATTAAATAGAATCACAATTTTACGAGGTTTTTCTCATGCATAACAGCAAGGGTCTTCATAATGCCGTATTTTACATGCTGCCATGTAAGGCCACCCTGGAAATATACTGAATAGGGCTCTCTTAAGGGGCCATCAGCTGAAAGCTCAATTGAGCTTCCGGATACGAATGCACCTGCAGCCATGATAACCTGTGAATCATATCCGGGCATATCCCATGGCTCAGGTGTAACGTATGAATCAACAGGAGCTGCCGCCTGAATTCCTTCGCAAAAAGCTATTAAAAGCTCAGGCTTTCCAAAGGTGATGGCCTGAATAATATCAAAGCGCTCTTCTGTACTGTTCGGTAATACAGAGAATCCAAGGGATTCGTATATGTTAGCAGCAAAAATTGCGCCCATAAGTGCATTGGCTGTAACATTCGGTGCGAGGAAAAGTCCCTGATAAAACTGAGGAAGTATTCCAAGTGAAGCCCCCACCTCTTTTCCAAGTCCGGGAGAGGTAAGTCTGTATGCTGCGTTTTCAATGCATTCCTTTTTACCTGCAATATATCCCCCTATGGGAGCAAGGCCGCCTCCGGGATTCTTTATAAGAGATCCCACAACCATATCTGCACCCACATCTGTAGGCTCTATAGTCTCTACAAACTCGCCGTAGCAGTTATCTACCATGCAGATGATATCGCTCTTTTTGCTTTTAATGAATGCGATAAGCTCGCCAATCTTCTGGGTAGAAAGTGTTGGTCTTGTCTGATATCCCTTACTTCTCTGGATAGTTACAAGCTTAGTTCTCTCGTTGATCGCTTTTTCTATATTTTCATAATCAAAGCCGCCATCAGGTAAAAGATCAACCTGTGAATAGGTTACTCCGTATTCTGCAAGGGATCCCTTGGACGGTCTGATGCCGATAACCTCTTCAAGTGTGTCATAGGGCTTACCTACAGGGGATAAAAGCTCATCTCCCGGGCGAAGATTACTCATAAGTGCAAGAGCCAGGGCGTGTGTTCCGCAGGTGATCTGAGGTCTTACCAGAGCATCCTCAGTATGGAAAATTGCAGCATAAACCTCTTCAAGCTTATCTCTTCCCATATCGTTGTAGCCATAGCCTGTTGTTCCAAGAAGGCAGGCCTCTGATACTTTACAATCCTGCATTGCTTTTAAAACTTTCGCCTGATTGTAATCGGACACCTCTCTTATTTTCGCAAATCTGGGTTCCAATGATTTCCAGATTTTATCACAATAGTCATAAACTTCAGAGCTTATACCCATGCTCTCATACATTTTTTTCATTCTAAATTACTCCATCTATCCTTAATCATATTGACGATAGCATCAAGCACTAAATCGTCATCTCTTCCGTATTCCTTTTTATCAATAAAGGTTACGGTCTTTTCTCTTCTAAACCAGGTGAGCTGCCTCTTTGCAAAATGCCTGGTATTTTTCTTTAGAAGATCTATGGCTTCATCAAGACTGATCTCACCGTCAAGATACGAGATCATCTCTCTGTAGCCAAGGGCCTGCATTGATGTGGCATCTCTTTTGATGTTCTGTGCCATGATGCCTCTAACCTCATCCACAAGGCCTTCTTCCACCATCTTATCTATTCTTTTCTCGATCCTGTCATATAGCACATCTCTGTCATCAGTAAGAACAAAATAGAAAAAATCGTAGGGCGATTCGTTCTGTCTCTGTTCCTTATTGTGCTCAGACATCTTCTCCCCGGTGTCCTTATAAAAAGACAGGGCTCTTATTACTCTTTTAACATTATTCTCATGAAGATCCTTGGTGTATTCAGGATCAATACTTACAAGTTCTTCATAGAGTTTATGTACTCCCTCGGGAGTCTTGGCAATTTCTTCAAGCTCCTTCCTATAGGCAGATGACTCATCGCTGCTCTCGGGAACTTCGAAATCCACATCATAAAGTACGGACTGAATATAAAAACCTGTTCCACCCACAAGAATCGGTATTTTACCACGAGATATTATATCTTCAATGATGTCCTTTGCTCGCCTTTTAAATTCAAAGGCATTAAAATCCTCAGAAGGGTCCAGGATATCTATCATGTGGTGCTTTACTCCCTGCATTTTTTCAGGAGTTATCTTATCCGTACCAATATCCATTCCTTTATAGACCTGCATGGAATCGGCAGAGATTATCTCTCCGCCGATTCTTTTTGCAAGTCCTATTGATATTTTTGTTTTGCCAACCGCAGTTGGGCCTGTAAGAATTATTAGCTTTTCTTTTCCCATATCTTAGTCAACAATTCGTTTAAACTTCTTCTCTATTTCGTATTTACTCATAGAGATAATTGTAGGTCTGCCGTGAGGGCAATTGTAAGGATTATCAAGAGTCATAAGTTCATCAAGAAGCTCTTCCATCTCAAGCCTTGACATTTTCATGTTTCCTTTTACAGAAGCCTTACATGCCATACTGGCTATCTTATAATTAATGATATCCGGCTTTCTGTCAAGATTTGTATCATTTGATATCTCATCCAAGACGCTTATGAACATCTCTTTTTCGTTTTCGCAGCCGTAGAGATCAACCGGCACTTCTCTTATGGCATAATCATTGCCTCCAAAGGGCTCAATATTAAAGCCAAGCTTTTCAAAGGAAGTATGATATTTTTGGAAAACATCAATTTCCTTAGAGGTAAGCGTCACTATGATAGGCGGATTTATAAGCTGCGAAGCAGTATTTTTCTCTTCATATCGCTTGATCATGCGCTCATAGTTAACCTTCTCATGAGCTGCATGCTGATCAACAATGAACATCTTATCCTTGAAAACAGCGATCCAATAGGTATCAAAGATCTGACCAAGAATCTCAATATCATTCCTGTTCTTTTTTGAGATTACTTTTTCATCAAAAAGATCAAGCTGGATGCCTTTCTCAACGATTACCGCATCAGAATTCTTAATGATGGGGCCCTGGGCTTTTTCATCCCCTGACTTTGGAGGTGTGTGATCGCCAAATACCCTGGTCCATACAGGAGACTTCATATTGTCCTCAATAATTACAGGGGCAGGCGAAATACCTTCTGCAAAAACAGGCTCACTCTCTTTAAGCTTCTTATCTTCAGTAAGTCTGCTGTTTTCAAAGGGCTCAGGAATCTTCTTTTCAGGAACAGGTGCTACAACAGGCTTAGGCGCAGCTTTCATCTCTTCCTTTTCATCACGAAGAACTTCTGGAATCATCTCATGATTATGAAGTGTCCTTGCTACATTTCTCCTTATAAACTCATAAACCGCCGCCTGATTGGCGAATCTTATTTCCATCTTGGAGGGATGCACGTTTACATCCACATCTGCAGTATTCATTGAAATATGCACCACGCAAAAAGGGAATTTGTGCTGCATAAGATACTCTTTATAGCCCTCTTCGAGAGCCTTGGACACTATCTTATCTTTAACATATCTGCCGTTTACGAAATATATCTCAAAGTTCCTATTTGATCTGTTAAGTGAAGGTTCTCCGAGATAACCCTCTATGGTATATCCATCCTCATGAACCTGAATGGGCACAAGGCACATGGAAATATCCCTTCCGTAAATTCTGTAAATGAGCTCTTTCAGATCGCCGTTTCCGGATGTTGTAAACCTGTCATCCTTATTGTTTATGTAATGGAAGGATATTGAAGGATTATCAAGAGCAAGATGCTCCATAAGGTCTCCTACATAAGAGCCTTCCGTCTGGGGTGTCTTCAGGAATTTTTTTCTGGCAGGTGTATTGTAGAAAAGCTCTCTTACGATTATCGTCGTTCCTGTGGGCGCTCCGATATCTTCCATGGATTCTTCGATTCCGCCGTTTATCACATACCTTGTTCCCACCAGTTCATCAGCTGTTTTCGTGATAAGCTCCACCTTGGAAACAGCAGAAATACTTGATAAAGCCTCACCTCTAAATCCAAGAGACTTAAGAACATAGAGATCCTCAATGCTCATAAGCTTACTTGTGGCATGTCTCTTAAAAGCATTCCTTATCTCGGATTTCTCAATGCCGCAGCCGTTATCGGTAACTCTGAGCATTGTGGTTCCGCCGTCATGTATTTCTACTGTAATTGAAGTTGCACCGGAATCAATGGCATTTTCAACAAGCTCCTTGATGACACTTAAAGGTCTCTCAACCACTTCACCCGCAGCAATCTGATCTATAGTATTTGGATCAAGCTCCTGGATCTTCGCCATCCCTTCTCCTCCCCGGCAAAAGCCGAAATCAAATTATTACAGCTTCCATCTGTTGTTTAGCTGGTTCTGCAATTTGTATAAAGTATTGAGTGCATCCATAGGTGTGAGATTCGAAATATCAATCTCCTGAAGTTCTTTAATAACGTCTTCATCCTTGACTGTGTCAAAGAGGCTCATCTGAGAGAGGTCTACCTGATCGTAATGCTTAACAGTATTTTTCCTGTCGCTCTTATGATTAACCTCAATCCCCTGTATTTTCTCAGTGATATCGTTATCTGTAAGCTCCTCTGCTATGGCCTTTGCTCTGTCTATTACCATATCGGGAATGCCGGCAAGTCTTGCTACCTGAATACCGTAGCTCTTGTCAGCGCCGCCCTTAATTATCTTGTGAAGAAAAACAATATCGTCGCCTTTTTCTTTAACAGCTATGCAGTAGTTGTTGACGTTATCGATTTTTCCTTCAAGCTCAGTAAGCTCATGATAATGGGTTGCAAAAAGTGTTCTTGCTCCAAGCAGTTTTCTGTTACTTATGTGTTCAATAACTGCCCATGCTATTGAAAGGCCGTCGTAGGTAGAGGTTCCTCTTCCAATCTCATCAAGGATGAGTAGGGATTTAGAGGTGGCATTTCTCAAAATATTGGCAACCTCATTCATCTCCACCATGAAGGTACTCTGTCCGCTTCCAAGATCGTCGGAAGCTCCCACTCTTGTAAATATTCTGTCCACAACGCCGATGTTTGCTGAATCTGCAGGAACATAGCTTCCAATCTGAGCCATAAGCACGATCAGGGCTGTCTGTCTCATGAAAGTGGACTTACCTGCCATGTTGGGACCTGTGATAATAGCAACTGCGTGCTTTTTATCATCAAGGAAGGTATCATTTGAAATGAACATATCTGTTCTGTCAAGCATCTGCTCTATAACAGGATGTCTTCCTCCCTGAATCTTAAGAACGCTCTTATCATTAAGCGAAGGCTTTACGTAATGGTTCTTCTCAGCAACGTATGCAAGGGAACAATATACGTCAAGAAGCGCAATATTTCTGGCTGTTCTCTGTATTCTCTCAATCTCTAAGGAAATTGAATCCCTGATCTTACAGAACATCTCGTACTCAAGATTATTAAGCTTATCCTGGGCATTAAGTATTGTATCTTCAAGTTCCTTAAGCTCAGGTGTGGTATATCTTTCGCAGTTTGTAAGGGTCTGCTTTCTTATAAAGTAGTCAGGCACCTTATCCTTAAAGGAATTGGTAACCTCAAAGGAATAACCAAATACATTGCTGTACTTTATTCTGATGGTCTTGATGTCGGTCTTCTCACGCTCTTTTGCTTCAAGATCGGAAAGCCACTGCTTACCCTTGGTGCTGGCGTCTCTGAAATGATCAATATCAGGATCAAAGCCGTCCTTTATAATGCCACCATCCTTTATGGCAAGAGGCGGTTCCTCAATAATAGCCTTATCTATAAGCTCGAAAATATCAGAAAGGGCATCTATCTGAGAATTCACCTCATCAAGAGATACGATATCCTTCAAATCCTCAAGAACTATCTTAATGGCAGGAAGCATTTTTACTGAATTCCTGAATGCAAGAAGGTCTCTGGGGCTGGCTGTATGATAATTAATCTTAGCCATGAGACGTTCCATATCATAGATAGGTCCAAGGTATTCTCTAAGCTCATCCCTTGCTATAGTATTCTTTACAAGAGCTTCGACAGCTGACTGTCTCTTAAGGATATCCGATACCTCAATAAGCGGCTGCTCGATAAAGCTTCTAAGTGTTCTCGCACCCATGGCAGTCTTAGTCTTATCAAGAACCCATAAAAGAGTACCCTTTTTCTGCTTATCGCGAAGAGTCTCTATCAGCTCCAGGTTCCTTCTGGTAGAAGAATCCAGAAGCATATACTTACTTGTAAGATATGGATAGATATGAATTATATTAGACAATCCATCCTTTTGAAGCTCCGTAAGATATTTAATTACAGCACCGGCTGCCAGAACTCCGCAAGGGAAATCTGTAATTCCAAGACCTGCAAGTGATGAAACCTTAAAATGCTTAAGAAGAGCCTGCTTACCTGTATCCTCATCAAAATATCTGGGATCCATGGGATTAACCACTACCCCGGCTCTGTCCCTGATATTGTCTATATCTATTCCGCTTACCAAAAATGCATCGTTACAGATAAGCTCAGAAGGCTGAAACTTATTGATCTCATCAATGATCTCTTTAATGGTATCAACCTCTGTAAGTAAAAAGTCGCCGGTGGTAACATCGGCAACAGAGATTCCTGTCTTTTCATCAGAATAGAATACGCCCATGAGATAATTATTTCTGGTCTCATCAAGGGCCTGCATATTAAGGTTGGTTCCGGGAGTCACGATTCTTGTGACATCTCTTTTTACTATTCCCTTAGCTTCCTTGGGATCTTCGAGCTGCTCACAGATAGCGACCTTGTAGCCTCTTCCCACAAGCTTTGACAGGTAGGAATCCACAGCATGATGAGGAACTCCGCACATGGGAGCTCTCTCTTCAAGTCCGCAGGCCTTTCCTGTCAGTGTGAGTTCAAGTTCCTTGGACACAACCTTCGCATCATCGAAGAACATTTCATAGAAGTCACCAAGCCTGTAAAAGAGGATGCAATCCTTGTAGTCTTCCTTGGTCTTTATGTAGTTTTGCATCATGGGGCTTAGTTTTTCAAAATCTATATCCAAAGTAGTTTATCTCCATATCCGCATTATTTTATCAATGTGCCCATATAGTAAAAACCGTGGCACTCATCAAGCTTAACATCAACAAATTCACCAATAAGTGATTTGTCAGCAGGGAAATGTACCAGAGTGTTATTGGACATTCTTCCTGTAACAAGTGAAGGATCCTGCTCGTTCACTTCTTCAACAAGTACTCTGTGGGTCTGGCCTGTGAATCTTGATGCACGCTTTTTGGCTGTCTCCTGAACAACCTTAAGAAGTCTGTCGAAGTTGGGCTTACTAACAGACTCAGGAACCTGTTCCATAGAGGCAGCAGGTGTTCCTGTTCTCTTGGAATAAATAAAAGTAAAAGCATTGTCAAATTCTGCTTTTCTTACTACATCGATGGTCTCATCAACATCGCTGTCAGTCTCGCCGGGGAAGCCTACGATGATATCTGTTGTAAGAGATACATCGGGAATCTGTGCCTTAATCTTATCAACAAGAGCAAGATAGCTTTCCTTGGTGTAGCGTCTGTTCATCTTGTTAAGAATCTCATCAGAGCCTGACTGCAAAGGAAGGTGAATATGCCTTGCAACCTTCTCATTTTCAGCGATCACTTTAATAAGATCATCTGATAAATCCTTAGGGTGTGAAGTCATAAATCTCACACGCTCTATTCCATCAACCTTGCACACTTCATTTAAAAGCTCTGCAAAGCTCATCTTATCCTCTTTGGGAAGTCCTCTTCCATAGGAGTTGACGTTCTGGCCAAGAAGCATGATCTCTTTTACGCCATCAGCTGCAAGATACTCAATTTCTCTGATTATATCCTTAGGATTCCTTGATCTTTCGCGGCCTCTTACATAAGGCACGATACAGTAGGTGCAGAAATTATTGCAGCCAAACATAATATTGATACCGGACTTGAAGGGATACTTTCTAACGATAGGAAGATCCTCAACGATCTGATCTGTATCCTTCCAGATATCAATAATCATTCTGTCAGATTCAAACATTGTGCAGATAAGCTCTGCAAACTTAAAGATATTATGTGTTCCGAATATAAGGTCCACATGGCGATAGCTCTTCTGAATCTTCTCAATCGCGCCCTGCTCCTGCATCATGCAGCCGCAAAGAGCAATCTTCATCCAGGGCTTTTTCTTTTTGATACCTGATACGTAGCCAAGTCTTCCAAATACTCTCTGATCAGCATTATCTCTGACAGTACAGGTATTGTAGATGACAAAATCAGCATCCTCTGACTCAGTCTGCTCATATCCGATTTTAGTAAGAATACCGATAAGCTTCTCGGAATCTCTGGCATTCATCTGACAGCCAAAGGTAACGACGCAGGCTGTAGGCTTTCTGCCAAGCTCTTTTTCAAGATCCTTTACATACCCTTCAGCCTTCTCCATATAGGAAAACTGCTTTTTGGTCTCTTCCCCTGCATTTTCTGTAATAACGCTGTGTAATACTTTCTCACTCATTAAATTCAAATAACTCCATCTAAAAATCAAACTGTATAATCGCCGTAAATAGTGCAAAGATTAAGCAGAATACTTACTGTCTTGTTAATCTCCTGCACTGATGCGTACTCATATCTTCCATGATAGTTGTACCCGCCTGTGCAAAGGTTCGGACAGGGAAGTCCCTTAAAGGAAAGCATTGCTCCATCCGTACCGCCTCTGATAGCAAATTCAAGAGGTGTAACTCCCTCATCAAGCATTGCTTTTCTTGCATTCTCGATAAGATGCATGTGAGGCTTGATCTTCTCTATCATGTTGTAATAAGAATCTTCCATGGTAAGCTCAACTGTGTTCTCACCATATTTTGCATTGAGGAAATCAACGATTCTCTTAACTGTCTCTTTTTTCTCTGTAAACTTCTCCATATCATGGTCACGAATGATATAGTAGCACACTGCTTTCTCGCAGGTTCCCTTCATCATTGTGAGATGATAAAAGCCCTCTCTTCCCTCTGTGTACATGGGATTCTGGCTTACAGGAAGCATTGACTGGAACTCGTATGCAATAAGTGTTGCATTGAGCATCTTGTTTTTCGCATCGCCGGGGTGAACACTCTTACCGTTTATGATGAGCTCAACCTCAGCCGCATTGAAATTCTCATATTCAAGGTCGCCAAGCTTGCCGCCATCTACTGTATAAGCAAATTCTGCGCCGAATCTGTCTATATCAAAAAACTTTGTACCCTCACCGATCTCTTCATCAGGAGTAAAGCCTATTTTTATCTCTCCATGCTTAATCTCGGAATTCTGCAAAAGAGTCTGAGCCATGGTCATGATCTCTGCAATGCCGGCCTTATCATCTGCTCCGAGAAGTGTTGTTCCGTCAGTTACAATGAGGTCCTCTCCCTTGTGATTTAACAGCTCAGGAAAAGTCTTAGGTGAAAGCACATACTTTCCATCATCTGAAAGTTTAATATCTGCTCCGTCATAATTCTCCACAATTCTTGCATTAACATCCTTACCGCTTACGGCATCAGATGTATCCATGTGAGAGATAAAACCTATAACAGGTGTCTCTTTGTCGTTATTTGCAGGAATTGTTGCATAAACATAGCAGTGCTCTGCATCATAAAAAACGTCTGATGCACCCATCTCCTCAAGTTCCTTTGTAAGAAGCTTAGCAAGCTCGTGCTGCTTCATGGTAGAAGGACTTGTATTTGTGTGTTCGTCAGACTGTGTATCAAATTTGGTGTAGCGAAGAAATCTCTCTACAACATCCTCAGGTTTATTTTGAATTGTGAAATTACTCATTTGCTTTTATACTTTCCTCCAGTTCTTTCTCCCAGCGCAGTCTGTCCCTGCCTGTGAGGAATATTTCCTTGATGTATTTAAAAGTAGCTGCTTCTCCCTGCTCTCCGAGCATGTTAAGAAAGAATTCCAGCTTGTTGGCAGTATCGGGATGGATGAGATCCTTCACCCTTTCCTTTTCTCTCTCGTAATACTTGTATGAATCCCAGGCTTCGTATTCGTCACCTCTGTAGGTCATACATGCCGCAACTCTGTCAGCTATCATCTCAGCTATGTATTTGTCAGGCATCGGTGCAGGAACTATGGAGCTGTCGCTTCCGGGCTTATTGAAAAAGTCTATGTAGTACTCAAAATGATGTCTGTTCCTGCCCTTGTGATGAAGCCATGCATCAGAGTAGCCCTTCACTTCACGCTCTCTGGCGTTGGGGGATCTGGTCCCCTGATAATACTTTGCTCCTCTGAAAAATTCAGTGAAGGAATATTTTGAGAGGTCATGTGTCAGCCCCTGAAAATATATCCCCATCTGAAAACAATGCTTGCAAACAAGATGCCTGTGCTTGGTAATTGTAATAAAATGACCAAGCATCTTCTTTAATGTAATCTTATCCTCTGTCATTTATTTACACTGCTTCTCTTTTTTGTTGTTTTTGTCACAGGCTTACCAACGCCTATCAGAATCTTTACAGATCTCTCGGTACACTCAATTTTCTCCTGGTCCTTAAGTGTCTGCATACGCTTGTAGTCTTCTGTGTTCTCGGTATCATTCAGTATCTTCCACTGCATTCCTTCAGGGAGCTTTGGAAGTGCAAAGCTAACCGGAGTCCAGTGCATGTTATAAGCCACATAGAAGAAATCCTGTTCCTTATCAGACTGCTCGTATAAACCACAATAAAGCATGCCGATACAGTGACTGTAATTTGAAAGATCAGGTCTCCATGCTTCTGTTCCGTGATAAGAAAGATCAGGATAACCACAGGCCTTATAATCCATCAGCTTAAAGGGCTTGGACTCATGAAGTATCTTGTATTTAAATCTAAGATTACTAAGAAACCTCACATACTCAATAAGAGCTTCTCCCTGGGGTCTTGAAGCTTCCTTCCAGTCAACCCATCCGGTGGCATTATCCTGGCAATAAGGATTATTATTGCCATCCTGAGAATTAAGGAATTCATCGCCGCCAAAAAGCATAGGTGTTCCCTGTGAAAAGAACAGCATTGTAAGCGCATTCTTAATCTGCTTATTCCTTAGAGCTAAAATAGACTGCTTTCTTGTCTTTCCCTCGATTCCGCAATTCCAGCTAAGGTTGTAGGGATTACCGTCAGAGTTATTCTCGCCGTTAAGCTCATTTCTCTTGTGCTCGTATGAAACAAGATCGCAAAGCCTGAAGCCGTCATAATTGCATATATAATTCACAATGCCTGCATTCTGAGAATTACTCAGCATCAGTCTTATGAAGTCATTAAGGGAATTATCATCACCCTTAAGAAAACGCCTCGATGAGTACATGAACTGATCCTGATATTCAGCAAGAGTTCTCATATCAGGAATGCGTCCCTTGTATAGCTTGCCGTAATCAAAGCCGTAATACCATATTTTAATATCCGAAAGCGCCGGATCTTCAGCAATAAGCTGCGGCGCAGCTCCGTTACCCTTAAGGTGCACTCCGTCAATATGGTAATTAAATACCCAGTGTCTGATAGAAGAAGCCATTAAATCCTGTGAGGCATTCTCATCAAAATAGAACTGCATTATAACTTCAATGCCATTCTTATGGAAAAGCTTGACCATATCCTTGAACTCAACATCCGCATCTGATCCCGAATATGCATAAGCTGTTCTTGGCGCAAAATAAAAGCCGTTTTTATAGCCCCAGAAATTGATCTTCTTTCTCTGAGTTGCATGATCCTTTATCTGACCATCCTCGCTTACCATTACCTTTTTAGCGGTATTAACTCGTGATATGGACCCCTCCGGCATATTAACTCCGTTAGTCCTCTCAGGTCCTGCATTATCAAGAACGCACATCTCATAGGATGGCATAATCTCTATGGCTGTAACTCCAAGTGACTTTATGTAAGGGAGCTTTTCACAAAGGCCGCTGTAGGTACCTCTCTTTTTAAGCTCAACACCACTTGAAGGGCTCTTAGTATAGCCTCTTACATGTAATGTGTAGATAAAAGAGTCTTCATATTTCCTGCGTGGACGCTTATCACTGCCCCAGTCGTAGGGAGTATCATCAATCCTGCATCTGAGAGTACTGATATCTACTGGCTTTGCCCACTTATCATAGCCTTCTATATAACGGGCGTAAGGGTCGCAGAAAATCTTTTTTCCACAAAAAAGCATGTAGTACTTATATTCAGATGTATCACCGGTAATCTCACAGCTGAAAATGTTGCCGCTTCGATACTCTTCAGAAAATTCGATTTTCTCTCCTTCTCTGTCATTTTCGCCGTACAAAATTATGCCGCACTTGCTTTTAGCTTCAAATGCTGCACATACTCTTATGCTGTTACCTGCTCTTGTTATCCCCATTGGATAAGGCTGCAAACTACTAAGTTTAAAGTTTTTTCTCATCTTTTTTCCTTAATCGATATTTTGCGACATAATATTATACCACACAAATACGGAAAAGGCGGCTATGAATTATCACGCCGCCTCATAAGTTCATATAAAATTTGAATTCGGAATATGATCAGTCCTCAGGATCTGCATCTATAAGCTCATCGAACTCCACATCATCAAGATACTCATCAAAAGCATCAGCCACAGCCTCGTACTCATCATCATCCTCGATGTATCCAAGCTCCGGCTCAGCATCCTCTGATTTCTGGATAAACTGATAGAACCATACATTGCCGTCGTTATTCTGTCCATTCTCATCAAGAGGAAGAAGAACTATGTAGTCTTTCTCCTGTACTGTAAGTACTATCAGAACTGCGCAGCTAACCTCAGTGCCATCATTAAGCTCGATATCCACTGTCATCTGCTCGTCATTCTGAATCTTGGTGTTCATCTTAGTTGCGATCTCAGAAAAGATCATGTTGTTTTTTCCTCCTTCACAATGAAGCCGTGCCTTATACTGACAGATCTAATTTCTGACCATAGTCCTTTACAGGCTTTGCTTCGATTGTACTCCAATCAATATTTTTAATCTTGTCGATGAGTTCTTCTACAGAGTCTGCATAAACAGAGGTCTTCTTTTCGTAGGCCGGCTCTTTCTTGCCATAGCCTTCTTTTAGCTTATCCAGCTGTTCCTGCCGTTCTTCTCTTGCCTTTGCCTTCTTTTCTTCAGCCTTGGCAGCCTCTTTATCAGCAGCTACCTGCTTGTTGTACTTCTCGTTCTGCTCCTTAATGGTAGCAAAGAACTTGGTAGTACCGTCGGCATCAATCTTAACGCCTATTGACTCAACACTCTGGCCTGATTCTTCAATCTGCTGCTTCATATCAGCAAGCTTGCCGGTTGATTCATCGATGATTCCCATATATTTATTCTTGGTCTCTTCATCGGCAGCCATCTGTTCAAGTACTTCGGGCTCGATCAGAACACTGAACTCCTTTGTGCCTCTGGACATAATGTCCTCGGCTTCCTCATCTGAGGAATAGTTTGACACAAAAAAGTCCATATTTCCATACTTTTCTTTAAGTTCATCCAAAAGTTTTTTCGCAGCATCACTGAGCTCAACACCTTCCTGAATGTGAGTTTCTGACGCAGCTTTATTTTTCTGGATCTCTAACTTATCATTTTTCTTTTGGGATGCATTTACATCGTCAGCTTTTTTGGTCCTCTGACTGTTTGTCTGATAGGCACTAAGCTGATTCGCAATAGATGAACCCAGCCCATTTACCGTACTCATATTGAAACCCTCCTTTGCTTAAGAATCTGCGACTTCCTTGTCACAATTAGATATAGTATTCCAAATTGTTTATCGACAGATTCTAAATATAACTTAATAGCAGGATCAATATTTTTTACATATTTATGAAAAACTGATCCAGCTTATTGTGGAGCGTAGTCCTGTCAACAGTTTTAAGTATGTAATCAGCAGGCTTAAGGGCAAGCACTCTTACGATGCTGGCTTTATCGCCCTTTGCAGTAAGGAACATAACTGGAATATCCTTGATGCTGGCATCACTCTTAAACATCTCAAGAACCTTTGGTCCCGATGTAACCGGCATTTCGTAATCAAGAAGAATCAGGTCCGCCGTGTTTTTTGCAAGCCAGGTAATGGCCTGAATTCCGGAATTAACCATAGCCACTCTGTAATCATCCATTAGCCAGGATCTGATAGTTCTCATGTATGCAACATCATCATCAACGATCAGTATGCAGCGCTTTCTTGCTTCCATCATCTCATTGGTGAAAAAGATCTTGCATGCTTCAATGAAATCATCCATCTTAAGAGGTCTGGAAAAAAACCTCTCGATATTTGACTCGGGAAGATATTTAAGAGCTTCATCATACTCAACAGGATTACCTATAACCATGATTGTTCTGTTGGATTCAAGACAAAGATCCTTAAGATATATCAGTGTCTTAGGTACAATCTCATCAAGATAATACACAAAGAGTTCAGTTTCTTCCTGCACTTGCTTTATATCTTCAACCTTTTCCTGTGTGAAATATGCGTTTATTCCGGCATCCCGAAGCTTCATGAGAAGGCCTTTTACCATAAAGGATTCGTTTGCACCGATAATCTGTAAGTTTTTAGCCATCGCATCTTCTCCATTTATTCTTTGATAATCCTTGCAATGTTCTCCCAGTCCAGGTTAGTTAATAGTTTTTCTATTTCCTCGAACTTCTTTTCATCTTTTTCAGGTAATTTATATTCTTTCATGGATTTGATAACCATATCTGCCAGATCAAAATCCATGCTATCACAAAACTCCAGTAGCGACTGATAAGCATCATTCAGTGAGCTCTGAGGTATTTCCTCTTTATCATCAGCATCTTCCTCACCACTAAGGAAGGAAAGCTTCTGCTTAAAGCCTCTGTAGTAATTAAGAAGGTCTTCCGTCTTAGCTTTTATCTTATCAATATCACCTGCATTTCCTGCATCCTCAAGGTCCTTGGCATCGGCTCTTAGTTTTTCTGCACCGATAAGATTACCTGAGCTCTTAAGTGCATGAACCTTGATCGTGTAATTCTCCCAGTCCTCATTCCGATAAAAATTCTCAATTTCTTCGGATTTCATATCAATGGAACTGTAGAAAATATTTAAAGCTGTAACATAAGCATCATAGGATCCGCAAAGTGAAAGTCCCTGCTGTTCGTCTATATCATCTATAACCTTCAGACTTTCTATAACATCGCCGCCTTCAGGAACACTTTTCGTATCCATGCTGACCTTCTGTTCCATGGGCTGTTCAACCGGAATAGGCTTTTTCTCAGGACTCTTCTTTGGTGTATTGTGCGGAAGCTTAAGCTTTTTTCTCATGCTGTCAGGAAGATAAATTATAAGAATAGCCAGAAGCTGATTAAAATCAATGGGCTTTTCTATATAATTATCAAATCCCGCATCCAGACAGGTGTGACCTTCTGCCGGAGTATCAGCTGCCACCATGGCAACTATGGGCGTTGCCTTATTTTTGTTATCAATTCCCATCTTAATCTGATTGAAGGTTTCGATACCATCGGGATCAGGCATCATATAATCCATCAGAATAAGGCAGTACTCATTGTTTCTAACATAGCGCAGACAGTCTCTTCCACTTGCAGCTTCATCACAACCAACACCCAGGAATTCCAGGTGTTTCTTTAGGAAAAACAGATCAAGTTTTGAATCATCAACAACTAATACTGTCTCGCTCACAAAAAGCTCCTTTAGGACTCTTTGGCAATTATATTTGCTCTCTTCATCAGAAGCCCGATAGCTGCGTACAGATCAGGATCATCCGAATAGTCCTCTCTGATATCAACGATGGTCTCAGGTTTAACCTGTGCCATCGAGGGTTCATATTTAACAGATTTGGTAGGAATATGTTTCTTATAATCCTTACCGTCCGTTTTAATTACTTTATCCGAAGGCAAAAGCTCTAAAAGTACTTTTTCAAGAGCATCGCCTATTATCGGCTTACTTAAGTAATCTTCAAAGCCTGAATTCTTGTAAACTTCTCTTGCACCTGAGAATGCATTTGCTGTAAGAACTACGCAGGGCTTATTGCAGTTAGGCGACTTCTCGTTACTCCTAAGTCTCCACAGCATTTCCATACCGTCCATTCCGGGCATCCTGTGGTCAATAAGAAGTAGATCAAATTCCTGCTCATCACATATCTTAAGTGCTTCTTTACCGCTTGTGGCTGTTACTATCTGTATCTTTGTATCCTGAATAAGACTCTTTGTAACCACAAGGTTGATCTCATTATCATCAACAATAAGTATCTTCGCTTCAGGAGCTTCAAATAGCTGTCTGTAATTATCTTCGCTCTTTATCAGCTTTTCATAGGTCTCATGGAAATCACCTATAGGATCCCAGCTTCTTGTTTCCTGCTGAACAGTGAAGGAAAATGTTGAACCTTTACCATATTCACTTCGAACCATCAGCTCTGAATTCATAAGTGCCAAAAGCTTTTGGACGATACTCATTCCAAGACCGGTACCTTCGACATTTCTGTTTCTGACTTCCTCTAATCTCTCGAAGGGACTGAACAGCCTTGTCATATCCTCATCTCTGATACCAATACCCGTATCGGAAACTGATATCTTAAGTCCGATTGTGCCGTTTATATCAAGGTGCCCACTGGATATATAATCAACATCCATGTGGATTGAGCCCTTTTCCGTATACTTTATGGCATTGGTAAGGATATTCAGAATAATCTGTTTAAGTCTTACGTTATCCCCATAAAGGAGATGAGGCATCTCTTCGTTAACTGTGATCTGTAAATCAAGTCCCTTATTTCTTGCTCTCTCATCAACCATGCTGATCAGCTCAGCGATAGTACCGGCCAGATCATACTCTACGTTGTAAAGCTCCATCTTTCCTGCTTCTATCTTTGAGAAATCAAGAACGTCGTTTATAAGGGAAAGTAGCGTATTTCCTGCACTTTTTATATTATGGGAATACTTAAGCAGATTATCATCATCATATTCTCTTATGATCAGCTCATTCATTCCCAAAATCGCATTAATGGGAGTTCTGATCTCGTGTGACATTTGAGATAAGAACTGGCTCTTTGCACTGTTGGCAGCTATAGCTTCCGCTTCTGCTTCAGCCGCCTTTTCACTTAACTGTTCAAGCTCAGCATTATTAAGTGCCATGCTTATTCTTAGCTTTTGTATAAGCACAGCGACGATTCCGGATACGATAAGTGAAGTAAATATCTGGAATGCATCTCTTGAATAGAAAAATGACACTTTATTTATAACAACCAGTACACAGAAAATGACGCTGAGTGTAAATTCAAAAAGAATATAAATCTTAAGCCTATCGATATATATGGCTACAAAAATAATCAAAAAGAACGGAAACAGAACTGATGGCGTCTCGGGACCTGCTGTCATTGAATCGATAAAAATACATCCCAGATACAGTATTCCATAGGCGACAAGGCTCTCTCTCCGGCATGCCTTAAAGGACAGCTTTTTGTTAACAAGTATCTGATTGGTAATGAAAAATGCAATAATAAAAGCAAATAGAAGGTAATAAAGAGAGTGTATAATAAACCCTCTGATTATTACCTTCGAAATTATAATCATGGCTAAAAAGATGGCCGCTACTACGATGGACATCTTTCTTTGAACTGACATATTAGTTTTTACGATATCTTTTTCACAGAGCTCGAAGTACCGGTCTTCCTTGCTTCGATATTCTGCGAGGACCTCATGTATCATAAGGTTTCCCCCTTTATATGTCTGTTCAAATCATAGCAATTGTGATATTTAATTACAATGAACTAATTATAAAAAAACGCTAAATTATTAACTATCATTTCTTATCTTCAGGAGTTTCCTTTGGTGCTTCCTGAGGTTGTGAAACGTTAGGCTGTATAGGCTTCATCTGAGGCTGTGCCATATTCTGATACATAGCTGCATTTTTTGCCATTTTCTCTGCTCTCCTCTTTTTTGCCTTCTTTTCGCATATCTTAACTATAATTATAACAATTATCAAAATAACGATAAGTACGATAAGTGTAGGTATATGAGTAATAATTGCAAGCAGAAGCGCTTCAAAGAATGCAACTACAGCCGCAAAGTTGTCAACAAAGCCTTCTGTAGCCTTCTCCCAGAAGGTCTTGGGCGCATCAGGTGTGTACTCAATAACCTCATCAATATTCATGACAACCGTGCTATAGCTTACCTGATTATCAAAGGTTCTAAGCTGTGATTCCATGGATTCAAGCTGATACTGAACATCTGTGAGCTTATCCTGAATTGTAATGATATCCTCAATTGACTCTGCTTTCTCCATAAGAGTAAGGAGCTGATCCTGCTCTTTAAGAAGGGCCTTTTTGTGGCCTTCAAGGTCAGCATAAGTAAGAGTTACATCCTTAACATTTCTGTTCTGATTCTTGATGTGACTCTTTTCATCAACGGAGGTCATAAAACTGTCAAGCTTAGCCTCAGGAATCCTTAAGGTAAGAGAACCATATCGTTCGCTTTGTGAGTTATAGCTGTTATTATTTATGCTCTCGCTTTCGATATAGCCGCCAAGCTGCTCTGTCTTTTCCTTGATGAATTTTACAAGTGAATCAAATTCCTGAGTCTCAACATCAACATTTATATTTGTAATAAGCTTTCTGTTTGATTTATTGGACTCCGCATTTTCTTCTGTTATCTCAGTGGCATTGTTAGAACTGCTTCCCGGAGCTTCTTCCTCGTATAATTCAACTGCTTCATCACCATAGAAGCCATCTGATGCTCCGGCTGATTCTGTGGCATAAGAGGACTCATAGCTGTTTTTATCATAGGAGCTTCCGCCACAGGCAGCAGTAAATGCCAGAACTGATGCAGTTAGAGTAATTGCAAATATCCTTAAATTGTTCTTTTTCATAACATTCTTTCCCCCATAATTAAGTTACAGTAAATGGCAAATAATTTTGACGCTCACCAAAGTTCTACAAATATACGTTTATTATATTACAAAAACACGAAGAAAACTATGCCTTCTTCCGGTCAAAAGCAGAAACAGACCGCAGGAATACAGAGACCTAATATCAGTAATGTTTGCTTTTCCCGCCTTATAAATCCTTATTTGTCATCCTTAAAATATTCATACAAAGGCCTTAAAAAGCTTGATCTCATAGATGGGTTATCTTTTGAACCTTTCACATAGCTAAGATAAAGATTCTCTTTAGCTCTTGTCATTGCCACATAGAACATCCTTCTCTCTTCCTCTATTTCAGCCATGGACACGCTTCTTCTGGATGGAATTATTCCCTCATTAATGTCAGGGATAAAAACATTTCTGAATTCAAGTCCCTTTGAAGCATGCATCGTCATGATTCTAACCCCCTCTTTATTTACAAAATCCTTCTGCTTTGAAATTTCTTTAATCTTCTCCTGTTCATTTATATACTCGGAAAATTCATTAAAGTTTTCAAAATGTCTGCATATTTCCATAAGCTCATCAAGATCGCTCATTATTTCATCCAGCCTTGCTTTATCTGACAGGTACTTATCCTTTAGATACTTGTTAAAACCAAGAACATTCCTTATGTAGTGAATGGCAAAATATGGCCTGAGGGACCTTATCATCCTTATATCACGTTGAAGCTTTTTAACGGAATCCGCGGTACTCATTCTACCTTTTTTGATGAAGTATGAGGAAAGCGAATTAAGATCAACAATATCTTCGCTAAGGCTTTCCCTTGTGATATATCTTACAGGCTTATTCATGATCTTTAGAAAATCACTCCTCCTGCCTCCTCCACATGCAAAATTAAGGTATGCGATCACATCACTGACTCCGTTCTTTTCATGGAATAGCGTTATTTTCTCTTTGTAGGAGCAGGGAATTTCTCTGTTTATCAGAAATTTGGCCATGCCTGTTGCTTCGGTATTGGTTCTAAAAATAATTGCCGTCTCCTTAAGCTTTAAATCCTTAAGCTTATCTGCAATAAACTTATACTCAGAATCCTTATCTTCAAAGCTAAGTCCGCCTATCTGTCCCTTTATGCCGCTACCTGCCTTAATGTTCTTTTTAAACCTGATACTGTTTTCTTCGATGACCTTAAGGCTTCCATCAAGAATACTCGATGCACATCTGTAATTTATATCAAGGATAATCTCATCTGCCCTTGGAAAATGCTTCTTAAACTCAAGCATAAACTCAGGTCTTGATCCTCTAAAGCCGTAAATTGACTGATCATCATCACCCACAACGAAAAGATTTTCATTTTTTCCAATAAGCAGCTTTACCACCTCAAACTGCATTCTGTTTATATCCTGGTATTCATCAATAAGGATATACTTAAATTTGTCCTGCCAAAGCTTTAATACATCTCTGTTTTTGCAAAGAAGCTCATGGCACATAAGTACCATATCATCAAAATCAATAAGAGACTGTTCCTTCATAAACAGACCATATTCTCTATAGATTTCAGGAAAAAACTCGTACAAAGGTACGTCCTTTGAAGCAGCCGTGGGACTTTCTCCATCGTTTTTAACCTTGGAAATCTCTGACAAAATAAGTCTTATAGTCTCCTTGTCATAATCGATGCTTACTTTATTTTGCTTTTCTCGTACCTGCAATTCCTTAAGTACATGATTTAGAATATTGTACTTATCAGATTCGCGCATAATAGTAACAGAGCTGCCACATCTGCCGCCGCTTTGCTGTAAAATTTGAAAAAAACATGAGTGGAATGTTCCAAAGAGAACCTCTGGATACATGGAATTTGTTTCTTTAGTGAAACGTTGCTGCATTTCTATGGCTGCAGCCTTGGTAAAGGTTATTACCAATATATTTCCGGGACTTACTCCCTTTTCGATGAGCCTTATGACTCGCCTGATTATAACAAAGGTCTTACCGCTACCCGGTCCCGCTATGACACAAGCAGCACCTTCTCCGTGCTCTATGGCACGGAGCTGTGCGGGATTACCTGTCATTTTATTTTGATTCAAGCTTCTCTATAGCCTTGTTAAGTCTGTCTAATGTCTCTTCCTTACCGATTACTTCCATAAGCTCGGTTGCTCCGCAGGGTGTCATAGCTTTTCCTGAAAGAGCGATTCTGATAGGCCAGAGAACATATCCGTTCTTGTATTCCTTAGCCTTGATGTAATCCTGAAGTGCAGCATACAGCGCATCATTGCTGTAATCGCTCTGAGCTTCAAGAATAGGCTTTAAGTCCTTAAGAACTGCAAGAGATGACTCCTCATCGGTCTTCATCTTCTTGTGCTTGTAGATCTCAGTCTCATAAGAAGGAACTTCCTGGAAGAAATCAATCATATCAGCAATGTCGGGCCAAATCTCAATTCTGGTCTTTATCATAGCTGCGATCTTATGGAAATCGTAATCCTTCTTAATAACTTCCTGCATGTAAGGAAGTGCAAGCTCATAGAACTTATCATCATCCATAGCCTTAAGATACTCGCCGTTCATCCATCTGAGCTTTGTGTAATCGAATACTGCGGGAGATTTGTTAATACGCATGTAATCGAACTTCTCAACAAGCTCTTTAAGGCTCATGATCTCTGTATTGTCATCAGGTGACCAACCAAGAAGTGCAACGAAGTTAACAACTGTCTCAGGAAGGAAGCCCTGCTCGATAAGATCCTCAAAAGAAGAATGTCCGCTTCTCTTACTGAGCTTATGATGATCCTCATCTGTGATAAGAGGACAATGGATGTACTTTGGTACTTCCCATCCAAATGCATCATAGAGTCTGTTGTACTTGGGTGATGAAGAAATATACTCATTACCTCTTACAACATGAGTGATACCCATAAGGTGATCATCAACTACATTAGCAAAATTGTATGTAGGATATCCGTCAGACTTGATAAGTACCATATCATCAAGCTCTGAATTATCAACTGTGATGTCTCCGTAAAGCTCATCATGGAAGGTTGTAGATCCTTCTCTGGGGTTATTCTGGCGAATAACATAAGGCATGCCTGCAGCAAGGTTTGCTTCAACCTCTTCTTTACTGAGGTTCAGGCAATGCTTATCATATACACTTACCTCTTTACCATCGATAACCTGAGTAAGTGTAGCAAGTCTCTCAGGTGTGCAGAAGCAGTAATATGCTTCACCCTTTTCAACAAGCTCTTTTGCATACTTAAGATATATGCCTTCCTTCTGTCTGTCACTCTGAACATAAGGACCTACGCCCTTATCCTTATCGGGACCTTCATCATGAACAAGACCTGCGGACTCAAGAGTGCGATAAATGATCTCAGTAGCACCCTCAACATAACGCTCCTGGTCTGTGTCCTCGATTCTTAAGATAAAATCGCCTCCATCATGCTTAGCAATAAGATAAGCATAGAGTGCTGTTCTTAAATTACCGACATGCATCCTTCCTGTAGGGCTGGGAGCATATCTTGTTCTAATCTTCTGTGCCATAATCTCTCCAATATTTATTTACATAACTTCCGAAAATTCTTTTTTCTCAAATTCTACAACAATGCCGGAAGCTAAGTTTCTACATAATGCAATCTGTTTCTTACCAAGTTGAATTATAAGACCGCCATGTTCTTTTTTACCAATTACCTTTATACGGGAACCATCGGTAACTCCGATTGACTTAAGCCTCATCTGAAAGACAGATTGTTCGACGTTCATCCCTTTGACAAGGTAAACGCCATTCTTCTCCCCGTCAATAAGTGTCATATAAAACCTCAAAATAAAAAGAAATATTAAAGTACAACTATCGAATTATATACCAGCATTACATTAATGAAAAGAGCATCGCTTTAATGTGATAAAGCATCCGCCTCTTTACTGGGAAATCTCACCATAACACTCAGGTCTTCTGTCTCTGAAAAGTCCCCAGGAAAGTCTGTTCATTCTGATTTCATGAAAATCATAAACAGCCATAATAATCTCTTCAGACGAGCTGCCTGCCTGCCTTAAAATATCGCCTGTCTCATCTGTCATAAAGCTGTGACCGTAGAAATTAAGTGATGAAAGCTGTCCTCCGTTCTCTTCTGAGGGTGTGACGTTCTCAATTCCAACTCTGTTAGCGGCAACTACAGGAATGATATTGGCTGCAGAATGTCCCTGCATGGTTCTCTGCCAGTGTCCTGAACTGTCAACATTCAGTATAGGCTCAGAGCCAATGGCTGTGGGATAAAGTATGATATCTGCTCCCTGAAGCGCAAGACATCTTGCGGTCTCCGGGAACCACTGATCCCAACATATTCCAACGCCAACTCTTCCATAAGCTGTTTCAAATACGATAAATCCACTGTCTCCGGGAGTAAAATAGAATTTCTCCTGATAGAAATGGTCATCAGGTATATGTGTTTTCCTGTAAACACCGAGAATATCTCCGTCAGCGTCAATCATGGCAACGGAATTATACATTACGTTACCTTCACGTTCATAGAAGCTGATAGGCATTACTACTGATAGTTCTCGGCAAACATCTCTGAAATGCTGAACCGCAAGATTCTGCTCCACAGGAGTAGCAAAATCATAATAGTCGTAGCGTCTCTCCTGGCAGAAATACTGTCTTTCGAAAAGCTCTGATAAAAGTATGATCTGAGCACCCTGAGATGCTGCCTTTCTCACAAATTTTTCGGCTTTTCTAATATTCTTATGTACAAGTTCAAGATCGGATATTTCAGGATCATTATAGGCTTCCTTACCACAAGCGAATTGAATAGCTGCAACAGTTACTGATGTATTATCCTTTAGCATTTTCATCCTCCCGTTTTTTTTAAATAAACGCTATATTGCCGTTACTTTAAACTTATGAAACTAATCAAAATTCACTATCTTCCGCCTCATATTGCTGACAGGTGCAGGTATCTGCTGGGTTATGCAGTGAATATTTCCTCCCCCAAGAAGAATCGCCCTTGTATCAATGGGAATAATCTTCCTGTTTTTGCATATTTTTGTCATGGTTTCGATTGCACGCCTGTCACTTTCTATATTCTCTCCACCAAACTGCGGAACAAGTACAGAGGTATTTGTAAAATAGAAATTGGCATAGCTGGCAGCAAGTCTCTCTCCGGGCTCACGTTCATCCTCGCCCTCTTCAAATATGTAATTATCTATATCCTCCTGAGTGCAGGTAACAGGCGTATCAGGTACATAAAGCTTATGTATTCTAAGGTGCCTGCCTCTTGCGTCAGTTTCCTTTTCAAGATATTCAAGATCCTTTAAGGACATCTCATATTGCGGATCATCCTTATTATCAGTCCAAGCCAGCACTACTTCACCGGGAGCAGTAAAAGCACATACGTTATCTACATGTTCGTTGGTCTCATCATTATAGATACCATAGGGAAGCCACAAAACCTTTTGCGCTCCGAGATAATCCTTTAACTTTTGCTCAATCTCTTCTTTTGACAGCTCAGGGTTTCTTCCTTTACTAAGAAGACAACTCTCCGTGACCATAACAGTGCCTTCTCCGTCACAGTGAATAGACCCGCCTTCAAGAACAAAGGGATGTGCATCAAAAGCTTCTACTCCAAGAATATCGCAAAAGCTTTTTGCAACAGCATCATCCTTATCCCATGAAGCATATAGTCCGTCAAATTCGCCGCCCCAGGCATTAAAGCACCAGTCAATTCCTCTAATCTCGCCCTTTGCGTTTCTCACAAAGGTGGGGCCCACATCTCTAGCCCAGGAATCATCGGTTTCCATAGGAATAATATGCACATTTTCTTTAAATGCACCACAGGCATCAAAAATCTGCTCTTTTGCTTCATCGATTTCATCTGCGCCTACAAGGACATATAATTTTTCACATTTCACAATTTGTGAAAAGATTTCACAGAAAGCTTTTCTTGCTTTATCCTTGTTTTTCCCCCAGCTTCCGGGCCTTTGCGGCCATATCATAAGCGTAGCGTCGTGTATATCGTATTCTGCGGGCATCGTGTATCCCAGGTCAGCGGGAAATACTGCATTTTTCAAACTCATAGCGTGTCAAAATTCCTCTTTCGATTTCACAGTTTAAACACAATTAAAACACTTTTCCTTAACTTTTTACCTGTATTATAAAAACATCAAGAGATGAACCTCTTGAATAACCCCTTCATAAAAAGTAACTATTAACCCCTCATAAACACAAAACACACAAAACACTTTTCTTCAAAAAAGCTGGAACTTCCGTGACAAGGTTCCAGCTTTCCTTCTTTTTGCAGATAAAAATTATGAATGCGCCTTACAGACGCATTCATATTTAAATCGTAAATCTTACTTTGTACCGAAGATACGGTCACCGGCATCACCAAGGCCGGGAACGATATAACGATTCTCATTTAAGAAATCATCAATATGTGCACATGTAATCGGTACATCAGGATGCTCTGAAGTAACCTTCTCAAGTCCCTCGGGAGCTGCTATAAGGCAGATAAAGCGCATCTTCTTAACGCCCTTATTCTTGAAAAGCTCGATTGCATCACATGCAGAACCGCCGGTTGCAAGCATGGGATCAAGAATAATTACTTCTCTGTCTCCGATATCCTCAGGAGCCTTGAAGAAATAATTAACAGGTTCATAGGTTGTCTCATCTCTGTACATACCTACGTGAGCAATCTTTGCATTAGGGATAACCTTAAGAACGCCGTCAAGCATTCCCATACCTGCTCTCATGATAGGAGCAAATGCATAATTATCCTCGTTAAGTCTGCCCATCTCTATTGTTTTCAAAGGTGTCTCAACAGTTGTTTTCTCTAAAGCAACATCTCTCATTGCTTCATAGATAAGATATGCACCGATCTCACTAACAAGCTCTCTGAAAAGCTTTGTTCCTGTGTGCTTATCTCTGAGAATTGAAAGTTTATGCTCGATCAGGGGATGATCTAAAACTGTTACATTTTTCATAGTATTTCTACCTCCGTTTATACTGCATAAGATTCTAACATATTAAAGCCTCATTTTAAAGTCTTCATATCCAAAGGATTTTACTAGCTCACAGTTTCCTTCATCATGCATCAAAGCTATGTCGGGAAGTGGCATTCCGTTGAAGGTATTGTTTTTTACCATGCTGTAAATCGCCATATCTTCAAAAACAAGACGATCCCCAATATTAAGCTGCGCATCAAAGCTGTAATCTCCTATTACATCCCCCGCAAGACAGGTTCTGGAAGAAAGTCTGTAGGTATACTTTTTTTCTTCGGGCTCACCGCTATCTCTAAGCGGCGGCCTGTAGGGCATCTCGAGAACATCAGGCATGTGGCAGGCAGCAGAGGTATCAAGAATAAGCACGGGATACTTCTCAGTCTTTACAATATCCATAACAGTGGTAATAAGGTATCCTGCATCAAGAGCTATAGCTTCTCCCGGCTCAAGATAAACTTCGATATCGTATGTCTCTCTTATGTATTTAACAAGCTCTATCAGACCTTCTCTGTCATAGTCATCCCTTGTTATGTGATGACCACCGCCCATATTTATCCATTTTAAGGCGGATGTACAGGTTGCACCTTTATCAGAAGCGCCTGAATTCGCCTTCTGCGGAAGGTACTTTCCAAATTTCCTCTCAAATTCATAAAAGGTATCCCTTAAGGGTTCGAAGCCCTGTTCACATAAGGTATGGAAATGAAGTCCTTCTACGCCTTCAGGTAGATTATCCGGCATATCGCAGAGTCTTATTCCAAGCCTTGATCCCGGTGCACAGGGATCATAGATTTCATGACCTTCCTGAGTGGAAAACTCAGGATTAACACGAAGCCCGACAGATAGCTTTCCTTCCTTCCAGCTGCGCTCCCAGATTTTTCTGTGATGCTCTAACTGATTTATTGAGTTAAATACAAGATGGTCAGCAATACCGCACACCTCTTCCATCTCATCATCATGAAAGGCAGGTTCAAAAACATGAACCTCCTTGTCCCCGGTTTTTCCTTTTTCATGGAACTCCTCGAATGCAAGCTTGGCTTCAAAAAGTCCCGATGCCGTGGTACCTGTCAGGTATTTTGCAATAAGCGGATAAGTACTGTAGGCTGAAAAAGCCTTCTGTGCAAGAAGAATCTTAGCTCCTGACTTATCCTGAATATCCTTTAATATGCTGCAGTTCTTCGAAAGCTTTTGCTCATCAATTACATAGACAGGTGTTTTTAGTTCATCAAATCTCATTTTCTGTTAATCCTTATTACTTATAAAAAATCAATATTCTTAGCTTATATTAATGCAGGCGCTTACTCTTTGTTTATCAGATCCTTAAATACCTCACTGGCAATTACAAGGCCGCAGGCAGAAGGACAAAAAGCGCTGCTTCCGGGAATAGCCTTATGGCGCTCTTCATCATAAAGCTTACTTTCTATAGGCTCTTCGTCAGAATAAACCACTTTAAGATTTTTGATATTCCTTTTCTTAAGCTCCCTTCTCATAACCCTGCAAAGAGGACAAATGCTGGTCTTATAAATATCAGCCACCTTGAACCTCGAAGGATCAAGCTTATTTCCTGCGCCCATGGCGCTAATAATAGGAATCCCAAGTTCCTTTGCTCTTTTAATGATCTCAATCTTGGCAGTTATCGTGTCAACGCAGTCAACGATATAGTCATACTTTGAAAAATCAAAATCATCAGCATTTTCAGGAAGATAAAAACATTTATGTACATCAACCTTAATCTCCGGATTGATATCAAGCATACGCTCCTTCATCACATCTACTTTATTTTTCCCAACAGTGCTGTGAAGGGCAATTATCTGTCTGTTAAGATTGCTCTCTGCCACAGTGTCGCTATCTATGAGATCAAAAGCACCAACACCGCATCTTACCAGTGCCTCGCAGACATAGCCGCCGACACCGCCTACCCCAAACACTGCAACTCTCGCGTTTTTCAGTGAAATCAGCGCATTGCTGCCAACTAAATTTTCAAGTCTAGAAAACTGTTCTTCCATAAACTTTCCTTTGTAAAATTTATTTTTTATTAATAAATTTCTAACGATTTTTTATTGTACTTTCAACCGATTTGTTGCAATAATTATTATATAAATTTAAACCTACTAACGTATTCTAGCATACGGGGGTAAATATGCGTAAACGAATTCTTATAGCAGATGACACAACCTTCATGAGAGAAATGCTTAAATCGGCTCTTGATAAGGAAAAATATGAGATCGTTGGGGAAGCCACAACCGGTCAGCAGGCAATTGATATGTATAAAGAAAAAAAGCCTGATCTTCTGATTCTCGATATTAATATGCCTGTAATGAATGGAATCGACGCTCTTACTCATGTTATGGAGCTTGACCCCAAAGCAAAGGTCATTATGTGTTCTGACCAGAAACAGGAACCAATGATCGTGCTTGCACTAAAAAAAGGTGCTAAGGACTTCGTAATCAAGCCTTTCCTTTCTAGTGATGTTATGCGAGCTCTTAATAAGGTATTTAAAGAGTAATAGTTATTCAAATATAAAGCTACTAAAGGCGCAGAAGCCAATGTTCTGCGCCTTTTAATGTGCTCATATTTTATGAATTAGTAAACTTCAAAAATCTATTTATTCTAATCCAAGCAATATCAGTCAATAAGTGTAGGATTCTCTTCCACTACCCAGGGAAGTCCGTACTCATTAAGCATCTCCATATAAGGATCGGGATCAAACTCATCTGTTGTGAATACGCCCGGCTTTTTCCACTGACCTGTTACAACAAGAGCTGTACCGATCATAGCAGGAACACCTGTTGTGTAGCTTATTGCCTGGCTTCCTAGTTCTTTGTAGCACTCCTGGTGATCGCATACATTGTAGATATAGATTGTACGCTCTTTGCCATCCTTAATGCCTCTGAAGATGCAGCCAATGTTTGTCTTACCTACTGTTCTGGGGCCAAGGCTTGCAGGATCCGGGAGCAGTGCTTTAAGGAACTGAATAGGAACAATCTCTCTTCCCTCGAACATTACAGGACTTGTTGAAAGCATTCCAACATCCTCAAGACATCTCATGTGGTCAAGATAGCTCTGACCAAAGGTCATGAAGAAACGGATTCTCTTAACCTCAGGGAAGTTTCTGCCAAGAGCTTCGATCTCCTCGTGATGAAGAAGGTACATATCCTTTTTACCAACCTGAGCAAAATCGTACTCTCTCTTTATCTCCATGGGCTTAGTCTCAACCCAGTGGCCATCCTCCCAGTAACTTCCGTTTGCACTTACTTCACGAAGGTTGATCTCAGGGTTAAAGTTGGTAGCAAAAGCATAGCCGTGGTCACCACCGTTACAATCCATAATGTCGATATAATGAATCTCATCAAAATAGTGCTTTTTAGCATAAGCAGTAAATACTGATGTTACGCCTGGGTCAAAACCTGTTCCAAGAAGAGCTGTAAGACCTGCTTCCTTAAATTTGTCAAAATAAGCCCACTGCCAGCTATAATCGAAATATGCAGTAAAGCCCTTTTCCTTGCAGCGCTTCTCATAGATAGCTCTCCACTCGGGATCGTCTGTATCCTCGGGCTCATAATTTGCTGTATCAATATAATCAACCTTGCAATCTAGACATGCATCCATGATTGTAAGATCCTGATAAGGAAGTGCCACATTAAGCACAGCATCAGGCTTGTAGCTGTTAATAACTCTCTTGATATCCTCTACATCATCAGCATTTACAGTATCTGTGGTAATCTTTACAGGTGTTCCTGCCTTCTCTAGCTTCTCCTTAAGAGCATCACACTTTGAAACTGTTCTTGATGCAATGCACATCTCTGTGAAAACTTTGCTGTTCTGTGCACACTTCTGGATTGCAACCTGTGCTACACCGCCGCAACCAATAACTAATAATCTACTCATTTTTAATCCTCCTAATTTTCCCTCATCCGGCGCTTCGCGCCACCTTCCCCCAAAGGGGGAAGACTATTATTGCTTTCTCCCCTCTGGGGGAATACTATTATTGCCTTCTCCCCTCTGGGGAGAAGGTGCCCGTAGGGCGGATGAGGGGTTATCTAGACATATCCTCTTCTTCCTGAAGAAGGTCCTCAACATACTTAGGCAGCATAAACGCTCCCTTATGAAGATGTGTTGTATAATACCAAGTCTTAATATTTCTCTCTTCCCATCTGTCAGGATTAAAATCCTTAAGGGGATGATACTTTTTACTTGCAAAACCAAAGAGCCAGTATCCCGCAGGACATGTAGGAATATGTGCCTGATAAACCCTGTTTATGGGGAATACTCTGTAAGCCTTCCTGTGCATCGCTCTGCAGCTCTCTTCATCTTCATCATAGAAAGGACTTCCGTGCTGATAAACCATGATTCCATCATCATGAAGTGCCTTGTAGCAGCTTCCGTAGAATTCTTTGGTGAAAAGTCCTGCCTCGTGTCCAAGTGGTTCAGTTACATCATTTATAATAAGGTCGTACATATCCTCACATTTTCTAAGATATTTAAGACCATCCTGGTAATAGATATGAACCCTGTCATCATCAAGACCACAGGCATTGTCAGGAAAATACTGCTTACATACATCCACGAACATGCTGTCCGGCTCAACCACATCTATAACCTTGATCTCATCATAGTGACTGAGCTCTCTGGCAACACCGCCGTCACCTCCGCCAAGGACAAGGACTCTTTGAACTTTGGGATGAACCGCCATCGGCACATGAACTATCATCTCATCATAAGGGAATTCGTCCTTTTCAGAAAAAATAATGTTACCGTCGGAAGTAAGAAACTTGCCAAATTCAGGTGAATCAAATACATCTATTCTCTGAAACTCGCTTGAACCGGAGAAAAGCTGCTTTGCAAGACGAATGCTTATCTTTACATTATTTGTATGCATATCGCTAAACCAATAATCCATTTCAGCCATAATCTCTAATCTCCATTTTTTTCATAATCATATGCAAAACATAGCTAATCTGCGCATTATTTGCAATTTAAGATTACATACGTCAATCCGAAAAGTCAATGTGAGTATACCTTATGATAGCGTAAATTGATATTCGGAAACAAAAGGGTGGAATACACCCGGAATCATTTAAGATCAGACTTTGTCTCCGTTATTATACAGCACTGAA
>NZ_AUJP01000004.1 GCF_000424285.1 Butyrivibrio sp. MB2005 | reverse complement strand
GGGGTGAGTGTTACAGGAAATGCTTATCGAAAAAGTATATAAGTCAAATTATCATTTTCAATTTATATACCGAGCGAAGAAGTTACGGGAGAAATAAGTATATAAATTTGACTTAAGAGCTTTTCTTATATACGTTGTGCAAAAAGGCGCGTTACAAATATTTTAGTAACACTTTTGTAAAAAGACAGAATCGAGATTTGTGGAGGATGTTATGTTAAAAGATTATGAAATAGATAAACCAATCCTTGAAACGGACAGATTGATTATTCGTGTGCTTAACGAAAATGATGTGCCTGATTTAAAAGAGTGGCTTGGGAGAGATGAAATCTATACATATTGGGGCAGAAAAGCAAGTAAGAATGAGAAAAATCCTGAGCTTCTGTTTATTGATCCCCGACCTTGGGTAAAAAGAAAACCTTCTCCTGATTTTGATTGGGGAATTGTACTAAAAGAATCCAATAAAGTGGTGGGTATGATTTCGGTATTTAATATCCAAAATTCCAGAATGGGTGATATAGCATACAGAATCAATCCTGAGTACTGGCATATGGGAATTACTACAGAAGCTTTAAAGGAAGTGGTACGGTTCATATTTGAGAACACAGAAATAGACCGTTTGAACGGAAATGCGGATGTAAGAAACATTGCTTCAAATAAGGTTATGGAAAAATGTGGTTTTATAAAAGAAGGGACCGTTCGCCAAGGAAAAATGGTTTCTGTTTATTGTGATTATAATATTTATGGCATGCTCAGAGATGATTATGTGTGCTTGCATAATATAAACGATTAAATTAATCCCAGGAGTGATATGTACCCCTTTCACTGGTTGTCCAGTAAAAAAGGTACATATCACTCCTGGGATTTTTATTACTCAAAAATATTCACCATAATGATCTCGTCGCGGTAGGTTCCGTCCAGAAGTTTGAAGGCTCTGGGGTTGATGCCGTACTCCTTGAAGCCGCTTTTCTCGTAGAGGTGGCGGGCTCTTTCGTTGTCACTGTATACGCCAAGTTCTAGCTGTTCGAAGCCGTTGTGTTTTGCCTGCTCGATGGCAAGGGACATCATGTAGCTGCCAAGGCCCATTCCGGTGTATTTCTGACGAATAGACATTCCAAGATAGCCTCTGTGCATATATTTAAGATGAGGGCGAACCATGAACACACCGAGATCGCCGACGATCTGGTCTCCGAGGAAAGCATTGATCATGAAATCTGTCTTACTTGTTTCAAACGAATCAAGAAAGCCTTTCATTCTCTCCAGATTGAATGGGCCATCTTCCGGCTCTCTTGCCAGAAAATGTGTCTCTGCCGCAGTGGTCTCCCTAAGGTCTTTTAGAAGCGGCGCATCTTTTGAACGAGCACTTCTTATTATCGCTTCTTCCCCATTTGGAAAAACAAATTTTCTTTCTTCAATCAACATCTCTTATTCTCCCATTTCTCTACCATTCTTGTGTTATGCCAGATTGCATGCAGCACTGCATTTGCCGAATTCTTTTAAGCTGCCTAATTCCTTAGATATCCCACCACATCAATGAGACTCTCAAGCACTGTTTCAGAAAGCTCCTCCATCTCTTCATTAGAAGGCAAAAGATCAGGCACCATGATGGGTCTTAAGCCGCCAGCGTTAGCAGAGCGAATTCCGTTGTAGGAGTCCTCTATAGCATAGGCATCCTCCGGCTTTACGCCAATCTTTTCACAGGCAAGAAGGAAAATCTCCGGATCAGGCTTACTCTTTGAAACCATGTCGCCTGTCACCAGCTCATCAAAATAATCCAGAATTCCTGCATCTCTTAGCTGATTCTCCACGGTCTCCCTTTTGGTGGAGGAAGCAAGCGCTATCTTTTTCCCTTCATATTTAAGAAAATCCAGAATCGCATGTACGCCGTTTTTCATAGGAAGACGGCCGCCATCATATTTTTCGTGGTACATCTTAGAAGCTTCCTTAGCGTAAACATCGTATGGAAAATCATCGCCATAGGCTTCAAGCATTATTTCTCTGGTCCTTTGATCCGTTGTCCCGGTGCAGGCAAGATATGGCTCTTCCATATTTTCAATACCATATTTTTCTGCCAGCTCAAGCCAGCAATTCATAGTTGCTCTTTCTGAATCGAAAATAACTCCGTCCATATCAAAAACAACCGCTTCAAATTTTTTCAAATCCACGTCCTCCCATCAATCCATTTCTACCCACAAAAAGACCTATGCTTTTGAAACAGGTCTGTCACAATCAGTATGGAAAGCCCTTTTCATTTCAGAAATTACACCTGGATCTATCTATTCTTTCTCTAAAATAACCCATGTGTTCTTCATTGATACAATAGATATAACACTTCTTTAGCCCTCTGGTCAGAAGCATTCTGTAGCGGTTCTTAATGAGCTCAATTTCTTTTGTCGCCTTATTCTCCTGCTTAATTTCACTGAAATCCTTACCTATAATGACAAGAACCGTATCATACTCAAGCCCTTGAACCTCAGAAGGATTCAGTACTTCAAGCATGCTTTTTTTCCTGCTTTCATCCACATTTGGATTCAGTCTCCAATAAAACAACTGTTTTCCATCAATCTTGATGTCTTTCTCATATCCACTATCAAATTTATTAGTAGAAACGACCTGCAATTTGGGCTCTTCCCTTGCCACCTTCAAAATATCAGCTGCATTCTCGATCAATTCAACATCAAAATCGAACTCTATGTCGTCATCAAAAGCCAATGTTGAGCGCTCCATGTCAAGCAGGTCTTCAACCCAGCTTAAATAGCCTTCATCCTGATTACACCTGAACTGGGACCATAATCTGAAAACATTTGCATTGGGCTTGTCTGTTGCTGCCACACCCTCATTTTCTATATAGGGAATCACCAATTCTTTGTAGGCTGATTCGGAACGTTCCTTCTTATCAACAACTAAAACGCCCTCATCTATTCCTTTATCTTCCTCTAGAATTTTCTGCTTGCTGTCGTTAAAAAATACTGTGTACTTACTACTGTTTATCAGTCTTTTCAGCTGGTCAGCATCCGTTCCGTTAAAGCAGTGGGCCTCATCAAATATGATAACATCATAGGCAGGAGCACCTTCCTTCGCATTATCTAATTTCTCCCAATACTCCATCGATACACCCTTTTTCTGAAATTCTTCTCTCTTTTCTTCGATCAGACTTTTCAGCATGCCAACGGGTGCAAGCCTCTTATAAACAAACGCAATTTTTATCTTGTTTTCTTCTGAAACAGCATCATTAAAGTCCATACAATATCTTAGAAGAAACATTGCCAAAAGGGTCTTACCACTTCCCGGGCCGCCCTCTATCACATCAACTATTCTCTCATTTTCAGAAGTGATACTCTCCCACAGCTTTACATTTTTATCGTTTTTAAGCTTCTTTAGCGCTTCAGTCTCATCACTTTCAAAAAGGAACTCCAGTCTCTTTTCCAGATAATTGTCGTATTTCTTTTTAATGTTTCCACCTTCAAAATCATATCCACTCAAAAAGAAGGCCTGGTCCGGACGTAGAAATTTCCTGTATTCTATTACCTGATCCGGTTTACAAACAAGGATGTCAGCCAGTTCCGCCGACGATAATATACGATATTTGCTCTTTAATTTTATAAACACATTACGTGCATTTGAAGGAGCCTCATCTGTCCCGGAAAACTCCTCGCATATAAAATCAACTAATCTTTCTTTATCTTCTTTCAGGAATACATGATCAGCTTCGGTTATACCCAGCTCTGCGTCTTTTGGCACCTCCAGATTATGCATATACACACATGAGATGAGCTCTATAAAATCCGCATCACCCGGTATGTTTTTATTTTCCACAGAGCGCATTATATTATTTCTATATGCCGTCACCTGCCCCACAACTGTCTTTAATTCTACAAGTTTATCCCAGGCATTATGAACCCTGAATAGTCCTTCTTTTATTTTGCCTTTGCTATACTGCTTTAACTCAATAAGCAGTATTTTCATTTTATAGCCTGTTGCCTTGTCACCATAATAGCCACCTATCAGCATGTCCGCACGAACACCCGGCTCGCTATTATCACCTTTCATGTCCGTTTCACGATAATATTCCAGCCCTACAGATAGATTATCAGGTATTTTTTCATCGCTAAGAACCTCTCTCATATAAAAGCTAACTGACTGGCACCAGGCCCTTATTTCACTATTACTTACAGGGTAGAGATAATTAGCCCTTTTTATATATTCTTCCAGCCACTTTACCACCCTGGATTTCATGCTGCAGTCTTTACACCTTTTATTTTCTTCTTCATTACAGCATTCTGTGTTTTTGCAATCTGACAAAAAGGACTTTTTACTTTTTAGATATGGAAACATATATATCCTCTACGCAAAGAAAGAATCAGAAATTGTTGCCGTTCCAGCCCCAGTCGTGGGATGCTGCATATTTAATGTACATGTGATCAGGAGCTATGCCCAAAACCTCACCGTAAATCTTAGTGAGCTCTGCTGTCATTTTCTCGAAAGCAGCGGGATTGGGATCCCCGTATATATTAACTGCGATAAAAGCAGTAGGTGCTTCTCCCTCACCTCTGAAGAACATGTTCTGATCGTCTGCAAGATCGATCATGAGCCAGCTCTCGCTTTTTCCGGGAATAAGAGCTATAGCCTGACCAAGTCTCTCCTTAAGCTCTTTTCTCTGCTCGGGTGTTGTCTTAACGCTTACCTTTGAATCAATAAATGGCATAATTTATTCCTCCTTCATATTGTTAAATATCCAGTGCTTTTGCCACGGCGCCTTCAGGGATAGGGCACACATATCCTGAAGCTGTGCGCTTCTCAAATTCCGCTCTTGCTTCCTGCAAAAGATCACTGTTTTCATACAAATCAATCGCTGCCATGCACAAAACTTTTCCCGCATGTATTGCAGCCTTATGTCCTATGGAAGAACCGGCTGATGATACGTTCTGCCAGCTGTGGCCGGGACATCCGTTGGGCCATGCTGCCACGTGAATCTGCGCTGTAGGGCAAACCCAGCTCACATCTCCCACATCTGTGGATCCGGGTTCAAATGCATATCCCATATAGTGAGGAAGAAGAAAATCATTCATGGGACATGCAGCGCCCTCCTGGGTTCCGGTGCTGTTCGCATCATACACTCCAACGCCTTCAAGCTTCAGCTCTTCACCTAAGGTCTTACGAAGCGCTTTCACACTATCCGCATACTCTTCGTCAAAATCTGAACCTATTCCCGGCACATCTCCAAAGCCTTCGTAGCTTCTTCCAAGTCTGCCTGCAAAATCAAGTTCTTCCGGAGTATGCTCAGGAACTCCAAGCTCCTCGAAATTACTGTATAAAACCTTCTCAAGACTTCTATTGGTAACCGTATCTGAAAGGCCGTCAATGAACTCTCTGTCAAAGGTAGTCTCAGTCATCAGCGCTGCGCCTTCTGCAATCTTGTCGACTCTCTTTTGAAGTTCCACAGCCTCACTTACATGATTGGACCTGACCATATAAAGGACCTGAGCTCTTGGCTGAACCACGTTAGGACTCACACCGCCGCCATCTGTAATGGCATAGTGCACTCTCGCCTTCTCGCTCATGTGCTCACGTAAAAACTGAACGCCCACATTCATAAGTTCAACTGCATCAAGGGCGCTTCTTCCCATCTCCGGAGCTCCGGAAGCGTGGGATGCCTTTCCATGAAAAGTATACATAACCTGAATGCAGGAATTGGATGAACCAGTAACCACCTCGTTGCAGTCCGCCGGGTGCCAGGTAAGAGCAGCATCAAGCTTTTTCCACTCGCCATCCCTTGCCATAAAGGCCTTGGATGCACAGCCCTCTTCTCCGGGGCATCCATACAAAATCACTGTGCCTTCAGAACCCGATTCACTCAGATACTTCTTTATTCCAATAGCTGCCGCCAAAGCTCCTGCCCCAAGTAGATTGTGTCCACAGCCATGTCCTGTATTTCCTTTTTCAGAAGCCCCGCCACATGACTCTGCACTGCGATCGCAAGCTGCATCTGAAGCCTCCCCACTCTTTGGAACAAACTCCTTTTTCTCAGCTACGCCTCTCTCCTGAGAAAGCCCGGAAAGTGCGTCATACTCAGCAAGGATTCCGATAACCGGCTTTCCTTTTCCAAAGCTTGCTTTAAATGCTGTGGAAATATTGCAGATGCCCTTCTCCACTTCAAAGCCTTCCTGTGTCAGCTTATCACAGTACAGATTGCATGACTTATATTCCATGAGGGAAAGCTCGGCGTATTCCCAAATCCTGTCTGCCACCTCGCATATTAAAGCCGCCTTATTTTCTATTTCTTCAATCGCTGTCTTTTTGTTCTCTTTCATCCCATTTCCTGTTCGTAGTAGGAACTTTTGTAAGTTCATATTATTGAAAAAGCAGTGTACTTATCCCACTGCTTTCTCTTATCACAAATCTAATTTTATACGTTTACAGAACCTTACTCAAAAACTCCTGAAGTCTTGGATGTTTCGGATGTTCAAAAATCTCTTCAGGCGTACCCTGCTCAAGAAGCTTACCGTCAGCCATGAAAAGAACGCGGTTTCCAACTTCTCTTGCAAAGCCCATCTCGTGAGTAACAACAACCATGGTCATGCCTTCCTCAGCCAGCTGCTTCATAACATCAAGAACTTCACCTACCATCTCAGGGTCAAGTGCTGATGTGGGTTCATCAAAAAGCATCACTTCAGGCTCCATCATAAGTGCACGAACAATAGCAATACGCTGCTTCTGTCCGCCGGAAAGCTGAATTGGATATGCATCTGCTCTATCCTCAAGGCCAACTCTCTTAAGGAGCTCAAGCGCCTTTTTCTTTGCTTCTTCTTCTGAAACCTTCTTCACCTTAACAGGTGCCAGAATCATGTTTTCCATAATGGTCTTATGAGGGAAAAGATTGAAATGCTGGAAAACCATTCCCATCTTCTGTCTGTGAAGATCCATATCCACCTTAACCCACTTACCGTTTTCATCTTTATATTTTTTCTTGGTGATATCCACGTTGTCAAAAATGATGGCACCGCCTGTAGGCTCCTCCAGCAGATTAAGTGAGCGGAGGAAAGTAGATTTTCCGCTACCTGAAGGGCCGATTACAACCATTACATCACCCTTATCGATATCTACTGTCACGCCATCAAGGGCTTTGATGGCACCAAAATTATAATGTTTTTCAAGATCAGTTATCTGAATAAGCTTATCTCTTGTCGCCACGGCTCATCCTCCTTTCAAAATATGCAATCAGCTTACTTGTAGGGAAGCACAGGCAGAAGTAGATTGCCGTTGCCACAAGCAGAGGCTCGATTATGATGAAAGTTGCACCGCGAACAGCATTTACCGCTGACATAATATCCTGAACACCGATTGTATAAGTGATCGCAGACTCCTTGATGATTACAACGAACTCGTTTGCAATCGCAGGCAGGATATTTTTTATAGCCTGGGGTAAAATGATGTATCTCATATTCTGGAACTGGCTCATACCAAGGGATCTGGCAGCTTCAGTCTGACCACCGTCAATTGACTGAATACCTGATCTCATGATCTCACAAAGATATGCACCGGAGTTCATGCCAAGAGCAACTACGCCGGGGAAAAATCTCTCAAATTTGATGAATCCCAGGAATGTAAAGCTGGGAAGCTCAATAAGAGTACCAAATACGCCATAGTATATGATGGCAACCTGAACAATTACAGGAGTTGATCTGAGGATTTCAACGTATGCTGTCGCAAGAAAACTAATGGGATTAAATTTGCTTAGCGTAACGCCGAATCCCTTTTCCTTTTGATGTCCGTCCTTATCAAGACCAAGAAATGCCAAAGGATAGAATCGTGACATCCTCATGCTTGATAAAATCAGCGCCAGCACAAAACCGATCGCCACTGTAAAAAGTGAAAGCATTACGGTTACTACCATGCCCTGCCAGAAAAGGCTTGAGTATGATGAGATTTTGGGGAAATTCTCCCACTTAATAAAACTGTCCATAACGTATTTTTCTCCGAAATATTGTTAATAGTTTATACTAATATACCATAAAAACAGACTCGGAAATATATGCATTTCCGAGTCCGCATTTTCTTATATGCATCTGGTCATAACGGAATTACTGATCAAGAAGACCCTCAATGATCTCTCCGCTTGCCTGCTCGTTAGCTGTTGCAACAAATTCGTCCATTTTACCCTCTGAGATAGCCTTAGCGATTGCTTCGTTAACGCCTGCCTTAAGAGCATCATTACCCTTACTTACGCCGATTGCAGAACCCTCTGCTCCGTCATAAGGAACATCAAGTACTACGCAAAGCTCAGGATAGTTCTTAGCATAGCTCTCAGCAACTGCTGTCTCGATGTAAGCACCATCAAGCTTGCCTGCGATAAGCTCAGCAACGATATCTGTAACCTTTGTAAGCTGAATAATATCAGCGTCAGGGCTGTTTGCCTGAGCAAGGTCTACCTGGATGGCACCTGTCTGAGCACCGATCTCATACTCTGAATTATTGGTATCCTCAAGGCTTGTGAACTTGTCCTTGTTAGCCTGTGTGCAAACAAATGACTGCCCGCCTTCATAATAGATATCTGAGAAATCCATGATTGACTCACGCTTCGGGTCAGGTGAAAGACCTGCAACGCCAAGGTCAACTGCCTTGGTCTGAAGCTCCATGAGAACGCCATCGAAATCAACCGGTACTACCTCAAGCTCAAGTCCAAGATAATCAGCGATGTACTGAGCAAGAGCGATATCAAATCCTGCAAGAGTAGGTGTTCCGTCCTCACCTACTGCATAAAACTCATAGGGAGCAAAATCAGGAGAAGTTGCTACTGTAAGCTTACCGGGAGTAACTGTTGTGATCTCAGCTGCTGCCTCACCTGCTTCTTCTGTCTCTGCAGCATCACCTGCTGCCTCTGTCTCCTGAGCTGTATCAGCTGCTGCCTCTGTAGAAGCCTCTGTGCCGGGTGCGGTATCTGCCTTTGAACCGCCACATGCTGTCATGCTAAATGTCATTGCTGCTGCCATAATAACTGCCATAATCTTCTTTTTCATAATATGCCTCCTTCTTGGTTATGTTTATTCAAAACCATTATGTATATTTATTCAATTAATCTTGCATAATATACATACTAATACATAAATATAATTAATTCAATACCTAATTTGTTGATATTATATTTATTTTATATATAGGCAAAACAAGCGCCCTGCATGCTATCTGCGTGCAGAGCGCTCTGAATTTTTAAATATATTTTGTTTTCTGATATTCTATCGCAAAGAACGATTTATTATCTAAGATTATCCATAAATACTTTAAGCATCTTTTCCTGATAATCTCCGCTATATTGTCCGTCTAAAAACTTCGGAAGTGCATCCTTCAAAAGCGACTCCCAGGATTCTTCTTCATGATTTACGCAGATAGGATAGAAAAGAACCCCATTGGAATTAGCAGCATCCAGATCACCTACAGCATCGCCGCACATGATTATTTTTTTCTTATCATAACCTTTATCCGCAACACGGCCAATGCAATAAGCCTTACTTCCCATATCCTGAGTGCAAAGAAGATCAACACTGTCAAGAAGCCCAAATCGCTTCCACTCAGCCTTTACAGCCTCCGGATTAGCACTGGATACTACCACTACATCACAGTGTTTATGTATCTCCAAAAGAGCTTCCTTTACTCCTTCAAAAGGCTTTATATCATCCTCCGGAAGAGCTTCTATTTCTTTATTTACAACTATGCTCCAGCTTAAGGCCTTGGCAAAGATTTCATTTTCAGTGATCTTTTTTTCTATTGAATTATTACTGAGTTCATCTGCTTTTTCTGCCCAGTCTGAAAACTCTTTGATGCCTTCTATATGTGTATATTTTTCATTCACTTCTTTAAGCGCAATTGCCAGTCCCTTGAACCTGTTGATTCCCCTTGTGACTGAATAAAGGTTCACCTTATTCCAGCTTTCAAGGATTGCGTCCTGCCATTTCTCAAGATGCCACTCTTTTATCATGCATGGTCCAAAACATCTTATATGCTTGATATTCATGGTATCCATTGCGCAACCATCTGAATCCACGCATACCACGAAGTCTTTCTTTTTCTCAAAACTATTCCATTTCATAATTAAAGTCTCGTATCCCATCTTCCGCACCACACAAGCTCGTTGGCACGGCCTTTGAATTCAGATTTTCCTGTGAGCTTGTCCACAAGTGCATGTAAGTATTCCTGAGTATCTGAATAAGCATTTACGAAAGTCTTCATCATTGGTACATCGATAAGATGATTGGTGTAATTAAGTGATACTGCTACCGTAGGCACTTCACCCGCATACCAGGGTATCTGCACTGAATGTGATGCATCATACTTAACGCGCACGTTATTCTCCTGGGCATACCCCTTCATATTGATGACCAAAAGTACAATATCCGTTTCCGCCTTAAACTTTTCCCTGTTCTGATGAACCATCACCTTGAATCTGTTCATGGGACTTGGCTGTTCCATTTCATATTCATAGATATCCTTTGGCGCATTTACGTTAAAACCTGCATCCTCAAGTTCCTTAATGAGCCTTGCTTTGGCTTTATCTGCCCCATCTGTAAGAGACACCGGTGCACTTTCCAGGAAAAACAAAGTCAGATTTTTCTTTTCCTTAGGATTTATAGGAAGGAGTCCCTGTGTATCTTTTACAAGGGTAATGCTCTCATCTGCAGCCTTTGATGCAAGGGCGTGATGTTCAGAGCACCCTACAATATCAAGACCTTCCTTTGAAGGGAACTTATACTCATTAAGATTAAGCATAGCCTTCATCCCAAGAATCCTGTAAACAGCATCATTAAGCCTGTCTTCAGAGATTATTCCTTCCTCAAGACCATTCTTTATATACTGAATATCCTCTGCCGGGTCGTTGAAAAACAGTATCATATCACAGCCTGCAGCGATCACTCCCGGAATGTAATCTTTTCTGGGTGCAGCGGCTGTCAGACCTGCCATATGGGTTGCATCAGTTACTATAAGCCCGTTAAATCCAAGTTTTTTTCTAAGAAGATCCTGAAGAAGCTCAGGGGATAAAGTGGCCGGCTTAATATCGCTGTCCTTCATTCCGGGACAAAGCTTTTTTGAATATGCTCTCTGAGCGATATGCCCCACCATAATACTGGGAAGTCCCGCATCAATAAGAGTCTTGTAAACATATCCAAAACTTTTATCCCACTCTTCAACTGACAGATCGTTGCAGCCCATAACCAGGTGCTGGTCTCTTTCTTCGGAACCATCCCCCGGAAAATGCTTTGCTGCACAGGCAACGCCCCTTTTCATATTCTCTTCCATGTATGCGACTGACCTGTTTGCCACGAGCTCCGGATCATCGCCAAAAGCCCTCGTATTTACAATGGTATTTCTCCAATTAGATACCACATCACAAACGGGTGCAAAGACCCAGTTACAACCTATGGCTTTTGCTTCCACCGCGCCAACCTTTGCCATATCTCTCACGGTTTCTTCTGTCGTGCTTGCTCCGCAGGCAGCTCCGGATGCTACCATAGTCCCTTCAGAAACAGCACCGTTTCCTCCTGCTTCTGTGTTTGCTGCTATGAGAAGCGGCACCTTACTGTTTTCCTGAAGAAATCTGTTCTGCTCATACACTTCTTCCAAAGTCCCGCCCTGCCAGCGAACACCACCGATGTGGTATTCGCTTACAAGCTTCGACAGGGTCTCTTTATCCCGTTTTAGTGTAAGATTGATGAAAAGCTGTCCAATCTTCTCATCTTCAGTCAGAGAATTATAGGTATCTTCCACCCATCTGATCTGTGATTCATTTAAATTAAAGGGCTTTGCCTTAAGATCTATCATTTAATTTATTGCTCCATTCATACTGCTTTTTTATTTAATTCAATGTTCTCAATACTCTGAGATTCTTTTTTTATTTTTGCAATGTCCTCTGCTATCTCTTCCATCTTCTCTTTTGTAAGCGGATAGAAATGCATCGCTATCACATTACATACATATCCAAGAAGGATAATGCCAAACATACAGAAGATACCAACTGCTGCAAGACCTGTTGAATAAGGTGTTTCAGCTGTAGGAAGCTCTGATGATGAGCTGACCATTGCACAGAGCACACCTACAATAAGCGGTGCCAGTGAAGATACCAGCTTATCAATGAAGCTGAATATTGTTCCGATAAGTCCGGGCACATACTTTCCGCTGCGATATACTTCATAGTCTGTGCAGTCAGCTGTCATAGGATAAACAAGGTTTCCTGCAATCTGCTTAAAGCCTGTATACAGGATCATCAGTCCTACGAAAGCAAGTGAAAATGCGTTCCAACCTGCAAATTTTCCATCACCGGGAAGTGAAAGCGCTGTAGGATCACCGAAAACAAATAATCCGATGAGTGCAAGCATGATAACGATTGATGCATAACTTGAGTATTTAAAGCTCTTCATCTGACCAAATTTTCTTGCGAAGAATCCGATACCAAGGAAAATAATTACAATTGCAGGGATAGTTGTATATGCGCCTACAAGTCCTGCTGCGCCTGCATTTTTACAGATGATCGCATAGATGATTATTGATACAGTAGCGCTGCCATTCATCTGAGTAGCAAGTTTGTCTGTTGATGCACTGATAACAAGCATCTGAAGAGCCTTGTTCTTTTTAAGCACTTCAACATAATCCTTAAATCTGATCTTCTGTGTCTCTGTATTACCTGCGCCATAAAATTCAGGTCTGTCCTTCTGCCTGATAGCAAGATAAGCAATTACTGTAAGTGCAAAGGATGCTACTGCAAATACTTTCCACATCTCCTGGAAGTATCCCATATCAAACTGGTACATGTGCTTCTGCAGAAGATATGTGTAGGAATACATCGGTGCAAAAGTAAAGAACAGTGTTCCACAGATTCCTGAATAGATACCAAAAGTAGGTCTTTGCTTAGGATCACTTGTAAGGCAGGTCTGTGCTGATTTTGTAACAACACACTGGCATGTGTAACCAATGATATATAATGCATAGAAAAGCACGAAAATCAAAAACTGCGCTGCTTTAGGAAACATCGGTGTTACAAAAAACATCAGTGCAGATGTGCCCAGCATCACAAGCTGTCCTAACACAAGGAACGGTCTGTTCTTTCCAAATTTTCCATGAGTTTTATCTAAAATAATTCCAATTATAGGATCCGTTATACCATCCCACAGTCTCATGACTGTTGCCAAGGATGATGCGATAACTACGCCCACGCCAATGATTCCGTTGAGGTAATAAGAAATAAAGATCATTTCCCACATATACAGGTTAGTAGCCACATCATTTAGCGCCAGTCCCGCAATTTGCCACCATTTTGCTCTGTTAATACCTTCTAGTTTCTGTTCCATTTCTTCCTCCTTAGCTGCCCCCAATTGCAGCTCTTACGTTTTTTGATAGTGAAATAATAGAAGGATTTGAGCTTTTCCTCAATGACTATATTATGTTTTAGTAGTACTATATTTTCTTACGCGTGTTTTTAGAGAATATTGTATTATAATAAATAAATATAATATGTTTAGTGCATTAAAAAAGACTACCATAATAAGAATGTTCGGGAGGACCGGTTTTATATGGAAAACACATACCTTAATTTTCTTACCAGCTTCTTCTCAAAACTGAATGTGGGATATCATGTCACGGATATGAACTCGCCTCTGTCTTCTGATATTGACCTGGGTCTTAGAAGCGCAATTACATATGACGCTCCGGAGTGTCTTAATTCTTTTAATGAAATAGAGCATGATTTTGCGACATCACAGATTATCTACCTGACCTGTGACAGGTATGAGTGTCACTACATACTTATGCCAATGCTTGATGAAGCAGGCCACATAATGATTATTGGACCGTATCTAACTGAAAACTCAGGCATTAACAGGACAAATGATATCTGTAAAAGAAATGGCATTCCTGAAGGGTTGGCCTCTTTTTTGCACCAGTATTATGCAACTCTTCCATGCCTTTCGGATTCTTCTGTAGTAGAAAATCTGCTGCTTACGATTGGTGAAAACTATTTCGAAGGTGGTAACTTTAAAATTGAATATATTAAAGAGAGTTCCATTCCGGTGACCACCTATACCACATCGGCAGATTCTGGTACAGGTACCGATGATATAATGGCCCGTCTTGAATACAGATACAGCTTGGAAGAAAAAGTACTGGAGGCCATATCCCGAGGTGACTTTAGCTCAGCCATGCACTATAGCTCTGATCAGGCCCTTAGAAACATCGACAATCGATCCTCAAGCACTCTTCGCAGCAAGAAAAATAACCTTCTTGCCTTTAATACTGTATGCAGAAAAGGGGCTCAGAGGGGAAATGTCCATCCCATCCATCTTGATGAAATGTCCAGACGTATGGCTATAAAAATTGAAAATATGACTGCCCCGGATCAGGACAAGGAAATGCACAGAGAAATTCTAAAAAGATACTGCACAATGGTCCAGCAAAATTCCACAACCGGATACAGTCCCACCATGCAGCGAGTGATAAATCATATATATCAGCATCTTTTTGAGCAGGAGCTCACTCTCCAGAGTACAGCTCTTGGCCTTTCCCTCAATAAAAGCTACCTTGCTACCATATTCAAGAGAGAGACAGGTAAAACTTTCACGGCATATGTGAACTCCAAAAGGCTGGAGCACGCCATTTTCCTGCTTAACACCACAGACCTGCCAATCCAGGAAATCGCCGGTTCCTGCGGTATTCCTGATGTTACTTATTTCACCCGAATTTTCAAAGCAGACAAAGGCATGACCCCAAGCCAGTACAGAAATATGCTAAAAGGGTAAATATCGTTCAAAGTTTAAACCGTTCTGTCTTATAGACAAAACACCGTAACCAGTATGAGTAAATGAAATCTTATGTTCTGTCCGCACGTATCATTGAATGCCAGACTTCATCACATATACCGCAGTTGTTTTTTCCTGCAGCTCTAAGGATTCCCTCCTGCTTCATTCCTACCTTATCCATTACCCGGCCGGATTTCGGGTTATTAGCATCATGGCAGGCCGCAATTCGGTTAAGTCCTACCTCATCAAAAAGATAATCCATAACTGCCTTCAGTACTTCAGGCATGATCCCTTTTCCCCAAAAGGCTTTTCCCATACAGTAACCCATATCCGCAGCTTCTGTGTTTTCATTTAAGTGCACAACAGAGATATTTCCAATAACACTGCCTGTTTCCTTAAGTTCAATTGCCCAGTTAAAATAGCCACCATCCTCGTACTTTGATACCCAGTCGCTTACCAAGGCCTTTGTGGTTTCAACACTGGTATGAGTAGCCCATGTCAGATATTTTGTAACCTCAGGATCAAATGCCCAGTTGTCGAACATATCCTGCGCATCTTCTGCTTTAAATCTTCGAAGAATCACTCTCTGGGTCTCTATGGTCTTTGTCCCAATCTTATTCATACCTGCCTCCTCATCCGCTATATTAAGCGTCTTTTTAATAAAAGATATTAATATGAAAATTGAAAAACGTCCAGTACTCTGATAAATTAACTATAGCCTGCAACCAAGGCACTTTCAGCAGGTATAAATAATTAAAGGAGAATGTCTGAAATGGTTAAATTTAGTGAGATCGAATATCGACGCCCGGATATCGAGGCGCTTAAGAAAGCTGTGGAAGATGCTACCACAAAGATTCGCGAGGCCAAGAGTTATCAGGAAGTCAAAGATGCATATTATTCCCTGCAGGAGCGTGAGCAGTCGGATGAAACAATGTACACTCTTGCTTATGTGCGCAATACCATCAACATGAAGGATGAGTTTTACGAAGGAGAAGTCAGATGGCTTCAGGAAGCATTTGCCAATACCATTCCTCAATACAATGCTTTTCAGAAGGCTCTTACACAGTCAGAATTCAGACCTGAATTTGAAGCTGAATTTGGTGCCCAACTCCTTAGAAAACTTGATGCTTCTTTAATGACCAGTGACGAGAAGATCATTCCCGAAACAATACGCTGCGAACAGCTTGGCCAGGAATATAGTAAAACAACAGCTGAGGCAGTTACAGATTTCAGAGGAGAAGAATGTAATTTTTACGGACTTCTTAAGCACATGCAAAGCACAGACCGCACAGAGCGTAAGGAAGCCTTTGAAGCCTGGGCTGCACTTTATGAAAAAATCAGTCCCAAGCTCGAGGAACAATATGGAGAGATGGTTAAGCTCCGTAACGAAATGGCTCTTAAAATGGGATTTAAAAGCTTTACTGATATGGCATATATCAGCAGAAACCGTTTTGATTATAAACAGGAAGATGCAGCCAAATTCCGTGAGCAGGTAAGAGAGATAATCACCCCGGCTGTTGCAAAAATACGTAAAGCTCAGCAGGAGAAGCTTGGTGTAGATAAGCTTTACTATTATGACGAAGAGCTGAATTACCCTGACGGAAATGCAGCGCCTATAGGAACTGTCAAGGAGCTCGTAGACAAGGCACAAAAGATGTACCGTGAAATGAGCACTGAGACCGGCGAGTTCTTTGATTTTATGAAGGAATATGAACTCTTTGACCTAGAGACACGACCGGGAAAACGTATGGGCGGCTATATGACATCCATGCCTCTTTTCAAGGCTCCCTTCATATTCAGTAATTTCAATGGTACATCAGCAGATGTAGATGTCCTTACACACGAAGCAGGTCATGCATTCCAGGGCTTTCTTGCCATGAGATCAATTGATGTGGATGCTCTCCGCGGTTCTACAGCCGAGATCAACGAGATACATTCCATGTCCATGGAGCATTTTGCATATCCCTGGATGGAGCTGTTCTTTGGTGAAAATACAGAGAAATATATTACCTCTCATCTTATGGGAGCGCTCTGTACTATTCCTTACCTTGTAAGCGTTGATGAATTCCAGCATGAGGTTTATGCACATCCTGAATACACCGCTGCTGACTGGAAAAGAACATGGCATGAGATTGAACAGAAATACATGCCTTGGCGCGATTATGATGGAAATGAATTCTTGGAAGCCGGCGGTTTCTGGATGCAGAAGCAGCACATCTTCCTTTATCCTTTCTACTACATCGAGTATGCTATGTCACAGATCTGTGCTCTCCAGTATTATGGTCGCATGAAAGAGGACAGAAAGGCAGCCTGGGAGGATTACCTTAGCCTTTGCCGCGCAGGCGGAACCAAAGGATACCTTGAACTCCTGAAAATCGGAAACCTCCTTAGTCCTTTTGAAGATGGAACCGTTGAAAAAAGTACAACCCACGTAATCGAAGAACTAGAAAAACGTTACATGGAATAAAATCAGCAGACAAAAAGACCGTTCAGCCAATCGACTGAACGGTCTTTTCTAATGAGACACGTGGGAATCGAACCCACCTAATCTTTTTTAAGAAATCCAGTAAGGAAGGAGGTTCCCGCACATCGGTCGTGTCTTTGGTAATCAATTTGGTAATCAATCCATACTAAGTTTTTGCTCTATCTCTTCTGGTGAAGGAAGCAGATTTGACAACTCATATTCGGATATTCCTATTGGCTCATTTGAAGTACTTACAGAATATTTCGCAAGAATATTATTCTTACTCTTACATATAATTAATCCGATTGTCTTGTTATCTCCTTCTCTCCTTATTAAATCATCAGCTATTGCAACATAAGTTGCTGTTTGACCTATATCGCTGGCTTTAAATGCTTTTACCTTAACTTCAACGACAACATAACAGTGTAGCCATAAGTGGTAAAACAAAAGATCGATATATTCCTCCGTTCCATCTATTGGTAACGGATACTCCCTTCCCACGAAAGCAAACCCTTTACCCAATTCCAGAAGAAATTTAATAACATTTTCTACCAATGCATCTTTTAATTGCTTTTCATCATAATCTTCCTGGATTGCAAGAAAATCAAAATTATATGGATCTTTTGTCATTTCTTGAGCAAGATCACTCTGTGGTGCAGGTAAAGCATACTCAAAATTCGATATTGCTTTTCCCTGTCTTGCAAATAAATCAGTATCCAAAAAGTTTTCAAGAACTGCTCTGGACCAGTTGTTTTGGATTGTTTTTCTTACAAAGAAACTTGCTTTTTCGCTATCACCCTTGCATCGATCTATAATTACTCGATGATGCCCCCACGGAACGCCAAACAATTCATCCAAAGATAATTCTCCCACAAGTTGTGGGAAATTGTTGTCTTTCGCTTTTCCCACAACTTGTGGGAAATTTGTTGTTGAATATAAATTATAAAACTTAACCATATACCGAAGATTAGAACTCGCAAAGCCTTTAATTCCGGGAAGCTTTTTCTTTAAATCCTTACTTAAAGTCTCATAAAAACCACTTCCATATTTCTTTTCAGCTTCAAGGGAAACAATGTCCTTTCCGAGGCTCCAATAAAAAGCTATCAGTTCTTTATTTACCGAAACGGCAGCTTTAATCTGACTATTCTTATATCTTACGCTAATATTCTCAATCCATTTGTAATATTCATCATCTGCTACTATAGTATTTTTAATTGAATTATTATTTTTCATAATTTACTCACTCATCATAGGGCTCAACTAACTGTCATGCAGATATCCCACATCAACCATTTTCAGTTATTCGCCTTCCCTGACATAAAGGACCTCCCCATTATTGATATCATTTATAATAAGTCCTGAATATGTATTCCCTGTCTTGAAATACAACAAATCATAAGATTGGCTAAAATTATCAAAAGAATACAGATTCTCTGCAAATTGCCTATACTCTTTCGAATTCAGACATTTATACCTTGTCTGATTTCCAAAGATTGCAAGATCTATATCTGAATCTTCGGTACAACGATCATCTATACTTGATCCAAAAATCAGATACATTAAACCTCATTATATTCATTAAACCCATTTTGCATTTTTAATAGCTTTAATGATAGCTTTTGAAATCTGTTCTTTGCTAGCACCATCGCCCAACTGTTCAAGTACCTTTGTTAGCGTATCTATGAATCCCTTTGCAAGTTTTGTTATCCAATCAAGATCTTCTAGAGATTTCTTTCCTAAGTAGACCTGTTCAAACGCATATACTGAAACCTCACCTACAGCAGCTACTATTCCACCAGCGATAACTGCATTTAATATGCTAACGCCTATATTTAATCCCGGAATCGCCGTAATGATTGTCACTGATAATACTCTACTGCTTCTTTTTTTCGTTTTGTAAATGCCTTTTGTTGTTGAATTCATATTTCATTTCCCCCTCTAACAAAAACCTTATCATATTGCGTTCGTTAGTTTTCTAAAAAAAATACAAATTCTCATAGGAGGAAAAGCTTGAAGTGTCTTAAGGAAATAAGTATAAACAAAAGGCAGACATAGTCACATTCATATGTCTGCCTTTATTACGTTTTTGGTAGGAAGTTATTTTACTTTCATTTTCTTGATATTTGACCACTTAGAGTAATCCTTAATATCTTTACTTAACATTTTGTAGTAATTTGTCTCACGTCCTGTATAATGTTTACTGCTAAACCAGGAACTCTTGGGATGTCCATATATCTGACGTACTCTAAAATAATAAGTTTTTCCCTTCTTTGGTTTCTTTATCAAGACAGATACTTTTGATTTTTTATATCTAAATTTTTTATTATCTACGAATACAGTCTTCACATTCTTTGAGAATTGTTTATCAGTAGAATACTGCACTTGAAAATCATAATAGTTATTACCGGAACAGGTCATATCTAACTGGATTTTGTTATTCTTTATAGCTTTCACCTTTGTGACTTTCATTTTGGGCAGTTCATCTCTGTCAACCCTAAGAGTGTAAGTCAATTCATCACAAAGTGTTGTTAGCTCTATTTTATAGGTCCCTGCTTTGTAGAGCATACGCTCCATGCCTTCAAGACCATAACCTTCACCTATGTTTTTCCATGAATTATTTGGATAGAAAGCATCTATGTCTTCCTGATACTGAATAAAGAATCTGGCTGTTTTCCACCAGGTATCAAGCTTTAGGTCAATATGATAAAATCCATCTTCCGGGATTGTTAGCATAAGATGGTCAGTCCGTCCGCTTGCTCGCCAGTTCTTTCCCTCTATCTTTGGAAATGTGCGTGTTATCTTCTGCCCTACCTGAATTGTTGTGGTAGTGAACGGAATACCAGCTTCATCTGCAGCGCTCGCAAATATGTGTGTTGAATAAAACACTAATAACGCAACTGCTAAATAAAACAGATGTTGTGTAATTGATAAATATTTCCTCATATTTTCCCTCCAATTATCCTGTATTTATTTGATCTTGATTTTTAGACTCACTTCCTTTTCGGAACTATTGTGTTTTTACCGCTTTACTTCGAGTTGACACAAAAATCAATTTTGCATTACTTAACCCATTACAATTCCGATCATAAAGAATGTCCCCTACCATTTTATTACAAATATCCTTATTTCCAAAATGATCAAGCGCTAAATTTCATTATCAAGAATCCGAGAAAAAAATAAAACCTCAGATAAAATCTGAGGTTTCATGTATCTAATGAGACACGTGGGAATCGAACCCGCCTAGTCTTTTTTAAGAAATCCAGTAAGAAAGGAGCTTCCCAGCATCGGTTGTGTCTCATGGTAATCAAGTTGGTAATCAACCCAAACAAATAAAAAGCCCTCAATTAAGAGAGCTTTCCATGTGCTTTTCAGGGTTACCCCATTTTCAATATTTCTTTATCGTATTCCTCAATCTGCTTAATAAGTTCTTCAGGAACATCCTTATCCTGATTTATCATTACCATCGCCTTAATTCTATACGGATTCTCTGTTTCACCATCCTCATATTCCTCGCTTTTGACAACGGTATGATTTTCACCAATCTTTTCAAGTCTTTCAAATCTAACCTGACGCTTCTTGAGTTCTTCCTCTGTAAGCTTCTTTTCTGATCCAGGTGCGATAAAAGGTTGAGGCTTTGATATTTTATTCTGTTGCTTCTTCATATCTTTTTCCTACCTTTCTTGTACTTCATATTATACTTCTCGGCATTCTTTAAAATATACTTTACAGCCATTGTTGCATTATACTTCTTTCCCTGCGCCTTATACTGTTCTGCAAGTTTACCATATTCAATCAATACACCGCTGGGATCAAAGCCAACATCCTTGACCAATACATATACAGATCCATCATTCCCAACTACGGTCATAATATATAGTGAATCATTATTACAAAAAGTTCTTAAGTCCTTTGCTGAAAATGTACCAGTACTTGGATGATTATGCAACAAAATCAGTGAATTTTTCGTACTCGTATCAAGAATGGTTTTTGCTTCCGGATTATCCTTAATATCTACGATATTGTCCTTCTTTCCTTCAACAATCCAACTGTCCCATGTATGAGTATCCAGCAAAATGACAACTTCCATGCTTTTGCTATTATTCTCTTTACAAAGATCTTTAGCCTTCCTTAATACCTCCTTATGCATTTCCTGTATGAACATGTTCTGTTCATTTGAAAAGCCAAATATATGAGTCTGTGGTACCTTATTTATAGCTACATCTGTTATTGCTATAGGCCTGTTTCTTTTCTTCTGTGCAATAATACTTCTTTGCATTCAAAACTACATCCTTTAAAAAATATTACTACTTATATTATATCATGTTGTGCAAGAATCTAATTGTTTTTGTTAAAATCAAATGGCACTGATATATAATCAGTAATCACAGGGAGCACAAAAAATCATAAATGAATCCATCACATATGCTGTCTTATGATTACTTACTGATCTTTACTTTCTTAACCTTACTCCACTCGGAATAAACAGTCTTACCATCCTTCTTGTACTTGGTACGGATCCTCACATAATAGGTCTTACCGGCCTTCAGTTTCTTTATAGTCTTTGAAGTAGCCGACTTCTTAACGGAAGTCTTCTTGACGTTATCCTTAAAGTTCCTATCGGTACTGTACTGGATCTCGTAGCCCTTGGTATTCTTAGTCTGCTTCTTCCACTTGATCGTAGCTTTCTTTCCGTCTGCTTTTACGGATAGCTTCTTTGGTGTAGGGACACTACTGTCCACGTTAGCAGATTCATCAGATTCCTTTATGTCCTGGGCAGTAGAATTCTGGCTGCTTCCTGATGGCTGTGTGGAAGGCTGGCTGTTTCCATCTTCTGATGAAGAACTTCCCTGCGTACTTCCTGAGCTTTGTTCACCGTCAGCAAGGACGTGAAGGTCGAAGCAGTCATAATAAGGCCCGTAGGCATTGTTTCCATCGCCAGACCATGCTGTGACATATACTGATTCTGTTCCGGGAGCCATTGCTGTGACTGTATTTCCTGAAAGTCTGAGTACCGCAGACTGCTCATCCCCAAGACTATAATATATCGTTGCAAGATATGACTGATCTACGTTATTAGGGCTTACTGTATGTGCAAGAGTGAAAGTATCACCTACATGACACTCTATCGTCTGCCTGCTGTAATCTGATGTGTTGAAGTGCTTTGTAAGTGCCGGTGATGTGAAGGATACTCCGGTAGGAGCTACCTTGCCATTATCGGTATATCCAGGGCGAAGGTATGCATAGGTGTATGTCGTACCTGTTGCCGTGGGATATCTGGTACAGGAGATGCTGTAATAGCCGTCGAGATCATTATGGTTTCTTAAACGGTAATCATAACAATCGTTTGGTAATCAACTTTTTTGAAAAAGAAAAACTCTGAAACATAGATAAAATCTACATTTCAGAGCTTTAAACCTAATGAGACACGTGGGAATCGAACCCACGACAACTTGATTAAAAGTCAAGTGCTCTACCAACTGAGCTAGTATCTCATATATATGAACTGCCTTAGCAGTGATATATCAAAACTGGGCTAGCGGGATTCGAACCCACGAGTGCAGCAGTCAAAGTGCTGTGCCTTACCGCTTGGCGATAGCCCATCATACACAGCAGATGTGCTTACTTAATGATAACCCGAATTAAGTCATTTTTAAATATCGAATTACCGCCCTAAATAAAAAAGGGTGGATAGTGGGACTCGAACCCACGGTCTCCAGAACCACAATCTGGCGCGCTAACCAACTGCGCCATACCCACCATATATATAAGACTAAGATTGATCTCTTAGTCTTAAATGTGCCCGAAGGGATTCGAACCCCCGACCCACGGCTTAGAAGGCCGTTGCTCTATCCAGCTGAGCTACGGACACATATTCGCAACTCATAGCGACATCTACAGATTATATATTAGAGATTAAATACTGTCAATGAGTAATTTTAAATTTTTTAAAAAACTTTTATAAAGCTTTTAAAAAGGCACGTAATATGATGCCACGCGCCTTGCAATAATCAGGTCTCCCCCGCTTGTTTACTGGCTTCGCAAGATGGATTTTTTTGGTCAATGATTGGTCAACAAATAGAAATTTTGATAAAGCTTACTGATGATAATTAATCTGATTTATGGTGATATGCCATTACTTGATTTCGCAATGCTCAATGGCATAATCAAGCATGATGGAGATCAGCTCATTGCGACTTACGTTTGCTCTCTGGGAAATCTCATCTAATTTATTAACAATCTCATTAGGAACTCTGATACTGAAATTCTTGAAGCCTTCTTCTCCGGCTCTTTTTCTTATTACTAATTTTGATTCTGAATTCATGCGATTATACCTATTTTCAACACCTTTCAAATATATTTTATGACCACATTTGAATATGTTGTATGATAGAAATATGCCATAAATGCAACTACGATATTGCATAGCCAGAAACGATAATATATTAGAATTATATTGCATATATAGCATCAATATGTTATTGTGATTTTGGTTTGAAGAAAGAGTTGGTGTAACTATCACTATTTTCATATCATGAGGGAATATAAAATGAACAAGAACAGCAAAAACAACAGAATAAGGAACAGGCTTTTAGCCTTTAGCCTTGCCTTTGCACTTTGCATGGGAGCATTCGCAGGGTTTTCTATTACATCCCATGCATCGGCAGACGCCTATAACCAGCTTAAGGCTGGACTTGAAACTATAAAAAGAAAAGACAGCTATGATACTGAAGATGTACAGTATGTATGGTTTGACAGCTACCTTGTTAACCATCCGTATGAATTATATTGTCTCCTGGAACAGCTTACCGAGGATGAGTACAACCAGCTTGCTAAGGATATGGAGTATAATGCACTATTTCATTACTCCAATGACACTTACAAATGGTCAGACAAACCGGAAGATAAGAAGAGCAACCTATATGAGGAGTATGGAACATACAGTGAATGCATGAAGTATGTTGGCGAGCAAAAAAAGAAGCTCGAAGAAGAGGAAAAGGCACGTCAAGATGCTATATCTAAGGCTATAAGTCAAACAGATGAGGCAATTCCTGGCTATCAAAATAATTCTAACAATAATTCTAATGCAGCTAATAATCAGTCAACATCCAGTTATCGCGAAGGTTCACCAAAATCTATACTCGGAACACCAAACTGGGCAGATGCGGACAGCAAGGAAGCTATGTTTGGAATGATACGTGGCGAAAGCTGGGATTGGACTGCAAAAGAACTTGAAGAAGATGGATGGCTTGCACCTGTCGGAACACAGTTTTGGGAAAAAGGAGATATGATCCATTATCGCGTGACCAAAGCCGGAACAGGAAGCACCTTCGGTGAAGTGCAAATTATCGGATATGAATCATGGGACATACCCAGTGATCTAGAATGGGAAGACGCGAGTGCTTTTAATCTTTGGGCGTTTTCAGGGCCACAAAGAGGTATTGCGTCTAACTCAACAGCGTTCAGCGTTTATGCAATCTCAGATTATATCGATGACAGACGTATGGATAATAGTCGGGCGGGCGGCGGAATGGTCTGGCTGAACGATCCCAGTAACAGATATACGTCTCTTGAAAATAACAAACTTGCAGAGTTTGATTTCAGAATGTTCGCATACTGCCGTTACAACCATGAATGGTTTATTGTAACCAGTATCGCACCCGGAGCTTTCAAGAACAGAAGCGATATACATTATGCGTATATTCCCGATTCTGTAAAGGAAATTCCTACTGACTGTTTCAAAAACTGTAAGAATCTTAAAGTCGTTGCATGGGGATCCAATGCGCTCAAAGCTTATGAAAAAGATGATATCTTCAAAAGAAGCTGCCCCATCACCTCAAAGACCAAGAAACGCATAAGTAAAGGTGCCTTCTCCGGATGTACAAAACTGAAAGAGTTCCAGCTTTACGGAGCTTATGCTGAAATCAAAATCGACAAGAACGCTTTTAAGAAAGACAAAAAGCAGATTACAGTAAAGACTTACGAACAAGGATCTTATGCCAAGAAATTCATCAAGAATATTTCAGCTAAAGGCAAAGCTAAAAAGAAAGCTAAGACCAAATGGGGTGTTCCGATTAGTGAAGGTTGGGATACGGCTACACATGCGGACCCCCTCAAAGGGAAATCTGATAAATCTAAGAAGTCTTCAAAGAAAAAGTAATTCTTACAGAGACAAGGAAACGCTCACCGTTTCCTTGTCTTTTTCTTTACTGAACGACTATTTTTAAGTAAACATGTGAAGCTACAAAAACCTTGAGTGTACTATAAATATAGGCTTTTTCGACTTTAAGTGTGATATAAGTACCCCCGGAGAGTATCACATGATTCGGAGTATTATATAATGATTATCTAAAGAAGGGCAGATAGTAGCTGATGCACCAGTTTCTATCTGCTTTTCTCTTTGAAGGTATCTGATATTAGAATGTAAGGGGAAACAGTATTTTCTTGATGTTTTATATTTTGCAATATTGAGTGTGATCAATTGATGTGAGACTTAATAACTACGATAATGGGAGACTAAAAGCAGGGTTCAGCCACCATTCACATTGGTCAACGCATAAAAAATGCCCTCAAATCCGCATGGATTCTGGGCAAACAAAAAGCGGGTGATGGGGCGCTAGAGGTCCGGGGGACCTCTGTTCAGCGCCGACCGGAGCGAAGCGGAGACTCGAACCTTGGGTTCGAGGTCTCCCCCGCTTACAAAAATACTCCTCAGGATAAATCCTGAGGAGTATTTTGTAAGCGGGTGATGGGAATCGAACCCACGTATCCAGCTTGGAAGGCTGGTGTTCTACCATTGAACTACACCCGCATGTATTTAATTCTGCGTTACTCAATCGGGGTGACAGGATTCGAACCTGCGACCTCCTGGTCCCAAACCAGGCGCTCTACCAAGCTAAGCCACACCCCGTCTTGGAAGCGTTCTGTTTACTACCGGACCCGCAACGCAAGAAGAATTATATAATGGATTTCCATACATTGTCAACACTATTTCCAAAAAAAATTTACATTTTTTTCAAATACTTCGAACATCCAGTAACCATGCGGCTTTCCGACTATGAAATCCTGTTGATTTTTCAGAACAGCTCCAAATATTTTATCTCGTAGGTAAGCTCTCCCTCATCATCAATAGTAAGAATCAGATAGGATGGCTTCCTGCCCTCCTGCCTGGGATAAGAAAGGCTTCCGGGATTAAATACATAGATTCCGTCAACCTCAGCCGCTACTGGCTTGTGCGTATGCCCGTAGATCACCACATCAGCGCCGCGGACCAAGGCCTCGCGTCTGATATCTGTACTGCCCATATTCACAAGATATCTGTGCCCATGGGTTACAAAAAATCTATGGGGCCATACTTCAAACTCCTGCTCATCGGGAAGGTTGCTGAAAAAGTCATTATTCCCTTTTACTATCCTCATAGGAGCCGTGCTTAGCTGCTGCATCTGGGTCTCAGAGCCTTCTGTATCGCCGCAGTGAATTATCAGATTAACATCTTTTTCTATATCTATTACTCTGTAAAAATTCTCGTCCTTGCGATGTGTATCGCTTACTACCAATATCTTATGCATTAAAAGTTTCCTTCAGCTTTTCTTCCATCATTCTAAGAGCCTTGCCTCTGTGGCTAACCGCATTTTTCTCCTCAGGAAGGAGCTGAGCAGATGTTTTGCCATATTCAGGCAGGAAAAAGATAGGATCATATCCAAATCCGTTCTCTCCAGCTATCTCATAACCGATTCTGCCCTCCATGGTACCTCTTACGATAATCTCCTTACCACCGGGAAGGCATGCAGCTATAGCGCACACGAATCTTGCTGAGCGCTTTTCATCGGGAACATCCTTAAGCTTTTCCAAAATGATGCCATTTTTCTCAGGATAAGGTGTCTCTCTTCCAAGATAGCGGGCAGAATAGATTCCCGGCTCTTTGTTAAGAAAATCAATCTCTAAGCCTGAATCATCGGCAAGAACAATTGCATCCTCACAATACTCATGCACAGCCCTTGCTTTTATCATGGCATTTTCTTCAAATGTGGTGCCATCCTCGACGATATCAATATCGATCCCCGCATCCTTCATGGATACGATATCCTCAGTGAATCCGCCAAGGATCTGGCGAATCTCACGCATTTTATCATTATTACCTGTAGCAAATACTATTCTCATAATCTCCTCCATACAAAGCCAGCGGCTTAATTACCGTTAATAATCCCCTGCAAAGCATCTGTAGACTCTTCTTCAGCCACGGGATTGATTATCTGGAAAGATGCTTTTATGCCGTTTACAATTCCGGCAGCACAATTCTCTATATAAAAATCCTGTCCAAATCTCTTGCTGTCTCCGGGGCTGTTAATATTGCCTATAGACACAAATGCCGATGGGATAACAGAATTCATGATTACCTCATTGTCACGGGACACTTCTTCAAGACCAAGAGCATTGGTTGAAGCAGCTTCCGCCGTACACCTCTCAAGCATGTCTGAGAACTTGATATTTCCAAACTCTCTTATAAAAAATACGCCGTTATAAAATGTACGAATACCCTCATCAGCTGCATCTGTATCCTGTGTACCTATCTGAACATACAGATCTGCCTCTGAATCTGCTATAAGAGCCTCCACTTTTTCAGTAGATGTCTCCTCTTTTGACTGCCTTGTGTAGAAAACCTTGATAGTATCATCATTGTCCATAATCTTCTTAATATATGGCACAAGCTTTAGTCCGATATCATCCACAGGATCGATTACTACAACATTCTCATATAATCCCTCTGGCACATTAAAAGAAACTGTTATCTCAGAATCACCAAGCTCTGTTTCGTTTTCATAAAGTCCGTCAAGACTGAACTCCAGGCAAACATTACCCTTGTCATTTAATGGTTTGCATGTAGCACCCGTTATCATTGCAAGATCAGAGAAAACCTTGTTCTGATGATAAAAATCAGGATTCCTTCCGTTTATAAAAAGAAGGAACTTATGCTCTGAATGCTTTTCTTCAAATGTTATAAGATCTGAGCTGACGCCTGCTTCAAGAGGAATAACAAGTGTTCCCTCTCCTTTTCCGCCCACAGGAGCACTGATATCCAAGTCGAAGGATTCAGTACTTACCGCTGACTGCGCCTGTTCCTGAGTGGCTTCAGCAATAAGAATGCTCTTGGTGGCCGCTCTGTAAAACATGATTCCAAATGATATGACTGCAAAAATAGCCGTATAAATAGCAGTCTTTTTTAATCTGTTCTCAATCAATTCTGTCACCCTTATTCTCGTTTCTTCTGGGAGGCTTAGGTCCCATGTATTGATAAAAATATGTCTTGATCATACCGTTATATATCTTACGGTTTTTATCTGCTTTTCTTCCGATATCGCGCTCTGCCTTCTCATAGGCTGTAATAAGATACATAGACCATGAATCCAAGGCCTTATAGCGCTCTCCAAGGGTCTTATAAAGCGCAGGAAGTTCAGCCTCCTCACCGATTCTCTCACCATAGGGCGGATTGGTAATGATGAAGCCGTACTTTTTCCTATGGCTAAGATCTGCAACATCCCTTGCCTGGAAATGGATAAGCTTGTCAACGCCTGCCTTTTGGGCATTTATCCTGGCTATTTCAATAACATCCGGATCTATATCGTAGCCCTGAATATCGGTCTCAATATCCATATTGATTTCTTCAGCGCACTCCTCGCGGACATCGCGCCAGTTATCAGGTGTTATTATATGTGTCCAATTTTCAGCTGTGAAATGTCTGTGCATACCGGGTGCTATTCCTGCAGCAATCATAGCAGCCTCTATAGGAAATGTTCCGCTTCCGCAAAAAGGATCAATCAGAATCCTGTCTGCTCTCCAGGGAGTCAGCATTAAAAGCGCCGCAGCAAGGTTCTCAGCAATAGGCGCCTTGGCTTCCAGCTTACGGTATCCTCTCTTATGAAGAGAATCGCCTGTGGTATCAAGTGCTACCGTAACCTCATCCTTAAGCAAAAACACTCTTACAGGAAAGCTTTCACCGCTTTCTTCAAAACGCCTGATATGATAAATGTCTGAAAGTCTGTCAACCATGGCTTTTTTCATAATTGACTGAATGTCGGAAGGGCTAAAAAGCTTACTCTTTACGCTGCTGGCTTTCTTTACCCAGAATTTTCCATCCTTTGGAATAAACTCTTCCCAGGGAAGTGCCTTGGTCCCCTGAAAAAGCTCTTCAAAAGTAGTAGCACGGAAAGAACCCACTTTAATAAGAACTCTCTCTGCGGTTCTAAGTCCGATGTTGGCTCTGACAACAGCATCGGGATCACCTGCGAAGGTTACTCTTCCGTCTGAAACCTCTACTATTTCATAACCAAGGTTTATAATTTCTTTTTTTAAGACTGCCTCCAAACCAAAATGGCATGGCGCAATAAGGTCAAATCTCTGCATTATTAATCTCTTTCATAAAAAACACATGGAAATATATACAATCCGTAATATGATACAATAAAAATCCTTTGCTTGTCCAATTTGAAAAAAAATTAAAATCTTGAAAATCTGCTCTAAAGTTTTTCAGGGTGCTGACGATATAAATAATGTAAAAAAGAAGGACAATCTCCTTTTCTTAATGACCGGTATGGCGTCCCCACCCATGCCGGTCTCCTCCCATTAATAGGGGATTTTTTATTAATTTTTGTGATATAATAATTTAGTGTTGACAATTCTTATTTTGATGTTATAATTATTTTCGTTGCACAGCTAATAAGTGCATATATGTGTGTGTAGCTCAGCTGGATAGAGCGTCTGGCTACGGACCAGAAGGTCGAGGGTTCGAATCCTTTCACACACGCTAATAAAAAAGCAGCTATGGCAAATGCCATGGCTGCTTTTTTGTTCGAGTCTATCGGACTCGAACGGGTTCGATCTCCACTTCGTTTCGGTCAGCGCAAAGCCGAGGTCCCCCGGACCTCGTGCGCCCTTTCACACACGTCGATTGGGGTTCGATCTCCGCTTCGCTACGGTCGTTGCTAAGCGTTCGTCCACTGGACGAACAGCAACCTTTCACACACGCTGTAAGGATGGCTGCTTTTTTGTTTGCGTGTGTGAAAGAAAACTTGATGATCTCCGCTTCGCGTTTTTATTTTCTCTTATGTCTGTGGCGACGTCTTGCCGCTATTTTCAAGGCTATATTCCTTATTACCAGGAAGCTGCTGACAGCCATGGCAAAGGAGAAGCCAAGGGCTCCAAGGAGAGGAATTCCGAATATCTGGGGCTTCATCTGCGTCAGGCACATTATGCTTGAGGAAATCAAAAGTGCCGCTACTCCAAGGCCTATTACCACGTTTCTAATGGATGAATATATGAGCTCGTCCAGTTCCCTGGAGGAATTCAGAGTGAGATTCACCTTACTTTGACCCGCCAGATATTCCTTCATGGCCTGGGCTGTGAGAGATGGAAGCTCGATGCTCTTATCGGCGGCGCGATATAACGCTCTGCCATACTTCATCAGTTCTTCCCTAAGATCCATATTCTCTATGAATTCATCTGTTATACGGGATGTGGCTATCTGCATCATATTTATGTCGGGGCTGATTGTAGCCAGAACGCCTTGCACATGAGCCAGTCCTCTGCACAGCATCGTCATTCCGTGAGGAAGTGATATGCCGTTTTCCTTCATTATATCCATCAGGCACTGAAGTGCTGCTGCCAAATCGAGACTTCCAAAGGATACTGAACCATACTGATCTATGAAAGCTTTTAAATCCTCATACAGCTTAGCTCTGTCAGGTGTCCCGCTTACTGCACCCAGATCCAGAACCGCATTTTCTACAGCCTGAATATCATGAAGAGCAATTCCTCTGACACCTCGTACCATAAGGCGTCTGTCCTTTTCAGATAGTCTGCCCATCATTCCCATATCAATCCAGATGATCTTTCCATCACGGATCTTGACATTTCCCGGATGTGGATCAGCATGGAAAAAGCCGTCATTCATGACCTGTTTTATAAAGTTATTAACAAACTTTTCACCTATCTCATTAAGGTCATAACCATGTGCCGTAAGGTATTCCACATCATCAATTGAGCATCCATGAACATATTCCATAACAAGGACTTTATCGGTGGAGTACTCGGGAAACATCTTAGGACATCCCACATAACGGATATCCTTGTTGTTACGGGCAAATTCTGCCATATTGCAGGCTTCACGGAAGAAATCCATCTCCTCTCTTGCAACTGCCCACATCTCATCAAGTACCATATCCAGGTCCACAATATTTTTCAGATCACCCACAGGCGGCATAAGCTTTACAAGACGATGAAGAAGACTGATGTCTCTTGACATTATTTCGTAGACACCTCGCCTTTGAACTTTGATTATTACATCATCTATGCCTTCTTTTTCGTCGCTGTTTCTTAGCTTTGCCCTGTGAACCTGAGCAATAGAAGCTGATCCAAGAGTTTCCTCTTCAATCCACTCATAGATGTCCGTATAAGGGCATCCGTAGGACTCCTCGATAACTTCGATCACTTCACTAAATGGCATTGGCTGAACATCAAAATTCAGCTTTGCCAGCTCATCACAATAGCGCTTCGGCAAAATGTCCGAATGCATCGACATTATCTGCCCAAGCTTAATATAAGTCGGCCCCAGCTCCTCAAGGATTATCCTTAATTTTTCCGGAGATATGCCCCTTGTTATTTTATTCCTTGCAAGAACAGCGCGGATTTCTTTGAACCTCGCGCTGTCTTCTGCATTTTTCTCTTTACTATTTTCTTCGGAATCTGCGTGTTTTAATGCCTCTGCTTTATCTGCCTGTGCATCGGCAATCTGTCGCATTTTTCCTACCAGATCCGTTAAGTCTGCCATCTGCTCACTCTTTATTCTCAGCAGCTGCTATAAGCTCTTTTAGCTTTGCAAGCTCATCTGCTGAAAGTCCCTCAACAACCTTGGAGAGGTCTTTTTTATCCTCTTCCTTTTTCTCTGTAGTCTCCTTTACCGTGCGCTTAAGCTCCTTATTAAGAGCCTTTCCCTGCTCAACGGTAATCTCTCCTTTTTCAACCATTTCACCAAGAATTTCACTTGCTTTTTCTGCTGAAAGAGCAACAGCTCCAACGCTTGCAAGCAGAATTTTCTTAAGTCCGTCTGTAAGAATGTCCATGTTCTTGTCCTCCTTTATATAGCTTCCCGAAAAAGTGGTAATTAAAAAATCAGCACCCACAATTTAGGAAAGAATATTATGCCGCCTATTATTGCGGCCATAATAGCACTCATCAAAACAGCTCCCGCCGCAGCATCCTTGGCTTTCTTGGCCAGTGGCTTGCGCTCCTGTGTCACAAGATCAACCACCGCTTCAAGGGCCGTATTTACAAGCTCAAGGCTCAATACCAATCCAAAAAGCACTATGCAGAAAAGCCATTCTACAAGGGAAATATGAAGAAAAAACCCAAATATCACCACAAGTACAGTGACTGTGCAGTGAATCTGCATGTTTCTCTCATGCAAAATGGTATTTCCGATGCCCTCAAATGCATACCCAAAGCTTTTATATAACTTATTTTTCTTTGATGTATTATTTTCCATGTCCATATTTTCAGTAATCACTGGCTCATCATACCTGCGCCGCCTGCTGCCGCATTGGCTTCTTCCTCAGCCTTGGTTCTTGCAACCATTGCTTCCATCTCAGGTCTTGCAATATCAAAGCAGGCCAGCATCTTAGTTGAAAAGATTCCACTTTCGCCGTTCTTTATCATTTCGTATGCTTTGCTGGGAGTAAATGCCGACTTGTAAACTCGGTCACTTACCAGCGCATCATAAACGTCCGCCAGGGATGTGAGCTGTGCTGCGATAGAGATTTCCTCTCCCTTAAGGCCGTCCGGATATCCCTTGCCGTCATATTTTTCATGATGATGCCTGCAGATATCGTAGCTGACTTCCAGGTATTCCTTGTCCTGAAGATCTGCCAGCATCTTAACAATCTCACAGCCTCTGGTGGTATGGGATTTCATGATATCAAACTCATCAGCCGTCAATCTTCCGGGCTTTAAAAGGATTGAATCAGGAACTGTGATCTTACCAATATCATGCATTGCACTGGCAGTTGTAATTACTTCTATCCTGTGAGGAGTAAGCCCAAACTCGGGATAATTCCTCATGGCCGTGTTCGCCAGTATCTGTACAAATCCTTTAATCCTCTTTAGATGATATCCTGATTCCAAATTACGGAATTCTACGATGGTACAGATAGTATCGATAATTCTGGCATTGGTCTCGCGAAGCCTTTCTTCCTGCTTCTTAAGAACCATGAACTGCTTTTTCAGGACTCTTGTCTGATCGTTTACCTTCTGCTCAAGCCCGCGTCTGCTCTCATAAAGCTCAATAGCTCTCAAAACTCTGTGCTTTACAACCATTGGATCGAAAGGTTTATGGATAACATCAGCGGCACCTTTTTCATAGCATTTTCTCTCAGCGTCAGTACTGCCGTCTGCCGTTATCATCAAAACCGGAATCCTTGCGGGAATCTTGTGTTCGGAAAGCTTCTCAAGGAGCCTGTAGCCGTCCATTTCAGGCATTACAATATCCAGAAGGATTGCAGATATCTTATCCTTCTTGGTTGCTATTATCTCAAGCGCTTTTCTACCGTTTTCGGCTTCAAGAACATCATACTCTTCCTTGAAGATCTCGCTGAGAATCCCTCTGTTTATTTCCGCATCATCTACAATAAGTATGCTCTTATCTGCCACTTTTAACTCCTTGCTACAACTTTCTCGCCATCAAGCATTAATACTGCACCTTCTGTAGCTTTGAAGGTAAATCCTTTTGTCGATTCATAAGTGTCATTTAGCTTCAGCATCCTGCTGCCCATCATGATCACTGTGCCGTCAAATACAAGCCTTGCCACAAGTACTTTGGAGTCCTTAACGGCCGCCATCTCATCTTCAATTTCTTTCTTACGCTTATTCAGCCTCTCAAGTTCCGCTTCTTTTATCGCCGATTCTGCATTTATCTTGATCTTTACCTGAAGTGCCTGTTTATTGGTCGTATCATTAAAGGATGCCAGCTTGGCTCTCTGACTCTCGTATACCTTTATCTCCTGATAGGTTCTGGAAAGGTTCCTCATGAGATTTTTATACTCATAATCAAGATCTTCAGTGATACCGGTTCTTATAACCGTTTCTTTAACAGTTTTGCTGCCAAGAACCGCAGTCTCAATTCCCTTAAGAGAAGTAACCTTACCACCGTTTACAAGTCCTCTGTCACCAAGCATCAGTACCTTGCCGCCTGCCGATACATTGCAGTTTCGGCAGTCATTGGATATAAGATCCTCTTTGCACTTAATATCTGCATTATCAAGATGTGCAGCTGCCACTATACCGTTTGCATTAATGCTTGTTCTCTCACTTAGATTCCCGACTATGCTCTTACGGACTACAATTCTTCCGCCTGCTGTAAGATCGGCGCAGGTCACACTTCCATCAACTACGATATCTCCCTTTGCCTGGACATAAGCGTTTTCTATATCACCTTTTACCCAGATCGTACCATCATAGTTTATCTTATCCCTTACATTTACAAGAGATTCATAGACCTTAGCCTTGTCTATCCATATTTCTCCGCTATGGATTCTTCCAACTCCTGCATAAGATGAAACATAGGTCTGCTTATCTGCAAGAAGCATGAAGCCGTGTCCCTTTAGGATAGGTTTTCCTCTGCCTGGTTTTGCCTTCAATATCTTGCCCGTAACGTCAAACCCATCAACCCCGGGCGTTGCGGGATGGTATATAGCCAGCTTGTCTCCAAGCTTAACCTCATCAAATATTTTTACCTTGGAAAAATCGGCGCCATCTGAACTTTCCATGTCGGGAAGTATACTCTCACCCAGCTGAAGGAGATATTCATAATAACCATCCTTGCCGTTTTCCGGCTCCCTTCCGGTGGCTACAAGAGTTTTTACACCGAACTTTTTATTTTCAATCATCTCCGTGAGAACCTTTTTGCTGATTCCCCGGCGAACCCTGGCCCTATACAGGAGCTTTGCAATATATTCAATTGTGAATTTCGCTGCCTTTGTTCCTACAGGTATCGTGAAATATACCTTCATCATATCTTCCGATATGTCTATGAGGCGGCCTTCCTCTGTCTGTAAAAACTGCCATGCCTTTACTTCTTCGTCGGCAGGCTTAGACATCTCTTCCTGAAGCTGGCCTGTGAAAAGCTTACTCAGGTTGCTTGGAAGGGCCTTGCCGTCTTCCATCCACTCACGCATGATTCGCATTTCCTGCGCGGGATGAACCATGCTGCTATATTTGCTGACATCCAGATTAGCTTCAAGACCAAGCCTTATCTCGCGCATCTGATCTGCACGGTAAAGAGGCTTAGCATAAACTGAAACATCCACCTGGTGTTCAAGTCCCAGCCTAAGCTCTTTCATCTGCTTCCAGCCATACTGTTCATCTGCATAAATGCTTACATCAAGATTCTGCTCAAGTCCAAGCAAAACCTCATGCATACATTCGCCACGCATGCCAAAAAGAAAATACCTGTCGATATCTTCAATTCCTGCCATTTTGGCTTTTCTTACCTGCTCAAGCTGTTCCGCATCAAAATTCTTTTTTATATATTCATCTATATCTATCTTATCTTTAAAGGCTATATGAATCTGTTCCAGCGTCGCTGCATCCTTGCGCCTTACAAGGCCTTCATCCAGCTCAAGGCCATCCTCAAGGCTCTCTCTTATAACGCGCATCTTCATATAAGGCATATCGACTCTTGCATAAGAAGATATGTCTGTGCCGTTCTCAAGACCTTTACGGATTTCTGCCATTTGAAGCCAGTTATAGCTGGCGTTTTGATAAAAAATAATGGGAATATTGGCTTCCAGTCCAAGCCTGATCTGACGCATCTGATCTGCGAAAAATTCCGTCCTTGCATACTCAGTTACATCAAGTCCCTTCTGAAGACCCTCACGAATCTCAGCAAGCTGCATGATGTCAAAACCGGCATCGCGATACATAGACATATCAATACCGGACTGCAGTTCAAGGCGGATTTCCTCCATTTCATTCCATGGAAGCTCAGGGTCCAGATACTCCAACACATCTGCCCCTGTTTCAAGACCTTTTCTAATCTCTGCAAGCTGATAGATATTAAAACGCTTACCTTCAAGCAGATTGATATCGAAACCATGCTTCTTTATAAGCAGCATCTCATTCGAAATCAGATCAGGTGCATATAAAGTTTTGTCCTCATCTGCAGCAACAACAGCCATTTACGAATCTCCATTACACCTTATCAGTGATAATATATTCCAACACGCAAAAGCCCATTAAAATCTACAATAACTCATATTTATTCTAACACTTTGAAATATCACCCTCAACGAAATAGCGAGAATTTATGGATATTTTATAAGTATATAGCTAAAATTCAGATAAGCTTAAACATAAAATTGCACATCCTGATATCTCTATCTTACAAGGGTGTGCACTGTGTTTTATTTATTTTCGTCGAATATCTTCTTTATACTCTCATCATACGGAGCTCGAAGAACTCCATATTCTGTAACTATACCTGTTATAAGTTCATGATCTGTAACATCAAAGGCTGGATTGTATACCTTAACTCCATCAGGAGCCATACGCTCACTGTACCACATCTCAGTCACTTCTTCAGGCTTTCTCTGCTCAATATTGATGTCATCACCTGTTTTGGTGTTCATATCGATAGTGGATGTAGGTGCGCATACATAGAAAGGAATTCCGTAATGCTTAGCTACAGTTGCCACAACGCTGGTACCGATCTTATTTGCAGCATCGCCGTTTGCCGCAACCCTGTCACAGCCTACGAATATTGCATCTATAGCCCCGGTCTTCATAAGGGAAGCTGACATGTTATCACAAAGAAGTGTTGTATCGATTCCTGCGCTGTGAAGCTCAAAGGCTGTAAGCCTTGCTCCTTGCAAAAGAGGTCTTGTCTCGTCACAATAAACTCTGATATTCATGCCCTTCTCGTGAGCCAGATACATGGGAGCTGTTGCCGTTCCGTACTTACAGGTTGCAAGCTGTCCCGCATTGCAGTGGGTAAGAAGTCCGTAGCCATCCTTTATAAGGGTAAGTCCGTTCTCACCGATTCGCCTGCAAACATCGATATCCTCAGCCTTTATCTTTTCTGATTCCTTTCGCATAGCTGTGATAAGGAGATCTCTGTCAAAAGCCTCTGCATTTGCTGTGGCTACCTCTCCGCTTTCGCTAAGCTCCATGGCTAATTCTTTTCTAGCAACGTCCTTCACATGCTCTTCCATACGTTTAAGTGCCCATGAAAGGTTAACTGCTGTAGGTCTTGAAGAGTTCAGGTAATCACTCTTTTCCTTAAGCTCCTTCATGAACTCATCATAGCTTTCAGCCTTAGAATGCTTCATGAGTACATAAAGCCCGAACCCTGCAGCCACGCCAATAGCCGGTGCGCCTCTTACCTGGAGAAGATAAATCGCATTCCAAATCTCCTCACCGGTGTGAAGTCTTATAATTTCAATTGTTCCCGGAAGCTTAGTCTGATCTATAATCTCTAAAGCGTCATCCTCATCTATAAGTGACACTGTTTCATAATCTAGTATGCTTTTCATTAGTTCCAAAATCTCCTTATAAATACACTCAAATTATATAGACTATATTTTATCATAGATTTCTGTCTTCTCGTAAAAAGCTTTATATGATCTTGATTTATGTAAATGCCATTTTCCTCTTCTGAATGTAACAGGGCAACCGCTAAAAATAAAAAGGTTGACTACATCAAATCGATGACGGTGCGTCAAAAAGCGTCACCCGAATGATTTGAAGTAGTCAACCCAATATTTTTAGCGGTTGCCCGTACTAATTATTTTGCTGCGAGAGCTGCCTCGAGCTTCTTTGTAAGTGCAGGAACGATCTTGTTAAGGTCGCCAACTACGCCGTAATCTGCTACGTCGAAGATAGGAGCGTTCTCATCCTTGTTGATAGCGATGATGAGATCTGACTCTTCCATACCTGCTACGTGCTGGATAGCTCCGCTGATACCGATTGCGAAGTAAACCTTAGGACGAACAGTCTTACCTGTCTGACCAACCTGGAGATCCTTCGGCTTCCAGCCTGAATCTACAACTGCACGTGAGCATGATACTGTTCCGTGAAGAACCTTTGCAAGGTCATCAAGAAGCTTGAAGTTCTCAGGGCTTCCAACACCACGTCCACCAGATACAAGAATCTTAGCTTCCTGGATATCCTCAACCTCTGAAACTGCCTTAACGATCTCAAGGATCTTTGTATAGCAAGCGTTCTCTTCGAATCCGGGGTTGAACTCAACAACCTCAGCCTTAGCGCCCTTTACAGGAGCGATCTTCTGCATAACGCCGGGACGAACTGTTGCCATCTGAGGACGGAAGTCAGGGCAAGCGATAGTAGCGATTGTGTTACCACCGAATGCAGGACGTGTCATAAGGAGCTGCTTATGCTTCTGCTCCTGGCCCTCAACTGCGTTAAGCGGGAAGTCACCGATATCAAGCTGTGTACAGTCAGCTGTAAGACCTGTGTGAACACGTGAAGATACGCGAGGACCAAGGTCACGGCCGATTGCTGTAGCACCAACCAGAAGGATTTCCGGCTTGTACTCATTGATAACTGATGCAAGTGCATGTGTGTAAGGCTCTGTACGATAATCCTTAAGCTCAGGATCATCAACAACGATTACACGGTCAGCGCCGTACTCAGCAAGTGTGTCTACCAGGTTACCAACCTTGTCACCAAGCAGAACTGCTGTAACTTTTTTCTCATCAAGATCATTTGCAAGATCTTTTGCTTTGCCCAGGAGCTCAAGTGCGATACCTGAGAGCTCATTGTCTACCTGCTGAGCAAATATAAATACACCCTTATATTCTTCTAAAGACATGTTTTGTTCTCCTTTATACTATATTGCTGCTTACGCAGGTTCATTAAATGACATGCTTCTCTTCAAGCTTACCGAACAGATAATCAACTGCCTCGTCAGCTGAATCAGCAACGATCTTCTCACCAGCGCCCTTCTTTACCTTATCAGAAGCCTTAGCGATCTGAGTAGGTGATCCCTTAAGACCAAGGTTAGAATCCTCAACATCCTTAAGGTCTGCTCTTCCCCAAACGGTTACTTCCTTCTCGAATGCATCGAAGATTCCGCCGGGTGTCATGTATCTGGGCTCGCCCAGCTCTGCAAGAGCTGTGATAAGGCAAGGCATCTTAGCCTCTACCATGTGATAACGATCCTCGAACTGACGCTTAACAACAACAGTCTTAGCCTTCTCGTCAACCTTGATCTCCTCAGCGTAAGAAATTACGGGAAGTCCAAGGTGCTCAGAGATCTGAGGACCAACCTGAGCTGTATCACCATCTATAGCCTGACGGCCTGTGATTACGAGATCATACTCAAGGTTTCTGAGTGCGCCTGCGATTGTAGAAGATGTTGCCCATGTGTCAGCACCACCAAGTACACGGTCTGTAACAAGAACTGCCTTGTCAGCACCCATAGCCATAGCCTCACGAAGAACTGCCTCAGCCTTGGGAAGACCCATGGTTACAACAGTAACTTCTGCGCCGTATTCATCTTTAAGACGAAGAGCTGCCTCAAGACCTGCTTTGTCATCAGGATTCATGATTGCAAGCATTGCTCCTCTGTCGAGTGTTCCATCGGGTTTAAACTTAACCCCGCCCTTTGTGTCGGGCACCTGCTTTATGCAAACTACTACTTTCATTTGTATTCTCCTTTTACAAAATGTAAATGATCATTTAGGAAGTTCTGCTAATTGTCTTTCGACCTTTGCAGAACGTGCTAATCCGCTAAGTTCAATAAATATTGCTAATAAGCTTAGCTTAATAAAGCACCAGAGATAACCATTCTCTGAACTTCAGATGTACCCTCGTAGATCTCTGTGATCTTAGCATCACGCATCATTCTCTCTACTTCGTACTCTCTGATGTAACCATAACCACCATGAAGCTGAACAGCCTTTGTTGTTACGTCCATAGCAACTTCTGCAGCGAAAAGCTTAGCCTTAGCTGCTTCTACAGAGTAACGATCCTTGTTCTTCTTAGCATCAGCTGCTGCATAAACAAGCATCTTAGCTGCCTCACACTGAGTAGCCATGTTAGCAAGCTGGAACTGTGTATTCTGGAACTGACCGATTGAACGACCGAACTGCTTTCTCTCCTTAACGTACTCAACTGTACGATCAAGAGCACCCTCAGCAATACCAAGAGCCTGTGCAGCGATACCGATACGTCCACCATCAAGTGTGTGCATAGCGATCGGGAAGCCCTTTCCTCTAGCGCCAAGAAGGTTCTCAGCAGGAATATGGCAATCCTGGAAAATGAGCTCGTATGTGGATGATCCACGGATACCCATCTTGTTTTCCTTAGTACCGAATGTGAATCCGGGTGTTCCCTTCTCAACGATAAATGCTGAGAACTTCTTTGTCTTTCTGCCTCTCTTATCCTCAACGATATCTGTGTAAGCAATGATGATATAAGTATCTGCTACCTCACCGTTTGTGATGAAGCACTTAGATCCGTTAAGAACCCACTCTTTACCATCTTCTGTGAGAACAGCCTTGGTCTGAACGCCCTGAGCATCTGTACCGGCCATGGGCTCTGTAAGACCGAAAGCACCGAGCTTCTCACCCTTTGCAAGGGGAACGAGGAACTTCTGCTTCTGCTCCTCTGTACCGTATGTAAGAATAGGATCACAGCAAAGTGATGTATGAGCGGAAACGATAACTGCTGTTGTGCCGCAAACCTTTGCAAGTTCCTCTACGCACATAGCATATGTAAGAGGATCACATCCCTGTCCGCCGTATTCCTTCGGAATCGGGATACCCATGAAGCCGTACTTCTGCATTTTCTTAACGGTTTCCATCGGGAATACCTCTGTCTCATCCACGTCAATTGCGTGGGGCTTAACTTCTTTTTCTGCGAACTCTTTGAAAAGAGCTCTCGCCATTTCATGTTGCTGATCTAACTGAAAATCCATGAAAAAAATCCTCCATTCGTATTCTTAATGCCCTCATCCGTCAGCTTCGCTGACACCTTCTCCCTCTGAGAGAAGGCTTTATCAGGCGATTTAATTCCTTAATAGGAATAAGTAAGCGTATTATTTCTTGTCAGTGGGTACCTTGCCACCGTCGCTGTAATCGTAGAAACCGATACCAGTCTTAACACCAAGCTTCTTACCACGAACCATCTTACGAAGAAGAGGGCAAGCACGATACTTGGAATCGCCTGTCTCCTTGTAAAGAACGTCCATGATTGCAAGAACGATATCAAGTCCGATGTAGTCACCGAGTTCAAGGGGTCCCATAGGATGGTTGCAGCCAAGCTTCATAGCTGTGTCTACACCCTGGATATCTGAAACGCCTTCTGAATATACGAAGATACCTTCGTTGATCATAGGAACAAGGATACGATTTACAACGAAACCAGCTGCCTCGTTAACCTGTACGGGAGTTTTTCCAAGGTCTTCAGAGATTTTCTTGATCTTCTCAACATCAGCCTCAGGTGTGTTTGCACCCTGGATAACCTCAACCAGCTTCATAACAGGAGCGGGATTGAAGAAATGCATGCCGATAACCGGCTTAGGAAGTCCTGCACCGATCTCTGTGATTGAAAGAGATGATGTGTTAGATGCAAAGATGCAATCAGGATTCTTTACGATGTTCTCTTCAAGCTCTTTGAAAAGGTTCTTCTTGATATCCATAACCTCAAGAGCTGCCTCAACTACGAGATCAGCATCTGAGCAGATATCGTTAAGACCTGTTGTGATCTTGCCGAGAATAGCGTCAGCCTTTGCCTGATCGATCTTTCCCTTTGTAACCATCTTGTCGATGCTCTTCTTGATCTTTGCAAAGCCGCCTTCTGCGAACTCTGTCTTAATGTCACACAGATAAACCTTGTCTACTGTGTCTGCCTGTGCAAATGTCTGCGCAATGCCTGCGCCCATTGTACCTGCGCCAATTACTGCTACCTTCATTTATATATCCTCCTAATCTTTATTTATCTAATCTTAATCTTCGAATGATGATCATGCATTATGCATTCTTAAAGTCTACTACTTTAACCTTCTTAGGATCATCTTTCTTGCGAAGGAAGTTAGCCATACCTTCACGCTGATCTTCTGTCTCGAAGCAATCGCCGAAGATCTTCTCCTCAAGCTCGATAGCCTTATCGATATCAAGCTGAAGTCCTTCATTTATAGCCTTCTTGCATGCACGAACTGCGATAGGAGCATTAGCTGCGATTGTGTTTGCCATCTTCTCAGCTGCAGGAAGAAGCTCTTCCTGAGTATAAACCGCATTTACAAGACCGATTCTGAAAGCTTCGTCAGCCTTGATGTTACGTGCTGTATAGATAAGCTGCTTAGCCATTCCAGCGCCTACGAGACGAGCAAGTCTCTGTGTGCCACCGAATCCGGGTGTGATACCAAGACCAACCTCAGGCTGACCAAACATAGCATTGTCTGAACAAATACGGATATCACAGCTCATAGAAATCTCACATCCGCCGCCAAGAGCGAATCCGTTTACGGCTGCGATCGTAGGAATAGGGAATGTCTCCAGCTTTCTGAAAACATCATTACCCTTCTTACCGAAAGCTTCGCCTTCTGCCTTTGTAAGGGTACTCATCTCTCCGATGTCAGCACCTGCTACAAAAGACTTCTCTCCTGCACCTGTAAGAACAAGAGCTCTTACTGTGTTAACATCAATGCTATCAAGAGCAGCGTTGAGGTCATCAAGTACTGCGCTGTTAAGAGCATTGAGTGCTTCAGGACGGTTGATTGTAAGGACAGCGATCTTATCCTTTACTTCAACATTAACAAATCCCATTTTCTTTTCCTCCTTTTTTACGTGTAATAAGCGCTGTGAGAAAATCCCTCACAGCGCTTAATTTATTTAATTGGTAGTTCTGTACTCGGACTCAAGCCCAAGTCAAATGCTTACCTCTCAACGATAGTTGCACAACCCATACCGCCACCGATGCAAAGAGTAGCAAGACCACGCTTCTTGTCAGATCTCTGCATCTCGTGAAGCAGTGTAACAAGAATACGGCATCCTGAAGCTCCTACAGGGTGTCCAAGTGCGATTGCACCACCGTTTACATTAAGTTTTGAAAGATCGAAGCCAAGATCCTTACCAACAGCTACTGACTGAGCTGCGAAAGCTTCGTTTGCTTCGTAGATATCGAAATCCTCAATCTTGAGGCCTGTACGATCAAGAACCTTCTTTGTAGCTGCAACAGGGCCAACACCCATGATAGAAGGATCAACACCGCCAAGAGCACCGCATACCCATGTAGCCATAGGTGTAACGCCGAGCTCCTTAGCCTTCTCTTCGCTCATAACAACGATAGCTGCAGCACCGTCATTGATACCTGATGCGTTACCAGCTGTTGTTACGCCGTCAGCGTTGATAGGACGAAGCTTTGCAAGACCTTCCATTGTAGAACCGGGACGAGGACCCTCGTCTGTATCAAACATAACTGTTTCCTTCTTAACCTTTACAGGAACGGGAACGATCTCATCCTTGAACTTGCCTGCCTTCTGAGCTGCCTCAGTCTTCTGCTGGCTCTTAAGTGCAAACTCATCAAGCTCTTCTCTTGTGAGCTTCCACTGCTCTGCTACGTTATCAGCAGTCTTGATCATGTGGTAATCGTTGAATGCATCCCAAAGAGCATCGTTTACCATACAATCCTTTAATACACCATTATTCATACGATAACCGAAACGTGCCTTGTCAAGTGCGAAAGGAGCCATTGACATGTTCTCCATACCACCTGCAACTACGATGTCAGCACTACCAGATAAAATCTTCTCAGCAGCCATGTTTACGCAGTTAAGACCTGAACCGCAAACAACGTTGATAGTAACAGCCGGTACCTCAACAGGAAGACCTGCTTTGATAGAAGCCTGACGAGCTACGTTCTGTCCAAGACCAGCCTGGATAACACATCCCATAAGAACCTCGTCAACCTGCTCCGGTTTAACTCCTGCTCTGTTAAGAGCTTCCTTGATAACAATTGAACCAAGATCTGCTGCCGGTGTGTTTGAAAGAGCGCCGCCCATCTTACCGATTGCAGTTCTGCAAGCACCTGCTAAAACTACCTTTTGTGCCATAGATGATACCTCCGTTTCGGGACTTTAAGTCCGCTATTTTATTATAGTTTTGTTGCTTGTTATTTTTTTGTCACAACGAATATATTATAGCATGTTGGCTTTTTTCTGCGCAAGAAAAAGGCACAGATAATATACTATTTTTTTATTAAATTTTCATAAAGCTGTCACAGATGCACATAAATTGAAAAGTCAACATAAAAAATTAATATTTTATAAAGAGATTTTTTAAAAGTTATCCACAATCTTAAAATTATAAATGCCTATTTTACGACTTATACACGAAGTTATCCACATTACCCACAATTATCCACCAAATACACTTGTTTTCTTGTCTCAAAAACAGAACATATTTTTTGTCTATTTTGCACGAAAACAGTGATATCTATGAAAGATTTCTAAACTTATCTCTTATGTTTGATTTAATCTGTCAGAAAATGATATAATTTGTTTATAAAAATATATGGGAAAAGGGGATGATTGCATGAATTTTACGATTATTGGAAAAAACATTGATGTAACACCCGGACTTAAATCCGCAGTAGAAGAAAAGATCGGCAAGCTCGAGAAGTATTTTACTCCGGAGACTAATGTCAACGTAACTCTTACAGCTGATAAGGATCGCCACAAAATAGAGGTGACCATTCCCGTTAAAGGTAAGATTATCAGATCTGAGCAGGTAAGCAGTGACATGTATGTATCTATCGATCTCGTTGAGGAGATCATAGAACGTCAGCTCAAGAAGTACAGAAGCAAGCTTGTTGACAAACACCAGACTGAGATCAGCAACTTCAAAAAAGAGTACATTGAGAATGAACTTGATGATGATGAAGAGATCAGAATCGAGCGTTATAAGAAGTTTGACCTCAAGCCGATGTATGTTGAAGACGCTGCCATTCAGATGGAGCTTCTCGGACACAACTTCTTCGTATTCATCAACGCTGATACAGATCAGCCGAATGTAGTTTATAAGAGAAAGGGTAATACCTACGGTTTGATTGAGCCGGAAGAATAAAACCTGAAACACTTAATGAGGTTATTGCGAATTTAGTGTTTCAGCGTTGTTCCGTCGAGCGAATGCGAGAGCGGAACTTCATTACAAGAATATAAAAAATCGGAAAGCTTACGCTTTCCGATTTTTTATTCTTATTAGAAGATCCTTCGAACTGCAAGTACCTGTCTGTAGCTTGCATCTGAAATCTTAATACCTGTCTTAGCTGTTGAAGCATGTACGATCTGTCCGCCACCGATGTAGATACCAACGTGACCTGAGTAACATACGATATCACCGGGCTGTGCATTTGCAAGACCGTCAACTGCTGCACCAACGCTTCTGTCAGCACCGCTTGAGTGAGGAAGGCTAACACCGAAGTTAGCATATACACTCATTACGAAACCTGAACAATCTGTTCCGTTTGTAAGACTGGAGCCACCATATACATAAGGGTTACCAACGAACTGAGTTGCAAAGGATGCAACAGCAGAACCGATGGAACTTGACTGTGTAGTATAGCTTCCTGCTGAATTGTAGCTCTTGGAACCTGATTTATCAGATGAATTCTTTGTACCCTTCTTAGCCTGAGCAAGAGCTGCGAGACGAGCCTCCTCTTCCTTCTTAAGACGAGCTTCCTCTTCTGCCTTGGACTCTGCTTCAACGAACTCTGTAGAAAGATCTACGAATTCTCTTGATACGTATCCTTCACCTTCTTCGATACTTACCTTAACCCATTCATCTAATTCTTCGGTTACGACAAGTTCATCTTCGATAGGTACGAGACCTAGCACTTCATCATCTGTGCTTGGGCCACTTCTTACTTTAAGTGTTGTGGTATTTACAGTAGCAATTCTCTTACCAACTTCCTTGGCAAGCTCTACTGCATCTTCACCGGTTACGCAATACTCGCCCTTTACATAACCTTCTACTGAACCAGATTTGATTTTGTACCATCCGTCAGTCTCTTCAATGAGAGTACCAACAGAATCGTCATAAAGCTTACCGATGACCTCGCCATCCTCTTCACTCGGGTTATCTCTTACATTTACATAATCATTAACCTGAGCGATAACAAGAGTCTTAAAACGCTCTTCCTCTTTCTCCTCATCAGTCATAGCCTGAAGCTTCTCTTCGTTGGCTTCATCATAATCTGCTATTGAAATGTTTGCACCTGTAGCCTTCTGAATATCATTAAGGATATTCTCCTGAAGTGTAGATGCAAGTGGTGTAGTCTCTGTAATGTCTGCATTGTCATTCTCAGCTACATCAGTGCTGTCAGAATCACCCTGTAAATTAGAAAGTGAAACAGAATCCTGAGTCTGAAGCGCATAGCTGATTCCTGCTGAAGGTAATACGCTTGTTACCTTTGAGGATGAAGCAGATGCATTTATTCCAGTTCCTCCAACTGTTAAAGCAGCAGCAACCCCCATTGCCACAAGCTGCATTCTAGTCTTTCGCAAAATGGACCTCCAAATAATTGTTACGATTTTGTTACATCTTTTACAATATACCCCTTTAATTAAATCTTGTCAACCTTTCGGGGCTTTTGGCGGTAAATTTACACCGCATAAACATCATATTTTTCATAATTGTACATTCTATTACATCATATTAAAAGCCAGTGTTTTTGCGGACACTGGCTATTTTTTAACAGTTTCCTTATTCTTTTTTTCGAATAATTTTATCTATGAAATCACTTGCCTACCAAAAAATCCTGAACAGCGGTAACGGCATTTGCACCATCAGCTACTGCTGTAACAATTTGGCGAAGTCTCTTTTTCCTGGAATCGCCTGCAACAAAGATTCCGGGCGTAGATGTGGCTCCATCCTCTCCTGCAATGATATATCCGGTCTCATCCATTTCAGCAAGCCCTGTAAAAGCCTCTGTAAGGGGATGAATTCCAATTGCTACGAAAAGTGCATCTGTTTCTATCTCTTTTTTTTCATCTGTCTTAACATTTTTAACGGTTATGGAAGAAACCTTGGCATCGCCCTTGACCTCTTCTACGATGCTGTCCCATACAAGCTCTACATTAGGAAGTGATAAAAGCTCATCCTGAAGGATCTTGGCAGCGCGAAGCTCATTTCTTCTGTGAACCAGGTAAACCTTGCTACAGCCTCTTGCAAGGAAAATTGCATCCTCAACGGCAACATCACCGCCGCCGTTTACAACAGCTACCTTATTTCTGAAAAATGCACCGTCACAGGTTGCGCAATAGGAAACGCCCTTACCAGTAAACTCTTCCTCGCCCTTGATTCCAAGCTTATTGTGTGAAGCTCCAGTTGCAAGGATTATGGTTTTTGTCTCGTACTCTCCATTATCTGTAATTACCTTGAATGTAGGCGCTTTGCTATCACTTCCGGGATCTACAGTCTCAATAGCAGTAACTGTTCCCTCAGCGAACTCTGCGCCAAGCTTATCAGCATGCTCACGGAACTTCATTCCCATATCAAAGCCGTTAATACCCGGAAGTCCAAGGTAATTATCTACTTCATAAGTAATAAGTATCTGTCCGCCGCTTACAGGATCCTTCTCAATGACAAGAACATCAAGTCCTGCTCTCTTTGCATAAACAGCTGCAGATAAGCCTGCAGGGCCGGAACCTATAATAATCAGATCACGCATATTATTTCCTCCTTTGAAATATATATCTAAAATTAGATTGTGTACAATTTGATATAAACAATATACTTCTTTCCCAATAAAATGTAAAGAGTTTTTTTGTGGTATGATAAATAAAATAATTATGAACTTTTTGGAGGTAGGGCTACATGCAGACAGATTCTGTAAAAACCTATGTTTTGATAACAGGAGCATCAAGAGGAATCGGAAAAGCTATCGCAAAGGCATTTGCAACAAACGGTTACTCACTGATTTTATGCTGCAAAAACCATATAAGCGCTTTAACAGACTTCGCCAGAGAGCTCGAAAACGAATATAAAATAAAGGCGAAAGCCTTTGAATGCAACGTTGGTGATGAAGCCTCCGTAAATGAATTATTCATGACTATCGAAAAGGAAGGTCTTATCCCAGGCATACTTATTAATAATGCAGGTATAGCTCACTACGGACTCCTTACCGATATGCCCGCAGAAGAATGGCACGAGCTTATGGCAGTAAATCTCGATTCTCTTTTCTATACATGTAAAAAAGCCGTTCCACTTATGCTTAGAAACGGATACGGTCGTATCATAAATATTTCTTCTGTATGGGGTAATGTAGGTGCATCCTGTGAGGTAGCCTACTCAGCATCAAAGGGCGGTGTCAATTCCTTTACAAAGGGCCTTGCAAAAGAGCTTGCCCCTAGTGGTATCCCGGTAAACGCCATCGCCTGCGGTATGGTAAATACGGAAATGAATTCATCCCACTTATCGCAGGAAGAGATTTCTGAAATCGCAGCTGACATTCCTGCGGACAGAATATGCGAACCGGAAGAAGTGGCAGACTTTGCAGTTAAGCTTGCCAAGTCGCCCACCTATCTTACAGGTCAGATTATAACAATAGACGGAGGCTGGATTTAAGCCTCCGTCTATTATTCTAAGGGCAACGCCCTTTTCTTCATTTCACATCTAAATCTCAAAGCCTGTCACATACAGGAATCATAAAAGCGCTTCCTCTTCTCCATGTCTGGTTGTTACCATATAAAGCAGAGCACCTATAGCAACTATTCCAAAGGAAATAATCTGGGAAGTAGAGAACACTCCAAGGCTTCCTCTGTGATCTGCTCTGAAAAACTCCAACAAAAATCTTCCTATTCCATAGAGGATCAGATACATTGCTGCACTTCTTCCTGGCACCTTATTTTTTCCTGAATAATATATAAGGAAGAAACCGATCAAAAAATCTCCCGCAGAAGACATTAACTGTGTCGGAATTAGGGGCACATTGTTAGGTGCAAACTGAGAATGAGTGAAAACAACGTGGAACCAGGAATCTGTCTCAGCACCATAACAGCAGCCGGCGCAAAAGCATCCAATTCTGCCAAAGCCCTGTGCTATTGCCACAGCAGGCATTACCATATCAAAATACGGAAAATACTTTTCTTTCCTTTTCAGCTTAACATATAGCATACTGGTGAGTATTCCGCCGATAATTCCGCCATACACAACATATCCGTTTTTAAAATCCCATAAAATTGAAGGATCTTTCATTATCTGCGGTATTTCTACTATATAAAATAGAAGCCTGCATCCAAGCAGGCCTCCAATAATAGCACAATAGAAAATTCCATAAATAGTATCTTCTGAAAGTCCCCGCTTTTTTCCTCTCCTTAGCACTATCATAAGTGCGCTTAAAAAACCTACAGCTATCATCAGCCCGTACATGTGGAATGTAAGCGGACCGATATGAATATCATTGAACATAAATCCCCATTTCTTATCGGTTTAAAACTTTCTCAATGGCCTCGATAACGACCTTTTCATCCAGAGGCTTTGTAACAAACTCTGCTGCGCCGTTCTCGACAGCTTCCTTAACCTTTTCATTCTGACCCGCTGCGGTTATCATAACAACCTTCGCATCAGGATAAGATCTGTGTATAAGCTTAAGTCCCTCTATGCCATCCATTACAGGCATTGTAATATCCATGGTAACTATATCAGGCTTAAGTTTAACGTAGCTGTCAAAAGCTTCCTGTCCGTTTGTAGCCTCGCCTATAACTTCATGTCCATGCCTCTCAAGCATGTCCTTTAAAACTCTGCGTGATGTTCTCGAATCATCTACCATCAATATGTTTGCCATATCCCGTCCCCTCACTTAATGTCAACTTCACTGTTTATAGAAACAATAAAATAAACTACTTCTTCGCCACTGTAAATAGGAATAACATGCATATCATCCCCGGACAGCTCTGAAAATCTGGTGATAAATGTCGGTGGCTCAAGCTCAATCTTAAGTGCGCTCTTACTCTTATCAGTAGCGTAAAGACCATTGATACAGTTAATAAGCTCGCACATTGCATCAAGTGCATCTTCCTGGGTCTCAATGAACTCTTCTCTCGTATAGCTCTTTGCCATCTTCTGAATTGCGCTTGCTGAACCTGCAAGAGCAACAGTAGCATTGATATCGCCTTTAAATCGCTGATAGCTTACACATTCTTCTTTAAGGTCATGCTTAGTACATGCCTTGTCAATACAGATGTGCGCATCCACAAGTCTGTACATATTCTTGATGCCGTACTTGAAAAGTGATACATACTCAGGCTCCAGCTCATCAAGGAAAATAGGAACTATCGCGTCAATGTCACCTCTTTTCAATGATTCCATCTGACTATCGTTAAGTCCCTTGTCATGCTGATAATCAGCAATAACCTGATTCACATCCTCAAGAGATAAATAGCCTCTCTCAACAATTGCGGATGTAAAGGTCAAGAATTCATCTCCCTGAAGAGAAAGAAGTCTTCCAACCTGAATATTGGAAAGGTATCCCCTTTCAATGGCAAGATCACCAAAACGCTTATCCATAGTAGCCTGAAGGGCATTAATCTCTTCTGCCTGCGCAACCGTCATAAGCTTTTCAGTAACTGCTATTACACCGAGCTTAGCTCTCTTTGATTCCTGAATCTGATACACGACTGATAACTGGTCTTTGGACAATCTACCCTTGCTTACAAGGTATCGTCCCATGATTCGATCAAACATAACCCCCTCCATATCCCGTGTGCCTTAGCACTGAAATTATATTAATTCTACTTCATAAATACACCCTTAACAAGATTGAATTACTTGCAACCAATTAATCCTCAGGGGCAAATTCAGATGTAGTATCGCTGTCTGCTCCACCTTCCATAAGCTCGATATTGCTATCATTATCTGCAGGAATATCGGTCATGGAGGAATCCTCTGTCAGCTCTACAAAGCTGTCCTTTTCATCAGGCTCGACCTTAGCTGCTATTCCTTTTCCCTTCATGGCTGACTGAATTGCTGCTTCTGTCTCGGTGAGCTTTTTCTTAGCGGGCTTTTTGCCTGCCTGCTTAGCAATAGCGACCTGCTGAGCAGCCATCTGAAGTGCCAGCATACGGTCCCTGGGAATCATTATCTTTTGTCCGCCTGGATTTATGATAACGCCGTCCTTCTCTCCTACAAACTTAAGGATGTCAGGGAAAGTAAACACAGCACCCTTGAATTCGGAATTGGCAAACATCTTGGTAAATTCCATTCCGTCAGTAAATATAGGAAGGAAGTGCTTTTCATCCTTGCTCTTTATCTCAGGGAAACGGATCTTGGTGTCCTTTGTAAACTTGAATCTGCCATCCTCCATTATGTCCACAGGGCCTTCATGTACCATAGGTACAATATAGGTTGCAGCCTGCGCTGCCTGAGCCATGCGTATTTCCTTTATTGTAAGAATCTCGTTTCTCTTTTCATATTTAACGGGCCATCTTGCCTCTCCAAGGAAATCAAGTATTGCAAAAACAAGTGCCGGGTTCTTGGGTGAGTTATCAGTTGTTCCACCCCAGTCACCGGGAGCAGCCACTATCTCATTTCTTCTGAAGTGTGCCCTGTAATATCCGTTTTCAATGATAAAGTTCTCAACACCAAGATAATACAGATAATCAAAGAAGCTTCTTCTGTCCTTTGCTGACTCTGCCTCGTTGTCTGCCTTGCAGGGGCGGGCAATGAGTCTTCTGTACTGGGTTTCAAATACCTTTACAGCTGCCTCCGCATGATCCTGATCAAGATAAATGTTGATGTATCCATGATCGATGAAAGGATAACCTGTCAGCTGATCATATAATACATAAAGCATCTTTGCGTCGCGGACTCTTCCAAGAATCTCGTTATAAATCTTTCTGTGGTTTGCTTCAAACCCCGGAAGAGCAGCTTTTTTCTGAAAATGCTCCTGTGCTGTGATAAGGAAAAGAAGCTCCTGAAGTGAAAGGAATCTAAGAGAATCCACACTGATCTCATCCTCGTAGAGAATCTCACCAATTTCTTCCTTGCGATCTTCTGTAAGAGGATCGTCTAAAATAGTGTCCTCTTTGCCTGCAACTCTTACAGGATTTATCTTTGAAGGAACAGGCCATCCAAGCTCCATGTGAATCTCTTTAAGCTCAGCCTTTTCCCGTTCTTTTCTTTCAAGCTCCTCCTGCTCCAAAAGAAGAGCTTCCTCTTCTTCACGTTTTTTCTTTCCACCCAAAAAATCAAATAATCCCATTTATACAACTCTCCTCTTTATTGCTAACATAATACGTCTTAATCCGGTCGGATACGCTCCTGCCAAACTAAGTTATAAAGGCATTTTACTCAATAGTGAAATCTGCCTCATAGAATGCCTTTGAAAAATCTATAAGGTAATCCACATCCTTGACACCTGCAGTCTCATAGGGTGAGTGCATTGCAAGCTGTGCCATTCCGATATCCACTGTGTTGATCGCAACCTGAGTACCGGAAATGTTTCCAAGGGTTGAACCACCTGCCACATCAGATCTGTTGGTAAAGGTCTGATAAGGAACCTTTGCTTTGTCACAAACCATTTTGCAAATTGCAGCTGAAACAGCATCTGTAGTGTACTTCTGATTGGCATTGTACTTAATAACGATGCCGCCATTCATCTTAGGTCTGTTTACAGGATCAGCTTTCTCAACATAGTTTGGATGAACCGCATGAGCATTGTCAGCTGATACCATAAAGCTCTCAGACAAGGATACCAGATACTCACTCGTGCTCTTTCCAAAGCCCTCGTTGATCCTAAGAAGCGTATCCTTTAAGAAGGTGGACGCAGCGCCCTGCTTGGTTGTGCTTCCAACCTCTTCATTATCAAATACTACATGCATGATGATATTCTTCTTATTGGTAGCCGCCATAAATCCCTGAAGTGATCCGTATCCGCATTCAAGGTCATCAAGTCTGCCTGCAGAAAAATACTCATTTGCTGCTCCCCATACTGTGGGCTTTACACGATTATACAAGAAAAGATCATGACTTACGATATCACTTTCCTTAACGCCTGCTGCCTTGGCAACCAGCTTCATAAATCCATCCTTACCTGACTCATCACTGAAAACAGGAAGCAGATCCTTTTGTACATTGTACTTATAACCGTCGTTGGCTTCACGATTCATATGAATTGCAAGTGAAGGTATCATCAGAAGATCTCTGTCGATATCAACAAGCCTGCTCTCAATGCCGATTCCTCTGCCGCTCTTTTTGACCATAAGTCTTCCTGCAACTGACAGCGGTCTGTCAAACCAGGGAGCGCAAAGCATTCCACCATATTTTTCCACATTGAGTGTTACATAAGCACCTGCTGCCTCAATTTCAGGGTTCTCCTTGATTTTAAAAGCAGGCGAATCGCTATGACTTGCTATTATTGAAAATCCCTTATAATTTGTTGTTGGAACTTTAAATGAAATGATTGATGATCCATTTCTTGTAACGAAGTATTTGCCACCCTTTTTTAGCTTCCATACTTCTTTTTCAGAGAGCTCCGTAAAGCCCTCTCCCAGCAGTTTTTCTCTAATAAGGTTTACAGCATGAAAAGCTGTAGGACTCCCTTCGATAAAATCTGCCAATCCTTTGATCTGTGTTTTCATGTCTTTATCTCTCCGACTTTCTTCTATCATTTAGGTGATGCTTCTGTTTTTCCTCATACATCAGCCTATCTATATTCTGCTGAAATTCCTCTGCTGACAGAGCCCTTTCAGGATCATAAATACTGTAACCGCAGCTCACGTCTATCATTTCAGGCCACCCATTGAGCTCTTTAATATCGCGCTTTATGGCTTCGTGAACCCTGTTAATTTTCTCTTCAACCTCTTCGGCTTCGGTCATGTTCGTAACAATGCAGAACTCATCACCACCGAATCTTCCGATATAGGCTTTGGATCCAAATGTATCAACCAAAACCCTTGCCACATCACGAATGGTGCCATCACCGGCACTGTGTCCGTAGTGATCATTTATCTCCTTGAAATGATCCACATCCATCATTATTGCGGAAAACCTGTTGCCCGATGAAATACTCTGCTTTACCTTTTCCTCAAGCCTGATATCCAGACCACGCCTGTTGAGTACACCCGTAAGATAATCCACATTTATATCCCTGCTCTGCAATGAGAAAAACAGGATCAGACATCCGATAGAGATACCTGCATAGGTAATATCCATATTTGCCAGGAAAATCTGCAGCACTGCGCCGAGGAATGAAAGTATCGGCAGCATAAGAATAGCATTCTGATATTCCTTATAGATATTTTTGCGGAACATAACCACATACACTGTAAGCAGCACAATAAAGATCATCATCAGCACTGCTCTCACCATGAAATAAGGTCCTCTGAAATACGTGCCATCTTCAAAGAAATAAAACAGCTTAAGATCCAGAACCTCTGAAATAGTGACCATCGCTACATTTACAAAGGCAAAAGCCTGAAATGAATAAGAAAAGATCGCTCTTTTACCAAGGTTCTCCTTATCCATCCAACAATCAATATAAGTAAGCGCAAAAAGAATATCAACAGGATCCAGCAAAAAGATCATGAAGTATCCTATCTGTGCAAGAAACAACAGGTTATCCGGGTACGCCTCACCGATTCTTCCAACAGTCTCGGAAGCCAACAGAACAAGCGTCATTATAAGAAGCGCCGAATAACGTCTACCTGATGTGATACTTGATGTACTGCGCTGAAAAATCAGTAACAATACAAGGAGTAGACCACAAAAGAAATTTAGTACTACCCAACCTTCAACTACCATAACATGCTCCTATTATTTTCCGGCTTTTATTTTTTCCTGAAGAGCCTTAAAAACCTCAAGCATTGCTTTCGTGTTAATTAGTTTTCCGCTTCGTAATACAGGTCTCTTGAACCTAAAGTTCTTAATACTTTTGAGCTGATATTTCTGTCTGAAGTCAAGCATTTCTGCCGTAGCATTTACCTTTTCTCTAGCTATCTGAACTGCACCTTCCATTTTCTCATCAAAGCCTCCCATGGTCTTTTCAACCATTGAAAGAAGATGATACAAGCTGGATACCGTAAGAACCAAATCCGCTGCGAGATATGCCATCAGTAAAAGCGCTATTACCTCTGCAACATAGGGATTAACTGTCTCGCAAAATCTAAATGAAAAGGGAAGTACAAATCTTGTAACAAGTATGCCCGCTACTCCAAATCCCAATGTGGCAGGGACACAAATTCTTCCGTTTATATTCAGCGGCATATCATTGTAATCCCACCATACCGCGTGGAATCTTTTTTCCAAAAAATATGAGGTTCCATATTCAAGGAAAATACTTCCAACTGAGCAAATAAGAAATATCTGCCACATGGGGATTTCATTTACAGGAACCCTGCTGAAAACCGGAACATATCCAAATATGATCAGCGTAAGTACGGTACCTGTTCCATAGATAGGGCAAATAGGGCCAAATAAAAATCCTCTGTTGGACCAATGTCCCTCCTTCACGGTGCAATATGTACATTCGTATATCCAGCCTATAAAGCTGAACAGCACAAATTCTATAAACAGCTTACTGATAAGCATTTTTTCATAATCTCCAGCTTATTTCTAAGATAAATTTTTCTTGCCAAATTTGCATATCTCTTTTAGGCAGCACTCGGCGCAATTAGGTCTTCTGGCAACACATACTGCTCTGCCATGGGTCACAAATCTGTGACAAAGCATATTTCCCTCCTCAGGCGGAATTATCTTCCAGAGAGCCTTTTCAACCTTGGCAGGTTCTTTAATATTATCCACAAGACCAATAAGGTTACTTAATCTGATACAGTGTGTATCCGTGACTATAGCAGGCTTTCCAAAGACATCGCCCATAATGAGATTGGCACTTTTTCTGCCAACACCGGGCAGAGCAAGAAGCTCTTCCATATTGTCCGGAACGTTACCGTCATATTTTTCCTGCAGCATCTTCATGCATGCGGAAATATCCCTTGCCTTGGAATTGCCAAGACCGCAGGGTCTTATTATCTCTTCAATCTCAGCCACATCCCCTTCAGCCAAAGCTTTAACCGAAGGAAACTTTGCATAAAGAAGAGGCGTAGTCTGATCAACTCTTGCATCTGTGCACTGAGCTGCAAGTCTCACACTTACAAGAAGCTGCCATGCATCCTTATAGTCGAGAGTGCACTTTGCATCAGGATATTCTTTTTTCAGTAATTCTATTACTTCTAGTGCAAGTTGTTTTTTTGTCATATCAAACTCATGTTGTAGTTAATTACCTAGAAAGTCCGAAGAGCATGAACACACACTCTTCGGACCCTGTCATCTTTACTCAGCGATATCGTCTTCCTGATCGCCCTGCTTAAGTGCAGTTCCCACAAGCTTAAGTAGCTCAAGAACACTGCGGAAATATACTTTCTTTTTCCTCTCAGCCCAAAGTACCTGACCCTGCCATGAAGTATTCTGTCTGAACTTCACGTGAATCAAAAAGGTCGCCTTCTCACCCCTGAATGATTTAAGAGTTCTGATAGGTTCTCTTTTTCTGATAGAATTCGGATTGTGATAATCCTTGGTCTTATCCTTTTTGCCAAATGTTCTGTAAGATGTGGTCCTCTGAGGGAAATCCCAATGATCATAAAGATCATCCATCTCCATTATAAGTTCGTATGCACTTCCAAAGCGGATAGCTTCCTCCTCATAGGGAGTCCACATCTCACCCTGAATGTCATCATTTTCAGTACTGTTTACGCAAACACATACAAGATTTTTGCCATAAATTCTAGCTTCTGAATCACTCATTTTTCTTCTTTTTTCCCCATATTATTGTAGTCAGCATCATACATGCTGCCATTACCAAAACTCTTCCATACCAATCGGCCGTAGAATCATCCGTTGCACTGTTTCTGGCTCCCGCTACTGCCTTAGCTATATCAGCGCCTCTTCTTGCACCAAGAACTTCTGCACCTGTATCGTTTGTAACCTCTGCTGAAGTATTATTTGATGCTGAAGTAGCTGCCGCAGAACCTGATGAATCACTTCCTGAATTATCACCTGACTCCTCAGATCCTGAGCTTCCCTGGTTATTATCAGGTTTCTTATCGGCTTCTTTTACTTTAAGCTTGCCAGGTACTACGGTTATATCGTAGTTACTCTCAAGGGTTCCTTCATTCATGACGTAGGTGAAATAATTGAAGCTCTCACCCACTTCCTTCTGCTGTCCGGTGAATTTGTATGTAACACCTTCACCTTCTGCAAAACCGTCACCTGAAACGGTAACCTCATGATTCTTAAGGGCTTTACCGTCATATTTCTTTTTATCGCTTGCAGACTTAAGTGTTACCTCTCTGGGATTGATGGTAAACTTACCTGCAAAATACTCAAACTGGAACTCATCTGTTACAACGGCGCCTGATGAATCTCTTACAACAGGTGCTCCCGATATATTAAGGAAATGTGTTCCTGCATCCTTAGCTGTCACAGAAGCGCTGATACCGCTTACGGTAAATGCAGCATCTCCTATGGTGAATCCTATGCTCTCATTAGGATCGCCGCTTGCTTCTATTCTGAACTCTGAGTAGCTTCTTCCATTTACAATGAATCCGCTAAGTGTCTGCTCACTTCCGGTATACTTGGTCTCTCCGCTTACACCTGTTATCGTGAGGATGTATTTAAGATCACCCTCTCTCTCAATAACTGTGAGATCGCCAAAACCAAGATCAACTTCATAATCATTCAGATCAGTGCCTTCCCAGGGTATTACCTCAAAGGTATTAAATGCATGTCCTGTGGTTATGCTGGTTGTAAATTTATAATCAGCGCCGTCACCTTCAAGCCATCCCTCTTCTACTTCAAGAGGCTCATTTCCATTCTCAAGGGGCTTACCATCATAAACCTTGGCAAGACTCTGGGATTTAAGTGTGAGCTTTGGCTTATCGGTGGGTGTACCTTGTGTGCCTTCTCCTGTGGTAGGATCTGCTGCATCATTAGTTAATGCAGGATCATCAGAAGGATTAGCATTCTCTTCAGGATTCTCTGTCGGTTCGTTCTTTGTTAATGCACCGGTGCCATCTTCAGGGCTTGCAGCATCATCGGAATTCTCATCATCTGAAGGTGTCTCACCCTCTGCCGGTTCTGCAGGTTGTGCAGGTGTTCCTTCATCATCAGGAGTCACTGTAATGTCATCCGAAGCAGGTGCTGCATCATCTGCCGGGGCACTTCCATCATCCGATGTGTTATCTCCGGCTTCCGGTTCTCCCTCATCCCCATTTGTAGCATCAGGATTCGCTATAGGCTCGCCCTCATCATCTGAAGGTGTACTGTCATCCTGTTCGCCTACCGCAGGAGCATCAGGCATCTCATCCGGATTCACATTATCTATATTCTCACCGGCCTCGGCCGTAACAACCAAAGTCGGCAGATTAAATGCAGTATTACTGCTGATCAAAGCTGCTGATAATGCTGCAGCTATTACAGCTTTTTTAATAAAAAACTTACTTCTAATCAAAATTAAAACCCTCGATACAAAAAAGACGTATTTCAACACTTTAATTTTAGCCTTTTTTGACATTAAAAGCAACTGAAAAAGGGGATTGGCTCCTTCTCTAATGAGCATCTCTAAATCCCGCGGAAACGCTCTGTTTTTTAATGCCTGTCCAAAAGCTATTTTTGTAATTATTCCCGCAATTATTGATTAGTAGCGCAGCGAAAATAATTCCATAATTTAAAAAGGCCAAAGGATGCGGCTTTGAGGCTTTATCCGACGGTATATTATATCATTTACAAATCGGAGAAATATATGAGAAGAAAAACACTATGGGGAATTATTATGATGACAGCATTACTTACTGCCTGTGGCACCACAGCAAAAAACACTGAAACAGCAGAAGTGGCAGCGGAGGAAGTCTCTGTAGCAGAATCAGCTGAAGCAGAAGAATCCACAGAAGAAACAGATAACGAGGCAGAATCAGCTGAGGCTGCAACTGAAGCTGAAGAAGCCAAGGAACCAGAAGAAAATCAGGATGAGTCTGCAGGTTCCATTGAAGACGCAATTGCACAAGAAACCTCTTATCAGGAAGAAGCCACCGAGTCTGATGAAACCGATTCTGAGGATGCAGCTGACGACGAAGGGCCAACCGCAGAAATAAGCGAGCATGTTCCGCCAAAGTACACTAACCTTCGCACTGAAGGTGCAGGTACAATCGAGCGCATTTCATACACAGCTCACGATTATGCAGGAGATGGAAGCGAGATAACAAAAGAAGCCAACGTATATCTTCCCGCAGATTACAGCGAGGATAAAAAATATAACGTTCTTTACCTTCTTCACGGAATCGGCGGCGATGAAGATGAATGGGGAATGAATAAGAATACTTCAAGAGTAAAGACAATAATGGATAACCTTGCATATTACGGTGACATTGACGGCTTCATCGTTGTAACACCTAACGGCAGAGCCGGTGCCGAATACAAAAAGGATAGCTCCATGATAGATGCCTTCTACCTTTTCGGTCAGGAGCTCAGAAACGATCTGATTCCCTATATGGAATCCCATTACAGCACCTATGCAGATTATCAGGAAGGTGGCTATGACATGGCTGCCACCAGAGCTCACAGAGCAATTGCAGGCCTCTCCATGGGCGGCATGCAGACCATCAACATCGGCCTTGATGAATGCACGGATCTCTTTGGATACTTTGGTGCTTTTTCCGCTGCTCCCACAAGTAACATCGCATCAAAGACTGCCAGCATTTTAGAAGACAGTGAATATGAGATTTACTACTTCTATAATATCTGCGGTCTTCAGGATAAGGTTGCTTATTCCAGCGCATCAGCAGCTGCTAAAACCCTTCCCGCCCTCAGCGATAAATTCACTGATGGCGAGAACTTCATGTGGCAGGAAATGTCCGGCGGACACGACTTCCACATCTGGTATCAGGGCTTTTACAATTTCGCTCAGATCGCCTTTAAGCACGATAGTGAAAACCTTGCGAATTAGGATGCTCGATTGTATATCTTTTTTACGTGTTTGCTGCTGCCACCGATTATAACGATGGCGGCAACAACACTTACCATTTCAAACACAAGCAGTACCGCTCTCTGATCCAGGTACAGTGTCATCACTCCCGCAAGGAGCTCTGCCACAAGTGAGCCTGACGTACTAAGCACCTGAAAGGCTCCGTTAAATCTTCCCTTTTTCTCATCGGGAACATAGCTCTGAGTAGCTGAAATTCTGATGGTGTAACTGGTCACACCGCCAACTCCCACTACAAAGGACATAAGCATCGCGAGTGGAATCGGAACATACAGATACAGTCCTTCAAACAGGCCGATAATTATGTACACTCCAATTGCCAGACAGTACTTGTATTTTACCGGTATCTTTTTCCTGTAATGGAACATTCCGCCCAGCGCTCTTCCTACAAAGGCAGTTCCAAACACAAGCTGAAACAAATACTCACCGTTTTGAAAATTACTCTTATAATAAGGCAGAGCGATTACGTTTGCTGCACCGCCTGCCATTGTGCTGAACAGGAAATAAAGCGCAATGGCAAGGAGTCCTTTTTCTGAAAAGAGATATTTAAAGCCCTCTTTGATATCTACGAGCATTCTTGATATCTGGCTCATGTTTTCGCCTTCGATGCTCTTTTTCTGCTTCTCGATGTACTTCTCTTCTGCGCCAATCCTGGTCTCAAGAGTAGCTGCAATTGCAAAGCACACTGAATCAAAGATCATAAGCGGTGCCATTCCAAACTTGTTATAAAGGAATGTTGCAACAGGGATCATGAACATGGACATGGTCTCAAGTACACTGGCTATGGAATAGGCCTTGGAATAATTCCCTTCAGTTATAAGAAGAGGATAAAAACTGTCATAGGCAACCATATAGATACTTGAAACTGTTCCGATTGTAAGTGAAAATAGCGCAAACAGCGGGAAACTGAACCAGCCGCTTAGCACAAATACCCCAACAATCAGATATAATGCACCCATGAAATAATCTAGTGTATATATCATCTTTTTCCTGGAAAATCTGTCCAGGATTGCGCCTGAAATAATAGGCATTATAAGCTGCGGTACAGTGTATGTCATAAGATAAATGGCATACATCATAGTGGATCCCGTGTAGTCAAGAACCATAAGGCTCATTGCAAATCCAGCCATGCTGTTACCAAACATAGACACAACGCTGCCCAGCGTTATTATCGTAAAGTCCCTTGTCCATAAGGGATTTTTAGTTTCTTTTACTTTTTCCATGATGTCCTCCTAAGTTGTCATTAAATCTTGTAAAACAAAAAATCCGCCTGCGTTACGCAGACGGATCCAATAATCTATTAATGCCGCAAATACAGAACTATTCTGCCGGCACTCAGCATATAAAGAGGCAGTACATAAGTTGAAAATATGTTACCGAAAATGCTCTAGATTGATATGATTCATCTTTCATAAGACTTCCTGTTTATGGATAACAAAACAGGCCTTACGAAATAACGTAACGCAGCTCAGCCGATATGGCTGTCAATATGCATTAGAATCAATATCAAAACTTCGTCATCTCCTTAACCTCCGCTTTTTTCAAAAACTACTATTTAGTTTTATCATCCTAACTAAATTACGTCAACTATTTTTAGCATAAGTTTTTGAAAAAATCAATTTGCAAAAACACCCTCAGTTTACAGTTCATAAAAATCAGCATTGATATACTTGGTGTCACTGGACTCTGATGCATCGGAACCGGGTCTTCCAAAAATTGAACCAAATACTCCCATTACGCCCCATGGACCGATAAAAGCAACATCCTGTGAAACCTCTGATATTACCGCTTTTTGCTGATCAGCGCAGGTTACCTTTGCACAGTCTTTTATCTTAAGTCTCTCACGGATAAGCTCTGTGGGTATATCATCACCTATGCTTACCAGAGCACAGTCCCTAAGCACCACACCTTCAGGATGATTCTCAAGCATCTCTCTGTCCAGTGATACCATTGCTCTGTCTTCAATTGCAAAGCCGTCAAGAACGACTACCTTTGCGCAGTTCACATTAAGCTGATTGAATCTCTCAAGGCAGGATCTATCGATTTTCACTGTACCGTCCACAGCTAGAGCTGAGAGTTTTTCAAGAGCGGACAGGCTGTCCTTCTTAATTGTCACATCTCCTGACACATAGATATTGTCACCTGCAGAAGAAATAAGTGCATCATCAAGATGGAAATCGTCACTGTTTACGATTCTGCATTCATCAGGTATTTCAACAATTTTTGCCTCGATGTTGATAAGCGGCAGAGCCTTTTCAAGATGGCTTTTCCTTATGTATACTTTGTCCGTGTAGAATTTCACGTTCTTTTCAGCAAGCCTGCCAAAGTCCGTTTCAGCATCAACATCAAATATGCAGGTGGATGCAAAATATCCGCTGTTCTCCGCTGCTCTCATGGGGAAATACTTATCAAGCTTATACTTGTTATCAAGCATTACATAATCATCAGGATATCCCTTGACCATGCCGTTAAGGGAAATGCTGTGCATGGGGAGTTTACCTGTGAGGCTCTTGGGACAAAGTATCACTCCGTTTATGCATATCTTCTCATACTTGTTCAATGTCTCTTCGCAGCCCGGCACGATTTTAAGAAAGCCGTTTACATTCAAAATCGTTCCTTCCTTAACCACTGTCTCAGGTCCGATCTCATATACTCCGTTGACATTCTGAACATCCTTCTGGGGTCTGTCCTCCTCATCACTTCTGATCTCATCGGCCTTGATATTAAAGGGAAGCTTACTGAGAATCTGCTTACTTCTCTCATCTACTATCACCTTGTCAGCGGATATTATGATCTCCTCATACTCCTTGTAGTTGTCTTCGTTAACTTTTCTTGTGTCACATACATCGCAGTTAATCTTAAGTCGCATACCCTAATCCCCTTTTCTTTTTATTTCAGTTCATAAATTCCTATAAACATTTCACTGCTTTTGTTTCAAACCAGTAGCGCTTTATTTTAGCAATTCTCTAAGGTGCATTTTCGCATCATGGAGCTTACTTCTGACGGTCCCTGCCGGCATCCCCAGCATCTCTCCGATCTGTCCCGAAGTAAAATCTTCAAGATATCTCAAAACAAAAACCTTGCCCTCATCCTTTGGAAGGGAGTTAATAAGCTGCATCCACTCAGTCTCCGTATATTCTCCTCGAAGGTCTCCGATATCAGGCATATCATCAAACAAATCTTCCCTCTTCTTTTTCCTTAAATCATCTATGAAAAGGTGCTTGATTGTCTGATACATCCAGGCTCTTTTCTTAAAAAAATCCATGGATTCCAAAGTCTCAAAGTGATTGATTGCCCTTAGGAACCCTTCCTGCACAAGCTCCTGGGCCTCATATCTGTCCCCTGTCATGGCGCTGCACCAGGATAATAATTCTGCATTCAGTTGTTCATATAATTCTGTTATGTCCCGGTACATTTAAGTCTCTGCTCCCCGTGCTAAGTATACCATTTAAGCGCTTCTGTACATATAACGGATGAGTCATCAAAAGTGTTGGAAATTTTTTTAATTTTTTGTGTAAAAAATGCGTACCGCCATTTATAAAGGCAATACGCATGCTTTTCTCTCGTTACATATAAACGATTTCCGCATCAAAAATGCTTCTATCATTTCAGCGACATTACATATATCTGGCAGGGATTCGCCTCATCCCACAAAAGAGGGAACATCTCGAACTCCTGAAAACCAAGGCTTATATAAAATCTGTTGGTTGCATCATAGTCATCGTAATGTCCCATCTCAACAGTTTTTACCTGCATGAAGGAATATCCCTTCTCCTGTGCAATTCGCTTTGCTTCCTTAAAAAGCTCACGGCCGATACCCTTTCTGTGATACTCTGCAAGAACTCCCATAACAGCAAGCTCAACGGTGGCATTACCTGTCTGCTTAAGGCACAAAAAGCCAACTGCCTTGCTACCCGGTTCACCATCTTTTGCAGGAATATCCTCATCTTCAGCCACAAGCATTATCTGGTCTGCACTCTCTCTAATGTACTGCTCCCTTGATTCCTCAATTCCAAACCAGTCAGGAAGTGCTTCCAAAATCTTTCTGACTACTCTTCTCTTTTCATCCTTATCTTCAAGTAAACGTACCATTATTTTTATCCCAATAATTTTATATTATAAAAACTAATCCCACCAATAACTTCCATAAAACCTGTCTATATGATCCCCTGTTATAGCCACATCGAATACACCCAAAAGCGCAGGACCGCCACTGGAATAGCTGTCAGCATCTTCCTTTGCCAGCTCGTCGTTTTTATTAAACCACTCAAGCACCGACTGACCTTTTTCATAATTTCCAAAAAAGCTCATATTACAGGAGGAATCAAAGGTCGTATCCTTATCAACGATAAGGGTCATCTCTTTTTCATCATCACCCATAAGTGAAGAAGTGCTTACACCACTGATGACAACTTTATCCTTTGAAAAATCCATAACATCATGGGAATACACTGTGTAGTAAATTCGATGCATCACCCTTTTGCCGGAAAACTTGATATATGCGCCGTCATAACCCGAGGTTTTTGCATTAACAAGAGCTGCTTCCGCGGAGGACTCCGTCTCAAATCTGTCGTAAGTCACACAGTAAAAGGGCTTCGCATTCAGATTCTCCCATTCCGGTGAGAAAACAACCGTTGCTACAGCTCCCTGATCCTCTATTTTCTGAGCAAGCTCTTTTGCTTCCTCAAGATCCTCATAAGCACCTATCCACACGCCATAAAAACCTTCGTCATAATAGTCACTTGGCAAAACATAGGCATCATAATTATAGTTGTCTGTCAGTACCTCTCTGACCTTATCTATTGTCACAAAAGGCACATCATCCTCATCTATTTTTTCGAGAACCATATGGCTTTCGCCATCTTCTAACAGAGAATTATCATATATGAAATCCAACTCTATGGTGTCATCTCCCACAAGGCTAAACATCGCCTCATACTCCATGGGCATACTGCCATTTCCCAAAACACTGTAGGTTCCGCATAGCCTGTCATCATCTATAAAATGATATTCGCCGCCTGCAAAGAACACCTCAGTGCCGGGAGTCTCCTGGTAAATCTTGAACATTCCTCTTTCACCGTATTGCACATAGTGCGGATTGTCAGAGCCTTTTTCTCTCCAGATACCAAGCATTTTTTCAGGCGGATTGCCTATGCCTGCTTCTTCACTGAACATATAGGGGAAAGCATCTTCCACCCTGTTATCATGCTCAAAAGATAGTGTCTCCTCTTTTCCGGAGAAAAATGCTCCTGTAAAATCTATGCCCTTATCCGTAAGCATCAGTCTGCAGGATTGCGGCGCACTTTGGTATTTACCCATATTTGACATAATGGAAAAGGCCAAAATATCACAGGTAAAAACATCATCATTCAGATTTTTGGCCACATCTTTATCATCAGGAATAAGCTCAGCGCCCCAGAAAGTATACGCGCCAAGATAATCGGAATTCTCATCATCTTCAGAGATCCCCACATGAGCATAGAGATTGTCAGCAAACTCATAGATATCAAGAATATAATATTCACCTTTGCTGCTTTTACAGCTGTATTTTCCGCAAAGGCGTTTAGCCAAAGAAAGCTTTACATCCGGCGCGGTACCATCAGGCTCGCCCGAATTCTCCGGCTTATCATCTGTAAAAACGTCATTCCCACCTTCAGATGCGGTCTCATCATCCGGCGAACCCTCCTGGGGCTTATCTGCCAAGGGCTCCTGCTCTGATGTATCCTCCACTACCTTTGAAGGCGCTGCGAAATCACCCTCAGTCCCTGCATTATAGGCAGACTTAGAGCATCCCGCCACAAGTATCAATGACGTCACAAGAAACGACAATAATGCTTTTCTCTTCATTAATCCCCCTACTCGAAAAATACCAGAAACTCCACCTCGATTATAACAGATATACTCTGTTAAAAGTAAAGATAAAAAATGCATTAAACCGGATATCATAAAAAACTTTAATTTTGATAGGAAGGCATAATGAACGAATTATTAAAGATTGATTTTGACAAGCAAACAATATCAGCCAGAGAACTTCATAGAAAGTTGAATATTGCTACAAGGTTTAATGACTGTTTCCCACGTATGTGTGATTCAACATGTCTTTTATGGATGCTTGTGAGTGAATATCCGGCGAAAAACTGACTAATAGGACCAGACGCGCTTTTGCTGTAGCTGATATCTCTACCTCTTCGCCGAGGTCGTTAGTTCCTTTTAAAACTCTGCCTGTATATCTGATGTTTTTACTTTACTCGACGGATTTTATCTCGCTTTCCAGATCCTCTTTAAGAGAATAGGTATCAAAAGCCGCTTCTTTTGGAAGATTTATGTGGATACTGGTAATCTTATCTACTCTGGCTGCTCCTTTGATTATACTTGCATCAAAAACATGCCCGCCTTTCGTTCTGTCCTCGGAAAGAAAATGAAGATGCCAGCCCGGTATCATCATGCTGAATTAGTTTGTCTACATTTATCACCGTCCGGCTGTACCCAAGAATTAGCGCCTGAAGTGTCGACACCTGATACATAGTATTTTCCATTTGGTATTTTTCCTCGTATGATCAGTTTTGTAGTCCTCCTATAGAGGCTACTGACTTATCATTTTTTGTTGTGTAGATATTGCTTTTAATTCCAGATTTCAGTTGGCTTTTTATTATTTTTGCTTCCCCATAGATAAACTATAATACAACTTACTATTAAAAGTGCTATAGCTACTATTGTAGCTTCAACACCAAATCCTACGTCATATGCAAAACTACCCCTGGCTGTAGATGCATCTAGTTTAAAGATTGAAACTGGCGATACGTTACCACTGTTTGGAAGTCCAAATATAATGTTCTGGGTGAAATTCCAGGCTGCGTGTGCTGCCATCGGCATCCATATTGAATCGCAATAATAAACCATAAGTGAATAGATAAGTCCAGCAAAAAGGATACTAAGAAGAGCAAGTGGAGACACTCCCGGATTAGCTGCATGCAGCAGTGAAAACAGCAGAGCATTTCCTACAACCGCTATAGCAGGATTTTTATATCCCCTTCTTAGTCTCTGATACAGAAAGCCCCTGCAAAGTAATTCTTCTGCACTGGACTGTATAAATACAACTATAAAAAGTGGTATTACCTTCGATAGATTTAATGAATCAAAAGAAATATAGATATCTTTATGCAGCAAAGCCACCATAATGCAAAATGCATTTTGGGCAAAACCAATTAAAAGACCTAAAAGCAGGTATTTCACTGTATTTCCTTTGCAAAAAGGTGTTAAAGCATTAATTATTGGTCTGTTTTTTTTGGTAAAGTAGCAATAAAGTAAAGCTATAATCCAAATTCCCGTGAAGGTGAAATATTGTTGAAATATTGTTAGAAAATCGACATTGTTATCGTTGATAATCGGTTTCATTAGAATTCCAGAGATTACGAGAACTCCCGTCTGCCCGACAAACATCATCACAATTGTCACTATAAGCGGAATAAGAAAGAAATCATTCCATTTATACTGATCCGTGTGCAGGTTCTTAAAAAAGTTTTTCTGTTCGTTGCTTCTTTCTGCCATATTAAGATCCTCTCTTCAAGTGAATCATTTCTACATATATAAATTGTAACACATAATACCGTTAAAAAATTAAATGTTTTTCCGCCTAGATAAGCGCGATTAAACTTTTAAGATTACTGTTCAGAGGTTAGCTTGAGATAAGAATACCGGTGATCTAGACTGAAATCAGCCAGACCACCGGACGCTCAGATTCCTCATCCACCATCTTTTGTACGCAGTATTCTAAAAAAGACTGGATCAAAAAGCTGGGTGAAGGAGTCTATGCGGAGGCGATAGTAGACAGATTTGCTTATACAACAACCTGGGTAGAAACAGGAAAGACAAACATGCGCAGATACTGCAGTAAACGCGAATAATCTGCCAAGTGGGGCTGAATTGCGAACCGGTGGTTCGCAATAAAAAAAACAATGGTGCTGAGCGATGCTCAGCACCGGTGCCCTTGGCACGAAATAATCAGCTTTAGCCTGATATAAAGAAAGCTCTGGGGAATTAATCATCTTTCCTGTCATAAAGAACCTCCCCATTATTTATATCGTTAATAAGAATACCAGTATAATCATTTCCTGTCTTAAAATAGAGCAAATCATAAGACTGATTAAAATCATCAAATGAATATAGTTCCTCAGCAAAACGTCTATATTCCTTTGAATTTAAACATTTATACTTGGTTTGATTACCGAATATTGCCAGGTCAATGTCAGAATCATAGGTACATCTATCTTCAATACTTGAACCAAAAAGGATTATTCTGTCGATAAAAGCACACTTTTTTTGCAGCATCAATAATATTACTGATATACTTTTGCTTTATATCAGCAACATGAATTGTTCTGTTATCTATGCGCATTTCTTTAACCTGACACATATTCATCAATCCTTCCATAGTTTTACTAATTGCTTATATTATACCATTTTTATCTGATTAAATGAGCAAAATACTTTTCTCATTTTATATAATCCGCAAAAAACTTTACATCAGCTTGAACAACTTCAAAGTCATCAGGTAAAAATGCATCTGGAATCATTTTCAAATTATGTATCATTTTAAAATACTGATCATCATTTCTGGCGGGCTGCTCTTTGTTATAATCATCATCCCTAAGTACTATTATGTGCTCTGGCATTACGATGTTTTCAGTCTTCCAATATGGCAGAGATGAAGCCTTGCATGGATCAGTAATATAGTCATTGGCATTCATATGTCGTCTCCTCAAAGTAATATGCTAAGATAATACCTTTTAAAAATCTATATCCATTTATTTGATATGTTCCCTAATTTAGCTTGGATTGATCATTTTATGATTACTTCAATTATTCTGCAAGTAAAATAATTAAGAGGGCTGGTAATCAGCCCTCTCAGAGTTTAAGCTTTCCCACTTATATGGCAGGGACTCTCCCGAGTTGAAACTTCTCCACTTATATGGCAGGAGCTCTCCCGAACGATCTTATTGTAACATTAGTAATCCATTTGTCAAAACGCATGTCTGCATGAGGTTATAAACCTCCTTTCAGACTTATTATTCTGAATTGAAATATATTATAATACGTGGGTGTGTTTGAAGCACCCACGTGCTATAATTTAATTATTATAATATGACTGAATTTCTATTGATGTGATAGACGCTCTATCATCCGCATAACACAGCTTACCATCTTTTATAATAAGTGATGGACTGTCTTCTGTATCCCAATAGCATTTTAAATCATCACCATGGTTTGCATCTGTGACGTAGATATAATTATTATTCACATTTGTAACAACAACTGCATGCCCTGCACTATCATCATCATTTCCCCAAGTATAAATAATTATATCCCCAGCTTTTAATTTTGATAGGTCTTGATGTTTTGCTATAGGAAATGACATTATACCATATAGTTCTTGCGCTATTAAGCTTGTATAAGCTGAACAAATACCTACTTTTGTACCTTCTGGATATTTCTTTTTGAGTTCAGCTAATTTGTTTTTAACTTCTGATTCTGTTAACCCTGCAGTTGCAGGATTAGTATATCCTGATGAATCATTGTTAGAATCACCTTCATCATCAGATTCTTCTTCATCTTCATCATCAATTATAGGAATTTCTTCATGTTCAGTCTCAAAGCCACATACTACGCAAACCTTACACTTTTCTCCACTCTTCCTGCTTGTGGCTTCTCTAATTATTTTCTCTTCAAATTGATGCTTATTGCAAATAACATTAACTACACACTTTAATGTCTTTTTACCAACTTTTGCTTTAACTATTGTCTTGCCAACTTTCTTAGCAGTAACAACACCTTTCTTAGAAACCTTAGCAATCTTTTTATCAACAGAAGACCACTTAACCTTATTGCTAGTTCTTTTGACTTTGAGTTTATAAGTTTTACCTACTTTAATCTCAATCTGTTTCTTATTCAGTTTTGGAGCTGCTGATACTTTCATCGGAGTCACAAAACTTATAAGCATCACAAATACTAATGCAAAGAATACACTTATAAAATTTATTCTTTTAAGACTATTCTGCATAAACTTTTCCTCTCCAATCATACATTATATGATTCAATCATGATACCTGAGAATCCATGTTGCTACTTGATACTTATTCTGGTCTGTAAACACCAAATATTTTTCCCCATTAGAATTATATATTTTAAATGTTGGATACCCTTCTTCATCCCAACATGCTACTTTGTAATCACCTTCCTTGTTAGCAACAACATATACATTATCACCATCAACTTTTGTAATCATATAATTTCTATGATAACCAGAGACATCCTGATACGTAAAATCTACACTGATTATATCACCAGCTTGTGCTGCAGATGGGTCCTCAATAACTGCTTTAGACCCTAAATCACTATCACCAAATAACATTCCCTTGGCAAAGTCAACATAATAAGCTCCTTTAGCACAGACAACCCCTTCCCAGTAAAATTCTTTTGTTTCCGGATAGTACATCTTAAGTTCTGCCAGTCTAGCCTTAATCTCTTGTTCAGTTAGTCCTTCAGTTCTAGGTACATAACCTGAAGGGTTGTATCTTATATACTCTTCACGCTTCTCATTCTGCCTAGTCAATTTTGGGATTTCTTCATGTTCAGTCTCAAAGCCACATACTTTGCATACTTTACATTTCTCACCAGCTCTCTTATATGTAGCTTTTTTAATTATCTTCTCTTCAAACTGATGGTGTCTACAAAGAACAGTGACTTTACATTTTAAGGTCTTTTTACCTACCTTAGCTTTAATTGTAGCCTTACCTGCTTTCTTTGCTGTGATAACACCATTCTTAGAAACTTTTGCAATTTTCTTATTAGAAGTTGACCACTTAACTTTACCACTTGCCCCTTTAACTTTTAGCTTACAGGTTTTCCCTATTTTTAACTCAACCTGTTTTTTGTTAAGTTTTGGTGCCGCTGATGCTTTGAGTGGTGTGAAACCAACCAGAATCATCATTGCGAGTGTAATTATAACACCCATAAAACTTGCTCTTTTGAAATTAATTCTCATAATCTTTTCTCCATTTTTGAACTTTTGTTTCAAATGTTAAGTCATGTATTATTTTTTCTAGCACAAATACTATATCGCGTTTTGTTGATTTTTCCAACAGTAAACGATTAAATTTTTATACGGAATTTCTTACGATATTATAAACATCAAGGAGGTCGCATTCTTTGCAAGACACAGATCTTTGTTTACAACAAATCGGAGAACGTATAATTGAACGTAGAAGGAAAATGGGATTGACGCAGGAAAAGCTTGCTGAAATATGCGGTGTCACCACTCAATTTGTATCTTACGCTGAATCTGGTAAACGTGCCATGAGACCGGAAAACCTATCTAAACTTGCTGAAGGTCTTGAAGTTAGTACAGATTACCTCCTCACTGGAAGTATTATTGACAAGGATCAATTATATTTGTCAAAGAAGCTCACCAGTTTAACACCTAATCAATTCCGACTTATAGAAAATATCATAGATGACTTCATTAAATTCAATAATAATGAATCAGAATAGCAAAATGGTTTTGAGCTTTCTTGGCTCAAAACCATTTTAATTATCTACACAAAATCAGATTTTGGAGTGTAACAGAACTTGCAAGAGCAACCGGAGGTGATCTTCAAACTGTCATGTACGCAGCTGGTCATGCAGACAAAAACACTACTCTACACTACATCAGAGCCGTTCAGCAGGATGCAAGACTTGACGAAATAAGGTCATGTTTTGGTTGATAAATAGGTTACGGCCACTTTACGACCACTATTTTAAAGCAATAAAAAGCCCTTAAACCCAGATAAATACTGGATTTAAGGGCGAGCTGGCAACGGGAATCGGATAATAGCCAGTTACGAAAACCCGCATGGAAAGGAGGTTTTCGGTGCTCTCTTTTATAAAAAAGACCACTTTACAGACCACTTCCAAACTAACTATCTCTCAAATCTTAGCAAGTTCTTTATTTAGACTCCTTACCTCTGAAATGTACTTTTTTATGTTTTCAGAAGTAATACTATTTCCTATAGCATTCCCAGACTCTCGTATATCTTTACCAACCTCGACCAAACTGGCCTGTGGGCTATCATGTAATGCACTGACATCTCCATCAACCATCAGCTGGTATGTGCGAGTATTCGTTATAATATCATAGCAATCAGAATAAGAGTAATCGGTAATTGCCATCATTATATCTATCATAATACTGAGTTTTTCCATAATTGCATTTTCTCTTTCTGTGAACTTGCCCATTCTCTTACTCTCCTTTCACTATTTTTGTATACTTTATTTCCCTTGAGTTAGGAATACGTTTTGTAAACATAATCCTGTGTATTTTCAATGAATCCAATAATTCTTGTTTCTTAATACAAAACTGATTTCTGTGATCAAACAATCTCAAATTTGCTCTGACAGTTGCGGCATCTGCTATTCCCATTACATAATCATTCGTATATTTGATTATCCTGCTGCTGTCATGATCCAGCATATAACCATAAATCGCATCGTATTTACATAGATCCGGTATTGTATCTTCTAATCCTACTCTGCAAAGACAAAAAGTTTCAATGAATTCATCAGAATATGTTGTATATCTTTTGATATTCATCAAACTTGGATTTATTGATATTTCATAAACAGCTCCTGAACCGACATTTCCTTTTAAAGACCACTGTTTAGCCTGTTCTTCATCAGTAGTGAAATATATTCCCTTCCCGAAATCAAGCTCATTTCTAGAATAATCTATATTAAACTTCGTTATATTCTGACACGGCGAGCCATGATATAGTTTTATCATTGAATTCTTAGATGTATCAATGAATTGCATCGTCGATTAACTCCTTTAAAATCTTATATTGACTACTTGTAGATGCATTATTATTTATATTATATAATTCAGCATATTTGCTCTCTATACCTGCATCCCTAAATATCTTAACCAGACTATCGACAGATACTTCATTTTTTTCAGAAACATATTTTATCAGCTCAGTATATGCCTCTGCATAAGACATAGTCCTAGCATTTAGATTTGTTTTCTGCCCTGCCATTGAACCACTTCTCCTTTTGCATTCTTCTAGTCTCTAACTATCTATAATTATTATATCGTATTTCATGTTTTATTGCTCCAAACATTTTCCCATAGAAAAACCAAAAAGACTATCTCAATGCAAAACATATAATTTCTTTATTGCAACAGTAAACACAACTCTATCATAAATTATAGCCCCCAAACATTCTAATCAAAAAAATGTCTAGGGGCTTTTACCTTACATAAAATCTGTACTGATGTTACTGCTTAATACTTAATCTGTTACTGTCACTTTAACTTTCTTTGCCAAACCGTTCCTTGAATATACATATACATCGCAGGTACCTGCGGCCACGCCTTTGATTTTGCCATTCTTATCAACAGTTGCCACATTTTTATTTGTAGATCTGTAACGAAACTTTGCTGCATGGCTATCAGACAGGTCTTTCTTTTTTCCTTCCTCCATTTTTACAGAGACTTTTATCTTTGAGGTTTTGCCTATACCTAACGTTATTGCCTTTGTGGAAAGCTTTAAACTCTTTGGGTTCTTAAATTTCTTGCTATCTTTTCCTGCAAAGTGAGCGGATACGGTTTTACCTATTTCCTTCCCCGAAGCATCATAAGCGGCCACATATATCTTAAAATTCTTTGTGAAATCTATCTTCTTTCCTTTTATCTTTTTGATCGTTACAGAAGTTGATTTTGTAGTTTTTACAGGCTTATTCTGGTATTTATTACCACAGTAGGTCGCAAACACTGCATATTTTGCCACACCTTCTCCCTTATCCCAGGACACTATTATCTTTCCTTTCTTCTGGGAAATCTTAAGTCCTGAATAAAAGCCTGGGGTCTCATCTATAGCAGTGTCATCTTCATAAGCAAGAACAAAGGTTGAGAATTCTCCTACGGTTATAGGAATTGTTATATTAGTTGTCTCTGCAAGTTTTTTCGCAACTCCATTATGGATATGGAAAATGAAGAACTTCCTGGTAACACCTGCAGGTGCGCGAAGATTCTCAGGTACCTCAAACTTTACCGTAAGCTGTTTTCCACCTGTTTCTGAAATTTGTCTTGCATAGTCTGATCCGATCTTAAGCCATAGTGATAGATCAAGGTACATTCCGACCTTTCCGTTTTTACTTGAACTTCCAAGCGTTTTTTCGGTAAGGGACTTATCTTCCTGAGAAACAGCGCTGTCAATATTTGTCATCTCCAGAGTGAGTGTGGCTTTTTCTCCAGACTGAACTTTTTTCTCTTCCTCATCGTTCATGAGATCTGAAGCTAGTTCTTCGTCAAGACCTTCTACCGCTGCTTTCGGTGTATTTTCTTTCTGTTCTACTACTGCTTTGATATCTTCAATGACAACTTTTATGCATACCGGAACGGAATCCGTATGACTATCGTCTCCTACTGCTTTATACCATACATGATAAGTTCCGGCGTCGGTAGCTTTGGGGATGGCTGTGGTATAAAGGTTATCAGCAGGGGATGTGGTCGCATTTTCGCCAAGAGCGTAGTACATGGTGCCGCCTTCGGCTGTGCCCGCCGTTAAAAGTTCCTGCGCTGAACCGTTATAGGTCAGCGTCTTGGCTGTCGGAGCTTTTGTAACGATTGCTGCCTGCTTCTCTGTAAAAGTATAAGTGAATGTAGTCGCTCCTGTAATCGAAGTATCTGCCGGATTTGTATCCCAAGCTCCGCCCGTGTAACCGGAAGCAGCTTTCATACCAGTAGGTACACTTGCAGGCTTCGAGCCGCTCTGTACAGGCTCCGTCTTGTCTGCCGTGCTATCATCCGACCATGTTCCGTTGACCACCTTATAGGTCACAGTGTAGGTCGGGAGTGCTGTAAAGGAATAAGTGAATGTCGTTGCTCCTGTGATGGTTGCCTCTGCCGGGTTTGTGTCCCAGGCTCCGCCTGTGTAGCCGGAAGCTGCCTTCATTCCGGTGGGCACACTGGCAGGTGTTGAGCCGCTTTGTACAGTCTCCGTCCTATCTGTCGTAGTGTCATCCGACCATGTTCCGTTGACCACTTTGTAGGTTACTTCGTAGGTCGGAGCCGTATACCCAGCAATTGACAGTTCCTGATTGCCAGATGCATTAGTTGTATCTGTTGCCTTATAACGCACATAGTAGGTTCCGGGAACGAGACCTGTGATGTCGCTTCCTGTTCCAGCAATCCAATCCGTAGCATCCGACTTATTATATTCCATGGCGGTTGTAACACCGGTGAGCTTTCCGTCATTGTTATCTGCAGTCGTGCAGTCAACTGCTGCCACTGTCGTAGGCGCATCCGGTTTTGTCTTTGCCGTGGGCGCATTCAGCGAGATCAAAGCATCAGCGGTCGGCGTTCCGGAAACAGTGATCTGCGTGTAGCTGTTACGTGTCACGGAGATTCCGTTGACAGTTGCAACGCTATAATCTGTCGGGAAATAATAGCCATCATTTGCTGTGTAAACCACGTCTGTAATTGTACCAGACAAATCTGACTGAGATGCAGCTCCGGAGTCCGTGGTCTTGGTCATGTTGTTGCCTGGCGTGATGGTCACACTATAGGCTGTAGGAGCATTATAAAAAACTTCGATTGATGAACAAGCGTAATTCTTATCCGAAACTTTCTTCGATAATGTAACACTCGATGAATTGACATTCGTAACGGTGCATGTATCACCATTAAACGTTATAGTCCCAGGAGAAACCGTAACATAGGAACTAGTAAAATTGGAAGCATAAATAGAACCTTTGTGCATTATAATCTTTGTTATAGTTATTCCTGAACTTGCACTAATTATACAACTAGCATTTTTACCGATAACAAGGAGATCATCCGCCATAATCGTAAAGCCACTTGATGATATCACTCCCGATGAAGTAGCACTTTTGGTGAGTGTTACACTCTGTTCCGTTGCATACGCCGTCAGACTCATCCCAGGCATCAACCCCAGCACCAACACTAGGGTGAGCAGGATGCCTAAAAATCTTTTCATCTTCATTCTCATAAGCTGTTTCTCCTTTTTGCTTTATTCGCAGCTGTTATGGCCGCCGCATTACGATGTTGTACAACGCAAAAAACGCCGAACCAGACAGGGCATAATCCCCCATCAAGTCCGACGGTTATCTATCATTATCATATTCTGTTTTACGCGAAAAAGAAGCGCAGCTATCTACTTGTGCTGTGCTGTGCTGTGCTGTGCTGTGCTGTGCTGTGCTGTGCTGTGCTGTGCTGTGCTGTGCTGTGCTGTGCTGTGCCAGCATAGGCCTATTTCGTCTTGCTGTCAAGTACATTTTAAAATGTACCCATAAAAATGGACACATGACCTTTCTGAAATCTCACTTTTCGGACACCATCTTTCATCCTTTTGGAAGTGGCATCCCCGTAAAGTGGACACGGTTTTTATGGAAAACCCCGTTTTCTGGACACAGCATCTCACGTTTGTGTCCAGATGTTGTAAAATACAATCAATTGGAGGTTATATCATGCTAAGCAATCACAAAAAATCCACATTCACTCCAGAACAGATTGAGACTTTGGCTGCCAATCAGTTTACTGCAAAAGTAAACGCCCGCCAGATCATCTTTACTCTGGAATTTAAAAACATTTTCCTGTCACGCTATGAGCAGGGCGATACCAGTATCGAAATATTCGAGTCCTGTGGATACGACACGGAAATTCTTGGTCGTACCCGTATCTACGGCTTTGCCAGAAGGCTCCGAGAACTGGTAGAATCCGGCAGACCTCTTACAGAGGACTACTCCAATGCTAAAGCAAAAGCACCCGAGAACACAGACTACAACACCATGCCTTCGCAGCTTTCCATTTCTGCTATGCAGCGTGAGCTCGTTTATCTTCGCCAGCAGGTTGATTTTCTAAAAAAAATTACCGAGCTGGGCAACGACAAAAAGCCGAGGAATTGATTATGGATAAACCAAGTGCTAAATACGAGGTCATCCATGAAATCATATCCATGGAGGGCAATCTCCAAAATATCAAGGAACTCTGTGCCATCGCAGGCGTTTCACGCTCCGGCTACTACAATTGGGTTGCTTCTGCTGACAAACGTGCCGAGAAGGAAGCTGCGGACAGAGCCGATTTTGAACTTATCCTTCAAGCCTATCAGTTCAGAGGATACGATAAAGGCATCAGAAGCATTCATATGCGACTTCTTCATATGGATCCACCGGTTCTTATGAACCTCAAGAAGATCCAGCGACTAATGCACAAATACGGGCTCAAATGCCCCATCCGTAAAGCGAACCCTTACCGCCGTATGGCTAAAGCGCTTAAAACGGATGCTGTGGCTGATAACCTCCTTAAAAGGGAGTTTAAGGAACATGGCCCTCGCAAGGTACTACTAACAGATATCACTTACATCCCTTGCTGCGGTGTGTTCTTCTATCTTTCAGTAATCAAGGATGCCTATACTATGCAAATCCTCGCTTATGTACTGAGTGAATCCCTCGAGCTTGACTTTGTTCTTGAAACTGTCAACATCCTGATTGATAGCCACGGAGCCACTCTGGATGACGAAACCCTTATCCATAGTGATCAAGGCTGTCACTATACCAGCAAAAAGTTCCGTGAAATTGTAAAGGATTCTAATCTTCGCCAATCCATGTCCCGTCGTGGTAACTGCTGGGACAATGCTCCTCAGGAAAGCTTCTTCGGTCACATGAAAGATGAGATCATGGATAAGATAGCCCTTGCCGAATCCTTTAACGATGCCAAAACCATCATCGATGACTACATGGATTACTACAACAATGATCGTGGCCAATGGCAACTATCTAAGCTGTCACCTAACGAATACTATGAGTACTGTATAACTGGTAAATACCCTCTTATCACTTACTCATCCATTGATGACAATGGTCATCTTCCAAGAGACAAATAACTATGCTTTTATGCTTTTAAATTTGTCCTTGACAAAGGGTACACTTTATTTTAATCCCCTTTGAGAAACATATTATATTTATAATTTATAGTACTTTCAGTTTATCATTTTTAATTACCTCTTTTTACAAAATAGATGTTATTTCATAAAGATTTAATATATTTGCTAATAAAAATACCATTAGAATTTTTGGCTTTTAAAAATCATGTATACCATTTGTATACCTTCTGTATATTTCTATCTCATAAAAGGGATGCTATTATTATCATGGACATAAGGGATTGATAAGGATTTGATAAGGAAATTTTAATGATTTGTCATGAAAAGATAAGGAACTGCTAATTCACACCAGAAATTTCATGTGATAATATCATAATGTGTTCTCTCGGATATAACATCTGATATTACACTAGGTTTACACTGTTAGACCCCTTTTTTACACTAGGTTTACACTCCCAGATACTTTTCACCGTTTTTTCAGGGTGATATTATTATACTTGCTGAAGCAACCATGATTCGTTTTTGGTTGCTTTTTTGTTTTATGATAAATGAATTTGAATTACACTATTTGACACCAAGATTACACTAATTGACACTGAGATTACACGAGTTGGCACTTCCTGTCTATTTTCATTTATTTTATGGGATGATATTATTATACTTGCAAAAGCAATCGGGATTTACTTTCCGGTTGCTTTTTCTGTTTATACAACTGCATATGGAACGGCTTAGCTGGAACGAAGAAAAGAGGATTATCTCGCTGATCAGAAATGGTCAGGGAACTGATCCTTTTTTCTTTGCTCCGGAGCAGAGTGCAAAGTTCTTTGCGCTCTGGTGAAAATGAGTGCACACATTTTCACAAAAGGGGTCAAGGGGAGCAGCGCTCCCTTTGTCAGGCCGAGGGTGAAACCCCGCCCAGTCATGTGGTCGCTTGCGACACATGGTACTGGGTATTATTTGTCTCTTGGGCCTTTCTAGCCCTTGAAGACGACGCCCGCCGCCTGCCACGTTTTTGCAAAAACAAATCGATTAACATCAATAATTTTATGAAAAGGAGAAATTTGTTTATGCGAGTATCGCGACATAATGGCCGTTGTGGAAAGAACGGCAGCTATAACTCAAAGCATAATGACAGAGAATTTGATGTCAGCAATGCTGAGAATATCAAGGAAGATTTGACACCCTACAACGTCTACTGGAACTGCATTGACAGGGTTCCGGTCTTTGACAAGGACAGGGATGAAAACTGTCACACTTTTACTGAGGCTGAGAAAGAATTCTATGATCTCTGCTATACGGATTACATTGATGGTCAGAACGAAAGAAATAAGGAAGCAAGACATCTTGAGAGATGCAGGACGACCGACGATCTTCGGACTGATAAACGTACCTGTCCGGAAGAAACCATCTATCAGATCGGAAGTGTTGAAGAGACGATTGAGCATGGTGTCCTTCTGGAGATAGTCTCCGAGTTCATGACAACCATGCAGGAGCGTTACGGTTCCAACGTTCATATTCTCGACTGGGCTCTTCATATTGATGAGAGCACGCCGCACATCCATGAGAGACATGTCTTTGATGTTACAAACAAATATGGCGAACGTCAGCCCAAACAGGAGAAAGCTCTAAAGCAGCTGGGGTTCGAACTCCCCGATCCGTCAAAACCTCAGGGCAGATACAATAACCGGAAGATGTCCTATGATGCAGAATGCAGAAAGCTCCTGATCGACATCTGCAAGAAGCATGGGCTTGAGATCATCGAAGAACCTATGTATGGCGGAAAGAAATATCAGGAGAAGCAGGAATATATCATCACCAAGATCAATGGTGAATTATCAGAACTCAGAGATAAATTGTCTTCTGTTCAGATGCTGTATGATGAAGCTCTTGTACTTAACGAGAATCTGTCAGAAAAAAATGGCAGACTGTCCGCTGAGAATGAAAAGCTCACCTTAAACAATGATGATCTTGCTACTGAAAACAAAAAGCTTTTAGAAGATAAATCACGACTTGAAGCAGAGCTTGAAAAGAAGCAGGTTGAAATATCAGACATTGATACTTTTGCCAGTACTGTAGCCAGTCATGCATATGACAAAGCATGTGAAAAGCTCGTTGGTGAAATTGCTTCCTGTGTTACTGATGAGGAATCAAAGGAACTTGACCGCTTCAAGAGTAAGATTCAGGAATCCACAAATCCGGTAACGAAAGTTGTAAACAGATTTGCTCTGGAACAGCTCACCATTTTTCAGAATGGGCTCACAAAAATAAAGGATCGTGTAATAAAAACTGTCAGAAAGACATTTGCATCACCTTCAAAAAAGACAAAGCTTCAGATAGAGATTGCTGAGGGCATCAAGCCAAGCCTTTTGAAAGATCTCCATGTTACTGTCCGTGGTATCAGGGAAAATAAGGAAGCAGATTCCATCTCGCATCCTAAGAAACCACGAACCGCAGAACAGAGTCTGTGACGGAGGTGACAGCATGAGTGTATTTTCAGAAGTAAAGCAAAGGGTGAGTGCCCTTGATGCTTTCAGACATTATGGGATAGGTGTCGGCAGTAAAGGGATGTGCTGCTGTCCTTTCCATAATGACAGAAATCCCAGTATGAAGGTCGATAGCAGGTATCACTGCTTTGCATGTGGAGCAGATGGAGATGCCATAGATTTTGTAGCCAACTACTATGGTCTGTCACTACTTGATGCAACAAGGAAGCTTAACGATGACTTCTTTCTTGGAATTTCGTTTGGTTATAACAGTTATTCAAGGCCTAAGTCAAAAGAACAGATATTGCAGGAAAAGGAATTAGCCCGTAAGCGAGAAGCGGAAAAGGCATTTGACATCATAAGGCGAGATGCAATAAATGTCCTGTCAGACTATCACAGACAGTTGTGGGAATGGAAAAAAGAATATGCACCAAAGGATATAAACGAAGAGGATGCCGACTGGCATCCTTTTTTCGTTGAGGCGCTTGATAGGCTCGACTTTATTAATGAGTTGCTTGACGCTCTGACTTTTGGTGACAGAAATGAACAGCATGAAATTATGAAAACATATGAGAAGGAGATAAAAAATATTGAAAAGCGTAAAAGATGATGATATCGGGATAAGAAAGACTCAGATGGAGATTGAAAAGAAAAGAGTAATAAGAGAGACAATGTGTGTAAGAAAGCTCTTAAATAAGGACGAGCAGGGCAAGTTAAGACAGAATAATGATAATTGCAGGATCGTCATAAAGGAAGATCCCACTTTAAAGGATGCCATCAGATACAATGAGCTCACAGAACGCATTGACATCATCAGGGACATGCCATGGAGAAGGGTTGGCGAACCCATGACCGACATAGATATGGCGAACATCATTACTTATGTTGAAACATATTATGGCCTAAAGAAGGACAACATGATTGAGAGAGCTGTCAAAACAGTATCCTTTGATAATCCGTATCATCCGTTGAAGGAATACTGGGAATCCCTCGAATGGGATGGCGTAGAGCGTGTAAGACATGCCCTTCACCATTTTCTTGGCGCAGAAGAAACGGAACTCAACTACGAAGCTTTGAAGCTGTTCATGCTAGGAACAATCTCAAGAGTGTATGATCCCGGTCATAAATTTGATTATATGCTCTGCCTTGTAGGTGGTCAGGGTGCCGGCAAGTCAACATTCTTAAGATTTCTTGCAACAAAGGACAGATATTTTACTGATGATGTGAAGAAACTTGACGGAGACGATGTTTTCGAGAAGCTTCAGGGGCACGTCATCATTGAGATGGCAGAGATGCTTGCGGCTATGAAGGCAGCAAATGCAGAGGAAGTGAAATCCTTCATCACAAGACAGGTGGATGTCTACCGCATACGTTATGACAAGATTTCTACAGACCATCCGAGAAAGTGTGTTTTTGCAGGAACATCAAACAAAAGACAGTTCCTGCCACCTGATAAATCCGGCAACAGAAGATTTATTCCGGTTGAATGTAACGCTTCCAGAGCAGATGTTCATATCCTTGAAGACGAAGAAGCCTCAAGGGCATACATTGAACAGATGTGGGCAGAAATGATGGTGATCTATAAGTCCGGAGACTTCTCCCTTACTCTTTCAAAAGAGATGCAGGAAGAACTTGAAGCCCTTCAGGAGGATTTCAAGCCCGAGGATCCGATGGAAACTTCCATAAGGGATTTCCTTGATGCCACCAAGGAAGACTATGTCTGCGTGAGCATGCTTTACTACGAAGCTTTGAATAACAACAAGCTGTTTGATAAACCGAAGAAATCCGAAGCCATGCAGATAGCACAGATCATGGATAACATCCAGGGTTGGAAGCGCGGAACCACTCACAACTTCTTCGACTATGGCACGCAGAAGACATGGATCCGTGAAGGAATAAAGCCTGCAAAGGAAGATCCTGATGGTTTTATTCCTGTTCCGAAGCAGATGGAGATTCCCTTCGAGTAATCCATTTTTAAACTATTAAACTATAAACCATCTAAAAAAGAGAAAAAATAAAAGAAATAAATAAGTTTTAGGAGTCAGTTTAGGGAAGTTGGTTTAAATCTTCTTCCCTGAAGGGCTCTTTTTTCATGGGGAAAAGTATGGAAAGAACAGATAACATAATACAGATGACTCCTAGACAGGGGGTAAGCTGCAATGCTACACTTTTTGGTAAAGAGAGTGCCGAAATTGACGATATGAAGAAACAATTATTGGCAAAACAACACATATTAAAGGTGAAAGGAGCATTTTTACCCTACATAAGGGAAAACAGTAAGATTGTCACATATGACAAAGCTAATGGCAGGTACAAGATCAGGATTCCTGTCGCACTGAGGACAGATGAAAGAGACAAAGTAACCGCCAACACGGAGCAGGAAGCCTACGATAAGGCTTATGTATATCTCTTTGGTGATGATACACATACCGTAAGGATATTGTTTGAACAGCTTATCAGTCAGAAAGAACAGGATCCTGATATATCTTCCCTCACCACAGACAGATACAGGCAGGTGTGGAACAAGCATTATGACAGTGATCCTATTGCGGATATGCCAATCACTGATATCAAGGCATCCTACCTGAAGCTGTTTTTCAAACGTCTGACTGGTGGCAGAGTCATGAGCAGAAAAACTTTCAACAATCTGAAAAGCATCATGAATGCCGTCTATGACCTTGCTATCGAGATGGATATAGTGACGGATAACCTTAGCCGTTCCCTAAACTGCAAGGATCTCAAGTTCAAGGCCGTTGATAACAGCAACATCCGTTACACAAATGAGGACCGTGAAGCGATCCTGAAAGTCCTGTCTGAAAAGAAGGATAAAAGTGGCTACGACTACGGAATTGAGCTTATGTTCTGTCTCTGTGTGCGTATCGGTGAACTAAAAGCCCTTCGTTGGAGCGATATTGATTTCAGAAATAAAACAATATCCGTTTCCCGTGAGGTTGTGCTCAGAAAGGATGAGAACGGCATTAACCATCATGTTGAGCTCGCGCACACAAAAGGTGGTGAAAAAGGTTCCCGTATCCTTCCGCTATCTGACAGAGCCATTGACGTCTTTAAAAGCCTTGGAATGCCGGATGACTTATCTGATCACATTGTTGTTACAAGTCATGGCAATCCACTCAATACAGGGCATTTTAACGATCATCTGAAGGCTATCACGACGGAAGCAGGTGTTCCCTATCTCTCATCACACAAGATAAGGTTCTGGAGCGTAACGGAACTAGCCAGAGCGACGGGCGGAGATTTACAGACTGTCATGTATGCAGCAGGTCATGTGGACAAAAACACTACTCTACACTACATCAGAGCCGTTCAGGCAGATGCACAGTTAGACGCAATTCGGTCATGTTTTGCATGATATTACGAAAAAGACCACTTGCAGACCACTTTTTTGAAACAAAAAATACCCTTAAACCCAGATATATACTGGATTTAAGGGCAAGCTGGCAACGGGAATCGGACCCGTGACCTCCGCACTACCAATGCGACGCACTACCGACTGTGCTATGCCAGCAATCCGTGACTTCATCAGTCACAACGAATATAATACCAAGCACTTAAGCGCTTGTCAATCACTGATTTTATATTATGTAAATATTCTGCAGGTTATCTAAAATACTATCTCAAACATAGTAGAATGGCCGCTTTCAGCCTTATCCATCAATCTGATCGTACCGCCGTGAGATTCCACTATTATTCTTGCTATAGAAGATCCAATCGCAGCTCTGTTTTTGCCGTAAAATGGCGTATTGCCACCGGCATATGGTTCGAAAAGATATTTGGTCGCTTCCTCAGGGATGCCTTCTCCATCATCTCCAATATGGATCACGACCTTATTTGAGCTGGATGATATATCAGCATATAACTTAGTGCCACGCGGATTGAGACTGAGAGAATTTGAAATCAGGTTCTCAAACACACGCTTTATCTGAACTCTATCGAAGGATTTATACATACTCTCATCCGGCACATTTACATCCATGAAAAATCCAAGAAGCTCTACCTCTTCTTTCTTTGGCAGGAAGTAATTTCTGAAAAATTCGAATATATCATCATTGGACTTATCCAGCTTAAACTCTGCTTCCTCCAGGTCTGCATAATCACCAAGATCATCAATGAACTCTGTCAGATCGTCTGTATGAAGAGCTATAGCTTCGATGTACTTTCTTCTATTTTCCTCCGTTGCATTTCTATCAAGAGCAAAATTGGTGTAGCCCTTAATAGCTGTAATAGGTATGTTCAGATCATACGAAAGGTATGTAAGCATCTTCTGACGCTCATTTTCAAGATGCTCCCGAGCTTTCTCTGTCTCATGAAGCTTATCTGCCATATCATTAAAAGCATCTACGATCTGTACGAATTCCTTGGGTCCTGAGTAGGAAGAAATAGCCACATCTTTCTTTCCTTCCGTAAGATCATCCATGGAATTCTTAAGCATATCCATAGGACGTTTAACCGATATGATAATTCTCAATACAAATATTAAGAGAAGGACCGCGAATATACCAAGAAAAACAAATAATCCCGTCGTATAAATCTTTTTCTCTTCTTCGTCATTAGATATTGCATAGGCTGAATGAAGCAGCATTACTCTCTCTTCACCGTCCGCCGTCATAAAAGAAAATCTCTGCAAATATGTCCCATCTGCTGTATTTTCCATGGCGTAGGCCAGTTCGTTCTCAGACAGATAGCTGCGTTCCTCATCATAATTGCTATATATAATATTTCTGTCCTTATCAAGGATCGCGGTCTCAGTAGCTCCATAAAAGGCTCCATCCCTACTCCCATCGCCATCCTTAACGTAGTTGTATTTTTGAAGTATATATCCGTCTACAACATTATCCTTATAAATCTTTCCGACATAATAATATGAACTGCCTGAAACAGGTGGAATAAATGAAAGCTCATCCATGTTGTACACATTCGACACACCGGATTTGCTTATAAATATTACATTAGCTTTATTGTCAAGAATCTCGAAGTAACCGTCTTTACCTATTACCTTTTCAAGATTCAGCCTATAGTATCGTTCATTCTCTAAATCCGTCATCTGGCTGGTTATGACTTCACTGCTACTAAAAAAATCCACACCATACATGGCTTTTTGCGTAAAATACTTTACACCGTATGCAAGCAGCAATACTGCAATTGCAAACAGCACATAATATTTTGAGACAAGGGAATAAATACTGCCTTTTTCCCTCCTCATGCTGTCTAAGAACTTAGCCATTTATACGCCCCTCAAAATGTGCATCAAAATTCATTACATAAGCTCTTTTATCAGATACTGATAAATACTTTGATTCTTCTTTTTCCAATTCTCACAGATGGACTCCGCCATTGATTCTGTCCATACAGGAATAGACATCTCGATAAGAGAACTGTTTCCTTCAGAAGCTGAAAGATATGCAACATATTCATTCTCACCGGTCTTCTTGAAATGAGCATTTATCGCAGAATCATCCCGGATCTTCATGCCATTTTCCTTGAAGTATTCATCTATCTGCGTTCTGATATCGGGATTGATCCTATTCTCGAAAAATCCCAGGGCTTCATCTCCCTCTTTAGTCATTCTCAGATAGGTCCTGCTGCCCTCATTGGACTCGGTTATAAGCCCGGATTCTGCAAGTTCACTGAAAACTTCCTGTAACGTAAGGAAATTGGTGTATTCATTTTCCAAAATAAAATCATAGATCTGAGCCTTACTGAGTCTGTCACCGGACTTCTTCAGCATGTACAGCACGATCATCTTATATAAAGTAAGATACTGTGAACTCATAAAACTTCCACCGTTTATCTTTATTTATTCGCAAATCTCTTAACCGCTTCCGAAACTGCCTCTGCGCATCTGGGATCAAATGCTGCAGGAAGAATATTCTCATCTGACAGCTCATCATCAGAGATAAGGTCAGCCAGTGCATTTGCAGCAGCAAGCTTCATATCCTCTGTAATCTGAGGGACTCTAGCCTCTAAAGCACCTTTGAAAATACCGGGGAAAACAAGAACGTTATTAACCTGGTTAGGGAAATCCGAACGTCCTGTTCCAACAACCCTTGCTCCTGCTTCCTTGGCAAGATCAGGCATGATCTCAGGTGTAGGATTAGCCATTGCAAAAAGGATTGCATCCTTGTTCATGCTTCTGACCATATCCTGACTGACAATGCCCGGTGCTGATACTCCTACAAAAATATCTGCTCCAACCAGCGCATCTGCAAGCTTTCCGGATACGTCCTTTTTATTTGTCTGCTCAAGCATCTTCTTCTGCATCCAGTTAAGATTGGGATAGCTGCTGCAGATAATTCCTTCCTTATCACACATTGTAACGTCTGTAAAGCCATATCTGAGAAGGAGCTTTGTGATGGCAATTCCGGCACTTCCCGCACCATTTACAACTACCTTGCATTCTTCCTTCTTCTTGCCTGTTACCTTAAGGGCATTTATAACACCTGCAAGTACTACTATCGCAGTTCCGTGCTGATCATCATGAAAAACAGGAATATCAAGAGTCTCTTTAAGTCTCTCTTCGATTTCAAAGCATCTGGGAGCAGCAATATCTTCAAGGTTGATTCCGCCATAGTTGGGCGCAAGATATGTAACTGCCTTTATTATCTCTTCCGTATCCTGAGTATCAAGACAGATCGGAATAGCATTAACTCCCGCAAACTCCTTGAAAAGAACTGCTTTACCCTCCATAACAGGCATACCTGCTGCAGCTCCGATATTGCCAAGTCCCAAAACCGCACTTCCATCTGAAATAACAGCTATAGTATTGGCTTTCATAGTATATTTGTAAGCAAGTTCTTTATCCTCTGCAATCTTCTTACAGGGCTCTGCAACACCGGGGGTATATGCAAGAGCCAGATCTTCTCTGGACTTTACTTTTGCCTTGGAAGATATCTCCAGTTTACCGTTCCATTTCTCGTGAAGCTCAAGTGCTTTTTCTGCATTAGTCATAATATTTTACTCCTCCTCTGTAAACTGCAGTTTATACCTCACCGGGTGATCACTTAAAAATTGACACCTACAATCGACCTTGCAAAGGAAATATATTCTTCCCTCTGTGGTGTGTCCATGTATTTGAAAACATTATACGAATATTTATGTCCGCCACCTGCATCACAAAGTCCCATGGCAAGACCGTCGTGGGCAATCTCTTCAGCAGCATCCGTCTGCCTTGAAAACATTATGGCATGAATACTTCCGTTAGCTGCAACCTTACTGTATGCATAGGCAATCGCTGCTGCCTGTAATGTATCTCCGTTGGTTGAAGTATAACCCACTTCACTTAATATGATTGATCTGACTCCGCCATTATACAGCATCGCCTCGCTATTCATGTAGCTCGTCAGAACATTAATATTTTTCATGGTTATAAAAGAAGTATCTGCGGAATCCGTAACAAGCTTATTGCCATTCCAAAATGCCGTCTCATAAAGAGGTACTGTATAAGGATGATGAGCAAGTCCCCATCCTAAATCACCATAGTTTCTAAGGGAAGTTGCAAAAGCATCAAGCATATCCCTTCCGTCATAGTCGGGATTTCCCTTAAGATTCCTATCCCACTGCTGATCCAGAGATATATAAACATTGGCTCCTGCATTGGTACTCTTTATAGCATTGTAGAATACTCTGAATGCTCTTGTGTAAGCAGCAGTATAGGTCGCAAGATCTGTCTGCTGCATATAATTCCATTCTTTTCTGGCATTGACTTCGTTTCCGAAGATCCACATAGCCACATTTCCATGTCCTGCGCCTGAGTATCTGCCTGCAAGGAATGAACCGATGGCGGCAACCGCATTAACACCGCTCTCATCAGATGCATTGAACATATAATATGGAGCTGTTGATCCGCCCCTTGCGCTTGGATGAGTCACTTCAGGGAAAGTTGAAGGTGATACGTCATTCAAAACAATCGCTGCAACATCAATTCCCTTAGCATTAAGCGTAGTAAAAAGATAATCGTATTCCTGAAGAATCCTTCCATTGAAATGATAGGTCACTCCGTTATAGGAATATGATACAGAGCCCTCTGCACTTGGCGAAAGAAGTCTGTTAAGCGGAATATTGTAGGTTGCATAATTCACTCCAAGATCCACTGCATCATTAAGTCTTGAAGGATCGATCAAAAGTCCCTTCTTGGAACTCTGCTGCATTCCGCCGTAATTATATGAAGCAACCGCTTCAGGATTTGTCACATAGCTTGCATGAGAAACAGGGATGAAAACACCATCCTTCTTAACAGCTACTGTGAACTTCCTGTAAAGTCTTGACCCCGGTGCTCCTTTATTAAGAGATGCATCAAGTCGTATCTCTTTATCCTTATAGACCTTGGATATTGGTTCTGCTTCACTGTTGAAATCGTCTTCATAAGTGGCAGCATCAAACAGATAATAATATTTATCATCGGAAGTGGGGATCGCTTCTGCAAGTCCCTTTACCTCAACTGCACCGCTTTCCACTATAGTGCAGCTGTCTATTTTTACATACTCTGATAGCTGTTCTGCCGGAACATCCACCGTAGCAGGTCTTGCATCAAGCGCATTTTTTACCTGTTCACCTGAACCTGTGATAGTTTTTAATATGTCAGGATCAAGGTAACTCTTTTCCTTCTCTGTCTCCTTAACTTCAAAAACAGGCTCTTCCTCTACTACTTCTTCCGGCTCTTCCTTTTTATCAAAAGCTCCTGAAATACCTGCCACAGTCATAACAAGTGCCATTATGGCCACAAGACTGCATACAATACTTATTCCTTTAATCTTGTCAGACAGCTCCCTGTCCATTTTTTCAAAAAACTTACCGGGTAAGAGTTTCTTCAAAATCCTATCCTCTTGCCTTTCTAACTTATTTATTCTTCTGATTCTTTAGCATTTTCCTTAAGGAACTTCATGTGCTCCTTGATCTTAACCTCATAGCCGTTACCGGAAGGACTGTAAAACTCCTTACCATTCAGCTCATAAGGAAGGTACTGCTGCTTCACATAATTATTGGGATAATCATGAGCATATTTGTAACCGATTCCGTGGCCCAGCTTAGCTGCTGACTTATAATGAGCATCCTGAAGATGTGTGGGAATCGGAAGATTTCCTGTGTTTTTAACTGTATCCATAGCCTGAAAAATCGCCTCCACCGCTGCGTTACTCTTAGGTGCTGTTGCTATGTAACTTGCTGCCTGGGACAAATTGATCTGACACTCAGGCATACCAATCCTCTCTGTCGCAAGGAATGCTGCTACTGCTACCTGCAACGCCTGCGGATCTGCATTACCTACATCCTCGGATGCACAGATGACCATACGCCTTGCAATAAATTTAGGATCCTCTCCTGCATTGAGCATTCTCGCCAGATAATAAACCGCAGCATCAGGGTCTGATCCTCTCATGCTTTTAATAAATGCAGAAATCGTATCATAGTGATTGTCGCCATCCTTATCGTATCTGGCAACTCTCTTCTGAATACACTCCTGCGCCACCTCTCTTGTAATATGTATCTTACCGTCCTCACTTCTCTCGGTGGTAAGAATACCAAGCTCTATGGCATTAAGCGCATGCCTTGCATCTCCTCCCGCTATGTCCGCAAGAAAATCTGCAGCATCAGGTTCAAGAACAGCATTATAAGAGCCCATACCGTTTATGCTGTCGGTAACGGCTCTCTCCATCAGTATCCTGATATCATCTTCAGAAAGGGGCTGCAGTTCGAAAATAACTGACCTTGAAATAAGAGCCCCGTTCACCTCAAAATAAGGATTCTCAGTGGTAGCTCCTATCAGGATGACCGTCCCATCCTCCACAAATGGAAGCAGATAGTCCTGCTGTCCCTTATTGAAGCGATGTATCTCATCTATAAAAAGAATAGTCTTTCTGCCAAATCCTCCAAGATTCTGCTTGGCTTTGGCAACCACCTCCTCCATATCCTTTTTACCGGATACGGTGGCATTAAGCTGCATAAACTCTGCCTTGGTTGTATTGGCTATTACCTTGGCCAGTGTGGTTTTACCGGTTCCCGGCGGGCCATACAAAATGATAGAGCTTATCTTATCTGCCTTTATTGCACGATAAAGGAGCTTATCCTTGCCGATTATATGCTGCTGTCCTACCACTTCATCCAAAGTCTTCGGACGCATTCTTGCAGCAAGGGGAGACTCCTTTTTCATGCTGTTTTCTCTTGCGTACTCAAATAAATCCATAATTCTCTCTTAATACAAAATCTTAAACCTGCTAAAGTAAATCTCACTTGCAGGCATCAATTGCGAGCTTTACAGCTCCCATAATACCCTGATCATCATTAAGACTTGCAGGAACAATGTAATTATCAAGATCATCCATCTCTTTAGTCACAATATAACCATTTACAAGTTCCTTGAACTTTTTCCTGATAAGAGGGAAAAGCTGTTCCTGATGCATAACACCGCCACCAAGAATTATCTTCTGGGGGCTTAAGATAAGAGCATAGCTCATAAGAGCAGTAGCAATGTATTCACTCTCGATCTCCCATACTTCTGCTCTGTCTGCCAGCTGATCAGCGCTGACACCCCAGCGTGCCTTGATTGACGGACCTGCCGCAAGACCTTCAAGGCAGTTGTCATGGAAGGGGCATACACTCTTACCCGGATCTCCCTCTACTCGTGGAAGTCTGATATGACCAACCTCCGGGTGCAGCATTCCGTGAAGAAGTTTACCATTTGAGATAACTCCGCCGCCTACACCTGTTCCAATAGTGAGATAGATGGCATCGCTTACTCCCCTGGCACATCCCCATGTCGCCTCGCCAAGCATGGATCCGTTAACGTCTGTGTCAAAACCTACAGGAATTCCCAGCGCCTTCTTTGTCTCTTCTACGATATTATAACCGGACCAACCCTTTTTGGGGGTAGAAGTGATACTTCCGTATGTCTTGGAATCCTTGTTTAAATCTATAGGTCCAAAACATGCAATACCTATAGCTGCTATACCCTTATCTTTGAAAAAATCAAAAATCGGGGGCATAGTTTCCTCAGGAGTAGTAGTAGGAATTTTTGTCCTCTCAAGAATCTTACCGTTTTCATCCCCAATAGCACAAACCATCTTGGTTCCGCCTGCTTCTAACGCTCCATACAACATAGCTTAAACCTCCTCAAATATTATGTTATTTATTGTCACGATTTTGACCTGATACCTATTTGCCTTACATTATCTTCTGCTTAAACCGCAATATAGTAATTATAGACCAAAAACACCAAAGATTAAAATAGATTTTCGCGCAGAAATAATGACAAAATGGCCACCGCTAAATCTGCGGTGGCCAAATCTACATGTATAATAATTATATTTAAAATACTTTATCTCCCTTAGTCCTCATCAGTGCTGATTCCGGCTGTACGAATAATGAACTGTACTGAGCTGGGTTCATCTTCATTTGCACCGGAGAATGATGTATAACTCTGTGAAGCTTCATCAACTGCTCTGAGTCTGTCCTTTACTGAAAGAAGATCCTCATCAACTGTGCTTGTAAGCTTCTGGATTCCATCCTCATCAAACTCTACCATTCCGTCTGCAAGCTTCTTAGCACCATCATTAAGATCTACAGCGCCATCCTTTAATTCGTTGGCACCATCATTAAGCTTACCTGCGCCGTCATCAAGCTCAATAACACCATCATTTAGCTCTCCTACGCCGTTATCAAGTTTGATTGTTCCATCTGAAAGCTCTGTAGCACCGCTTGCAAGCTTGCCTGCTCCTTCAGAGAGCTGGTATGCGCCGTTCTTAAGCTCATCTCCCTTGCTGCTAAGAAGTGCTGCACCTGATGAAAGCTTCTTGCTTCCATCCTTGAGAGACTTGATGCCCTTATTGAACTTTGTACCGCCCTTATCAAGCTTCTTAAGACCGATATATAAATCATCTGTTCCCTTAGCAAGTGTCTCAGCGCCGGTCTTGATATCCTTAAGTCCGCCTGCTCCTACTCCGTTGTAGAGCTGATCAAGCATGGTCTTTGATGTTGAAAGTGAGCTGTACGCCATGTAAATTGTCATAGCATACTGTGTTGCATTCTGTGCAGGAGTAACAACATTCTGTGAAAGTAAAGTCAGGGCCTGTGTATAGCATGTCTTAGCCTCAGTGGCTTTCTGCTCTGCTAATTCCTTCTTTGCCTGAAATGTATCATATTGTTCTGCGGCTAATGCCTGCTTTGCTTCCTCACCAGCTATATATGCTGCCTCCTTAGCTGCTTTTCCCTGAGTTATAAGGGTGCCGGCAGCTTCAAGAAGATTACCAAGCTGTGTAACCTGCTCATCGCTTCCGCTTGCAGCCTTGGCCGTAATTACTGCCTGATACATAGCATCCCATTTTGCTTTAGGAATCTTTGTGAGGCTTTCTACTGCTGCCCAGCCGGCATCATTTGCATACTCTACAGTTCCGTCTACTGTTTCCTCTGAAGATGCATCAAGACTTACTGCCTCAGGGCTCTCTACTGATTCCTCTGTGCTCTCGGCAGAAGAATCACTTACCTCTTCGGTATTCTGAGAAGCCTCTTCATTACTTCCATTATCATCTGATGAGCTGTTATCAGCAGCTTCTGTACTAGAACTATTATCCTCTGTGCTCTCAGCACTCTGGGCGCCATTGTCTGATGCGTTGTTTTCATCTGAAGCAGTGTCAGGCTGTGTGTTCTGCTCATCAGTGGCGTTCTTTGCATCCTGGTTATCATTCTGAGAACTGTCCTGACTGTTCTCATCTGATGCACTATCGGAATCGTCTGCTGCATCTGAAGAAGGTGTATCTTCATCATTTATCTCATTCAGAGCCTTTTCAGCATCATTTGCACGAGTCTCTGCTTCTTCTGCTCTGTTCTCTGCCTGCTCAGCGCGATTCTCAGCTGCCTGCGCTCTTGCAGCTTCAATATCTGCTTCTATTGCATATACGTCAGCCAGTTGATCTGTAATACTTGATATAAGAGCACTTACATCTGTACCGTTTGAATTGGTAGTAGCCACTGTAGGAGAGGATGCTGATGTATCTTGATGTGCAACTTCATCTATTACAGCTTTGTAAGCGGAATAGAAAGTACTCTCTGCCAAAGTAACAGCTGTAAGATTTGTATTAACCGTTTCAGCTAATGTACCAATTCCCTTACTAAGCTGATTGGCACCTGTTGAAAGCTGTCCTGCTCCATCCTTTGCTGAAGTGATTCCACCTGTAAGGTCCTTTGAACCCTTAGCAAGAGTAGCAACACCATCTTTAAGGTCTGATGCACCGCTTGCTACTGTGCCTACGCCATCTGTGTATGCCTTTACACCTGCACTTAAGGTGTTCGTTCCGTCAGCCAGTGTACCTGCACCTGATGCAAGTGTTCCTGCACCATCACGAAGCTGTGTTGTTCCATCCTTAAGCTCTGTAGTTCCATCCTTAAGCTTCTTTGTTCCATCCTTAAGATCTGATGTACCGTTTGCAAGCTCTGTTGTACCATCCTGGAATTTGCCTGTGCCGTCTGCAAGCTCGCCTGTTCCGTCGCGAAGCTCTGTAGAAGCATCAGAGAGCTTATCCATATCATCATTAAGAGTATCTACTTTATCTGAGTTATAAATCTTATCAAGGCCAAGGTCTGATACTACGTTTGCACTTGCCATAGAAATTGTCATGGGAAGTTCAAAATCATTTACATCAGCTGTAATTTCCACATAATCGGGAATACTAACATCCTCTTCATCGATGTCGTTTTCTTTAAGCTTTTCATCATCGATCTTGAGTGATTCCTTGAGACCAGGCATAGCAACACCAACCACTACGTAATTGTTGGCATCTGATATAACCTTACCGTTCGAAACCTTTACGTTGGCGAACTTATCGCTGTCAAGCATTGTTCCGGAAATCATTGTAAAAGGAACATCAATGTTTTCTTCCTGACCATCGATATTTACTTCCTTTTTGAGAGTGTTTGTATAATCAAAACGGATCTTCACACTTCCGCTCTGACCTGCGATCTCATCGGCAGTCATCTCTTTTCCGTTAAGTGTATAGGTAACTTTTACACCGATGGGAACTTCCTCTGTAGGTGTTCCCTGATAGTAAATATCTGAACCCTCTGCGTCCCATGTAACTGTGCCATCGGAATTCTCAGTGTAGGTCTCTTCACCCTTTACATTTACAATATCTTTAAGATTGGTCTTATCTGTAAGTGTCTTACTGCCATCCTTGTTCTTAAGCCAGTTGCTTACAACAACATCATCAACGTTACCACTGGCATCTGTCATTACATATACAGTCTCTTCTTTTCCACTCTCGGCATTTTCGGATGAACCTGTGTAGGCTGTCTTGGTCATTGTATCTACAAGCTCATCTGCCTCTGCGTTTTCTACTGTATCTTCTCCTGTCTCTGCCTGACTCTCTACTGCAACTGTATCTTCTTTTTTATTAAGGCCGCATCCAGACATTGCCATTGTAGAGCACGCAAGAGCAAATGCTGTGAATACTGATGTGGCTTTGAGTAAATTCTTCTTATACATAACATAACCTCTTTTCTATGATTATCTCTATAAACCCGAACGTTACTTTATTAGCTTAAACAGCTTTAAAATGGACAAGCTTATGTTTCTGATCGTTGTCCTGTTTCTTATCCTGATTCTTCCTGTCTTTATCCATCCTGATACATTCGCGCATTCCCCATGTTGAACGAATGATAAGTCCATCAAAGATCATATACATTGAAGGAAGAACAAGTATAACAACTGCCATTGAGATAAGGGCACCTCTTGCCATCAGGAAGCAAAGGGATCCGATCATATCAACGCTTGATACAAGTCCTACGCCGAATGTCGCAGCGAAGAAGCTAAGTGCGCTGACAATAACTGACTTCATGCTGGTGGAAAGAGCAATTCGTGTAGCCTGTTTCTTACTCTGACCATCCTTTCTCTCTTTGCAATAACGTGTGGTCATCAGGATAGCATAGTCGACTGTAGCTCCCAGCTGGATGGTACCGATTACAACCGATGAAATGAACGGTATTACTGTACCTGTAAATCCGGGAATACCCATATTGATGAAAATCGCAAACTCGATTACCGCTACAAGTATAAACGGAAGTGATATTGACTTCATAACAAGAGCGATTATAAGGAATACACATCCTATGGATACTATGCTGACAGTCTGGAAATCCTTTGCTGTGATATTGATAAGATCCTTTGTACAAGGAGCTTCACCAACTACCATCGCGCCGCTGTCATATCTTTTTACTATTTCATTTATTGATTCTATCTGTGCATTGACTTCATCTGATGCTGTCTTATATTTACTTGTAACCATCAGCATCTGGTAGTCATCGCTTGTAAGCTCCTCTCGAAGCTTCGCAGGGATCATTTCTTTAGGAAAAGTAGGTCCTATTAGTGCTTCAACACCAAGAACTCCGTCAACGCCCTTTACTTTCCTTAATTCTCCGATCATGCCCTGCATGGTTGCAGTATCTATATCGGCATCTGCGAGAATCATATAAGTCGTATTTGTCTCAAAGTTTTTCTCAAGCTCTATCATCGCCTGTCTGCTTGAAAGATTCTCAGGCAATGTCTCTGAAAGGTCATAATAAACTGCTGTGTGCTTGTATCCCCATATTGCGGGAGGAAGCAGGCACAGGAAGATAAGTCCGAATATAAGTGCATGCTTGGAAATCCATCTGGGAGTCTTAACAAACTCCTGAACAACCGGCTTATGCTTGGTCTTTTCAATAATCCTGTCAAATACGAGGATCATTGAAGGAAGGACTGTTACACAGCTTATAACGCCGAAGATAACACCCTTTGCCATAACAATTCCAAGATCCAGACCGATTGTGAAGCTCATAAAGCAAAGAGCTACGAAACCGGCTATTGTCGTAATGGAAGATCCAAGTACTGACTGGAAGGTTGCTGTGATGGCATTCGCCATGGCTTCCTTCTTATTTTCTTCTCCCTTTTCAAGCTCTTCCTGGTAGCTGTGCCAGAGGAAAATCGAATAATCCAGTGTAACACCCAGCTGAAGAACCGCACTTAAGGACTTTGTAAGGAAGGATATCTGCCCAAGGAAGATATTCGTTCCCATATTAAACATTATAGCAATACCGATACTTGTGAGAAAGAAAAACGGTATTAAATATGAATCCATTGTCAGTGAAAGAACTATTGTGGCAAGGAGTACTGCCATACCTACATATATAGGAGTTTCTTTCTCTGTAAGGTTCTTGGTATCAAGGACTATTGCTGCCATTCCGGAAAGGAAACATTTCTCATTGGCTATCTTCCTTATATTAGTGATGGCTTCCATGGTACCGTCACTTGAAGTCGTATCATCAAATATGATGAACATCAGCTGCGTATCGCCTTTTCCAAGAGCTTCCTGTATCTCATCGGGAAGCATTTCCTTAGGTACTGTGTAATCCATGAAGGTGTCATACCAGATGACCTTCTTTACATGCTCAACCTTTTCAACTTCCGCCTTCAAGGCTGCGATGTCTTTATCAGCCATTCCCTCAACCACAAAAAGGGAATAGGCTCCGGTTCCGAACTGATCCATCAGGATGTCCTGACCCTTCATAGTCTCAATCTCTCCCGGCAGATATGAGAGTATGTCGTAATTAACTCTTGTAGCTGCCATACCTGCAAAGCAGGGAATCATGAGTGCTATGCTGGCAATCAGTATTATGAACCTTGATTTTACTATTGCCTTAGACAAATACTTCATAACAATCACCTCATTAAAAAATAATTATGACCGGTAGTCATTTTTTACACTTTATGTTATACTCTAAAAATGACCGGTAGTCAATATTTACAAATGAGAAAAGTGAAATAATTTATAAAACAGGACGAATGCTTGCATGTATGATATATGTAAATGAATGCAGTTGTGATAGGATAAAGCTATGGGAAAATGGGATGCGAATAAGAAATTAAAAAGAGATTCTTTGTTAAACACCTCCTTTGAGTTGTTTACTTCACAGGGAATCAATCAGACTTCAATATCTGATATTGTAAAAAAAGCCGGTGTGGCAAAGGGCACCTTCTATCTGTACTTCAAGGACAAGTATGATATAAGGAACAGACTTATTGCCAAAAAGTCAAACCAGCTTTTTAGTGCTGCCTATGATGATCTGTTAAAAGAAGACCTTCATACTGCCGAGGATAAGATCATTTTTATGATGAAGCATATCCTTATTGAGCTTGCTGAAAATCATATGCTTCTCACTCTTATATATAAGGATCTTAGCTGGGCACTGTTTAAGGAAGCTATGACCACTGACAGCGAGGATGCCGAAACAGATATCCTTCATATAATGACAGTGATGTTTGAGGAATCCGAGGTTAAGTATCATAATCCGGAGCTCATGATGTTCATGATAGTTGAAATGGTAAGCTCTGCAGGATACAGCTCCATCATTCACAAGCAGCCTCTTCCTCTGGACGAACTTTTGCCCGAGCTCGAACAGTCAGTTCGAGGTATTATGCACGCCCACGAAATTCAAAGTAAAAACTAAAGTAAAGCAAGAATAAGCTTCCGCTTGCGAAATCAATATTGTGAAAAGAAAACCCGCGTTGGCAAGACGCGGGTTTTTCAGGTAGGAGATTTCTTATGACTATATATGTCATTTATTAACAGCATAACCTTCATCTCGGTTAGCTACTGCTAACATGGTTATATTAGCATAGGCTAACATATTGTGCAAGCTCTTTTTTACATTTTTTTGATGAAAATCATAAAAGAAACGCTACAAGCAGCATGATTACTGCTTGTAGCGCACAAAAAAAATTTTAATATTTTGGTTGAAGCTATCTCAGATTACCGAAAAAAGTATCTCCGGAACTACCGTTTCTGTCATCATCATCCGGATCATCATCGTCCCCTTCAAAGTCATCATCTTCTTCAAAGTCTTCGTCATCTTCTTCGTAATCGAACTCATCATCCTCGTCGTCGAAGTCTTCATCAGGGTCTTCTTCGTCTTCGAATTCGTCATCATACTCATCTTCGAAGTCCTCATCATAATCCCCAAGAAGTCCCTCTTCTTCAAGGCGTTCTCTGACATCATGATCAAAATCCAGATCGAACTGATTCGGATCCACTCCGGCTTCTTCCAGCATTTCGCGGCGACCTTCTACATCCTCTGCAAGAAACTGATTAAAATCAAGACCTGCATTACAAACAGTCTCAACAAGCTCAGCATCTACATAGACCATGTAATCAGAATCATCGCCTTCAAAGTCATCATTCATATATGGAAGATTCTCAGGAAAAAGAGAGAAAAATCTTCCATTCTCGTCAAAATCAAGGGGTCCAAAACCTCGTCCAAGATTAACCTTCATAAAACCTCTTTAATCACGCTCAACAATTGCAGCAGCACCCATTCCGCCGCCTACACAAAGTGTAGCAAGTCCCTTCTTAGCATCGCGTCTTTGCATCTCATACAGAAGAGTTACAAGGATACGACATCCGGAACATCCAACAGGGTGACCAAGAGCGATTGCTCCACCATTTACGTTGAGCTTACTAAGATCAAAGCCCAACTCCTTACCTACAGCAACTGACTGTGCAGCAAATGCTTCATTTGCCTCGATCAGATCAAAGTCAGAAATCTGATATCCCGCTTTAGCCATGGTCTTCTTAGTAGCTGCTACAGGTCCGATACCCATTATGCGAGGTTCAACACCTGCAAGCTCACCTGCAATCCATGTAGCCATAGGCTTAACACCAAGCTCCTTGGCTTTCTCCTCACTCATTACAACTATAGCTGCAGCACCATCATTGATACCTGAAGAGTTAGCAGCAGTAACCATTCCATCAGGCTTGAAAGCAGGGCGAAGCTTGGAGATACTCTCCTTGGTAACACCTGCTCTTGGGCCTTCATCCTTAGCAAAAAGAACGGTTTCCTTCTTTACTTTTATCTCAACAGGGACAATCTCTTCATCAAACTTGCCTTCAGCCTGAGCTTTTTCACATTTCTGCTGTGAATTTGCAGCAAACTCATCAAGTTCTTCTCTTGTAAGTCCCCACTGATCACAGATATTTTCAGCAGTGATTCCCATGTGGAAACCGCCAAAAGCATCAGTAAGAGCGTCTTTGATCATTGTATCGATAAGCTCGCCGTTGTTCATGCGATATCCAAATCTCGCATTCTGAAGTGCATAAGGAGCTCTGGACATATTCTCTGTGCCGCCTGCAACGATAATATCAGCATCACCCATAGAAATGAGCTTAGCTGCAAGATTGACACAATGAAGACCTGATCCGCAAAGAACGTTAATGGTTGTAGCCGGAACTTCAACCGGAATACCTGCATTTACCGCAGCCTGACGAGCAACATTCTGTCCTGTGCCTGCCTGTATTACGCAGCCCATGTATACTTCGTCTACCTGCTCAGGCTTAACACCTGAACGTCTTAATGCTTCTTTAATAACAATTGTACCAAGATCCGGAGCCGGGATGTCCTTAAGAGCACCTCCCATAACACCAATTGCTGTTCTGCATGCTCCAGCTAAAACTACTTTTCGTGCCATGAACTTCTTCCTCCTTAAGAAAATTGTGATTTTAAACGTATTTTAATTATATCATAATTTGATCAGACCTCTTCAACATAAGTGACATAATCAAGCTTATTAAAAAGCTTTAAAATCTCATGATGAGATGCCGAGCTATCCAGTTTTAAATTGATGATAAGCCCTGTATCCGACGGAAGTATGGTCTTATCCTTACTCTTATTCATACTCATTACCACAAATCCCTTTTCGGAAATAAACCTGTGAAGCTCAGTGACACCGCGTTCCTTACTTACTTCTATATAAATGCTCAGGTACTGACTATGGGATTCAACACTGTTACTTAGATGAAGAAGGACTATATTTGTAAAGACAATAAGTATAAATGCTGTGATTCCAACTGCCAGGTATCCGGCACCTATTGCCATGCCCATGCAGGCTGTTACCCAGAGCGTCGCAGCGGTAGAAAGTCCCTTTATCTGTTTCCTTCCTGTTACCAGAATCGTGCCTGCGCCGAGGAAACCAATTCCATTTACTACTCCTGCAGAAATTCTGGCCGCATCAGAAGATAGCCCGGGCATCATCGCAAGATAGATATTTAAAGCCGTTGCAACAGCAGAACCAAGGCTCACCAGTGAAAAAGTCTTTATTCCCGCACTGTGATGAGTAGCTATTCTTTCCCACCCGACAAGGCTTCCGAGAACAGTAGCAAGAATAAGCCTAAGAGCTACCGCAATATCACTTGTTCCCTGCAGATAGTTAAAAACATCTCCCACGCTCATAAGAAACCTCCATTCCTACGGCAAATTATAAAATCATCTACCGTTAACAATACTGTTTCTTACTTATATTATAATGCACATGGCCGCATTTCTCTTATGAATTTACTATAAACAAATAGCCCGCAAACCATTATTCAAAATGATTTGCGGGCATATAGATCAAATAATTATCTGAGCTTCCAGATATCTCTGTTGTACTCTTCAATTGTTCTGTCTGATGAGAAGAATCCTGCCTTAGCAATATTCTTGAGCATCATCTTCTTCCACTTCTCACGGTTTTCATAATCAGCAAAAATAAGATCCTTCTCTCTGATATAATCCTCCAGATCGATAAGTGTCATGAACCAGTCCTTATTAAGAAGCTCGTCCTGAAGACGCTTTAAGTTCTCCTTATGGCCAACTGCAAGACACTGCTTGGAAGTAATGAAGTCTACTGCTTCCTTAACAACCTTGCTCTTCTTGTAGTAATCCTTTGATACATAGTCAGCCTTCTTATAGTGTTCGATAACTTCATCTGCACTGATACCGAAGATGTAAATGTTCTCATCGCCGACAAGATCATGGATTTCCACATTAGCACCGTCATCTGTACCAAGAGTAACAGCACCGTTAAGCATAAACTTCATGTTACTTGTTCCTGAAGCTTCCTTAGATGCCAAGGAAATCTGCTCTGATACATCACAAGCAGGAATAAGCTTCTCAGCATAGCTAACATTATAGTTCTCAACCATGATGACCTTCATGTAAGGAGATACATCAGGATCATTATTTACGATCTCCTGCAGGCAAAGAAGCAGGTGGATGATGTCCTTAGCGATTACATAAGCAGGTGCAGCCTTTGCTCCGAAAATAAATGTGATAGGACGAACAGGCTTTTTACCACCCTTGATCTCAAGGTACTTATGAATGATGTAAAGAGCGTTCATCTGCTGACGCTTATACTCATGAAGTCTCTTAACCTGAATATCGAAAATGGAGTTAGGGTCAACTTCTACATTCTCTTTTTTCTTAAGATAAGCTGCAAGCTCTTCCTTTTTCTGGAACTTGATATCAGCGATCTTATCAAGTACTTCCTGATTATCCATGAACTTCAGGAGATCTTCAAGCTTATTGGCATCCTTCTTAAAGCCATCACCGATTTTTTCAGAAATGAAATCTGCAAGAGGATGGTTACAGGAAAGAAGCCATCTACGGAAGGTTACGCCGTTTGTCTTGTTATTGAACTTTTCAGGATAAAGCTTGTAAAAATCATTAAGCTCAGAGTTCTTAAGAATCTCTGTATGGATAGCAGCAACACCATTTACTGAGAAGCCATAGTGGATATCAATAAATGCCATGTGTACTTTCTTATCCTTGTCGATGATCTGTACATCCGGATTCTTAACCTTTGCACGGATTCTCTTATCGAGCTCCTTGATATAAGGAACAAGCTGAGGAACAACCTTCTCAAGATACTTAAGAGGCCATGTCTCAAGCGCTTCTGCAAGGATTGTGTGGTTTGTGTAAGCACAGGTCTTAGATACTACATCGATAGCATCATCCATTGAGAATGCCTTCTCTTCAACAAGGATTCTGATAAGCTCAGGGATGATCATTGTAGGATGTGTATCATTGATCTGAATAACTGCGTGCTTATAAAGCTCGTGAAGGTCATACTGACGTTCCTTCTGCTCCCTCAAAATGAGCTGTGCTGCGTTGCAAACAAGGAAATACTCCTGATAGATTCTAAGGAGGTTACCTGCCTCATCAGAGTCATCGGGATAAAGGAAAAGAGTAAGGTTCTTCTCGATTTCCTTCTTATCAAAAGTGATGCCCTTCTCAACAAGGCTCTCGTCAACTGACTCAACATCGAAAAGTCTGAGCTTATTTACACCTGTGTCGTAACCCACAACGTTCATATTGTAAAGTCTTGAGGTAACCTTCTTTTTACCAAAGCAAACATCAAAGGTTGTGTCTGTCTTCTCAAGCCAGGACTCATCCTCGATCCATGAATCCTTCTCAGCTGTCTGAAGGTTATCCTTAAATACCTGGCGGAAAAGTCCGAAGTGATAATTAAGTCCGATACCCTCTCCTGCAAGTCCAAGTGTTGCAATAGAATCAAGGAAGCATGCTGCAAGTCTTCCAAGACCACCGTTACCAAGTGAAGGTTCCGGCTCGCACTCTTCGATCTGTGCAAGATTCTTACCGTTCTTTTCAAGAATCTCATTCACCTTGTCATATACTCTAAGGTTAATAAGGTTATTGGAAAGAAGCTTACCAATAAGAAACTCCATTGAAATATAATAAATCTTCTTCTCACCTGCTTCGATAGGTGCAACCTTCATAAGACGGCTTGTATACTCAAGAAGAACATAATAGGTCTCCTTATCTGTTAAATCTTTAAGACCCTTTCCATATTTCTGATTTGAAATCTCAGAAATAGCTTCTTCCATGTTAGTAACAAGTACATCCTGCTGTAAATTTGTATGCTGACTCATACTTTCTCCTTTTCTGCCATAATCATCACTGATATGGTCTTCTAAATAATTCCTATTTGCCAACCCTGCATAAAAAAATGCAGAAAACGTTTTCTCTGCGATATGAAAAATCATAGCACAAGAAAACGTTTTCCGCAATCCCTAATTTTCCACGACCTGCTATCGCACTGCTCCTAATATGATAAAATTATGTAGTAAACAGAATGAAAATCTTATGTGGGAGGGATATTCATAATGATCTGTTATGTGTGCGGACGCAAAATGTTTCCATTATGTTCCAAGGAATTCCAAACCAGGAATCTAAAGGTCTGCGAGTACGTAAAATGTCCTGATTGCGGCCTGGTTCTGGCAAAAACAATCTATGATATGCCCCCGTCACAGTATTCAGACTTAAATGCCGAAATACATATTCCCAAGCAGGGAATTGATGAGGATTCCGATGACCCTCACTGGATAAAAAGAATTAATGCACAAAAAGATATGCTGGTAAGCATTTTCAGATCCGGTCTTTTTAGCATGGATAAAAAGTGTGTGGATTATGGGTGCGGCGATGGCCGACTTGCAGATTATGTTAACCGTGAGCTGTCCGGGGATATTACTTCAGAAACGTCCTTATCTGACAATGATAATTCTACATCTCTTGCTATTCTAAAAAAGTACGACAAATACCTGGATCTAGACAGGCCCGATTACCTGACAGATGCAGAAATGTCTGCAACAAAATTTGACCTTGTACTTTCTTCCGCAGTTCTTGAGCATCTCCGGGGCAAAGGCGAGCTGCTTGAAGTGCTCTCTTTTCTAAATGAAGATGGAATCTTTGCGTTTCATACTCTCATCTGCGAAGAAGTTCCTCATGATCCCGAATGGTTCTATTATCTTTCAACTCATTGCACCTTTTATTCAAATGAGGCAATGTCCAGGCTTTATAACGAATTTGGTTTCAATGGCTGCATTTACAACGTAGATGCCCAAATGTGGTTTTGCTTCCGCAACAGATCACTTTATGAGCAGTTTCGCCAAAAAAAATCATCTTTATCCGGAACTTTGGTGTTTGGCGATGGCTTTGTAGACTATTGGAAAAACTATCCAAGCCGAAATAATCCCTAATCCAGACACCTACTTTGTAATTATTACTGATCCTGCCACATCCGCTATTGGAACATAAGAAATACCATGACTATCACAATATTCCTGCACCGCCTCCCATGTCGCCAATATTCATGGTACATACATAATATTTTTCATCATTAAATATACTCCCCTGCTGTGATTCTGAATTCACTGCCTGTCATCATACTTGATGCATCAGATAACATATAGATTATTGCGTCAAGATAATCTGTTCGCTCAAGCATACGGCCCATTGGAAGTATGCCAGCTGCCTGCTGCCTCAGTTCAGCCTCAGTCATTCCCTGGCTTTTCCTAAGTGCAACCTCTCCCTCTGTCGGAGTCCAGCCAAGAGTCAGGTAGTTACATCTGATCTGCTCCGAGGCATAATTGTGCGCAATGTGTGACATTAGAGTAAGAAGTGCGCCTTTCGAACATGCATAAGCAGCTCTGTCCTTCTGGCCGCCCCAGGCATGGGCCGATCCCACAAGTATGATGGACCCGCCGCCGTTTTCTCTCATACACTCAACCGCTGCCTGACAACAGAAAAACGCCGCCCTGAAATTGACATCAAAGACATGATTAAATGTTTCTTCCGTGCATGTATCAAGGGGTGATACCGGCGTAACACCTGCATAGTTCAAAAAGCCGTCCACCTTACCATATTTTTTCATGGCTTCTTCAAACAGTTTCCTGCAGTCTTCTGTTTTTTCAAGCTCCGTATAAACAAATATAGCTTCACTGCCAAAAGCCTTAATGGTTCGAATAGTCTTTTTGGCAGCTACTTTATCACGTCCTCCGATGACCACTTTGGCGCCACATCTTCCGCACTGTTCAGCTGCAGCACGGCCGACGCCCTTGGTTCCTCCGGATATAACAATTACTTTGTCATCCAGTCTAAGCTCTGACATATATCCCCTCATTGTTCTGACTAATTATTCCCTGGTACCTGACTGCTGATACATTCAGTTTACCCGGCTTTTAATTATAACTGCAGCGCTTTATCCACATCAAAGCCCTTAAGCAGCATATTATTACCATTTATATCGGTTACTTTTACTGTATCCTGATAGTACTTTATTTTCTCGGCAAGCTCTTCCTTGCTGTTACAAACAAGATATAATCTGGCAAGAACCTGTCTCTCTGTGCCAATCCACTCAGGCAATACCTCATCGCCCTCGTTGAATCTTTTGCCTATTGCAACTACAACCTCATCCTCTTTTTCGGGAAGTCCTTCGATTTTACCTATGGTTCCTTCCTTAAGAAGATACCAGATGGTTGCAGCCCATTTTCCGCCATACCTTGGATCATCAACCTTCTGAAGATCAACGTCTCCCATTTTTCCTGTAAGGGCAAAATCTATAAGCATTTTCCTCTGGTCGTATCCATGTATAGCATTAAGTAAAAGATGCGGTGCCTCTCCCTGAAGTCTGAAGCCGGTATCATAGACATAAAACTCACCATCTTTATAGAAAGCAGACAGCATAAGGATTCCGTCCCTGATTCCGATTCCATGGAACATCCTCACCGCATTGTCGTGCATGCGCTGATAGTATTCATCTATATGCTTGGAAGGATAGGTTCCGCCAAGACAGACTCTCGATACTCCGGCCTGCTCGGTGCTGGCATAGCGGTCGTAAACACATGATGCACTGCAATATCCATCCTTGAAGGTGTAATAAATACCCATATCATCGCAGTCCATATATCTTTCCACAATAAATCTTTTACTCTTGGAAAAAGATAATGCATACTCAACAGCACTTTTTAGCTCAGCCTCAGATTCCACCTTAACTATTCCTTTGCCGCTGGAGCTGTCCACAGGCTTCACCATTACGGGATACTTTATCCTGTCCAGATCCTCTCTTTTAAAGGACTCATCAAGATAGTAATCAGGAATTCCGTGTATGCCATATTCTTCGCAGGTAGTCTTGAAAATATCTTTATATGAAAAAACATCCACGATGGACTGAGTTGCATAGCAGGGAAGTCCAAGGGCATCACAAACCTTGCAATAGTATGGAACCAGGGTATCAGCAACACCCACAAGCACGCCATCAACCTTCTCTTCATTGGCAAATGCAATGAGAGCAGGTGCATCCATTCCATCAACATCAGCTGCCTTCCATGCGATTTTCTTGGAAGGCTCATCCAGTACATTGCTGGTAACAATGGTTTTTATGCCAAGGTTATTGGCACATTCTACAAGCTGCATGGTCTCAAAGTTACCACCAAGTATAAGCAGCTTTTTGTTTTCATAAGTTTTCATACACATCTACTCCTGTCATTGTAAATGTATTATCAGGCCTCGCAAAACGCATACCTGCAAAATAAAAATCATATTTCTATAAGCTCATCCTCTGCAAAATCCCGGATCGCACTTGTACCTGTTACTTCATTCCATTTCATGGGAGATATTCCATTCCCGGGTCTTTTGGTGGTGAGATTTTCTTCTGTTAAGAGTTCACCTTTTTTAATATCTCTTGCAGCGATTATGCTTTTTCTGGCAACCAGTCTGTTTTTGAGTTCGGCCTCTGTCGGCTCTTTTATTCCGGTTCCAAGAGCCATTTCAATATTTCTCACAGCCCGTACCATCTCCCGAAGTTCATCGGGTTCGAGGCTTGCTTTATGGTCAGGTCCTTCCATATTTCTATCCAGCGTAAAGTGCTTCTCGAGAACTGTTGCTCCAAGCGCAGCCGCAGCTATGGGAACTTCTATACCTCTTGTATGATCCGAGTAACCCACATCACATCCAAAGCGTTCCTTAAGCGTAAGCATAGCCTTTAAATTCACATCCTCCATGGGAGTGGGATAATTGGTAGTACAATGCAGGATCGTAATCTTACCCGAACTATTATCTTTTAATACTTTAACCGCATCCTCCACTTCCTGCATGGTGCACATTCCCGTGGAAAGGATTATGTCTTTGCCCGTCTTTGCTATTTTTACAAGATAAGGATAATTGGTAATTTCACCGGATGGAATCTTCCAAATATCAAGTAAAGAATCCAGAAATTCTATACTTTCTACATCAAAAGGCGTTGATAAAAACTTAATTCCGGTTGTCTTACAGTAATCGGATAACAACTTATAATCATCAAAAGGAAGAAGGAGTTTTGACAACATATCCTTCTGTGATTCTTCTTTTCCAATATTCTTTTTCTGGTACTCAGCCATTGGTGCACTTTTTGAAACCAGACTGGATAGTTTTGCAGTCTGGAATTTCACTATGTCTGCGCCGCATTCTTTGGCGGTATCAATAAGCTTTTTTGCAATTTCGAGAGATCCGTTATGATTGACTCCCGCTTCCGCAATTATAAGAATTCTGTCAGCCATCCAAACCTCCAAAGTTATATTTATTCATGGAAAATCCACTGCCCGCCCTGCTTTATTTTGAGAATCTTTCTATAATCTGATTCACCTCTTCCAAATCTATCCTGAGTTTGCCATCATAGATATTCATTGGATAATCTCCTTCAAGTGGCATAATCTCAGGTGTAACGTCTTCATCCTTAAAGTTGTATACAATCAAAACCCTCTTCTTAGGATCTATCATCCAATACTCCTTCACACCGGCATTACAATATTTCTCAGATTTGATGAACATATCTTTTCTACGCGTAGATGGTGATAATATCTCCAAAACAAAATCCGGCGCACCATAGATTACTTTATCCCTAATCTTATCTTCATCACAAACAATTACCACATCCGGTTGAACCATGGTCCTGTCATCACAATCCAGCTGTACGTCAATTGGGGAATACAGTGGTATGCAATCGCTCTTATTGGATCGTATGAAGTTATATATTGTATTAAACACAGCACTGCTAATTATCTGATGAACTGGTCTCGGTGCTGTCATGTCATAGAAAACACCATCTATCAGTTCAACCCACTGATCTTCTGGTAGCGCATAATAATCTTCCACAGTATATTCACCATTTTTCTTACTCCCATAAGATGGTGAGCTCTCCGCCAGTTCTGATGACTTCTCTCCCCTATCGGAAAAAACAACGCTACTTTGCTCATAGGAATATGCTTTGCCAAAATATTTGGATTCATCTCCCTCAAGCACCTTCTCAATTGCATCAAGTGTAGCCTTCCTGGGATTTTTGGTATTGCCGGAAAAAATTCTCTGCAGTGTAACCACCGGGACCCCGGTGTAATCCGAAAGTTGGGTAAAACTATATCCCCTTGAATCCTTGATCCTGTTCATCTCTTCGATAGTCATGGAAGCCTCCTGCATCTGCTATAAAAACTGATAGACAAATGATAATGATTTGTATCGCTGCATATCAATGCCAATCATTATGTATATCTTAATATCATATTATATCATTAAATATCATTCGTCAATATCAGTTCCAGCCCCTTAGAATTCTGGCAGGCATTCCAACTGCAGTGCACTGGGTCCCTACATCCTTTAGAACAACTGCACCTGCGCCGATGATCGCATCGCTTCCAACCTTAACACCCTGAAGAATAGTGGCACCTGCCCCTACTAAAGTATTGGCGCCTACATTGCATTCTCCACAAACCTTTGTCCCCACAGCTACGTGAGCAAAATCACCGATCACACTGTCATGCTCAACTATGGCACCGGTGTTGATTATCACGTTATCGCCTACAGTTGCACCTGCATTTATCACTGCATTCTTTCCAACAAATATGCCTGTTCCAAGCTTTGCATTGGCAGACACCACCGCTGAAGGATCAATAATATTGGGAAAAGAAAATCCCATATCTTTAGCAAGATAGAACAGTTTACTTCTAAGACCGCTGGGCTTTACAAATCCAACCGTAATAAAGGCCTTGGTGGTTCCCTCCTCAAAAAGCTTTGGAAGAACATCATCTGTGCCCACAACCTCGCATCCAAAGATTTCATCTCCGGGCTTAAGGTTTACATCCGTTATGAAAATTTTTCCAAATCTCTTTGACCGTAGCGCCGCATCTATCACCGATTTACAATGACCACCGCCGCCGATCATAACTATGTTTTCCATATCGATTCCTCTGTAAAAAAATCTATATACTACATTTAATTATAAACGGAATTACGATTTATTGAAACAAATAGAATCTCCTATGAAAAGAAGAGGCACCCTCCTTTTGGAAGGTGCCCCTGAGGTTTTGATTTTGATTTTCAGTTTTATTATTAGCCTTGAAGGAGTGACATAACACCCTGTGTACTCTGGTTTGCCTGAGCCAGCATCGACTGTCCTGCCTGTGCGAGGATGTTGTTCTTGCTGTAAGTAACCATCTCGTCTGCCATGTCTGTATCGCGAAGTCTGGATTCTGCTGCTGTTGTATTCTCTACTACGTTGTCCAGGTTCTTGATTGTGTGCTCTAATCTGTTCTGGATAGCACCAAGTTCTGATCTCTGTTCTGATACTACCTTGAGAGCGTCTTCGATGGCATCGATTGCGTATGTAGCTGAAATTCCAAGGCTGTCAGTTACTGTAAGGTTCTGGATACCAAGGTTAGCCGCGTTCATAACCTGTACGTTCATAAGGATCTTGTTTGTCATGTCTGCGTCAGATCCTACATGAAGCTGAAGACCGAGATCCTTAGCAACCTTAGCTGTTCCCTTTGAGATTGAGAAAGTATACTTTTTTTCATCATTGGTTGCGCCGCTGATTGATGTACCTGCGAAGTCTCTGCAGGATACCTTAACCATATTAACCTTATCGCTGTCTACTCCGATGAGGTTAGCCTGTTTAAGAGATTCGTCAATCTTTCTAATGGCTGTTGATACCAGGATATTCTTATCAAGATTAGCATCTGCTGCAATTCTGGTACTTCCGGTTGTAGGTGTTCTAACCTGTGCTCCATCTACTACCATTGCCTGAATCTGTTCAAGTGAGTACTCCTGATCGCCAACTTTGAATACCTGTGTTGTGCTATCGTATGTACTTGTTGCTCTTACATAAGTTGTTCCATTTATAGTAACGGATCCCTGACTTGCTGTATTAAGAGCTACTGAAATATCACCCTGGATCTTACCGATTGTATCGGTATCCTTATCATACATGTGATAATTCTTTCCGGCTATCTTGATGTCATCACTGGACTTAAGGTAGCAGGTGAATGTTCCGTAATTGCCAAGATCTGCTGTTGTACCTTCAAGACCGGCATCATGTATGTTCATATATTTGTTATAGTTTCCGGTGCCTCCCTTAAGAAGGTAGGTCTCGTTAAACTTTGTTGTCTCTGCTACACGATCAATTTCAGTTGTAAGCTGTGAAATTTCGTTCTGGATGGCATCACGGTCAATTTTACTATTTGTTCCGTTAGCTGCCTGAACTGCCAGTTCGTTCATTCTCTGAAGCATATCGTGCACTTCTGTGAGTGCACCTTCAGCTGTCTGTACTGCGCTTACACCATCGTCAGCGTTTGTTGATGCTCTATCGAGGCCTCGCATCTGCTTTCTCATCTTCTCACTGATTGATAAGCCTGCTGCATCGTCTGCTGCTCTATTGATTTTATAACCTGAGGAAAGTTTTTCTGAAGATTTTGCCTGGGTTCCTGTTGTAATGCCAAGCATTCTGTTAGAATTCATCGCCGTCAAATTATGCTGGATAACCATATTATACCTCCATGTGGGTGCAGTCTCTCCCTCTAATCCGTAGAGCCCGAGCCTGCTGCTTGATACTTTGTTTCAAAATAATAGTTACTTATTAAGTTGAGTGCGCTCCCACATCGATCATCCTTGACGATGTTTTTTTGTTTTACACTCTATATATCGTTCCAATTTTTATTTACTTAACCCTTTTTTGAAAATTTTTTTGTATTTTTATTTCATTTTGCTCTAAATAGCAATAAAAAAAGCGAAGAAACGCAGTGTTTATGCGCATCTTCGCTTTTCATCCTTTATGTAATTTTTTTATTTGCTAATTCCCGTAAATAGTATGCTTCAATATTATCCTCCATTAGTTTCCTTAAATCATCATTCCCTATATACTCAATCACCTTCGTATCATCAATAATTTCTTTTTGCGTATTTAATACTATTTCGCACGTTTCTTCCCAACTGTGCTTTTCAAGCATTATTTCCGGGTAAAAAGAGTATCCTATTCTCAATAATCTATATACATTCGCAAACGTATTTAAAATGCAAAATGCAAGATCCGAAGGTTCTAGTTCCAAGTCAATCAATACTGCCGTTTCATTTCTAATACTTATCATCCTATTTTCCGGGAAAATATATTTGAGTCTGAACTCCCCATTATCTAAATATAAGCTTTCCTCCTCTGCTTCGTCCTCAAATAAAGGCATTCCGGAAAAGGCATATTCACTATTTTTAACCAGATAAGCTGCTAATACACAATGTGTATAGTCGTCGTACATTTTATTATCTGCATTTTCATGATATTTCTTTTTTATTTTTTCCAATAAACCGTTTTTGCGAATATTATCCATATTGAAACATAATCCGGTAATATAATTGGAGCCGCATGCAAGAGCAACTTTCTCCATCGTCTTGGTATGTACAATGCTCTTATCACACCTATAATAAATTACTTTACTTATAGGAGATATAGTTTCAAAAGTCATTACTCCTACGTTATTATTACTATTATTGTAAATATACTGAATTGCATCATCAAAATTTTCAGTTATCATGTGATCCTGATCCGAAGAGAAAATGGCATACTTACCACTTGGAAGACCGATCACATTTTCAAAACTATCCCTATAACAAGTTGATGGCAGCTCTTTATAAACAATTCGCTTATCCAAACTTGCTAATTCATTTATCTTTTCATAGTAATCCGTCTGTTTAGTTGAGCTATTATTACATAATACTATTTCTATCTCTTCGTCATACATCAGTTGTTGTAGGTTTTTGACCGTTTCCAATGCTTCTTTCCCGCGATTCCATGAGGGAATACAAATTGACAAAAAAACATTATCTCCCTTTCGAGTACTGCTAACTCTTTCATTATGTATATCTGTCATCAATTGAGTATATTCATCAAGTTCTTCGCTTTTTATTCTCCTGGGTATATACGCTCCGCTTTCTCGAATATACTTTTCAAATGTATATTTATCGTCAAATATATCTACATTCAATTCGCAAAGAATTTTCCCCATTCCCGGAATAGTTAAGTATGAAAAAAATTGTTTCAGCATGCGATCATTTTTCAGAACCATATATATCCTCATATTTCTGGATGATTCTGCATCATGCAAAATAAGCCTCATATCAGAATATCCATCTATCAACATAGGCGAAAACACTCTGTTAGAGACATCATCTAACTTATTCTCATCAATAATTACTGGCTGCTTTCCTTCGAATCTACTCTCTTCATCGTTCCATACATAAAACCTTGAATCTGAAGCAGGAATCATTTTCAAAGATAACATGCCATATTCAGGAATGGTATCAAGATGTAGTTTTCCTTTTTCTAACAGGAACTTGGTATTATCCTCGTAAGCCTTCTTGAACTCATTTTCATTAGGTGCAATAAAGCTTTCATTGATGACTTGAAAAATGTCATCTTTCTGTTGCGGATCATCGCTGGCCTGATGCGCAGCCATAAAAGCCATCACGGCTTCATCATATTCATTCGCATCAAATTTATCGAAGGCATATTTCAAAATATCATTTACTGACATAGTCCCCCCCTATTCAGCCATCAAAAATATTTGGTCATCTCATCGCTAAGTGTCCTGCAATCTTTAGACAGACCGGCATAATAATCTCTAACTTCTCTACATGTTTCCAACACACTGCCATCCTGCAAAACAAGCAATCTATCCGGAATGGAATACATATCCTCAATCCAATACTCTTCAAGCAAAGAATACATTTTCATTCCATACATGGATTCTCTTAATTTACCAATCTTCTGAATATGATCATTCTCATTTGTAACTTCATTCTTTTTGTTCTCACCGACGCTAATTAGTTCATCCAATAGTCTTACTATTTCAAGCGAAACATCTCTTATATTACTGAGTTCATCTAACCATGCTTTCAGTACATTTTCTATATTTCCATTTAGTACCCCAGATGTTTTATATGCCTGATCAGAAATTATGCCTGAAAAATCATAGCTTTTTTCTTCAATATCTTTGGCCACATCTTTCAGTTTTTTTATATCGCATCCTTTAATAAGTACTCCGCCCTCTGTTGCATCAATCACCTTTATCCCAGGGTTCTGTACTATCTGTCTCTCAAAGAAATTTCTATAACTTATCCACATCCTGTTACTGACAACCATTTTGCCATCAATTCCCGGTACCTCAACATCATTTGAAATTTCCTGCATTCCTTCATCTATATTATCCGCATGATGCTTCCCATTTTTATATGACAGGTTCTGACCAACAAGGATGATCGTCTTTGCTCCAAGAAGCTTAAGTACTACAAATGCTCCTCCCGCTACATTTCCTCCCATATCTAATCCGGATCCAAAATTTGCCTTATCTCCAAAAAGTGCACGTTCATAGCTAATAGCATCAAAATAGATAAGATTTCCGCCAGCCTTCTTTTGAGCATCAATATTGAGCTGATATGAGCATATTATGGGTATGTCTTTTTCATAAGCATACTCCAGGTATTCCGGACTTTTAATAGCATCAACCGATATGGCGGCATCAGGTACTATGTCATGTTCCTTTAAAACACTAAGGGATCTGTCAGTTGCAAGAATAAAAGCATGTCCCTTTATTTTTTTCAGATCTTCAACATTTTCGTTAAGAGATGGTCCGGCAGACACTATAACCCCGGGACACCCCTTAGGATAAACCTCCTTTAAATCAGATAAGAAGCGACATCCCTCCATGTGGTTCCATGCGTAAATTCTGCACCTTAAGGCATTTCTTCCACGACTTTTTTTAAAATTGCGAACAGATACACTTAGCTTTCCTATCTCATCACATATGTTCCTAAAGCGGTTATCCTCTGCATAAAACGGAGTTGTGATCCCCATTACTTCCGATCTGCCAAGTAGTATATCGTTATATACCAAATCCACCATTCTGTTTTTCTGTTCATCTGTAATGAACATATATACACGGTTATTCAAGATCAGATTAGAAATATCAATATGGCCGCACACATAGTAAAATAACTCTTCTTGTGGTTCATATAAGAAGAAAATAGTATCAGGTCTATAAGTGCTTAGCATTTCTCTAAGGAAAACACCCGTTGAAAAGCCGCAAACCAAAACTGTGGTCCTTCTTCCGGGTATATCTCTCCCCTTTATCCAGGACCTTGCCTCATAAGCAGGGCTATAGAGGCTGTTTAGGCGAAGCTTTTTGCCATTAGAATCTATAGTCACATTTAATACAGCATCCCCGTCCTTTGAGAAGTCGAGCGCATAGAGACTATCTTCACTATTAAGTTCCGGAATTACAATCCCATACCTTCTTAGAAAGGCATCTCTGTTTTTGTTATAAATGTCAGTCATAACTTTGCCCGATGATATTTAATCTATCTTTTCGCCTCTTTTTTCCTTCTCGTAATCCTCTTTTCCCTTCGCAATTGCTTCCTGCAGTTCTTTTTTCAGGCTCATGCAATCTTCTGGATATTTTCCATAAAACTTCATAGCGCTTTCAAATACAGGGATCGCTTCCTCATTATTTCTGACCATAAAGGTATAGTCCGGAATAGAATATAAATCCTCTATCCAGAATTCTTCCATAAGAGTATTTATTCTGGTCTCATATATTTCTAATCGAAGCTTATCCATTTTATTCAGCTTTTTAGTTGCTGCCGCATCATCAATGCTTTGATATTTACTGATTCTAAGAAGTTGCCTGCTTAGGACCTCAAGCTCTTTAGAGTTTTCAGCTATCATATCAAGTTGCTCAAGCCATTGTTCCTCACGTTCAAGCATCTCCTCATATTCTTTATCGCTTTGAGCATTGGGGAGATCATCAAATATCTTTTGAAGGTCATACTCTTTTGTGCATACTTTATCTGCAACCTCTGCAAGAGTCATTATCTCTGTTCCCTCAATAAGAGCACCTCCCTCTGTAGCATCTATAACTCTCATATCAGGATTTGCAGCTATCCTTCTTTCGAAGAAATCTCTAAAGCCTATCCACATATCATTACTTAGAACCATTTCTCCATTAATTCCCTTTATTTCCTTTGCTGCAGTAAGAGGCACTCCGTCATTTCTTCCATCTGCATGATGCTTACCATTTAGGAATGCCAGATCCTGACCAATAAGTATCACAGTCTTTATCCCCAAAAATTCACATACAGTGAAAGCTCCTCCTGAAACATTTCCTCCCTGATCAAGACCATTTTGGGCTTCTACCTTGGGACCTATAAGGTCATATTCATATCCAAGGGCATGATAAAATATTCTTCTGCCATAAAAAAGCTTCTGGCTTTCAGAATTAAGCTGATATGAACATATTACAGGTATATTCTGTGCGACTTTAACATTCATAAAATCCGGGCTCTTCTCGGCATCAAGGGATATTACGGCATCCGGTGTAATATCATATTCATCCAGAACCATAAGCGCCCTGTCTGTTGATAGAATGAATGCATGACCTTTTATTCTTTTTAACACTTCAGCATTTTTTCTAAGAGACGGTCCTGCGGATACTATAATAAGCGGAATATCCTTAGGTATTCTGTCACGAAGATCCGCAAGAATGTGCGCATTTCTCATATGGTTCCAGGCAAACATTCTGCATCTTAAGGCATTTCTTCCCCTGTCCTGCTGGTAGCATGCGGTGGTTCCCATAACATTTTCCATTTCATGACATAGCTTATTAAACGCTTCATTTTCTGAATAGAAAGGGGTAATAATTCCTTTAGACTCCGGTCTAAAAGTCGCAAGATCATGTATCATATCGTTTGATATGTTTTTACGCTGGTTTTCTGTAACATACAATCTGATTCTGGGTTCCGTGATAATGTCACTCAAATCAGCAAAAGCGCAAACAAATGAGAATAAATTCTCTAAGGGCTCATATACAAAAAATACGGAATCAGGCCTTAATTTTTTAAACAAAGCTCTTACAAAAACACTCGTGGAAAAACCAAGAATAACTAATGTAGTTCTCCTGTTAAGAATTTCCTGCTTTTCTGCCCATCTGGCAGCTTCATAAGAAGGATTATATATACTGTTAAGACGAAGATCCTGCCCCGGAGTAACATCCCTAATATACAGAACTATTTCTCCATCCTCAGCTTCTTCCATCCTGTATTTCTCATCTTCGTCAGGGTCTATCGTGAGTTCTGCACCGTATCTTTGTTTGAAAAGTTCAAAATTCTTTTCTCTTATTTTTTCGTTTTTTACAAGTCCAGTTCTCTGCATATTATCTGCTGCCATATCATTTCCTCTTAAGCTAATTTATTTACTGAATCAATAAGTTCCTGTTTTAAACTTCTGCAATCCTCCGGAAGCTTTGAATAGAATTCTTTGGCATTCTCCAGTACAGGCAATGCTTCCTCATTATTTCTTATAAATAAAACCAGTTCCGGAATAGCATACATATCCTTAATCCACAAATGTTCCATAAGCTCATACACATGTTTCTTATGAATCATCAATTTATATTCTCCAAGTTGTTTCCTCTTTTTTGAATATGCTGCATCATTTATGTCATGATATTTACAGGCTTTTATCAACTGCCCACATATTTCTTCAAGTTTCTTTGAAATGTCTGCTATTATTTCAAGGTCACTTATCCATTGTTTTATTATTTCTACTGTTTTTTCTTTTTCCTTGGAAGTCTGGGCATATTCCAAATTCTCAAAAAGCTTACCGGAATCAAATTCCTGTCCACTTAATTCATTAGCAACTTCATTAAGGTTCTTTACCTTAGCACCATGTATTTTTGCGCCGCCTTCAGTGGCATCGATAACTGAAATATCCAGATTCATGGCTATCTGCCTCTCGAAAAAATCTCTGAAAGCAATCCACATCTCATTTGTTTCAACTTTTTCTTCAATACTTCCTTCAACAAATCTCTTTACTATATCAGGGTTTCCTTCATCTCTACTATCTGCATGGTGCCTTCCTCCGGTAAAGGCCAAATCCTGTCCAACGAATATTATCTTCTTTATTCCCAAATCCCTACACACAACAAATGCCGCACCTGCAACATTTCCTCCATGGTCAAAAGCCTGCTCACCGACTTTATCCCCAATCAGTTCCTGTTCATATTTAAGAGCATGGAAAAATATACACCTTCCCTCAAATAGTTTCTGTGTCTCCGTGTTTGTTTGGTATGAAGCCAAAAGATATGTGTCCTTATATGCATCAAGATTTAAATATTCAGAACTCTTTTCTGCATCCATAGTTATCAATATATCCGGCTTAATATCATGCTCTGCCAGCACGCTTGCTGCTCTGTCCGTGCAAATAATAACCGCATGTCCCTTTATTTTGCTTAAGTCATCTACATTTTTATTAAGAGATGGGCCTGCAGAAACGATGACAGCAGCCGTTCCGGGTTTCACTTTCTCTTTTAACTGAGGCAGAACATATGACTTATCCATATGATTCCAGGCATATATCCTGCATTTAAGAGCCTCTCTTGCAGTACCTTCCTGAAAATCTTTACTGGTCACCATAGATGCCTCAAGCTGATGGCAGGCATTCGAATAAAATTCATCTTCACCATAAAAGGGCGTTACTATTTTCTGAGCTTCGGATCTATAAGTTATTGCTTCACTTAGAAGCTCATTTGTTAAATTTTTTATCTGATATTCTGTTATAAACAGATTTATTCTTATATGCGAAATAATGTCTGTGAAATCCGCAAATGCGCAGACATAAGAAAAAAGAGCTTCGTTTGGCTCATAAACAAAAAAGGTAGTATCAGGGCGGTATCTATCCAAAAGCATTCTCAAATATATGCCTGAAGAAAAGCCCATTAAAAAAACCAAAGACCTTCGATTGGGGGTAATTATATATTGTGCCCACCTTGAAGCTTCATATGAAGGTGAGTAAGAACTGTTTAACCTTAAGTCTCTGCCCGATAGTGCACCATTAATAAACAGTACCGGCTGTCCATCATTAGATGTTTCAATCCGGTACATTTTATCTTCGTTTTGATTCACCTTAGGCCTTACATTATATCTTTTTTCGAATGCATCAAAATTTCTATTTCTAAGGTTCTCATCCTTATGTAATTCGTTTATTACTCTCCCCTCAAAAGTCATAAACAATTTTCCCGTATTTTACTTTTTAATCCACTCCTCAATCTCTCGATTAAGATCATGATGAAGAATATCTGCTACAAGAATATAATCACCTTGCTGGTTTGCTTCGGCAAGTCTTGTAAAGTCAGTCTGCCACTCCTGCATCTGATCTGCATGATCTGCATCTGCTTTACCACTCTGAACCAGAAGCTCAGTAAATGTAACAAGCAACTTCATAACCGGAGCAACCATCTCGATGCCTCCCGGTTTCCTCTGATAAATCATATCTGCAGCCTTATCATTGTTGGCAATTACCTGTCTTCCCATATCCTGTAACTGACTCATAAATCCCCCTGACAATAATCGTACAATATATTAATATATTGATAATTATATCATGTAAACCCGATAAAGTCATATATGGAAAGAACTCTCCCTTGCGGGAGAGCCCTTTCTATGGTTGTACTTAAAGTACTCTAGTATTTCGCTAACGTGATTAGCCGAGGAGTGAAAGAACACCCTGGTTGGACTGGTTAGCCTGAGCAAGCATTGACTGGCCTGCCTGTGCAAGAATGTTATTCTTGCTGTAGGTAACCATCTCATTAGCCATGTCTGTATCACGGATACGGGACTCAGCTGCTGTGGTATTCTCTACTACGTTATCAACGTTCTTAATTGTGTGCTCTAATCTGTTCTGTACAGCACCGAGTGCAGATCTCTGCTCAGATACTTTCTTGATAGCATCTTCAATTGCATCGATTGCATAGGTTGCAGCAACACCGGATCCATCAACTACGTTGAGGTTCTGGATACCAAGATTTGCAGCGCTCATTACTTCTACACCAACAGTGATCTTGTTACTCATGTCAGCATCTGCACCAACGTGGAGCTGGAGGCCAAGATCCTTAGCAACATGTGCTGTCTGCTTTGTGATAGAGAATGTGTACAGTGTACCGTTACTTGTGGTTACACCATTATTAACGTTTACTGCTACACTACCCTGCTTCTTAGCGTCAACACCAATCTTGTTTGCCTGGAGAAGAGCATCCTTCATCTTAGATGTAGCCTGAGATACAGAAATGTTCTTATCAAGTTTCCAGTCAACAGCTGTACGAGTTGTGCCACCTGCAACAGCAACCTTAGCACCGTCAACTACCATTGCCTTAACTTCATCAATAGAATACTCATCATCCCCATACTTGAAGATAGGTGTAGCATTGTCAAGAGAACTTGTTCCTCTAACATAAGTTGTTCCATTGATTGTTACAGAAGCTGCGTTTGTGATAGAAGCCTGCTTTGTGCTGATAGCATCAGAAGCTGCACCGATGTGGTACTCTTTACCAGCGATAGTCTTATCTGTATCTGCCGTTACATAAGCTGTGAACACGCCCTTCTTACCTGTGTCAGCAAGAGTTCCTTCAAGACCTGCATCATGAGCTGCCATGTACTTATCTTTGAAGCCCTGGCCACCCTTAAGCAGATATGTCTCGTTGAACTTTGTTGTCTCAGCAACACGGTCAATCTCAGTTGTCAGCTGATTGATCTCATCCTGTATGGATGAACGGTCCTGTGTACTATTTGTTCCGTTAGCAGCCTGAACTGCAAGTTCGTTCATTCTCTGCAGCATATCGTGTACTTCTGTGAGTGCACCTTCTGCTGTCTGAACTGCGCTTACACCATCATCTGCGTTGGTGGATGCGCGATCAAGACCTCTGATCTGCTTTCTCATCTTTTCGGAAATTGAAAGACCTGCTGCATCATCTGCTGCACGGTTAATCTGATAACCTGAAGAGAGCTTCTCTGCTGACTTGGACTGCTGACCAGTTGTTACTCCGAGCATTCTGTTAGCGTTCATCGCTGTTAAATTGTGTTGTACTACCATAATATACCTCCTTGTTTGTGTACGCCGCAAATCCTTTTGCGGTAATTAAAATTTGATTGTGTTTCGATTCGGATATCCGGCGAGCGGAGTTCCTAGGCTGCTCTCTCCCTGCTATCCTACTATATGCACATGTACATTATTGCCGTGTTCCGTGCCACAGAATTAATGCACATTGTGTTTCCTACATTCATTATATCGGACCTACTATCATAAAGTTAACCCCTTTTCTCAAAAAAAATATAAATTATTTATAAACTTATGACAGCAGTCTAAAAAGTCCCATTTTATGCGTCTTTCAGCAAAAACTCGGCGTATTTAAAATCAAATATCGTATCTATATCCACGCTGTTTCGCTTATCCATAATGCAGGCATAGCAGCCTTTCCTATATAAAAACCGTTCTTCTCTAAAACTCTTAATATTCACAAGATAGATTGCCCCGTTTAATCTGTATGTAACAGCTTGCTTCTGTCTCTGATTCATAGAATCCTGGGATATAAATCCATCCATACTCAAATCTTCACTGAGCTGTCCGCACCAGGACAATGGATGCTCCAGTTCACATACAGACACAACCGCATTAGCATCTTTTTTCTTATAAGTCTCATATGCTCTTATTATGTCATCCGAATTTCTAAGAGGTGAAGTGGGCTGAAGAAGGCAAAAGGTCTCAAACTCTTTCCCCATCGTTTCAAATTTCTCTAAAACTTCTTCCACGACATCCCAGGAGCTGGATGAATCCATTGCATTCTTATCGCTTCTAAGGAATGGTACACTTGCACCACAATTTTTTGCAATATCGGCATATTTTTCGGAGTCAGTAGAGACAAAAACCTCATCAAAAAGCCCACTTTTATTTGCAGCTTCTATCGAATACGCTATCAGAGGCTTACCACAAAGTTCTCTGATATTCTTATCAGGGAGTCCCTTAGATCCACTCCTCGCTGGAATGATCGCTATATTTTTCATTTTGCATCTCCTATACAAGACTTTAATCAATACGACTCTTTATCAGATAAAAAGCTTCACTATATTTCTGATAAGCAGTCGCACCTCTAAAAGCTGCCATGCCACGGATAGCGTTTTCGTTTCTAGGAAATGGTGCTTCATCAATCTCACTCTTGTATATCCTCATTACATCTATCTTCTTATCAATGTACTCTGATATATCCACAAAAACATTTGGAGAAAAAACATTTTCTACCTGAGCCTGATCTGTTTCTGACAATATCTCCATACTCATTACCGTTTTCAGATATGGCGCCCTAAATGCCTTCGTGCATGAGTATACCGCTTCAAATATGATTCTGTGGTCAGAATGGACATCGAATCTATAAGGAATTATCAGTATCTCCGGCTGCACTTCATCTAGTATCTTTTTGAACCCAGCAACCAATTCTCCTTTTTCATACTTATCCACCCCCGCTGGTTCCATTTCCAAATTCCACATTTTCTCAAATCCGTAAGCTCTATCAACCTCTTCTATTTCTTTATTTCGCTCATTTACACGTTCTGCAGAATAGCCATATTCAGTCTTCATATTTGTAACAATTATCCAGAAAAGCCTGTGCCCGGAATCCTTAAATTTTAACAAAGTGCCTCCCGCTCCCAGCGTCTCATCATCAGGATGCGGTGAAATGACAAGTACATTCATCTAAGATATTCCCCTTCCTTTAATATTATATTATCGCAATCCAAGACATGAACAATGCCGTCATATGCTTTTACTTCAAATTCAGTTTCTGAATAAACCTTAAGAATCTTACCCGGTTCCAGATTTTTATAGTCATCACATTTATACACATTACACTTCCATACTTTTACCTCCACATCAGCCATCATAAAATGCGCTCCAACGTATGGATGAGTAAGTGCTCTGACCAGATTATATATTCCTTCACAGGACATCCTAAAATCAATCTGCCCATCTAACCTGCCACGTTTTCTCCATGTATTCCCTACATTTTTGTCCTGAGGTAACCTTACCAACGAATCCATGCTTATTTTATCGGTAAATTCTATAACCTGATTCTTGGCTGTGTTAAGAACCTTATCATACAAGGTCTGTGCGTCGTCATCATAACCTATGATTACATCTTTCTGACTTATGATATCGCCAGTATCAGCTCCTTCATCCATCACAAAAAAAGTAGATGCAGTCTTATCCAACCCCAACACCAACGCCCATATAAGCGGATGTCTTCCCCGGTTCATGGGAATTGCTGCCGGATGAAAGCCTATAACCCCATAAGGCGGTAATGCTAATAATTCCTTGCCTATAAGGCGTGACCATCCAAAACAATATATGACATCCGGTTTCTTGTTCTTGATAAACTCTAGCGTTTCTTCATCATTTATATTCTTTGTACATATGACATCAATCCCATACTCTTTGGCAAGTGGCACTAAAGAATGAAAATCAGAATTAATGGGAGAATCATCCATGGTCACCACGCCGGATACAATATATCCCTTTTGTAGCATATGCTTAAGTATTATATATGAACTCTCTACGCATCCAATAAATACTGTTTTCTTCATCCATTCACCTCTATGTCGTAAAAGTCCTTTTTTATATTTATTTTGCCGGACTTTTCAAAGGTCTCTCGTATTATCTCAGTAATCCTAGCGGAGGTGTTACCATCTCCAAATGGATTTGTCATAGCCTTAACCTTTTCCCTGAAATCATCACTAATTGCCTGCTTTATCGTATTAACAATAGACTCTTTATCAGGCTCACAGCAAAGGACACTTTCCGGCATTAGTCTTCCTTTTTGTCTGTCCCCGATATTTACTGTAGGGATATGAAGGCATGGCGCTTCAATAATGCCGCTGGAAGAATTCCCGATAACAACTGTGCTCTCTTTTACAGCACTCAAATATCTTCTTACCCCAAGCGAGGTAACCGCTATAACATTGCTGCGAATATCAGCATATTCATCTATTTTCTGATTAATATGTCTTCCACCTGCATCAGCATTAGCCTTTGTGATGACAAATGACATCTCCGGAAATTCGTCCAATGCACACATCAGTTGATCGAATTGTTCGACTCCGCTGTTTGCTTCAAGCGTAACAGGATGAAATGTAACAACCGCGTAATCTCTGGAAAGATCAATCCCAATATCCTTTCCAAGTTCTTCCTTGGAAATATAATACGTATTCCTAATATTCTCTACTGCCAGAGCCCCTACATTAAATACCCTGCAGGGATTCTCTCCCATCTGTATAACTCTGTTTCTATAAACCTCAGTACACACAAAATGTAGCTGACTCATCTTTGTTATTGAATGCCTTATAGCCTCATCTATCAAGCCCTGCGTAATCTCCCCGCCATGAATATGAGCAATAGGAATCTCAGCATTCATAGCAGCAATACAGACCGACAAAGCCTCATATCGGTCTCCAAGGACTATAAGCAAGTCTAAATAATTATCAGCAAAATATTTTCCAAAACCAGTCAAAGCCATAGCCATATTATTTGAAATGTCTGCTTGACTATCACCTTCAGAAACACACTCTATTTCTGCAGCTATCGGAATTCCTGCCTCTTCTATTTCCTTATATGTATTACCAAATGCAGCCGTTAGATGAGCGCCTGTTACCAGGACTTTTACATCACAAAAGTCCGCCTTCATAAGGCTTATAATAAGCGGTTTTAGAAGTCCAAACTCAGCTCTTGTCGCAGTCAATACCCCAATTTGCTTTTTCATGTCCATATTCCCTGCCTCTATTACATTTTAGAATCAAGAGATTTACCTGTTTCAATATGCTCAAAATTAGGCAGATACTTGGATATTCTTTCAACAATCTGCGTCTTATCCGCATTCCCCGACTCGAAAATCCTATCCAAATCTTCAATAAGTTTAGAAACCGCCTCTTTATCGCACATTTTTTTACCTGTTATAACAGAAAGTGATTCAAACCTGTCACTATCTACTGTTTCATCATCTGTATAGAATTCCTCAAAAGGCTTTTCACCCGATGTGTCGGATTTAGAAAAATGAACAGGATACTTCCTGCAGTCAGGATCTTTTTTCAGCTCCAACGCGGCATCAATTGCTTCCTCATCACTATCACACTTTAGCACTTCATAACCCTGTTCTTTTAAAAGCTCCTCTGCGATCTTATCAAAGGTCATCATCTGAGCTTCTTTAAGCTTTGGGAAAAATATCTCTCGGTTTTCACCGAGCATACATGAAAGCATGCATATCTGTCCGCTCTCCTGTGGCGAAACAAAGTATCTCTTTACATCAAGAGGTGCTCCCAAGGGTTGAAATTTCTGGATTCTGGATAGGAATCCTGCCGGCAATGAACCGTTTGAAAAAGCCACATTAGCAAATCTCGCAGTCTTAACCGGGAATCTGTCGGAATATGAAAAGATAAGGTCCTCCATTATCCTTTTGGATGCTCCCATTATATTTACAGGATTTGCTGCCTTATCTGTGGATACGCAAAAATACACTTCCGGCGGATATTCACTCATAAGGTCCAGAAGCTTTTTGGCATTTATTACGTTATTCCTAATAAGAGCTTCTACAGAGTAAATATCCTTTTCTGATCTAACATGCTTGTGGGCGGAAAAATTCGCCACCACATCAAAGCCCTTATGTGCCCTGAACATGCGGGCAAAAACATCGGATGCATAATCCATAGGATAGGAAAGATATGTATCCGGCATTTTGATTTCTTTGGTTGATCTTAAATCTCTTGTCTGCTCCGCAAGAGCATTTTCATTTAAATCTGCAACTACAAGCTCTGCCGGTAAAAAAGCAAGCACTGCCTTTACGAAGCTACTTCCGATACTTCCTGCTCCGCCAATGACAAGAATACTCTTGCCTTTGATCTTAGCGCTGAGCGCCTGTCTGTTTTTATCTATATCAGCAAGAAACATGCTCTTATCACGCATTGTTACATGCTTGCTTATAAACCTTTCAAGTTCAAACATTACAGCACCTCGTTTATACGATCTTCCATTCTCTTCATTTCCTGGAATTCACCCATATCAAGGAATGACATCTCGCTGATCGGATACATTCCGACTCTTCCGCCTTTTTTCATATAATCTTCTGCAAGATCCGTCATATGATACATGGTATCATCGGGAATAATTTTAAACAGTTCGGGATTTACCACATACATTCCCGTATTAACAAAATATGAAAGATGCGGTTTCTCTCTAATAGCGGATACCAGTCCCTCTTTTTCTGCTTCAAGAACGCCGTAAGGTATGGAAAAATTCTTAAGAGAAGAAACGATGGTAAGGCCGTTTTCAGCAGCCACATGATGACGCAGTATGCTGTCATAGTCTGCATCGATAAGAATATCACAGTTGGTGACGATAACAGGGCGACTAAATTTCTCTTTAATGAGCTTCAGGCTTCCTGCTGTACCAAGGGGCTTGTCCTCTTCCACATACTTAATGTCGTAAGGAAGCTTTTGCTCCGCAAAATAGGACTTTATCATCTCCTTCTTATAATTTACGGTAAGATAAATTTCCTTAGCACCATACTCATAGAAGCGGTTCATTATTCTCTCAAGAATAGGTACATCTCCTATGGGGATAAGGGGCTTTGGCAAAATTTTGGTATAGGGATAAAGCCTTGTTCCCTTACCTCCCGCCATGATAATAATAGGCGTATCCGTAAGTGCAAGATCTGTGGCCTCCATATAGGAAAGGTCATTCTTATCCCTAAAGATAATATCTACTATTCTATTTTCATCATCTAAAATTGGGATAGATTTAAGAAGGGCACTATCCATAAGGAAAGTGCTTTTATCGATTTCGTTCTTATGTAGACTTCTTGTTTTGGTGAATGTTGCGTTAATTACAGGCGCATTAAGATCTCCTGATTTCAATATCCATCTTCTGATATCTCCATCAGTAAGACTGCCAAAAAGCGTCCCGTCATCTTCTATAATATACAGGATGTTTTTGGCATTCTTATCGATTTTCTGCATCGCCTCAAGAACAGTGATATCCTTTGTGGCGATAAACTTTTCCAGACTCTGAATATTCTCGCCCAGCATAGTCCCCCCCAGGCTTACCCTCTGACTTTCTTTAAATAATCATAGATAGGATACTTTGTAATATACTCTTCTTTGCCCCATACAATCTCAATCTGAGCACCCTTACCGGTATCCACATTGATAAGGATTGGAGCATTGAGGTTTGCTGTCATGTTTGTAATGTCCTCAGGCACCGTTATGGTAACTAGGATAAGCAGATTCTTGTTGGTAAGAGGTTCAATAATCTCAATGTCATCCTCACTTATCTGGGGATTGTAATCCTTTTTGATGGTAAGCGGATCTATAACAGGAAGCGCAACATCAGGATCATCCATGGACTGAAGATACCAAAGAGCACCAATAGGCTTGTCCTTGTCGTGAATCAGTGCGAATTTCTGAAGATCAGGAAATCCCACAAGTCCAAAGGGCATTGTTATGATCTTCTCATCCTCAATGTCAACTTCGCCAAATATCCTGGTATTTACTTTCATTGCTATACTCTCCCTCTATTTTGAGAATCAGCCCCATTGCTGAAACTTAGATCTTCTCACCCTGTTGGATACGAAAACGTATCTGCCAGAATCTCTTCTCCTCTATCATCCTTCTGTATTCGAGGATATTTTCTCTGATCAGCTGTATATCATCCTTAGGTGCTATCTCATGTCCCGGTATCACAGGAACAATTCCGGATGCTAAAGATGCTGTAATGGAATGATCTCCACAGCTGATGATATATTCCGGTCTCATTTCTCTAATAGTAGATAGTATTACTTTAAGTGGTCTTTCCGAAGGCATATCGCCACAGCATTGGAAAAACGGAACTGATAACCCCCTAATGAAAACGTTGTTGGAGTCATCCAAAAATTGTAATGAATTATGTCCTTCTATTCCAAAGAGCGGAACCACATTACTCACAGGAAGAAGGTCGTTTGTATTAATTATCATAACATTCTGACACATACTTACAAGGATTTCCTGAGCAATAAGATTTGTCATATGCGTTTCCCTGTGAGTATCGGTCAGATACTGCTGCGTCAAAATAACAACCTGTCCACAGTTTCTGTCTTTTAGCTTTATAAAATCGCCAACATCACCAACAAGATCAGCATAATATCTCCTGCTTCTTAAGTAGATATTATGGAACATCCTGTCGGACTCAGCTGATATGATCTGCGGCTTAAGATATGAAATATACCTTGTCTGCATTAAAAGGAAAAACCTGTATCTTTCCTCGATACGGATTCCCTCTATATAATGCAAAAGCTGCATAAAATATTCTCTGCTCTCAGTAAGTCTAACCATCAGATGCAGATATGCCACATGTCTTAGCATATCTGCCATCGTCTCTCTCGGAAAGAAATACATGTTCCTGCGAAGTCTCTCTGCCAGCTCCTTTTTGCCTTCGGGAGAAAGTGCACCGCTTATTATCCTTGCACCTATCTGCAACATTTCATCAAAATATTCAGTGATATCTTCGCTTGAGAGAATATCCAGTATTCTGTTTTCATATTCCCTTACAATCGGAAGTTCATTCACTTAAAAACCTCACTCTAGTGAAGTTATCCCGTGATCTTCAGGGCTTTCAAACACACTTCACTAGTTCTTAGTGTCGTAGAACTGAGGCGGTGTAATCTTGGACTTGTTCATTGTCAGGTAATAATCAAGTGCAGCCTTGGAGGATTTGCGTTTGGTATTTATCTGGTCTCTTGTCTTATTTACATGAGTAGCAACAAGATTCCTGTTTCGCAATTCTCCAACTTCTATAGAGTTAGACAGGTCAGTTATCCTTCTGATCTTGTCCTGGTAAATATGGATTCTGTCCTTATACTTTTCTCTATTATTATCAAGTTCTTCTTTTACTCTGGCAAATACAGTCTCAAAGCCATCATTCAGGCTTTCAACGCGCTTAATCAGTTCACTTTTACGGTTGAGTGTCTCATCAAAACTTTCTTCATCAAACCCCTCTTCGTTCTCAAGTATGTCCTTCTGAACCAAATTCTCTTTCTCTATCTCTTCGAGAACCTGAATTTTCTGATCCAGACTTTCTTCAAGCATGTCAAGATAAGACTCTGTCATCTCTCTTTCCCCCACTACCTTTTCTTAATATTTTTACCTTAGGCCGGTGCAGCCCCCTGCGGCACCGGTGCCGGCATCTGTCCCCTTGCGATCTTCATGGCGTCAACCCAGGTATCTCTCATGGTATGAAGATGCTTGTTAACTTCATTCATGATTTCCATGGACTCATCCCTGTGAAGATCTGCCTCTACTAGTCTCTTCATAAGATAGTTATATACGTTTTCAAAATCCTTTGCTACAGGATATTTCATATCCAGTGTATTGTTGAGATAATCAACGATATTCTCCACCTTAAGAAGATATGTGGTAAATTTTCTCTCATCATCAGCCTCTAGTCCCATTATAGCAATATTGCAGAATTTAATGGCACCATCATAGAGCATAAGTGTGAGCTCTTCCGGCTTAGCCATCTGGATCTTTGTATTCTGGTATTGATTCATCTGCTTAGCGTATGGATTTCTGGCAATAGGCATAGAATTAACCTCCGTGGTATGTGCTTAATAACCTTTTCTTACATCTGACAGCATCAGCCTGTTCCTAGCATTCCCGAAAGGGAACTTGTCTGCTCATTAAGCTTTGTCATAGCTTTTTCCATCTGAGCAAACTTGTCATAATATTTATCTTCCATCTTACCCAGTTTATCCTGAGCATCCTTAAGCTGAGTCTTGTATGTATCAACCTGTTTCTTCATCTGCTTATCTTCATACAAAGTGTAAGCGCTTGAGAAATCCGTTGACTTCATAAGATCGCCAAGTTTGGAATACATATCAGATGAAATGGTTTTAAAGAATTTGCGAACAAGTTCAGGATCCTTTTCGATCTTAGCTTTCAACTTATCCTCTTTACTGCTGGAAAAATCATCATCCTCATCACCATATATATGCCACTTCATTCTGTCAGCTTCTTCGCCTTCAAAATATCCGGGAGTAGCTATATGGAATGACCAGAAAGAAGTCTTTACCTCAACCCATTCATCCTTTTCCTTATTGTAGTCAAGCTCCCCCCAATCAAAGGATTGCATCATGATATTCTTCATCTCGGTCATAGCTCTGAAAATAGTAGGATCTTTTGCAAGAAGACCTTCATCTATCTTCTTGTTCCAATCCTCTATCTCATCATCAGTCATCTCATCCTTCTGCTCTTTGGTGAGTATAGCGTAATCCTTGGCATCATCCGCATTATAAAGCGTGTACATTTCACCGATAAGGTCGTTATATTCTTTCAGGAAATTCTTTACCATATCGTAAATGCCACTGGTGTCATCTTTTGTCTGAAGCGTTATGTCAGATGCAACCTGCTTTGCGGTAATGGTAAGCCCATTTACATCAAAAGTATTGCTGTTTGATGTATAAACTGCTCCATTTAATGTTATCTGAGCATCTTCTCCTTCAGTATGAATCGCATCTTCGTTGGTATCATAATCAAGCCCCAGTGCACTTACAACTCTCATGTCACTATGGTCAAAATCAATCGAAAAGCTTTCATCTTCTCCTTCTGCAGTAGAAGTTACATAAACTCTTCCCTGCCCCGCATCCAGACTGGCGTTTATACCATATCCGCTGGCAGATTTAGCCTGCTTAAGCTCTGCAAGGGCTTCAGTAATAGATTTATCCGGATCTATTTTAACATCCACATATTCTCTGGTATCTTCTTCACCCTCTGCCGGAGCCTTGCCAAACTTAATTCTTATTGTTCCCCTGTAATCTTCATCGGTTACAGCAGGTTTAACTACATTACCTTCTTCATCGAGCTCTGCTTCTTTATGAATCCCTGGGGTTCCGGGATAACCTGAAAGATTAGTAATGGAAGTGGTAGCTTTAAGTTCTCCTGTCTTAGAAGATATCTTCCCGCCTGTCAGGTAAGCACTGTTTGCAAGTTTATCCACAGATAGTTTCTGACTGCTGTTCATAGCAGTTCCGTCAGTTGAAACTGTAACTGCACTTTCATTGGACACACTTGTTGTCTTTTTGATATATGATGAATCAAAACGGAGATTACTAAGTGTCTTGTTGTAGAAGCTCACAACTTTCTTGTTGAGTTCCTTCCACTTATCCATCTTCATATCATGCTTTTTCTGATCACTTTTTATCTTATCAACTTTATTGGACTGTACTTTCGTCAGCTCTGTAATGATACTTTCTGTATCCAGGCCGGAAGCAAGTCCGGTTATTCTCATGGTCATAAGTTGCTCCTTTCCATGGGGCCTTTGCCTGATTTAAGCGCAAAATACCCCTTGCACTAAAAAAACGTACTTTCAGAAAAGCTTGTTATTAACCTCTTTCGTCGACCATAAGGCCTGCAAGTTCCCAGGCTTTTGCTATCATATCGAGAGTCTTTTCAGGCGGCAGCTCCTTAATAGTCTTCTTTGTGGTCTTATCCACGATCTTGATAGTGATACGGTTTGTATCCTCGTGGATACCAAAGACTGCTTCAGAGTTGTTGAACATCTTCTTGTTCATCTCGCTGATAGCTTCCTTGACACGCTTATTCTCCGCATCAATCTGTTCCTTGGTTCTTTCCTGCCTCGTAGGAGTAAAGCTGAATCCATTGTCTTCACTCTGCTGTGTGTCAGGTTTTGACTGCTGAACGTTCTGAGCAGGCTGTGTTCCCACAGTCAGATCGGGGCGTTCCTGTCCCTGTGCACCGGTATCAGCGGGCTGTATAGCTCTCTCCTGCTTTTGGATTTCGGGGATCTGTGATACAGCTCCCACATTGCTAATAGCTTCCATAGCCATCTCTTTCACCTCCTTGTGTCATCTTAAAGCGGCTATCCTTATCCGCACTTCTTTTGTTCAAGCTATGCATAATTGCGCATAGTTGTAGTCTCTTCTATCAATTATATCGGATATGGATTACGGATATTTAGCATGTTATGAAAATTTAATAAAATGTTTATCCTAAGTAAATATTTGATGGTATAAAAAAGAGCTTTGAGAAAAACTTCCCCAAAGCTCCTGTAAGCAATTTTGTATTAAGTTTATTTAAGAAGATCGGCAAGTGCGGAGATTCCATCCACATTGGTAGCTGCCTCATTCTCAGCCTGAATCTGGAGATAAACCTCCTTACGATAGATCGGAACTTCTTTAGGTGCGGCAATTCCGATTTTTACCTGGTCTCCCCTGATATCCAGTATAGTGATCTCTATATTGTTATTAACGATGATTGACTCGTTCTTTTTTCTAGATAATGCTAACATATTAACCCTCTTTTCTTATTTTTTCTACCTTTTCCCCTCGCAGATACAATGTCTTATTTACCGGCCTGTTCTTTCTGCTTCTGTAGATAATCATATATAGGGTATTTTACTGGATAATCATCATCGTCAATAATTACCTGAGCAGCAACTCGGCTGTCTGAATTGATAATAATAGGTCCCTTTAAATTAACAGTCATCTTGGTGAGATCCTGCGGTACTGTAACAGTTACAAGTACAAGCATATCCTCATCAGCCATGGGAAGAAGATCCTGAATGACCTCCTCGCTTACTCCCGGATTGAAATCAGGCTTTACATAAAGCGGATCCATAACAGGCATTGCAAAAACCGGATCATCCAATGACTGCAACCATCTGATGGCGTTTGAATCTTTGTCCTTATCATGCATAAGAGCAAACAGAGTCATATCGGGGAAACCGATAATACCCTTCGGAAATGTAATGATCTTGTCGTCTTCAATCTCAATTGCTCCGAAAATTCTGGTTATTAATTTCATTTTGATACCCCTCCATATCGAAATGTGAGCAGTAAAAACACCTACTATTTATTGTAGTAAAATTAGCGATTTTTAGCAAGGATTAAATATAGTTCATCAGTGAATCCTTGCTGATTTTTCCTGTTGCCATAAGCGCTGCCTGATAGGTCAGCTGAGCGGTTGCAAGCTTGGTTGCCGTCTCTGCAAGATCCGCATCCTCGTTGTCTGACTGAAGTGTCTTGAAGGTTGTTGTCTGATCCTGAAGTCTTGTATCTATAAGCTCAAGTCTCTTACTTCTTGCACCGTTGTCTGTTACTGCAACGTTTGCTATATCAAGAGCTTTCTGGATGCTGGATATCTTGTGCTCAAACTCCTCCTGAATATTCTGTCTGAGATAATCATAGGATTTCTGGCAGGCATCTATCTCGTTCTGAACCGCCCTTCTCTCCTTTGCATCGGTGATAGTTTCAAGCTTTTCCTTAAGCGTCTTCATCGTAGTGTTAACGACTTTAATGTTTGACGCCATCTGAGTAAGATCGTACACATCTCTCTTCATTGTGGTTGTAAAAACTGATGTCGCCGTGGTATTTATTGTGATCTTCTGAGCATATCCGACATCATACTGGATCTCATGATCACTTGAACCGCCATTGTAAATGACGCCGTTGCTATCTACACAAGCAAACAGGTTCTGAGGTCTGATATCACCTTCAAGCCATTCCTTTTTGTCATATACCACATCTATGGAATTGGCATTTTTGATGAAAGGAAGTGAAGCGAGCTTTTCTTTTAACTGATCATTAAGAAGGACTTCTCCTGTCTTGGCATTCAGATATACAACGGTTCCTGTATCATCATTTGTAAGATCCTTGTAAGCTGCATCTATCTCATCTTCTGTTGATGTGCTGTAGATTATATGCTTGGAATCTATCTCAATGGTGGTCTCTGTATATGAGGAATGCATACTGCCGTTGCCGGTTACCTGAAGAACTGTCCTGGTGCGGTTACCGTTTTCATCATCATCTGTATCCTTGGTGACTGTGTAGGTTCCATCACCGTTTACCGTAACCATAAATCCATGGTCTGTTTCAACCTTGTACTGCTGACCAACAGGTCCAAGAAGAGGTACTGTAACAGATGTATTTTCTCCGTCTGAAAAAGCCAGGGTTGAGATACTTGTTGAAGGCATTGATACTATAGCCTGCTGAATACCTTCGGGAACATCTACATTGCCATCTCCGTCATCATCTGTGAGAACTCCGTCCTTACTTACTTCAAACTGATAAATATCATAGGTCCTGTTATCAGTTACATTCAGAATATAGCCCCTCTCAGGATGTCTTTTGCTGGCATATTCTGCTGTGTATGTATAGTCCCCGATTGTAACTGTATATTCGTTGGAAAGAGGAATATATGCCTTCTGTTCCTCACCATCTGCATTAACAAAAGTGAGATCAAAATATGTAAGATCTGTATCTGTTATTGATGATGTTGCGGTCTGAGTGAGATTTTCTCTGAACTTAAGCTGCGCTGTATGTCCGTCACCAACTGTATAATCAAGGTTGTCATAGGAAAGTCTTACTCGTCCCACCTCTATCTGGTGGATGTCATTTTCAGTGTTTGAATTTGTATAAAGTCCCTCGTAAGGAGTTTCAAGAACATTTCCTGCATCAAGATACTGAAGATTCAGTGTTCTTATGGACTTATTGATGTCCTCTGCATTGAACTCATCGTTGATGTCTGAGAAAGTCTCGGTTGTGGGACCATCATAGGAGAGTGTGGTATCTGTGCGATATCCTGTGAAAATATATCTTCCTGCGAAATCCACATTACCGGTAGAATAATACTCCTTGGAAAGAGCATTAAGCTGAGTGATTATGGTCTCAAGATCGTCCATTGTAAGATCCTTGTTGGCTCCCCTTGTGGCCTGCTGAATGGCATCAGTAAGTACCTCCGTAACTGTTGAAAGTGCATCCTCAGTTACGTCCATCCAGCTCTTTGCATCCTTTGAATTTTTCTGATAATACTGATCAAGCTGAGTGACTGTTGATCTCAGTCTCAAAGACCTTATTGCAATAACAGGATCATCTGAAGGACGATTTATCTTTTTGCCTGTAGCCATCTGAGTATTTACTTCATCCTCAGCCACCTTGTTATTGTTGATGTTGTAAAGGGAGTTGTTGCTCATGATCTTGTTGGTGATTCTCATGGTTTTTCCTCTTGTGCGAATGAATCACGAATCCTTTCCGATCTGTCCGCATAAGCTATTACCTGACGCTCCCTGTCCGGCATTTAGTTATTACTTTATACTCCTGTTTCCAGGATCAGTCTGTCGTAGACTTTTGTAAGAGTGTTAATCATCTTCGAGTTAAGTGTGTATGAATGCTCAAACTGAACAAGTGCTGATGCTTCTTCGTCTGAGTCAACGCCCATAACCGAAAGTCTCTGATTCTGGATAGTATTCTCCAGTGCTGTATAAGTCTCTTCCAAGGTTGTGGAATTACTTGTATTAAGAGCCACATCTCCGAGAACCTTATCAAGGAACTCTCCGCTTGTTGCTCCTCTGAACATCTCTTCTTTTGTAAGGTACTCATACAAATGCTTGATGTTCAGATATTCTGATTCGCCTTCCGTTACATCCATCTTGGTTGCAAGAAGAGAGGCGTTTGCTTTTACTTCTCTTGCTACTACAAAATTACCTGCTGTAATCTCGTAATATCCCTTGTTGTTGGAAAGGGTTGTAAGGGATTCATAGGAAAACTGTGCACTTGAATCCATGTTGCTGGTACCTGTCAGAATGTACTGACCTTCCAGCGAATCAGAGGTATAACCCTTTGTCATAATGTCATTAACACTTGCAGAAAATCTTCTGATCCAGTCGTTCATCTGCTGCATGTAATATGGGATGCCCTGATAATCAAATGCTCCGCCTACCTGTGCGGTCCTTCCTGTGGGAGGGATGGTTGATCTGGTAGACTCAGGTGTCAGCTTGAATGTATAGGTATCTCCGCCGTCATAAGCCCATTCCTCGTAGGAATAGATCTTACTTGCAACCTCCAGCTTACCTGCAGCGGGAAGTGTACACTTATTCATATCCATCAGATCAGGATCCGTTACCTTGATTGTTACTGTTGTAACACCGGTCCGATCATCCTTTATGGCTTTAACAACTTCGCCATTGAAGTAGAAGTTGTTATTACCCTCTCTCATATCGATAAGCCCCTGAAGCTCTCCTCCAATGAGTTTATTGTCGAGATCGAATACATCAAACTTGGATGTATTATCGCCGTCTTTGTAATTTGATGGTGCCCATTTAATATCATAAAGACCTACAAGATCACTTTGATTTACATTCTCATTTGCTTCTCTGGCTTCGCATATAAGCTTTCTGTATGCATTTGTATCAAGAAGCTGCTGTCCGCCTGCGATCGTTACGCGAAGTCTTGTCGCACCGGTTTCTCTTTCAGGCTGATTCACGTCTACGACCTTTGTCTCAGACACATCGATTTCTACAATCTTGGAGAGCTTATCAAGAAGCTCATCTCTTTGATCTCTAAGCTCATTTGCTTTTGATCCCTGCATCTCGATGACATTGATCTGTTCGTTAAGTGAACATATCTGAGCTGCGTATGAGTTTATGGTATCGCAGTTCATCTTTATCTCCTGGTTTATATCATTCTGAAGATTCTGAAGAGATGTGGACATATGATTAAAATAATCTGTAATCTGAGCAACTGATGAAACAAAAGTCGCCTTTGATTCTGCGGTTCCGGATGCCTTCATAACATCCTGAAGTGCTGATTCCATTTTAGAGAACAGACTTGAGAATCCTGTAGTTCCATCATCCTTTAAATATTGCTCGGTAAGCTGATTAAAGTAATTTCTCTGGCTTACTCTTCCAAGAAGGGATTCATTATCTCTGTACTTATTGTCATAGAACTCATCTCTGACTCTCTCTATGGCGATGGTATCTACTCCGGCACCTGCTGTTCCGTAAGTGGTAAAAACTCTCAGCGCATCGGATGCCTGCTGATCTACCTTCTGACGGGAATAGCTATCCGTATTTGCATTTGCAATATTATTGGCAGTGGTATTAAGTGCTGCATTAGCTGCTCTTAGTCCCGATGCTGCAATGTTTAATCCAAAAAAAGTTGAAGGCATAGACTATTCCTTTCTTAGGAAGGTTTTATGAACCAAGTGCTGTTACGACATGCTCAAGCATTTCGCTTACTACATTTATGTATCTGCTGGATGCATTAAATGCGTTTTGGAATTCAATCATGAATTCAAGCTCTTCATCACTTGATACTCCAACGATCTGCTCCCTGGCATTTTCAACTGCATCAACTGTAAGTTCCTGATTTTCTCTGATTCCCTTGTAAACATCACCTGAGTTTGCAACCTGGCTCACCAGCATGTTGTAATATCCAAGGAAATCTGTTTTTGTTGCTACATTTGGATTTATTAAGTAATCGGCCGTTGTGAATGCTTTCTTTAGCTTTTCAACGGTATCATTATCCTCGCTTCCATCCTCTAAAATGAATTTCATGGATGTGGGCTCTTCCATATACATGGGATTTACGCCCAAATTGGTGATTATATATCCCTTACGGTTTTCTCCTGCCAGATGATTTTCATCTATGTCGTAGTTGAGACAATCTTCTTCATTAAGTACTTTGAAAAGATCATAATCTGAAGCGTTGCCTTCCACCTGTCCAAGGTTTACGGGATTACTTCCTGCTTCTTCGTATATCTTATTTATGGCCTGACAGATGTTCTTTACCATCTGATCGAATTCTGCTTCCACATTCATGATCACTGACTGAGCAATGTTCTTGTTGTAGAATGATCCGGTTGAGTCATCTGATATATCATGGTATGTTGCGTGATGATCGCCTCTTGCAAGGAGTGTTGATCTAAGCTTTCCTATATCTGTATTCATGGAAGTTGCGATTGTCTGTGTAAGGTCGTAAACCTTAGCACCTCTTATATCTGTAACTTCCCACTCACCTTTGACTGTGTTGAATTCCTTCTTTGCTGCAAATTCCCAATAAGGAGTATTGTAATTTACAGGGCTTCCGCCTTTGTCAGCGGTAAGTACGTTATCGCAAGCCATGTGATTTACATGGTCTGTTGTTACAAACTGAGTGCCTTCAAACTGTACAAGAACGTTTCCGAAAACATCCTCGTAATAACTTATGCGGCCCATCTCACCCAGCTTATCGAGAAGAAGATTTCTCTCATCTCTAAGGTCGTTGGCATGTTCCTGATGTCCTGACTCTATCTCAACAATCTGAAGATTCAGATCCTTTATTCTGTCGCCGATCTTGTTAATCTCTTCCACCAGATCAGGAATAGTCTTATCCATGTTGTCCTGATAATTGGTAAGGCCTTCATATACGCTCTGAGCTCTTGTGATGAACTCATTTGCTCTTGTTACCATCATGCTCTGATTTACAGCGGAGGTAGGATCCTTACTAAGCTCCTGTACAGCAACCCACAGATCATTAAGAGATTCTGCAAACTCGTTGCCGTTCATCTCCTGGAGCTGATCTTCAATTTCTTCAAGGGTAGTAACTGAGACATCATAGAAAGATTCTCTTCCTGTTTCCTGCCTGTAGCTCTGATCCAGGAAATAGCTTCTGACCTGCTTACAGTTATTGTAAACAACACCAAGGCCTGTCTGTTTCCAGGCGATGACTCTGTGATCCTTCTCGGTGGTAATATAGGGTCTTGTGCCCTGTGATACCTGCTGTCTTGTATAACCTTCGGTATCTATATTTGCCATATTATGCGCTGTGGTATTAAGAGCAGACTGTGATGTCTGTATTCCGGATGCGCCTATGTATAAACTTCCCATTAAAGATGCCATAAAAATACCTCCGACTAATATTTATATCGGAGGTTTTAGAAGTTTCTTTATGCTTTTGTAAATGGTTTTTTGCCTATTTTTCAAGGTTTTTACTTACTGTTTTGCGTCAAAACGCCCTGTCATGGCAACACCTATCCTGTCGCCTCTTGTTCCTGCAAATCTTGTATAATTTGCAGTTTCCGGTGCTCTCCTTGCGGACTGGATGATATTCATCTCATACTGAACCATCTCCAGTGAACTCTGAAGCAGCATCTGATTCTGATCATTTACCCTCTGAACGTTGGTTGCAACTTCCTTAAGCCTGTCTCTTTTTGAAGCCAGAGCTTTCTGTTCATTAGGTCTTGAATTAAGCATTCTGACAAGATCTGTGAGCTTTAGGTCATTACCCTTTTCACCGATCACATCAGCTATGCTGTCCATAGCACTCTCGCGTTCCTTATCAACAGCATTTATAAAGGACACAACAACCTGTTCATCCTCTGTGATCTTGGCAAGAGTCTTAAGATCTCTTTGAATGATGATTGGAGTTTTTCTGGATGAAAGTTCCAGAAGCTTTTCATATAGCGCACATTCTCTGTCTAGTACTTCCACTAAATTCTCTAACAAACTGGACACTATAAAGCCCTCCTTTCATCTATCTCAAGGCATAACAAAAGAGCCCGCTTCACCCCTGGAGCTAACCACTTAAGTTAAGCCGGCTCTATTAGTTCTTTATTAAATTGGACATTAGCCAAATGATTCGCTGAGTTTAGCGAGGAGCTTATCTGCAAAATCCTCTCCGCTAACGTCATACGTTCCGTTTTGAATAGCAGCCTTAATAGGTGCCGTTACGTCCTCCCTGACATCCGGAGCTTCTTTCACAGCCTGCTTGGCGATCTGAATATCCTTACCGATTGAAGATATCTTAAGAGTGTCAGAAACACTATTAGTCTTCTCAGTCTTAGCGGTCCTATTCACTTTGCCTGTGCCATAAACCTGTTGAATCTGGCTGTAAGCTTCTATACGCATATTCTTGTCCTCCTTCCTTGGAGAATTTCTTCAGTTCTACTACTTTTATCGGCGTATTCTGATTTTACTTTAGATGTATTTGGAAATTTTTTCAAATTTACTTAAAAAATTTTCTCCCGCACACAATCTTGTTGATAAAAAAATCATCATACTCTATATTGTAGTATCCTGTAGGAAAACCCAAGGTATTGTACTTTTCTTCCCCACCGATAATAGTATCGGACAGGAATTAAAAAAACTTAACCCCTTTTTCAAAAAAAATTTTATTTTTTTTTTAGATTTTGAATTACAATAGTAGATAATTGTAAAACGATTTAGGAGGTCATATGAGCAAACTAACAAAAGAGGATATATTCAGGATTGTCGATGAAGAGGATGTGGCTTTCATCAGACTTCAATTCTGCGATATCTACGGAACTCCCAAAAATATAGCAATCACTGCGAACCAGCTCGATGCTGCTCTTAATAACGAGTGCTTCTTTGATGGTTCTGCAATAGAAGGTTTTGGTCAGGACCACGATAGTGAACTGTATCTGTATCCGGACCTGGACAGCTTCCAGATATATCCCTGGCGCCCTCAGAGCGGCAAGGTTGCCAGAATGTTCTGCAACGTATACTCCTCTGACAGGAAGCCCTTCGAAGGTGACCCCAGATATATTCTGAAAAAGGTTCTGTCCCGTGCAGAAGATATGGGCCTTTCATTTAAAGCAGATCCTGAGCTGGAATTTTTCCTGTTCGATCTTGATGATGAAGGTCAGCCTACCACCAATACCCATGAGAGAGCAGGCTATTTTGATCTTGCCCCTGCTGATCAGGGCGAAAATGTCCGCCGCGACATCATCATGAACCTTGAAGAGCTTGATTTTAATATAACCTCATCCCATCATGAGATTTCTCCTGCTCAGCACGAAATAGATTTTACTGAGGACAACGCTGAGATAATGGCAGATAAGATCATGACCTTCAAGATGGCTGTAAAAACCATTGCCAAGAGGCACGGTCTGTATGCAACCTTTATGCCAAAGCCCAAGGAAGGTATCAACGGTTCAGGTATGCATATAAATATTCTCTGCGAGGACAATTCCGGAAAGGACGTCTTTGCTGATGGCAGCGAGTTGTCAGGTACAGCAAAGAGCTTCATCGCAGGTATTTTGCAGCATATAAAGGGTATGGCCCTGGTAACCAATCCACTTGTAAATTCATATAAGAGACTTGTTCCGGGATACGACGCACCTGTTTTCATTTCCTGGTCATCATCTTCATCTAACCGCAGTGCCCTTATCAGAGTACATTCTGCCAAGAGCAGCGGTATCCGCATAGAGCTCAGGAACCCGGATGCTACAAGCAATCCTTATCTTTCACTGGCTCTTATCCTGGCTGCAGGTATGGATGGTATTGAGAAAAAGCTCACTCCTCCCGATGAACTTGTAGCAGGACACAGCGAAGGTCTCACAACTCTTCCCGAGACTCTCGGCGAAGCAATTGAAGCATACAGCAATGATTCTTTTGTTAAGAATATTCTTGGAGAGACTGTTTACAGTAAATTCCTTGATTCCAAGAAAAAGGAATGGAAGAATTTCAGAACCTGCGTAACTCAGTGGGAGCTGAAGGAGTATTTAAGAAACCAGTAACTTCGGGAGATTTTAGAGCTTGCAGAACATCATTGTCGCATTTGCATCGCAGACTGATGCCGGAAATTTCAAAAGCATATTGATGCGTGGCGGTTTTGAGCCGGCGTATGTGTGTACCTCCGGTGCCCAGGTCCTCTCTGCTATGGAGAATCTGGGTAGTGGAGTAATTGTGTGCGGCTATCGTCTCGGTGACATGCTCTACAATGAACTTGCAGAAAACATGTCCGAATATTTCAGCATGCTGCTGATCGCAAGCCCTTCCAAAACTGACGAAGCAGTTTTCCCCGAAAGCATAATCTATCTGCCCACACCTCTCAAAAAGGACGACCTGATCTCCACCTTAGAGCTCATGGTAGAGGGTGTCACAAAACGCAGAAAAAAGATCAAAGAAAAGCACCGTTTCAGAAGTGCCGAGGACCAAAAAGTCATAGACTCAGCCAAAGCTCTCCTAATGGAGCGTCACAAAATGACAGAACCGGAGGCCCATCGTTACCTCCAAAAATGCTCCATGGACTCCGGCACCTCCCTCCTGGAAACTGCCGAAATGATCATATCCCTTGGCTAAAATAGCATACTCGCCCCTCGGCGGCTGCAGAAATTATCGCCATCCCCGCACCGGTGTAGTGGATGGAGCCATCATTGCAGGGTAATCCCTCGCAGGAGCCGTTGTTATGGCCATCCCGTGCAGCTTGCGACGATATGAAAATTCCCAGGGCGTTTATGTATGCTGCGTGCAACATGTTTGAACATCTGCGCCTTTAAATTATCAAAATGGTCCATTGCCAGCTCGTTATGCTCGCTTGTTTTCAAAACCAATAGTAGGTATAAGAAAACGAGCGCTCGCATATAATCGCTGGCAATGGACCATTTTACTAATCCTATGCGCAGATGTGAGTTTTGCTAAGCAGCATACGCTTATAAAAAGCCCTGGGAATTTTCATGTCTTGAGGAGCGCAGCACGGGATGGCTATGATAGCAGCTCCTGCGAGGGGTAAAGCGAAATGATGGCTCAGCCGATTTGTCCCGGTGCGGGGATGGCGACAATTTCGGGCTCCGCCGAGGGGCGGGTCAGCGTCTTGTTTCGCCATCGATGAGGTCAAAGTCGACGCAGTCGATGACGCGGCCTGTCTGGTTGTTTATGACTGCAAAGTGAAGGCCTTTACGCTGGATCATGCGGTCCTGATCGTCTACGATGATGCCAAAGCTGCCCTCATCTGAACCATTCCAGCTGCCCTTAACGAGATAGGTAGTTCCATTGGGGATTGTACCTGTGATCTCGGCATAGTCTTTTGTTACATGACTCTCGGAGCCGTCTGCAGAAATGGCTGCAACGATAGTCATATCCTCCCCTGATACTATATCATCGGTGATTCCGATTTCATTAAGTGCTGCAATGTTGTCCTTGGTAAGACGGGCCGTTGCGTTCTTACGAGTAGAAATCAGAACTGTGTAGTTACCGGTTTCAAGGTAGTCTTCGATGGCAGAAAGGTATTCTGCAAAATCTGTCTGCTTGAGATTCATGTCACCCCTTTGAGCAAATACCTGCCATCTTGAACCAAGGGCACTGTTTACATAAATATTAAAATCTGTATCGTCGACATCTATGTCTGCCAAAGACACTTCAGAAACATAAGACCCATCCGGCTGTTTGTCCATATTCAGGACTATCTTCCTTGATGAATCCCCATCCGGAACACAGTTAAGCTCAACACTTGTGATCTGCTCATTTACATTCTGGATATCAGAAACAACAATCCTTACTGTTCCGTCATCTTCAATCGAAATATCTGCAGCTGCTGTAGGATCGCTGTAATTCTGCATGGCGATGTCATATTCATCCATCTCTGCCAGCTCATCCATGAAAGCAGACCTTCTTGAAAGCTCCTCGAACTCATGCTCCATACCATATTTTTCAAGGAGCGTATCCTCAGATGAAAAGAGGTTTGTTCCAAGTCCAAGTCTATCGCCTTCAATCTTTACGCCCATAGCTGCAAGGGTTGTGGGGAACATGTCAAAGGTAGTGTACTCTCTTCTCTTACCTGTCTGCTGTACACTGGCATCTGCATTTAAGTAGCAGGTATATACTCTTCTGACATAGTCCTCGTCTATCATGGCGCAGAAATCAGCATCCATTGTAGGATGATCTCCCACAAGAACTACAGTGGTATTTTCATAGAAATCCTGCTCTTTTATCCACTTCACAAATTCAGTAACCTGTCTGCTTGAGCAGGCATAAACATTTGAATACTGATCCTCAAACTCGTTCTCGCAAAGTCTGCACACATAACCATCCTCAAAATGGGTATCCGCAGTAATAATTGTGAGATTGAAAGGGTCATCGCTCTTTGACAATTCCTCAAGTCTCTTTTTAGAAAACTCAAAAAGCTTCTCATCTTCATAGCCCCACCACACGCCGTAGTCCTGAGGAATCCATCCCTGCTCCTTGGCATAGGGGTAATCGCAGATATCATAATTGCCATGAGATTTGAAAAACAGCTCTCTTCCGCCAAAGCCCGCTTCCGATCCGCAGACAAATTCATTGTGATAGCCCTCTGCTTCAAGGATATCTCCTATTGCACAAACGCTGGGGAAGAATTTCTCCTGGCTTGACATGCTGTTTGCTTCAATTCGAATCTGCAAAGGAAGGCCTGATGACTGAGCAAATATAGCACCCATAGTCCAGTCAGTCCCGGGCATGGAAAATCCGCCATCAAGAGTTTTATTATCACCGCTGAAGTTCTCATTTTCGTGAGAAAGCTGAGTAAGCTCGGGTATCCTGCTCTTCTCAAAGGATCCGCCGTTTTCTTTATCTGCATCCGTAACCTCTACAGACTCAAGATAAACATAGATGAGATTTCTCTTCTTTACAGGAAACTCCAGGGTTACATCATTTGGATCCACATAGTTTTCTTCGATGAATTTTGATGCATTTATCTGCTGCTCGATATACTTTGTCATATCAAGCATAACCCAGGTATAAGCAATGGCTGCTATCAAAACCGCTATATCAACCAGGATCAGAATAAGTCTCTTTTTGCCGCCAAATACCTTGTTGCCTGCAAAGCTTATTATCAGATACAGGATAATTCCTGCCACAATCGTAGGAAGCAGAGCCTCCATCAAAAACAGCTTTATCATGGCATGTGATGCACCTGACATCGACATCTTTATATTGAATACAAGCTCATTAACCGTCATGGTGCTCCAGGTATGGAAAAACCACCAGGCAGTAAAAAACAATAAAAACGGTATCGTCATGATAAGCGTTACCGGTATATTTCTAAAAACTAATTTCTTTTTCTTTCCCATTAAAAACTCCCAAAAATGATATAATCAAAAGCAGCAATATTATAACATGGAGTGCAAACAAAATCATGAAAAGCTTTATTTTACGCGTGGCAGCATGTTTTTGCATGCTTTCTTTTCTGACAGGCTGCGGAGGCGCAAAAAGAACTGCAAAGGTGGATGCCATGCGAGAATACTTTGCAGAAAACAAATATATTATTCATGCATGCGGCGAGATAGCTGATGAAAACGGCAATCTCTATACCTATACCAATTCAAAGGAAGCCCTGGAAAACAGCTATAATGCGGGGAACCGCATAATTGAGATGGATTTTCATTATACCAGCGATGACCATCTGGTACCGGGCTATGCCTGGGGTGATCTATATAAGGGCGATGAGCAGATGACTCCCGGAGTTGCTCCTTCACTGGCAGATTATCTTGAATGCAAAATTGATGGATGCTTTACTCCCATGACCTTTGAGGATGTGGCAGAATTTATGCGAGCTCACGAAGACCTTCTTATTGTCACTGACACAAAGGAAGAAAACGAGAAATTCTGCAAAATGGTATCCCATGATTACACGGATCTAGAGGACCGCTTTATAATTCAGATCTACCATGCAAAAGAATACGAGCCTGTAATCCGCTCGGGATTTGACCATGTGATCTACACCCTCTACGAAACAGAAGAATCTGAGCGAACTGAAAAAGCCCTTATGGATATCGCAAAAAAGCACCTGGTAGGCTTTACTGTTTACGCAGAGTGGGCTGATGATCCGCAGTTTCTGGAAATCCTGAAAAAAACAGACACCCCCATTTATGTTCATACAGTAAATGAGGATGCTGCCATCGCATCATATTTTGATCTTGGAATAAAAGGCATATACACTGACAGAACCGATCTTAGTGAGAATAACGTTCGGTAACTACAACGGGTGCTGCGGGAATATCTCCCATGGCATCCGTTTTTATTTCCAATTTGCAGCTATCGCCACTCTTAAAATATCCAAGACATATAACCTTCTGACTTGAAGCATTTCCATAGCCTGAAAGGAATTCTCCGTCAAGATAAAGCTCTAAGCTTCTTTCTGTAACCTTATCTCTGTCCATATAAAAATACATAGCGCCATCTTCTTTTGCGGTAATATCAAGACTTACACCATCCTGAGATTTTGCACTTACCACGTCTGCCTCTGCAAAGTTTTCGCAAACATTACCGGTCAGCTTTTCATACAAAATCTTCTGAACCTCAAACGGATTATCTGAATCCGAAGCAGTCTCAACATATTTAATGCATTCCTTCACATTTCTTTCCTCAATATACTTATCAGAAGAAAGCACCTTTTCATTCATAAGGACATTCTGTGCGATAAGCTGCTGCCCTTCTCCAGCCTCAGTACTGCCGTCAGTAATAATATATTTTATTCCAAGAAGTTCATCCGCAAGTCTGGTATTTCCTTTTGCGTATTCCGTATAAAGACCGTTATCATTAAAGCCAAGCTTATAAAGCAAAACTCTGTCTTCCACCTTCAAAAGACTGTTGTAGGTAGAGACACTGCTATATCCAAAATGAATTCCGTCATTGGCCGTTCTGCCTGCGTAGGTCTCTATTCTGTAACCGGCATTTTCGCCATCTGCACCGGTCTTTTCATGTTCATCAATCACATCAAGAGCTGATCTTATTCTATCCATCTGATTAATATAATCACTTTTGGATGTTGCATTAACCGACTGATGTCTGTAGATCCAGATAAAATTAAGCGAGAGCTCTGCTACCAAAACAGCTAAGGAAAATACCACAAGACATCTTCTTAATGCAGCTTTGTCTTTACATACCCTATGCAAAATTATGGCACCTGTAATGCTTATGATAATTGCCGTATTTATTACAAGTACCTTTCTGGAAATAAATCTGACAGGAAGCACATACACGGAAACCAATAAGAGCTCTGCAATTACGCCGCTTATAAGTGTTCCGCCGGCAGTAATTCCATCCCCATTGCACAGACATACAAATCCAAATATCAGACAAAAGAATGAAAAGATAACCGAGTATCTGTAAAGGTAGCCGTAAGCATCAGTCCCAAAATGAGCAAGCTTATTAAGTGCATCTACGCAGAAAAATGCAATCGTAATCAGCACAAAAAATAATGCAGCCATCTTTTTCTTAAAACCAATCCTGAGATTTAAAAAGAAAAGAATAACAACCACAAAAACCGCCGTGCCCACATAAATATTGGGAAGTCCGTCCATTATCTCTATACTGTCGTAGCTCATTGTAAATAGCTTTGAAATAACGCTTAAGGGCGAGATGTCTTTACCTACAGCTTCAGATGATGGCAGTATATTATGAAATGCTGCCGATAAGCCTTTGCTGTGATCCTTGTTGCTTCCCTTTAAAGTAAAAACAACAGGAATCAAAAACCAAATATCAAGTATCGTCGACAGTAACGAATAAAGAGTAACTCTGATAAAGCTTTTGCCATCAATCAGTCTTAAAACTAAGAGCAAAATCGTATAGATCACCAGGAACAAAGCTGTCATAAAAGCGATGTAATAATTCAGATAAATCATTGCCATCGCAGATATAACATAAAAGACTCTGACCTTTTCTTCATTCCTAAGGAGCTTCAGATAAAGCATAAAAACCAGAGGCAAAATCGCTGCCACGTCAACCCACATGGTATTTGTCATGTTGGATACCATCCAGCCGCTAAAAGCATACGCTGTACCAAAAACCGCCTTCACCATAGTGCCGGTAAATGTCTCTTCATCAAAGAAACTTCTCTCGATGTTTTCTGAAAGATAATTCAAAAGTACTCCCATTGAAAAAGCTGCCATTACCATCTTTGCACATATAAGAAATGTTACCGCTGTGGGAATCATTTTTTCAGATATAAAGATAAAGGGTATTAGAAAAGGACTTGTCAGGTAGTATGTCCAGATACCCGTCATGCTACTTCCAAGTCCGCAGTTTTCAGACCACAAAAAGCCGTCCTGACCATGGAAGACGGCTTTGTAATAGGAATAGAAATCAACATATTGCTGTTTCATATCCAGATATAAAAATGTTTTGTCACCAAAAGGAGCTATTCTTTCTATCATGCAAATAGCCATGAACAACGCTGCCGTTAGCAGCGCTGCCACACATCCTGTCATAGCTCCTTTTGAAAAATCATTACGTTTGTTCATCAATATTTATTTCTTTTTACCCTTTATGTATTTAGCAATTTCAGTCCTGATGGGTTTAAGAAGCATCTCATCTACAGGCATATCGCTTCCTGCAGGAAGTGTTTTAAACTTACTGGGAAGTTCGACATTATCGCCCTCGAAGGGATGTATAACTCCTGCTTCATCTCCGCAGATTACTGCTCCGTCACTAAAGGCAGTCAGTTCACCGATCTGCGCATCGGTCATGTTGGCACCTGCAAAACCTGCAAGGCACATACACATTTTTTCACGAACACCGCCATAGCCCTCAGCTGCGTTGTAGACTTTTCCTTCATTTACAATATCGCTGTATTTCTGAACTATTCCTGCGCTCAAAGAAGGATATTTCCTGTCGCTCCTGCCATAGGTTCCAAACGGATTAAGGCTTACATGCTGTCCGTCGCCGTCAGTAACAAGTCTTCCGGGACATACCGCCATGCTGCCAAGAACCTCTCTTGCAAAGCTTATGGTAAGACCTGATAAAGCGCCTTTTAATCCCACAAGTCCTGCTGTCAGCTGATGATTAAATGAGCTGACATTTGAGTTCTCCCTTACAGTTTTTGTAAAACCTGACACGGGATAATCGGAGATCTCTCCGGCAAAGCCCTTCCTGATAACAGAAACGCCGGCCCTGTATAAAGGTGAAATCTGGAAGGGTGCGACTTCCTCGTACTTCTTTATTCCAAGACCTGACGGATCAGGATATTTTACATCCAGATAAACGAAGATTCCATCAGCACCTTTAAGTGCAGGAGAACTTATAAACATAAGGGTATAGTTACCGGGTGCACTTCCAAAGGAATCATGAACTTCCCCTGTTATCCTTACGCCTTCACCTCTTCCTGCAATCTCTACATCCTCAATCTTCTTACACTCAAATTCTTTTACGACACCATTTGACTTAAGGTATGAAGCAAGGAACTGATCATCACCGATTTTCTCATCGCCGTAAAATACTTCACGCACTTTTCCCTTGGTGGCACCTGTTCCTGTAATTACAATTCTAAGATTCCTGCTTCTGCTCTCCACAACATAGGATTCTTTTTCAGTAACAGCATTTGCTACTGCTGCTCTTCCTACAGAAGCTGCATCATTCATAGCAGCTATTCTGTCAGCAACAGCCTTGTTCTCATCCTGCTTGGGTTCTTCGGGTTTCTTAAGTTTCCCCTGTGCTTCAAGAAGTCTCTTCATGGCACCTTCTGCATGGAAAACAGGAATCTCTTCAGGCTTTACCTCGATCAAAGGCTTATGAACTTCTTTAGGAAGATCTGATCTGTCAAAGTGATAATAAATCTTGTAGGTATTCTGAACCTCCACAAATCTCATCATCACAAAGGCGCTTACAACAAAGCGTCCGTCGAAATCCATAGGGATGGCGGTATAGCTGTCTATCTGACACTCGTCGCATTCAAGCACAAGTGTACCGATCTTGGGACACTGCCCGCTTTCTATAGCAAGCTGGAAGGTCATGGTTTTCTGACCTGCTGTATTCATTATGATAAAGGAATTTCTCTCTTCATCATCTTTTCTTCTGGAGTAAAGATGTTTGCCAATAGCGCTGTTATTAAGCCTTTGACGGCCACTGGTACGCATGGACATCTCTTTTTCGTTGACTGCTTTTCTCTCTGTCTCCTGAATTTCACGTGAAAGCTTATCAGCAGCATCAAATCTCTCTCTTAAAGGAGCGGGACTTACTCCTGAAAAATCTATTCCGGATAAAAGCTTAACTCTTGAAGATAATGTCTCGGATGCCTTATCTGCAGCGTATGTTTTGCTGTACATTCTGGCTCTATCCGCCCTTGTATGGAAAAGTCTTTCATAGGGAAGTTCACCTATAGCTGACAGATCTCCCGCGCCTGAAATATCCCCTGCAAAAGAAAACTCAGAAACAGCGGGGTGATCCTTCAAATATCCTGAAGGGGTATTATAAGCCACATAATCAAGCTTCCTTAAATCCTTAAGGAATCCTGCAAGGCCTTCTGTTCCTGTTACAGGCGTAAACAAAGAATGAATGCCAAGTCTCTCCCAAAACGGGCTACTAATATCCTCACTTATAAGAAGGAAAAGGTCACTCTCAATATCTCCCGACAGCTGTTTTTCACGAAGCTCCAAAAGAAGATTTTTAAGTGCTCCTGCATCCACAAGATCTGCCGGTGAATATGATGGCATTACCGTGATGGATTCATTGCCATGTCTGTAGGTTGTGGGATTATATTGAACAAAAGCCGATTTTCTAAGTTCAGGCGCTACTGTGGAAAGCGCATCGGGACCGATACTACTGTTACCAAGGACTACAGCTCTTACTCCTGTTTTTTTCAGAAGGCCGATCTGTGTTGGCGAAAAGATATTTTTATAAGAGCACAGGGTATCGGATGTATCCCCCAAAATATTGTTTGCTCCCTTGACCGCTACCTTTAGCTCTTCTCCAGTCATGGCAGCAAAAATATCCGCATGACTTCCGGAGATCATAAGCTCATCGCCTCTCTCCCTCAGTCTTGCTTTTACGCCCTCAATCACATCAGGCCCCAGTGATGGAAGAATTCTTCCAAGAGTATATTCATTCTCAAAATCCCATGCTGCACGCACAGGCTGCCCTTCATTATTTGCTTTTCCAAGTATCTCAAGGATACTGCGAATCTGGGCAAGGTCTCTGCCAAATCCGTTATTGTCATTGGAATCACCACGATCAGCGTGGCAGAAATTTACATGAAAATTCAAGCCGATATGAATCCTATGATTCATCCCCATAAGTCAACGTCCCCCAAACAAAATTTTCTTTTCATATTTTACCACAATTCAGAGTATAATATGAACATAGGATGTCGATAAATAATAATATATGCACACTTTTTTACGAGAGCTTTGATGAGGGGGGGGGGAAACATGAAAAGCTTTGAAAACCTGTGTGACAGGGTTTTGGCTGTAATTAATTCGAACTATCCTGAGCGCACTGATGACTACGAATCCAATATCGATGCGCTTACTTCTGAAATAAAGAATTCCGGTTGGAGTCCTGATGAACTCCTTTCTCTTTCTGACCGGGCTTTTTCCGATGATGTACAGTTACATATTCTTTTTTTGTCTGCGGTTTATCTTAGCACCTCTGATCCTGAATACCTTGTCAGGATTGAGAATATTATGCTAACTGATCCCCTCGATATTAAGCTTACGTCGGCTCTTCTTTTTCAAACAAGATATTATCGTTTTGCCGGTGGAAAAAGAGATGACTACCCTTTCATGAGAAAACTAAACAGGCATCTCTCCGAGAGATTTATCCGCGAGCTTAATGTTTCCATCGACATGATTCCGTACGAGCAGCGCAATCATAACCTTATTTTTGTTGTAACAGGCCAGCTTCTTGGCGAGAGACATGCGCCCTCAAGACTTGTGCTGTCCCTTTGCTGGTATCTGCAAAAATACTTTGGCTATCTTGTTCAGCTCCTTGTTATGGGAGAACCTGTTGATATTAATTCCACCGCTGCTTACTGGGCAGGCGATATAGTCACTCCTAACTATTTTCCTGACTGGGGTGATCAGGTATATCGTTTTCATGATGAGGACATCCATTATTATCAGATTGATTTAAACAGCGCATCACGCGACAAGCTGATTGAAGTTATCGGTGCACTGTATTACAAACAGCCTGAATTCATACTTCAGTTTGGCGGTTTTCCCCGCACAGACCTGTTATGGCGGTCAATGTCCACCTTCATCTCGATTCCTGCAGGAAATAACTATGACATATCTGATGCTCACCTGCTGGTGTCCTATCAGAAAAATCAGGCAGAGGAAGAGGAGGAATTTATACATTCCCAGGGTCAGGAGACTCTTTATATCAATCTTAAGTCCCTGCCTCTTACAGAAAGTGCCACGGAAAAAAAGTATTCAAAAGAAGCTTTTGGAATAGACAAAGATTCCTTTGTTATATCCATAATAGGAAATCGTCTTGATGATGAGATCACTGATGAATTCAAAGCTGTTATGAGCAGAATACTTGCAGAAAATGAAAATGTAACCTTCGTAATAATCGGAATTTACGAGCTTCCACTTCCCGAAGACATCGATACTCACACAGTAAGACTTGGTTACAGAGAAGACTTTGTTCAGACAGTTCGTATCACCGATCTTTTCCTGAATCCCAAAAGATCAGGCGGTGCAGGAGGCGCATTAAGATCACTTATTAACGGAATTCCTGTGATCACACTTCCGGACTGCGACGTAAGTGCTTTTGCAGGTGAGGATTTTATATGTAAAGACTATGAAGAGATGATATCCCTTGCTCATAGGTACATCACAGATAACACCTTTTATAAAGAACAGTCAGACAAAGCCAGGGCATCTCAGAAGAACAAAACTGCAAACGTTGATATCAAAGCAGAACTTCAAAAGCTCATCGACAAAGCAGTCGAGATAGGGAGAGCACAATGAGTAAAATATTTATCACCAAATCATCCATGCCATCTTATGAAGAATACATCGAAGCCATAAAGCCTCTATGGGATACCCACATGCTCACAAATATGGGTCACTATCACAGAGAGCTTGAAGACAAAATGAGAACATTTTTAGATGTCCCCTTTGTCTCCCTTATGGTGAATGGTCACATGTCCTTGGAGCTCACGCTCCAGTCCTTTGGATTTCCTGAGGGCAGCGAAGTTATTACTACACCCTTCACCTTTATTTCCACGACTCACGCCATCGTAAGAAACAGGCTTGAACCGGTATTCTGCGATATAAAGCCGGAGGATGGCACAATTGATGAGAGCAAAATTGAAGATCTGATAACAGAAAAAACCGTGGCTATCATGCCTGTGCATGTTTACGGCAACATCTGTAATTATGAGAGAATTGAAGAAATTGCCTATAACTATGGCCTTAAGGTCATTTATGATGCAGCCCACGCCTTTGGTGAAAAAATCATAATGAAGTCTTCCTCCGGAAATAAAGAGGAATCCGTCGGAGTTGGCAATCTCGGTGATACCTCAATTTTCAGCTTCCATGCCACCAAGGTATTTAATACCATCGAGGGCGGCGCGGCAGTATTCTCCGATCCTGCCCTTTATGAAAAGCTCTACAATCTTAAAAACTTCGGAATCCGTGGTGAGGAGCGGGTTGTAGAGGTTGGAGCAAATGCCAAAATGAATGAATTCTGCGCAATAATGGGCCTTTGCAATTTAAAGCATATAGATGCCGCTATTGAATCAAGAAGCCAATGTGCAAAAAGGTATGACGATGCGCTAACATCCGTGACCGGCATCAGTTTCCTTAACCCGAGAAAGGATGCCACAAGGAACTATGCTTACTATCCCATAATTCTTGAGGATGACTATGCCATTACCAGAGATATGCTTTACACCAAGCTAAGGGAGAAGGATATTTATACCAGAAAATATTTCCATCCCGTAACCTCCGATCAGAGCTGCTTTAAAAACAAATATAAGAACTGCAGCCTTGATGCAGCAAGAGACCTTTCCAAAAAAGTTCTTGTCCTTCCAATATATGAGGATATGCCTACAGAAAGTCAGGATATGATAATAGACATAATTATGAATCCTGAAAAATAATGCTTGCCATTAATTGCTTCGGGTGTTATATTAGCATACGCTACATTTTTAATACGAGTGTTTACGACTTATTTATATGTAAGTCTTCCTTCCCACTCGCAAAAACCTAAAGGAGACAGAAATGAAAAAGAATGTATTATTTATGACTCAGGCAGCCATTATAGCTGCTATCTATGTTGTGCTTACCATGATGGTAGCAACAGTCAACCTTGCAAGCGGCGCTATTCAGTTCCGTATTTCCGAAGCACTTTGCGTACTTCCATTTTTTACACCTGCTGCAGTTCCGGGCGTTATTATCGGATGTTTTCTGAGCAACGTTCTCACAGGCTGTGCACTTCCCGACATCATATTTGGAACACTTGCTACAGCAATTGCCGCGGTAGCTTCTTACAAGCTTAAGGATCACAGATTCCTTGTGACTCTTCCGCCTGTTGTTTCAAATGCACTTATTATTCCTTTTGTACTTAAGTTTGCGTATGGTCTGGAAGGTACCATTCCTTTCTTTATGGTTACAGTTGCTGCCGGTGAAATTCTTGCATGCGTAATCTGCGGATCAGTTCTGATCACAGCACTTATGCCTGTTCGCAAGTACATTTTTACACCTTCAGTAACCCAGTAATAACAATATAAGAACAAAAAAACGCAGCGGAATTTGTATCATTCATTCCGCTGCGTTTTTATTCTCAGGATATCTTGGCCATATCTATCTGATGGACCACTCCCGCTTCACCCGTCGATTCCTTTAGAAATACTCCGCTTGATCTAAACTGAGCATTGATCATGAAATCACTTCCCCTGGATGTAAAATCTGTATCTGCTTTTCCAAGATAAATAGCTCCAACGTCTGCCTCCTTTAATGTCATAAGAGTTTCTTTACCATTCTCATCATGGCACCATACCCGGAGCTTTTCATAGATCTCATCATTTTCATCAATCCAGTTATTATTGTCCTTATCAAACTCGGACAGCTCTGCAAAGCCGTCACCACTCTTAGCACCAAATAGCTCAGTTCCGTTGTTTATGACGCCGTCACCATTTCTGTCATAGGCTAGAAAGCCGCTGCCGTGGCCAAGCTTTTTTATCTCATCCTCTTCTCCATCAGCATCAAGATCAAAGGTAAAGGATTGATCAGAAATACTTGTAACGCCGCTTCCCACATTTATTACAAGTGGGTCAATTAGCTGTGCCGGCTGCATATGTGTTACTCCTATGGACTCGCAGAACCTGCTTGTCATGGAAACATTTATTCCAAAATGAAGCTCCCTTCCATCCTCTGTCATGGCAATGCCACTAGCCTCAAACGCTGTGTGTTCCTCTTCTATACGAGTGTATGTAGAAGTAGTTACACTCATTAGCTGATATGAACCTGCATTCATTTTGGAGGTTAACTCCTTCATATACTCACTGGTTCTACTGTTTTTGCCTTCGCTACCTCCGAATAATATCTGCATAATATTTAGAAGCTTTTCAACGATCTGCCGCCTTAGCTCATCTATCTCCGACACCTTCTTATCTTCCGGAGTGTCGCTCATAACAGCAAATTCTCCCTCCGCATTATAATTGGTAAACAGTACATCCCTGAAATCTGCTACCCCTTCACTTTTGTTACTGATGGAAGTCATCCCTTTCTCCATTCGAAATTCAGAGCGTGACACATATTTTCTCTCTGAAATCAGGTTGATGTTACTACTGGCAATTCTCATAAGCAGCCCTCCATGTTAACACTAAAAAACACAACACTTAACTAAGCTATGCCCATTTTGAGAATTACTTTTTGAAACAAAAAAGAAACCGGGCATAACTATTTAAGCTCTGCCCAGCTTCTGATTCTTATATCGTCATTTATCTCGTATTTTATTAGCGTTGTGGTATAATATTTCTATGAAACTCAGTGACGTAATGAAGGGCTCCAAAATAAAAATTCACGCTAGTATTAACGGACATGGGATTCTTCTCATAACCAAGGCTGCCATCGGTGTTCGAGACGGCCTTTTAGTCGAGTCCTTAACTTATTTCGATCACGATCTCACTTTCCGTGAGCCCTGCAAAATTGTTGCAGTCAACAAAAGAGACGGCAGAAGCTATCAATTTGAATCTCAGAGCATTGGTCCTGTAGAAACCAAATATGGAAAATTTCATCTTATAAGATGTCCCGAAGATGGCATCGTGATGAACAGAAGACAGGCTGAGCGCTATGATATTGATAAGCTCGGTGTTATTCGCATAGGTAATAAAGGCGATATCAGAAATGCCCTTGTCTATGACATTTCAATGAAGGGTATTGCTTTTATTCTGGACAACGACGCTATCTGCAAGGTTAGAGATCATATCACAGCATCCTTTAGATATGATCCCAATTACTTCCATTTCTATGCCTGCGAAGCTACCGTTGTAAGAGTTTTCACCATTGAAAATCAGCTGGCCATCGGATGTACCCTTGATTCTATGGGTGCAGATCTCGTTACCCTTATTGCAAATAAGAAAAAAGAGAAGGCCGGTATCAAGATAAATGATATTCTGAACATCTCAGAATCATCAGATTCAGCCATTGCATCTGGCGATAAGATACCTGTAAATTACGTACCTCCGACTCAGAATTCATCCGCAGCCAAAGCGGCTTCTTCAGCGCCTTTACCGGTACCTGCCAAGGCTCCTGCTACGCCTGCTGCCCATGAAGAAGACGGAACTGCCATGAACCTGTTTGAACAGCTGCTGTCTCCTGATGCCGCAGCGGATCTTATTCCCGAGCGCAAAGAGTCCGATATTATGAAATCAAGAGCTGAGCGTGTTGCGGATATTGCTGATATTCCTGAGCTTGAAGGTATACGGGAAGGCAGAGCTCCGATTCCTTCATCCAAAGCAGAACACCCTACAGCTTCACCTATAGAGCAGCTGGTAGACTTGAATGACCTTGCTGAGCTGCAGTCCATAGAAGACAGGACTCCCGCAAAACAAAAAGCAGCTCAGAAACCGGCTCCTGCGCCCGCAAAAAAACAGGCAAGCTCTTACGATCCTGCCCGTTCTCTTGCAAATGCAGCTAATGCCGATAATGCCAAGGTTCATCTTAAAAACGCAGCCTCTTCTGATTTTGATGGATACTTCAACCAGAAGGGTAATGCCGTTGATGAAAGCCTCTTCATTAAAGGTAAAAAGGAAGATGGCTTCCTGACTCCCGAGCAGATAGCTGATATCATCGATCTCGAGAGAATAAATAAAAGTGATTTTTAAGCCATTGCCGGTGGCATTCCATCGGTAGATGTAATGAAGAACTGCTCTACACGAATGCCTGCTGACATAGCATAATACCTCAGGGTATGCCTTCCGTTTCGAAGCTTCACGTCCACAAGCGGTACCCAGCGCCAGATATTTTCAGCAGAGAATCTCCAGATTCCCTGGCCGCCATAGAGATCCTGCTCTGAGTAGATCTTGTCATCAATGCCGATTGTGAAGTGCGATTTTGCAGCATCCCACATAAGAACCCTTGCCCAGATGCGATAGGTTCCTCCCCTTGCTTCAAAAACATAATGAAGTGAAGGGGCTTTTTTTATGGCACTTGTTCCGCCCCATTTAGTCTTGTGGAAATTCTCAAGCCCGGCTTCATCTCTTATGTACATAGCAAGACCTGTCTCTCCGTGAGATGGTGCGTTGCAGTAATCCCAAAGATCAGTCTCGGTATAAGCAGCTCTTGAGTTGCAAAGAGCAGATGCCGCTTCAATAAGTAATCTTCCATCCTTCTCCTGCATAGGATGAAGGCCCTGTGCCAGAATCTCAGAAGCAGGAATCGGAGTTCCATAGTGGCTAAGGAACTCCATGTGCTCTCCTATTCCGTCGCCCTTCTGTTTCCTGAGAGCATAATATACAGGTCTCGGCGGAAGTTCGTAAGCTTCCTTACCATAGAAATCCCATGAAAATCCCGCAGCATCAAAGGAAAGCGGAAGTCGCAGATCACCGCCGCGGATTCCTAAAGTATTCTCTCTTCTTTCCTTGGTGTAAATAACAAATCTCGAGAATGCAAAATACTTATCCACTGCGTGGAATATGATTCTGTGGGCACCGGCTTTAATGTTCGGAAGACGCAGATAAAGCTTATCCACGTTGTTTCTTACATTATTTTTCCAGTCACCCTTATACTCATCTATGGATTCAGATTCGATCATCTCTGCAGGGTTTTCATCCACGGATACACCTATCCTGATTCTGCCCATTGCATTAAGAGACGGGAATCTGTGCAGCTCTAACAGGAAAGCGCCTTCACTTGTCACCGTAACTTCATAGGTAAGTGTCGCCCTTTCCATTCTGGCTTCAACCAAAGATCCTCTGTTTCTTCCAAGATTCGGAATACGTATCCAGGCACCAGAAAGGTCTCTGACCATGTCTGCCTCAATACGAAGCATTCCGTCATCTTCCATGTGAGGCGGGAAAACAATATTGTTTTGTCCGAGAAGAGTGATGCCTCTGAAAAGTTTGATCTCAACAGGAATCACACAGCTTTCACCTGTCATGAGAGCCATGATATGTATTTCATCCTTGATGGAAACAATCTTATCCTCAGGCTTAACGTCTCCTCTTTCGGACATCTGTGCGATCATCTCAGGCACAGACTCCCAGTCTACCTCCAGAAGGATTCTCTCTTCGCCTTTTATTCTGATATCGCCGTGGCCTTCAAAGCCCACGATACTATCCTCAGCAATCCTGAGCCATCCCGGCAGATCAACCGTTACCACGATCTCATTTTCTCCGGCATTGGCTATTTCAAACCACTTCTCAACAGGCTTTACAAAGGTAATGCCGCTGTCATCATTCTGACAGGTGATTATTAGATGATCCGGTGCCTTCTCAAGAGGCGGCTTACATGCCGGATACATGGCGGTTCTTGGCGGCGGAAAATCTTCAGGTGTAAGGATTCCGTCCCATTTGCCATTTGCCATAACATGGTTGTAGAAATACAACATACCCCTTCTTGCATGATCAAAGGACAGGGCTTTTTCAGTGTAATCAGCGGCACTGTGGGTTTTACCCTGTTTCATGCAGAGGTTACTTCTATCCGCATAATAATACATTGTATAGGTATAATATGCGGCATGAATTTTCATAAGTATTAACTGGAAAAACGCATCCTTTTCATTATCGGGTAGAGAGTGATAGATACGATTTCCGGTTTTGAACATGTATTCATAGCGATGGATTCTGCTAACCGCCTCATCGGTATATGCAGTCTGCGAGAAAGCATCCACATCCATCTGCTCTACTTTGCGTACATTTGTAAGCTGATCAAACTCAACCAGGAGCGGTGCCAGCTTTTTGCCATGCCTTCCACTGAAGGTCTCGTCTATCCACTGGGCAAGAAACTGTATTTCATCGCCACAGATAGTATTTTCTTTTCCTATATCCCATGCAAGCTGAGCATAGTAAGTAATTTGCTGTTCAAGAGGTTTTATGGCACCAAAATTTGTCACCCAAAGCTTACGTATTCCCTCTTCATAAGCTTTTTTCAGCTCATTTCGGGTCTGTGCAAGAGGCACTGAACAAATGAAAAGATAAGACTGTCCGGGCGGTGCCCAATAGGAATTGTGGTAATAGATACCATTGCCGCCGGGGCGTCTCTTTTCCTCCTCATTGGGATATCTTCTGACATGTCCGTAATTATCGTTTACCCATATAAGGGTATAGTCATCTGGAACATGCAGACCATTGTCGTAAAGCTCCAGAACTTCCTTATAGGGCACAAATATCCTCATGGGCTTATAGTCCAGTGTGGTGTCCAAAATCTCCTGCTGGATCTCCATTACCTCTTCAAGGAGCTCCATCTTGCCTCTTATAAGGTCATCACCCTGAAGCCCGGAAAGGGCCATGGTCTCAAAGCCTGAATCATGTATTCCGCGCATTCCAAGGGTATAGGTAACTTCGTAATCCTTGTTCTGTTCAACACTCTCACGCCAGTATTCAATTATGGCATCACGGCTCTTATCTGATGCGGTAATATCATATCTGACATCATTGTAACCCTTTTTCTCAAGCCAGGGTCTCCATTCCTTATTGTTACTGCGCATAAGCATATCGCAATGGGATGATCCCACAACAATACCCATCATATTTGCCAGAGCGCCATTTTGTTTGTCTGCATTAAAAGAATTCACATGCATGGCAGGCCAGATATAGTTAAGCCTCAGCCTTAGCATGAGTTCAAATATTTTCTCATAGGTTCTTACGCCAATGGTGGTCTCCCCCATGTAACGCTGAACCCACTGTTCAAGTTCTTCCTCGTCGTTTATGAAAATCCCTCGATACTCGATACTGGGATGATCAGAAACATGATAATCATCCGGAAGTACCACTTCCGTCTTAGGTCTTATGGGAACATCAGCCATGAAATACCAGGGCGATACTCCCAGTATGGTTCTGCAAAATTCATAGATACCATAAATAGTTCCGCGCTTGTCTGATCCGGCAATGACCAGCATTCCGCGCCTGTCGCGTATTACATACGCTTCCTTTCGTCTTCTTCCGGACGTGCTGAAAAGACCTGTAAGATCTTCCTCTTCAAGGTCATCACACACTCCGACAGTTCCTACCAGTACTCGCTGGCAGTCTGGATCTGCAGCTTCAGTATTAATTTGTAGCACACGTTTGAAGTCCCGGATCAGATTCGATACCGCAATTTTGACTGCTTCCGATTCTCGCTCGCTGATTGTCACCACAACCGATGAGTACTGCCTGATTGTTATCCCCATTTTTCTCCCCCTCGTGAGATTTTTAGTCAAGCATATAATCTATTTTACCAATTTTTTATAATTATGTGCTATAGCAATTTTACGAAATTTTTATAATTAATTGTATAAAATGCCAATGAATGAATAAAGCGAAATAAATGCTTGTCTTAGCAGTATATTTGTTGCAAAATAAAGATTGTACCGATAGTGATGTATTTTCATATCAGAAAATGGGCTTAAATATGCAGAATTACAACTTACTGGACAGGTTCATTCAGGCGCTGTCAGCAACTGAGAACACTGTTGGTTCCGCACAGGAAGCATTTTATGAGATTGCTCCTGCCTACAGCATTACTCGAATAACATTGGATATGAATATTCCTGAAACGCGCCAGTCTCCCACAGGAGAGGTGCGTCATTTATCTGTGTATGAGGGAGAGATTTCCGATGACACCGAAGCCGAAATAGTATGGCTTGAGGAATCATACAGAACCTTTGAAAATGGCATAATCACTGCCAAGGTTTATGCTCCCATAAGTACTAACTGGAGCCCGGAAGATCGGCAGATTCTTCTGTCGATTATGAAAGTATTTCTGATTCATATAGGTCGCTGCAGACTGGTCGAGCTTGTACAGAGAAGCGTTCTGACTCAGTATCTAACAGGTCTCCCCAACTCAGGAGGATTCCTGTCCTTTGCCACTCAAAAAATGTTGGCAGGTGAACTCAAAAAATACAACTCCTACTATTTCAATCTTAGAGGCTTTGGCCTTATAAACAGACGTTATGGACCTGAAGAAACTGATAATATCATTGTCAGATATTCGAGGATCCTTTTGGAATTCACGTCTGAAGATGAACTGATAGGTCACCTTGGCGGCGATAATTTCGTTGCACTTATAAGAAAAGAAAAAACAGAAGCCTTTCTCAATCTTTTGCAGAAAACAGAGACCTTCGGAATTAAGGACGGCGCAAAGGTGCCCATCACCATAAGTGCTGTTGCGGGCGTTTTTGATATCGATGATTCCGTAAAAAATCCCGGTCAGGTAATCGGCAGAAGCTCCATTGCCTGCAGCGTTGCCAGGTCCTTATCAAATGAGCCCTTCCTCTTCGTAACAAAAGAAATGAGCACCAGGGTTTACCGTGAAAAACAGATTGAAGATCGTTTTGAAGAAGGACTTCAGCAGAAGGAATTCAAGGTTTACTATCAGCCCAAGGTAAACACTCAGACTGGCGAGCTTGTTGGCGCAGAAGCCCTCTCCCGCTGGCTGTGTAAGGGCGAATATGTTTATCCTGCAGAATTCGTACCTGTGCTTGAGCGAAACAGCTATTCAATCGGTCTCGATATATATGTCATGGAAGATGTATGTCGTACCTTGAGAGAATGGATTGATCATGGAATGGAGCCCGTTCCCATATCTGTTAACTTTTCAAGGAGCGATCTGACAGACGATCAGCTGGCTGATCAGATCCTTAAGATTATTCATAAGTATGATATCGATCTTGATTACATACAGATAGAGGTTACAGAAACTGCTACCTCCAAGGAAAAGAGCCTTATTACCGATTTCCTTCACAAGCTTAAGGGCATGCACATTGCAAGCTCCATTGATGATTTTGGTACCGGTTATTCATCCCTTGGAATTCTAAGGGATCTGCCTGTAAATACCATAAAAATAGACAAATCCTTTATCGATGCTGAGGTACTCACATCCAGGGATGAAACCATTCTTAAGAATATTATCAGAATGGCACAGGAGCTTGATATTGAGGTTATTACCGAGGGTGTAGAGAGAAAAGATCAGATCGACCTGCTTCATAAAGTAGGCTGCGATCTGGTACAGGGCTTCTACTTTGATAAGCCCCTTGAGAAAGCAGAATTTGAAGATCGATTAAAGACAAAAAAATATGAAGTATAAAAAATTTGCGGCATTATTTCAATGCCGCAAAAATTATGCTTACAACTATTTGAAGAATCACAAATCTGATAACAACCTGTGTATCTGACCATTCCATGTTTTTACGAACATGATCATGGATAGGTGTGCGAAGGTTAGTCATAATGTGAATTTTACAAAAACGAATCAGTGACACCTTGATAAGTCCAAGTCCTCCGTCAACTATCAGGACAATTGACAGAATAATATATGCAAAGGGATGCGCTGACTTCATGGCAAGTATCGCAATAAAGAATCCAAGGGCTCTTGAACCGGCATCTCCCATGAGCATGCTGCTGGGTGAACAGTTGAAATACAGATATGCCAAAAGTACTGCGCATAGTATCTGACCAGCAGTCGCCATACTTCCAAGTGTTTCAGAAAACAGTATCGCAAATGACATCACAGTAATAACTACAAGCGATCCGCAAAGACCGTCAACTCCATCGGAACAGTTAGTTACATTTACCGCTATCCATATAAGAGCTACACCCAAAATGAAATAAATCACGTAAGGAATTTTGAACTGAAGTGTGAAAAAGGATACTTCAGTTCCGTTATATTTAAGGAATGTAACCATGGTCAAAACTGAAATGACAAGGTCAATAAGACCTTTCTTATACTCATTCCATGGTTTTTCAGCTGCATCATCCAAATATCCGCTAAGCATCATCAAAAACAGAAATATCAGATACAGTATGTACTCAAAGGAAAGCGGAAGGAATAATAAGGATGCTATGATAAAGTCGATAACAAACACTATGCCAACGCCACGAAGTTTCCCCTTGGAAAGTGCTCCGTTAATGGCAAACGCCCTTCCCTGATCCTGCGGAAGAAAGCTAAATCTCATATTCAGTGTAATGAAAGTCAGCAAAAATGCCACTGCCATAGCTATGGCTGAGGTTTGAAGCGGCGTAAAATAACCAAATAAAATATCATATAACATAAACAAACTCCTTTAAATTTATAATAATATGTTATAATTTTACTCATGTTTACTGATTATAATAACGAAGGAATTAAATAATGGCAACTTTTTCAAATAAACTAAAGGACCTTTTTTCACCATATATCCATCCCTCAATAAGAGAGAGTATCTATCATATTAATTTGCAGGCCACCAAAATATTCGCTCTTTTCATGTCTATTCTTGAGTCCGCAATTTTTTTATTTATGATTTTCTTTGAAAAGGAAATCTTTGGCGAGCCTTTTGTGCTTCTGATGTGCTTATATGCGATTTTCTCAAGCCTATTTTTTCTGTTTATAACTAACTACGCTTTAAGGAAATCACATAAGCCCTATAGCAGATACAGATTTATTTACATAGCCTACTACTTCTCTATTCTGGCATTTGGTATGTTTACTTCTTTTTATCATTATTCGCACGGTAAGCAGATGCTGGCTTTCTTTGCTACAGAATTCTGTGTTGCAAGCTTTCTTATTTTGCCGCCCTGGTGTTCTATTTTGCTGATCGTAGGCTCATATATCGGTTTCTATGGCATTTTGTTTGCATATAACGGGGCACCTACCGTAAATCTGATAAACTATACTGTACTGGCCTTTTTGACTACTGCCGGCTCTGTCCGCAAATATCGCACCCAGGCTACTGAGCTTGAGCGAATACATCGTATTGAGACCATGAATGAGATGATGCAGAATCTCCCGGTTCATGATGCCACCACCAATTTAAAGAGCAGATATGCTCTTCGTGATGATTTTACTTCATATCAGAATCATCCCATTATCGTCATCATGCTTGATATCGATGACTTCAACTCAATCAATGAAGCTTACGGAACAAAAACCGGCAACGAGGTTCTCAGCAATATTGGCGAACTTATAAGCAATCATCTCACAGAGAATGCTGCTTACAGATATGGAGATGACTCATTCCTGATCATTTTGCAGGATGTTGATGTGGATGTTGCCATGCAAAAACTCTCCAGATTTGAGAGGAGTCTTGCTACGCTTAAGGTTCCGGGATCAGAAACAATAGTTCACTGCAACAGCGGATATTCTCATGGAACTCCCAGAGATGAAGAGGACTTAAGACTCCTTATAGATGCTGCCGCAGTAAAGAGAAGAGAGTTTTTATAAAAGGCATATAAATTAGAATTCTTGCGCAAATTTGAATTTATACTTTTGTCATAATGCCTTTTCTGTTAAAATGGTAAAGGCGTTTTCTTGCGCCGCATAATAAGGAGGATTATATTATGAAGTTAAATAAGAGATTTATGAGCATAGTTCTTACTTCAGTTATGCTCACAGCTGCTGTTGGATGCGGCAAATCTACTGAAACAGAAGATTCTTCAGAAGGCCTTTCATGGGAGTCAATCGAGGATAACACATCAAATGATGCATCTTCAGAAGAAAGTGTCGAAGAGGAAGTAGTTACCGAAGAAGAGCCTGTAGTATCTGCTGAAGTTCCTGCCGGAATGTATCTCAGCGAGCTCACAGGTGAGCCTATAGACGAAGCACTTAAAGATCAGCGTCCTATCGCTGTTATGGTTGATAACGAATCAATCGCTCTTCCCCACTATGGAACATCTGAAGCAGATGTTGTATATGAGATGATGAACAGTACACAGAACGGTCGTATCACACGTCTCATGTGCCTTGTAAAGGATTGGGGTACAATCAAGCAGATGGGTTCAATCAGAAGTACAAGACCTACAAACATTATTCTTGCAGCTGAGTGGAATGCAGTTCTTTGCCACGATGGCGGTCCTGCAGTTCATATCAATCCTTACCTTGCAAAGGAATGGGGAACTAACCACTTCTCAGGTACATTCTCTCGTGTAGATAACGGTAAGAGCCGTGAGTATACAGAGTACATCCTTCCCGGAGATCTTGAGAACAACTTCTCCAGCAGCGGATTCTCTACTACATACAATGAGTTCACACCCGACGGAGTTAAGGATAATCACTTCAACTTCACAACATGGGGTAACGAAATCAATCTTGAGAACAAGGGCTATGCTAAGTGTCTCGATGCTACAACAATTGACATCGCTTCATTTACACACAACACTTCAAAGCTTGTTTACAACGAGTCAACTAAAGAATATGAGTATTATGAATATGGCAAGCAGCACCTTGATGCTGAGGACAGCGCTCCTCTTTCATTCAAGAATGTAATTCTTCAGAAGTGCACATTCAACCAGCTTGATGATCACGGTTATCTGATCTACAACTGTATCGATATCAACCAGCCCGGTTATTACTGCACAAACGGTAAGGCTACTGATATCGTATGGACAAAGGTTGGTGAGCTTAACAAGACTCAGTACTACGATTCACAGGCTAACGAGCTTGAGATCAACACAGGTAAGACCTACATCGCTCTCGTACCTGCTGATACATGGGACACACTTGTAATCGAATAATTACAAATCATACCAGATATATAAAACCTCCGATGAATCACCATCGGAGGTTTTAATTATTTAATCATCTCTTTGAACTTATCAGGAGACACGGGCCGCGAGAAGTAATATCCCTGAATCATATCACAGCCTATTCCTTTGACGTACTCGTACTGGCCTTCTGTTTCAACGCCCTCTACCACAATGGGCATATCCAGCTTATTTGCCATCTCTACGATGGTATTGATAACAATCTTGCCTTTATCAGAGCTCTCGATTCCATCCATGAAACGCATATCAGCCTTAAGAACATCCACATGAGCATCCTTGAAGGTGTTAAAGCTTGAGTATCCGGAGCCAAAGTCATCCATAAGAATTCTAAAACCCACTTCCTTAAGCACTTCGATGGTGTTAAAGAAACGCTGATTGTCTGCCACGAATGCACTCTCAGTAATCTCCAGCTTTATATCAAGGGGCGACAGGTGATATTTCTTGATAAGGTCTACGATTATCTCATAGAGGTTATCCATCTGAAGATCTCTTCTTGAAATATTTACTGATACCGGAGGCACCAGAATTCCTTCTTTTCTCCACTCAGAAATATATTTGCACACCTGCTCCCACACGTAAACATCAAGCTTATTGATAAATCCGTTTTTCTCAAATATGGGAATGAAGTCTCCGGGGCTGATGAGTCCGTACTGCTTATCCTTCCATCTGACCAAAGCCTCTGCGCTGCATATTTTTTTGGTATTGGCATCATAGATTGGCTGAAAATATGGAACAAATGCTTCCTCATGGATAGCTCTCTCACAATTGTGAAGCATGTATGCCTGCATCTCAAAAGCATGATCCTGACTCATATCATAAACACATTCATGCTTGTCATAGTCATACCTGATAGACTGCATCGCAAATCTGGCTCTGTCGCACATAAGGATAGGATTCATGGTCCTGTCTTTTATCTTATAAACACCAGAGTATAACGAAAGATTGTAATCCATGTCCTCGCCCGGATACATTTCATCCAGCGACAGGATTCCCTGAAGCATCCAATATGTGCCCTCCGGGAAAAGACCTACAAAATTATCTTCGCCTAAATATCCAAGCTCAACTTCCCAGGAAAAGCTCTTTCTCATAGCGGCTGCAACTCTTATGAGGATATCATCACCTCGTTCAAAGCCGAACCTTTCATTAACATCCTGAAAATTTCTGATATCAAGAACACAAAGCTGGTAGTTTGTATCGGGATTAAGTGCCAGATCCTCCTCTACTGCTCTGAAGAATGCTTCTGACTTATAGATACCTATCTTGGGATCAGTGGGATTATCCACGATATACAACATTATCAGGTTGAAGGTTACAAAGGTAGCAAATACCGCTCCCATGAATTTAAAATCTGATATTTTGTAATTCAGCGCCGTTATGCAAAATACAAGCACCACTATCGCTGCTATTGTGGAAGAAGCAAGTACACCCAGTCTCCTTCTGTGTCTGATTACCAGATAAGCAATCGTAACAACATAGCCAAGCAGAATAACTGTGGAAATAAAAATAAATGTCAGTTTTTCAAGTGTGATCTGCCCCCTGACTTCAGGATAATATGCCACATGATTAATAGGATTTATAACCAGCAAGAAAATCATTTGCAATACGCAGGGGAATATAGAAAGCAATGGACTTTTTTCTTTAGCACGAACAAGACCTATGGTAATCTTCATAGCAAACAGGAGATACGATGTCAGTGCAAGAGTAAAAGCAGATATATTAAAAACATATATCTTATCTTCGCTTAACGATACGAATCTCGAAACAAAATCACTTCCCCATACCAGGAGGATATATAAGATTGTTACAATGATTTCCAGATCTATCCATAGCTTTCCTACACTACGGCTTATACTTCTAGCCCTTATTGCAAGAACACCTATGGTCAGGATTCCAAAACTTAGCAGTGTAATCATGGACAATCTCCCACTTTCATATATACCCATTATACACAAAAAAATCGGCGAACCATTAGTTCACCGATTTTTTCAGATTTTTTTAATATCGTTTTTATTTTTTTCGAATTACAGAAATTTGAAAGCATGAACGATAGGCAGTTCCTTAGCCTTACCATTGCAAGCATTTACAAAACCGATAATCTGTACAACGAAAAGAACAATTCCGAATACACCCGCTACGATAGGAACAATGATTGTCCAGCAAAGAACAAGTGCAACGATTGCAACAAGTGACTCAAGAACTAAGAGTCTTAAAACCTCACGAAGGTGGAATCCAACAAACTTAGAATCTCTTGCAGCAAGTAATGCAATGAGCATACCTGCCCAGCTAAGAACATAAATAGCGATAGCAAGAATCTTATTCTCTGCGATATCAGCAGGATCCATCTCTGCTGTGTGATCTGAAGGATCTACAACATATACAGGCTGATAGCCGGGTGCTGCAGCGTAAGGCTGTGTGGGCTGCTGCATATTAGGTGCCGCGCTGGGTGCCGGATTAGGTGTTGCATTAGCTGCTCCTACCGGTGTTCCACACTTAGGGCATACCTGAGCATCCTCTTCTAAGCTCTCTCCACAATTTGTACAAAACTTCATACCATACACCTCCCAAATGTATTTTTATTACTTTTTTGCATCCCTATAATAATACACGATTTTACGCAAATATGCTATATTAAAGATATGTCGGACTCAAATATTATTGTATCGTTAAAAAATGTCACACGTTCGTTTAAGTCCGGTGACAACAGACTTGAAGCCCTGAAGAATATAAGCCTTGAGATTTATGAAAAAGAGTTTGTAGTGATACTTGGTGAAAGTGGATGCGGTAAGACTACCATTCTGAACATCATTGGAGGCATGGATCACATGTCAGATGGAAGCCTTTTTATCGATGGAAAAGATTACTCCAATCCAACTAATCAGGAACTCACTGCCTACAGACGTAATTTCATTGGTTTTGTTTTTCAGGATTATCATCTGATGCCTAATTTAACTGCCAGGGAGAATGTTGATTTCATAGCAGAACTCCTGCCTGACTCCATGGATTCCGACGAAGCCTTGAAGCTTGTAGGCCTTACCGACAGAGCAGATAACTATCCATCACAGCTTAGCGGCGGTCAGCAGCAGAGAGTATCTATCGCAAGAGCAATCGCAAAAAAACCTCGCCTTATACTTGCCGATGAGCCCACAGCTGCTCTTGATTTTTCCACCAGCATCGAAATCCTCTCTGTGTTTGAAAACATTGTAAGATCTCAAGGCACAACTGTTGTGATGGTCACACATAATAACGAGATAGCTAAAATGGCCAATCGTATTATAAAAATAAAAGACGGTCAGATTGATAGAATAATCACTAACGAGAACATAGCGAAGGCAACTGACCTCTCCTGGTAGCTATAAAGTAGATTTCCACCAAGGCAGCACAGCTTGCATTTTAAGCTTGTACGTGGCCTTTTAAACCGGGTATTTATATGGCTAAAACAGGTCGAAAGGACACTCTTAGGAACATTCGAAAGCAGCTGGTTTCCTGGCTGTCCATAATTATCATCACCTCATTTGCTATCACTGCATATCTGGGGCTTTCTTATTCTGCGTTCTCTATGTCCCGTGAGGGCAAACGCATTTATGATTCCACAAACTTTCATGACATTCAGATATCTTCCAACTGTCTCTTATCAAAGGATGATCTTGCCGCAATCTCCGGCCTTGAAGGGATAAAAGAAATCGAAGGCATACTGAGGTCCTCTGTCAGAATCACACATGGCACCAAAACAAAATCCGCTTACATCACATCCCTCGGAAGCAATATCGATATCCCCATGCTTCAATCAGGTGCTCTTCCCGTCACAAAGGATGAGTGCGCTATTGAACAAAGCATCGCTGACGACCTGAGTCTGTCTATCGGAGATAAGATCAGTCCACTGGATGCTTATAACGAAAAGCTTCCGGAGCTCTCTGTAGAAACGCTTACAATCACAGGAATTTTTAAACATGCCGAACACATGAGTTATGACTTAGACGAGCCCTATTGCATACTTGTAACCAAAGAAGCCTTTGATGAAGAACGTTTTGACGGATGCTATGCTTTGGCAAATATTGTTCTTGAAAAGCCGTATTATTCCAAAGCCTACGATAAAAGATATTTCTCTCTGGTTTCAAAAAGGTGTGATGCCATAAAAGAACTCTCTGATCTTCGTTCTCAGGCTAGATATGAAGACTACACTCTGTTCCTGGAAAATCAGATATCAGACAGTGAAAAAGATCTGCAAAATGCCAAACATGACCTTGCTCTTGCAGGTCGAATGATACCTTCCATGTCCGGCAAAACCGGCCAGGTAATGGCTGATCTTGGAAATATGCTCTCTGTAATAATCTCAAAAGAACCCTCAGAGTATAAAACTGCTCCGAAACAGATCTCAGACTATGACAAAGCACTGATTGAATATAATAATGCTTTGCAAAAACTCGAAGACTCGAAAAAAAGACTCATTAAACTTCAAAATCAAGGTGAATGCGACTGGTATGTCTTAGACAGGAATTCGAACATTTCCTACCTTTATCTAAAAAATAACGCTGAAAACCTTCATAAGCTTACATCTACATTCTCCATATTGTTTGTGATCATTGCAATTATGGTAATTTTTGCATCCCTGTCGAGAATGCTCTACTCTCAGCGCACTCTTATAGGCGCTTCAAAGGCACTTGGCCTTACTAATGCAGAGATATTTTCAAAATACATAATCTTTGGCTTATCAGCCACGGTAATTGGAAATATCCTTGGCATTTTAATGTCCGCACTTATCGTGGAATACGTTATTGCCATCGGCTATGATAATCATTTTATTTATGGCCGTTATCCCTGTACCATATCTATCCTGCCAAGTATCATAATATCCGCTCTGGCTATTGCCACCGCATTCCTTGCAATTTACGCCTCCTGTTCAAAGCTTATGAAGCAAACTGCTAAAAAGCTTATGTCCCCACTTGCTCCGGATAGCAAGCGTGAGAGCCTGAAAAACAATAAATTCCTCTCTAAGCTAAGCCTTTACAGCAGAATGATCATTCTGAACATGCAAACCGATATCCTAAGAGTACTGGTGACAATTATCAGTGTTGCCGGATGCTGCGCTTTGATTGTAATCGGTTTTTCCCTTAGGCGCTCTATATCAGGTTCTCTTGACGGTCAGCTTACTGAAATATCTACTTACGACGGAAAGATCACTTATAATGCAAATATTTCAGATTCTATCGAGGAGGAAATCACTAAAGAAATATCTGACAGAAATATAGAATATGTAAATCTATTAGATAAATATGGTAGCCTCCAGATAGATGATATGATGGAATTTACTGAATTTTTCATCACTGATGATATAGTTGCTCTTTCAAAATTCCACAATGTCCTCGATTATTCTACAGGAAGGTCTCTTTTTGATGGTAATTCGCAAGACATATCAAAACTTTCCGATGGAATAATCATAACAAACAGACTTTCAGAGCTCTATAATCTATCTGTTGGTGATAATATCGAATTGATTGATGATATGGGAATACCGCACAATACTAAAGTATCAGGAATAATGAAAAATTACATCGGTCGTTTCGCCATTATTTCAAAATCATTATATGAAAATCTTGTAGACGACAACTTTGCCAACAATACATATCTCATAAGAACCGGAAACTTATCACAGGAAGATTCAACAGATACCATTATTGCTAATATTTCTGAGCTTCAGGGCTTTGACAATTACTCTCCATCCTCAGAACTAACAGACATGTTCCGTAACGTTATGATAGTATTAAATCTGATTGTATGGCTGCTGATTGTTTTATCAGGAGTTCTTTCAATGTTTGTACTCTTAAACCTCGCAAACATGTATCTGATATCCAAACATTCAGAACTTACGATAATGCGAATCAATGGTTTTACAGTTAAAGAAACTGTTATTTATGCCGTAAGGGAAGTAATCATAACTACTTCCATAGGAATCTTCTTTGGAATCGTATTTGGTGCTGTTATGGTCTATTCCATCATAAGAAAAATGGAACAGGTTCATCTTATGTTCGTCCGCACTCCCGATGTATCTGCATGGGTTATCAGTGCGCTTATTACAGTTGCCTTTTCTGCCGGAATCTACTATATTCCTATGTCCAAAATAAAAGACCTGTCTCTGACAGATCTTTTCTGAATATTTTTATATGTTAATATGACCGATTCCAAACCAGCATCATAATATGTCCAAAACAAGCGAAATGGCAGCCATTACAGCTGCCATCTCTTATAGATATTTTTATTTAGAAGTTTTCAAATTATTTGTCGTCATATAAGTGACATCTTACAACATGTCCGTTACCCATATCCTTGGCCTTAGGATCCTGCTCCTTACAGATTCCCATGCAATGAGGACATCTTGTGTGGAACTTACATCCCTTAGGCGGATTAGCAGGTGAAGGGATATCTCCCTCAAGGAGTACTCTCTCCTTCTTGATATCGGGATCCGGCATCGGAATAGCACTGAAAAGTGCCTTCGTATAGGGGTGAAGCGGATTCGCGAAAATATCTTCTGTCTCACCTGTCTCAACAAGGTTACCAAGGTACATAACACCTACTGCATCTGAAATATGCTCAACGACAGACAGATCGTGTGAGATAAACAGATATGTAAGATTATTCTTTTCCTGAAGTTCCTTAAGAAGGTTGATAATCTGTGCCTGAATAGAAACGTCAAGCGCTGATACAGGCTCATCACATACAACGAACTCAGGCTTTACAGCCAGTGCTCTTGCAATACAGATACGCTGTCTCTGTCCGCCGGAGAACTCATGAGGATAACGATCCTTGTGATACTCCTGAAGACCACACTCCTTCATAACCTCGGTAATATAGTCATCAAACTGTTCCTTGGGAACAAGACCGTGCTCACGTACAGCCTCACCGATAATCTCACCGATAGGAAGACGTGGAGACAGTGAAGAATAGGGATCCTGGAAAATGATCTGCATCTTTGTACGAAGCTCACGAAGCTGCTTCTTATCAAAAGTGCTTATATCCTTACCATTGAAAATGATATCACCTTCAGTTTTCTCAATAAGTCTGAGGATAGTTCTTCCTGTTGTAGACTTACCACAGCCTGACTCTCCAACGAGACCCATTGTGGTTCCACGGGGAATTGAAAAAGAAACATCATCAACTGCCTTTACATTGCCGGTAACACCACCAAAGAACCCTCCCTTAATAGGGAAATACTTTTTGAGGTGCCTTACTTCAAGAATGTTATCTTTTATTTCATTTGTCTTATCACTCATTAGTTTGCACCTCCTTCCTCAGTTTTCTTACCGATAAGCTCCTCACATCTGTAGCAGCTAACCTCATGAGTAGGTGACACCTTGTAAACTCCGGGATATTTGCCGCTGCACTTCTCTACACACATTTCACATCTGTCCTTGAAGTAGCAGTAATCGGGCATATCGATAGGGTTAGGAACATTGCCGGGTATGCTATAAAGCTTGTCAACGTGCTTACCTACAACGGGCTTTGAATTCATAAGTCCGATAGTGTAGGGATGTCTGGGATCTTTGAATATTTCTCTTGCAGTACCTTTTTCAACAACACGGCCTGCATACATTACTACAACATAATCAGCCATCTCTGCTACAACACCAAGGTCATGTGTGATAAGCATGATTGAGCTGTTGATCTTGTCCTTAAGGTTTCTAAGAAGGTCAAGTATCTGAGCCTGAATTGTAACATCAAGAGCTGTTGTAGGCTCATCGGCAATGATAAGCTTAGGGTCGCAGGCAAGCGCCATAGCGATCATAATACGCTGTCTCATACCACCTGAGAGCTCATGAGGATACATTGAATAAACGCCCTCTTTGTTAGCGATACCAACCATCTGAAGCATCTCTATTGTTCTTTCCTTAACCTGCTCCGGTGTCATCTCAGGATTGTGAAGTGCAATAACCTCATCAACCTGTGCACCGATTCTGAAAACCGGGTTAAGTGATGTCATGGGCTCCTGGAAGATCATTGACATCTTGTTGCCGCGAAGCTTCTGCATAACAGAAGCAGGTGCATTAACAACATTTATTGTTCTCTCTCCATCATTAAAGCGAATCTCGCCTTCAACTGTCTGACCTGAAGGTCTCTGAACAAGCTGCATAAGTGAAAGGCTTGTCACAGACTTACCGCAGCCTGACTCACCAACGATACCAACAGTTTTTCCCTGAGGTACCTCGAAGGATACACCGTCAACTGCCTTAACTGTACCTATATCTGTAAAGAAATATGTATGTACATTATCAAACTCTACACAGTTGTCAGGATTCTTCATCTGTGTAACATATTCACTTTCAGGAATATGTTTTCTATTTCTCTTTTTCTCAATCTCGGAAGTAATCTTTCTGTTCTCTCTTGAGATTTTTCTGGACTCCCTGGCCGAGATATAATTTGAATTCTTTGCCATCTTAGTCTCCTTATCTCTTCATTTTCGGGTCAAACGCATCACGAAGACCATCACCAATAAAGTTGAATGCAAGAACTGTAAGAAGGATAAGTGTTCCTGCAGGAATCCATACAAAGAGGTAATTGGTCATAACGTATGAATCTGTAACTGCGTTGATAATACTTCCCCATGAAGCAGCAGGGTACTTGATACCAAGACCAAGGAAACTAAGTGAAGCCTCTGAAAGGATAACCTCACCAAGACCCATACTTGCAAATACAATAAGCTGAGGAATTACATTCGGTATAAGGTGCTTGAAGATTCTGCGGTATGTGCTGATACCAAGTGCTTCAGCAGCAACCATGAACTCCTGCTCACGAAGTGAAAGGATCTGACCTCTTACAATACGAGCAATTCCAACCCAACCGATAACAGCCATTACGATACAGAGCAGATAAATACGTGCTCTTGGGCTTGCCTGATAGTAGTCCATGATAGAACCAAGGATCAGGTAAAGGGGCATCGCAGGGATACAGTAAACTACGTCTACAAGTCTCATGAGAAGGTTATCAACCCATCCGCCAAAGAAACCTGCTACACCACCGATAATCATGCCAATAAATACTTCGATAAATATTACTACGAAACCGATCAAAAGTGAGATTCTGCCACCATACATAAGACGCGCAAGAAGGTCCATACCGTTTGCATCTGTTCCTACAAGGTGCTCCTTGGAAGGTGATGCATAAGTATCTATAAGTCTTGTCTGCTGGAATCTCTTAATAATGTACTGGCTGGTCTTCTTATCCAGACGATACTCGATCATAGTACCGTCTTCATCCGGAAACTCGAATGATGAAGCACCGGATGCGAAAGCCTCAAGTGCAGCTGCCTTATAATCAGGACTAAGGAATACACCTGATACAGCAGCATTGAAGTTCATGTTGGAAACAACTGCATAGCCTTCACCATTAAGTGAAATAAGACCATCTTCAGTAATGTCATAAGTATTGCCATCAGCCTCAAAGCTGCTCTCTCCTGTAGCAGAAGCTACAAGTGCATTTCTGTAGAACTCGTAAGAGAACTTTGTATCCTTTGAATAACCAGTGAAGGATTTCTTGCTGGCTACTGCAATCTCTGTTGCCTCAAATACATCAGCTTTGAAGTCTTCTCCCTTATACATGTAGAGAACCCCGTCCTCTTCGAAATAAGGAAGACCTGCTTCCAATGCTTCATTGAAGCTCTTTACGTTCTTAAGGAACATCTTGATGGGTTCAAGTGAATAAACAAGATAAACATCTGAGCCTTCAGCTGCAGGTGTCATACCCATCTGTGAACCATCTCTTGTCTCAAATACATACTTTCCTGATGAAGCTGCAATAAGCGCCTTTGAATAAATATCTGAAGGAAGCTCAACACCTTCAACATTCTGGAACTGGAACTGATCTATCTCTGTAGCACCGGCATAATCCTTAAGGACTTCATCAGTCTTATAGAATACCTGGCTCTCAGAATATGGATAAAGGGCACCACCTAAAAATGCAAAGAGGAACATGGCAACAATGATTACCATTCCCACGATAGCAAGTCTGTTTCTAAGGAATCTCTTAAGGACCATCATTCCCGGAGAGAGGACACGGACTCTGTTTGCGTCATCGAGATGCATTTCGAGTTTAAACTCTACTTCTATGCCTTTTCCGTCTTTTTTATCTTTAGCTGCTTCGTCATTTACTACTTCAGTAATCTCGTCTTTTCTTTCGTCTGACATTTAATCCTCCTCCTTTCCTTAGTTTACTCTTACTCTCGGGTCAACAACCGCATAAAGAATATCTGCGATAAGGTTACCCAGCAAAATAAGTACTGCCATAAATACCATATAGAACATTACGAAAGGAATATCTCCCTGCACAACGCACTGATATGATGTATATCCGATACCGGGGATCTGGAACAATGTCTCAGTGATCATAGCACCGCTGAAAAGTCCCGGAAGCGATCCACCGAGAAGTGTAACGATGGGAATAAGTGTGTTTCTGAAAGCATGATAGTTAACTACCCTATCCTCAGACACACCCTTAGCTCTTGCTGTTCTGATATAATCAGCGTTCAGAACTTCGAGCATATTGGTTCTGGTATAACGCATAAGAGAACCTACACTAACAACAGTAAGTGTGATTACAGGCATGATCATGTGCTTAGCCATATCCAGGATCTTGCCCATCTGAGAATATGACTCGTGATATCTGCCAACAATTCCGTAAAGGTCAAGCCAACCAAGTTTTACGGACAAAATGTATTTCAAGATCGTCGCAAAGAAAAAGCTCGGAAGTGAAATTCCGATAAGTGCGATTACCGTAACTGTGTAGTCGGTTGCAGAATACTGTCTTCTTGCTGCTGCTACACCTGCAGGTATTGCGATCACAATTTCCAAAATAAAAGTTACAAGTCCAAGTGCAAACGAATACCAAATAACGTTGCTGAATTTTTGTAATACTGGTTGATTCCAAAACCATGAATCGCCAAAGTCAAGTGCAATTGCTCTTGATGCCCACTTAAAGTAACCCTGGATTACCCCCGTGTCCAGACCGTACTGGGCATTTAACTGGTCAACCCATTCTGCATAGCTCTTGGCACCAGGCTTTGTTGATAAAGCCATTGCCTGCTGCTCAACGTATGAAATGGGCATACATCTCATGATCGCATAAATGATCATTGATACGAAAAACAGTAAAACTACCGATATGAGCAGACGTTTAATGATGAATTTCCTCATTGCTGCTTATACTCCTTCTAAATAAAATATCTTCTGCCTGAAAAAGTTTCTTTACATAGACTTGTCCGCGGAGGCAAAAGCCCCCACGGACTAAGTCACACGTATTTATGTAATTATTACCAAATACGAATTACTTTGTCTTAAGTGACTGGATCTGATCAAATCCACTTGTGTTGCTGTAGAAATTGTAATATGTTGTCTGATCCTGAAGCATTACAGAGTTGTCAACGTCTACACGGTCAACAGCGTAGATTGAGCACTGCTGTCTCTGATATGTAGGAATCTCAACTGCGTAATCAACGATGTAGTCAAGGCACTCCTTGTAGATAGCCTTACGTACAGCCTGATCAGTTGTTGAACGGCCTTCCATGATAAGGTCATCAAGTTCCTTCTGGTTGATTCTGTACATGTAAGCAGAACCACCGTCTGTATGATATACCTGGAACATATCAGGATCGATTGATGATCCCCAAGCTGCACACCAGATCTCTGCTGTACCGCCCTGTGTAGCAGTCCAAAGAACTGAAGAATCAGAAAGGTCATTGATTACAAGATCAAAGCCAATCTTCTCAAGATCTTCACGAGCTGCTGTAAGGATACCAAATGCAGGGTGATCACCTGAACCATCTGCAGGGATCATAGCCTCGTATGAAAGCTTAGCACCTTCAGGAGCTGCTGTAAGCTTACCATCTGTTACTGTGTAACCAGCTGCCTCGAAGAATCCAAGTGCAGCCTGAAGAGCTGCCTCATACTTCTCATCCTCGCTCATGCCGTCTGTGTAAATATCATTTCCGTCAACATCAACTGAGAAAGCAACCTTGTAATCAGGATCAGATGCCTGAGGAGCTGCCCATGATGTGTTAGAAATAGGATAGTTGATAACGTTAGCTGCATCACCATAGTAAGAATCGATAACTACGTCACGATGTACAGCAAGTACTGTTGCGATAGCCTTACGAAGGTTCTTGGATGCATCACTTGAAGGATCATCGCCAACCTTAACGTTCTCAGAGTTCATACCGATGTAACCATAACCCTGGTTATCAACAAGTGCTGTGTAAAGAACATCACCTGAAAGCTCACCGTTTGAGTTCTCGCCAGCAATCTGCTCAAGAGAAGCCTTGTTAGCCTGAGGCTCTGCGATATCAAGAGTACCCTGAACTACACCGGGCTCTTTATCTGCATCAGTTGTAACCTTCATCTGTACGTCCTTGATAATAGGAGCACCCTGATAGAAGTTCTCGTTAGCCTTGAAGTAAACGATCTTGTTCTCGTACTTATCGAATACATAAGGGCCGGCACCAAGAGGCTGAGTTGTCTTAGAACGAACAACTGAAAGGTCACCCTTGTCAAATCCGAACATGTTGTTGTCATAATCATACTTGGACTCATCACCATAGTAGTGAAGAGGAGCAATTACAACACCGATATCATAGATAGCTGTAGCATCGAGCTTGTCCATGTGGATACGAAGTGAATAATCACCGGTCTTCTGGATACCTTCGATGTTCTTAGCTGATTCTCCGGTCTCGATAGCGTTCTTGTACTCATCTCCAAGGATGTCAAGGAAGCTGTCGCCAGCCTTTTCAGCATCAGTAGCTGCTGCAACGTCTCCGTCGTAAGCTGCTAAGAGCTCTGTCCAAAACTCTTCTACGCCGAACTCATCGCCGCCCTTGATGTCATAAGCCTTACCTGAAGAACCTGTTACCTTACCGTCTTCAGCTGAAGCGAGGTTCCATGAAACAAGTGCGTTTGCAAAAGCGTTAGCTGCAACATCAGCATCATCGATCTTGCTGTCGCCGATATAATCAACGATATCCTGAACAAACTTAGCCTTAGCTGCGGGATAATCTGTCTCCCAGAACTTCTTAGCCTGATCTTCTGTAAAGTATGTGAAGTCTGTGTTGTCCTCACCTGCACTCACAAGGAGGTTGAAAAGTGTGTCAGAACCCTTTCTGTATGCTTCCATACCGGTGATAGGAAGAGCATAGAATGATGATGATCCATCATATGAAGGATCTGCAAGTACATACATTGAGAAGATAACATCATCGATAGTAGCATTCACACCATCGGAGAACTTGATGTCATCGCGCATTGTTACGTCGTAATCAACTGATCCGTCTTCATTCTCAGTAACAACAACGTCAGATGTTCCCTTGTACTCATAGCTGTTACCGTCGTACTCTTTGGTCTCACCCTCGATGCCGTTGTAAACAATCTCACCAAGACGGTCTGTCATAAGAAGACCAGCCTGTGTAAGAGCTGATACATTCATGTCATAAGCTGTTGTGTTGAAGAAAGGACTGAATTTCTCAGAAAACTCAGATTCTCCAATAACGAGCGGTGCGCCGCTTCCTGTGCTCTCAGCAGCATCTGTAGCCTCTTCTGTGGATTCAGCTTCTGTTGCTTCTGCAGTTTCAGTGCTCTCCTCAGTTGAAGCATCTGCAGTAGATTCTGTCTGATCTGCAGACTCTGTAGTTGCAGTATCTGAGCCTGTGTTTGTAGCGCCGCCACAGCCTACAGCTGATGCAACCATTGTTCCGGCAAGTCCAAGTGCCAGAAGTTTGCCTAACTTTTTCATAGTGCCCTCCATTCCGGGGTTCTCCCCAAAGTGATATATGTGCATCCACTACAGTGGTTGTCACCTCAATAACTCAAAACACTTATGTATTCTTTTCTATAGTAATGTCAGCAAAATGTCTGTTGTAATATCTTCCAAATAAAACTGCTATTAAAATAACCGGTATGTGCAAAGCCAAATAAATAAGCTCTGTTCTTAATTCATACTGCCCTCTTCTGATGATCAGATAAAGGAGTTCGCATAACGAGCTTATAATCGCAAGTACCATCACTGCTATTCCGCAAAAATGCATACGTCCGATACCTTTGTCGTACTGCGGTCTTGTCATTCTGGGAGTCGACCAGGCATATTCCAGAATTCCTACCATATAATAAAGTACAGGTAAAAACTGAAAGAAATATGGAACAACAACCCATAAAGTATGTGATGACGTCTGATTTACCATTCCTTGCAGAATTACAGCCGCAAACATACCAAGGCCGTATAAAACACACGGCAGATAGGTTTTCCTTTTAACATTCTCATCAAATGGAAGTAGATAGATATCCCCTTTATAGAAAAATCTGTCTCGGAACCTACCCCTTTTATCCAACTCAGGAGCATGATCAAAGTCTCCCTTGTACGGATTTCGTAAAATACTCATTAACTAAAAACCCCAGAAATAAAGCCTTATCCAACAGCCGACAATAAATTATATCAAATGATTAAAAAAAGTCAAGCTTTGGCGTACTTTTGTCTTTGCACCGCGGACACTCACACGCTTTAAAGCAGCATAGCGGAAACGCAAAAAAACATACACTGTTTCATTTCCTCAGAAAAAAGACTTTCCAAATAAACTTTGCATTTGACTCAAGGTATCTCTTGAAAAGACGTTTTGGATCCTGAAACAGTCTGTAGAGCCATTCCATACCGAGCTTCTGAATCCATACAGGCGCTCTTTTGATATTCCCTGCAAAGAAGTTAAATCCTGCACCGACACCAAGCATAACTCCGCTAAGCTGACCCTGATGTGCAGCCATCCATTTTTCCTGTTTGGGAGCACCAAGTCCTATCCATATAAGATCTGCTCCTGATGAGTTGAGCATATCGATTACTTCTTCGTCTTCTTCCGGTGTCAGCTCTCTGTATGGTGGTGAATAGTATCCTCTTATATCCATACCGGGGAATCTGGCAGGTAGTTTTTCTTTCAGAAGCTCTATGGTCTCCTCGGAAGCGCCATAGAAAAAGTGTGAAACCTTTCCATCCATTGTGGATTTGAACATGGCTTCCATGAAGTCAGGTCCGGCAATTCTTTCAGCTTTGACGAATCCCGCTTTTTGGATCAGATTAACGATTGGCTGTCCATCGGGGAATGTCAGTACAGAGCCGTTCTGGATACTCATGTAATCCTCGTTTTCACTTGCTTCAACTGTCGTATGTACATTACAAAAGCAAATGTATTTTCCAATAAGAGACTTAATATGACTTCTTACATATAAGACGGCATTCTCTACATTTGATACTGCAAAGTTCACTCCGAGAACTCTGCATCTTTTCACCATAGCTGAATAATATGCTGCCTGATAATAACCGATATCTCTTATAAGATTTCCTGTAATCCAAATACCGTCGAGAGAAAGACCAAAGTAGGTATTCACACCTATATCGCAAAGTCTTCCTACGATATCTTTTCTTATATAATCTGCCGTATCATTCATAGGCTTATTGGGAATGCATACAAATGCATCGCTGCAGCCAATCTCCTTTATACGGCTGATGAGCTCGTTTCTGTTTTGTTCTATGTTATCATTCTCAGTTCTGACTGATTCTCTCGGATACGCTGCATCCAGATTCAATATACCTTCAAGCTCATACTCAATTCCAAGTTCATTAAGATGTCCCTGAAGTACTTCCCTGTCTGACTCATATACCAAAGCCACAAGCTTTCTTCTGTGCCTTTCTGGATTCCCCTTCTTTCTAAGAATGAATCTGTAGATAAGCCTGCCGGCAAGAACAAATATGACATTGAAGATCACCAGATAAGCCATAGCCAGTCGTGACATATAGTAGGTGTTCTGAGTTATCATCAGCACAACCAGCAGAAAGGCAAACTGAAGTATCTGATTCTCAAAAACAACTTTGAATACCTCGACAGGGTCACAGTCTTCAAGGTTCCTGTAATTCTTGCGTCTGCTTCTGTATACATCCACAAGCACTACAAACATAACCTCTACTACAAAGATCATGCCATAAAGAGGCGCCATCCATTTCTTGGTAAAATGCCAGTTGAACCTCAAGGTGATCATAGCGATGTAAGCAATGCTTAGTGATACAAAATCCACAATCAGCAATATTCTGTTTCTCTTATGCGAGCGGGAAAGGCTCATATTATCGAATTCCTCTTTACTTAAAGCATCTGTGTATTATGTCAATTACAATATCCTGATCATGCTCGGTCATCTTTACATCTGAAGGAAGGCATAAGCCTCTTTCAAAGATATCCATACTTACATCAACCGCTTTACCTTCATCTATGTAAGCATTGCTTCTGCCTCGCAGGAGTCCCTGGATGGTAACGAAGCTGTTTGTTCTGTAAATAGGTTGCATGTGCATGGGCTTCCAGATAGGTCTTCCCTCTACATTAAACTGCGCCATGCTGTTTAATATCTCAGTAGGGCATGATTTTCCGGGTTCTGAGTTATAAAGCGCTTTTCTCTCAGACCTTACCTGAGGACACATCGAATCCTCATCAATTATCATGCAGCTGAGCCAGTAGTTAGGCTCAGTGTTATTCGGTATAGGATTCATGGATACCGGAAGATCCTTAAATCCATCCCTATATCTTTCGTATATTCTCTTTTTAGCAGCAATATGCTCATCCAGATAAGGAAGCTGACCTCTGATAACACCGGCAACAATATTGGACATGCGATAATTGTAGCCAAGCTCTTCATGCTGGTACCAGGGCGCATCTTCTCTGGCCTGTGTGCTGAGCTTTCTGACCTTGTGGCAGTCAGCTTCAGAATCAGTAAGGAGCATTCCACCTGAACTACCGGTGATGATCTTGTTTCCATTAAAAGAAATTATACTGTAGTCACCAAATTTTCCTGTCTGAACACCCTTGTAGGTAGCACCGAAAGACTCGGCAGCATCTTCAACAATAAGAGCTCCATGTTTATCTGCTATGCTTCTGATCTCATCTATCTTACCGGGAGTACCGTAAAGATATGCAACCACAATAAGCTTTACATCCGGAAAAATCTCAAAGGCTTTTTCCAACGCTTCAGGACTCATGTTCCAGCTGTCTTTTTCTGTATCGATAAAAACTGCTTCGCCACCTTCGTAGGCTACAGGATTAACAGTGGCATCGAAAGTCATGTCAGAGCAGAAAACCTTCTGTCCTGCAAGTGTGCCCACATTTGCAGGCTTTGTTCCATAGAGCCTTTCGCCGGCAAGTCTGATCGCAAGATGGAGAGCCGCTGTTCCGGCGCTAAGACCAATGGCATATTTTCTGCCGATCTTTTCCTGAACAAGTCTCTCTACTTCATTTATGTTCTCGCCAAGAGTAGTAACCCAGTTGGTCTCAATGGCTTCATTTACCCACTTGCTCTCATCTCCATGCATGGTAGGTGTTGCAAGCCATACCTTATTTTCAAATCTTTCAATTCCCTCAAATCTGTTATCCATATTTTTACTCCGATTCATTTATGAGCTGCGCAGCACGCTCAAGCGCTTTCTGATGCTCTGTCGTATGATCCTCGGCATTATCCTCAGGATGATATGTAACTACTATCCTCTGAACAATCTCTCTTATCTCGTCTGCGTGCTCTGCCTTAGCAGCTCCGTTAAGTTCTTCAAGCTGAGCAAAGAATCTCATATCGTCCATTGCTATGGGTTTTCCGATATGGATCATTCTGTTGGCTGTTTCCTGGAGTCCCTCTTCATCCATGAGCATCTCTTCATAGAGCTTCTCACCGGGACGAAGACCTGTGAACTCGATCTTGATATCCTCGCCTACCTTGTAACCTGAAAGCTTGATAAGGTTCTCTGCAAGATCAAGAATTCTTACAGGCTCTCCCATATCAAGAACGAATATCTCGCCGCCCTTGGCATAAGCGCCGGCCTGCATCACAAGACTTACGGCTTCCGGAATGGTCATAAAGTATCTGATGATATTAGGGTCTGTTACAGTAACAGGTCCTCCTGCTGCAATCTGCTTTTTAAAAAGCGGAATAACAGAGCCGTTGGAACCAAGAACATTACCAAAACGAACCGCAACAAACTCTGTATCATAATGCTTGTTAAAGGTCTGAACTATCATCTCGCAGATACGCTTACTTGCACCCATGATGTTGGTGGGATTAACCGCCTTATCTGTTGATATCATTACAAACTTGCTACAGCCGTTCATAGCTGCTGCCATGGCTGTCTTAAATGTACCAAATACATTGTTCTTGATAGCTTCTCCCGGGCTGTCCTCCATAAGCGGTACATGCTTGTGAGCCGCTGCATGGTAAACAATATCCGGCTTATAGGTCTCAAAAATCTTATTAATTCTGTTGGTATTTCTGACAGATGCAATAAGAACCTCAAGATCCAGCTCAGGATGCCTTGTTTTAAGCTCCTGCTGAATATCGTAGGCATTGTTCTCATAAATATCTACTATTATAAGCTTGCCCGGCTTGTGGTTAGCAATCTGTCTGCAAAGCTCGGAACCGATGGATCCGCCACCGCCTGTAACAAGTACGGTTTTACCACTGACATATCCTGCAATCTGTCCAAGATCAACCGCAATGGGATCACGGCCAAGAAGGTCCTCTACCTCAACATCGCGGAGCTTTGAAACATTGACTTCACCGTTAACAAGCTGATAAACACCTGGAAGTGAACGAAGCTTACAGTTGGTCTCCTTACAAAGATCAAGAAGCTTTCTCATATCACTTCTTGAAAGAGAAGGAATCGCAACTATTATCTCTTCTATATCATAGAGATCCGCGCACTCGATAATCTTATCGCGTCCGCCCACTACTCTGATACCCTGAATGTAATGTCCCCACTTACTGCGGTCATCATCGATGATACATCTGATAACCATTGTGGAATAGTTACTGTTAACAATCTCTTTTATGATGACATTACCCGCTTCACCGGCACCAATCACCATTACAGAGGTGGAATTCTTCTTATTCTCAGACTTATGCTTAACACTTCTTAAAAATCTGTAACTAAATCTGCTTACAAAAATGAAAGACATAAGCCAGAAGAAATACAGAAAATAATAGCTCTGCGGAACAGGCTGTCTTCCCACCCTGAAAAACTGAAGTCCTATGGCGCTAATAACAGCTGAGGACGCACAGCCCATTACAAGGTTCTGCAGCTCTGTCTCACCTGCATAAGCCCATAAGCTGTGATAGAGTCTGAAAAAATAAAATACAATTATAGTGAGGACTATATTTATCCCCATAAACTCCGTCACCGGAACCATAAATTCCGTGGGCACCAGATCTATGTTGAACTCGTATCGCATAAGCAGCGCAATATAGCCGGCTGCTATTATGCTGATAACGTCATAAACGATAAGACCTGCTCTTCTATAAAATTTTGCATAGTTAAATGGTTTCTTTTCTGAATTCATAATAGTCTATAATACCACAATTTTATTTTTTCTGCTCTTTCATGCAAAGAGGCATAAGTGACAGCATAAGAGCAATAGTCATTGGATTGCTGAGCTGGAATACCCATTCGGATATTGAAGCTACCGCAAAACATACTGTCATGGCACCGGGAAGAAGGGCTCCCGGAATTTCTCCCTTATATCTCCTGTAATACAACCATCCTGAGACAATGGAAATGAGGACAAGCCCTGCAAAAAGTATTCCCGTAATTATTCCATTATCATACATAACCTGAAGATAAGTATTATGGGCATGAACAGCTATTTCACCGGAAGGAAGCTCAGCTCCCATTTCCTCATGTCCCCACAGATTCATCTGCTGCAGGTATGATTTGAAAATAGTGATTCTTCCGTTTGAGAACTCTTCTATACCATCTGAAAGATTCTGCTCCTGTGGAGCTTCCTCTGTTACTTCTACAGTCTCTACTGTTTCTTCCTCTTCCTGCGGCTGATCGAGCCCAAGCTCGTAGCCCGCTGTATCAAGAAGATACTGTTTGTCATCTTCAGAAGTAAGCGCTGATTCAAGAAGATCTTTGATTTCAACCTTACAGAATTCAGCCTGAACCTCTGTAAGCTTTACACCGTTCTGGCCATAGATTGGTCTTCCCTTTTCGTCGTAATTGTACTTATCCTCCGGATAGTTGTAATTAATGAGGTCTGCGCCAAGTATCTTTTCACAAAACAGATCAGCGAATCTCTCAACATTCATAAAAAGTGTGCTGCCCGGATTGCCACCACCGTTTAATCCGGGATTCGAACCCTCAATAATAAAGGTCTTGGGATGAGCCGAAATCGCAGGGAGTATTCTCTGCATGGTAAATGCCGCAGGGAAACACAGGATAACAGCAAAGGCCATGGTTACAACCTGCCTTAGGAAATACATAAGCTTTCCCTTTTTATTATCCGCGGTAGTTACTATACAAACAAACAGAAACATCACGATACATGCAAGGTATGAGGTTCTTGAAATAGTAAATATCATGTATGCGCTTACAAAGCCAAACAGAATGAATTCCTTCCAAAGATATCTGAATCTGTCACCGAACCGCTTTATATCCCTGGTATCATAAATCTTGTATGCCAAAAGCACCATAGACACGCATTCCATAGCAGTCATATACTCTGCTGTTACCGTAACAGTGTGGAAAACAAAAGGAAATCTTCCGGTATTAAACGCAGGGAACATTCTGTAAGCCCAGCAGTATAGCATGGATACCACAAAATTCAGAAGGAGACCTCCCATAACAAGCTCGGGATATCCTTTTCTGCTCTCTTTATCTGCATGACAAAATCTTCCATAACAGAACATCAAAAGAAGCACAAAGGCTGCCAGTACTACGCCCCACCACCTGGTGTTTCTGAAAAGTGCCATGGCTGCAAAAAGCAAAACAGTGATGAAAGCCATAACCGTCAAAGAAGTCTTTGTTCCTTTCTTTGAACCTCTATCCTTAACCATGCGAACAATTTCAATAAGGATATTCAAAAGTAAGAATTCAAAGAGAATTACGATTACAACACCGTAAGTCGTTGCTGCGTTGTGAAGGTCATATTCCTTCTCGGTGTCTGCCATCAGATGAGTATTTCTGTAAACAGCTCCTGCAACAACAGCAACCGCGCAGTAGATAAGATTGTATATCTTAAGCACCTTTTCTCTTGGAATAAACAGACACAGGAAAATAAGAAGGCAAATAATCTCCTTGCGCTCTGCTATACTTTGGAAAATAGTATAAAAAGCATTCATATACTCACAGCAGAACCACACCGCTGCTGCGATCGTACTCATTTTTATGAAGTTTAAAGCATTGTGCCAAAGCTTTACATCAAGAGTCGCATCGTTTTCATGGTTGATAGCATACAGCATGAAAAAGCCGCAGATTAAAACTCCGACCTCATAAAACACAATGTCTATCATTCTCTCATCAAATATCTTAAGCGGAAATATCATCACCATAAGAATAGCTGTGATAGCAACCGCTATGGGATTACCCACAAATCTGATAACTCTGTGAACCGTAACAAGCTTATTTCTCTTGCCGCCATATACCACTGATACCAGGAGACATAAAATAGCTGCAACAACTATGGTTGCAAGTATTATAAGTAGTGACGCCTTTTTAGTAATCGGCTGCTCATAATTATAAACTGCTGTAAGACTTACTCCGCCTACTTCAGTGTCATGATATGCAAAAGAAAGCACATAAGGAAATCTTGCGGGATCGTAGGTGCTATATCCCACTTTGTATGAAGAAAAGCATCCATTTAAAAGAATGGTATAGGTCTCCCCAACCTCAAGATCCAGTTCCAAAGGGATAGTAACATATCCCGGAATAGTCTTATCCCCAAGATAAACATATCGTTCGTAAAGCACTTCCATGGTAGGCTTGTATACTACCACAGACATATACTGACCTCTTTCAAGCTCATTTACAAATACATCTATTGATTCAATCCTGTCGTACTGTGCAATAAATTTCTGCACCACATCATGATAATCATTTACCCTGTCTGAAACTGAAGTAACCTCAGCATCACTATGCTCACTGATGGTCCTCTGCCAGATTCTAAAAGGAAACACAGATAGCACTGTAAGCAAAGCAAAAAGTATAATAACAGCTCTTGCAGCCGTCTGTTTTGTCACAACCGTTCTTCTCATAATTCCTCCACCTGCAATGCTCCAATCTGAAACAAAACAGGAATAATATACCACAAATATACAACGTATCTAACCAGATATGTAGGTCCAAGAAGCACTGTAAGCCACACCAGCATAATAAGCAGATATGGGTAGAGCAGGTTCTTTTTCCTGTGCTGGGCAGTCAAAAACAAATAAAGACATCCAAAGAAGTATGCAGCAGGTGAAAATAAAAGTGATATCACAGGTATATTCTGCTGAAACTTCTCAATTGAAAGCTTCCTGTAAAACTCATCAATAATGGGAATAAATGACGTTCTCTCCCCCGGAAGTTCAACCTCATATCCAAAATATGAGCTGTCTTTGTAAGTAAAAGTAAAAACCGTATTCCCCTGATATACGTTTATTACAGCCCCCGGATACCAATATCCGTAAGACGTCAAAAACCATGCATTAACATAGCACATGGGATGCTTAATAAAAAGTCTGCCCCAAAGCTTCCAAAAGCCTAATCTGTCACTCTCATACAAAGAATTATCAAAATACATCTTCAATATATCAGATATTCTGGGCGTGTAGTGTGACAGACCTTCTTCGCTTATATAACTGACAATCGCATCCTTATCTTCCTGTGAAAGCTCATCGCCCTCATATACATAAGTCCTTGCCAGCTGCTGAATTGGCACCGTAAGCATCTCCTGATGCTCACCGCTCTCTGCCTTAAGCGCAGCCCCCATCACAGTATTTATAGCAAGATACAGAATAATCGGAAGGATCAAAAAGAACCTTCTTCCATTCTTAACTGTGTTCTTTCTATGCTTCTCCCTGCCTGCTATCAGCACAAACACTGCAAATACAAGGTAGGCATACATGCCGTTATGCCTAAAGAGCATCATAAGAAGAGCACTTACTACTATCTGTCTCTGCTTGCATTTCCTTTTATCATTACCTGTAAGCTCTTCCCACTCCAGAATCAGAATAACCGTAAGCACCAGAAATGCCGAAAAAAGGCCGTCCTTACTGGAGCACAAAGTGTACATAACAACTGTAGGAAAAACACCAAAAAACAGTGCTGTAGCAGTTCTTAGCTTTCTGCCTGCGCCATGCCTTTTCATGAAGCTGATAATATAGGTAAAAATCCATGTCATTATAAGCATCTGAAGGACGGTATAGACAAATATTCCCACATTGTAGCTGCCTGTCAGCTTGTGAAAAAATGCAACGCTGCCTCCAAGCATAAGCACATGCAATAGCGGATGATGCGTATTAAAGCTCCTTGTCAGAACCTCAGTAACCTCTGTCTGGGCATCATATACAAAGAAGCCCGGGTAAACGCCAAGAAGCACAATGAAGCTGAATAAGGCGATGGCAAACCATACCGCAAGAAAACAGCCTCTGTCGTATCCCTTGTATTTACTCATTTCCTTCTTATGAACCACATGTATCTGTTCTTCGCTGTGACTTAGTCTGGCATCTCTTTTGTCAAGGCGACTCCAGCTAAACTGAACCAAAAGAGCAAACAAAACCGCAAGCGCTGCAAATATTCCGGCGCTCTTTATATCCGTAAGAACGATATGATCATAGTGTTCAAGCTGATATCCCCAGGTTATTGAAAGGGACAGCAATACGCCAAATAAGACCGGCAATTGCCAGGTCTTATTTCTATTACTTTGATTCCTCATGTGTAACCTCGTCGCGAATCACGTACTGCGGATTATTATTCTGAGAAATATATATTCTTCCAATGTATTCGCCCACCAGTCCGAGCATTATCATTATCATTCCGCTCATAAATGTCATCATAGACATCAGAGCACTGAATCCGACAATCGGAAGGTCAGGATACAAAAGCTTCTTGATTATGGTATATATTCCGTATAAAAAGCCAAAGCATGCGATCAGGCCGCCCATCATAGTCCCAATTCTAAGGGGCTTGATGCTAAATGCCGTAAATCCGTTAATCCACAGAGCCAAAAGCTTGGAAAAAGTATATCCGCTGCTGCCTACAGTCCTCGCTCTGTGAGTCACATCCACATTCACGATATTTCTGGTAGTTCTAAGAACAAGACCTATAACATAAGGATACGAGCTCTTATACTTCACCATCTCATCAACAACAAATCTTCTGGCTGCAAAATAGCTGGATACAAACAGATCCTTGGGCTTACCAAGCATCACATGAGCCATCCATTCATTCATGGCTGTGCCAAAATTTCTGAAAAGATTGTGCTGCTTATGTCCATATCTGGCATAAACCACATCAGCTCCCATCTCTATCTGATATAAGAGCTTACCGACTTCATCGGCAGGCGTTTGTCCATCATCATCAAGGCAGACAATAATATCCCCCTTAGCCTCATTAAAACCGGCCATAAGAGCTGCGTGCTGACCAAAATTCTTCGCCAGATTATAGCCGCGAATCTCATCATGCTCCTTTACAAGCTCACATATTTTCTGCCAGGTATTATCCGGAGAACAGTCATTCACAAGAATGATCTCGTAGCTGTAAAGCACAAGCATGTCCATTGCGCCTTCAATCTCGTTTATAACATCTTCAATTGTCTTCTCCGAGCGATAGCACGGAATAATAAAACTTACTAATTTATGCATAGAATTATTCTACCATATCTGCCAATTTCTTTTCCATCAGAATCATGTCCCTGACTTCGCCATCAGAGCACTCTACACCGGGGAGGTCCTCTGTCTTAACAAACCCGGCATGCTCATAGCTCTTTCTTGCAGGCTCATTATCCGTGAAAACTCTGAGGATAAGTCTCTTTAACCCAATTTCCCTTGCAGCATATTCACACATAAGGGTGGCTGCTTCGTTGCCATAGCCCTTTCCAAGCGCATCGTCTTCGCCTATAAAAATGCCGTACTCAGCTTCCTTAAGGTCCATATCCACATCGCGAAGATAGACACTTCCGACAGGTCTTCCGGTCTCCTTCTCACATATAATCAGCTGAATAACTTCTCCTGTCTCAACCTTATTCTTCATCCAGCTGTTATGACCTTCTTCGGTAAAGACTTCCCTGTAGATAAAATTGTTCCTTACCCTCTCATTATTTCGCCACTTAACTATAAAGGGCGTATCATCATATGTGATTTTTCGTAAGAATACCTTGCTTCCTTCTTTTACCATATTCCAAATCCCAAGCGTCCCAACCAAAAATATGTTGGACTCCAATTTTCATTATCCATTCACCATGTAAATAACAAACTCACCTGCAATTTCATCAACCGCTTTCAAAGAAACACTGATACCTTTTGCTTCGTAATAGCCGGTAAACCACTGCATATCAGTATCTTTATCAGCAGCAATAAAGCTATTAGGTGCAAGCACAGCATCCTGCATGTTTTCAGAAAGTCCGTGAGCTGCCAGCTTCTTTTTTTCAATAGGACTCTTGCTGGCCCAGCCGCCCATCAAAATACTGTTAGAGCCTTTATTCCCATGGGTATCAAACATCTTCTGAGAATAGGTATAACCGTTATCCTCGTAAGCTACAGAGGAATACACATCCACAAAGTAGAAATTCTCTGAGTGCTCCTCAAAATAACTCTCAAGGATCTCATATACTTCGTTATACTCTCGCCTGCCCGTACATTCCCTGCCGGTAACTCCTGCCTGAAAAGGTATGTAAATAAGCATAACAACCGCCAAAATGGCAGCAAGAATATTTAACGGCTTTTTATAAAACGGCTTGCTTTCTGATTCCTCAGTACCATCGCCTGCATGAATACCTGCTATAACAGTTACCAGCACAATGATCTCCAGCATATAAAGAGAGTGGGTAATCCTTATGGGATCTCTTCCTCTGACAAGGATATAAAGCCATAAGCTGCTCCTTCCAAGGAAAAGAACTGCCGCCTTGCCAAGTAAAATAACGCCATCCCTTACCCCTGACTTTTTCATGGCCATGCATCCCATTATTATCACGTACAGATAGAGCAAAAACGTGACAATGTTCCAGGGTGAATCCGTCATGGGATACTCAAAGCTCTTTGGAAGCGATACGCTTCTTAACCTGTAGAAATACTTTGGAAGAGCCGTCTTAAGCCTTGATAATATACTCTCCTCATGCTTGATGGATGCAGCATACTCAGCAATTTTCTTCATGGTATCTGCGTTTATCTCATCATCAAGTCCGAAATTGTAATTTATTAAAAGCTCATACTCAGTCTTATCAAGACCAATCGAATCGTAGAACTCTTTGTTTTCATCATAATCAGGCACCTGATAAAAATCGTAAACCTCAGTCCTGCTGTCAAAAAATGAATTAAACTCCCTCCAGCCCGCTGAGCTGTAGCCTGCAAAATGCAAGCCTTCCGACACAAGGAGCCCTGCTACTATCATTAAAAAGCAGGTAAGTGCCTTCTTAAACGCGCCGCTTTCCCTGAAATTATCAATGAACCTGAAAAACAAAACCAGCATAACCATAGGCAGCATCAGAAGCGTCATCTCTGATCTTGTAAGAAATGCCACAACAATAAATGCCATCGCCATCTTATCCCTGCCTTCGGCAATCAGAACCGCCGCAGCACCGCACATCATGGCAACGGCGAAGGTATACTGGACTATAACAAAATGCCCCAGCATCAAGGATGAGCAGATAAGAAGAACAAAGGCTGCTGCCTTAAGAGTCTTCTTTGTTTTACCTGCTACAAAATCTATGATCAGCGAAAGGCTCAGATACTGACATACCAAAAGGTATAATCCATACCAGTCCGCTGCCCGAATTATCCTGTAGAAAATACTTATAATAAGACTGACAGGATAAAGCATCTGAATATTATGTCCTTCAGGCTTTCCTGTATAAACACCTGACAGAATATCTTTCATGAGGACATCGTCGTTAAGATCATAGAAATAACCGTACAAAAGTCCCACAGCTACCGCAAATGCAGTAACCATGAGACCTGTGCTTATATAATTACGTTTTCTGTTTTCACTAAAATTATTCATACTATCAGTCTTTTCTCCGATTTCCCCATTATCTTCAAAACGACTTATCAAACTGCCTTGTAGAATTCCTTAACTCTCTGAATTACTTCACCTTGATCTTCCTGAGTAAGCTTGTAATACATAGGAAGACGAAGGAGCCTTAGACTCTCTTTTGTGGTGTACTTATCTTCACCATGGAATCTTGAAAACTTAAGTCCCGCAGTAGATGTATGAAGCGGTACATAATGTGAAGCCGGCAGGATATCATTGCTCTTTAAATAATCTATGAGATGACCTCTCTCCTCGCCATCTTTGCACTTGATATAAAACATATGCGCATTGTGTACGCACTCCTTGGGTACATAAGGAAGCTCTATAAGTCCTGCCTCTTCAAGAGGTTTAAATTCTTCTATATATCTGTTGTAATGTGCAATTCTGTCATTGTTTATCTCATCAGCCATTTGAAGCTGAGCATACAGATAAGCTGCGTTCATATCACTGGGAAGATATGATGATCCGGGCATAAGCCAGGTGTACTTATCAACCTTACCAAGCTGATAAAGAGTTCTGTTGGTACCCTTCTCTCTGATGATGATCGCATCATTGACAAAATCCTCATCACGAAGAAGGAGGGCTCCTCCTTCACCCATACTGTAATTCTTGGTCTCATGGAAGCTGTAATTACCAAAATCGCCGATGGCACCAAGTGCTTTGCCCTTGTAGGTAGCCATAACGCCCTGAGCAGCATCCTCAATCACAAAAAGATTATGTCTCTTTGCAATATCAAGAATGGTATCCATCTCACAGCCAACACCTGCATAATGCACGGGAACGATTGCCCTTGTCTTAGGTGTAATAGCATCCTCGATAAGCTTCTCATCAATATTCATGGTATCCGGTCGGATATCGACAAATACTACGGTTGCGCCACGAAGCACGAATGCATTGGCAGTGGACACAAAGGTATATGAAGGCATGATAACTTCATCACCTTCCTTGATACCTGCAAGAATAGCAGCCATCTCAGTGGCATGAGTACATGAAGTTGTAAGAAGGCACTTGCTTACGCCTGTTTTCTCTTCAAACCACTCATTATCCTTCTTTGTATAAATGCCGTCACCGCAAATCTTCTGGTTCTCTACGCATTCCCTTATGTATTCCATTTCCTTCCCTGTATAGGGAGGTACATTAAAATTTATACGCATAGGTTAATCCTCTTTTTTCTTAAATACTATCAGCTTACTGATAAAATAGTTAAGAACTATAACAACAAAAGTCGCTGCCAGCTTTACAGGCATCTTGGCAAATCCCAACAATGTTATGAAGATAAATATCAACAGATCCTCTACTACAAGTGTAAATAACCTTCCTGCAGTGAAAGATCCTGCCTGCTTTAAGAAATCTTTTTTCGTATCAACTTTACCGTCAAACACCCAGGTCCTGTTAGTAAAGAACTGAAATGCCACACATATAACCCAGTCAATGGTGTTGTTTAGCACCTCGTTCATGTGCATCACACTATCCATAAACCAAAAAAGAAAAATACTTAAAAAGAATGCCAGTCCTCCAAAGAATAAATACAATAATCCTTCTTTATACTTTTTATATAAAGGTTCAAATATATTCAGAACCGGCAGTGACATGATCTTGTCAAAGATATCCTTCTTTGGTGTTTCATTTAATTCCATAATTCCTCTTTTCTTCCTTCCGTCTCTGAAAAACTGTGCCTTTAATCATTCAGAAACTGCATAAACAATAAATCGACCGTTATCAAAGACATTATTATACTTAAAACTATGAAGGAAGTCCAATAAAAGGTCACACTTTTCTTCTGCCAGCACTTCACCCTCGAGATCGGGGTTCACGATAACAACAGGAAGCTCATCAACATCTGCGCCTCCATAGGCTTCAAGTGCCTCTTCGAATTTTGCGACAGTATTGGAATCAAGGTCGGGCCATGTACTGAAAATAGCAGGTTCCATTCTAAATAAATATGAAAGTCCGGGAGCTTTGCCAAACTGCAAAAGCTTCTTATTCTGAAGGCCGTTATCACACAAAAACTCATAGAGATCAGAAAGAGTCTGTGCATTGGTCTGTGTCGTATGCATGCCTGCTGCCCTAGGAATATCCTGTGAACCCACAAGAGCACTTCTCTTTTCACCATCTGTTCCATCCACAAAGCTATGGCAGATATGGAAAAGACCTCCCTGAATACACAATACGGTAAGTAGTGTTACAAACACGGCTTTCCATGTAAAATTAAGTTCACTTACACCTGCTGCCTGCCTTACACGTCTGAACATCCACAGAATTACAGGCGCCACAATGAAAAGATTGTTGAGAACAGGATAGGTATAATTGTTACTTCCAAGAGGAGTAATCAATATGATAAGTATCGAAGCAAGGCAAAATGATCTTTCAGAAGCCTGACCATGAAGGAGCGGAGTAACACCAAGTACCAGGAAAACAAGACCGGCAATAAGGAACATCATTGCAGGCTCAAACATACTGTCATAGTAGAAATAGCTTCTGGTAATGATTCCGCTCTTAAAGAAATATCTTACAAGCACGAGAAGCCCAGCCACATACAGTAATCTCTTAATCCAGTAATACTGTCCCGGCTTAAGCAAAAGAAGAATAGCAGCAGCCATCATGAACGGCATAATTATAAGCATGTGTCTTAAGCTGTTAAGCCATGCGGAGAGAATTGATGTTACCATTCCCGCACTGGAATAATCACTGGCACCTTTGGACATTGCAAACAATGATCCAATCATCTGCGGATATGCACTAAATCCGTAAACTATGCAGATGATAATAAACGGAACCAAGAATCCAATACAAAATCCCAGAACGCAAAGTCCGAGCTTTTTCAAGATTACTTCCTTCTCTCTCTTATGAAGTATCTCGTAATACAAAAGGGTCAAAATCAAAATGACTTCAACAATATTGGGAAATCTCACCATGACATTGAGACCAAAGAATACTCCTGCAAGGACAAACTTATATGCCTTTTTCTCGTAATCGGTCATTGCACGAAGAAGTGTAAGAATCCCCAGTGTAAAGAACATGTATGTCATGTAATTATATAGAATAACTCTGGGACACCAGCAAAGGCTTATTGCTATCATCTCGCCAAGGAATGACATCCATCCGGGAATCCATCTCTGCAGCATATAGTAAGATGCAAGAGCAGTTATGCAGATGAAAATCGTGCAATAGATATTCATTCCAAGCATTCCGTCTCCACCAGGAAGAATCGTAAAGAGCTTTCCTATAAGATTCGGAATAAATGTAGCCAGAAACCACATGGGATCTATGGTACCGGAATATACATAATTACCAAGGCTGTAGGTGGTATCAGTCACATCTACGCCCTGGGCAACTCCTATAAAAGGATAGAAAAATATGATCAGTGGAAACAGCCACTTCTCCATGGGTTCCTGATATTTTTTAAGTCTGAAAATCTCGTTTCTAACAGCTGTCAGTGTCAGCATTCTGTTTCCCCCAAGTCTGTTATCTTTCTTGTGTAACCTTCTGACCATTTACTCTGTATACCATATCGCACTTCTCAATGGTCTGAAGTCTGTGTGCGATTATTACAAGTGTCTTCTTGCCATGGAGTCTGTTAATGGATTCCATGATGGCAGCCTCGGTCTCGTTATCAAGAGCACTGGTTGCCTCGTCGAGAACCAGTACCTCAGGATCCTCAAAAAGCGCCCTTGCAATACCGATACGCTGTCTTTGTCCGCCGGAAAGTCTTATACCTCTTTCTCCGATTGTAGTATCAAGTCCATCCGGAAGTCCCTTTACATATTCATCAAGCTGAGCTTCCTTAAGAGCAGCCCAAACCTTGTTATCATCAATATCCTCATCCGGAATTCCAAAGGCCACATTTTTCCTGATAGTGGAATCAAGCATAAAAATAGTCTGAGGAATATAACCGATATTCTTAAGCCACTGAGGATAATGCTCTCTTATCTCAACGCCGTCAGCAAGAATCTCACCTGTCTCGATTTTCAAAAGGCCAAGCATAATATCAACTATGGTGGTCTTACCTGCTCCTGACGTACCTACGATACCTATAGCCTTACCTACAGGTATCTCCATATCCGCATTCTTAAGAACATAGGTCTCTGAATTTGGATAGTGATAGGTGATGTTTTTAAGCTCTATAGTCTTATGAACAGGAAGCTTTTCTACTTCCTTCATTTCCCTGTAATCTTCTGCATTGTATGAAACAGAGCCATCGTTTATCTCCTGCTGGAGATTATCACTTACATTCATAAAAAAGGGCTCAAAATATGCGATTGAAGTAAGATAATTGTTAATTCTGTTGGCACTTGGAATAAGCCTTGTGGCAGCGGCACCCATGACACCTACAAGAGCCACCATATCCTTCAAAGCTTCGCCCCTTGTGATTACAAAGAGCATATATCCAACCATTCCCGCAACACTTATGGTCTCAATAAGGAGTCTTGGAGTTGAATTGTAGAGATTATATTTTTGTACCGCATGAACATAACCGGCACCGCAATCCGCATAACCGTTTATGAAATAGTTTTCCTTGTTGGCGATCTTAATTTCCTTGATACCCATTACAGACTCCTCAATCCATTTGAAAAGTCCGCTGTAATAATCCTGGTTATCCTGACCTGCCTTAACCATGATGGGCTTAATAATAAACTTTATTATCAAAAGCACCGTCACCAGCAAAACTGCGATAGACAGTGTCATCTTGGCATCAATATAAAGAAGCATGATAACAAGACATGCAAAAACAATCATCTCTGAAGTGAGCTGAAGGCAGCTCAAAATGAGACCGTACATATTGTTTACATCAGAGGTTATGTTTCTCTGAATAACAGAAGTGTCAGCATTTAAATAATACTCATAAGGTCTTTGCATGAAGTTGATCATCATGCGTCTTGATGTGGCAAACTGATTGGTATAAACGAACCTGAGCTGAACCACATTTATAAAAAACAGAACAATGTTCTTTACAATGAAAACCACTATCAGGGCCACAAAGATAATTATTGCAAATTGCGTGATGCTGGTGCAGCCAAGTATGTTATAAACTGCTGAAAGCTTCTCATTCTCCGATACCTTATCGGGATCTATTACTGTTGTCATTGCAGGAAGCAGCATGGCAATTCCGAGAGTCTCAAGAAGGCCTCCCAAAAGCATCATTAATACAATAAGCACCATCTGCTTTTTCTGGCGCTTATCCAAAAGCACCATCATCTTTTGATAAATCTTTTTCATGTTTCTCCTATAGTACCCTCATCCGCCCTTCGGGCACCTTCCCCCATAGGGGGAAGGCAATGTTTTAATACCTTCTCCCTTTTGGGGGAGGCAATTTTTAATGCCTTCTCCCTTTGGGAGAAGGTGGCGCGAAGTGCCGGATGAGGGCATCTTAATCGTCAATAATCTGTTCGTTAAGTCGGTGAATCTCAGGTGCTTCATACTTATCCATGAAATCATCACCAAGAAACAGCTTTTCATCCACAAACTTTATCGAATCTACAACTGTATATACAGATACTAGTCTATCAAATTTGAGCCCTTCGATAAAGTTGAGCATCTCCATGGGGAATGTGCCCGCAAGCAGGATCACATCCGGGAACTTCTCTTTGTAATCAAGATAATCCCTTGGATGCTGTTTGATCATAACAACAGCGTCCTTACCGTTAACCTTACCGTACTCATTCACCAGGTCTCTAAAGAGCCTTTCCCTGGTCTCAAGGTCGCATAAAGGCTCAGATAAAATAAGAACTCTCGGCTTATCCTTACCCTCTTCAAGCTGAGAATTAAGCTCATCCATATTCTCCACAAAAAGCTTAAGCATCAGCTCCTTATCGGATCTTGTAAGTTCCTCAACAAGGGGCTCTCTTGGAACCTCAATATACTTGGGACATGGATAATCCAATATGGATATATCATTTACTTCCATGTCTATGCAGTATTTTCCCCATCCGTTCTGTATGAAAATAAGTCCCGTGGAAGCAAGCCAGGCCTTAAACCTGAAATGTCCGTTATTGTCATATCTTGCCTGATCGCCGTATTTAATACAGTTAAGACCATCCTCAAGGGCATGGTATTTTATCTTCTTGTAATTCAGATAATAGCCTATTGGATCCGAATCACAGAACACATAAATATCCTTATATTTCTTGAAATTAACAGGCACATATTTCTCCTGAAGCTGTGCAAAGCGCTTACAGAACTTAATCCTGTTGATCATGTTCTTGGCAAGGCTTCCCGTATTGGTGCGAAGAGGCTTAAGCTCAGGGAAAAAGGTATCAACCTTCTCATCATACTCTATTACCTCTTCAAAAAGTCCGCACTCCCTTGCTCTTTCTACCATTGAGCCGAACTTGTTACTCATTTTGGAGAGCACAAGGGTGGCACGGCCTGCCATATCACTGCCAATTCCAGCCTTTTCCTTTGCAAAAAAGCCGTCCTCGCTTCTCATTACCTCATGTAAAATATGAAATTCCTTAAGGCATGCCACATACACATGATAAAAGGTGTGGCACACATAAATTCTCTCGTACAAATTAACTCCTTATACCCTCATCCGGCGCTCCGCGCCACCTTCCCCCAGAGGGGGAAGGCTCTTTTTTATCTTCCCCCTTTGAGGGAAGGCTCTTTTTGTCTTCCCCCTTTGAGGGAAGGCTCTTTTTGTCTTCCCTCAAAGGGGGAAGATGTCAGCGAAGCTGACAGATGAGGGTTCTATTTTCTTAAGCCTCTATACATCCACAAAAGCCTGTAATATACATAGAATAGCAAATGTGACTTCATCTGCATTGAAATAAGCTTTTTCTCCTCAGGATGAATTCGCTCCTTATAATAAGGATTCTCCTGAAAGTCTGGGAAAGCATCCTTCATTTCCTTAGCCATTTTCTTTGTGAAATTGTAGCAACCCTCGATATGCTGCTCTTTTGGCATTGCTGAAAACAGCGTATTTACATAGAAAAGCACAGTATACATGAATTCTATTTCAGGCTTGTAGGTTTCAAGATAGCCATTCTCCTTAGCTTCCGCAAGGATCTGCCGCCCTGCAGTCATTCTGTCCTCGAGATTTTTCTTTGAAACAGTATGTACCGTGGAAGCGTTATGCTGATAATAAAAATACAGCGGCTCCTCTATGTACTCAAAGTGCTTAACCCTAAGCATCCATGTGTTACTTACTGCATTGTCTTCATAGAATATATCTTCAGGAAAAATCTTCCTGCTTTCACAGGGCTCATTTCCAAAAACAATATTTCTCTTATAGATTTTTACAACGAGACTTCCGGTATCAAGAAGAAGCTTTCTGTATTTCTCCTGGTCCATTACTCCTGTCTGATCTGCGTTGTTATTATGAACTATCTGTCCCGGCTCAAAGGTGTAGTGATCAACAAGACTATAATCACAGCCAACCATATCTGCACCGGTTTCATCTGCCTTCCCAAGAAGTCTCTCATAGTAATCGGGGACAACCCAGTCATCGGCATCTATAAATCCGATCCACTCACCCTTGGCAATCTGAAGCCCCATATTCTTGGCGCCGCCCTGATGGTGATTCTGGGGAGAATGAAGAGCCTTGAATCTATTAGGATAACTCTTTTCATATTCCTGCATTATGGCAAAGGAATTGTCCGTGGAGCAATCATCCACCGCAATTATCTCTATGTCTCCATTAGGCATTGTCTGCTGCACAAGCGAATCGAGACAGTGCTTTAATTTATCATCACCTGCCATATTGTAGACAGGTACTATCACGCTAAGTCGCATTAGTCTTATCTTCCGTAATCTCTATAGTTATCAGAGCCTGCTCAGCTCTTCATCAAAAACTCCTGCTGCCTGTTCCATATCGAAACGGTTATAGCGATGATCGATCCAGAACGCCAGCATATTATTGGAGAATTCTGCTGAAACCTCACATACCTTTGCGGCTTCATCAGATATAGGCCAAAGTACAGGCGCATATATTCCGCGAACTGCAAGTCTTCTCTCAAAACCGTCTCTTGTGATATTCTTGCCTTCTTCAGTAATTGCGCTTCGTCTCATAAAATCTATATCTAGAACAATAGGCAACATGAAGGGTGTATATGCATAATCTATACCGTACTCGGAAAGCTCAGTTTCTGTGAGGAGTCTGAAGGCTTTGCCGCAAAGAGGCAGGCTTTCAAGTCTCTTATAGAGATTTCTGTAATTCACATTTCTCCTTGCTTCCAATGTTCCGGCATCAATATCACTCAAAATATCTGCACTCATGTCAGAGATGTGATAAGGATCAAGGCCGTCACTTAAGGTATCCTCTGCATCAGAAAGAAGCTTTCTGTAGTGATCCTTAAGCTCATTATCTCCGTTTTCAAGATACTCTGTCTTTTCCTTTAAAGCCTCATATCTCATGGCAGAAAAATCTGTTTCTCCTGTAAGTGCACCCATTATGAATTCTTTTTTGCTGACAGCAAAGGCTCCGTCGGGAACACCAAGCCACTTTCTTATGCTGCCCACCTGGTAATCCGGAACATACTCATCTTTTCCATAAAAAGCATTATCCAGATATTTTTCGGGATTAAAAAGAATATGTGTCACATCCTCAATCAAAATCGCATCAGGATATTTATCCCTTAACGCTTCAATGGAGCCTCTTACTTCTGCAATTCCATAGAAATTCATAAGAAGCACTACAGGCGATTTTACATCACCGATGGCATCAATTAAGCTGTCTGTATGAACGGTCAGATTGTCATTAAGCCTGTAATATACCACCTTAAATCCGCGGACCTCAAAGGGTCTTACCATGGAGTCGCAGGAAAGTGCAGGCATAAACACTGTCTTCTTATCATCAGACAGATCATCAGCAATAATATCATCCGCAACAAAACCTATGGCATCTCTGCCGCATCTCAAAAACTCTATATATTTACCGCTCTTTTCAGCCTTGTCTGTAAAAAAGCTGATAAGATTCTTTCTGTCGTAATGCTCGGTTAAATTAAACTCACTTCCGATTTCATACATATCAATAATTCCTCCAGACAGATTAATTACATGATATACGAATTGCTTCGTGTCCCATGGCCTAGCAAGCATGTACGCATTTTTGCCTTTTGACACCTATATCATTATACATATTCAATACGAATGCGGGCAAGGGCGCTCTCTGCGTTCCTGGCTGCTTCGTCAGCATCCTTGCCGGTTGCGATAACATGTCCAAGTCTGTCACCGCTGTTTTTCAGACGCTCAGCTTTATCACCCGGGGCTTTGTACATAACAATTTCTTCTACGCCCGGCATTTTAAGCGCATCCTCCACACCCTCGATGGATTTGATGGTACGTACTTCATCATCTGAATCCTCTGCAAAAATGAATCTGATGGCGCTTCCGTTTTCCTTAGTTCTCTGCCACTTTACTTCTTCTCCAAGAGTAGATGCTATGCAGCAATCTATCATATCAACTCCCGTTGAAAGAGGCACAAGTCTTGAAGTTATATAATCTCCGCCAAGGCGTGCAGCTATCTCAACAAGCTTAGCTCCGGAAGGAGTAACCTTTATCTCAGTATGTGTAGGTCCGTCCTTTACACCAAGTGCCTTTATGGCCATAAGTGCAACTCTTCTGATGTCCTTCTGCTGTTCATCACTGAGTCTTGAAGGCTCTGTGTGCCCGGTTTCAACAAAGAAAGGAACCTCTGTAACCATCTTATCCGTAATGGTGATGATATGTGTCTCCCCTCCTACTGTAAAGGACTCCACGCTGACCTCGGGACCTGTCATGAACTCTTCAAGAAGGACTTCGCCGTTTCTTGAGTATTCATGGGTATATTCATATATTTCTTTGAGGGATTCCCTTACACTTTCATCACCTGCAAGCTGTCTGATGCGTCCCTTATTAACAAGAACAACGCCTCTGCTTGCTGCGTTATCAGCAGGCTTACTTATGAAAACATCCGGAAAATTCTCTGCCTTTTCAAAGAACTCCTCAAGAGAATCTGCCACATAAAAAGCAGGAATCGGTACTCCGCTTTCCTTCATTCGTTTTCTCATAGCAGCCTTATCTGTGGCGCAGATTGCATCCTCATAAGCTATATCACTTCTTTTTCCAAGCTGCTCATTTACCCATGCCACAGTTCTCACAGGCATGTCACTGGTGGAAGTGATGATATAGTCAGGCTCATACTTTTTGGCTGCTTCAAGAACAGCCTCTTTATCGATGGTGCTGATACACAAAAACTCATCCGCATCCTTAATTCCAACAGCCTCCGGATCGTAATCAAGAGCATATACATACAGCCCTTTTTCCTTAGCCTTTCTTATGGCAGGCACCTGCAATGCACTGGCACCTAAGATAAATATTTTTTTCATAATGTCTCCTTAAATGAGGTCAAAGTTCGATTAGCGCTTCTGCTATTCTGTCAGCGCCCTGTCCGTCTATAACCGCCTTAAGTCTCTCTCCAATCTCTGCTCTCTGATCTATGCCCATCTCGGAATATTTCCTCAGGGTAGTCAGGATATTCATGATGACAAGATTCTCATCATTTCTGAAGTCGCCGGCATAGGGAATCAGCTTTTTCTTTGAAAAATAAAGTGCATCCGGCTCCATGTTCTCCGCAAATACATAGCTCACAGAGGGAACACCCACAGCACAAAGCTCATATAATGTGGTTCCCGCAGGAGTTATGGCAACGTCGCAGCAGCCCATAATATCTGCCACATTGTCGACGTTCTGATGCAGGATCACATATCCGTCTTCGATATATCTTTGAACCTTATCTGACACTCTGTAGTATCTGCCAGCCAGAACATGAATCTTTTTCTTATCCTTATCTCTAAAGCCAAGCTCCGGCTCAGACAAAATCGCGGCGATCAAAACCTCCGACAATCCCCTTGAATCTGCGCCTCCTGTTGTAAGGAAAATATTGCTAAGACCTTCATCAAAGCCGTAAGCTCTGTGGGCTCCGGCGGAAGCCTCCTCATTTTCTCCTGCAACAAGATCGATATTCATAAGAAGCTCACCATCTGTTCCGTAGCGCTCTTCTTTTTGTTCCTCAGTCATTCCTGCCGCAAATGCCCTTCGCTTCCAGAACTGTTCACGAAGAGGAATGTATTTGGTTCCAAGAAGAAGCATCGGCATATCATCCGCATACTTTTCCTCATATCCAAGCTCCGGAGCTCCCGGGCTGTAATTGACGATAGCCTTAACGGGATATGTCTCCTTTAGCATATCGTCCATGTACATGATTCTGATGCCGCCATTTCGCAGCATCTCAAAATAAGGCACTGTAACCTGATAGCTGTCCACCAGAAGAGTTTTTATCTCCTCTTCCCTAAGGAGTGCCAAAAGAGCAGGTACTTCCCTCTCCATTCGTCTCCAGTTTGAACCAAGTACCACAACCTCATAGTCATCCCCGATATAAGGCAGAATATTGTCATCTGCGGACACAAAAACGACAGCGCACCCCATCTGCTTCAAACTCGCTGCTATGGTTCTGCAGCGCATGATGTGCCCTGTCGCCACTATTTCATTTGCATCTACACGAATCGCAATCTTATTCAAATTGGCTCCAATCCAGCGGCGTTCCGCGTGTTAGCTTAGTCTTAACTTTTTTGCCAAGCACCTCTTCATAGTACTTAGGCTTAATTCCCTGAATATTGTAGGAGCGGATACTTCTCACATTCTTATCAGTGAGTTCCTCGCCCTCTTCCACATCCTCAACTATAAAAAGTGATCTGCGGTTGGTATATTCACCTGCCTCAGCCTCGGTAGGACCATAGAAAACCTTACCAAGTGCAAGCTCAGCATCGTGAACACCCTTTATCATATCTGCAAACTCAGCAGGCTCCATTGAAAAAGCAGAGTCAGCTGAAGGAATATCCCTGCTAAGGCAGAAATGCTTCTCAATAACTACTGCCCCAAGAGCTACTGCCGCAATAGCAGCCGTACTTCCCATGGAATGATCGGAAAGACCTACCGGCACTCCGAATTTCTCACGCATATCTGTGATGGTCCTGAGGTTTAAATCCTCTGAAACTGTGGGATAAACGCTGCAGCACTTAAGCAGTATTATCTGATCGTTCCCCTGTGATCTAATGGCTTCAACAGCCTCTCTTATCTCTTCCTCACTGCCCATACCACAGGACATGATGATAGGCTTACCTGTAGCTGCAATATACTTAATAAGCGGAATGTCCACAAGCTCGAAGGATGCGATCTTGTAAAACTCCTCGCCGATATTCTCAAGATAATCAACAGACGTCTTATCAAAAGGTGTAGAGAGGAAATCAATTCCAAGCTCTTCGCATTTTTTCTTAATGGGCTCCATCCACTCCCAGGGAGTATAGGCCTCCTTGTACAGATCATGGAGATTGTAACCGTCCCACAATCCGCCGTGAATCTTAAAAGCCTCTGCATCACAATCTATTGTAATGGTATCAGCGGTATAGGTCTGTGTCTTAAGACAGTCAGCCCCTGCCTTGGCAGCCGCCTCAACTATAGCAAGCGCATTCTCAAGAGATCCGCCGTGATTGGCACTCATCTCTGCTATCATGTATGCTCTGTGATTATCTAAACATTCTTGTAATCTCATATTTCCTCATCCGTCTGCTTAGCAGACATCTTCTCCTGAGGGAGAAGGCTTTTATCGTAGTATTCCCTGCTCCGTAAGGAAGCGGTACTTAAGCTCTGCAAGTAACCAGTCGCTCTCATTATCAATATCCTGAGATTCCACAGGACTTATGATATAAGGAATCGACTTCTCCATTGTAGTATCCTTCTGGATACGGAATGCATCATTTCTGAAAATATAAAACTGTCCGCACTCATGGTACTGAGTCTGAAGATCCTGGCTTCTGGTCTCGGCATATTCCGGATGAAGCATCTTCACAAGGCCCTTATCATCTATGAAAAGACCACGCTGTGGAGGATAGGAAAACTCCTGCATGGGAACGATGGACTCCGCGCCAGACTTAACAAGCTCGTCCATGGCTTCTCTGAGCTTCCTTGCTGTTATAAAAGGTGCTGTAGGATAAATACAGCAGCCATATTCAAAGCTCTGTCCTCTCTTTTCATACTCATCAAGGACCTCTAACAAAACGTCTGCGGTGGTGGCTGTATCACTTGAAGTCTCCGCCGATCTGAAAAATGGCACCTTTGCACCTGCTGCCTTAGCTATCTCTGCGATTTCTTCATCATCTGTAGATACCATGACTTCGTCAAATATTCCGGACTGTATGGCAGCCTCTATAGAATAGTGAATGATAGGCTTCCCACAAAATACCTTGATATTTTTCCTGGGTATCCTCTTACTGCCGCCACGGGCTGTTATTATAGCTATTGCACTCATGTATTAACTCCGAATATATCTTATTTTCTGTAATAGCTTACGATCTTTTTAACCGCCTCTATTACATCCTTAGCATCATCATCCGACATTCCTGAATAAAGCGGAATTGTAATCATCTCATCATAGAGCTTCTCGGCATTAGGGCAAAGTCCCTTCTTATAACCAAGCTTCTCATAATAAGGGAAATAGTAAGTCGGTATATAATGCACATTGCAGATGATATTCTCAGCAGCAAGCGCATCGAAAAACTCCCTGCGGCCTATCTTAAGCTTTTCGGGAACTATTCTCAAAATATAAAGATGGCGTGTACTGTCACAGCCTTCTGTTTCCTTCTGAACGAATAACTCAGGCATCTGAGAAAAGGCTTCATCGTAAAGCTTCTTGATAGCCTTTCTTCTGGTCATGAACTCAGGAAGTCTGTCCATCTGACTGGAAATAAGACCTGCCTGAATATCTGTGATCCTGTAATTGGGAGCAAGCATAAGCTGCTCATAATACCAGGGGCCATCGGATTCGTGCTCCATCTGGGCTTCGTTCCTTGTTATTCCATGAGCTCTTAAAAGCATAAGCTTATCGTAGAACTCCTTATTGTCGGTAACAATCGCACCGCCTTCACCACCTGTAACAGTCTTAACGGCATGGAAGCTGAAGGTACTCATATCAGCAATGGTTCCAACATGGGCACCCTTATATTTGGTACCGACAGAATGAGCCGCATCCTCTATCATAACAAGGCCGTGCCTGTCACAGATCTCTCTGATCTTATCAAGATCACCGGTCTGTCCTGTGTAATCAACAGGAATAACAACCTTGGTCTTATCAGTGATCTTCCTCTCTATATCCTCGGGATCAATCTGATAAGTCTCGGGACCAATATCCGCAAATACAGGTTTTGCACCACAATAGAGCGCACAGTTGGCGCTGGCTGCAAAAGTAATGGGAGTGGTAATAACCTCATCACCCTCTCCAACACCTGCTGCAAGACATGCTACATGAAGAGCTGCGGTGTCATTGCTTATGGCTACTGCGTATTTGGCGCCCGTAAGCTCACACAGTTTTTTCTCCATCTCAGTTATTGCAGGGCCTGTTGTAAGATAGTCGCTTTTTAATACATCTACTACAGCTGCAATATCCTTATCATTTATGTCCTGGTGCGAATAGTATAATTTTTTGTCCCTAACGGGCGAACCCCCGCAAATTGCAGGGATTCCAATATTTTCATTATTCATTTATGCCCTTATCTGTCAGCTAAGCTGAACTTACATACAAATTAGTGATCTACTGCCTCGTGAAGTCTTGCTCTGATGTCATCTACGCTCATCCACTCTGTGTTATTGCCTGAGCTATAGACGAATCCATCTTCAACCTTCTTACCTCTGGGATCAGGCTTCTGTCTGTCATTGAAGGTAACCTGAGGATAAACAATATAGTGCTTATCAAATTCATAGGTAAAAGGTGAATCCTCAGCAGTAACCATGCATTCATCAAGCTTCTCACCGGGACGGATGCCAACCTCTCTAGTAGCAATTCCGGGACACATAGCTTCAGCCAGATCCTTAACATTGAAGGAAGGAATCTTGCTGATGAAGGTCTCGCCGCCCTTAGCCTCATCCAATGCCTTGAGAACCAGCTCAACGCCCTCCGGAAGACTGATCCAGAATCTGGTCATTCTGTAGTCAGTAATAGGAAGCTCCTTCTCACCCTTCTCAATAAGACTCTTGAATAACGGAATAATTGATCCGCGGCTTCCTGCCACGTTACCATATCTTACAATTGAGAAGTTAATATCTTTATTACCTGCATATGCATTAGCTGCAATAAACAGTTTATCGGAAACCATCTTGGTTGCACCGTAGAGATTAACAGGATTTACAGCCTTGTCGGTACTAAGAGCAACAACTCGCTTAACTCCTGTATTAAGTGCTGCATTGATTACATTCTGCGCACCATTAACATTAGTCTTAATAGCCTCATCAGGATTATACTCACACGCAGGAACCTGCTTAAGAGCAGCAGCATGGATAACGTAATCAACGCCCTCCATGGCACGCTCCATACGAGCGCCATCTCTCACATCACCGATGAAAAATCTCATCTGATCAGCATGTTCCCTATAAACCTTCTCATTGGACATAGTGAACTGCTTGTACTCATCACGTGAATATACAATGATCTTCTTAGGGTTGTAATGCTCAAGAAGATACTCTGTAAAGCAATGTCCGAATGAACCTGTTCCTCCTGTTACCAGTATGGTTTTATCATCTAATTTCATTTCTTACCTCTTTTCAAAGCATAATTCTAATAGATTATACTATAAAATAAGAAATAAATGGATACCTTTATTAAAAATAGGAAAATATGTGGCTAGTTTTCAGCAATATCTTCAGGCTTGCAGGAAAGAACGTCAGCCAGTTTTTTCACAATTCTATACTGAGCACGTGAAATATCACGCTTACCTTGCTCATAAGCGCAGATTGTCTCCACTGAGATCCCGGCCTTTTCTGCAAGCTCCTCCTGAGAAAGTCCCTCGCTCTTCCTATACTTGGCAAGCTTTGTCTCCAAATTATCTGCACTTTTTTCTTCAAAAAATTCTGAAAGCGTAATTCCAAATGCTATGCACATTTTCTCTATAGCGTCCGTTGGTGGAACAATCCCTCGGCCATACCATGTCGCCATAGACGACTGCGGAATATTCGCATTTTTAGCCAATCTGTATACAGACCAGCCCCTCTCATTTCTAAGCTCAGTTACTCTATTCAAAACATCAAACATGTTATACCTTCGTATGCAAATTTTTATTGGACATTAAAAATATTTTTATTGCGAAAGAGCGGGCAAAAATCGCCCGCTCCTTCTAAAAGTTATTGAGGAAAGTAATTCTATAAGAGAAATCTCTCATAAAGATCGGATTATTAAGGATATTACTTCTTAACCTTAACCTTAACTGACTTAGGCTGTCCGCCCTTAGCCTCAACGTTCTTCTTGGTATCCTTGTCAGCTACAAAAATCTTAGCCTTCTTGTTGATCTTCTTGAATGCGTTCTTTCTGATGATTACGTCCTTACCCTTGATAGTAACCTTCTTAAGCTTGGAAGCACCATTAAATGCATTCTTTCCGATTTCGGTAATGTTAGCCTTTACAGTAATCTGCTTGATGGACTTATTCTTCCTGAATGTATTGTCCTCAATCTTTGTAACTGTGTACTCTTTACCGTTAACTGTGATCTTCTCAGGAACTTCGTACTTGCCGTTCTTGATTGCTGTTGCAGGAACTTCCTTAATGACAGCTGTTCCATCTGCCTTGGTATCAACCTTCTCACCGGATACTGCATTAACGTTATTCTCTGCCTTCGGAGCCTTTGCAAGTTCAGCCTTAGCTGCGTCTGCATCTGCCTTAGCTGCATCTGCATTTGCCTTAGCTGTTGCTGCATCCTGGTTAGCCTTGTCAGCTGCTGCCTTCTGGTTTGCTGCATCTTCCTTAGCTGCTGCTTCGCCTTCCTTAGCTGCTTCAGCCTCAGCCTCAGCTTCATTCGCAGCATCTCTAGCAGCTTGCACGTCTTCAGGAAGTACCCATACACCATACAATGTAATGGAATCTCCGTCTTTAGCTTTAACTTTTTCGATAACCTCAGCTACCGGATGACCTGCTAAGAAATCAGGCTCTTCAGCTGTTTTTGAAAGTGCCCATCCTAAGAAGCGATAGCCTTCAGGATAGCCATCACCTGCCCATTCATTATCAGGATCAACCAATCCTGTTGTTGCTATATATTCATCCTGTACACTAACACTAGGAATCGCGCTACCAATATCACAGTTCTTATTATAAACTATAATATACTCAGACTCATTGGGTTCCCACTGTGCTATAAGTTCTACAGCCGCCGTTGTAGTAATAGTTGCTTCATCTGCATATTCTGTGTCGCTACCATCTACTTTCCAGCCCTTGAATGTCTTACCAGCAAGTTTATATGTATTCTTGGGAAGTTTTGTTGCAACACCAGAATCTACGATAAATGCTTCCATAGGAGTTGCAGTTGCTCCTCCACCATTAAAGGTTACTGTTACAGTTGCCTTTGATACAGCATAGAACGTAATCTCACGTTCGCTGATATCTGCAGTCTGAGGTTTATATGTAGAACCAGCTGCATATATAGTTGCTCCAGCTGCTTTTGCAGCTGCCTCACTACCATAAACCTTTCCTAGTGTCCAACCAACCAGTGCTTTATCAGCTCCAGGGTTATAACTGTCATTTAGAGTAACGTTTCCGTTCTTTGATACAGTACTTGTAGCTACATTTTCTCCATCTTTAGTTGTTTTATAATTTATATCAATGGTATCATCAGTACTTGCAAAAATTGCATAAAGCTTAACTGTAGCGTTCTTTGCCGTAAATAAATTCTTGACCTGAGTTGTAGCTAAATATTTGGGATTTACAGCTGAACTATTTGTATCCCAGCCCAGAGCAGTTTTGCCATTAACATCTGGTAAAGCTCCTATATTACTAATATCATCAGTACTATCATACGGTTTTACTTTGCTTCCAATTTTTGTACTTCCGTTATATAGTTCTACGGTAAATGTATCTTTTTCCCACTGAGCATAATATTCAGCATTTGTAGCTATAGTTTCTTGGAAACCATCTGCCTTTGCTATTCCGTTGCCATTAGCAAGTGTATTCCATCCTTTAAAATGATAATTCTCAGGAGCAGCAAAGCTATTGGTTACAGTAACTTTTTTACCAACTTCGTCTTTCATTTTAATATCATCTGGTTCATTTGATGCACCAGCTGGATAATTGGCTTTAAGAGTAACGGTAGCCTCAGCTTTTGTGCTATTCTCGAATACAGCAAAAAGATTTATGTTTTGGGGATCTGCCTTATCAATACTAATCACATCGCCTGTATTATACTCAACTTCGCCATCTGCTGTAGTAGACCATCCTTTAAACTCATAGTCATCTGCATTTGCAAACTGAATTTGATTTCTTGTGTTCATAGCAGTTTTAACTACTGAAGGCAAGGTAACACTACCGCCATCCACCTTTAATGAAACTGTATTATTGTCATCCCAAGGATTTCCTGTCTTAACTATCGAAATACCGGCAGTATTAACTGCTAATGATACTTTATTTGTATCTGCAACCCAATTGTAATACAAGGTTGCTTCTCTATCTTCTCCTATTTTTGCCAGAACATTATCTACATTATCAGCATATTTAAAGGTAAATCCTGTACCATCAGCTTTTGTATTCCACTCATAACCTTCTTTAAGAGTATAATACTTCTTAGATACTACAACGCCATAGTCCTGCGGAGATGCTAATGTAGTACTGGATATATCACTATATTTTCCCGTAATTGCTGAAGGCACCTTGCCTGTTGTAGCACCATTCTTATCAAATCTGATGGTATACATCTGTTCTTCATATACCGGTGTAAATACTATGGTTGCATTATCATAGTTAGTATCTTTATAAGCAAGATCTATCGCAGCAGACTGCTTTGCAGCACTATCACCAGCCTTGATTTCAAGTTCAGGGTCAGAATCCAGATTCCATCCTTTAAACACTTCATGAGGTTTAGTAGGTTCTTCAATTGCTGTCTCCAAAGCTTTTTCGTAGGATTTAGTTGCCAATGTTGTATTATTGGAATCTTTTATCGTAAGTATATTTCCTACATAATTACCAGTCAGCGTAGCTGTATTTCTTGGTACCGTTATATTTCCATACTTCATTGTGCCTGGAACCAAATCATTCTTTCCATCGTTCCAAACAAAACGATACCCGCCAGGTAAGTTCTTTGCGTTTTCAATAATTTCACCCTGACCCGGAAGGGGAGCGTCTGTGTCACTTATAGCAATCGGATTAGCTATCGTACCCTTCAAATTTCCACCAGTATTACCAACAGCAAAAGTAATCATATCGTCTTCTTCTGCATTACCTATAGGAGACGACGCCATAGCCGTTAATGGACTAACCACCAATGACAAATTACTTACGGTCAATGCACCGGCCAGTGCAAGTGACCACACTCTTCCATGTTTCTTCAACATAATATTCTATTCTCCCTTCATAAAAAAATTTTTCGTGCTAAAGATAATCTTTTATGTTAAATTCTTATCTTTAGCATATTTTATGTTCAAAAAAATGTTAATGTCAATATATTATTCTGATTATTAACACATTTTTAATAAAGTGAGTAACTATATTATGAAAATTTATGAATTTAACGGCAGAAAAAATATTTGCGGGGAAAGAATAAAGGAAGCGAGAAAGGCAAAAAGACTGACGCAGACTGATCTTTCAGCTCAGATTCAGACCAGAGGCATCTTTATGGATCAAATATCTCTTAGTCGTATAGAGAATGGCGCCCGTTTTGTTTCTGACTTTGAACTTAAGTGCATTTCAGAATTATTAGACTGTAGCATATACTGGCTACTAACCGGAAAAAAATAACGAACTATGCTGCCATAGCATAATTCATTATCTTTTAACTCATATTAATTATTTGTTATCATTTTTGTGCCTTCACTATCTCACTGTTTTATTACGGGGAAAATATTGTTTTTCTTTTTTCATCCCCGTAATTTTTAGCCATTTTTCCGCCATTCTTACGTGGATGAATCTCATTTCTCTAAGCACCCCCGTAATCCTGAGCCTTTTTTCCGCCAATCTTACGTGGATAAATCACATTTTCCCATTCATCCCCGTAATCCACTCCACCATTTCCTGATTTTCTTACGTGGATAAATATTGTTTTTCACGATACCCACGTAATTCAAAGCAACTGTAAAAACTAAAAAGCAACATAAGCCGTTTTCTTTCTTATCTCATAAGGGACTTGCTTTAACTTAAATTATTAAATTTTTATTAAACCGCTCCATTCTTATCTTTAGCACATTTTTACGGAATAAAGATGATACTTTTCCATTTGACGATGAGAGTCGCTCCATATTTTCTCATCACTAATACGAATGGAAGGTATCTGAGTATGAAAATTTATGATTTCCAGGGAAAAAAGAATATTTGCGGACTTCGCCTAAAAGAAGCAAGGAAAGAGAAAAAGCTCTCGCAGTTAGAGCTTGCTGAAGAGATGCAGGCAAGAGGTATCACACTTGAACGTGATTCTATCAGCCGCATCGAGATTGGCACCAGATTTGTTGCGGATTATGAGCTAATGATATTTTCACAGATATTAGAAAAAGACGTGGATTGGTTTCTAAGTTGAAGCCAATCCACGTCTTTATTTATATAGCAGCCGTAACTTCATAAGCTATGCCGGGGAACATATCCCTTATTATTCTTGATATTCTTCTATTTCAATTCATATACTGTCCACATGTCTTTTGCAGAAATCTTCTCGCTCTTTTCACTCTTTGAATTACAGCTTTCTATGATAGACAAAATCTCATCACGGTTATCATGGTCTGCTGCATACACAATGACTGTGTCTGCTTCTGTAAGCTCTGCATCGCTTATTGCCTCCGTGTCTGCCTCATTGACATAGTACAGCTTATCATACTCTAACAATTCATCCGTAATTCTCCATATGTTATCCGGAGTCGCATCATTGTACATAACCACCGCTTTTGCACCGGCCTCATTCATTTGCCTTGCATAAGCTATTCTCGAAGCATCCTCCGGATACAGGAAAAGTACGTTCCGATCAATAACAAGTCCCTTCACGGTTATAAGTATGAAAATCAAAAACGTAACAAGCGTAGGAATACCGATTTCCATGAGCTTTCTATGTCCCACAATAGCCCTTATTCCGACTTTAATAAAATATACTGCCAAAAGAAGGATTATAGGATAAATCGGCATCTCATAGCGATTCGAAGTATTACCAAGAAGCAGCGCTGTTTTGGCAACTATAAGAAAATAACCGGTAGTAGCCGCCACAAGAATTCTTATATGGGCTATATGAAGTTTATCCTTCTTATTCTTCATTCTTACGAAAAAGAATAATCCGATAAGAGCTATTACACTGATCGCAATAACAAGCCATGCAAATCCCGAAAGCAGGTAATCATCCGCAAGTCCCACAAAGAATCTAAATCGCTCCCATATATTGGAACTGTCAGTAAAAGCAGCCTGGGCTTCCTGTCCTCTGTAGCCTCTGAAAATATGCGAGAAGGATGCAGGATATAATGCCACAGCTCCTATAAGAGCCAGTGCGCAGCCACATCCATATACCAGCAAATACCCAAATCTCTCTGCCATGGAAGCTGCCTGCTGCGTGAACTCCTCATCACCAAGCAGTTCGCCGATTGACATATTCATAGGGCTCCTGTCAGGAGCTTCCGGCATTCCTGATGAATCAAGTTTCTTCTTTTTCTTCTTTGGCATCATGAAAAGGAACCATAATCCAAAGGAAAGCGACATCATTCCCATATAAATCAGGAAATAATACTGGGTACTAAAACCTAAAAAGCTGACAACCGCAATGCCCAGAACAATATTTACAAACCCTTTTTTGAATTGTTTATCAAAGGGCTTAGAAAGAACATAGCCCGTAATCTCATTTCCAACATAATATCTTTTTATAAGACTTATGAGCCTCATGTGGCAAAGAGCATAAGCAAGCACAAACACAGTGAGCCACATATACATTCTGATAAACAACACACAGGAAATGGTCATTGGATTAAAGCCGTAGGCAAACATCAGCACAAGCCTTTCACCATCAGCCATTCCGATGCTTCTTGCAAGCTTATTAAGAAGTAAAAAACTGATTGCAAAGCCTATCAGATTCAGCAAAATACCCTGCCACTTGGAAAATACACCTGCCGATATTGAACAGATCGTATGGAGCATATCGTAAAACAGCGGGGGATGCACATCCCAGGACTGCACAATGTGCACCAGTCCGTAATTAAATCCTTCCCCCGGCAAAACCACAAACTCATTTCTTATAGTCTCAGAATCCACCCACTCCCTGTCTGGATAATAGAAACCAAGACTTCTGTTTGTTGAGAAAAAGGAATAGTACTCATCCTGATGAAAGCCCGCTTTTTGCACACCAAAAACACAGATCGTTATGATCTGCATTGCCAGCATTATGATAAGTATTAAAGTGACTTTTTTTGAAAGTGTTTCCTTCATAGTTCTGCTTAATAATCTATTCCTTTTAGTTTTGCGTGGAGCTTTCTGATCCCCTTTGGCGCCACTGCCAGCATGATCAGATATGCCTTATTTTTCCCTGTAAGATATTTATTCGAAAGTATATCTCCAAAGTGTTTTCTTAAAAAGGCCACGACTTCTTTATTATAAAAAGCATTGTCTCCGGTCATCCTGCTGATCGGAATATGCAAAAGATAATCAAGTCTCTGGAAGAGGCAAAATCTCACAGCCACTTCTTTAAGCTCAGGAAAATCATTCTGTACAAGTCTGTAGGCCACATCGGAATTGCGAACTATATCAGTAAATACCGGAGGAAAATAATCCTTCTGATCGTTCTTTTTCCTGGTGTTGCTGCCTGTTCTGTAGAAGACATGATAATACTGTCCGGGAAGAATGGCCAGTTTTTCAACCTTCTTTAACATGTGTATCATCAGATAAAAATCTTCATTCAGTTCATCCTCGGGAAAGCCCCTGCAGACTCCTGTAAAGAGTTCTCTGCTTGTAAGCTTCGTGCAAAATGAAGCATCTCCCGTATGCATAAGAAGCGTTCTAAGATGCTCCTGTCCTGTTATTATCTTCTTGGCAGAAGGCGGGATACACACATCAGGAAGCCTTTCTCCGGTCTCTGCAATCTCATCTCTTGAAGCCTGCACCATAAGGAGCGGCACTCCATCATCGTCTCCCTCAAGAGCTGCCTTCATAAGCTCCTCATACATGGCAGGATCAATGTAGTCATCGGCATCAACAAAACCCACATAATCACCTGTAGCAACGCTAAGCCCGTGATTCCTTGCCTTGCTGCTTCCTCCGTTTTCCTGATGGATCACAACTATATTGTCATGGTTTTTAGCAAACTCCTGTATCTTAGAAAGTGTGCCATCAGTAGAGCCGTCATCCACAACAATAATCTCCATAAGCTCCTTCGGATAGGTCTGAGCACATACGGATTCAAGGCATTTAATTATAAGTTCCTCTATGTTATAAGCAGGAATTATTACGCTTATTTTCTTGGTAAACAAATACTTACTCCTCTATCTATTCCAGATGATTATCTTCCAGGAATCCCCTCCAAAATGGCGGCGCTTTTATAACCTCTGCTTCACTCATGGGCCCTTTTGCAGGGGCTGCAACGCTTCCTCCGGACATTATCTGATTACAGAAGGACAACAATCTTTTTGCTGCATTCTCTGCATTCCAGGAAGATACAATGGTCTCATAAGCGGCATTTTGAAATCTTCTTATCATGGTATCGCCACTATCTCCCGTCAGCATCAAAAGCTTATTCTTAAAATCCTTTTTGCTGCAACCATCAAAGGTAAGTCCGTTTTCTCCATCTCTTATAAGATAAGGGACAGCGCCGGCTTCTGAGGATGCAATAACAGCGCATGCACTGTTCATTGCTTCATTAACCACAGCTCCCCATCCCTCAAGATAGTTACTTGCAAAAATAAATACATGGCTTTTTTCCATGACCTCTCTTACTTCTTCCGGACTCTTTGAACCGCAAAGGGTTACACATTCAGTTAATCCAGCTCCCTTTATCCTACTCTCAAGCTCTGCAAAAAGTGGTCCGTCTCCGACCACATCTATATGAAAATCTATCTTTTCCTTTTTCAAAATACCTGCGGCATACAGTACAAACTCCGGATGTTTAAGCTTAATCAGTCTCGCAGCAAAGCATATTCTAAGCTGCTCTCCCCTCCTGTAAAGCATTGATGAAAGTTCATGATCATCATATCTTTTTAGCGGCGGGAAATATCCCCACTTAAACATCTTGTCAGGATATGCACCGATAAGTTTAAAATCTCCCGAAACGTAAGCTCCTGCACACAGCATGTATACAGGACCGTTTTTATATCTCACATGCTCATCATATTTCGCCATAAGTCCTCTTGGCGAAATAGCCTTCCATCTGCCTTCTCTGTATATCCTCTCGCTGACTCTGATAACAGGTCTGCCGGAATCCATTCTCTCTCTTATAAGCCTGTCCTCATTGCTGTCCTTGCTAAGACCTGTCCAGCCCAGCATCAAAACATCGCAGTTTTTTATATAATCAGCGCAGACATTTTCTTCTTCATATAACCTGTGCACATAGGGAAGGCTCTCTGAATCATCGCTCCATCCCATGGCCTTTCGCCCCTGCTCCATAGGCACAGCTTCAATAAACCTGAAGGAATCTCCAAGGTTTTTGTACATCTCATCACAGAAAGGAATCTGATGATGATTTATGAAGTTCGAAACGAAGGTTACACTTATCATTCTCTCGTTATTTCCTGATATATTTCTATAAGTCTTTTAAAATTGGCATCCCCATCATGGGTAATAAGTGCATGTTTTCTGGCATTATCACCGTAAACAGCAGCTATCACGGGCTCCCTGAAAATCTGAATCACACATTTTGCAAGATCATGTGGATTGCCTTCTTCAAACAAAATTCCATCAACGTTTTTCTCAAGCATACTTGGAATACCGCCCGTATTGGATGCAACAACAGGCACTCCAAGAAGCATTGCTTCTGCAAGGGAGTTAGGTGAATTCTCAATGGTTGATGGACAAATGAAAAGATTACTCTTAAGGAGCTGCTCCTTCATCTGCTCAGCTGAAAGCTTTCCAAGCATTATTACTTTTCCGCCAAGGCGGTTTCTTCTTATCAGTTTCTTTAGATATTTACCGTATCCTGAAATGCGAATGGCAAGAGGATACTTACTTTTCCCGGAAGCATCCTTCTGCTCATCGGGCACTGTTACTGTCTTACGTTTTATCTTGCCTATAACGCTGTTACCAGCAACATAGATTTTCGTATCCGGGAATTCAGCAAGGATCTCAGGCATTGCTTCCAGCACAAAATGGAAGCCCTTTAAGGGATAGTCACCCTGAGATAAAAAGATACTGTGAGTAACTGTATTCACAGATCTCCAGGTACCTTTATAGAAGGTCGATCTCATGGTTTCATTCATATGATGATAAACCGCAGACGGATTTATTTCAGAAGTAACCCGTTTATCAAACTCGGTTCTTCCTGTGATGTGTCCCGCAAGTGAAATTGCTTTTTTCTCAGTCTCGCCCCTTAACCTGAATTTCTCCATCTGTTGAACGAGGCCATCATTTTTATATTTATCCCTGAAGGTCAGATCATTCTGAACGGACTCCGGGAGATGCGCCATATATACCTTCGCTATCTCACTGCATACACCCTGAATTCCAAGAAGTGTTCTGTCCGGTCTTCCAAAGGCCTTTTCTGCAGCAAGATTGTGTGGAAACTCTGTTCCAAAAACATGGATCATGTCAGGCTTAAAGTCGTCAATTATCTCCTTAAACCTGTCTTCCAATTTTTCATCATATACCTCAGGTGAATTCAGATTCTCATTAAAGCCATAGAATCTGACACCATCAATTTCTTCCATACCAAAATCGCCCGGAAAACTAATTCCGAGCTGAATTTTAACTGTATTCCTGCCTGCCTTTAGCTTCTCATAGGCACCTGAAAGCCATCCCTCTCTGTCTGACCAGGGAAGCCCCTTTGCCTTTGCAAAAGCAGGCAGCATTATATTACATACCCACAAAACTCTCATACTAAGACTCCTTCGCTATAGCAAGCGGCATAGCATTGCTGCTTACTACATGAGCGATTATTTTCGCCCATATATAAGGCTTTTTATTTTATTATAAAAACCTGCGGTCTTAGGATTCTGCGCTATTTTTGTACGGACAGGAGCCAAAGTAAGTGCTCTTATCATATCGTACTTCTGAATCTGTGACCTGCTGAGATACAAATGAATGATCTGTTCTCTCTCCCTCTCAGAAATCTTCCTGTTCTCCACAGTTTCCGAAAATCCGCCGCCCTCATAATCTGCTATAAGCATCCTGAGATATACGGTCTGAGCCTTCTCCACATACACACATCTGAGAAAATGCTCATAGTCCGCACGCACTTTCCAAACAGTATCGAACTGATATCTGAACATAAGTCTCATATCATAAAAACAAGCCTGATGCGAAGGCACATTTCTATAGCAGGCAAAATCATTTATCTTAGGAACAGATGAAACCCTCTGTCCTGTCTGCATCTCAAAAATATCACCATAGTATATGGCAGGAAGCGTAGTGCCAAGGCTCTTTATCGTATTCGTTATCTGCTCGTATACCTTGGACAAAACAAGAGCGCTTGAAAAAATATCTCCGCAGTTAAGGAAATAAATGAACCCCGGGACTTCTCCGGCACTTATCTCTGTGCCATAGTCTTCTTTTATATTCTCTACAGCAATATTCATGGCATCATAAATACCATGATCCTTGCCTTTAATGATCTTTGCCCTTCTATCAGGGGATTCTCCCGAGGCTGTAATTCCCAGCATCTGGGCAGCTTTTTCAAGAGATCCGTCAGTTGAACCGCCGTCTTTTATCACGATCCTGTAATCGTCAAAGCTCTGCATTTTTATGCTGTCTATGGTTTTTATAAGATCATCACCTGCATTATAGGCAACAACTATTATTGTAAAAAATGGTCTTTTCATATTCATACCTCAATAAACAGGGTTTAAATCAGCCAAAGCCTCTCTCTGATAAAGTCGCAGGGAGCTCATGGAAAAAGATTGTCTCATAGGGCAAAACTCTTACTCCGTCATCAGCTGCCCTTCTCATGTACATAACAAAATACAATGCGCAAAAGACTATGACAGCGATTTTTGCAAGAAGCTTCATGTTAACTCTGGACCTGATGTCCTCCTTCATCCTAAGAAGAAGTGCGGGTACAAAGAGAATCTGTGTAACTGTAAGGTAATATGCGATTCTGGAAACAGTAGGCAAGAATGAGCAAAATACATACAGTGCAAAAGCGCCGAAATTGCACATAAAGTAAAATCTCATACGCTTGTCGTCAAACAAATCTTTTCCAAGAACGTAAATCGCAAATACCATAACGGCAAGGCATCTTAATATACTTACTTTGCTGGTACCGCCGCTTAAATACTCTGTACCTTCATAGGAAGGATAAATCTTAATTGCAATCTTTAAATATATGTCCTTCAGAAACAGTGTCGAGATACAAAGCACTCCAAAAGCACCGTACATCCACCTCTTCCATCTGTATGCTGCCAGCGGATAAAGCACCAGAATCACCAGTAATGACTTGTGAAAAAGTGATCCCAAAAGCACCACCATCACAAATGCCGGCCAGTCTCCTTTAAGGCAAAATCTCATGGCCATAAGAGCTGCTCCAAGAGCAAGGTAATATCTCACCGTGCTTATGGACTGAAAATAATACCCAAGCAGCATGAACATCATAAAGGACATCCAGAAATCTTCTGATTGTCTGTATATCTCGCCAAGAAAAAGTGCTACCGTAACTGCCGCAAAAATTGCGAATACCGCCACATAATTCTCAAAGCCCGAAAACCTGTAAACGATCTTCGTCAGGGCATTGAATCCCCACTCTGTGGGAACAATGGCATCACTGTAAGCTCTGTGCATAATTTCCACATACTTACTGTAGTCATTACCCACATTCAGTCTTATGGCGGATATTCCCGTAAGCAGCACAAAAATGGCCAAAAGCCCCATACGGCTTTTTAGCTGGCTTCTGGTAATTCCACAATATACATAATTGTAATCATCCCTCACCAGGGCCGGTGTCAGCTTCTGCTTTGACTTTACAGTTAATGCTATAAGCAGAACCGAAACCGTCAGTAACAGGTAAATAATCATAGGTTCACCACAATGATGTTGAAGCTTATCTACGCGCGTCCTTTACGCCTCTTCTCATGATCAAAAAGCACCTTGGCAGCGATATCTCTTTGCACAGCTGCTTTTTATGCGCCACCAAAAATCTCATGCACATAGGTACGGCAAGCTGTCCATACAGGTAGTGATACAGATATCCTCTGTCATAGAAAAACTTCTCGTTATATCCCGAAAACCATGTGGAAGGACGACCTCCCTCCTCATGTCCAATCTGGATATTTGTTTTATAAATCCTGATTCCCTTATCAAGGCAGTCCTTTATAAAAAGAGAATCCTCTCCGTTACTGAATTTAGCACCGCCTCCAAAAAGAAGTGAAAAGGTAATCGAATGCTTGTGAAGCTTCTCTCTCCTTGCGATTATGGCATATGCAGGATATCTTCCGTAATTCTTATAGGTCACTCTGGCAAACTGGGAATTGTGATAGGTTTCTCTCCCCTTGGCCTGCTTCACATTAAACATGATCATATCGGCCTCGGGATGAGCATCAAACTCCTTCTCCACAAGAGCAGTATATCCATCATCAAGGACAATATCTTCATCACAAAACTGCACAAGCTCATGATCAGCGCGGAGTAGCGCAAGGTTTCTTGATAGCCCCACACCCTTCTCGTTGCAATTAAAAATCTTAATCTTATGCCCATTATAGCTTTGCTCTAAATAGCCGAATTTCATCTTCTGATTGATGATGATGGCATCGGACTGAATATTCATTTTTACCGGCAGTCTGTCCGTATCCTCAGACAGCGCCGAAACTAAAAGCTGAATTCTTGACATATCAAAGCCCCAAATATTGTTCCATAAACTTCTTATCCGCATCTACAAGTATCATACCAAGTACGGGACATCCAAGCTTTTTAAGCTGTGATATCAGATGCGCAGTCATAGCTCCGTTTCGCTTTCCGGCACGAATCATGATAAGTGCACCGCCCACAGTCTTCAGACTGCCTTCCGCATCTTTGTTATCTCCGGGAAGCGGCATGGGAACATACTTAATTTTCTCGGAAACAGTGCTTCCAAGAATTCCTTTAAGTTTATCAGTATTCCTGGTGGCAAGCTCAGCGTTACCTCTGTCATCGACACAGAAAACCGCTGCTTCGGATATACTTTTCATGTTAGCTTCATAGGCTGAGAGCAGCTCATTTCTGAAAAATGAAGGCTCCTCCTGGCCATCCCTTGTGATCACTCCAAAAACAGGCAGACGATACCTTCTCTCTGCATCCTCAGGAATATATATGGCATCATTCATAGACTCAAGAACAAGCTCTGCCAGTACAGCTATAATAAATCCTATAACTGCGCCAAGAATTATTGCTGTAAAAATCTTATCAGATACGATCTCCAACTTTACCTCAGACCTTCCAAGAAGCTTTATCTGATCAAAAGCCGTGTTGACCTTACCATAGTTTACAAGTGCATCATTCATGGCTACGGTCAGAGCTTCGGCAAAATCCTTATCTGTATTTTTTACTGTCAGCACCATAACCCTGACATCAGATGGAATATCCGCACTTACGCTGTCAGCCACAACATCGGCAGTGACATTGTCATAGCCTGCTGCCTTGAGCCCCTGGATAGCCTCACCAACTATAGACTCATCTGTCTTTATGAGAGTGTTCCAGGTAAAGGCATTGTAATAGTCCACCTGAGTTCCCTTATTCTCATCATAAGCAAAATAAATATAAAGTGTGGAATCCGTATAATAATTCCTGGGAGCAGCAAAAACAACGTTAGCCAGAAAATATATAAGTCCGCCTACAGCAGCTCCTGCCACTGCAGCCATGATAACAACCCAAAGTCTTGATATTAATCTTAAATAGAATGCTCTAAGGTTTATAATCTCACTGTCGTAATTCTCAGTTTTTCTACTCATAGTCAGGCGACTCCTGTCACGTAGCGTTAAGATCAGTTATTCTCACTGTCCTGTTTGAGAGCAGTAATCTGCGTCTCTTCAACACCCTCTGTGGCATCAGGTGTAAACAGTATTTTAAGTGTCAAAAGCATAAGTTTAAAATCGAGCCATACTGAATAATTCTCTATATATGCAAGATCGAGCTTCAACTTGTCATAGGGCGTAGTATTGTACTTACCGTATACCTGCGCATATCCTGCAAGTCCTGCTTTCACCTTCATTCTGAAAGCAAACTCCGGCATGGTCTCCATGTACTGCTCAATGATCTCCGGTCTCTCGGGTCTTGGTCCTATAAATGACATATCTCCGCGAAGGATATTGAACAGCTGCGGAAGTTCATCAATTCTGACTGCTCTTATGAACTTACCGATAGGTGTGATTCTGGAATCGTTCTTGGTGGCGAGTCTTGCAACACCGTCCTTTTCAGCATCCACACGCATGCTTCTGAACTTCATGATCTTGAACTGTCTCTGATTCTCTGTGCACCTTATCTGCTTATACAGCACCGGGCCACCGTCATAAAGCTTGATTATGATAGCTGTGATCAGCATGACAGGTGAAGAAAGCACAACAAGTATAAGAGCGCATATAACATCTACCATTCTCTTGATGGCACGTTCTTCAATCTTAAGGTAATACTCTCTAAGAAGAAGTACCGGAGTATCAAACAGATGCATCTGAGTTGAACCCTTTACCAGAACATCCGTAATCTTGGGCATCAGATATACCCTGATTGAATGTGCGTACAGGAACTTAAGAAGCTTGTTTCTGTCCTGGGTGGGAATATCCCAAATAACAACCGCATCATATCTTTCAAGGCTTTCCTTCTCGATCTTTTCAATGCCTTCCTTGATATTCATGCACTTTACAATATTATATTTATCTTTTCTGGAATTGAATTTCCGAAGGATATCATCAACCGGGTATTCCCCGCTTACAAGAAGCATCTGTCTTGCAGGGAAAATCGAACGGTACAGCCAGTTGGTACAGACAGCCCATAAAAATGAGATGATCAGCTGAATAGCCAAAAGCTCAAGCATAGGAACAATCCTTACCAGCTGAAGTCCAAACAATGATATCTGGAAATATGAAATTACATTTACCATTAAAAGGGCAAATATCTGAGAAAGGAAAATATCCATTGATTTCAGATATCCTATCTTCAGCCCTCCGTAGGTATTAGATAAAAAGAGTAATAAAACAAAATAGATCGCTATTACAAGCAGGTGTCCACGAAAATAAAGATGGAGTCCGGGACCTACATAATAACCGCCAGCATATCTTGGTTCATGAACCAGCGGATAATATACTTTAAGCCAAAAGAAGGCATATACTGCCGTCTGCATGGAAAGACCTATGAGTCCAAGACATAACACAAAAATTCTCTTTATGGATTCAACCTGTTTCATACAATATCCCTTTAGATTCCTGTCACAGTCTCCTCAGTGTAGCACGCAGCCCCCATGCCACGAGATAAAAAACACTGGAAACAGCTGACAATTCTGCAATATTTCTGTATAAACCCCAAATACGTTTAACTGCTTTCAGCTTATTGGATGAAAGTGACTTGACAGGTCTTCTGTAGACCACAAGAACCTCATCCAAACCGTAAGCCGTAATACCACTTTTTAATATTCTCCACCAGGTGGCTGTATCCTCACTCTCAATAATGGGCATGTGGATCAGCTCATCCGGAATAACTCTCCTGTCCATCAAAACCGTGGACGTAAAAATAATAGTCCTTGATAGAGCCTGCTTATAAGCTAAGGTCTTTGGAACATGCACCACCTTACCGGTAGGCTTTGCGTTTTCATCGCCAAATTCATAAGCTGTAAAAACAAAGCCTGCATTGTTCTCCTTCATAAAAGCCAGCTCTTTTTCGAGCTTACAAGGATCCCAGATATCATCAGCATCAAGAAATGCTATATATCTGCCCTCCGCAGCATCTATGCCTGTATTTCTGGCAGCCGCAGCACCTTCGTTTTGCTCCTTGCAAATAAGCTTAATACGCTGGTCATCTGCTGCCTTCTCCCTAATGATGTCTTCACTTCTGTCATTGGATGAATCCAGCACCAGTATCAGCTCAAAGTCACTATAGGACTGCTTCTGAACCTGTTCTATGGTCTCACCGATAAAAGCCTCTGCTTTATAAACAGGAACGATTATACTGACTTTTGTCTCTGAGGTGATTGCCCTGCTCATCAAATCTCTTCCTTAACAATGTAAATAGGTCTTTTCTTAACCTCAAGGTAGGTCTTACTGAGGTACTGTCCCAAAATTCCAAGGCAAAACAGCTGCACACCACTTACAAGACTGATAATACATACAAGTGACGGCCATCCGCTGGTGGGATCTCCGTATACTGCCTTTCTGACAATGGTGACTATAATAAGCACCGCTGCAAGGAAGCAGAAGAGAACGCCAAGAACTGAAGCCACTGCAAGCGGAACAGTTGAAAATGCTGTAATTCCATCCAGTGCGTATATGAAAAGCTTCCAGAAGGACCACTTGGTCTCTCCCTTCTTGCGCTCAATATTCTCATACTCAAGCCACTTGGTCTCAAAGCCGACCCATCCGAAAATGCCCTTGGAGAATCTGTTGTACTCCTCCATGGAAAGGATAGCATCAACAAACTGTCTGGTCATAAGTCTGTAATCTCTTGCACCGTCTACGATCTCAGTCTTGGACATTCTGTTGATAAGACTGTAGAATCTTCTGGCAAAAAATGATCTGATCGGCGGCTCGCCTTTTCTGGTCACCCTTCTTGTGGCAACAGAATCAAAACCATCATTTACGATATAGCCGTACATCTCAGGCAAAAGAGCCGGTGGATCCTGCAGATCGCAGTCCAGCATAACGACATAGTCACCCTTTGATTTCTGAAGGCCTGCATAAATCGCAGACTCTTTTCCGAAATTCCTTGAAAAGTTAATAAGGTGTACTCTCTCATCACGCTCATGAAGCTTCTTCACTTCGGCCACAGTGTGATCTTTTGATCCATCATTGACATAGATAATCTCAAAGTCCACATCATGCTGCTTAAAGAAGCTCTCTGTCTTCATAAGCTCATCATAGAAATCTGTTATATTTTCTTCTTCGTTATAGCACGGAACTATAATGGTAAGCAGTTTCATCTTATCTCTCCGCTCTCATTGGATTATTAAGGAAATCGTCGTATGCAAGTCTAATACCATCTTCAAGCTCTGTCTTATATGTCCAGCCAAGTCCTGCTGCCTTAGACACATCAAGAAGCTTTCTGGGTGTTCCGTTGGGCTTTGTAGCATCCCACTCAATCTCACCTTCATAACCAACAACCTTAGCGATGGTCTCAGCAAGCTCTTTAATAGTGAGCTCTTTACCCGTTCCGGCATTGACTGTCTCATTACCGCTGTAGTTATTCATAAGGAATACACACAGGTTAGCAAGATCATCAACATAGAGGAACTCCCTTAAAGGTGATCCGTCACCCCAGCAGGTTACCTTTTCAAGTCCTGCCTCCTTAGCCTCATGGAATCTTCTGAGCATAGCAGGAAGAACATGAGAATGTGTAGGATGATAGTTATCGTTTGGACCATAAAGGTTTGTAGGCATTACTGAGATATAATCTGTTCCGTACTGTCTGTTCAGGAACTCGCAGTATTTAAGACCTGATATCTTGGCAAGTGCATAAGCTTCATTGGTCTTCTCAAGCTCGCTTGTAAGAAGGCAGCTCTCCTTCATGGGCTGAGGTGCCATTCTGGGATAGATACATGATGAACCAAGGAATTCAAGCTTCTTACAGCCATTTCTCCAAGCTGCGTTAATAACGTTCATCTCAAGGATCATGTTGTCATACATGAAATCTGCAAGCGCACTCTGATTAGCTTCAATTCCGCCAACCTTAGCAGCTGCAAGGAACACATACTCAGGCTTCTCCTTTGCAAAGAACTCTTCAACCTGATCCTGTCTTGTAAGATCAAGCTCCTTATGAGTACGTGTGATTATATTAGTATAGCCCTGCTTCTCAAGCTCTCTTACAATAGCTGAGCCAACCATTCCGCGATGTCCTGCTACATATATTTTTGCATTCTTTTCCATATCTGTATTTCTCCATATAAAAATAATTCAACACATTATTTTACCTTATTTTCGCATTTATTTCCACTTACCCGGGATCTGCCGGCTCAAAGCCGGCACGGATATCGCTTCCTATGAGCTTAAACCCGTCAAGACTCGGCGCTGACGGAAACGCATCATAACCTGTTCTGTCACCGCTTACAGGATAGTAGAAGGCAATTCCTGAAATCTCCTTTTCCTCTACCTCATAGCTATTGTAATCCTGCTGCTTTACAAGGTATGAAGGATTGAATCTGCGGGCATCCTCAATTCCGAAATAAATGCTCTTATAGGTTATGAAAAGTACAAACAGCGCAAACACAGCCTTGTGCATGTACTCATATTTCGCAAGTCCCATCCTGTCATAGATAAAACATGCAAACCGCCCTATAAGTATCACAGCAGGAAGCCAGAGATAAACACATCCATATCTGATAAGCGGAGATGAGAAAAGCCAGTAGCAAAGTGATAAATAGGCGATGCCTTCCAAAAACAGGAAATCAGATAGAGCCACCGCCTTCCTGTGACTTAGCTTAAATACATTGCTTCCGCCTTTTCCTTTCCCGGATGTTCTGCCCACAAGCATATAATATATACAGCAGCCTGCATAAACAGGAAGGCAAAGAGTATCAAGAAGTAGCATCAGTTTGTTGAAGGTCCCAAGGGATGACACCCATCCAGGAAACCATTCCTTAAATGGTACTGCGTAATCTGCCACATTTGTAAAGCCTCTGCCGTATGCAATTATCTCATGGGCATCCGAAACAGCCCTGTCAATTGGCACCTTCCAGGCAACCGTAAAAATATCAATCGCCGTAAATGGATAAACCAACCACCCTGTCAGAATCATACTCCTAAGTACAAAAGGGAAAGAAATAAAGAATCCTATAAGCACAAAGTACAGGATAGGTCTTACTGCCCCTGATTTCCTTCTGGTAATCAGTCTGTGGATCGGATAGATCGCCAGTAAAAACAGCGGAGCTGCCGACAACTTTATGGTTGCTGCATACAACGCAGTCATACTCAAAAACGCATGTGGCAAAAAGGATCTTTCATGAATCGAGTAAAGATCAAGCCAGTGGATCACTATGTAGAACACCAGCGTAGTCATGTAATAATCGGACGCAGGTGATACCATCTCATCAAATATTGTGAACAGATAATAGATCGCAAGAATCCTTGCAAAATCAGGAAGTATAGGATAGCGCCTTCTCACTATCTGCACGATATCCGCACACTTTATCGCAAGGAGCAGCGCAAAATAACCTGCCATGGTATGAAGGGATTGTCCCATGAAGCTCATACTAAAAAGCGCAGAAAGCGCAAAAGAAGAGCTGTTATAGCCAAGTCGCAGATGCAGATTGCCAAGACCTTTTATTACACCGTATTCCTCAATCCATCTGATGGCCTGAGCGTGATACAGATCGGTGTCATAATGCATAAGACCGTGGGAGGTTGCATAAGCAAGAACCAGCGTTATAACAGCATAGATTACTACTATTTTTCTGTCAGCCAGCTTTGAAAATAGGTCCGTTAAACTTGAAAAAAGTTTATCCTTTTTCAAAAAAACAATAAGCAGGCAAATGCCAATATATAGAATATTGGCAATGATGCCCACTTTATAAACAATACTAAAAAGCTGCGCATAAGAAGTCGCAGCTATTATACCCGCAATAAGATAACTCTCATGATACCTAACCTCATATATGCTCTGCTTTTTACCTTTAAAAGTGAACATATGAGGATTATTTACGACAGACTGTAATATTGCGAATCCCCAAATATATGTAGTTACTATTACATAAATCCAGTTAAGTAAAACCGACAGCATTCACTGTCTCTCCCTTATTTTAAGATGTATTCCTTCATGTATTTCTCAATTGCATCGTGCCAGTCAGCAAACATGAAATCGGAAGTAAGCTTAAGCATATAGTTCTCAAGAATTGAATATGCCGGTCTCGGTGCAGCCTGAGGATTCTTCTGAGCGTACTCAGCACTTGTAACATGATTAACATGTGTGCTCTTTCCGGCGATGCGGAAAATCTCCTCTGTGAAATCAGCCCAGTTGGTATCTCCTTCACAGGTACCATGGAAAAGACCGTAGTTCTCTGTTTCAAGAAGGAAATGAATCGCTCTTGCAAGCTCGTAGGTGCTTGTAGGTGTTCCAAGCTGATCGCATACAACGCTTACTTCATCAAGCTTCTCAGAAAGCCCCATCATAGTCTTAACAAAATTCTTACCATCACCGTAAAGCCATGCTGTTCTGATGGTGAAATATCTGCTTGCGAATTTCTCAACAAACTGCTCTCCGGCAAGCTTGGTAATACCATACTTGCTGACAGGGCCCGTCTGATCAAACTCTGTATAAGGACGTGTTCCGTTTCCCGCAAAAACATAATCGGTTGAAACATGCACAAGCTTTGCACCAACTTCACTTGATGCTATAGCAAGGTTTCTGGGACCGATGGCATTGATCTTATATGCCAGATCAACATCCTTCTCCTGTGCATCAACAGCAGTATATGCAGCGCAGTTGATAATAGCGTAGGGCTTTACCTCTCTTACGAGACCTGCAACCTTATCAACATTTGTGATGTCAAGGGGAGTTATACCCTCGCCTTCAAATACATCAGTATTTACCAGCTCATACTCTCCTGACTTACCAAGCTCAAGATTTATGGCTCTTCCTAACTGTCCATTACAACCTGTAACTATAAGCTTTTTCATATCTTACCCTTTCGATTCAAACTATACGGACGACAAAGCTGCCGTCCGTCAAATTTCAAAAATATTATTCTCCAAGACCACTCTCTATAGCAGCTACAAGAGCATCAAGTGCTTCCTGCTCATCAGGGCCTTCACATTTGAATTCAAGCTCATCTCCACACTTAATACAAGCTCCAAGTACACTAAGCACACTCTTTGCATTAGCAGAGTTGGGACCATACATAAATGTGATATGCGATTTGTAGTTCATCGCGACTTTACATAAATTCCCGGCAGGTCTAAGGTGCAGACCTGTAGGGTTCTTAATAACAACTTTTCTAGTAACCATAGTATAACCTTTTATAATCAGAGCATTACATTCTGTATAAGCTCAGCCAGTTTCTTTGCTTCTTCTTCAATTATCTTCTGATCCTTGCCCTCGATCATTACGCGGACAAGGGGTTCTGTGCCTGACGGTCTGATGAGAACTCTTCCGTCTCCGGCAAATTTCATCTCAAGAGCATCGATTGCATCTGCAATTTCAGGATACTCCATGTAGTGATCCTTCTTATGTGTAGGCACAGTAGCATTGTAAAGTGCCTGAGGCATAACCTCCATGACAGATGCAAGCTGTGAAAGCTTCTTGCCTGTATCCTTCATAACCTTAAGCAGGTGAAGGGCAGAGAGAAGTCCGTCTCCTGTAGTATTATCATCAAGGAAAATGATATGTCCTGACTGCTCACCGCCAAGGTTCGCACCAATCTCTTTCATTCTCTCAAGAACATATCTGTCTCCAACCTTAGTCTTCTCAATAGTGATGCCTTCGCGCTCACCCATCTTGAAAAATCCCAGGTTACTCATTACTGTAGCAACCACAGTATTATTCCTGAGCTCGCCGTTATCCTTCATGTGCTTTCCGATGATAGCCATAATCTCATCACCGTCGACCATCTTACCGTTTTCATCAACAGCAAGGAATCTGTCAGCGTCACCGTCAAAAGCAAGACCGATGTCAGCCTTTTCTGTAACTACGCGGCCCATAAGCTCTTCCATGTGAGTGGAACCACAGTTGGCATTGATGTTGGTTCCGTCGGGATTGGTGTGAATAGCGATAACATCAGCTCCTGTCTGTCTCAAGGTCTCAACAGAAGTATATGAGCTGGCGCCTTCAGCACAGTCCATTACAATCTTAAAGCCGTCGAGGTGAACATCAACACAGTGAAGGTTGTGATTTATATACTCTTCTTTTGCATCGGGACGGTTCTTGATCTTACCAATGCCTGCTCCTGTAGGCATCTTAACGCCTTCCATATTGTTGCGGATAAGCTCTTCAATCTCATCCTCCATGGCATCGGGAAGCTTAAAGCCCTGTCCGTCAAAGAATTTGATACCGTTGAATTCCATAGGGTTATGTGATGCTGAGATAACAACACCTGCATCTACCCTGTACTTCTTGGTAAGATAAGCAACTGCGGGAGTCGGAAGAACTCCTACGTTAACTACGTTAGCTCCTACTGAGCATGCGCCTGCCATAAGTGCTGCAGCAAGCATATCACCTGACAATCTTGTATCGCATCCAACCATAATAGTGGGTTTATGCTTATTCTCCTTAGACAGAACATAAGCTCCTGCCTGTCCAAGCTGCATAGCAAGAAGTGGTGTAAGCTCATCATTAGCTACGCCTCTTACTCCATCTGTACCAAATAATCTAGACATACTACCTCCAAAAATTACTCTTCTTTAGTCAATCTGACTGTTACTTCCGCAGAATCACTTGTGGTCACACCACCGGGCAGTGAAAGTGCAATAGTCGCACTATACTCTCCGGACAGATCATCCTGATCCTCTGCGTCATCTGTGAGACTTGAAACATCTATTGTTCCTGTAACCTCAGAGGCTCTTGTTCCTCTGATTGTTGCCTCAAGTCCTTTTATCTTGATTTTAAAGCTCTCAGTTTCATCTGATACTATCTCTGCCTGATAGCCTTCAGGAACATTCATAAGCTCTACCTGACCAAAAGGTATCTCGAGCTCATTTTCAAGGGTTGCTTCGATATGTGCAACAACTGTAGCTATTCCGTTGAAGTCCTCATCACCAAATGATACGTTGCCGGGCAGATATCCGGACAGATCTATGGTAGCTGTAAGGTCTCCTGTAAGTCCTGTAATATCAAGTGATGTATCTGCTACAATGATTTCTTCAATCTTGTTAAGCACCGACTGTCTGCCTGCAAGGAGAACTGATTCCGGATTGGCTTCAACTTCTCCTGTAGCAGCATAACCATCAGCTGCAACTCCTGAAACCTGATAAATTACAGGTACTCTCTTTGTAGCAAGGATAGTTACATTAACACCTACCGATGTACTGCTGAGCTTCAGATTATCCTTCGGAATCTCCTCACCGTCTGCATCATAAAGATGAATCTCGGCATTGGTTCCGATGTTGGTGGTATAACCAGTAACCTCTACATTAACCGATGCTGTGGCAACACTTCCAACTACAGATTCTGCTCCCGTGATTCTGATCTGGTTCTGATCAGTAACAACATCTCCAATTATATACCCATCAGTCAAGCTACCTGTTGTAGCCGCAGAAATGGCGATTGTCTTTGAAGCGCGATTCTCGATATTCAGAAGCACCTTATCGCTGCTTCCGGCAATGCTCTGTATCTGATTGCTGTACTTATTGGTGGAAAGCTGAATCTGAACTTCATAAGCACCATCAACGCTTTTGGTCTCCTCAAGATCCGCAACAGCCACAATATTATCTCTGTTAAGTGAATCAACAATTGACCTTGGAGCATAAACAGTAACGGTAGATAGAAGATCGGAATCCTCAAGTATCTCGTACACCTTGTTTTCATCGGTAATGCTGTTGGCATTCCGTAGCTGTACGGATATATTACTGAATCTGACCGAATCTACCGGATCATTGATATTTGTAACCAGGAACCAAAGTAAAGCGGCAAAGAGCAGCGAAGCAATCTTTAGGCCCCAGTTGGCTGTCAAATTGAACTTCTTCATTTCGCCTTTCCTTTCCCCTTTTTGCCCGGCATTATCTTTTTCTTTTTATCCTTTTTACCATCAGCTGCCTTATTCTGAATCTGTCTGAGTCTCTCTTTGAGAGCATCACTGTCGAGAGCTCTCTCAAGCTCACCCATATAAGCCACGCTGATCTTACCTGTCTCCTCAGAAACTATGATAGTCAGAGAATCTGTAACCTCAGATACGCCAACGCCTGCACGGTGTCTTGTTCCAAGCTCTTTTCCCAATTCCATATTGTCTGAAAGCGGAAGGTAACATGTGGCTGATGTGATCCTGTCGCCCCTTATGATAACTGCACCATCATGAAGCGGTGTGTTATGCTCAAAAATATTGATAAGGAGCTGACTTGTAACTATGCCATCCACATCAATACCTGTGCGCTCATATTCACTAAGTGATGAAAGCTGCTCTATAACAATAAGGGCACCTGTTCTGACCTTGGCCATCTCAACGCATGCTCTTACTATCTCATTTATGGTCTTGTCCGAAAACCTGCCTTCTTCAGTTGCTTCTGAAAAATTGAACAGTCCGTGGAAAAAATTTCTCCTTCCGATTCCTTCAAGTGCTTTTCGCAGCTCAGGCTGCAGGATGACAACCATGGCTGTTACGGCAATTCCGAATACATTCTGTACGATCCACAAAATAGTGGTCATATTGAAGGCTGCCGCAATAACGATAAACACAATAATAACTACGACCCCTTTTAGAAGGGACCATAGTCTCGTTGTTTTCGCCCAAACCAAAATATGATAGATCAGGAAAGCTATGATCAACATCTCAATGACGTCGAGAGCTCTCACTGTCGGCATATGCAAGCTGGTCAGATTATTTTCAAGGAAAAATCCTATCTGTTGCATTTAAATTCACTCGCCTCTGTCTCTACCTCTGTAATCACGACTAACGTTTGACTGGTTAATCTTTTTTACCTGCGGAGCCGGAGTTGAAACCGAAACCTTCGGAACCGCTTTTACATAATAATAATATTCATCATCCTCAAACTGGACTTTCTCAATTCTGGTGTAGTCCAGATTAAATGCAAAGAACTGAATAACAAAAAGTATAAGCACTGCGATTATGGACTTAAGTATAATGCCAAGGAATGAAAGCTCTGTAGTATAGATAAGATCAGCTATAAGAAGAGCAATCACATCTGTGATGGCACCTGCGATGATGGCAATTGTCCAGGAATAATCGACAGACATTCTTCTGATAATGTAAACAACCGCAAGGGTAAGTGCAAAGCATGCCACATACATCCACATCTGCTTATTGGCAAGAAGCTCGGATATGATAGCCTGGAACTGAGTAGCCTTAGCCTCCATATCAGACGCAGTAAGCGCAGTTGCATTCCCCGAAAAGTATGAAATCATAAAAGCTACGATGACACCAAATGACATGGAAATAATGGATACGGGTGATCCGAGAAGTCCAAGAGCTATGGGCATCACATAGGGAAGTCCCAAATAAAAAGCCATTGGTGTAAGCATTACTGCGAGAGTGTCCTTCGGTGAAAATCTGAAATACAGAAGAAACATCATAAGAAAAACAATAAGTGCCACTACCGCACAGGGAAGTGAAAGCTTATATAAATGCGCAAGTATAAAGCCTGTTGACAACAAAACCATGAAATTCGACGGCATTATTGAACACAACAAAGAAGCCATCAAAAGAATTGGCAGCTTCATGAGACTAGTCTGATATCCGATCTTGTTGCCTATCATTGTGAAGGCCATCAGTGCAAGAAAAAACTTCCAGACATAGGTAATATAGATTTCAAATTTTATATAGAAACTCTTGATATATTCTCGTAGTTCAAGTAAAGACGTCATTTTATTATTCCTTTTCGTACATTCTTCCTAATTTTTTGAGGCAGCCGTAATATGCCCTCATGCTTCCACGCATCTTACGATACCGGATGGAATATATGATGAACGAAATCACTGAATATATAACTACAAGAGCAATGTAGTACACAAGATATTTCTTGGCTGTAGCCATAATGTCCGTATTATAAATATCCTGTAATACATCAGAAAAATGATACATCACATAGGCAGCGACCAGTATCAGATATACAATAGTGGCACTCAAGATTGATTTAAGTACCTGAAATCCAACATAGTCGCTGCGAAAGTATGTATTTATTGCGTTATTCTTTTTCCCCTCATGCTGCTGATATGCAGCCATCCTGGTCATCAGGATCACTCGCTCCTCGTTTAGCATAATCTCCTCACGTCTTCAGGAACTTCATTCCTGAGGTTGAATCAGAAGGCTTCTGCTTCTTGGCAAGTTCTGCTGCCAAAGCCTGCTGACGCTGCTGAACCGTAGCATTCAGTGCATTGGTAACAGTAGCCTTGCACTTTGCGCAAAGTCTTCCTGTCTGAATCCTTGCTCCACAGTTCTCACAGGTAATCTGAATGGGTGAATTCTCTGTAAACATGAGTCTCTCTTCAAGAATCCACTTCTTAAGCTGTTTTGTAGCAACTTCGCAATCTTCAGAAATCTGCTTAAGGCCGCTTCCGGGATTTTCTTCGATATACTTCTTAACTTCCTGGAATTTCTCCTCAATCTCTTTCTTGCAGGCATCACATATCACTTCGCCTGCAATGTAATTGAACATCTTACCGCATCTGGCACAATTCTTGATATTACTCATATTAACCTCCTACTGTGGTGATTATATAATTACACAACCTGGCCTATCGCAAGTGTTACAAAACAGATCCGTTCGACACCCATTCGTCGGAACTCTTTTGCTACAGCATCGATGGTACTGCCTGTTGTATAAATGTCATCAATAAGGATAATACACTTAAATTTTACATCATTTCTTCTTATATTAAAAGCTTTTTTCAAATTGGAGCGGCGTCCCTGCTGGTCCAAAAGCTTCATGGGGACTGTGTTTCTGGTCCTAATTATAACATTTTCATAAACTGGAACGTCGCAGGCTTTGCCTATTGCCTTCGCAAGAACTGCCGCCTGATTGTAGCCTCTTTTTCTCATCTTGGCGGCATACATAGGTATCGGTATTATGGCATCCGGGTTAATGGCTTTTATGGTACTTCCAAGATACTTCTTTGCTTTCTCTGCATAGAAATCCGCATACTCCCTTCTGCCTGCATATTTAAACCTGTATATCGAACCCGAAACAGATCTGTATCTGAAAATCGAATAACCTCTGTCAAAATAGTGGGTAGTCTTTACACAATCATCGCAAAACTCCCTGGTCTTATCCTTTATGGGCTTACCGCATTTCATGCAGGTGGTTCTGCCAACGGGCCTTATCTTCTTTTCACATCTCTCATGAATCAGCTTCTCGCCGTGGCGAAGTACATCATCGCACACGGGACATCTTCTGGGATACAGCAGCGAAATAACAAAATCTGCTGCCTTATTCATGTAGCTTCATAGCCTCCTCGATTCTGGTTCGCAGCCCTGTATATCTCTTTAGCTGTTCTTCGTTATCTATCATCTCCTGAACTGTGCTGTCACTTCCAAGTACCACAACGCAGCTCCTTGCACGGGTCACTGCCGTATAAAGCAGATTCCTGTTAAGCAGCATCCTGGGACCACCAAGGAGCGGCAGAATAACAGCCGGGTACTCAGACCCTTGGGATTTGTGGATTGTGATGGCGTATGCCAGCTCTAACTCATCAAGCTCAGAAAAAGGATAGGTTACGCATCTTCCCTCATCGAACTCAACTGTCAGCTCACGCATAGGGTTATTGATCTCTTTAATAAATCCCATATCGCCGTTAAAGACACCCATACCGCTGTCCGTAGGAATGCCGTATTTTCCAAGCACTTCCCACTCTGCCTGATAGTTGTTTTTTATCTGCATTACCTTGTCGCCCTCTCTGAAAAGGCGCTCACCATAGGTGTACTCTCTCTTTTTGTCATCAACAGGATTAAGGTATTTCTGCAGAACAACGTTCAGTGTTTCCGCGCCAAGGGGGCCTCTCTTCATTGGCGTAAGCACCTGAATATCCCCGCTTGTGGCATTCACATAGCCCGGCAGTTTTTTCTGGATCAGCTCAAGCATGTGCTTGTATATGACATCCGCATTATCTCTTTTTAGGAAAAAGAAATCCTTACTCTTATTGTCCATTGTGATATGCTCGCCCTTTTTAATGTGGTGAGCATTCATTACAATATCGCTCTCCTTGGCCTGTCTGAATATCTTCTGAAGTATAAGCGTAGGAAAAGCTCCTGTGGAAATAATGTCCGACAGCACCTGTCCGGGTCCCACACTTGGAAGCTGGGAGCTGTCGCCCACAAGGATAAGATGAGTCCCGGGAATTACTGCCTTTAAAAGCGCATTAAAAAGATGCATGTCAACCATGGACATCTCATCAATTATGATTGCATCCGCTTCAAGGGGATTCTCCGCATTTTTATCAAAATGAATCCTGTCTCTGCTCTTTTCTCCGTTATCGTCAGAGGCAGGCATTCCGCCCACTCCCAAAAGTCTGTGTATAGTCTGGGCTTCATACCCTGTAGCTTCTGTCATGCGCTTTGCGGCTCTTCCTGTGGGAGCTGCCAGAAGAATATCCATCTGCTCCTGAGCATAATACTGAATAATTGTATTTATTGTGGTGGTCTTTCCTGTTCCAGGGCCTCCCGTTATGATAACAACGCCGTTTTTGGCACTAGCCATAACAGCTTTTCTTTGAAGTTCATCAAGCTCTATGCCTCTGTCCTTCTCGATAGACTTTATCCTTTTTATCAAAGCAGCATCATCTGATGTGACTTCACTTGTAAGATCAAGATTAAGACCTGAAAGCATGGCAGCTATGGACTGCTCCTCATAATAATATGTGGATGCATATACCGCATCATCCCTTAGCACAAGCTTTCTCTCAACCATAAGGTTGTCTATCTGGGTATCGATCAGATCCTCTTCCACCTTAAGAAGCTCCTTGCTTTTACTAAGAAGCATTTTTCTTGGAAGATAACTGTTTCCGTCGGAAGCAGCTTCAAGAAGCGTATAAAGAATACCGCTCCTTACACGATAATCCGAATCTACACTGATTCCCACTCTTGATGCGATCTCATCTGCTGTTTTAAATCCGACGCCTTCGATATCATCTGCCAGTCTGTAGGGATTCTCCTTCATAATCCTATAGACCTGATTGCCGTATTTATCAAAAATCTTCACCGACAAAGTATTGGAGATTCCGTAGCCTGCAAGGAAAACCATGGCTTCGCGCATGTCTCTTTTATCTGCCAGCTGAATTGCAATATCTCTTGCCTTCCTCTCGCTGATACCCTTAATTTCAGCAAGTCTCTCAGGCTCGTCTTCTATTATTCTGAAGGTATCGGCGCCAAACTTTTTCACGATACGTCTTGCCATTGTCTCTCCGATACCCTTGATCGCACCTGAGCCAAGGTATCTCTCTATTGACTCTGCATCATCCGGCACAGATACTTCGTAAGAGCTTACTTTTATCTGCTCTCCATATACAGGATGCTCTGTAAGCTCACCCTCTATCTCGAGGGTATCACCTGTATCCACATCCAAAAATGTGCCGACACAGGTAATCTCCTCACCATCCGAGATAAATACCATTACCCCATAGCCATTCTCGCTGTTCCTGTATATAAAATGGTCTATATATCCTTTTATTTTTTCCATACTTTCTTCCCTGAAAATTTATCCTGTAACATAAAACGAGCTGCCACTTTTTCTAAAAAACATGGCAGCCCGTGGATTATCTTTGAAATGAATTATAAATTGTAATTCCTCTTCATATTCTCATACAACATCTGTGCAAGGCCCGTGCTCTGCTTGTCTGACTGAAGTGAAGATACTTCCTGAATGGTCACATCCTTAAAGTAGTCTACAAGCGTGCCCATTGAACCGGACTCATCCTTGCTGAATACCTTTGCTGTCTTTTCATACCCCTTATAGATCTGCTCCATAAAATATGCTTCAAACTGCTTACAGGCATCCATAAGTTCCTTGTCAGCCTGAGCCTTGTCCTCATCGGTCTTGATCGTTCTGATCCTGGAAGCTGCTGAATTGACTTTATCAACCTGAGCCTGACCGCTGGCATATTGTGATATTCCCGACAGATTCATTGAATTCATGTCTAATGCCATATCATCATCCCCTTAGATTATCTCTTGAGCTGGTTAGCTGTCTGCATCATCTCGTTAGTAGTTGTGATTGCAGTTGAATTCATTTCATATGCTCTTTGTGCAACGATAAGATTAACCATCTCGGTAGCAACGTTTACGTTTGATCCTTCAAGGTATCCCTGAACGATAACACTTCTTCTGATTCCCTGGGTGGTTGCCTCCGGAAGAGGATCACCACTGGCGGGTGTTACTGAGAAGCTGGTGTCACCTGTTCTCTCAAGACCTTCCGCATTTCTGAACTGGAACAGAGCTATCTGTCCAACATCCACACGCTCCTGATTGGCATCAAGATAATATAATGCACCTTCCTGATCGCAGGTGATATCTGTTGCCTTTACGGTCTCATCTGTTACAACAATAGGACCGCCGTCTATTCCAAGAACCGGATTACCTTCTGAAGTTGTAAGCTCCAATGTATTCTGCTCTGTAAGAGCCCAAACGAAATTACCGTTTCTGGTATATCTCGTATTTGCTTCGTTGATATTCTGAGCATCTACGGAATATGCAAAAAATCCGTCACCCTGAATTGCGAATGCAGAGCTTGAATCATTATCCTGCAAACTGCCCTGTGTGAAAAATGAATTGATAGATGATACTCGTACACCAAGACCTACATCTGAATTAACCGGAGATCCTGTATTCTGAACTGTCTTTGTCTTAAGCTCCTGGTAAAGAAGTGACTTAAACTTTGCACTCTGTGCCTTATAACCTGCCGAATTAACATTCGCCAGATTGTTGGCTATAGTATCAACATTTGTCTGCTGCGCATTCATTCCTGATGCAGCTGTCCATAAGCTTCTTACCATATCGTTGCCTCCTAGTTCGTGTATACCCTCAAAAAAACACGCACCTTACCGTTTATTATTTCGTCACATTATTCTGAAATCTTTAGCCTTTATCCATTAATTTTTCCAAGCTGTGTAACAGCAATATTAAGGGTATCATCTTCAGCCTGCATCACTTTGGAATTAGTCTCATAATTCCTTTGAATCGAAATAATGCTAACCATCTCATCAACAACGCTGATATTAGATTTTTCCAAAAATCCCTGATTAACGGTAGCATTAGCCTCGGCTGCTGTGAGGCTCACCACCTGCGCAGGACCGTCGCCTATAATAAAGGCATTATCCTGGTATCTCTGCAAAAATTGGGGATTATCAAATCTTGCAACCTGAATAGTAGTGATGGTATTTCCGTTCTGAGAAATATTACCATCCTGCAATATTGTAGTTTCTTGTGTTGGATCAACCTGAATGGGATTGTTGTTGACATCCAGGACATTGTTACCCTCACTGGTGACCAAATAGCCATCCTGTGTAAGGGTGAACGTTCCGTCTCTGGTATATTTGATAAGTGCTTCTCCCTGAGTAAAGTCAGATGCATAGGAAGTAGCAAAAAAGGCATTTCCTCCGGCTCCCATATTATCATTAACGTCAGCCGAATTCTTATCAGGGAGATTATTATTAATCGCCAGGTCAAAGGTATTGCCTGTGGATTCGAGGCCTCCCTGTTCAAAGTTAGTATATGATCCGGCAAGCTTAACACCGGGATTTATAAGGCCGAGTCTACGCGCGGTCCAGGGCGCATCAGTATAATCCTTGATCTTAAGTCCTAAAAGATCACGGAAAGACCTACTGACTGAGCGTTCCTCCTTGAAACCTGTAGAATTCGCATTTGCAAGGTTGTTCGTCTGGATGTCCATGCGATTCTGCTCGTTAACCATACCTGTATACGCCGTGTACAGCCCTTTTACCATATACTCTTACCCCTATTAAATTATTTTTTAGGTAGTTCTGCTCTCGCTAAGTGTTCAGTTTTCTCTGTAACCAGCAAGGAACTCAACATATCTGCCGGTGCCGATGGCAACTGCTGTCATGGGATCCTCTGCAGTTACAGTGTTGATGCCTGTCTTGGAAGCGATAAGGTCATCAAGTCCTCTAAGAAGACTTCCGCCACCTGTAAGCACAATACCTCTATCTGCAATATCAGCAGCAAGTTCCGGAGGAGTCTTCTCCAAAACGCTGTGAATAGCTTCTACGATCTGAGCTGTTGTCTCTCTGAGAGCTTCCTCTGTCTCTTCTGAAGATACCTTAACAGTCTTGGGAAGACCTGTTACAAGGTTACGTCCTCTTACATCGAGATAGTCTGCCTCTGCTCTGGGATATGCTGCACCAATCTTAATCTTGATATCCTCGGCTGTTCTCTCACCGATAAGAAGATTGTGCTTCTTACGCATATAGCGAACAATAGCTTCATCAAAATCATCACCGGCGATCTTAACTGAAGTACTTACAACAGTTCCGCCAAGTGAAATAACAGCGATATCAGATGTACCGCCACCTATATCTACGATCATGTTGCCGCAGGGCTTTGTAATATCAATACCTGCGCCGATAGCTGCCGCAATAGGCTCCTCAATGATACGAACATCTCTGGCACCTGCCATAAGAGTCGCATCCTCAACCGCCTTACGCTCTACTTCTGTAACTCCACTGGGTACACATACAGCGATAAGAGGCTTTCTGAAGGTTCTGTGTCCGATAGCCTTGGTGATGAAATACTTCATCATCTGCTCTGTTACTTTATAATCTGAAATAACGCCCTGTCTGAGCGGTCTAACTGCAACAATATTACCGGGTGTACGACCAAGCATAAGTCTTGCGTCTTCGCCGATAGCCTTAATCTTCTCAGTGTCTCTGTCATAAGCTACAACTGAGGGCTCTTTAAGCACAACACCCTTTCCACGGATATATACAAGAATGCTGGCTGTTCCTAAATCGATTCCTATATCTGTATACTGCATTTACTCTATTACCCCTTTCTAAAGGTCAAAAGCGCATAATCGCTCACATTAACTGTCATCAAACCATAATTCAATGCAATTATAAACCAAAGGGCAATATTTTGAAATACCAAACACAAAAAAATCATATTAAGGCTAAACTACCTCATAGAGAGTATCGACAACTCTTTATAAAAACTTTATACTTTATATGATATTTTTTTAATCCTTTTCCAGCATTCTTTTGATGTATGCCCCGGTATAGGATTCCTTGCACTTCGCAACCTTCTCCGGAGTTCCGCAGGTAACCACGGTTCCGCCTCCGGATCCGCCTTCAGGTCCCATATCGATGATGTAATCACCGGTCTTAATAACATCCAGGTTGTGTTCGATGACAACCACAGTGTTGCCTGCATCTACAAGATCGTGGAGAATCTTAACCAGCTTCTGGACATCAGCAAAATGAAGTCCTGTTGTGGGCTCATCGAGAATATAAATAGTCTTACCGGTGCTGGCCCTTGAAAGCTCTGTTGCAAGCTTGATTCTCTGCGCCTCACCACCTGAGAGTTCAGTAGAGGGCTGACCAAGCTTTACATAACCAAGACCCACATCATAGAGTGTCTTTATCTTGCGCTTGATGGTCTTAATATTTTCAAAGAAAGGAAGCGCTTCTTCTACTGTCATATCAAGGACATCATAGATGCTCTTTCCCTTATATTTAACCTCAAGAGTCTCCCTGTTATATCTCTTGCCTCCGCAGACCTCGCAGGGTACATAAACATCAGGAAGGAAGTGCATCTCTATTTTGATGATACCGTCACCGCCGCAGGCTTCGCAGCGTCCGCCCTTTACATTGAAGGAGAATCTGCCCTTCTTATATCCTCTTGCCTTGGCATCGGGAGTTCCTGCAAAAAGATCTCTTATCATGTCAAAGACACCGGTGTAGGTAGCAGGGTTAGACCTCGGTGTTCTTCCTATAGGAGACTGGTCAATAGCTATAACCTTATCAAGCTGATCTATACCATCAATACCCTTGTGCTTGCCGGGGATACATCTTGCTCTGTTAAGATCCCTTTCAAGATGCTTATAGAGAATCTCATTTACAAGAGAACTCTTACCGGATCCTGAAACACCTGTAACTATGGTAAGTACTCCCAAAGGGAACTTTACATCGATATTCTTAAGGTTGTTTTCCTGGGCACCCTTTACAGTAAGCCAACCAGTGGGCTTCCTTCTGGTACCCGGAACCTCTATTTTCAAATTACCTGAGAGATACTTGCCTGTTATGGACTCAGGGACCTTCATAATATCCTCTGCCGTACCAACAGCAACGATCTCACCGCCATGGGAACCCGCTCCCGGTCCCACGTCTACAATGTAGTCAGCGGCACGCATGGTATCTTCATCATGCTCAACCACAATAAGTGTGTTTCCAAGATCTCGCAGATTCTTAAGTGTATTAAGAAGCTTGTCGTTATCTCTCTGATGAAGACCGATACTTGGCTCATCCAGGATATAGCATACTCCGCAAAGTCCCGATCCGATCTGAGTAGCCAGACGAATTCTCTGAGCTTCACCACCTGAAAGAGTTCCTGTAGCTCTGGACAGAGACAGGTAATCCAGACCTACATCTATAAGGAAACCAACTCTTGCTCTTATCTCTTTAAGAACCTGGGCACCAATCATCTCCTGCTGCTTTGTAAGAGATAGATTCTGAAGATAATCACTGAGTTCACCTATGGACATGGAAGTGATCTCAAAAATATTCTTATCGTCAATGGTAACCGCCAGAGATTCGGGCTTAAGTCTCTGACCCTTACAAACAGCACAGGGAGTTATTCGCATGTACTGTTCATACTCTGCCTTTTGCTGCTCGGAATAGGTCTCGCGATATCGCTGCTCGACATTTTTTACAAGTCCGTCGAAGGTTATGGGATATTTACCCTCACCTCTCTGACCCTTATATTCAACGGTAACCTCTCTGTCGGCGCCGTTTATCAGCATATCCTGAACCTTGGCAGAGAGCTTTTCAAAAGGAGTATCAAGCTTAAACTTATATTCCTTGGCAAGAGCCCTCAGGATAGCATTGGTAAAGCTTCCTTCCTTCGAAGAAGATGCCCAGCCAGTCACCTGAAAGCACCCTTCATTAATAGAAAGACTCTTATCAGGGATCATGAGGTCAGCGTCAAATTCCATCTTGTAGCCAAGACCTGTACACTCAGGGCAAGCGCCAAAGGGATTATTGAAGGAAAAACTTCTGGGTGCTATCTCCGGAATACTTATTCCGCAATCAGGGCAGGCAAAATTCTGGCTAAAGCTCATGGTCTTGCCATCTATTACATCAACATCAAGAAGCCCCTCTGCAAGATTCAAAGCACTCTCAATTGAATCCGTAAGTCTGCCTCTCATCTCATCTGGATTATCTCTTATGATAAGTCTGTCCACGATGATCTCTATGCTGTGCTTAATATTTTTATCAAGCTTGATCTCTTCCGAAAGGTCGTACTGGCTACCATCAACACGTACACGTACAAAACCCGCACGCTTAGCTCTGTCAAAAACCTTGGCATGTTCACCCTTCCTGCCACGGACAACCGGTGCAAGAACCTGGAACTTGGTTCCTTCAGGAAGAGAGAGAATCTGATCTGCCATTTCATCAACGGTCTGTCTTCTGATCTCACGACCACAATTAGGACAATGAGGTATACCTATACGGGCATATAAAAGTCTGAAATGATCATAGATCTCCGTTACTGTTCCCACTGTGGATCTGGGGTTCCTGTTGGTGGATTTCTGATCGATGGAGATCGTGGGAGATAGTCCGTCAATCTTCTCAACATCAGGTTTATCCATCTGTCCAAGGAACATTCTTGCGTATGAAGACAGTGACTCCATATATCTGCGCTGTCCTTCAGCAAAAATAGTGTCAAAAGCAAGGGATGATTTTCCCGAGCCCGAAAGACCTGTAAAAACAGTAAGAGTCTCCCTTGGAATATTTACATCAACGTGCTTTAAGTTGTGCTCATTGGCGCCTCTTACCCTGATATAGTCGTGGATATCCGTAGGTAAAATACGCTTGGATGAGGTGTTTTCTTTTGTCATGTGTGAATTATCTTCTCTCATAATGCTCCTTATGGCATCTCATTTAGCCTGAAAATTCTGTAAGTTCCGATGGGGCGTCATTTTCCGCCTGTAAGCTCAAGTAAGTTCTTCTTAAGGTCAATCATCTGATCACGCAACATTGCTGCTGACTCGAAGTCCAGCTCAGCGGCTGCCTTCTTCATCTTCTTCTGAACTTCTCCAATAAGCTTCTCCAGCTCATCTCTGTTCATGGACTCAGGATCCTTCTCAAACTGTACCTCCTGTTTTGCAACAGCTTTGCTGATACTGATAAGATCTCTGACTGCCTTCTTAATAGTCTGAGGTGTGATACCATGCTCATCATTGTACTGCTGCTGAATCTTCCTTCTGCGCTCTGTGATCTCTATGGCGTTCTTCATGGAGTCCGTCATATTGTCCGCATACATTATAACGCGGCCTTCAGCATTTCTCGCAGCTCGTCCGATGGTCTGAATAAGTGACGTCTCAGAACGAAGGAAGCCCTCCTTGTCGGCATCGATTATGGCAACAAGTGAGATCTCAGGAATATCAAGTCCCTCCCTCAGAAGGTTGATTCCCACAAGAACATCAAAAACATCAAGTCTCATATCCCTGATGATCTCTGCTCTCTGAAGAGTATCTATATCGGAGTGCATATACTTTACTCTGATTCCTGTCTCTGCCAGGTACTCAGTAAGATCCTCAGCCATCTTCTTGGTAAGCGTCGTAACAAGAACCTTGTTCTTCTTATCAGTCTCTTTATTGATCTCCGTAATAAGATCATCGATCTGACCTTCCACAGGTCGTACCGAAATCTCAGGATCAAGAAGTCCCGTAGGTCTTATTACCTGCTCTGCTCTAAGAAGCTCGTGCTCCTCCTCGTAAGGGCCGGGCGTCGCAGAACAGAAAAGCATCTGATCTATACGTGACTCAAATTCTTCAAAATTAAGAGGTCTGTTATCTAAGGCTGACGGAAGTCTGAAGCCATAATCCACCAGCGTATTCTTACGGGATCTGTCTCCGTGGAACATAGCACCTATCTGCGGAATCGTCATGTGGGACTCATCCACTATAATAAGGAACTCTCCGTCAAAGAAATCCATAAGCGTAAGAGGCGTTGCCCCGGGCTCCATGAAATTCAGATGTCTTGAATAGTTCTCAATACCGGAGCAGAAGCCTGTCTCTCTTAGCATCTCCACATCAAAATTAGTGCGCTCCGCAATACGCTGAGCCTCTATAAGCTTATCCTCGCTCTTGAAAAATCTGACACGTTCCTCAAGCTCAGCTTCTATATTCTTGCAGGCAAGATTGATCTTCTCCTGAGGCACAACATAGTGTGACGCAGGATAGATCATTACGTGAGATAGTTCTTTTTTTACAACTCCCGTTACAGGCTCTATCTCGCAGATTCTGTCTATCTCGTCGCCAAAAAGCTCTATTCTGATCAGATAGTCATCTGCCTGAGCAGGGAAAACTTCTATGGTATCTCCGCGAACCCTGAAATTACATCTGTTTATATCAAGATCATTCCTGTCATACTGAATAGCCACCAGGTCTCTGATAATATCGTCCCTGCTTTTCTCCATACCGGGACGCAGCGAAATAGACATACCCTTGAATTCCTCGGGGCTACCAAGACCATATATGCAGGAAACACTGGCTACAACTATGACATCCTTCCTCTCAGTAAGGGATGCCGTAGCAGACAGTCTAAGCTTATCGATCTCATCATTTATGGAAGAATCCTTGGCTATATAGGTGTCTGTCTGAGGAACGTAGGCTTCAGGCTGATAGTAGTCATAGTATGAAACAAAATACTCAACCGCATTCTCAGGAAAAAATTCCTTGAACTCACCGTAAAGCTGTCCTGCCAGAGTCTTATTATGGCTGATAACAAGCGTAGGCTTATTAAGTGCCTGAATTACATTAGCCATGGCAAAGGTCTTACCCGAACCGGTAACACCCTGCAGGGTCTCAAACTGATTACCGCTTTTAAATCCATCCACCAGTGCTTTAATAGCCTGAGGCTGGTCGCCTGTAGGTTTGTAATCTGAACGTAATTTAAAGTCCATATTTATAAAAGCTCCCTATTATGCAATGCAAAAATCATCAAAAGCCTTAAACCACGCACATTTCCATACTTCTAAGCAAGTTTTGACTGCGCAGCATACTACCTATAGTTTACTATTTAGCGAAGCTAATGTCCACTGATTTTAGAACATTCGTTCTATTCCGCACCAGGTCTGTTTTCTCATACTAATTAAAGATTTCTATTACAAATTCTGCCTGATTTCTAAAAATCTATCGTATCGCAGGTCTTTACTATATCCAGGAAAAGCCCCGGTTTTTCAGGCATTTTCCCATCTTCAGACTTCTTTCCAAACAAAATCCCGGCTTCACCCATTATCCTATCACTGTTCCATATAAGTCTCCCAAGAAGCACACTGATAATTCCATATATCGCACTGATTTTCCCCATAAAAAACATAAGGATAAACACACCTGACAAAACAAATAATATAAAGCCCACAATTAGCCCTGCCGCTATAAAGCGCTTCCTTTTTGCAGCATTCTTTTCACATGAAAGAAGCGCAGCCTTAACCTCTCTACAGCTACAATATCTTGCACTCTTCCTTGCATCAGTACATCTTTCTATGACCTTCTTTAGCTCATCTAAAATAAATCCATCCCTGCAATCCTCCTTTAGTACCGCATCAAGGGTTCTCCCAAGAAGATAAATATCTGTCTGCATGCTCTCACTAACAAGACCGCCGTACTGTTCAGGAGCCGCATATCCTTTTGTACCTGCACCGTTTGCCGAATCTGCAACATCGCCGTCATTATAGCCACTAAGAATTCTTGCAGTTCCAAAATCAATTAAACAGATTTCACCGGACTGCCCTAGCATCACGTTAGATGGCTTTAGATCAAGATAAAGCACCCTTGGAAAGCCCTCGTGAAGGCTGGTCAGAATATCACACAGAGCCGTTCCAAGCTCTATGGTTTTCTTAGCATCAAGCTCCTTTTTTCCAAAGGTTCTGCCCTTAATATATTCCATCACATAGAAGGAATCGCCCTTTCCAAGGAGCCTTGGAACACCCTTTACGCCTTTGTCTTTAAGCGCCTCCAAAATACGCATCTCACCAAGGAGTTGTCTTTTTGCCTCGAATAGAGCATCCCCTCTTTTAGAATCCGTAAGCATTTTTACTGCAACAGCCCTGCCATCAGCCACGCTTCTCCCAGCGTACACTTTGCTCATCCCGCCTTTTCCAATGCATTCATCCATTATGTAGTTTTTGCCGTCATAAGTAGTAATTTTCATTTTCATCTGATGCACAGCGCCGCAGCACTGCGAGGTCTCTCCTCTCCCTTCCCAATAAGGCTCCGGGACATAAAGCCCAGCGCATATTCCATATATTCACTGTCCACACACATCTGGGGGCTCAGGTTCCCAATAATCTCTCTGTCAGATAATCTCTCTGAATATGAGTCCGTAGAAATCAGAATAGTGCAACCTTCCGTAAGTCTTCCTTTTAGTCCAAATGCCTCTTTATGAAAATATCCATCTCCGGGCCTATCAATTATTTTCTTATTCCTTACTCCAATTTTTGCAATTTGCCTGCCGCAATTACTCAGGATAAAATAATCGGCTCCGCGAAAGAACATAATGCTCAGCTTATTTTTTGAAGAAAGCCTCTTATCGAAAAATAACTCTTTGCAGCTATCATATAAATCCGAAGGCTCGACCTCCTCGAAGATCTCTTCTAAGGTTCTTATAACGTGGTCACTTAGCTTTGCTCCCCTCCTGTTTTTAGAAAAAGGAGTACAAAGAGCCATCATAACAACATTTTCTTCGCCCACGCGCCTTCCTTTTATCATAAGGCCGTCAGAATTCTCAGCATACGCACCATGCTCACGGACTACCGCAGCATAATAATTCATACTAATTTCCTTTCAAAACAAATTGAAAAATATTCGGTGAATCACCGAACTGAAAAACCAAGAATAAAGATATGCGAATGAATATACACAAAAATTATCCGGTTGTAAATACCCTTTAGAAAAACTACAATAAACTCGAGATTTATTCCTCACTTAATAACAAGGAGAAAATTTATGAAAAAAGCACTTGCCGTACTTTTATGTACAACTCTTACAGCTGCATCCTTAAGCGGCTGTGGTATGATTGGGAAACTTACCGGTTCATCTAATGATACAGATGCAGAATCAGAAGGATCAAGTTTTATAAACAAGATCAAGGATGGTCTGTCTGAGGAGTCAGGAGAAACAGCGGAGGAGTCTGCAGAAACAGTTACAGAAGAGCCTGAATCTGAAACAGAAACATCAACTGATACAGAAGCGGAGGATCAGCAGAATAAAGATACCGCAGATGATACTGCAGCAGATGAAAACGATACAGCTTCTGAGTCTAAGCTCAAAACACCTACCTACAAAATAGCCAGAAAGTATTTTACATACACATACGATGGTGATCTTAAATTCAGTAATCCGGAAAACGACTACGCTAACGGTGTTCTCATCACTGCTCAAGATGCCTTTGTAGTCATGGATGACAATTGCAAAAATGATTATCCGGAGCTTTACAATGCACTTAAGGAAAGAGCTCAGGTAAAATCAAGTTCAGGCTTTGATGACTGGGCAGCTGAAGCTAAAGGCCAATACGAGGACGCCATTCAAAATGATTACTCTTTCTTTGGCCCCTGGACCATGACGCAGGATTACTATTTGACAAGGTCCGATGAGACAGTTCTTAGCATTTACGACTATTCCAGCGATTACCAGGGCGGTGCCCATGGAATGTACGGTGCTGTCGGTATAAACTACGACGTGCAGACAGGAAAAGAACTCACACTGAGTGATGTTGTGCAATATTCCAAGGAAGAACTTGATAAAATTATTAAAGAAAAGCTCTATGAACTTCCTGATACAAACGATGGATACTGGGAGCTTGATGAAACATTGGCAAAATACAAACTTGATGCTTCTGATTCAAATGATGGGTATAACTACAAGTGGTATCTAAGTAACGATGGGCTTCATATAATTTTCAATCCTTATGAAATCGCTGCCTATGCATACGGCATGATAGAGGTTTCCATGGGCTATAACGAGTATGACGGTCTCATAAATGAAAAGTTCATGCCGGAGGAAGGTCGCGGATACATATCCCACTCTGACATCGGTCTCTACAATGCAAAATGGGCAGGTGACATAAAGGTGCGACACCTGGAATTCGAAGGCACAGAAGACAATGAATACGGCGATTATGCCGAGAGTCTTTCACTTGTTGATGGAGATAAAAAGGTCACTGTTCCCGCAAGCTTTGAAGTGGACTACGACAGCATCGTCACCTACAATGTTAAAACAGATGACGGAAAAGAATATATCTATGTTACAGTCCCTGACTACAATGACTATTATGCTCTTTTCGTATTTGATGTTTCAGGAAACGAATTCAAGGCTGCTGAGCCGGAGTACTTCCACTATGCAGGAGAGGATTACGGCAACGATTACTTCGCAGAAGCCCTCTTATCCGATCCTGACAACATGCCCTTTGCCATTGTTTCAGACTGCTTTGGAACAATGAACATCTACAACAGCTACAAAGTTGGCGATGATGGAAAGCCGGTACCTACAGAGCCTGTCTACACTGTTGGTTCCTACTGCTCTCCGAATGCCAAGTCAAACTCATACATAAAGGGCGACATCGTGGATGAAGACGGAAACGTCATCAACGCCGACGAAATCATAAAAAGCGGCGAAACCTTCGAGCCTATAAAAACCGACAACAAGAGCTATGTGGACTGCAGACTTGGGGATGGCAGAATCGTCCGCCTTACACTTACGTCAGCATCTTATCCTGTTTCAATCCGGGAAGGTGAGCTTGAAAAGGTATTTGATAACATAGTTTATGCAGGCTAAAAGCCGGGTTCAGGCCATTTACCCTGACAATTAAATCTCGTAACATGGAAAAACTCCGATGCTTCAATCGATGAAACACCGGAGTTTTTATTTGGAGTCTTTGTATTAGGAAGACTTATTTAACTTCGTCTGTTGAGCCGTCCTTGTGAACAACCTCAAGCTTGCATCCAAGACCAAATGCTGCTACAGCGCCTGCGATAAGTGCCCAGGGAGCAGCTGCAAGACCAAGAACGCCACCAATAATACCAACATTTACAGGAACGCTGAGAACGATTTCATCATCCTTGCGAATCTGGATTCTGTCAACGTTTCCTTCCTCAACTGTCTTCTTAAGCTTATCGATGAGACCCTTAATGTCCTCACCGATATCCTTTGTGTCAGGCTGAATGAGCTTAATTGCTTCATCAACATTTCCTTCGGTTCTCTCAAGCGCATCCTTAGCAACCTTGTACTCAACGCCTGTAAGCTCCATTACCTTTTCGATTGCCTCTAATGTAATCATTCTTTTCTCCTCTCTGCAAAGCATCGTCTTTGCAAACAAAATTTTTTCAAATCCATTAACCATAATTGGTTTTCTTATGATTGTATTATATGACAACTCTGGTGTATGTTATACATATAATAGAGCAAATAATTTAAATTTATTTTACTTATTTTGAAAAATAGCTCAGAGGTGTCATCATGGATGAACAGACTTTGATAAGAAAAATGTCCAGAGTGGGTGTACTTGGCAACATTGTACTGGCAGCATTTAAGCTGATCGCAGGCATTCTTGGAAAATCCGGGGCCATGGTATCGGATGCTGTGCACTCACTATCCGACGTTTTGGCAACAATAATTGCATATATCGGCGTGAAACTGGCAGGTCAGCAGGAGGATGCTGAGCACCCCTATGGCCACGAGAGATTCGAGTGCGTTGCATCACTTATTTTGGGGCTTATCCTTGCAGGCACAGGCCTTGGCATAGGTTATAACGGCATCAAAATGCTTCTTTTTGAAAAGTCAGCAATCGAAGTACCAACCATGCTGCCTCTTATCGCTGCTATCGTATCAATCGCAGTAAAAGAGGGAATGTTCTGGTACACCATGCACTACGCAAGAATCCTGGACTCACCTGCTTTCAAAGCTGATGCCTGGCACCACCGCTCAGATGCGTTATCATCAGTTGGTTCCTTCATAGGTATAGGTCTTGCAAGGCTTGGTTTTCCCTTCATGGATCCAATCGCAAGTATACTTATATGCGCTCTGATTCTAAAGGTAGCCTACGACATTTTAAAGGATGCCCTGAATAAAATGCTGGATACATCCTGCGATGCCACATACGAAGGGAAGCTCCGGTCCTTTATTTTGGAACAGCCCGGCGTCCTTGGAATAGATCTTCTCCATACAAGACAGTTTGGAAATAAGATTTACGTAGACTTAGAGATCACCGTTCAGCGAGATATCACATTGGTTTATGCCCACGCCATTGCAGAGCATGTTCACAGTAATGTAGAGAAAAATTTCCCTAACGTAAAACACATAATGATACACGTTAATCCCGAACCGGCAAAAGATTAAAAAAAGCAGCACACATAGCTCCTTGCCATGTGTGCTGCAATTTTATATCATCAGCTCATTTTTGACACATGCTCAAACTCTTCCGTAATCTTATCTGAAGGTGCAGGAGTGATAAGGCTCACCACCACGATCACGATAAGCGCTACAAGGAAAGCGGGTGCAAGTTCGTAGAGATCCCAGACACCGCCCATAGGACGAACCACGTACTTCCAGATAAATACCATGGCGCCGCCAACGATCATACCGGCTACTGCGCCGAACTTATTGGTGCGTTTCCAGTAAAGTGACAAAAGCATAATAGGTCCAAACACTGCTCCGAAGCCTGCCCATGCAAAGGATACGATTCCGAATACCGAACTGCCGGGATTCCATGCAATTACTACGCCAAGAATGGCTACCGCAATAAGTGTTGCTCTTGCTGTAAGCATAGCTGCTGCCTCTGACAGATTGATTCCAAAGGTCTCCTGAATCAGGTTCTCTGATACTGATGATGAAGCTGCTATAAGCTGTGAATCTGCTGTAGACATGGTTGATGCCAGGATTCCTGCAAGAACCATACCTGCAAGAAGTGCAAATATAAATCCGTGTTCACTTATCTGTCTTGCAAGAACTACGATAAGAGTCTCAGCAAGGGATGAGCTTGTGGGATTTTCAGGATCAATGAGGTTTTCAAGAACGCCGCCTGTTGTCATTGCTCTGCCTACTACTCCGAGAACAACAGCGATTCCAAGGGAGAAAACAACCCATACAGATGCGATTCTTCTTGAAAGCTTAAGCTCGCTGGATTTTCTGATAGCCATAAATCTGAGAAGAATGTGCGGCATTCCGAAATATCCAAGGCCCCAGCAGAACATTGTTATCTTATTAAAAATACCATAGGGATTAGCTGCATTTGCCACATTGTCGTGGGTTGCACTCATGTTAAGGAATCCGGGAAGACTCTGTGCATTTGCGATTACATTGCTAGCACCGCCTGCTGTTACAACGCCGTATCCAAGTACGAAGAAAAGTGCAACAGTCATGACTATTGACTGGATAAAGTCAGTCTTGGATGCAGCAAGGAATCCGCCTGTTGTGGTGTAACCAACGATGATTACAGCAGATGCGATCATTGCCAGCTGATAATTGATTCCGAAAAGTGATGAGAACAACTTTCCGCAGGCTGAGAATCCTGAAGCTGTGTAAGGTACGAAGAACACGATAATGAACAGAGCACCGATACAGAGCAGGATATTGTTTTTATCATCAAATCTCTTTTTGAAATAATCAGGTATTGTGATGGCATCAAGCTTCTCTGTGTAGTTACGAAGCCTCTTCGCTGTAAAAAGCCAGTTCAGATATGTACCTGCGATAAGACCAAGGCAGGTCCAACCGGCATCAGCTATTCCGGAAAAATAAGCAAGTCCCGGAACACCCATCAAAAGATAAGAACTCATATCGGAAGCCTCTGCGCTCATAGCTGTAACGAAGGGACCGAGCTTTCTTCCTCCAAGATAGAAATCCTTAACATCATTTGTGGATTTGGAAGCGACGAATCCGACAAGAAGCATGCCTGCCAGATAGACCAGAATCGAGATAATAATTCCTAATTGCGATGTAGACATAATTTCCTCCCCAAAAAACTTTTTTAGTAGTTTACCACAATAAAGTGATGAAGTATAGACCCAAATTTAAAGCCCCGATCATTTCTGAACGGGGCCCATAAAAGTCAATATAATCTTATTTAATCAGCTTATTTGCTACTCTCTTCTCGTTAATACCAAATGTATTGTAGTGCTCAAGGAGCTTTGCAGGATCTGCGCCAAAGGCTTCCTGAAGATCCTTATAATTGGTGTAGTAGTTGTAAGCATTAAAATCTGCTGTGTTGCCACTGAAGGTCTTGAGCGCATTTATCTGTGCTTCCTGCTGTGCCTTAAGAGCAGCTGCAGCGGGATCGGGATTCTGCACATAAACCTCTATGCAGTCGTGATGATCATAGGTAGTTCCATCTTCATCAGTTGAATAAAAATGGAAGAATACATTCTTGGTTGTCTCATCGGGACCGATATGAAGTCTCACATACTCAGAGCCCTTCTTGAAGGTGCACTCCATATATGTGCCCTTACTGGTATGGTCGCCAATGTAATAAGTATAGTCGGTATTAGCTCTTACCCAGACATCCTTATAGGTTCCGGCATCCATCTTGAAAACTGTTTCGCCAAAATCAAAATAATCAGGAATCTCACTGTAAGCAAGTGCCGTATTGCTTGTCAGAGCAAAAAGAAAAAGTGCTGCAGAAAAAGTACATAAAATACGTTTTACGATTTTTTTCATAAACTCGTCCTTGCCCCTCAGATAGACAGGGTATTTCCTTTCTTATAAATGTAGTCGGCAGTTATTACATCTCTATTATAGCTTTGGCATAATGCTTATGCACATTAAATTTTCATGAACTACCTCCACCGACTCTGCGTCGGAAGAGGTTTCTGTTATGCCGCAGAGCGGCATGAACCTTTGGAATGCTTAGTGCATCCCAAAGAACAGGGCATGTCCACTATGCCCCTATCCCATTGGGTTACCTTTGGGAATACTTTTCTTAAGATATTGGCAGCTCCGTTTATGTCTGCATTTGTTATTGTCCCATCGTAGTGCCTGTAAAGTCCACGTTTTATCCTTTTTCCGGAAAAAACATAGTCAGCATTACTTCCCTTTTTATACACAGGAATCTCATCCATCGCAAGAAAATCCGCTTTGGATGTATAGCTCTCT
>NZ_AUJP01000003.1 GCF_000424285.1 Butyrivibrio sp. MB2005 | reverse complement strand
AGATACATAAATCGAATGTTAACCCTACAGTTTTCTTGAAGTCCTCTTAGTGAAATATATCCTTCACTCATAAAACCGAATAGTACGGTCTTCAACATTTTGACTGGATTATATCTGATTCTGCCAAGCTTATGCTCTGGCACATTTTTCAGATACTTCTCAAGATTCATACCTCCCACGAGTTCGTCAAAAGTAAAAACCGGATCACAGATATCCAAACAATCTGAAATAAAAAATGGTAAAACGCCCTGATTTATAGTATTATAAGAATTGGTTTGATTGTTCATGGTAATATTTTACCATGAAAAAAGAGAAGTAATTGGCTGTTTCCAGCTATTACTTCTCTTTTTTTCATGGACTGATTATTTCACAGCCCCTATTTGTCAATAATCCATTTTTATCATCATTTCAGGATCAACAAGTGCATAGATTTCCCTTAAATTGGCATATTTCTCATATGTTATCGCATAACCGTTGAATGAATATTCTGCTCTGTCAGTACCAAAGTCATCTTCGTTTTCCCAATAGTCTGCATTTAAACTCATAGTAGAATTTACTATATTACCTGAGCCATCATATTCCGTGATGTCCAGATATTGTCTTCCCATATGTGAAAAATCCGAATGTCCTACAAAAGCAGTTCCAGATGCCTTATCCCTGTATATTGAACACACTGAAGCTGTCCCGTCCCCTTCATCAAGCAAGTAAATCTCATCTCCCCGACAATCAATTATTGTAAATCCGTAACTTATAGTATCAATTAATAACTCCATCTCATGATCATTATCTACATCATACAAGTATGCTGCAGGCTTACCAAAATCTTCTATTATCCATTCAAAATATTCAGAAAACAAACTATCAGACCAGTTTTCTTCTGAAGGTCCATATTTTTCAATCTCATATTGCGTTGGCTTCCTAATATACACTCTTGCTTCATCATTTAAAAACCTCTTGAAGGCATCCATTACTACTGCATCCCTTTTCGGTTCCACAAAATCATACTTTATTGACTGTACGCTTAATCCATCAAAGATGCTCTCGTCATTTCGTATCACTATAAAATATGCCTTTCCTATAAGTGGCTCTTCACTTCTGGTTGCATCATAATATGTACGTTCATATCCAAAGAAATTCCCCTCTTCACTGTCTACAAGCTCATATTCCAGCCGCCATTTATCTGTTCCTATATTTTCAGCACTAATGAAATTGCCAAGTCCTGGACCCATATAACCGGCATCCGGTCCATAAATAACGCAATAATCCTCAAATCTAAATGAAGAATATTCTCCTTGAATATCTACAAATTCATCATATGATTCATCATTTGAAAACCTATCATCACCAATTGCTGATTCTACGTATTTTAAATAGCCATTCTTATCCATCCAAAAAAAACCAGAAGGATATTGTTTAATGTAAATGTATTCATCTCCAAGGCTGTTTAGAAACCGTTTTTCTGTTTCAGTATCTATTTTTAATGCCACTTCTGAAAAAAGATAATCTTCAATTCCTCCTGTCCAACCGAATATATCTTTTAGATTTTGAAGCGTAAGTGAACACTCCAAATCATCTTCATTATTAGTAAAAGTTACAATTTGATCAAGAAAACTCTCAAGCTTTTCACACTTTGAAAAGTCTATATTTCTGCTCTCTACTTCTGTTTCCTCCTGTGTTTCCTGCTCAGCAGTATTCTCTTTTACCTCCTGTTTCTGTTCAGCAGTATCCTCTTTCACTTCCTGTTTTTGTTCAGCCTTCTCTATAAGATTCTCAACCGCCTGACTGTTTCCATACTTATCATCACCCTGCACCACTTCACTGGTGCGGGAGTTCTTTATCATGATGACAGCGAAGATTACTGCTGCAACCGCCACAGCTGCCGCAATGATAGCCACTACTGATAACAAGGTAGCAGATGTTTTTTTAGGTCTTATAGCTTTTTTTGATGCGCTTTTTTGTCTTGGCTGAATTTTATTTCCGCATTTCGGACAAAACTTAGCGTCACTACTTATTTCTTTTCCACAGTGGTTGCAAATCATCACTTTTCCTCATTGGGTATCTGCTTGCTATCATGGGTTCTCATACTGACTTGAACGACCCTCCAAATTTGGAGGGTCATATTTGATTAACTAAAGACATGTTATTTCTCCCCTGAGTTCGAATACCTTGCTAAACTTGCTTTAAAGTTTTCATTTTTACCAGGTATTATTATTTGTTCAATTATTCCTTCGTTTATCTCACTATCCTCATCTAATTCGTCATAATGTGCTATATTATAAAAATCTCCTATTTCAATATCGTTAAGAGTATAACCATTTTTATGTATAACACTTATTATCATATCATAAGTATCATCACTAATTAAATCTGGGTCTATTCCTTCTGAAATTAAATTTTTCTTTAATAAGTCAATTTCTTCATTATCAGTTTGATTTTGAGTATTATATATGGATTTTAGTTTTGTAAGCATATACTCTTTGGATACAAGAGGGGCAGCATCAAATAAATCTTTGGGATTACCATAGCCTTCATACTTCTTCATTTCTTCATAGCAATCATCCCGGCTCATATATGTCTTATGTCCATCAACTTCAATGTACCAGTTTAATTTGCTATCAATTTCATCCTCACTTATATTCTCGAATTCCGGATCATCATAGTCAATTCTGCAAACCGTCTGAAATTCATTATCCACCAATCTGGATACCCATTCACATACACCAAATAATCTAAATCCATGCGTTGCCTCACTAATAATTCCTTGCTTCTCATAATAAGAAGCTCCCATAAGTGTTCCACCACTTTGGGCTCCTTCATATATACAGACCGGGCTTCCATGGTCAATCCGATATATCGAATAAAAAGGATAAAGACCTTGATCACTTTTCACAATAAGGTTTGGATATCCTGAATCATCTAAGTAAATTAGTCCGCATTCATCACATTCAAATTCTTCATCGCTAATAATATCTATATAACACTTTGATATTTTCACAAACTCTGTGTCTTGGTTGTGTTCCTCTATAATAGAATCAAGACTTGAATTAATAGACTCTGTCACCTGCTCATTCTCTTTCGGATCAGTATCTGATGCTTCACTTTCTATATCATCAGGTTCCTCAACAGAGATATCAGCAATTGCATTTTCTGGGTTTTCAACAGCATGCTCATCTGCAATGCCAAAAGAAGGCTCTTCTCTCTCGGCAACACTTCCAGTACCATCGGGTGCAACAACTGACACATCACTTTTTTCAGAAGTACATCCACATATAACTCCCATAGCAACAGCAATTACAATAACCGTAGAAAACAATCCTCTCATTATTTAATCCACCATAATTCCAAAAATCCCAGACAAGTAACATTATTACCACTTTGCTCCAGTATCCGTGTTAATACTGCACTCAAAATTGCCTTCCTCACTGATTCCGGATTCATCATTATGCATTCCTAATGTAACGATGAGCTCATTACCATTTAAATGAAAATATAACGGCCAGTAATACTCATCCATAAAGTCATACATCCAGACAATAGATCCATCCTTTGAAAACTTGTAGAGATAATTATCATAATATCCCATCGCGTATAAATTCATGTTATCATCTGCAGCCATTATGGCTCCGCTTATACCGCCTTCTTCCGTAAAAAGATTCTTAGCCTCTGTCTCTCCTGTCTGCTTATTCAGCCTAATATATGTATTCTCATCAATGATATATACATGTTCTCCATTTACACAGACAGACGCACTATTCAGTTCTGCACCGGGGTATTCTTCAGTGATATATTGCCAGGCTGCCTTACCATCCATGCGCACGCCTCTTACTATTGAGTATTGATTTATCTGATCATCGGATTTGTTTTCAACTGATACATACTTCACATAATTTGCAGCATTACCTGAAGATGTGTTATTAGCTGATATCGTCTCAACCTGAGATGATGCAACCCATCCTATTTGCAATAACGAATCTATACACTGATACCAGGTTTTACCGTTAACTTCAGTCAAATCGATAACGTCAAGGATGGTTCCATTATTGTACGGAGTAATAATATAATAATCTGTTCCCGCGCCATCTCTGAAATTTACATACCCATCAGGTGCTGCTACACGCACAGAAAAAAGAATTGCAGGCAGATTTTCCATATATCCGGGAATCGTGTTCTCCTCATCTACAGTGGTATCATGTTCATCCACTTCCAAATTTTCTATTCCATTATCGTTCTTTTCCTTCCCATTACCCTGGGACTCAGCTTCGTTTACTTCAGTTATATCTGATGTACTAACGCCTGCTGTATCTTCTGTATCTTCATCAATATCAGCTTCTTCCTGCCCTAATTCGTCAGATTCATTTTCAATATCTCCAAGATCCTGCTCTTTTTCCCCCACTACAATAGTGGTATCTTCCTGCACGGGTTCAGCATTCCCGGAATTTCTTTTACCCCCACTTACTATCAAAACTGCAATGAGAACGATTACCAGGACCACACCTATTCCTATGGCTATTATCATTTTTGAAGGAATCTGATTCTGAACCTTTTGAGACCCCAACGCAGAATTTAAGTCCGGCATAGGATTTGTTCCCATCCCGGCAGAGTATTGTCCCATTTGAGTGTTAGCCGTTTTTTCATCAGCTGCACCTGGCCATACCCTTGTTTTAGGCTTTAGCTCTTTTCCACACTTGGGACAAAATTTTGAATTGTCACTTATTTCTTTTCCGCAGTAAATACATTGCATATTATTCTATCCTTTCTGAGGATATACCTACTATTTCTGTATCATCTGCACATTCACATCCACCCGTCCTGATACACCGTCAATTTTGGCTTCGCTTGAATATTGCCAGAAATTGAAATTATAGGGTGTCTGCGGAAGTTCTTCATAGTCTGCATACCAGACAGGAATATCTCCTGATTTAGAAAACTCAGCCTGTATCTCTGAAAGATTCAGGTTATGTGCCTCCCAAAGCATATTTGAATAGATTCCGGGAGTATAGTCATAGACTGACTCTTTGATCTTTTTGAAAAAACTGATTGTATTTGCAGTAAACTGAGAACGATTTTCAAAAATTTCATAGGTTCTGGCATCCTTGTCAGGCTCAGCAGTTCCTTTTATGAGAATACTTTCAGGGTCATAGACGACAGGCAGATCCAGCTCCCTGCCATTTAAGATATTAAGGACGAAATCAGCCTCTTCCTCTGCTTCCGCTTCATTGATTGCCTGAGAGAAAATATATACACCTACATCCAGACCTGCGATTTTTGCCTGCTTGTAGTTATCCTCGAATTTGGAGTCCTTATTAAGTTTTCCCTCCTGGCCATAGCCGCGATAAGCAATCCTTATAAATGCAAAATCGATTCCGGCAGCCTTAACCTTATTCCAGTCAATGTCACCGTTGTGATAGGACACATCTATGCCCATTCTTGAAGAATATTTATCATCTGAATACTTCAGATAATCCCCACTATGCTCAAAATAGTCCGGATCATATTCTGTCAACGGAACACCACTGTCAACCTTCGAGGTATATTTATTACCATAAACATCAATAAATTCGAATGTATCTCCGACGGATAATCCTTTAGCAGTAGTTCTTTTTTCATTATCGTAAGCTAGTGTTTCTTCATCGGATGATGGTTCACTATCAGATAAATCACTGGAGTCTGAAGACTTAATTCTTCCGGAAAACTTTACCTTTAGAATCCTCAGTACCGACTCGTCAATCCTCTTCTCTGTGATTCTTCCATCCATAACCGCGTTAAGGACAGCATCGTAAGACGACTTCAGATCTCCTGCCATCAGAAGCATGTCGCAGCCTGCCTCCAAAGCAAGAACAGACGACTCCTCAGCTGTGTAATGCTCACTTATAGCTCCCATTCCTAATGCGTCAGTGATTATGATACCCTCATATCCCATCTTATTTCTGAGAAGATCTGTCACGATTTCAGAACTGAGAGTGGACGGCGTATCGCCACCCAATATTTCAGGAAGAGATATATGCGCAACCATCACAAAATCGGCATAACCGTTTATACCATCAGAGAAAGGAACCAGCTCACACTCTTCAAGTTCCTGCATGGTCTTGTAGGAATAAGCATACCCTTTATGGGAATCCTCCTTGGTATCACCATGTCCCGGAAAATGCTTGTAACATGAAAATATTCCTTCACTGTGCAAACCTTCGGCATAGGTTTTCGCCATAACCGATACCTCTTTCGGGTCTGAACTGAAAGCCCTGTCACCTATTACGGTATTATCCTTATTGGTAAGAATATCCGCATCCGGAGCAAAATCAGTGTTAAATCCCAGATCAGCAAGGTAATTGCCGATGTATGAAGCCGCGTCCTTCACACCATCTACGCCACCGGCAGCAGCAATCTCATACATAGGATCGATTTTTTTTACTCCGAAGGCCGGATTACTTCCGATGCGCAAAACTCTTCCGCCTTCTTCATCGAGCCCTAAGAAAATCGGAATCCCCGTGCTTTCAGTCACATAGTCCTGAGTTCTTTTAAGCATTTCTTTGGTCTGCCCGGGATCCTTAAGACTACTTGCCATATATATAAGTCCGCCAACAGGAATGTCATCGTATTTTCTCTTAGAAGCCTCTCCGAATGCGGTAACCTCCTGATAGCCGGTCAGCCCCTCCGGGGTCACGAAAAAGAGCTGCGCAACCTTCTGTTTTAAGGACATAGATGCCAGCACTTCTTCCGGATCTTTGTTATATGATGTCTCAGATTCGTCAACGCTTTCATCCATTATTTCTATGGATTCATCCTCTTCAAGATTCTCGTAAGACTCGCTAACCTCTTCCTGACCATCATTTTCTTTAATTTCTTCAACAGCAGCACTATCAGTTTCAGGTGATAATACATCTGTATCTATAGCATCATCTGTTTCCACTCCGGTATCAGCATCGTCCACGGTCTCACCAAGTTCACTTCCGACAGGTTCAAACAATGAATCTACACCTGAATCTTCATTATCCGATGCCTTGGCACAGCCGAATAAAAAAAGTGCAGAGATACAAATCATGCAGACACATGTTTGCATGATTCGCAATTTTCTATTTTTCTTTGTGGTATTATTGATTAGCCTCAAGGAATTCCTCCCAAGTCTGTGTGGCTTTTGTCGAACCGGAAAAGCCACAGGTTCTATACTCATTTTCAACGACATATGAATATGTCAGCTTATCGAAATCATCCACCCAGCTACGCTTAACAGAAAGCATTCTATATACATAATCCGCATCTACTTTAATGAGATCATATACAATGGAGGTTCCGGCTGCATCAGCATTGCCTGTTACAACTATCTTGCCCTTATCGGCATCTGTCTTATATAGAATGTCCTGAGATTCATAAAACATATTCGCTTCATTTGAATGGACTATATCCGAAAACTCTTCTACCGATCTTCCATCCGTTCTCCTATACATGGCAAAGCTGAGTTCTCCCCCATTGCTTCCTGAAAACGCAATTGTCTTAATATTTTCGCCGTAAGTACTGTTATAACTATATTCATCGACATAAACAGCATTAAACAGATTAGCCGGATACCAGAAGTAAAACTCTCCCATTCCCGAGTCATATCTTAGGTATTTCTTTGGATCCAGATTTGCCGAGTAATCCTCAACAGTATTTCTGTCTATCTTAAACTCTTCATACAGAGCCTCTTCATAATCTGTTTCCTCAGTCTGAATCTCTGTATCGGCTTCTTCTGCGGTCTCTTCAGTTGCAGCCTCACTTTCTTCAGGCACCGGTTCTTCTGCTTCTGCCGTTTCTTCTACTTCTGCAGAGTTTTCTGTTTCCGCTACATCTTCAGTAACATCAGCGGTGTTATCGGAATTATCTTCATCTGTTGTATTATCCGCATCACTCTGTATATCAACATCCTGTGCGATCACATCCGTGTTACGTTCTGCTACATCTTCGATCTTATTATCCATCACACCACCGGATCCATTTTGTTTTCCCAGTACAAAGCCCACTATAGCTATAACCAATGCACCGACAATTCCCAGTGCAATTACAATGTACTTTTTATTTTCAGATGAACCGCTCTTTTTCTTATTCCCGCTTGCATCTCCAATCGAATTATTGATATTGGAAGAGACATTGTTTAAAGCTACAGTCTCTGTCTGTCCGTTATACAGTTTAGCCTCAAGTTCCCCCATGGTCTTAATACGATTCTCCGCAAAGACCGCAAGTCCCGCCATAATTGCTTCTTCCGCCACGGATTCTATCTGTATTCCATAGGAAGACGGCCGTTTTATGGTATCCTGCCTCATCCTCTCCATGGATTCCGGTGGTTTTTCTCCTGTTATACAGCGGTAAATTGTGGCGCATAGAGCATAGACATCTGTCCAGGGTCCCTGATTTCCCTTTGAGCGGTACTGTTCTTCAGGTGCAAACCCCGGTTTAAGCAGCACAGACAGGCTCTTTTCATCCGTACCGCCAAAATCCCTGGCAGCACCGAAATCAATGAGCTTGATCAGTCCATTCTCCTGAATCATGATATTGTCGGGACTGATATCCCTATGTATTATCTGAGCCTCGTGAACCTTTGCAAGTGATTGGATAACAGGAAGCATCATGGAAAATGTCTCCTGCACACCAATCCTTCCACCATGCTCTTTAAGGTATTCCTTTAAAGTAATACCTTTAACATACTCCATAACAATATACGCAGTATTGTTTTCCTGGAAAAAGTCCCTTACATGAACAATCCCCGGAAGGTCCGAGAATCTCGCAAGGCTTCTGGCCTCCCTGACAAAGCTCTCTTTCCACTTGTCATACTGGGTTTTATCTATATTGGTATAGACCGTGACATTGGAAGTCGTCTCGGATTCCCTGCTGACATAACCGCCGGGATAAAACTCCTTAATGGCAATCTTTATCTCAAGGTTCAGATCAAAGCCTATATAAGTAATTCCAAAACCGCCCTCACCGATAGACTTTCCCACAAGATATTTTCCCTGCAGGATGGTATATGGTTTTAAGGCATGCGACGAAGCAGGCACGGTATCTCCTTTTTTAAACCCGCAATTTGTGCAAAAGTCATCCTCCTGTGGTATCTCATTCATGCAGTTGGGACATATTCTATTAATATCAATCATGCTGTTTGAATGCTCCTTTTTTGAAGAATTGACATTTGTTCATCGCCTCTTAATCATCATATTCACAGATGTATCCAATCCTTCCTGAGTATGAAGGTACGATTTCCAGTACGTCAGAGGGAATGTCATTCAGAAAATAATTGAAGGTATCGTTTTCCTTGTTTTTAATACGAATCAGGTCTATATACTGCTCGATATAAACATTGCCATCGTTGTCTGTTGAGCCAAAGCCGGGTTCACCACTCAGCCACATATTTCGATAGATGGGATTTCCATTATCTCCGTTCAGGATATCCCTGCCCATATTGTTATCCTGTTTTACCCAGTGGTATTCGAGGGCATTCTGACCGTCACTCTCATTGGGATCACGCTTAGCCCCGATATAGTAGAGGAGCTCATCCCGGTTTTCCCGCTTTATCTGATCGATGATATAGTTGTACTCTTCTATGGAATTGATATTAACCAGATAGCCGCCCTTGCTGACGCATTCATAATATGCCTCAATCCATGACATATCCTGACAGACTATCTCATATCTGTGGATTGCAAGCTCCCTTTCTTCTTCCTTTCTCTTTTCCTCTTCTTCCCTCTGCCTTTGCTCTTCCTCTGCTTTTTTCGCTTCTTCCTCTTTCTGCTTCTCAAGCTCTTCCTGAGCGGCAGATTCATCGGTTACACTATCAGCTTCTTCTGTCGAAGCATCTACCTCCCCGGTAGTTCCGTCTTCCGCAACAATATCTCCTTCACCACCCGGACCTGCTCCTTCAAGCTGTCCCGATACACCTCCGGAGCCTTCAGTTCCCATATAGGCCATTTCTTCAGTCTCAGCCGGAGTCCTCGAACCTGACATATTCACCACAAGGATTACCCCAAGAATCACAATAGCTGCAGCCAAAGCACCGATAATTGCTATATAAAGCAGTTTCTTATTTTTGCTATTATCCGTAGCCTGTATAGGAGGCGCTAAATAAGCAGTAGAAGGACCGGCAGTCATCTCAGGAACATATGGTGTAGATTCAGTTACACCGGTATGCGCTGTGTTTAAATTGTATAGTTTAGCCTCAAGCTCACCCATAGTCTTGATGCGCTTTTCAGCAAATACCTCAAGTCCCTGCATAAGGGCAGCTTCTTGCGATGGACTTATCTGTATACCATAAGAGGATGGCTTTTTGATGTCATCCTGCCTCATTCTCTCCATTGATTCCGGTGGTTTTTCACCGGTAATACAGCGATAGATGGTTGCGCATAGCGCATAGACATCTGTCCAAGGTCCCTGATTTCCCTTTGATCTGTACTGCTCCTCCGGGGCAAATCCTGGTTTTAGAAGGACTGACATACTCCGCTCATCACCTGCGCTAAAGTCCCTTGCGGCTCCGAAATCAATAAGTTTAACCGCGCCATCATCCTGAATCATAATATTATCCGGGCTGATATCTCTATGGACTATCTGAGCCTCATGAACACGTGCAAGTGACTGGATTACAGGCAGCATCATAGAGAGGGTCTCCTGCACCTGAATTCTACCACCTCTGTTCTTAAGGTAGTTTTTCAGTGTCTCACCCTCAACATATTCCATTACAATATATGCTGTATTATTTTCCTGGAAAAAGTCCCTGACATGGACTATGCCAGGGAGATTTGAAAACTTTGCAAGGCTTCTGGCCTCTTTTACAAAACTATCCTTCCACTTCTCAAACTGAGCGCTGTCTTTGGATGCGTAATTGGTGACAACACTGGTGACAGCGGATTCTCTGGTAACAAATCCGTTCGGATAGAATTCTTTGATAGCAATACGTATCTCAAGATTCAGATCAAGTCCTATATAAGTTATTCCAAAGCCGCCTTCGCCTATTACATTTCCTACAAGATATTTTCCCTGTAAAATAGTAAAAGGCTTTAGAGCATGTGTGGATTCTTTTTCACCGGATTCACGATTATGGCCGCAATTGCTGCAGAAGGTGTCATCCTTCCCCATTTCGCGCATACAGTTCGGACAGATATTGCTGATATCCATAAAATAACCTACTTTCTCTTATTCTCTACTTCCTTGATCATATCTCTGTTAGCTTTCTCATAATCATTGAAAATGTATTCCTGCATCGCGTCAAATTCTTCAGGTGTGTACTCAGGTCTGTACCAGGATTTTGAATAGAAATATTCCTGCAGATCTTCGCTTGTAAACATCCTGCCATGTCTGGCATAGATCTCATTCCTTGCAAGACGCAGCTCCTCATCCGTCATGGACTCAAATAAAGACCTGGGATAAATCCTCGAATCTGAATCATACAGAATGTACTCATCCTCGATGGAACTGACTTCTTCTGCTGCTTCATCGCTTGCATCATTGAGCTCATCGGATACTTCTTCTGTTTCAGTAGCAGGTTCTACGGTTACTTCCGGCTCCTGCTGCGCTACTTCTTCAGATACAGGATTATCTTCCTGCATCTCATCAGACGTTTCAGTCTTTTCTGCAATAGTATCTTCTGTAGTCTGCTCTTTAACCGGCTCCGTCTGCATATCGGAATAAGCGGGGGCATTATCACGGGTAGCATAATTCATCTCGTCGCTTCCTGTCCCCGAACCGTTTTTCATATTACTGAAAACAATGAATCCGATAAGTGCAGCTATGGCTACGCCAAGTACAGCTATAACGCCTACCAGGACACCCTTACTGCCTTTTGATCCATTCACCGGTTTTGCGGAAGAATCATAGTTCTGCATATTATTACCGGACAAGGGACGCGTAACCGAATCATCACCATACTGCATATATGCAGCACCGCCCCGGGTATCCGGCATGGTTACTGATGCATTGCCTGAGGTTGAATAAGACGTCCTGCCATACAACCTGGCTTCCAGCTCTCCCATGGTCTGTATGCGCTTCTCCGCATAGACTTCAAGTCCAGACATAAGAGCAGCTTCCTGTGAAGCGCTTATCTGAATTCCATAGGAAGAGGGCTTTCTGATCGTATCCGCGCGCATCCTCTCCATGGATTCCGGAGGTTTCTCTCCCGTAATACATCTGTAGATTGTTGCACAGAGAGCATATACATCAGTCCAGGGTCCTTGATTACCCTTGGATCTGTACTGTTCCTCAGGGGCAAATCCAGGTTTTAACAGAACGGACAGACTCTTTTCATCCGCTCCACCAAAGTCTCTTGCAGCTCCGAAATCTATAAGCCTGATATTACCGTGGTCATCAACCATAATATTATCAGGGCTGATATCCCTGTGGATTATATGCGCCTCATGCACTCTGGCAAGCGATTGTATCACCGGCAGCATCATAGACATCGTCTCATCCACAGACATCCTTCCGCCACATTTTTTCAGATGTTCTTTCAGAGTCTCTCCGGAGATGAAATCCATGACGATATATGCAGTATTATTTTCCTGAAAATAATCCCTGACATGTACTATTCCGGGGAGATCAGAAAACTTGGCAAGGCTTCTGGCTTCACGAACAAAGCTGTCTTTCCATTTTTCGTACTGGCTGTGATCAGCTGTAGTATAATTGCTAACGGTGCTCCTGATATCAGCCTCTCTGGAAACAAATCCGTTCGGATAGAATTCTTTAATGGCTATCCTGATCTCAAGGTTTAAGTCAAAACCGATATAACTTATACCAAAACCACCCTCACCCAGTACATTCCCGACAAGGTATTTACCCTGAAGGATAGTAAAAGGCTTTAGAACATGCGGTGATCTTGCTGCTTCAGAGCCTTTCTGATAGCCGCAGAACTGGCAGAATTTATCCCCGGGTTTTAATTCTCTCATGCAGTTGGGACACAGATTTTGTATATCCATATAGCCCCTTATCCGACAAGCATTCCGCTCTCCACTAAACAGGGAAAGCTTACTGTTTATCATTTTAAATAATCAGACTGACTTATTACCAGGTTACTCTATACTCATAGGATCCCAGGATCAGCGTATCTCCACTCTCAAGTGCAAATTCACCCGTGATCGGCACGCCATTTACAAATGTTCCATTTGTCGTTCCTTCATCCTTTATGTATACACGGTTATTCTTCACGAACATTGTGCAATGCAGTCCTGAAAGAGCTGAATCATTTGTGATTGCAAGCTTTGATTTTGAAGCACTTCGTCCTATCGTGTACTTATCGCTCATATCGAATTTCAGGATGCCGTTATCACCAACTTCCTTACCCATTCTGGTAAGAGTGATATGATAGACCTTGCCTGCAGGCTTAGTATCAAAACCTACAGTGGGAGTAGCATGAGACTCCTCAAACGGCATGGTTACACCATTCAAATCCGAAACGTCTCCCGTAACTCCTATATCATCTACTCCGCCCATTGTATTTCCGAGATCATCGACGCCTCCATCGTAGTCGCTCTGATATCCGGTCTCGTTATCCCTCGTCTTAAGATAAATTATTACTCCAATTAAAATGAGCAGAAGAATTATGGCAGCCAGAACAATATAGAAGAGCATGGGCTTCATACCGAATATGAGTTTCTCCTGAGGCTCCTCCACAATCTGTTCAACAGGCTCTGTCACCTGCTCCTCAACTACCTCCGGTTCAGGTTCGGGCTCAGGCTCAGGTTCGGGCTCAGGTTCCAACTCTTCCTGAATCTCCTTGATTCTCTTGACATCACTCTCCGCAACATCAATTACATCTTCTGCATTTCCCTCTGATGTCTTTACGGTAATCTTTAATTCGTGAGCCTTTTCCGTTGTATCAAGCTCTCTTATATCCTCTGTGAAAATAAGTGAATTATCTACTTTATTGACAATCTGATCTCCGATTAACGCAAGATCAGATCCCTCGAAATCCGGGGTATAATAGTGAACTCCGCCTGAAGAAATCCTCGCGAAGCTACCCAGGATCTTAGCCATCTCCTGGTCACTTTTCTTGTCTTTATTTTTAGGCATTGCGACCGTAAATACAGGTATGTGGCTATCGGTAACTGCCTTTGTAGCTTCTTCTCTGGTTATGCCAGTTGCCTGATCATCGGCACCATCTGAGAAAATTACAAGACATCTTTTTGTTCCGACCTCGTCTATTGTTTTGAGTTCCTTAATCTCTTCCACTATGGCGTAGTAAAGATTGGTATCCTCCCTGGTGACACTGATTCCGGATACCTTTTCGGAAATCTCAAGAGCATCTGTCAGATAATCTGACCTTATGATATCGTTGCCCATGGCAGTAATAGTTATATTATCCTCAGGTCTTTTGGCTGATGCGATATGCTTTATGATTTCTTTAGCAGTATCAATTCTGTCCTGGCTCATAGATCCCGAAACATCTATGAGACATTTATATGTGACCTTCACAGGACTGTCAGAAAACTTCTGGATATTGGGCGTGCTGAGTTCCTTGGAACCAAACATCACCTTGGTATTGTCACCGGATACCCAGGAAGAATCGCTCTGGTTCTGATTGACATATATTTTTATCTCCTCATCGCTCACAGTGTATCTGTCGATATGAATTTCAGGTACCGCCTCATTTTCAGCGGCATACGCCTCTGTCCTGGAAAAACCCATAAGCATACACAATACACTCAGCCAGATAATGCTTTTTCTCAAAGTTTTCTTCATCTTACACTCACCACCTTTATTATTTTTGGGTAAAAATCAGGCACTATATATAACAGCAACAGCTGAATTGTTGTCACATCCTTCTTTTGCATTTTGCTCATGTATCAGCAGCATACGTTTAATCCAGTCCTCTGCCGACTCCGCGGCCTTCAAGGTCTTTTGCATATCTTCTTCCAGCACATATTCCCAGAATCCGTCACTGCATAACAGAAATGCATGTTCAGCTCCCGCAAGCTCCACTATTGGTGAGACATCAATACTTATTGTCTCCTCCCTCCCAAGAGCCTTCAGTAGTCTGTTCCTGTCGACATGTCCCCTAATCTCTTCCTGAGTTATTTCTCCGCGAAGAACAGCCATCTGGGATACGCTGTGGTCAAAAGTGCAAAATTCCAATTTCCCGTCTACAAAGTGATACAACCTGGAATCCCCTATATGCGCCCACATAGCTGTCTCATTATCCATGACCATAGCGACGAGAGTAGTTTTCATCTCACATTCCCTCATCTGCATGTCGAGAACTTTCTGATTAGCCTTCTGGAACCAGATATTAAATTCCTCCGGTTCCTTGATGCTGTACCTTTTGAAATCATCACGGATTGAATCAATGGCTGCCTGTGAAGCTGCTTTTCCGCCTCCGTGACCTCCAAGTCCATCTGCCACAGCTACCAGAATGCTACTGGCCCCGTCATCGAAAATACCTGCCGTATCCTCGTTCTCATCTCTTCCGCCTTTACTGGTATAGCCAAAGACAGTCAGCTTTTTCTTTCTTTTCTTTTCAAACATCTGATCCCTCATCTGTCCTCAAACCGGAAACTGTTATCCTGTCCGAAACTGAAAATGCTTCCGTTTTCAAGTCTTTCCGGCACACCTGCCGTAAGTCTCACTCCGTTTAAAAAAGTCCCATACGTTGATCCGCAGTCCAACAGCATGCAATCTGCGCCACCATTCGTGACCATTATCTGGCAGTGTATCCTGCTCACTCCCGCAGAACTCTTGGGGAAAAGAAGGTTGCAGCTCGGATCACGCCCAAATACCAAATCCGAATCTATATTGATTATCTGCCCCGCATAAATCCCCGATGCACAAACAATCCTTTTGGCTCCGTTCTTAAATGATATGGATCTTCCTAAAAATCTGTCTGCAAATCCCGAGAAAAAATTTGCCGGAGAAGTAAAGCCAACCTCATCCGCTGATTCCAGCGCGTTTCTGAATTCATACATCGAAGCGAATCTCTGATACTCAGACAGAGACATAGCCTTCATAATTGCTCTGTTCACATTCATAGGTGCATCAGAGCCCATGTTCTCCGGTGGTATCAGTGTATCGTTTCTTACGCGGTCCAAAGATTCGGGAGGCATTACTCCGGTAAGACATTTGTAAATTGTCGCTCCCATTGCATAGACGTCCGTCCACGGTCCCTGGCCTGATTTAGAGGAATACTGCTCGGGAGGAGCGTATCCCTTTTTGATTATTACCGTGAGTTCACTGCTTCCTGAAAAGAACCTGGCTGTTCCGAAATCTATTAGCCTTGGACTGCCATCAGCACACACGTATATATTGTCAGGGCTGATATCTCTGTGAACAACACCGTCCTGATGGATGACAGCAAGCGCATCCATGACCGGTAAAACTATATTTTTGAGTTCCTGCCAGGAAAGCCTTCCTCCATGCTGCGAAAGCACATGCTTCAGATCACATCCCGTCAGATATTCCATCACATAATATGCGGTATAGTTTTCCTCGAACAGGCTGAAAATGGTCAGTATATAGGGATTCCTGTAATGATAAATAATCCTTGCTTCCTGAAGGAATTTATCAATACCGTTTTTATAGGAATCATGCGAACCCCGCACATCTACAGCAACCGTTCCCGGTACTCTGGTAACAACCCCGTTGGGATAATACTCCTTTATGGCAACACTTCTGTTTTCCTTTAAGTCCATTCCCCTGTAGGTTATGCCAAAACCGCCGAAACCTATAACATTCTGTACAAGATATCTTCCGTGAATTATAGTCTCATAAGGCAGAGCAAAAGGAGGTTCCTGGATTCTGGTTTCGTCCATATATCAAGTTATCTCCATTAAGATACAGGTATAATTATCCTGATTTTGTTTATTCTCTGCACGGATCATTTCATTTATCATTTGTCCACTCTCTTTAAGCGGGACATCCATGGCATGGCAGATATTCTCATCTCCGAGTGTTCCATATACTCCGTCACTCATAAGAAGTATTCTGTCATGCTGCTTAAGTAAAATGGGATTTGAATTCTGATCGACCAGTTCTAAATCTCCCATACCTATATAGCTTGTAAGTGCCGCACGCTTGGGATTGGTCATGGCTTCTTCTATAGACATCTCACCATTTCTGACCATCTCATCAAGCTCAGCCGCATAATTGTGATCGCGATTGAGCTGCTTAAGAGTTCCTGATCTGTATAAATAGATGTGGCTGTCTCCAACCGATATGAAGTAGAGTTTATCTTTTTTTACAAGAACAGATACAAGCGTACTTCCGCACTGCCCCTGTCTCTCTGAACCCAGTTCACGATTAACTGCATCATTGGCACTGTCAAGAAGAGACAAAAGAAGATCTGCCGGATTCTCATCTCCTGTTGCCTGATCAAATCCCTGCAACATCTTGACAACGACGAGCTGACTCACCCTGTCACCGTCCTCAAGGCCTCCCATTCCATCGGCCACAATTGCAAGGATTCCCTTCTTTGTGATGTTCTCCGGATTCTCTACGTCGGATATTCCAAAGGAATCCTGCTGCGCCGGACGGCTTCCGACTCCATGTACGGTAGTTATGATTGCGGGTGAACTCCTTGGTACCTTATTTATTTTCACAGATGCTCTGTCAGGATAATTTTCTGGATATCCTGTTTTTTCGTAAGAGGGGTCCACTTCACCATTACCTGTCTTTCTCTTATTGATCACAACCAGAATTATTCCAAGAAACAGCAGAATCAGCGCTATGATTGCACCAACAATAGGGAACAGATTCCTGTTCCCGAAATTTGTTGTCTCAGATGATTCTGTTTCCGCAGTGGTTTCAGTCTGAAGTTCCTGTCCATCTTCAGGCTTTCCGGTCTGTTCCCTATCCTGCATGATATTCATTAATGTATCGACCGCATTCTGGGCTTCAGAATTAAGCTCCTCTGAAACATCGCTGCTATCTGTTTTCTTACCGGATACATCCTCACCGTTCGATTCACTCTCTTCTGAGTTTTCTTTATTTTCGCTATTTTCTGTCTCTTCCGAAGAATCACTTTTCTTTCTTTCAAGTCCACCGTTTTCTTCACGGTTTGTCTTGTGGGACAACTGTATCATACTGTAGTTATGCGTCTTCACCATACGAAATCCTTTGAGCAGAATGGCATAAATCTGACTGCAGTTTTTCCGATTATGAGCTCATCATAAGGTGCGAGCTCAACTGTCTGGAAAACTGCTTTTCCGTTTACTCTTACTATCGCTCTGCCATCTCCGGGTGAGAAAAAGAATTTGTTCTCCACTGTGTCATAACTGAGGATAGCATGATTTTCTCTCGATATGGTCTCATCTCCGCGGATGCAGATGTCCATTCTGTCGCTTCTGCCTATAAAGTTGTTATCAGCATGAACACGGTAGTCTCTGCCCTTTTCCTTACCCTCAGTGCATACAAGCCATCCAACAACGGGATCAATGCCCTTCTCTTCTTTAATCAGGGCAACTGTTCTTCCATCATCGGAATCAGAGTTATTCATCGCCTGCTGCAGAGCCATAGTTTTGTCCGAACCACCGGAAGGGACTGCACCTGTGAGCGGCATAGTCTCTGAACCACCGTCTCCGCCGCCAAAGCTATCGAGAGGTAATGTTGCTCCGGAATTATTTGCTCCTGAGCAATAAGGGCATGATGCATGTATAGACGCGTCGTAATAATGTCCGTTGGGACACTTTTTCATTTCCATAATCAGTCTCCTTTTTTAGTTATTATCCGGTACCCGTATTCTATTAATGCTCCAATGTAAAGAGTCTGTAACCGTTAACATCCGATATTTTCATGGAATCAGATTTCTTGTAATATTCATATTTCCAGACATAGCCTGCCTGATATGCGTTCTGTACGCTCTCCGCGGAAGACATTCCACCACCTATCATCGAAAACAGTGATGCACTTACATCTGCAGTAATCGTTGTATCTTCAAGAGGAGCTGTATATTTCACACTCACCATATGTTCCCCAACAGCACTGTACGTAAAAGCACCATTAATCTCAAACTCTCCCTGATTGGTGATGATAAGATCTCCATTCTCCGCAAAAGACATTCGAACGCCCGGATACTCTGCCACCTTCCAGGTAGTTCCGACAAGTGTCGGATATGCGTCTTTGTTGCTAATAACCACAGCAGCGATAATACCTATGACAAGAACTGCAGCAACAGCAGCTATAATAGCAATGAGAGTCTTATTCGTTCCCTTCTTCGCAGTATTTCCCGCAGGTGCTGAGCCTGCCACTGCTCCACCACCTACAATAGAGAATGAATTACTCTGATTACCCAGATAGAATGTATCACCTTCCCTAACAGGGGTCGGTACATTAGGCATCAGTTTTCTACCATTTACAAAGGTACCGTATGATGATCCCAGATCCGTTACCATACACCCCTGCGGTGTCTGGTCAACCTTACAATGTACTCTGCTGATTCCCTTCGTGTTGTCTGGATAGACAATCGTACACGACTGCTGATTTCTGCCGATTACCACAGACCCATTGACAGGAATTCTCCTACCCTGATGAATACCAGATAATCCTTGTAACTCCATACTCTTATCTCCTTTATTTTTATTGGGGTAAATGCAAAAAATATCTATACTATATACGTTATTCCATTCATTATTAAATTACAAATTAAAATTTCATAAAACTGAACGCACACTTTCACACAACACTTATATATGAAAACTTCCCACACATGTAGTAGGCGCCGGAGCCGTATACAGGCGTGGGAAGTTTTGGTTATCTCATTAGCGTCTTTCATTTTCATTTTCAAACCGTTCGCAGAACCTTGCAGAGAAAGCCGGTGGTTCGTTTCCCATGGTAAGATGGGTAATAACTCCTATCTTGAGTGTCCTGAAAATAGCGATTCCTTTCTCACGTTCCTCAGTAACAATCTCTGTAAGAGATGTGGCGCCATAGCCAGAAACTGCATGGTGACAAGGGGAGATACTCCCCAAAGGTGTGACAGCAGAACTGAGGTGATTCCAAAATGGTAGAAGAAAGCCAGGACCTTTTCATTATTCTCGCGCACCTTGTAGATGCTACCGCTTCGCTCATATCCATATTTTGAGAGGAGCTTGTCGAATTCTGATACCACATGATCATGGGCTTCAATCATATCGGTGTGTTTCACAAACTCCGAATCGCGCCAGGCATTTACATCGAACAGCTCCGGGTGCCTGCCATAATATGAAGGCATCACATCCCACACAATACGCTTGTGATATTTTCCTGTCTCCGAATCAATTCTAAGCTCATTGGGGAAAGCCCTTCTCGTCTCATCATCAGCCTCATTGGCATCAAACAGTGCCGGAAACTCCCTCAGCCAGTCACAGGTAACAGCCTCTTTTTGCAGCTCTTTGATTGAATACTCCGATGTCGCCTTCGCCCTTCCAAGCGGTGACACATAAATATCATCGATATTCATAGCGCAGATACGCTTAGCCAGAAGCTCAGCCTCGCGCTTTCCTTTATCAGTAAGACCGTCGATCTCATAGTCTGGATCGCCATGTCTGAAAAATAGTAGTCTCATTCTTCTTTTCTCCACTAATAATGAAAGTTAATTAATTTTTTCCAATATAGAATCAAGTAGTGCATTTGCTGCATCATCTTTACTCATGATAGGGAGCTCTTTTTGCTCATCTGCGGTGATCAGGGTGAGTATGTTAGTGTCTGTACCAAAACCTGCACCCTCGACTTTAACGTTATTGGCAGCAATCATATCGAGATTCTTCTTTGCAAGTTTTTCTTTACTATTCTCGATCATATTCTCAGTTTCCATTGAAAAACCGCAGATGAACTGACCGCTTCTCTTCTTTTCTCCGAGAGTTTTGATGATATCAGTGGTACGTTCAAGCGGAATTGACATATCACCGTCACTCTTCTTAATTTTGTTGTCTGCTATTGTGGCAGGTCTGTAGTCCGCCACAGCAGCTGCCTTGATCACGATGTCAGCCTTGTCAAAACTTGCCATGACAGCGTCGTACATCTCCTGAGCAGATGTGATATCGATCACTTCCATATATGGAGGCTTCGGAAGGCTCGTGGGCCCTGAAACAAGAATAACATCAGCGCCTCTCCTGGACGCAGCTTTGGCGATGGCATATCCCATCTTGCCGGTTGAATGATTGGTTAGGTACCTCACCGGATCCAGTGCCTCTCTGGTCGGTCCGGCAGTTACAAGCACAGTCTTACCTGTCATATCTTTATCGTAAGTGCAGGTGTGAAGGCATACCTCAAGAAGGCTTTCGGGTGAAGGGAGCTTGCCCTTTCCCACTGTTCCACAGGCGAGACGACCGCTGTCAGGCTCAATTATCTCCCATCCGTAGTGCCTGAGTTTATCTATATTATCCTGCGTCACCGGATTCTCAAGCATCGCCGTATTCATCGATGGAGCTATAGCTTTGGGGCATCTGCAAGCAAGTACAGTGGTTGTCAGCATATCATCCGCGGTCCCGTTTGCGAGCTTTGCTATTATGTTAGCTGTGGCAGGCGCAATTATCACCATATCCGCTTTGTCAGCAACAGAAATATGCTCCACACTGTGAATAAAGTTCCTGTCGAATGTGTCTGTCAAAGTTTTATTTCCGGTAAGCTGCTCGAAAGTTATGGGCGTTACAAATTTTGTTGCGTTTTCTGTCATTATCACCTGCACGTTCGCGTGCTGTTTTACCAGCAATGAAGTCAGTTCACAGGCTTTGTAACCGGCGATCCCCCCTGTTACTCCAAGTACTATATTTTTACCTTTAAGCAAATTGCGGTCTCCTCTTTTATGTTTTCATTTTGCCATTTTTATAATATCAAAATCTAAATACTCAGATTATTATACGTGTTTTCTCAGATGTCAGCTCACATTAGTGGGCTTTATTTTTATTGTTGAAATGGTTAAAATTTTAGTATTAGTCAATCGTGATTTGATGGATTATAGACATTTACTCGAAATAGATGAAAGGACAACACATCAATAATGACAAGATATGAAGATTTAGAAGAATTTATTCCGGTACACACAACAGTTACTCAGGAAAAGCTAGATGGAGAGAAGGTTTTCAGGGTCATAAAAAAGGAAAAAATCATGCAGTTCGATGAGAATACCTTTGTCAAACTGAGAAATATAGATTTCCATAATGGTATCATCAGGGTAAAAATGTTGAGCAGGCTTCTTCCCGACGCTCCGGATTTCGCCAGAGGATTCATAGGAATCGTTTTTAGGGTAAATCAGGATAATAGCGAGTTCGAATCTTTTTATATAAGGCCAACTAATGGGACGACAAATGATCCTGTGCGTAAGGCACATGGATGTCAGTACTTTTCTTATCCGGGATATACTTTTGCTTATTTTAGAGAATTTGGAATCACTAATTATGAAGCGCCGATTCATAATGGATTAAATGAGTGGGTACAGCTGACAGCCATTATTCATGATGAAAAAGCTCAGTTTTATTTGAATGAAGAAAAAGATCCTGTACTTGTGGTTCATTTTATGAAACACGGTAAAGATGCACACGGATCTATAGGATTCTTTTCTGAAATCGGAACAGAGGCTTTCTTTAAAGATTTTGAAGTAGAATATAATGACTGACAGATTCGAGTTTTTGAAATATCACAATCCTGCGTGATGTTAGTCTGCTTTTTATCGATTCCTATAATCATTCCGGCATCATTTTTTCCAATATTTTATATTTAAAAAATCTCTGCCATAAAACCTTTACTTAAAATCAATACAAATAGGATAGCCATTTTCACTTTGAACAAGGCAGGCATCGATGCCATAGATCGCATGAAGACATGCAAAATCCTCGCGCGTGAGCGGTAAAACGAAAAAATCGCCGCAGCTAAAAGCCGGGCGATCATCGTCAAAAATCAAAATATTAAATTCTAAAGCTCATAGGCTAAAATCGTATCTTCTTACTTCGCAGTTCTTTATTCCAAAGCTTGAAAACTCTTCGTTATCCATTTCCCTGAAATAAGACTCCACAATCCTTGCGATTCCGTTGTGCGCTACAAGTATATAAGTCTTTTCATCATTTTTTATATCATCAAGCAGGTTATATATCCTCTGTGCCATCTGCATCATGGATTCGCCTGTAGAAAAACGACTTGCCATGTGTTTTTTGGCTTCATGGAATTCTGCTCCGTCCCTGGGGGTTGACTCATACTTGCCGAAGTTCTGCTCTATAAGTCTCTGCTCTACCCTCATGGGAATTCCTGTTATCTCCGATATGTGCCTCGCAGTCTCATAAGCCCTGATAAGCGGAGAAGTAAGGATCTCATCAGCATCTATGCCGGTTGAAAGAATTGTTTCTCCGGTCTCGATTGCCTGCTTATGTCCTTTCTCAGTAAGTGCAATGTCCGTTGCACCACAGATCTTATTCTCCACATTCCACACTGTTTCGCCATGTCTTACAAAATAGAAATGATCACTCATTAAATTCCATACTCTCCGTCATTTTTTCATAAAGCATCATTACTGAAGTTGATTAAGCACGCTCAAACACGACGCTTCCGGCCTCAGTGGGATGGTCCACGTAAACTACATCCTTTGCAGCAGGTACGTATGAGGTTATGTTTTTTATTACCATCAGATCCCCACAAGCAGAGACTGCTTCAACTATACCAAACAGCATTACCCAGAAATTACCTCCGGCAATTCCAACTATTATAGGTATTATTCCAAGAATTATCAGCGGCATTACTGCTCCGAAAATGTAAATCCTTTTTCTCTTTATTATCTTTTCCCATACAAAAATCCTCCAAGTAATTGGTCCTAAGGGGGTACCGCTTGCGGTGGATTCCTTAGGACGGTCTACTGTTTTCATAACTTGCTTTACACTACCTAATAAATATAGTCCTTGGATACTATACCATATTTAATACTCCCTCGTCCTGTCCACGAGGTTTTTCAGAGGGCGGCATTCTGTGTAGTTGACAAGGTCCTCAACGCTTAGCTCCCCTCTGTCTCGGAATCAATATTTTCTTTTTTACCTTTTCGCAGATGCTCCTTCATGTTGGTGATAAGGGCCAGCCTGTCGGCATTCTGCTTGGTGGTTTTGTTTTTATCGGATGTGAATCTGGATATGCTCGAAAGAATTCTCTTCTGGTTAAAAGAAAGTGAAGCCACATGGAGTGCTGAAATTCTTTTTCTTGATGCAGCGATTCTTGCTTCCATGGTTTCCTTTTCCATGCTTAGTCTGTTCTCTATGGAACTTACCTCCGAGCGAAGCTTCTCACTTACAGCGCTGGGGACTGCGGCAATCTTTTCGTAGTTCTGCTGAGCCTGGATATTGAATTCCTGATGCATTTTCTCAACATCTTTAAGAAGAGCAGAAAGGCTTGCTTCCGTGAGAGCAAAATCGGCGCCAAATGCTGCTGCAAAAGCGATAGCACAAACCTCATAGACAAAAGCTGGTACCACTGCGTGCATTCCGTTTACAAAGGGAATGAGGTATTTCACCACAAGGATTCCTGCAAGGCCAAAGGCTGTGCTGACAGGTACGCAGATTCTTCCCTGAATGTTCAGTGGAATGTTGCTGTAGTCCCACCACCTGGCGTGGAATCTTTTCTCTAAAACCCAGGAAGTTCCAAACTCCGCAATGGCGCTGCCTATATAGCAAACAATGAATATGGCCCAAATGGGGAAGTTTGGATCGGCAAATGCAGGGATATGGCTAAAGACCATGGATGCCACAACAACGCTGGATCCGTAAATAGGGCACACAGGTCCAAACAGGAATCCTCTGTCAGCCCACTTTTTCTCCTTTGAGGTGCAGTAGATCGATTCCCAAACCCATCCAAGAAAACTGTAAAAAATGAATTCAACGAAGTACTGTGATATGACCATAGCTCCTCCAACTGTTTTTAGAAAACATACGCATCATTAGTTTTCCGGTCAATGCAAAATACTCTTACTGTGCATTTTGATACTCATCTATTATAGCATTCAGCTCATGATAGGGATTATCAATAAGCTTGATCTCATCATTAAGTTCAAGAAGCTTGTCATCTGCAGAATTCCACAAAGGCCACTCTTCAAGGCTGATTTCTGAATCGCTCCCCTTGTTTGGATCTCCTGTTTTTGCAAAGTTAGTCCAATAGGTCTGCATTTTTTCTGAAAGCGCATAATCACTCTCGTCATACATTCCGGGGTGATAATCCAGATTGCCGTAGGCGTAGACCATCTCTCCCGCATGGTTGTTGCTTAGATAATTATTTGTCTTTGTGAAAAAGTACTGATACACAGGTCTGCCCTGCTGCTCCATATATTTGCTCCAGACATTGTGGCTGTAGGAAAACCACGCATCGCTGTATATGAAGTTAAGGCTGCCCTTGGCTTCTCCCTTTGGATCGATGATAAAATATGAATCTCTTTCCACCGCACCGGGAGGAAGAAGCTCAATAGCCTTAGGTGAAAGGTCGCCAAGTATAGGCTCTAAAAGCTCCTCATAATTTTCTTTGGTGGCTTCGGTATCTAATAAAAACGCATCTGCTTCCTTAAGGTTTGAACCGTTAAGAAGAGCCTGCTCATGGTTTTCTCCCTTTTCGTAGGTAAGATAAGGCTGCTCTGCAATCGCATAGCCGTCCACGCACATGTCACTGTTTTGGGATGTGGTGGTGACGAGCTTATCGGCGTCGATTTTTCTAAGGTCAGCTATGTTAGATGCGCCAAACTCAGCTAAGATTTCTCTGCCTGTATCAAGTGCCTCGTCCATTTCCCTAAATGTGTGATAGGGCTTTTTGGCTGCAATTCCGCTGCTTTCTGCTATTGCTCTCACAAAGAGTCCTTCTGTAAGAGGTGATACGCAAAGGGCATTCACAGAGGATGAGCCTGCTGATTCGCCGGCGATTGTGATGTTATCAGGGTCTCCGCCGAAGGCTCCTATGTTTTCATGAACCCACTTAAGAGCCATGATCTGGTCAAGCAGTCCGTAATTGCCGGTGGTGCCGTTTGGCGATTCTGCTGCAAGTTCCTCGTTTGCCATGTATCCGAAGATGCCAAGTCTGTAGGCAAAGTTTACGAAAATGACGCCCTTTTCCGCAAAGCTCTCGCCGCGATACTCAGTGTAATAGGAATAGCCTGTTGTAAGGGAGCCTCCATGCACAAAGAAAACTACCGGCAGGGGTTCACCATCATAATCCGCCGGCCTGTAGACATTAAGATACAGACAGTCCTCGCTGACGTCATCCTTGTACTGGTCATTAAGTGAAAACCTGTAATCATGGGTTCCGAGAATCTTCGATAGGGACGAGTACCAAATAGCTGATGTCTTCTGCATTGCCATAGGTCCGTAGGTGTCGCAGGCTTTTACACCATCCCAGCTTTCTGCCTCCTGAGGCTCCTTCCATCTAAGGTCACCTACAGGTGCTTTCGCATAAGGAACTCCCGCAAAGACCTCCACCTGTCGATCTTCATTTACTACGCCTGTAATGTCGCCCTGGGCCACATGAACCACTTCAGTAGCTTTAGGATTCCTTGCTTCCACCGCTGCCACTCTTTTTACAGGGGGCTGTGTGCAATAGTAATTTACGCCAAACAGGATAAGCAAAATGAGGAATGCGCCTACTCCTTTTATAGCATTCCATTTGCTCTTATTTTTTAGATGTTTTCTCATAAAAAGCAGGCTGACTGCGAGAATTACTGCCACAGCCCAGCCCGGTAATATGTTTTTGGAAAGTTCCAAGAAAAATAGATATAAAGCTGTAATTATGAAAATGAATATTGTATATGCCACTTTTTTTGCCTTTCATGTTTAAATACGACATGAATAATTTTAGTCTTCCCCAGTGACATGAATTATTTTATGTCTTACGTAGTGATGTAGATTTATTTCAAAACATCGTTCATACTGCCCATTTTGTAACCCTGAAGATCCAGGGTAACATACATGAATCCGATTTCTTTGAACTTTGAGAAGATGGCTGTTCTCATTTCGTCGGCTGCGAGTCTTGTTATGTCTTCTGGCGGTACTTCGATTCTGGCAAGGTTGCCGTGAAGGCGTACTCTTTCTTGGATAAAGCCATTCTCAATCAGGAACTGCTCTGCCTGATCAATCATGTGGAGCTTTTCTTCTGTAATCTCCTCGCCATAGACAAACCTTGATGCCAGGCAGGCATATGCGGGCTTACTCCAGGTGGGAAGTCCCATAGCTTTAGATATTTTCCTGATATCGTCCTTGGTAAGTCCTGCTTCTCGTAAAGGGCTTGTGACCTTAAGTTCCTCTACTGCTTTGAGACCCGGTCTGTAATCACCGAGGTCGTCCATGTTGGAGCCTTCCGCCACGTACTCTATACCGTTCTCTTTTGCCACCCTTTTTATCTCGGAGAATATCATCTTCTTGCAGTGATAGCAGCGGTCAGGATGATTGTGTTTGAATGCTTCAAGCGTGAGCGGATTGACCTTGCAGATGACCTGTCTTATCCCCCACCCCTTACAAAACTCCGCAGCTTCCGCCGCTTCTCTCTCCGGCACAAACACCGCAGCACCTGTGATTGCCAGGGCCTTATCTCCAAGAACCTCCTTTGCCACCACCAGCAAAAATGTCGAGTCCACGCCGCCCGAAAAGCCCACAGCAAGCGAGCCCAGGCTTCGAATGTAGTCTTCAAGCTTATTAAGTTTTTCCTGCAAATCAGGGGTAATGGGTTCGTTAGTTTTTATCATAAAGTCCTCTAAGCCGTACTGACACTTATTAAAATCTGTTTTTCACATTTCGCTTGGAAGTGTCTCTGCTCTGTTCACGATGTTCTGCTTGAAGTTGATGATGTCGTGATTGTACTCTTCATCCATGTAGCTTGAATGAATGAGGAAATCCGCTGTTGCTTTGTTGTTTGCAAAGGGAATGTCATAAACCTGGGCAATTCTCATAAGAGCCTTTACGTCGGGATCATGAGGCGCTGCTGTAAGCGGATCTGAGAAGAATATTACAAAGTCAATTTTTCCCTCTACGATCTTGGCACCAATCTGCTGATCTCCACCAAGGGGACCTGAATTGTAGCCCCTTACCGGAAGGTTTGTGGCATCAGTAATCATGCGGGCTGTTGTTCCTGTTCCGCAAAGGAAGTGCTTCTTAAGTGTCTCCGCATTATCCTTGCACCACTGTATAAGCTCAGCCTTCTTGCCATCATGAGCAATAAGCGCAATATTTTTCTGTTTTCCTATAGTAAGAGTAATTGTATCTGTCATACCCTTATCCTCCTTGTTTTTATTGATATTCTTACTTATTTTTCATTATACAAGCTTGCCTCTGCCGAATACAGTCGCTGACAAAAAAAGTATACAAAATATATGTATTTTTCTATCTTATATACCTGTCTCCGAGTATTCATACAACACCACAAATGTAAAATGGAATCTAATATTTATATTTTCCAGCTTCTTGAAGACATAGAAAAAGAGCAGACTTTCATCTGCTCTTTTAATCTCAATCATACTTTTTGCTGTTGCATCTGGGATATGATCTTATGGTAAAGGTATGCTCATGTTTGTTCATATAAGATGTGGACTTAAGGAAATAGGTGTAATAGATTTTGGTATTAACACCTGTTCCGTCTGTGATTGGATCATCCCAGGTCACATCTATGTGATACCATTTGCCGCCGATCTTGACCATATTCCATGCGTGACCACCACCTGTTGTCATACCTCTTACAACAACGCAGGCTACGCCATACTCGTCCATAAGCTTTTTAAAGGCAAGGGCATAGCCCTGACAAACACACTTCTTATCAAGAAGTGCGCCTTCTACCGTGTATACCTTTCGTGGAAGAGTTCCCTTTAAATAGTTCTTATAATCGTAAGAAATATTCCTGATCATCCAATTATGAACTGCCTTTACTTTTTCATAATCGGACATTTTCTTGGATATCGTAAGATTCTTGACCTGCTTCACGCGGTTCTGAACGTTCTTTTTATAAACATTTACCTTATATTTGAAGGATCCGTAGGCGTTGGTAGCTGTGATAACGGCTTTTCCGGGCTTTTTCGCCTTAATTCTGCCGGCAGCATCCACGGTAACTACAGACTTCTTGGAGCTGGTCCATACATAGTCATCATAAATCGTGTTGCAGACAGGCTGATTGAACTTATCTCCCACAAGGAGATAGATGTTCTTTTTTGCAAAGCCTTCTTTAATGGTTCTGGTAACAGCCACTCCTAAGGAATCTGCCATACTCTCGGCACTGCTGTTTTTAAAAGGAGTAACTATGTTCTTAAGATTCGCACAATTGCGAATGGCATACTCCTCCAGCTGAGTATCACCTTCAAAGATGATGTAGCGAAGGTTAGGAAGCTCATAGATAGAAAAACCACCTATATTGGTAACTGTGGCAGGCACATGAATAACCTGTACATAAGGATTATCATATATGGCAAACTGTCCAAGCTCTGTTATCTGAGGCGGAATGGTAATCTCAGCATCTGTGCCATAATAACTGGCACCGCTAAAGCTGCCGTAGCTTCTCCACCCTTCAGGAAGCTCGCCCTCTGACTGTCCTAATTTTGTTGTAGTAATCTTAGCATTTGCTGTAATCGCCGACTGGGAAGGTACCCCTGCAACAAGTACTGCTGTCAGCGCCAGTGCAAAGACTTTTAACATATTTTTCTTCATATACTATCCCTCTATTGCATATTAAAGCAGATTAATTATACTCGCTTTTTACCCCTGTGTGAAGCAAATATGTTTCCCTTAAATATTGGCATATTCGCACTTTTTTTGTATAATTATGCTTGATGTTTATCTTTGGGGAATCTGCATATCTGCATATTTTTCATGGATGCGATACATAAATTTTTAGATAAGAAGATGAGAATACTATGGAAAACAAGCTTAATATCTACAACACACTTACCAAGAAAATCGACAACTTCGTGCCCAATGAAGACGGCAAGGTTGCAATGTATACCTGCGGCCCCACTGTTTATCATTTCGCACATATAGGTAATCTTCGCACATATATCTGTGAGGATGTTCTCGAAAAAACACTTCGCTACATCGGCTATGATGTGAAGAGAGTTATGAATATCACTGACGTAGGCCATCTTTCAAGTGATGCCGACACAGGTGAAGACAAGATGCTTGCAGGTGCAAAGCGTGAGCACAAAACAGTCATGGAGATCGCAAAGTTCTACACAGATGCATTTTTCTCTGACTGCAAAAAGCTCAATATCAAGACTCCTGACGTGGTTGAGCCTGCTACTAACTGCATTCCTGAGTTCATCCACATGGTTGAGTCCCTTATCGAGAAGGGCTTTGCCTATGTTGCAGGCGAGAATGTATACTTTGACACTTCCAAGCTGACTGATTACTACGTTCTTACAGGTCACAACGAAGAGGACCTTTTCGTAGGCGTTAGAGATGACGTAAGTGAAGATACCAATAAGAGAAATAAAAACGACTTCGTTCTCTGGTTCACCAAGTCCAAGTTCGAAGATCAGGCCCTTAAGTGGGACAGCCCCTGGGGCGTTGGATATCCCGGCTGGCATATTGAGTGCTCATGCATTTCCATGAAGCACCTCGGCGAATACATGGACATCCACTGCGGCGGTGTTGATAATATTTTCCCTCACCACACCAATGAGATTGCTCAGAGTGAGTCCTTCCTTGGGCACAAGTGGTGCAACTACTGGTTCCATGTTCATCACTTGAATGACCAGACAGGTAAAATGAGTAAGAGTAAGGGCGAGTTCCTTACTGTATCCCTCCTTGAGGAGAAGGGCTACAACCCTGTTGTTTACAGACTCTTCTGCCTGCAGAGTCACTACCGCAAGCCTCTTCAGTTCTCATACGATGCACTGGATCAGGCTGCTGCCACCTACGACAAGCTCAAAAAGAGAATTCTCTCTCTTACAGATGAGGGCGAAGTTGATGAGAAGGTATTTGCAGAGTACAGAGCTAATTTCGAAGCTGCACTTTGCTCAGATATCAACACTTCAAGTGCAATCACTGTTGTATATGATGTTCTTAAGGCTGATACCAATGACAAGACCAAGAAGGCTCTTATCGAGAGCTTTGATGAAGTCCTCTCACTTGATCTTCTTAAGGCAGAGGAGAGTTCTTCAGAAGTAGATTCAGATCTAGCAGCTTACGTTGAAGAGATGATCGCAAAGCGTAAGGAAGCTAAGAAAGCCAAGGACTTCGCAGCAGCAGATGCTATCCGCGACGAGCTTGCTTCTAAGGGCATCACTATTAAGGATACCCGCGAAGGCACTGTTTGGGAAAAGGCTTAATTCCTTTATTTTCAAAGATTATATAGCGCTCTGTACACTTTGATGTGCAGAGCGTTTTCTTAATTTTCATATAAGAATAATTTACTTTGTTTTAATACTTATAGATAAAGCTAAGGCTTATAATATAAACGTAATATTATTTGTATTTACAACTATATTTAGCCTATGGAACAGTTTAAAGATCCTAAAAAACGGCTTATTGCTTATATATTTATTTCTTATATCTGCCTCGTCATCTCAACCTTTGCCGGGGCTACTCATTTTATTGTCCTTTTTTCACCCCTTGTTACTCTGCTTTCCTTTGTACTTTGCTATAACTGTGCCCAGGGAATTCCTGAGTTTTCATTGAATATCCTGGTCATAGGCTTAGGAATCCTGTGCTGGAGTATGGGTGATATATGTAAACTCTTCACGGTTTATGCCCTTGGAAGCACGTCCTTTGGCGGTTTTATTAAGACGCTGTACCTATTCCCCAACTATCTTTTTGGCATATCCATCTTCATGTACATCAGAAAAAAGATGAATCAGCGCAACAGGTATAAGCTTCTTGCTGATACCTTCATTATGACGATCATCGGTTTTATCCTTCTCAGGAAGCTCCTTAATGTGCTTCTGGCCGGCAGAACCATTCCCTTTGTCACCTATGTTCGAACCCTTGGATATTTCTTCGTGAACTTTTTCATGATAATGCTGGCGATTTATCTTCTTCGCCTGATCAAAGGTCTGTCTATTAAAAAGGGCACCTGTCTTATTCCGTTAGCGATATTTTTATACATAATTATCGATTTCCAGTACACCTACATAGAAGCTCTTGGACTGGATGCTGAGAATATATTCATGGATCTACTGTACATTCTTTTCATGATTATGATGGCTCTCGGCGCCTACACCCAGGAAAAATATCAATTTGAATTCGGCGTTCGCTCATACGAGAGAAATGAAAAATCAAAGGCCCGCCTTGTGATGCAGATACTTTTCCTCTCAGCTGCTGATATTATTTTATTCTTTATAAGGTTCCTTTCTGAAAACGAGTTTTTCTATGTGCTGATTGCGATAATGGGCTACTGGATCATGACCGCAACCTTTGAAAACTCCCAGCTTGACGCTTCTCTCCTTGAAAGTCAGCAGACTCTTAACAAAAAGCTTGAGGAACAGGTCGCACAGAAAACTCAGGATCTGAAAATAGCCAATGATAACCTGAAAAAGCTGTCCTCTACGGATATCCTTACGGGACTCTATAACAGAAGATACAGCAACTCATTTATAAAGAACATGACCGCTGACTATGAAAAATCAGGACAGCGCTACGCAGTATTTGCCATTGATCTGAACCACTTTAAGCCTATAAACGATACCTATGGTCACGATATGGGTGACAGGGTTCTGGCTGAATTCGGTCACAGAATGCTGCGTCTTCCCAAAAATATGGTTGGATTCAGGACAGGCGGCGATGAGTTCATGATCATTCAGTGCGACGTAATAAATGACGCAGAGGTGGAGACCGCAGCCAAGAAGATTCAGGAGTTACTATGCACTCCCGTGGAGCTTGATACCTACAGCTTCAATCTCTCAGGCAGTATCGGAGTATCCTTATACCCCAAGGACTCTTCTAACCCCGATCTTTTGCTCCAATATGCTGACGCTGCCATGTACATGGTAAAAGCAAGCACCAAAAGGGATGACTATAAATATTTTGATAAGGCTCTTGTACCTTCGGTTGCAAGGCACAATAATCTTCAGGATCTTTTATCAAATGCAGTACCTGAGGATGATTTTGTGCTGCACTATCAGCCCCTTGTAAACACGCAGACAGGCAGAATATTTGGTGCTGAGGTATTCCCTCGCCTTAAAAAGGAGGCCAGCTTCGAGTACTCAGCAGATGAGCTGATCCCTGTTGCAGAAGAAGTGGGTCTTATGGGCAAGCTTGGAACATGGATTGTTCAGACAGCTTTGGAGCAGTTCACCAAGTGGAACGAAAAGTACAACACGGAGTTCTATGTCTCCATAAATCTGTCTGCATTGCAGCTCCTTGATTCAGGCTTTATCTCATTCCTAAAGAGCGAATCTTCAAGGGTTAATTACCCTTTAAAAAAGCTAGGCCTTGATATCAGTACCACCGTTATGCTTAATGCTGATGATTCATCAAAAGAGGTGCTTATTGATCTTGGCAACTTTGGCTTTAAAATCTGCCTCAATGATTTTGGCGGCGGTGAGCTTAATCTGTCCAATTTCCTTGACTGCAAATTCTATGTAATTAAGCTCTCCCACTCTCTTATCGAAAAAGCCGACAAGGACGACAATGCCCTTCTCCTTGCCAAATCCATCCAGTCCATGGCAGACACCATGGACATCAAGACCTGCGCAGTCGGTGTCGAAACCGACTCCCAGCTCAAAAAAATGCAGGACATCGGCATCTTCATCGCCCAGGGCTTCTACTTCGGCAAACCCTGTGACGCCGAGACCTTCGAGAACAGTTATCTGAATAACCATAATTAGCATAATTTTGCGGTCTGTGGTATCATGTTATTCGGAGTCTTTAGAAAAAACAGGGAGGATTTGTAATGTCCAAGTATGTTATCAGCTGCTGCTCTACCGCAGATCTGAGCAAGGAACATTTTGAAAAAAGAGATATTAAATATGTATGTTTCCACTTTGAGATAGATGGTAAACAATATCTTGATGATGGTAAATATCCTATTGCTGATTTCTATAAAGCTATGGCAGACGGTGCCATGACCAGAACATCCCAGGTTAATACAGAAGAATACGTTGATCATTTTAAGCCTTTTCTTGAAAAAGGTTATGATATACTTCATCTTACACTTAGTTCCGGAATATCCGGTTCTATCAATTCTGCAAATATAGCTGCAGATATCCTTACAAGCGAGTTCCCCGGCAGAAAGATTTATATCGTGGATTCACTTGCCGCTTCATCTGGATTCGGACTTCTTATGGATGAGATTGCCGACAGAAGAGATGCCGGCATGAATATAGACGAGCTCCGTGATTGGACTCTTGAACACAGACTTGATATCAATCACTGGTTCTTCACAACAGACCTTACATACCTTGTAAGAGGCGGAAGAGTTTCAAAGGCAGCCGGCTTCTTCGGCGGTGCCCTTAAGATCTGCCCTCTTCTCAATGTAGACTTTGAAGGTCACCTCATTGCAAGAGCAAAGCTCCGCGGAAAAACAGCCGTTATAAGAGCAGCTGCCAATAAGATGCTTGAATGTGCTGAGGGTGGCGCCGACTATAACGGCAAATGCTATATTTCCCAGTCAGCCTGCAGAGAAGATGCTGATGCACTCATAGCTGAGATTGAGAAACTTATTCCTGCCATGAAGGGCAAAGTCGAAGTCTATGATATCGGTACTACAATCGGAAGCCACACAGGCCCCGGAACAGTAGCCCTCTTCTTTGTTGGTAAGAAGCGCATTGACTAAATGATTATATAAAAAAATGTGCCGGACACCTTCGTTTTTGAAAGTGTCCGGCATTTTTTATTCCTGAACCTCAGCGATAACGTAAAGTCTGGTATCGTCTGTTCTGAACATTCTGGTATCCTCACCGTAGCCTGTTCCGCCATAGTCAGGTCCAAGACGCACACCACAGCTGTTGGCAACGCCGCCGGTAGTTGTGATCTCTTCTTTTTCACTCTGCATCTTGTAGAATTTATCTATCATTCCATGGATGATTCCATTCTGCTTCACATGAATGGGAGCCATTGTATTTATAAGGCTTCCAAAGGCCTTGATGTTGATCTTAACCTGACGATTGGCAATTCTGTATACCTTGTCAGGATCAAGTCCCATGGTTCTAAGTGCCAGGTAATCATCATTAGGTCTGCATTCCTTCTGGAAAATAAGGGCAACAGCCAGTGACTTATCTTTTGATACAGCCATAAAGCGGTATTTATCAAGTCTGTAGAAATCACCGAACTGGAATACTTTTCTCCATTCCTTGTAAAATGCAACCTGGTCTGCAACCTGCTTTTTCTGCTCATCAGACAGTTCGTTTAAGTTAAGCTCATATCCAAAGCAGCCAAATGCAGCCACTGAGAATCTGGTCTCAAGCGGAACTGTGTGCAGTGTCTGATGATTGGGACATGCAGATACGTGAGCACCATAGCTGTTAACAGGATATCCGTAGCTGTAGCCTCTCTGAATATCCATTCTGCATACTGCATCGGTATCATCGCTTCCCCAAATCTGTGGGAAGTAGCTCAGGATACCAAGGTCAAATCTGTTACCGCCTGATGAACATCCTTCGAAAAGAATCTCAGGGAACTTTTTGGTAAGTTCTCCCATAACTCTGTAAAGGCCAAGGTAATATCTATGGGTGAATTCCTTCATGCGCTCAGCAGGAAGCTCTCTTGAAAATGTATCGGAGAAAACTCTGTTCATATCCCACTTGATATATGAGATATTTGCCGATGAAAATACCTTGCTCATGGCATCTATGATGTAATCCTGAACGTCCTTCCTTGTGAAATCAAGGATCATCTGATTTCTGCCAAGTGAATGGGGACGATTCGGTATTCTCACTGCCCACTCAGGATGAGCTCTGAAAAGATCAGAGTCTTCATTTACCATCTCTGGCTCAACCCAGAGACCAAAGCTCATTCCAAGACCGTTTATCTTATCAGCAAGTCCCTTTAATCCATCCGGAAGCTTTTTGGTATTTACTGTCCAGTCGCCAAGACCTGCCTTATCATCGTTTCTCTTGCCAAACCAGCCATCGTCAAGAACGAATAATTCGATACCTGCCTTAGCTGCATCTTTTGCTATTCTAAGGAGCTTTCCTTCATCAAAATCAAAATATGTTGCTTCCCAGTTGTTAATAAGAATAGGTCTTTCTTTGTCACGCCATACGCCGCGAACGATATGCTTTCTTACGAAATCGTGCATTTTGGTGCTCATTCCGTGGAAGCCCTTGTCAGAGAAAGTCATGACCGCTTCGGGAGCTTCGAATTTCTCACCGGCATCAAGAGTCCATGAAAAGCCTGTGGGCTGAATTCCGCTGACGAAACGTGAAAGGAAGGTTCCGTTTGCAGAAAGAGCACTGTAATGATTGCCACTGTAAATGAGATTAAGGCCGTAAACATCGCCTGCTTCCTCAGTAGCATTCGGATCACTTACCATAGTGAAGGGATTACTTCTGCTTCCTGACTCACCTGCTGAGATTTCTTCGTTAACAACTTTTCCTGCCTTGCAGATGCTGTCAGACATATTCATCTCATCAGCCCAGCGTCCGTGGAAGCTTGTAAGCTTAAGACCCACCTTCTGGAAATCCAGCTGGTTGGACAAAAGTCTGTCCACTACAACCTTTTCCTGGCTGTCATTATATAAAACGGAAGTGCGGGTGATTGTGTCGCACTCGGGATAAACCTTGTAAATAAGATCAAGACGAAGGCCATACTCCTTATCCTTAAGGGTAAGCACAAGCTGTGAAGCCTTATCTAAAGCTCCGCTCTCAAATTTCAGTTCCTGTCCGTCATCATAGGAGCTGGGCAAAGTATCAAGAGCTGAAATCTCATCAAAAATCTCAGCACTATCAAAAAGAAAATCACTTGTAAGGGAGCCGTCTGCGTGAGAAACCTCGATAAGAGGCTCGCGGATATCGCCTTTTCCAAAAGAAGACATCTCAAGAGGCATAACCTCGAGACAAAGTGGATAGTGTTCAGTCGAATACACTATCATGTTACCACCCTCATGGCGATGCTTGATCTCCATGGCCTTAGCCATCTGAAGGACTATTTTGCTGTCCTCCTTATCGCCCTTTAAAAGTTCTTCATACTGTCCACCGGAAAGGATGGATTTTCCATAATGAATATGCTCCACATGACCTGATGGAAGCACCTGAAGAAAATAGCTGCTGTTTTTTGTCTGCAGCAGAAATACGTTCTCATTTCTGATTATCATTTTAAAGTCCCCACTTTAATTTTTATTTGTCTACGCAAATACCCCTCATGATTATATCTATCATAACCTGAAGTGCATCTTCATAGGTAGTATTTCCCTCAAGAAGTACATCTGAGCTTAAAAATCTCTCGATAGAAGCCTCTGTCATAGCCTTGATTACAGGAATAGGAAGGTCCCTTACCTTGCCCTCTGCAATACCTTTCTCAATAAGACCGATGGTATCGCCCCAGTCGTTCTCAAGTCTCTTCTGAACCTTGGCATAAATCTTGGGATACTTATCCTTAAGAGTAAAAACTTTACGGAAATCAACATCCCTGTACTTATCAGGCATGCAGATCATTATTTTCTCAATCTTCTCTACAGTAGAAAGGCTGTCATCAGCAAGAACCTCTGCCTCTTTCTCTTTAATGGAATCAAAGCAGTAATCTACAAGAGCATCAAAAATCTCTTCCTTATCGTCAAACTCCTTGTAGATGGTCTTCTTACTCATATGAAGATCGGATGCTACATCATCCATGGTGAATTTGGATCCTTTTTCCTTGAACTCTGTAAGTACTGCTTCAAGGATTTTTACTCTGGTATCGTTCATAAAAACTCCTTACTTTCTTTTAAACACTGGTTAAGCAACAGATGTCGGGAACTTGTTTTTACTTTTCAGTTTCCATGACTATATACTATCAAATATTAAGTCGATATTCAATCATTTTCGAAAATCGACTTCGTTTCCTTCCGTTAAGCTTATTTTCTATATAAAGCTTTGGATTTTCAGAAGACGTATCTGACATATAAACATTTTATCACGAAACAGTTTCCATGAAATACATGAACTTATGAAATAACTATAAACTTTAAATTCTCTATTACGATTAATGATATTATTATATTAAGAATACATTTTCTGATTCGCAGCTGATGCAAAAGGCATTACCACGAATAGAAAAAACGGAACCTGACTGATCAGATTCCGCCTATTCAACTAATTATGAGGAGGTAAAGCTATGGCTCACAATACAAGAAACATCTGTATGAATTGTGGCAGACTGTTCACTGCCAGAGAAAGCAACCATGCTTTTTGCTCCCTTGAATGTAAGAGAATGTACTCCAATCACTCAGGCTACAGATGCAGGGATTGCAGAAATGCAGGTTGTAAGGTCAGAAATAACTCCCTGGTAAACTCACCTCCGGATTGTGAGAATCTGCAGCTTCATAAGTCATATAAGGCATCCCCGCCCAAGTAATTTTCACGAAGCTTCAGGCTCCAAGCTCTACCGGAACGGAATTGTTGCTCATTCCGTCTTTCATGGATTTTACATATTCACCGATATATTTAGGTGCTTCTTTTCCATACTTTTCAAGAAGCTTTACTATGGCCGATCCAACAATTGCTCCGTCGGAAATATCGGCCATTTTTTTTGCCTGCTGAGGTGTAGAAATTCCAAAGCCTATTGCGCAGGGGATGTCCGTGTTTTCCCTAACAAGCTCAACCATGGATGCAAGGTCGGTATTTATCTCGCTTCTTGCTCCCGTTACTCCAAGACTTGATACGATATATAGGAATCCACTGGCCTCTTTTGCTATCATGGCAATTCTCTGTCTGGATGTCGGCGCAATAAGAGATATAAAATCAATGCAATACTTATCGCATGTTTCAGAGAACTCTTCTTTTTCCTCAAAGGCTATGTCCGGAAGGATCAGTCCGTCCATTCCTATTTCTTTGCAGGTCTTAACGAATCTCTCGATGCCATATGAAAAAACTACATTTGCATAGGTCATGAAAACCATGGGAACGTCTACGTCTTTTCTAAGGTCTTTTACAAATTCAAATATTTTATCTGTAGTTATGCCACCTGCAAGAGCGCGGATATTGGCTCCCTGAATTACGGGGCCTTCCGCAGTTGGATCTGAGAAAGGTATTCCAAGCTCGATGAGATCAGCACCGTTCTTTGCTGCCTCTCTCACTGCTTTTCCTGTGGTCTCGAGGTCGGGATCTCCGCAGGTTATAAATGCTATAAATGCTTTTCCGTTTTCAAATGCTTTCTTTATATTACTCATTGATGTCCTCCCCTCTGTATCTTGCGATTGCAGCACAGTCCTTATCGCCTCTTCCTGAGATGGTTACTATTATTATCTGGTCTTTGCTCATTGTGGGTGCAAGCTTGATTGCATGTGCCACTGCGTGAGCTGATTCAATTGCCGGGATGATTCCCTCTGTTCTTGAAAGGTATTCAAAAGCATCTACTGCTTCATCATCGGTAACAGGCACGTATTCTGCTCTGTGTATGTCGTGAAGATGTGCATGCTCCGGTCCGACACCGGGATAATCAAGTCCTGCCGAGATGGAGTATACAGGAGCGATCTGTCCGTATTCATCCTGACAGAAGTAGGATTTCATTCCGTGGAAAATACCAAGTTTTCCGGTATTTACAGTGGCTGCGGTTTCAAAGGTATCGATGCCTCGTCCTGCTGCCTCACAGCCTATCAGCTTAACGCCTTCATCATTGATATAGTGATAGAAGCTTCCGATTGCATTTGATCCGCCACCAACACAGGCAACGATTGCATCGGGAAGACGTCCTTCTTTTTCAAGTATCTGAGCTCTTGATTCTCTTGAAATCACTGCCTGGAAATCTCTTACGATCGTGGGGAAAGGATGGGGGCCCATTACAGAACCAAGGCAGTAATGTGTGTCATCTATTCTGGTGGTCCACTCACGCATAGCCTCTGATACAGCATCCTTAAGTGTGGCTGTACCTGATGTTACGGGAATAACTTCAGATCCAAGCAGTCTCATTCTGTACACGTTCAGAGCCTGTCTTTTTGTATCCTCTTCTCCCATGAATACAACGCACTCCATTCCCATGAGCGCTGCAGCTGTAGCTGTCGCAACTCCGTGCTGTCCTGCTCCGGTCTCGGCTATAAGTCTTGTCTTACCCATTTTCTTTGCGAGAAGTGCCTGTCCAAGAACATTATTTATTTTGTGTGAACCTGTGTGGTTTAAGTCCTCTCTCTTTAAGTAGATCTTTGCTCCGCCCAGGTCCTTTGTCATTTTCTCTGCATAATAAAGTCTTGAAGGTCTGCCTGCATACTCATCCAAAAGCTCTGTTAGTTCTCTGTTGAATTCAGGATCATTTTTGTAATGCTCATAGGCTTCTTCCAGCTCAATTACTGCATTCATTAGTGTTTCAGGAATGTACTGTCCTCCATGAATTCCAAATCTTCCTTTTTTGTCTGTACTCATAATCTCCTCCTATTAGTGAAGTTCTGTTCCTGATCTTGCGAGTGGCTCTGCTTCTCACGCAAATAAAATAGGATTTCGCTTGCGAAATCTTCGCGCGCGAGTGTCGCATGATGTCCGGGGGACATCAGCTCTGCGACGACCGAAGTGGAACGAAGACATTGCGAAGCAATAAACTTCATTTCCACGAGCTGCGCATCCACACGGAGTGTTTTTATCTTATAGGAAATCCGCAGGAATTTCCTATAAGATAAAAAAAGTCCCTGACAGAAAAATCTATTTTCTGTCAAGGACGAATCATCTAATAATCCGCGGTGCCACCTTGAATTCATGGACTTCCATGCGCCTCACAGGATACCAACATATCCCAGGCAACTAACGTATGCCTTCACGTCGTAGAATACTCAGCTTAAAATCGGCAGCTCTGATATCGCTTCAAAACTCAGAACACATTCGATTCCGGAAATTACATATTTCCTATCTCGCTTTTGATCTACGCCCTCAGTGGTCCATTTGACAATTTGTTTCTCACCCGCTCTCAGCTTCCCGGGCTCTCTGTAAAGGCATCACTGCCGTTATCTCCACTTCAACGGTTTAAAGTATTAAGTTGTACATATTCTACTCTCATGGTCCTGCATCGTCAAGGTACGAATTTAATTTTTTGTAAGATTAATTTTGCTCTCATAGGAGATATGTTTTTATTTTCTTTTCTATAATCCTTACATCCAGCGGATTGGACTCTGATTCCATTGATATAAGTACTCGGTCTCCAACAATATATCCACTTTTTTCATATAGCTGTAGCTTTCCAAAATTCTTTATCGCATAATCCTCTTCAGAGACTAATCCCAAATGTTCCCAGTAGTATGTCTTCCTCTTTCGAACATTTAGAATGATAAAATCAGGATAGACTATTTTCCCACCACGTAATTCAAGGGCAGGCTCATAGCAATATGGAATTTCATACTTGTTGAACAAATCCGCCAGGATTTTTTCAGACTTTGATCTGACATATTCTCCTTTTGCAGTTACATATCTTCCATGTTCCGGATACAAATTTTTTTCGCCTTCATGCTGCTTAAGCCAATTTTTGATATATTCTTCATCCGAAGGAATAATTGGCTCAACTATAGCCTTTCTTGCTTCCCCCATGTGCTCGTAAACATTTTCTATTGCTGATGAATCATACAATTGTAGAAACCTGTTTATCTGGTAATTCAAATTTCTCATGGTTTTAAGAGTTTTCTCTTCATAATCTCTTTGAGCTATTTTCCTGGCCAAGTCCTTGTCCTTATCCTTTACATATTTGGGCTTTGAATCTCCTTCCACAATGTAGTAATGATACCCATTTTTTCGATTTGAGACTCTTAACAATTTGTTTTCTAAGCCAATATAGTTCCTAGCTCTTCTTTCTGTTTTATCTATAAGAGATTCAATTTCTTTCATTTGTTGTTTTAATTGTTTTGAATAACTTTCCAAAAATTTCTCCTTCCGTCAATTGTATCGCTTACGAAAGAAGCGAATACCATTTCATTTTTTAACATTTTTCTTTTGTCATAATTCTTCTAATACCCTGCGGGTAGTGAAAACACGCATACTAAAGTCACATTCTGATTAACGTGTCTTTGCATTGTATAACTAAGGCGCACAAACACGTATATTAGAGCAAGTATTCCTATATACGTGTCTTTGTAATCGCTTTTGTGACGCATTTCTTGTACCTCCTGTTATATTCGTGTCTGGGTACTGAAATACTGTGACGCATTATCTCTATACGAATTCCGCTGCGTGTCCACCGCTCCCCTACTAGCCATAGGCAATCACGCATTTGGGGTAAAGCCAATCATATGCGTGTTGGATTTTCAAATCGTCGACACGTGCGTTAACAAATTAGGCTCAAATGCGTGTCTTTATAGCATATTCCTCTTCTTTTTCCTTTTTAAAAACCGTTTTTAAAAAACAAACTGCACTAATATCCTAAAATGTGTCACTCATCATTAACGTGCATATCTTCGATAAATGTATCCACAATCAGTTTGCTATGCCGGAGTTCGAGCGTAATAGCTCCGCTTTTATCGGTTCTGTAAATGCCTGTGCCAATGTTCTCAAGTCTCTCCACAAGTTCCTTGTGAGGATGACCATAGCGGTTGTCTACGCCGCAGCTGATAAGCGAGATCTGAGGTCTTGTTAGCTCTAAAAATTCTTCATCTGTGGTATAACCGCTGCCGTGGTGTGCAACCTTAAGCAGCGTCAGATTCTTAAATTCATCTGGATTACTGCGGATATAATCCTTTAGATTATCCTGTCCCGTGCCTTCTACATCTCCTGTAAAAAGACCACTGAAGTCTCCGCACTTTAACAGCAATATTGTAGAATAAGCGTTTGGCTCATCCGTCACCATTTTAGGCACGGGGCCGATGCACTTAATACGAAGATCCTTGGAATCAGGCGCCGTTCCGGCTGCACGCCCATTAATACTAAATGGATTAAAGCTCTTTCCTATAGCATCAAGATTAATCTCATCTCCCTGCTTCACATAAGACGTAGGAATTTCAAGCCCTGCTGCCTTCGCTTCAAGCATCCGGTAATTATCTCCTTTTGAAGCTTCGCCAATATCCGGCAGGATCAGATTTCTGATTCTGATATTACTTCTTCTCTCTTCCATCATCCCCATAAGCTCAAGAATACCGCTCATATGATCTTCATCCTCATGGGTAAGAATAACCGCATCAAGAGCACCAATACCCTCGTATGATAGAAATGGCACAAGTTGATATTTAGCCACATCCTTTTTGGAAGTACTTCCTCCATCGATCATCATGTGAATCCCCTTTGACTCAATAACAATTCCGTCTCCCGTCGAGCACTATATCTTGTGCTTTAATGTAGCACTGAAACTATATATAGTTTTATTCTCTTTTTCACCTATCTATTTCGCGAAAGTACATACAAAAAAGCCTTAGCTATATATTCATTCATAGCCAAGGCTTTCCTTATTAGCGATTATTTAAATAATCATCAATACATTGTCTAGCACGAACCGTATCTCTTATTTCTGACCTGCTTGGTTCATACTGATGTTTCCAAGGTTTACATAACCAACATCCGCAGCCCATATGGGCTTTTGAGAATTTCCCATCGGGAATATATTGTTTTTCCTTCCAGATGGATTTCCAAATTCTCTTCTTATGAGCTATTGCTCTGTTTCTGACGCTTCTCCTATAGGCCCTTGTTCTTCCCATAGCATCACCACCTTTGATAATATTTACCTTCCCTGCAGGAAGTATCAAAGGTAAATTACCTTCCTACAGGTTAGGCATGTGGTGATGTCTTAAAAATACTATTTTCATATTACTAATCCCCATATCTTAAATCGAATATGTTTTCAGTATCAATTATACAGCAGTATTTGTCTCATTGCTCATCCTCAATCTCCATATCCATATTCTCAACATTTGCATCTTCCTCAGAGCATAGACCGCCAAATATTATGTCATACTCTACTGCATCAATCTTCCCATCCTTATTAAGATCAAACGGAGTATCTTTTATAAAATCATATGGACCCATATAGCCTTCTTCCTGTAATAATACACACTTATTCCATTTGCCAATAAATGGTATAAACCAATTAGTTACTGAATTTTGATCTTTACTATTGTTTTGTAATTATATTTATATTCAAGCTCGATCGTGCCAGCTGTATCAGGGACCTTCCAATAAGCATCAAATGATGTTTTCCTGCCGGGAGATATCTCACCACATTGTCCAGAATGGAATGAAGCCACATCACAATAAGAATCATCCGCATAACAATTAAATGAGTATGGTGATATATACATGCTTGAAGTTCCAATATTCTCTACAGTAAATGAAACACTTATATATTTCATTCCATGTCCATATACTTGTCCATCATATGTAGGATTATACGTCCAATACTCAAGCTCTGCACCAGTAATAGACATCTTTACCCCACCAATAGTAAAAGTGTCCCCAACCTTCACCATATCATTATTAGTCGCTGACTGCTCTTCCGGTGCCACCGTTTCATTTGTCTCAGCTTTATCCTGTTCACCTGTTGATTCAGCATAATTATTTGCAAGAGCATCAGCTGCGTTGACGCCATTCATAGCACCCTTAAGAATTTTTACATTGTCTTTTTCTGTTTGGGATAATAATCCCTCTATAGATGCCATATCATCTATCATATCCCCTTCATCAAAATACTCCCAATACCAAAATCTATTAAGGAAATAAGAAAGGACATCCTCCTTACCAAATCTATACTTATGTTTAGCGTAAATCTCATTAATAATCATCTGATATACGCTACGTCCAGTAATAGTTCCTTTATTTACTTCTGATATTGATGCAACATCCTCATCTGTCAAAACTTTTTCATATACATCTGGATAAATATAGTCATCTTTTTCATCATTGAATCCGCAAAAACAATCACAAGTATCACTTGTATCATTATAAAAAAGGACATAATCCTCTAATGTATCACCCCTATCAGAATAGTTATCATAAATCTTTGTTATCATATTATTCCATAAATTCTGAAATGGCTCGTCTGTATCAGATACCTTTATAGATGGTGAATAAAGAGTATATACACGGTCAAGTTCAATCCCTTTTGGATTATCTTTTATATAACGAACACCATCCTCTATCCATTCTTCTGGAGTACTACTAAATTCAAGCTTCGATAGTTTTAATAAATACTCATCATTATCCCCTTGCATAAACTCCGTAAATTGCCCCGTAAATGATGATACATATTTCGTTCCATTTGGATAATCTGCTGCCGTATCAGTACTTGTTTTAATTGATATGCCTTTAAAATGTCCATTAGCTTTAATATGAATCGAGGTCTGCCAATTTGTTCCATCGGAATATCGAAATGCATATGGTAAATCATTTGGAAGTTCACTTATTGAACTATATGATATATTGCTTTTTTCTTCAGCTGAGTCACTTGATTCTTCAGTTAAAGTGCTTGATTCTTCCGCAGTATTTGATTCCTCTTCCTCAGCTTGAGGCACATCTTCAACCACCTCTTCTTCCTTTACTTCAGGAGTATCTTTACTAGCTGTACTGTTGTCTGCTTTATTTGGACTCTTACCATAAGTTTCCTCGGCAAGTTGTACTTCATGGCTTTCCCTCATGTTGCTTCTAAAAGTAAAAATCAACACTAGCATAATAACAAGCAATATAAATGCAGAAATAGCTACTCCAGCAATAATAAAAGGCATTTTTCTATCTGGATGAATAATATCATGATGTGAAGAATAACTATTTTCATAGTTCGTGTTCGGACTAGGTGCTGAACCATAATGATTACCTATATTATTAGTGTTAATATCCACTGCATTATAATTCTGCATAGATGAAGCATTTGTATTTCCATCTACTACTTTAGCCCCGCAATTAGTACAAAATGAGCTATCATCAGGTATTTGTTTTCCACATTTTCTGCAATACATACATTACGCCTTTCTAATTAATATGCACTAAAGCCACTTCGCCGCTTAACTAGTCTTAACAGATTCATCAATAATCACAGCTTTTCAAACATCTATATTTGGTACCATAAGTCATCCCATTTTCTTCTTTATTATCACTCTGATAAATTCAAAAGCTTCCTCGATATCCCTTTGCCTGTCGTTTTCTGAAATTTTGAACTTAATATTACTTTCCTTGTAATGTCCTAAACTATCATTCCTAGGGCCTAATGGATGATCCCCTTTAACAGTTACAAGCGATTCCCTTAGAAATTCTTCGCTAGCAATTTCCCTTCCTACCCATACAGATACTACTTCAGGATTTTTGCTGTTCTTATTTTGCAAGTAAACCCTAAGTCTATGCTCAGGTCCTGCAATCTTAGGATCATATCGCATTTCAAATCGCACTTCAGGCTTTCCATGCTCCTTAACTTCTCCAGACATTTCAGAAACAAGGTAATTTCCCATAATGTCTCTGACTCGTTTTTGCCAAAACTTATCTCTAAGAGGCGCAGAACTGTACTCTTTACTACTTATGTCATTTCCTTTTTTAGCCTCAAACATAACAAGACGTTTACACTCAGAAATGCACTCATCAGAAGATTCCATGTAATAGTACCAAGTCCCATCGTCTGCCTGCTCACAATGATAGGACGTGTTCTCTTTCCAATCTTCTGTAGCATTGAAGATTTTGTATGATTCGTCTAAAACTTCTATCCCACAAACCAATAATTCTTGAAAACGAATATTAATGCATTCATCCTCGGCAGAAACAGTAACAGGGATACTTTTAAGTTCTGTTCTAAGCCACTCTAATAAATTGTCGCGTTTGGTTTCAATTATAGTCCCTTTATACTCCATCGTTTCCGACCTCTATACTAATCTTTTCTTTCAACAACTGAAGATTATCTTCTATATGTTCCAGATCAACAAAATGTACATGCACATGAGTCTCCATGCTTGGGTCCATACTCACATACTCAATTGGTTTATGATCTCTCATCTCTTCTGTTTCCGGATACAAGAGCCAAATCTCAGGTGTTTCATACTTCTTAGAATATGCATACATTTGATACATATCAGCTTGTGATATCCCGTAGTTGAGATAATCATTATCCATCAGCCTCTTCCATTTTGTATCCATAACGATGGTCCGATCGCCTCGTTTCATCACAATATCAGGCCGCAGAGCAAATTGGCTGCGTGGTTCATCGAATAAGTAGTATCCATGATCCTGGCTTGATACCAACCAACCATCGGGCATAAACGCTTTCTTCATTTCTCTAGCCACATAACTCTCGTACACCTTTTCCATCGGGAATAAAAGCGCCCTTGATGTAGTATCACCTGAAAAGGTCGTAAAACTCCTGTTAAGCAGAAAAACTTTGGACCATTTCATAAGCATGTCATAATCCTTGGTATTCCTATCAATCACAACTTTTGAGAAGTCCTTTTCATAATTTGACGATGGCTCCACCATCTCAAAATGAGTTAACATCTGCCTTATCTCTTTAGAATTCTCAGCACTGGATGATATTTTTTGCAGTTTGAGCAAGGTCGATTTTATCAATCTATTTTCTGGCCTATTGGGATGGAACTCTTCATATGACACATAGAAACGTTCCCTATGAGCAACATTTGCTTTTATATGCTGATTAACCAGTAGTTTCCCTTTATAAAATCTTAGATTATCCTCCGTTTCTATATATGAAGATCTTATGCCTCTCTTAAGGAGCTGCCTCACTTCCTGTAAGTACATATTTATAAACAGCTCATAGAGGTTCATTTTACTGACTTTTAATGAAGCCTCATTAAAAATCTTTCCTGGAAAATCCTTCATACTTCGGAGCATTTTCAGGAATACCTTCTTTGTACGCTCGTTGCCAGCATCATCACCACTATCGAATGTTATCTTTGGCAGAACCTGAATCTGGAATCCATTCTTAAGCTGAATCAATCCCACATAATTCTTTAGAGTAATAACATCTCCATAAGGTTTCTTATAACCAATGCGCATAAATTCAAGAGCATCAGAGTCACCTTCCTCCATGCTCGTGTATTCCTTAGCAAAATCCATTACCCATGAAAACTCTGTTTCACTAAGGCTTTTGAAGTTATAATCATCCGAATACTCACTTTCCCGAATGATCGAATCAAATTCTTTTACTTCAACTAAGCGCTGCATATAAATTCCTATATGGTATCACTGATCTCTTTATAACTCTGAATATAGTCACATGCACTCATCTGGACTTTATACTTCCTTCCTGAGATATCCAGTGTGTCTATGCTGGTCGGATTCCCCTTAAATACTTTCCTCAAGTCATAATCCTCTTCCTTAACGAATGCATACTCAGAAGATGATTTGCCATTGTCTCCCAACACGAGTTGAATCTTTTCATAGTCTTCATAGAAGTATTCCTGTAAAAGCGGAATAACATTATTCTTGAAGATATCTGATAGGGTCTTTAACGAAGGATTGTCCCTTAACTTCATGAAAAATGCGTGCCCTATAGTATGTTCCCTATCAAAAAGGTATTCTATTCGCTGGTTTATAACTCTAAGCAGCTCCTCGACATTTACACTGGTATTACCATCAGATACAGTAATGCCTCTAAGCAGTCCTGGATCTGGCATTTTTTCCACAAAATCAAATCGTCTTCTTAAAGCAGTGTCCATAAGAGCAATTGATCTATCAGCCGTGTTCATAGTCCCCAATATATATACATTATCTGGAACACTGAACGGAGTTTTTGAATATGGAAGAATAGCTTCCATTGCTTCTTTTTCTCCTGAACGCTTTGTAGTTTCAATAAGTGTGATTAACTCACCAAATATCTTAGATATGTTACCTCTGTTTATTTCATCAATAATGAAAACATATCTTTTATCGTTCTTTAGTTCTTTATATGCCCCAGAATCTATGAGCATTCTTTGTACATTTGATGGAACACAATTCTTCAGTCTTGAAATGACAAATCTAGGAAAAGCGATTCCATTATTGTATTCTTTGAGATCAGCAGACATATCATATGCTAACCACTTTACTTTTCTTGCAAAATGATGACTATCTAACTTATCATCCCAAAAGGCATCGCCCTCCTCGAAAATTCCAACCGCTCTTATTATTCCATGTCCCAAGCTTGCCAATACATAATCACCAGGCTCAATATCATATTTATACCAACGGAGAAACTCATGCTCATCTTTTCCTCCTAGTGCTGAATTCTTTATTTCTTCTTCAGTAAAGTCCATGCGTATAGTACCTTCTTCTATACAGAAATCCAGTATCTCTTGCGCAGTCTTTTTTTCATCTGGATAAATTTTTATATACCATGATGTAGCATCATTGTTTATTTCTATATCCGGAGCATCAATTTTAGATCTAGCTTTATCGCAGAACACCTTAAAAATACCTGGTTCCACAGTATAAGATATGTCATCCTTATCTGAGTCCATCACTGGTCTAATACCCTCTATAAATTCCTCATACCCATACGATTGATGAAAAGTTGTAAAAGCTATCTGGTTTTCTTCTTTATAAGCTTCATACCTTGCTTTTACAGCTTCATAATTATCAGATGCTTCAGCGTATACTTCCTTTGTTTCTTTTCCTTCGATAATAGCTACAGCATAAATCATAGAATTATATGTTTTACCTGTTCCAGGAGGGCCATATAAAATTGTATTTAATCCAATCTCTTTATTCATGCTCTGTGCTTCCTCAGCTTTTACTTCTATTTCAGGTTCTGTTAAACCAATAACATACTCGTAATATGGTATTAGCTCTCCTACAGCTGCAAGGAGCTTTTCATGATAATATTCATTACTTTCATCCGAAGGACGTTCTATATACCTACATAGTTGTACCTTTCTTAACTCGCCATTTCTAAGCTGTTCTCTTATTTCATTCTGCGGCTTTTTGAGTTCCTCTGGATTCCCCCATTCATTACTGCCTGAAACAAATACAAAACCAGCGTCGTTATCTATAGGAATATCAAGATAAGAATGATACCTTTCCATTGTTTTCTTATCTGTTCCATCATTTTTTATTTCAAGACTTATTCGATATCTAGTCCCGAGGGTTCCATTTTTCTCAACAAAAATTGATATACTGATCGGGTCATCTGCATATTGGCTATATTTCATCTGGGCCCATAGATACTTTCTTGTCTTAGTATTTGACCCATCAAGCCAAGATAAAGGTAGGCATTTATCCAGGTTGTATTTTTGCCTGCATGCATCCGCCATCTTCTTCATTTCAGCCACAACCCACTGACCCTTTTCTTTTACTTTCAGAAGGCGATCTTTCTCATTTGCACTAATCCCTGGGTCTTCTGGATTTGAGTATGGGACTTCCATATTATTTTCTAAATAATTCAGAACACCTATGTAATCAATACCTGACACTGCTGCATCTCCTATCATCTGCATTTCATATTTTGTATCAGCTAACTGCGTAAATAAGGCTATAGGATATGATTCCGGATTATTGTATCCAGAAACCATTTCAGCCAGATCACTGTTCCAAAATAGTCTTGTTCTTGCATGCTCATTTTCACGCTGAATAGACGCACTATACTCTTTGCCTTTATAAATAAGCAGGATATTCTTCTTTCCTCCGAGTTCAAGCTTATCCACCCCAAAGAACCATCTGATATCTTTAGGAATTCCTGATCCATTATAATCAAAGAAAGATTTATCTGTTTTCTTAGCACAAACCAGATTGCTTTTTATGGTCCATGAATCAAAGGTGCCCATTCTTGAAGCATTTATTCTATCTGCAATTTCAGTAAGTTGTTCCACACATGAATGCGTATTTATGCTTGAAGGAGTTTGAACCCCGTTATCAGCCAGAAAAGTCCTCAATATACTTTTCTGATCTCCAGTCGGTGTTTGATTAGTTAGAGCATTTTCTATATGCGGATATGGATTATCTTCTTTTTCGTTTCTTGAAATTAGATTGTAGGGAATTCCATTTATCTTGATCTGCTTCATAAAGCACCTCGAATTATGATTTTTCGTCGTAATTCCATTATAGATTTCACTTAAGAAGAACATATAAAATATAGATAAAATAAGTATAAAACTGCCCTTAGTTATGCGCAACAATCCCATTATATAAAGCTTATTCCATTCTATTCAAAGCCCATATCATTACATTTGCATTTATATTTATAATATGTTATTATCACTTCTCGTCGCGGCAATATCTGCCATGTTTTCACTGAAAGGATTTATTATATGACTTATACAGATATTCAGAACGAACGCTACTTTTTAACGCTCATAAAAAAGAAAAACATTATAGAAATTATGTCCAAAAACACCGGACACACTTGGAAAATTGAAGATAAAAAGATTTGCTTCGACCTATCCCATTCTCATGCCTTTTATTCAGATTATCATTATCAGACATCATTTGGTACCCTGGTCGAAGCTATAGATTACATAAAAGAACATGACATTTTTCAGTTAGGCGGCAGAAAGAGATCTAGGAAAAAGCCGGCATATGCTCTTAACATTAAATAATGTCTTATCCTACACAGACATTTTTTACTGTTCCGTCCAGAAATCTTACTTCAAAATGCTCTTTGCTATGAACTACTATTCTCTCTAGTACAAGCATTACATGTTCTGGTACTACTTCACTGATATTTCCTTCCTCAACCATCATTTTCATTTGCCTTGCTCTAAGCCTTTGAAGCGGATCCCCTTCAACGATTTGTTCATCCCACTTGAGGATATTTGGATCCTTCTCTTGCACTATGGTATTCCAGGCGATTATAAAAGCTTTATTTAGCCTCTCCTCTTCAACAAGAGGGCCTTTGCAGGAATCTTTAGATGGATTCTTTTTGCCCTCGCAAAACCATTTCTTATTGCCATTAGTATCAGCATTTCTACGTGTATAAATTTTGCCGCAGCATCCGCAAACAACTTTACGAGAAAATCCTCCAAGCCCGGAATAATATTTAAGGAATCCTACCTCATTTCTATATTTTTCTCTTCGCTGAAGCTCCAATTGTACCGCTAGCCATTCGTCCTTTGGAATAATTGCCTCGTGATCATTCTCAACAAAATACTGATCAACTTCCCCATAATTTTTGACCTGTTTCTTTGACAAGTAGTCCTCGCAGTATGTCTTTTGCATGAGAAGGTCTCCACAATGTTTCTCGTTTTCAAGCATGGCCCTAACAACAGCACACGCCCATGTCCCATTATTTATACCCCTTACCTTATCATCTCTAAGTTCTCTACATATCAGGGCTATTGGCGCACCTTCCAAGAATCTTGTGTATATCCTTCTCACAATCTTTGCTTGTTCCTTATTTATTACAAGCTTTCCATTTTCGTCCTTATCATATCCCATAAAAGAGGTTGTATTGATTAGTGGTTTGCCATTTTTAAAGCCGTGCCTGATTCCCCACTTACTATTCTCCGAGATATTCCTTGACTCTTCCTGTGCAAGCGAGCTAAGAATTGTGAAAAGCAGTTCACCTGATGCATCTAATGTATTTATATTTTCCTTTTCAAAATAAATGCCTATTCCAAGGCTCTTAAGGTGTCTTGAGTACTTAAGGCAATCCTGAGTATTCCTGGCAAATCTTGAAATCGATTTTGTTATAACATAGTCAATCTTCCCATTATCACAGTCTTCAATCATTCTATTGAAACCGTCTCGTTTTCTTGTACTTGTTCCTGTAATTGCCTCATCAGCATAAATACCTGCCATTTCATATTCTGGCTTGTTATTTATGTATTGGGTATAGTACTGCACTTGATTCTCGAAAGAGTTTATCTGCTCCTCATGTTCTGTAGATACTCTACAATATGCAGCAACCCTTAATCTTTTATCACCTGCTTGTCCTCTCTTTTCTGATCGGACGTATTTCTTTGCAGGTATAACTGTAACACTTTTCTTCACCCTTTCTTTCCTCCTTTATCAAATAGTAGCCAGCCTCCTCTGGCAAGTTATCAAGTTTTTCTTTTGGCACACATACACCTTTGCAATACTCATTTCCAAAGTCCAGGTGCCCGCCACAAGTAAATCTTATATGCCCACCAACATCAACTATCTTTCTAAGTAAGCTTCCGCATTCTGCACAGAATATTCTGCGATAATAAAAACATTTATCATTCGTATATTCTTTGGCAGGTATTTTCTTATTGCTATGATCTTTCTTCCAGGTGCTTTCCTTTACGTATTTGTATTGCTGATGTATAGGTCTGCTTTTGTCGAAGCTAACATATACGTGGCCATCTATTTTCCCCCAACTCTCTATTACTTTCTGAGGAACAGGCTTATTGCTACAAAACTTGCTTCCATACTTTCTTCGATTTGAACATAAAAATGTGTATTCTATTCCTGACTTCTTTTTTTGTGGTCTCATCAAGCCACCGCATTCTGCGCAAAATATCATGTCTTTATATGGATAGTTTTCTGTAGTCATGGGCTTTAGTTGAACTCTCGCATGCCTATTATCTCTCCTGGCATCAATGCATTTATTGGCCTCATCCCACAGCTTCCTTGATACTATCGCCGGATGATCATTCTTTATGTAATAAGATGGCAGGTTCCCATAATTCTTCCTGGACATTTTCTTTTCATCAGTATAGGTCGATTGCATTATGTAATCCCCTTTATACTGGACATTTCTTATTGTCTTAGTAATAAATACTCTAGTAACCGGTTGTCCCTGTTTATTGGTTATTCCGGCTTCCTTACATTTTCTTACAACCTCAACAGTACTGTAATTTTGCTTTACCCAGGTAAAAATCTGTTTTACGTTCTTTGCTTCATCACGATTAACAACTACATTCATTTCTTTATCCATATCGAATCCAAGAACGTTCTGAATATTGTAAAATGGCTTGCAGTCATCAAATCGTCTTTTATAATTTAGATTTGCTAGGTCTTTGTATGTATCACTCTCTCCTTGAGCAAATGCAGCATAAATAGTAAGAAGAAGCTCCCCTTCCTCTGTAAGGGTATTCATATTTTGAAGTTCAAAAAAAATACCGATTCCAAGTTCTTTTAGCTCTCTTGAAGCCTTAAGAACGGTATCGGTATTTCTTGCAAATCTTGTCACTGATTTAGTTATTATAAGATCAATCTTTCCTTGTCTTGCATCTTTCATCATTCTTTGGAATCCCGGTCTTCGTTCCACATAACCTGAAATTCCTTGATCATAGTAAACATCGACAAACTCGTATGTAGGATTCTCCTTAATCATCTTAGTATAGTAATCAATCTGGTTTTCAATCGATGTCTCTTGCTCGTCAGAGATAGATGAAACTCTACAGTAAGCAGCGGCTTTAATCTTTCCTTTTTTCTTTTTTCCTTTTATGACTTCAACTGTCATAGCCTTCCTCCTCGTAGTGTCACATGTTACCTCTGTATTCAGCTAATAGCAACGTTTGATCCAAATAAAAAAGGCCATAAACCGCAATATATGCCATTCATGACCTCTAAAGTTTTTATTTCTGAATCTTTATTCTTCTATGGATTACAATCCGGACAAGCTCTTTATTCCATATTCTGTTCAAATTCTTTTAGCTTATCCCTTCCCCATAGCTTTACACCAATACTCTTTGCCTCATCAATTGCCTGCTGCGTAAAATCACTGTTTGTTAATACTACAGCTATATCACAATTATAAAAGGCTTTTCCGGTAAACGCTTCTTGTACAGCACCATTTCCAACCATACCATCGTAGCACTTACATTGAATTGCGAAAGTGACATCAAATCTTTCAGCTAATATATCAACTCCATGATCGCCGGAGCCTTTAGTAGTTCGAACATTGGTAAATCCATTATGCTCCAACAAAATTGCACAATGTTTTTCAAAAGAGGTCCCTTTATCCATTGTTGACTTAAATGTTCTTGGATCGTTTTCTAAAAGAACATCTACACTCTTATCAACATTTTCATGAAATATCTCCTCTAGCTCTTCACTATCGTAGACCTTATCATATTTTTTCTCGAGTGTATCATAATCAAGGCTATAATCTGATGCATCAATAAACTTTCTAGGATAATTAAATATATTGCTAAGTTCTTTTGCATCGTATACAGTAAAGAAGTCTCTTGCTAACTTTCCATTTATGTCATGATTTTTTGCTGCAGTAAAGAAAACAAATCTTACATAATTTTTCTTAAGAAGAAAAGGAAGCATCAAATCTTCTATTTCTTTCGTTATTCTTCGATAGCATTCTGGAAGCACTAATACAACAAAGAAATCCGGATTTTCGCTTATGATTTTTTTAATACTTGAAAGAGCAATTGGCAGCATAGAATCAAACTTATAAATTATAAGATTATCAAAAACTGTTCTATCTTCGCTTAGCCCTAACTCCTTCCTTTTTTCATTATATTCATTGTCGAAAGAATTAAACTCTTTATACGTCATATCATAGTCTATAAAAAAAGTAATTCCCTCGTTATAAGCCAGACTGCATACAAGCATAGTCATGAACTCCAATACATCCTGTTCATCAGCACCTGTTACTATCATATTTCTGAGTTTTAACAAAAATGCTGCCCTATAATCATCTGAATGATTTAATGAAAAAAGGTGATCTGTTTTTATTGAAATTCTTTTTATAATTTGACACCGATATCCATATTGCTTTCCAAATGCCTCGAAAGCCAACTCCGAATCGCTTTTCTCACACGGCGAATTACTGTAAGTGCTTGCTTTCTGAATACTACGTTTCCTATCAAGCTCATTCTTTATTGCTTTTGCTGTTACATACATGCTTTTGAAAACGCTATCAACTCCTGCTTGGCGTGCACAGGATTTGCACACATACACCTGTCCTTTTCCAAGTCCTCCCGCCACCATATATTTATCTTTTAAATTAAACGGATTATCCGAGACTACTGTATTACAATAAAAACAGGTTGCCATAGCTTGTTTCTCCCATAATTTTTTTGCCCACACAGGTTCACTAATTGCTATATAAAACAAGAAACTAACTGCATAATAGGCCATAGTACGTATCCTATGCTAAAAAGAAGAACTGCGTCAGTAACTGGGCCTCCAAAAAGCCATGGAGATGCAGTTTTATACGCATTAGGCCCCAATGAAGCTACTATTTTTACTCTAATGAAGAACCAAATAATTGGCATCATCGCTATTCCTACAATAAATCCATATAGCAATGAATCCATCCGCGAAGTAAATATAGATACAAGAAATCCACTAAGTATTAGAGCTATTATTTTCAGCGGTTTTGAGAATTTCTCAGATATTTCCGTAGATTCTACTGTCCCAAGAGGCACTTTACCTGTTTGGTTTTTATTATCATTTTTAACATGTACTATAGGACTATCACCCTGAGTTATCCCATTCCTCTCTAATGTATTATTGTGCACTCGCTCTTTATAAGCCCCTATAGGATATCCACATTCAGAGCAAAACTTCATATCTTCTTTACATTCTTTTCCACATCCAGGGCACTTCATTTCTCTATCCTCCGGCGTAGACTAAATTAAACAATACAATTTACCAGATTAATTATCCCACGCCGGACTTAATACCTTATAAATAGAGTCTTAAATTAAGATAAACTATCTATCTGCGGTATACTCCATGGTTCTTCCACAAAATGGACAAACTTTTATGTCTTTCCTATACACCTTGGCTTCTCCTGTATCTGTGATGACCGAAAACTCTAAACATGACCTTTTAGCATATACTCTTCCGTTAACAATAAGCACCCCAAACACACCCACATCAATACTTTCATCAAAGAATGATTTGTCTAAAACATCCATACTTCCATCTTCTGAACAATACTTACACATAAAACAATCTCCTCATATTTTGTTACCATATATGGTATATAGCGCGCAAAGATTGATTATCCGCTTATATGTAAGCGCTTTCCATAGATATATATCCCAAAGATTTCCAATATTATAGGCACTTATGCGCAAATGGTGGCACTCAGGTGCATATATCAAAAATTACAAACCTATTATTCCTTTCACATAACATAATCTTTGCTGTCATACTTTAAAGCCACATAACCATCTACTGTTCTTCCCCATATCTCTGAATCAGACCTCGCTATGGTTTGAAGCACATGGATAACTGTGCCCTTTTTGTAGATCGCTTTTCCGATCGGGTTGCTCTGGGCAAGTATTGTGTCCTTTACTGCTTTCTGTGAGAAGCTTATTCCAGCGCCTTCTCTTACCTTTATTGCGGATGCTGTAACCACATACTTCTTGGCATCCTTCTTAATTCCAAGTACATCCCTGTCATAATCATCAAGATCATACTGCTTTATGTATCTTTTTAGGTTTTCAGCATAAGAAAGGCTTGTAGCCCATCCATCTTTACGGATAAGGTCACAAGCCTTTTTATAGTCTGTTACTCCTCTTAAATTTCTATACCTTTTATACTGAAGGAATTCATAATATCCCCTTATCCCCTCCGATACACTTCCATATTTCCTGAACTTTGCAATGATAGTTTTGTAACTTCCATCTTTATTCTGTTCTTTGGTTTCATACTCTTTATAGTCACAGCCGCACCCTTTTAACCATTTCATACCAAAGAAGTTATAGCAATCTCTTGAAAGGCCGCTCCTTCCCCACTTGGATTCTAAAATAGCCTGTGCAATCGTGAGTGACGGCAAGATGCCGTAGTCCTTGTAATAAGAAACTGCGGCATCACCAATCATCTTTATGAAATCACTTTGAAGTTTTGTCATTCACATCACTGTCCTTTATCTGCTCAAGTACGTCAATTAGCTTCTTAGGGATAGGCAGATCAAGCCTTGCAGCATTTTCAATGATAGAGATTCCTTCGTTTGAAATATAGAAGAAGATCACTGCTGTTCTAAGAACCGCACCTGCCTTTAGGATTTCAACATCAATGATGTTTCCTACACCAACAAGAAGGAATATCGCCACCTTCCTTGCTATCCCTTTAAACCCAACCTCACTTGAAAGTTGCTTTGTATAGATCGCAGCCATAACACCAGTAAGATAGTCAATTACGACAAACACTATAAGCGCATAAAGAAAACCATCAAATCCCCCAAAAATCCAACCCATAACACCTCCTATTCCTGAAAAGATATACTGTCCAATAGTTACTACATTTTTCATATGCTGTTTCCTCCTTTTTTGCATAAAAATAGCACCCATAACGGATGCAAGTTTCTTAATGATTAGTGAGTTCTGTATAAACTCCCTTATTGTTTGTATAGTAGATATGCCCTGGCGTTATAAGCGTATCTCTTGATCCATCAGTTAGATGAATCTGTGGTATTCCACTTGATGTATTAAACCTTATGAGCTTACTATCACTTTCCTTAACCGTAAGATTTCCAGATTTAATAGTCACACTTCCGCCTGAATTGACTTGGAAATTCCCGTTATTGTTTATAGCTATGGACGATAACGTTCCTGTCTTTATCTTATCAGCCGATATCGTGCCACTCTTTATCATACTGGCATTGATACAAAGCTGGCCTGAACTATTAAGATATAAACCCTGATTTGAATCTGTCGCTGATGATCCGTTCATGGTTGCTACAATGGAATCTTTATACATCTGATCAGAGCCATTAGGTACCCATTTACACGCTGCTGCTACAGCTTGAAGGTTATCATTCTTTGCTATCTTTGCTAGCATAAGTCCACAAAACTCAATTGAAATGCCATTCATTGTGGCAACTCGCATTCCTGTGTTGTACCTACCATTGTTATTGCTTTCGAAATAGGCAGAATTCATAAGATCCCTTTTACCATTCACATCTTTGTTCTTTGTAAAAGTCTCTTCAACAACATGCCTGTTCCACTTTTTTGATTTTATTTCCGCTATAGTATTTGAGACAGAGTCATAAATTCCATATGATGAATTCATTCCCCATCTATGAAGGACCCTATAGTATACTCTATCTGATTCCTTGTACGAAGCATCTGCTGTATGTGGAACATAAAGCGAACAATAATCTGCCTGTTCAAGCTTCATGCATGCAAATTGCACATTTCCAGCTCCAGAAACGCCAAATTGGATATTTGTTATCTCACTTGTTTCATTTGTAGCAGTAAACTTAACGCATCTTCTTTCCCATGCTGTGTTAGTCATCTTCGCATTAAAAAGTGTGAGTTCACACGCATTTGTTGTAGTATTCCAGTTTCTTACAAGTATCGTTGCAGATGTTGTTCCACCTACAAGCCTTGAATACCATGAAAGGACATAAGTCGTTCCTTTTGTAAGAGATACTTTCTGTGCAAAATCCTTAATGCCTGTTGTATTACCTGTAATAGCATAAGCAAGAGGATAAGGAAGTATGTATCTATCAGTTGTTCCCAGGTTATTGTATCCAGTCACAACAGAAGCTTTTCCATTACCATTAGATGTTAAAAACCATCCTGTATCCGTAATTGACGAATCAAGCTTTTTATCTGCGGTATTCCTTAAGAGGTTTGGACTTAATATTGCCCTATAATAAAATGAGAACATATATCTTCCAGCTGTAATAGCAACTGTCTGTCCTACTCCAGGTGTTTGCGTTGTAATATATGGCTTTATCCACAACGAATTCATTACGGGGACCCCATCTGGGACTTCATTATTGATATCCATCCAAGCCACTTCACCGTTAGTAGCGTTATTAGAATCCCCCATCCATATCCCTCTATCTCCAGAAGAAGCATTAAGCCATGTAGTTCCTATATAATTAAAAAATGCCGAATTCCTCCAGAGATTTGTAAGAGTAGATCCTGTCACAGATAGCTGCGTTGCATTCATTTTAAGTATCCCTTTATCAAGGTCCAGGTAAAAACTCTGACCATCTTTTGACTTAAGGATTCCTGTTGCTATATATTCCGCATTGATATACAGTTTTCCATCTTTTAGATATATTCCCTGCGTCTGTCCATTGTTTGTCAGCTTATTAAAGATACTTGTCTGCGTTTGGTTATTAACAGCTGCAGTTGAAACCATATCTGCATAACTTTGCAAATCTTCTGGTGCCGGAGTATAAGCTGATGCTTTATTACCTGCTTCAAACATAAGCTCACTCATCCAAAATTCAGCTGCAGTATCGTTATACATACCAACCATCACGTTAAAGCCTGTGATATTTGCAGGAACTGTTATCTGCTTGCTATATCTTTTAGGAGCTGTTGTAACATCAAAAGTAGCCCAGACTTCTGATTCTATAGTTGTAGAGCCTGTCTTAAACCAGTGAAAACCCACGCTAAGCTTTGTTGCAGCCTTTGCATATGCCATGACTGATACCATGTACGTTCCAGGCTCTATTTCCTTATAATCGTTATTACCAAATCTTTTTGATCTGTTCTGGCTTAGTCCCTGCCACTTAGTATTACTGACAATATGTAGCCAAGTCTTCCCACCTATCTTTACAGTTTCTCTTGTAGCAGGAGTTCCCCAGGCAGTCCATTTCGCAGAAGTATTTGCAAAGCATCCATCAAATACAAGATTTCTACAGCCAATCTTTAGGTTATTTACTGTAGTCTTTGCACTGTTTGCATTTGTATTTGCTGTGTTTATCCCATTTGCAAGAGTAGGTGTCGTATACGTTGTCGTCTTATCTGTCCAGGTAACTGCGCTTCTTGTCCAGATATATGTTCCAGACTTCCAAGCTGGGCATGTTGTTTGCCATGATCCACCTTCCTGCTTTTCATTTGATGTTGAAAGGTAGTACTGCTCCACTATGGAAGTTACGCCTTTTCCGTCGCTTCCATTTTTGCCATCTTTTCCGGGACTCCCTGAAGACCCCGGGGCACCGGATTTTCCAGCAGCTCCCGAAATGCATGTAGCAGCGCTATACTCAGCTTCTCCATCTGCTGTGGTAGTCTTTGTTCTTTGCCACATATACTTTCCATCAGCCCAGGCAGGAGCTTTTGTACTCCATCCCGATGTAGGAGCTGTAGTTGATGAATCATTCTGCGCATACTCAACATCTACATCAATGATTCCTTTTGTTACAGCATCTTCTATATTTTCAACGCTTATCTCACCAATCTTACCTGTCTGCAAAGAGAACTCACCTGTTTCCATGTTCCAATAGTTCGTTCCCTTCATATCAGAAAGCATTCCTGTCTTAATGAGGTTTGCATTAAGCTTTCCAGCTGTTATATAGTCAGCTACTATTGCACCATCTTGCGTAATAGCAAGTGGATACTCTCCTTCATATCCTGTCTTAGAAAATCCAAGGCCTCCCTGGTTCCATCTCCATATCTTCTTTGCAGTTGTCTTATCTTTGGTATCCATGATAAGTATTTCATTTGGCTCTGTTACTACATAACCGTGTGTTGCCATTTTTATAAGGGCTGTAGCATTTCTCTTAGCTTCTGCAAGTACGTTATGCGGATCAGGGATATTTTCAATTCTTCTTAAAATATCAGCATTCGCATCAACAGAAGCTCCTGTAAGAGTTCTGCTCCTCTCTGTCGTTCCAAGAGTTATCGTATTATCAGCAACATTATCCAAGGATAAAACAAGCTTACTTACAGGAAATCTCTTCTTAAGGCCGTGAGGATTTGATATAACCCACACATACTGTCCAATAGAAAATGCAGGGATATCACCATCAGCATAGTGAAGGTCCAAAGCTCTACACTCTATAGTCATGTTATCAAACTGGGACTCACTTAAATATTTCTTCGCCTTAGATAAAAGAGCAGTTTCAGTTGTGACATCATCCCATATAACTGTCTTTGTTATTTTTCCAAATTTCTTTACTGCTTCTTCGTTTTCAACATAGTTCTTACCATCATTTATATTATCAATCGTAAGTCTCTTTTTTATTGTTTCATCTTCTTCACCTTCAAGGACAGCGCCAAGAGGGATTATCCTTGTTGCAAGGTCAGTAGCATTAAAGCCTCTTGTAAAATCAAGGAGGTTTTCTCCAAACTCTATCTTCTGATCGCTGGTATCAAGGAAATCCCCAAGGTAATCAAGATAGAGCGTTCCATTTTCATTTCTTACAAAGAGGTACCCACCAAGATCATCAACAAGGTCCTCTTTTATTTCCGTAATAGTACTGTTGTAGTTGGTATATCTATAAAGAGAGTCATTAGCATCTCTTGCCGTAACAACTCCTACTGTGAACTTCCTATTGTTCTCAACCTGGCTATTATGAACAGATACTAATTTCTCAAGATAGCCCCTTACCGTCATTCCATGATACTCGGCAAGTGGCTGAACAGAATCATTAAAAAAGGCCAATGCACCCTCACAATACACTGACCTTCTATCATTAAAGTCATCCTCATATTCTATTACTCTTCCGGTAAATATATTTTTCCTATCCCGCAAAACAGTAATAGTCGACCTCATTCTCAATATTATGTCCCTTACATTATCCCCTGGAAGAATCGTAAATGAAAGGCTACCCGCCTTATTTACCTCTAGTTCCAAGGTTGGGTTTACTATAAAGCTTTTATCATCCCGACTATCGTATATAAGATAGTTCCCCGCATATATTTTATAGATCATAAGCTCTGCACCTTATACTCTACTGTTACATTTCCAGTTCCGTTAAATGTTAGGCTTGTACTTCCTTGTGGAAGAAGAATATCGAACACTCTGTTCTTTCCAGGTGATAGGTGATAGGTCTTTCCAGAAAACGTAACATCCATCTCCTTATCTGTAGTTATATCTGGAACAACTGGAAGTCCATCGTTTTTTAATGTAATAGCCTTTGTTCCTGACACTGCGACTGTTTGTTTTATTCCTGTCTTATATGTTTTCTTTGGAGAAACTAAGCACTTAACAACAATCTCAGAAAGGTTCCTATTAGTCGAAAATTCATCAACAGCTACCCTTCCTGTGTAGTAATAATCTGGATCATCATCAAGAATAATATCCATCTTCTTTCCGTGAATAGAATTTAGAACCTTTGAATACACATTTGCCCATTCCTTTTTGGGCTTTGGAATTCTAAATGCAAAGATTATCTCCCTATCTTCATAGGTAACTCTTCCAGTTAAAGCTTCTGTGATATCAAGGTTACCGTCTCTTCCTGGTATCTCAACTGTAGTAGTCCTTATAACCGGAGGACTTATTGTTTTTGAATATAAAACAAGACCAAGATCAGTATATGACCTTAGCCCGTTAAAACTTACACCTTTCATGTTCTTCTAGCCCTCCATGCTATATTTCCAAGTGCAATATCCATCTTAGGAGCAATTCCTCCTACAAGCTCTCCGCTATCAAGATATACACTTGTATCCTTATTAGCTATTACCTGAAGAAGGCTTACTATCTGACCATCCTGACCTCTCATTCCATCTGCCACAGCATCAGCAATGTAAGACTTTAATGTTTCAATAGGAGCAACCGCTTCTTTCCCTGCTTCTCCTCCGCCAAGGAGTCTGCCATTTTGCATTCCAAAAATAGTAGGGCCATTAAGGATACCACCGTTCTTATACCAATCAACACTTATGCTTGGTACAGAAGGCGGATCAAGAGAAAAGCTTCCACTTATACTAAAGTGTGGAAGCTTAAGCTTGGGAAGGCTCCAACTAAAGTTGAAGTAACCCCTTATTCTATCTATTGCACTTCTTACAGCATCAGCTGCCTGTGACATTCTGCTTCTAAAGGAATCTTTTATACCACTAAGCTTATTCTCAGCAAGAGTATTTATATTATCAAGACCTATAGAATAACGTTCTTTTATATTTGTCCACAGATTTGATATGGTCGTCTTTATTCCGTTGCCATTACTACTAAAGGCCTGCTTTATTCGGTCAAGCTTTTGAGAAACAGTAGACTTCATATCATCTGCTGATCTTGAGATGTTATCCGTCATATTGTTCCAGGTCTTAGAGGTATTTTCCTTAATCTCTGACCATTTCCTACTTACGTTTTCTTTTAGCTCACCGGCTTTTTCTTTAATCGTATCCCAGTTTTTATAAAGAAGAACGCCTGCTGCAACTACAGCTCCTATGATTGCTATAACAGGTCTTGCTGCGACTACGATTCCGCCAAGTGATGCAGCTCCTGATGCAAGAGCTGGTACTGCTCCACCTGTCAGTGTAAGTGAAAGCAGCTTAACAACAGATATTACCTTCGGTATTACAGTTAAAATCGTACCAACAGCAGTTATGACTTTTCCTACTACAATAAGGACAGGAGCAAGCGCCGCTACTATAAGGCCTACCGTTATTATCGTTCTTTTTGTGCCCTCATCCATGCTGTTTAATTTATCTACAAATGCCTGAACATGTTCTACTACTTTCCTAATTACAGGCATCATCGTATCTCCAAGTGAAATAGCAAGTTCCTGAAGCTGGGACTTTAGTATGGTAAGCTGTCCGGAAAGGTTATCCTGCATGGTCTCTGCCATCTGCTGTGACGTTCCATCACAATTTGCTATAGCGCTGCTAAGCTTATTTATATCCGCTTCCCCGGCTCCCATAATAGCAAGGAAACCTGACATAGCATTCTTACCCACAAGTGCTTCTGCGTTTGCAGCCTTTTCAGACTCTGACATCTGTGAAAATGCAGTTCTACAATCAGCAAGGATATCTGATAGTTCTCTCATTGATCCATCAGCATTAGTAGTTGCTATATGCATCTCGCCAAAAGCTGCTCCTGTAAAAGAAACATCCCCTGCAAGGTTATTCATAATAGTACGAAGAGATGTTCCGGCCATTGAAGACTTGATACCTGCATTTGCCATAAGTCCTATAGCTTCTGCTGTATCTTCTACTGAAAAACCAAGTGCTCCAGCAATGGGAGCAGCGTACTTGAAGGTTTCGCCCATCATAGAAACATTGGTGTTTGCATTTGATGAAGCTGCAGCAAGAACATCTGCAAAATGACCTGAATCCTTAGCTGATAGGCCGAATGCTGTAAGAGCATCTGTAACAATATCTGATGTAGTAGCAAGATCCTCACCAGAAGCCGCTGCAAGGCTCATGACACCCTCTATACCATCAAGCATATCCTCGGCCTTCCAGCCGGCCATGGCCATGTAAGTCATACTTTCAGCTGACTCAGCGGCCGAGTAGCGCGTCTTGCTGCCCATTTCTCTGGCCTTATCTCTAAGGGCATCAAAGCTCTCTCCTGTTGCTCCGGAAATGGCAGCAACCTTACTCATAGCTTCATCAAAGTCTGCGGTTGTCTTTACTGCGGCAGCACCGATTCCAGTAACTGCAGCAGACACAGGCATTAGCTTCTGTCCAACATTAGTGATTGATCCACCAACGTCTTTCATCTTATTCCCTACAGCAGTCATCTTTTCAAGAGCCACACCAGACTTTGAGGCTTGCTTCTCCAAGTCCTTCAGTTTTAAGGTGGTGTCCTCAATTTCCCTCTGCAAAGAATCATACTGAGCTTGCGAGATATCTCCATTCTTAAGAGCTTCTTTTGCTTGTTTCTCTGCTTCCTTCAAAGCATCAAGCTTTTCCTTTGTCTCTTTTATAGCATCTCCAAGGAGCCTGTACTGCTGTGCTGCAAGAGTGCTATTGCCAGGATCAAGCTTAAGAAGCTTATTTACATCTTTAAGCTGTGACTGTGTAGACCTAATATCACTATTTACTTGTTTAAGTGAGGCAGAGAGCTTTGTTGTATCTCCGCCTATTTCAACGGTAATTCCCCTAAGCCTATCAGCCATTTCTCCTCCTAAATCAAGGCATGAAAAAAGCACCTACCCTTTGACAGGTAAGTGCCTTGTAGTTCAAGAATCTGTTTCAAATATCAATGAAATAAGTCATAAATTCTGAAAAACTTGCAGGTTCTTACAAATATGAGCATAGTACTCACATCATCTGGAATCTCTCCCACAAGTCCTTTATATATGGAATAATAAACTACTTCCTTGAAGGAATCCGGACCATATGAGGAAATAATGTATTGAATTTCCTTAATATACTCATTATATCCTTCTACGTAGTTCCTCTGAATTGCAGCTGCTCCCGGGTTATCGCTATAAGCAATTTTATCTTCAGGAATCAAAAGTGTTCCCACATTATCGGCAAAATAATTATCCGAGCTCTGAATCGCAGCATCCTTCTTTTGCCAGATACTACTCTCGATAGCATCTACTCCTGCATTAAAGCCATTCAAAGCAATTATTAACACAGCAGCAATTATAATAATTATTCTCCAAACTTTTCTTTTTCTTAAAAACATAATCTCATCCTCCTCAAATGCTTTTTTTTACTTTATATATTCATTTAACCATGCATCCAAGGAGGTGTCATCGTGAGAAATCACAGTTTTTATCCGGGTTTCCGGGATTTTCGCGTTATTTAGCACTTAAAATTTTAGACGTCTTAACACCAATATTTTAACGTCTAAGCAAATAAAAATAAAAACTTATATAGTTAATTGACACGTCACATCGATTTTTCTTAATTTGTGCAATTTGCCGGGGGATTTTTAAAAAAGTTTAAAACGAATCGAAATCCTCCTGGGTAGCAAGCACAGAATAATCGCAAGAATCATTTCCGCTCTCGATGTACATATCATTTACGGTTCCAATAGTAATAAGGTCGAGATCCCTTATAGAAATCCCGACCTGCAAACACCTTAGTAAAAACAGTGCTGTTGTCATTTCTCTGTCAGTCGCTGGAAGTTTTTTTTAGACTCTTCTTGCTGCTGAACATTCATTCCCCAGAGTGATATCAGCTCCGGAAGGATTTCATAAATAGAAAATGTTGAAAACTGATCAAGCCATTCATCTGGAGTGTTGAACTTTTTATCCGGCTCTCCCTGCTTAGCAAAAACATAGGCCAGGTTCTCGAACATCTCCAGTGAGAACATATCAAGATTCTCTTCACCGGTTTTTCCGATATCTTTCTCCAGCTTAGAAAGGTCCTTAAATATATCCCGACCAAAGAGGTTACGATAAATCCTTGGAGTAGCAGCACTGGCCTTAAATGTTACATCTTTATCATCTATCTTGATGATTTTTGTTACCGCCATCTTTTATTCCTCCTTAGGACTTACCACTGCTAGAACCTGATGTCTTAGCAGTAGGCATATATACATTTCCAAACCAGCCCTGGTAGGTTGCATCAGTAGTGTTTGTACCGGTTTTTGACTTTACATAACCGCCGTTAATTGAAGTAGCAACGAGGGCCAGCTTGTCAGTCTTTGGCTGCTTACTATTCTCAATAGTTCCGCTACTAATTCCTGATCTTTTGGCAGTACAGTTATAAATGCAGTGCCTGATCTTTCTCTGGTCACCTGAGAACTCGAAAAGAAGTGCAAAGTGCTCAGGCTCTACCTCCTTGTTCTCAATAAGAACACCATTAGCATCCTCTTCCTCATGCATGATGTCTGTAGCAAAGGACTCCGGGATGATTGCGATTTCCAGATCTCCCTTATAGCCATTGTTAGCTGCAATAGCATAATAAACGCCATCATCAGCATAAAAAGAATCACTCTCACCTTCAGGATCGAGTGACAAATTTACTGCACCAGGAATTGGTACAGGCTTTGCATATGATACAGTGCCATCTGCGGCAAATGTAGCCTTAGCATAATGGCAGTTTTTTAGACCGAACTTTACTTTATTTGCAGTCGTCATGTTTACCTCCTTCAAACGGCCATTTCAAACCGCACTTCATATAATTTTTCTGACTCTATCCAAACCTCTGACCTGTTCCAAATAAGCTCATGCTTTGTAAGAACATCTTCGACCCTTTCTTCCAGAACGGGATCCTTTTTATCTGTATATAGCTCAATAACAAGTGTGCTTAGTTTTTCATAAACAGCATCATCTGCATGAAAATTGTCGCTACCAGGAATAAGAAAAATACAAAAGGGCGGCTCTGGCGACTCACCCTCTGCAAAATGGTCATAGGCAAATGGAATGCCTGTTTCTTCAAGCATGTCTACGATTTTGTCATATTTCATCATCTGAGTTTCCTCTCAACTTCACTAATAAGTTTTTCCTCCCCTTTTTTCTCTGCAGGTGCTATATGGGGCCTTGCTGCAACACGGCCTCCACCTCTTTTAGCATGACCATTTTCAAGAAGATGAGTAAGTCTATACTGAGTTTTGGAATGAACAGCCAGCTTCAAAGAATCTGATGTTTCACTTACTTTCTTTACTGCCCAAGACCTTTTATACTTACCTGTTTTCCTAGGAGCAGTTTTCTCTATTTCATCCTTTACGGTTTCACCTGCATTTTTTATAGCTATCTTTAAATCGTCGACAGCTATCTTGGCATAATCTTTTAGCCCTTTCATAACTTCATCTGCAAGATCGTCTATTCTTACCGTGCTTCCCATCATTCTTTCCTTTCTAAGCTGCAACAAAACTTAATACTCATATTCTTAAAGCCCATTGGATTTACATAGTCTATGTTGTAAGTCTTTCCTTTGCAGATGATCCTATACTTTGTAGAATCAATGTTCTCAAGCTTCTTACACCACCTAACAGTAAAGCTAAGTGATTCTTCAGAAGCAATGACTTCTCCATTACTTTCTTGCCCTGTCATAGCTCCCGTCCTAGCAAAGCAGGAATAATAATCTTTCCACGTGGTATTGTGATTTCCATACTTATCAGCACTTACTTCATTTTTCTGAAAAAGGATCCTGACATTCATAGCAGCTATATTCATCAAAATGCCTCCTGTCTTTTTCCTGAAAGGAGTGCCCTAAGCGTTAATGAAAGCTCATTATGATCAGCATTCTCCCGGTGTTCATTTAAATACCCTATAGTATAAAGAACAGCCATCTTTATAATGCTACTCTCCTTCTCATACTCTTCACTTGAAAGCCTTGTTATGTCCCTAACTTTCTCCTCAGCAGAATCGATAAAGTCCTGTATTAGACTATCTTCATCATCAAAGTCGACTCTAAGATATGCTTTTGCTTCTTCAAGCGTCACATGCATTTTTCTTCCTCCAAAAATACCCGCCTGTATATACAGACGGGTACAGCTAATTTACTTATCAGCCCTTGGCCTTAACAGAAAGTCCCTTTACTGCTTCAGGAAGGATGAGCTTACCATCAACTCTTTCTGAAGCAAGGAATCCTATCTGTCCGTTTGCAGCATAAAGCTCGTTAAGTCTCTTAAAGGATCTACCCTTTCTATCGGCAATCCAGTAGTAACTGAAGTCACCAAACAGAATAGCTGTCTTTCCTGCTGCAAGCTCAGGAGCATAAATGCTTGTCTTATAAGGACGATTAAGAATAGTATCCGGCTGTCCAACCTGGACTGAAGGCTGCCAGATATATGTTCCATTATTATCCTTTATCTTTCTGATTGCCTTGATGGTTGTATCATTTAAGATGAACTGAGCCTTGTTACGGTAAACGCTTCTAAGGCTATGGAACAAATCCATAATGTCATCAAATGAAAACTTAGTTGCATCTGCAATCTCTGTTACAGCCTTGCCAGCAGTAACCTTTGTGAATACACCTTCAGGCTTCTTCTTTCCATCACCAACAAGGAAAGCTTCTTCCTCTGCAGCACCGATTCTTCTTGCAAACTCTGTTGCAATGTAGGACTCAAGATCAAACACTGAGTCATTCATAAGCTCTTCTGATACCTTAATAGCTGTACCAAGCTTATATGCATCAAGTGTTACCTGATCGAAAGTATCCTCTGACTCAGGATACAGACCATTCTCATCCATCCATGCAGCTGTACCATGTGAAGCAACAACAGGAATGGTATGTGTACCATTATTTGTTCTAATCACATGCGCAATGTGTCTAAAGAAGTTCTCATCCTGGAGAGTATCAAGAAGCTTTCTCTCATACTCATCCGGCACAAGATATCCACCGTTTGCATCAGTTCCTACAGAAAGAACATCTTCTACATCGTAGTAGTTTCTCTTTCTGATGTTGTCCCAGAAAACCTTCTTATAAGCATTAGATGCTGTGCCTACCTTTTCATCAGATACGTCCCCTGCCTTACCGGGCTTACCAGTAATAGGTTCTGATGTAGGCATGTTCATCATCTTATCGATCTGTTCCTGCCTCTGAAGGCGTTCAATATCCTTCGTAAGGTCTGTTACCTCTTTTTCCATGCGGTCATATGTTGCAGCATCTTCTGCTGACACCATGCTGCCATTATCAGAATGTGTATCCAGAAATTCCTTTGCAGCATTCCATGCCTTTGCTCTTTTCTCCATAAGTTCAAGTATCTTACTCATATATGTGTATCCTCCTTAATGTGAAAGAAGCGAAAGTCGCTTCATAAGTTGTTCTTTTGGTACTCCTGTTTTTCCATTCTCTGCTTTCTTAGGGATTAGCCTTGAAAGCAAAGAGTCTGTAACAGCTTTTCTTGAAAACAGCATCTCTACTGTCATACCTTCCTCTTCATCATTTGAAGAGAACAAAATCTCATCACAAAAGCCGAGCTTTTTTGCTTCCTTTGCATTCATCCAGCATTCAGAATCCATAAGCTTAGAGATCTTACTTCTATCCATGCCGGTCTTGATTTCATAAGCATTTATGATGGATTCCTTAACTTCGCTTAGCATGTCTATTGCCTTCTTCATCTCCTTGGTATCACCAATAGCAACTGTTGCAGGGTTATGAATCATCATCATCGCAACAGGACTCATGCAAACTTTTGTACCAGCCATAGCTATGACACTTGCTGCGCTTGCAGCTAAAGCATCTATCTTTACAGTCACATCCCCCTGATATTCCATAAGCATGTTGTAGATTTGAGCTGCAGCAAAAACATCGCCACCGGGTGAATTGATCCAAACTGTTATAGGTCCTTCACCTGCTGTAAGCTCGTCCTTAAACAGCTTTGGTGTAGCTTCATCTCCATACCAGGTGTCATCTGAAATTTCTCCGTCTAGGTAAATTGTGCGGTTTGACCCGAAGCTGTCCGGCTCTTCGTTTTTCACCCAATTCCAAAACTTTCTTGTCATAATGGGACTCCTTTCTTCCGAATAGTTTTGCCGCCATTCTCATGCGGCCCTTCTTCTTTTTCTTCATACCCCTCCTGCCTTGAATCTCCACTAAAAATCCCAGCGTCTTTGAGCTTGGTCATATTTCCGTTTATGAGGTATAAGTTTCCGCCTTCTTCCTCCGGGATCATGTCAAGGTCTTCAAGTTCTCTTATGTCATTTGCACTCATCCAGCCGTTCTGCCTTGCTGTTGCATAACCATTCATACGTGACTGGTAATCGCCTCGAAGGAGACCATCAACGTTGAACTTAAAAAAGAAAGAGCTCTTCTCATCGTCTTTGAGAAGAACTCTTTGCATTGATTGCTCCCACCTTACAATCCAAGGCCTGAGCGTATATTGAACAAATTCAAGTGACTGTTGTTCTATGTTGTTAAAGCTTGATTTTTCCAAATCCCCGATCATGTGCGGAGGTATTCGGAACATTCTTGCTATCTCATCTATCTGAAACTTCCTTGTTTCAAGAAACTGTGCTTCATCAGGTGATACGCTAATCGGCGTATACTTCATACCCTCTTCAAGTACTGCTACCTTATTTGCATTTCCGCTTCCTCCAAAGGCTTTGGTCCAGGAATCTCTTATCCTATCAGGATCCTTAACTACTCCTGGGTGCTCTAAAATTCCACCCGGTGTTGCCCCGTTAGCAAAAAACTTAGAGCCGTACTCCTCTGTAGCAATAGCAAGGCCTATCGCATTCTTTGCCATAGCTATAGGACTATATCCAACAAGTCCGTCAAATCCAAGCCCTGGGACATGTAATACATCCCTTGGTTTTAACTTCACGACACTTCCATGCATCGTATGAGCTTCTTCGTTACTTGTTGTATATTCGTAGTAAAGGTGTCCGCTATCATCTCTTTCCACCGACATCTTATTTGGCATAAGTGGATATAAAGCTACAACTTCGCCCTTACCATTCCTTATAATCTGCGAATAACAATTGCCATAAAGCAGCAGGTGTGACATCATCGTTTCTCTAAAAACATAGGATGACATCTCCGGGTTTGGCTCATCATGCATAAGAAAATACAGTGGATGATCAACCGCTCTTTTCTTATTTCCTTCACCTGTGTATTCATACAAGTGAAGAGGAAGTGAAGCTACAGCCTCAGATAAGATCCTGACGCAGCAATACACTGCAGTCATCTGCATTGCAGATCTTTCATTCACTATCTTTCCAGCACTTGACCCTCCAAAAAAGAAACGCCAAGCGCTGCCTGCTGTAGAATTAGTAGGCTTATCTCTTGACCTAAACTGACTTGTAAATATTCCCATCTGATCACTCTCCTTTTTCTCCACTAAAAAAGCACCGCCGAAGCGATGCCTTTAGTTTTTATCCTTATTCTCTATCCAACCTCATAAGAAGCGCCGGTATGATTTCCTTTTTGTTCTCGCCCTCTAGCCCTGCCTTCCAGTCGTCGATGTTCGAATTGATCTCGATAAGCCTTACCATGTGGCATCCATGTTTTTCGAACTCTGCAATAGTTGTAAGAAGGCCTGAAAAGGTTGATGAGATTGTAAAATCTTTTATTCCATACCTTCTACAGTTTTCTAGTATTTCCTCGATGTCTTTTTCCCAAATAACCTCTGCGAAGTTTATCAAGCGGTTCCCTGCTGTTTGGCTATAAAAGTATGCTGCTCCGAAAGTTGGATTAACGTTAATGTCCTGGTACTTAGTCCCGTTCTTTGCTGCCTTATCAAGTATCTCTATTCTCATTTCTGAATCCTCCTTCTGCTTTGTATTACCTGTTCTATGTACATATTTGCTCTACCAGGAGGATATATCCAGCTAAATTCAAATTAAATATCGACAATATTTTCACTAAATAACATGTAATTATTCACATATTCTTCACAAGGCTTTAATGTTCCTTTAAGGTTCAATGATTATTATGAATACATCAAGAAGAACAAAACTTCTTGATCCCCTCATAAGAACACTTTTTTCATAACACTTGCCGGTGATATACGTGACAATTCTCACCGGCCCTCCAAAAATTCAGCCGCTATATGCGGCTTTTATTTATATCATAAGAATTCCTCTCTCATCATAGATGCTTCCAGTACTTCCTTCATTCCTTATAGCTCTATCCAAAGCCATAACTGTTGCCACCGCAGCATCTATTTTTTCTGTTGATTTTTCTTTGTCCATCTTTATGTTTCCGGCAGGATCCTGTCTTACAAATACGTTATCCATCATCCATCTAAGAACTGGGTGTGCGCCATGTGCAATCCTATGTTCCAGTACCAGCTTCATAAGTTCTTTTGTAGGCGGCGACATATCCTTATATCCCTGCCCAAAAGGAATTACTGTAAATCCCATTCCTTCAAGATCCTGCACCATCTGAGTAGCACCCCATCTATCAAAAGCGATCTCTAAGATATGGTACTTTTCTCCAAGTCTTTCTATGAATTTCTCTATAAATCCGTAATGGATAACATTGCCTTCAGTAGTTTCAAGATGACCTGTCTTCTCCCAAGTATCATATGGAACATGGTCTCTTCTAACCCTTAGTTTCATATTGTCTTCTGGAATCCAGCAATATGGCAATATCACATACTTCTCATCATCATTTCTTGGCGGAAACACCAGTACAAAAGCCGTTATATCAGATGTTGATGATAAGTCCAGTCCTCCGTAGCACTCTCGCCCTATAAGTTCATCCGGGTCTACTTCAAATGCACATTCATCCCATCTATCCATAGGCATCCATCTTGTAGACTGCTTAACCCATTGGTCCAAGCGAAGCTGTCTAAAGATATTTTCTTCAGAAGGATTTTCCTTAGCTGACTGAAAAGCATTTCTTACTTTCTCAATATCTATCGTATATCCAAGTGATGGATTTGCTTTATACCAGTTCTCTTCTAGGCTCCAGTCTGCATCATCCGGAAGGCCATATATTACAGGATAGAAAGTCGGATCAATTTTCCTTCCTTCCAAAATATCTTCTGCTTTCTGATGCTGTTCAAAGCATATCGAATTTCTATCTGTACCGGCGGTTGTTATAAGAAAGTAAAGCGGCTGCGTTCTTGCATCACCAGACCCCTTTGTCATAACATCAAAAAGTTCTCTATTTGGCTGAGAATGCAGCTCATCAAAAATGACTCCATGGACATTTAGTCCATGCTTTGTATAAGCTTCAGCCGATAGCACCTGATAATATGAATTTGTAGGTTGATAAACCAGGCGCTTAACTGACATGATAGGCTTAATCCTTTTCTTAAGTGCTGGGCATTGATCAACCATATCTACGGCAACATCAAATACGATACTTGCCTGCTGTCTATCAGAAGCACAGCCATATACTTCAGCAGCCCATTCCCCGTCGCCACATGTAAGGTACAAAGCTATAGCTGCAGCTAATTCGCTCTTACCATTCTTTTTCGGTATTTCGCAATAACATGTATTATATTTTCGATAACCATTTTCTTTTACTGTTCCAAACAGTTCTGATATGATCTGCTCTTGCCAAGGAAGAAGCTCAAAGTTCTGTCCATGCCATCTTCCTTTTGTGTGCTTTAGATTTTCTATAAACTTAAGAGCCCTCTGTGCTTTAGTTTCATCAAACATCAGGCTCCTCCCATTAAAATGAATTCCATCTCATCAATTTCTGCTTCCCTTGCATTACCTGCTATGATCCTGCTTCTAGCTGAAGGTGTAAGGCCAAACTCGGAGGCAGCCTGCATCATTATTTTCTGATTCTGATGTGATATTGATACCTGCGGTACTTGCTGCCAGTATCCGGATTTTGTTTTTACAATAGTTCCATGCTGACTTATAAACTCCTCTGCTTCTCTCCACCTGGCATACGCCTGGCAGTATGATGCAAAGGGCATAAGATCAAGCTCTGTTAAAATGCCCAGCTCAAACAGGTTCTTACAAAGTCTATCCCACTCAGCTTTAGCTTCATCTTCAAGCCAATCCGGACACTTAGGAAGCTTTCCTTTCTCAGGAACGATCTCATTTTTATTTAGTTTGCGCTTTCCAGGATTCCCCTCCAAAACCTTTATTGCAGTAGGTTTTGGTTTTCTGCCCTTTGTTGACATTTATTTTCTCCCAATAAAAAAACAGCCCGTAAGCTGCGTCGTCATCTATACTTATACGAGAAATAGAGCCCATCCTGGCCCTTTTCTCTTTTGTTTAGTTGTATTCTTTCATTATGATGCTGTAGGCCATCATTGTTGCCTCGTCGTTTTCATCAGGCTGAATATCCCAGCCTCTGTCGTAGGCAAGTGTTGTCTTTCCATCAACCTTTATCATCAGCTTTGAAATTCTGCCTTCTTCAATGCCGTATTCTGATCCTTCGTCGTAAACCTTTGCCCACCAGTGTACTACCTTGTTCTTATTCTCTCCTGTAGGAAATCCTATCGTTCCCTCTTTGAAAAGTCTTTTATAAGCTTCCTGGTCTCTTTTTGTCATGGTTTTTACCTCCGTTTTCTTTGGTTTTGTTGATACTATATATGCTATAAATTATGCACATCATCAACATGTACATGTACCAAAGATGCTGGATCACTTATGTGTATATTATATTTTCTTAAAAGTATCTATTCCGTATACTATTCCAAGGCCGCTTCCGTTATCCCAGTTGACATGAATCGTTCCTATATCATCTATATGATAAACAGTTCCCTGGATTCCTCTAGGAAGCTTTTCATAAGGATCTTCCATAGAAATCAGTTCAACCCTTGTTCCCGGGGGATATTCTTTTCTTAGTTTTTCAATTAAAGCGGTTTGTACTCCTGACATTTGGCCTCCCTTATTTTTTGTTGTTTTTCCTTTGCAATTTCCTTTTGTTCTTCTGTTCTAAAGGCTGAATTGCCAGGTATGTTCTTTAAAAGTATATTTCTTGCTTTGCTATATTCTTTTCCGACCATCCCAAGTGTCACTACCAGCCAGACTCTGAAAGAATACTTTTCATTATCGTATTTTCCTTTACTGTTTTTTACCCTCTTCCGGCTTAGTGCTACCTTATTTATTAAGCTGGTAAGCTGTGTGTATGCCATAACTCTGTCAGTATCCTTTGTGTAAGGGAAGGCAACCTCTATCTTATCCTCAAAGATTCTTATTCCTCTATTTGCTTCCTCTCCGCCAAACTCTGTAAGCCTCTCAAAAAACTCTTCCTTACTCTCCGGTGCTTTTTCTGTAAGTGACTTCATCAGCTTTTTGTTTATAAGGAAGTTCCTTCCTCCCCCAAGGGATTTGTTGATAAGATCTTCCTTGCTTTGAAAAATGTTTAGCAGGTTAAGCAAAGTCTTTTCCGTATGTTCATTTGTTGGAAGGGAGATAACAAGCTCTGTCGCATCCTCAGCCTCATCTATTTCTGTACATGCGCCTATTTCTCTTAAAATATCAATATCTACCTTATCATCAGGGACTTCAATGTTACCCGTCTTATCAATCAGGTAATCCCCTACCTTGTATGCAAATGTAGGTGCTCCCTTGTAAATGATTACCTGGCCTATAGCCTCAGAAAGCTTTCTAACAAGTTCCTTTCTGTCCTCAGTATGTGTTTGTATCCTCATTCTATTTACCTCCTATGGTGTTTTCTTGTAGTACACATATTTGATCACCATAGGAACTATATCAAGCTTATTCGGATGTTTTATCTGTAGAAAAATCAGCTATATCTTTGTACATAAATTCCTTCCCATCACGGATAAGTTTTATATTGTCAGTGCTGCCCACCTGCTCAGCATATCTATTAACAATAACGTCGCAGAACTTAGGATCAAGCTCTATGGTATGGCATATGCGGTCCATCTGTTCACAGGCAATAAGTGTGCTTCCAGAACCACCAAACGGATCAAGAACAATGCTGCTACTCATGGATGAATTCTTAATCGGATATGCTATAAGATTCACCGGCTTCATAGTGGGATGCAAATCATTTTTCTTTGGCTTATCATATTCCCAGACAGTCGTTTCTGACCTTCCTGCATACCACTGATGTTTCCCATTCTTCTTCCAACCGTACAAGCAAGGCTCGTGAATCCACTGGTACGGGCTTCTTCCCAGCACAAGCGACTGCTTCTTCCAGATGCAACATCCGGACAAATAAAAACCAGCGTCTTCGAAAGCCTTTCTAAACGCCAGTCCATGTGAATCACTATGAAATACATATATTGAAGCATCGTATGCCATGTTCTGTTCCATGTTTACATACGCTGCAAACAAGAACTTTTCAAACTGCTCCTCTGCCATTGAATCATTTTTTATCTTTCCTGCCCCGCCTTCATAATCGACATTGTAAGGCGGATCCGTTACTACAAGTCCTGCCTTCTTTCCTTCCATCAGCTTATCGTAGGTTTCAGGTATAGTGCTATCTCCACACACAAGTCTGTGCGGTCCTAGTAACCACAGATCACCTTCTTTCGATACAGCAGGTTTTTCCAGCTCTGCATCTACATCGAAGTCATCTTCTGTAATCTTCTTATCATGAACAGAGTTCATAAGCTGCTCTATTTCCGGCGGATCAAATCCAGTAAAACCTGTATCAAAATCGGCTTCCTGTAGTTCCTCAATAAGATCTGCTAACAGCTCCTTATTCCATTCACCAGTAATCTTATTAAGAGCAATGTTTAAAGCCTTCTCATGTTCCTCGTCAAGATCAACTACTGCACATGGAACTTCTGTATATCCAAGAGCCTTTGCTACGCTTACTCTCTGATGGCCACCTACTATGATATATGTCCCGTCTTCACCGGTCCTTTCATTTACAACCACAGGATCCGCAAAACCAAATTCCTGAATGGAATTCTTAATTTTCTCATATTCTTTATCCCCAGGCTTAAGTTCCTTCCTAGGGTTATAATCTGCTGCCTTAAGACACTCTATTTTCAGTGTCATTTGCTTCGCTGTCTGCACTTTTCTCTCCTCCAATCAAATCTCCATATCTATCAAGCACATAGTGTTCATGGCAACAGTACTTCCTTTTTTTATTGCCGTAGGATTTAAAAACCGTATGGCAATAAACACATTCCATAATGTATGTAGCCTTCTCACTATGCTGACTTTCTTCTCTATGTATCTTCCAATAATTTCTCCTGCACACTTCGCTGCAAAATCTAGCAGGCCTTCCTGTTTTTCTTTTCTCTATAGGGCCGGCACAAAAAGCACATGCCTCTCCATTTTTAATCCGGTCTCTGGTATTCATCTTCACAGATATTTGAATGCCGTTTAGCCCTTGCCTTTTGCAGTAGGCCCTGACCGTATCACGATTCATATTTAACATTTTTCCTATCGCTTGGTACCCGATACCCTGTTGACGCAGAGTACGTATTCTCATTTTTTCTTCATCTGTCATTTTTCTTCTCCTAGGGTAACTATTACGCGAAAGAAACTACTTTTACACAATATAAAAGCCCTGTCCAGAAGCGGCTTTTATATGCTTCCGGCACAAGGCTGTAATACCCCTATTCATAATTCGCGAAAATTCACACGAAAGGGGGCGGCGGTCTCCGTCCGGTCCGCTTGTAGAGATTTAACCCGCCCCTACCCCAGGTCTCTTCTCCTAAAAATGGTAGGTTATTCTCCTATCTTCTGTCATTGTCTTAACATCATGGTGATGTTTACATAGCGGTTGCCAATTTGATCTATCCCAAAATAGGTTATTGTCGCCGCGGTGCGGAACAATGTGATCAACAACTGTTGCTTTAACCATCTTCTTATCTTCCATGCACCTTACGCACAACGGGTGTGCCATAAGGAACTTCTTACTCTCTCTTCTCCAGGCTGCGTTATAACCACGACTTGCAGCACCAGCTCTATCACTCCTATGCATAGCCGCATGTTCTTCACAATACTTCTCATCCGTAAGCTTAGGACAGCCAGGATGCTTACAAGGCTTCTTCGGTTTCATTGGCATAATTTCCTCCACGTAAAAAGGCCCAGAGGTTATGTCCTCTGAGGCCATACTACTTATAAGTGTTATTACAACTATTTACGGCAAGTAAATATCGTATTCTTCACATAAAAAATCTACTATCTCTTCTAATGCTTTTCCTATCTCTAGGGAATGAGCACCAAATTCATATGTCATTGTCCCAATAGAATTGTAATCTATCTCAGCTTTTGCATATTTTTTTGCAATATAGTTCACACCGTCTTTTGTATAATTAACAGGATACCGGTACTCATTTCCATAATTCAATCCCTTTGTACTGCAGTGTTTTGCTACTATATATTCCAAATCAGAAATCAATTTTGAATGATCATCAAAATTATTGTTATTTGCCATGGTACCCACCTCCTTATACTATGCATTATACATAATACGTAAGATGAGCACTATTAACATATTATAAAAAACGGAGGCACGCAAGAAAGGGAAACAACGCATCTCCACACCAATAGGAACACAAAGAAAAAGGCCCTGCAGTCATCTGCAAGACCTCAGTCCTTTCTTCGCATCTTAATAATAACACGCCTTTTATGGCTTTGTCAGTCTCCATTTTCATTAACCTGCTTTTGCAAAGTGTGGAAACCATGAGCAATGAGCAATGAATTCAATCTTCATGGTTCCTAGCATAGATATATGCAGAGCCTAATGTATTTAAGTACAGATTCACTTCACTCGTTCGTGAATCCAGCGCGTCCTCAAGGCTATCATTGCCATAAACTCTCTCAACATCCTCTGCTTCCCACACATCTCCTATTTCTTCCATTTTCTCGATAAACTGATCAATTTCCTCTCTATTCATAAGATTACCTCCTCAATATGCTATGCAAGTCATCAGATAATCAAAATGGTCCGCCTTGTCATTAACAGCAAATACGTAACTTGACTTATCATTAACAGCCTCGATATCCGCAACAATTTGTCCAAAGTCCTGGATTGAAATATCTCCTGACATCATCAATATACAGTCCCTATTTTTAAACTGCATAAGCAATCTTGGTGCCATCTCATTTCCTTCCTCAATGCTTCTTACCCTTGCTGACTTAACCTCAACCTTTCTTCCATGTTTTCTAGCTGCTCTCTCCATCTGCTTAATGTCCGCAGGGTCAAGCGAGATCAGACTACGTTTGTTTAGGCATGTATCATAATCTTTTAGCACGTCTCTATTACCATGCTTTCTTAATGCTGCGTAAGTATCATATCGCTTACACCAGAATAACCAATCAAGTATTACCCTCACCTCCTTCAACGATGGAAGTTTCATCACTGGTTGATTCCTTTCTCATCTTATCCAGTCTGGCTTTTCTCATAGCTTTGATATATTTAGCTTTGGCCTCCTCCGCTTCCATGAAGGTCTGCCTAAGATCAGCATATAAAGCATCTTGAATCTTTCTGTAGCCCCATTTGCAAGCTTCCCATATGCCAATTGCTATAGGAGTATACATTAAAGCCTTTCCTAACTCCGTGCTCCTTTCTGCTGCAACGCCAAGCTCATAATTTTTTTTAGAAATCATAGCCACATACTGTTCCGGGCCTCCCCACGGTGCAACCTTATGGTTAAAATCACTATATGGTTTTAAATTCTTTTCATAATTACTCAATGAATCACATCCTTTCAGAAAAAATTAACTGGTGTCATTTATATATAAGTTCGAACTATATATCAAAGTCATTCCGCATTCAGCGGTTAACTCATCGGACTCCGCTGAAAGGAGGTAACTATTTTGAAAGGAGAAACTTTCGACGAGCTGAATTTCATATGGTGTTATTCCCTACTCGTCTAGTCCGAATGAGTATTCAATTATATGTCAAGGACGTCACCACACAGGGAATCTTCATTCTGATAACGCCCCTCAAAACCAAATTAGAGCCTTGTATCAATTAATATTCGAATATCACTAATATCCTTTCCATTTGATGACTCAAAAAATGCATGCAGAGCTTTCATAATTCTATTAACTTCGCACACTTCCAGCCTTTTACTTTGGTAAAATTCAAATTACATTTACAACCTGATTCTCCGGTTCGGAATAAAACGCTATATTAGTCTCTTCAACTAGTCGCAATTCCTTATCATCAACCAATATTATTGAAAAATTTCCTCTAAAGGAATTATTCCCTTTGAATTTAACAAACTCCTCATAAGTTTTAATGTCATTAACCACCACCGATATCTTTCGTAACGGGTCCGCTTTACTACATATATATCGTGACAAATACTGATGTGCACGTGCCCATGTTGGCATTTCTGTACTTTTGTAAAAAGAGTCATCTTTTATTTCAAAATGAAACCACCAATCTGTAATACAAGCATCCACTAAAGTAATATATGATTTTGGCTTCGGTCCATCAAAAGCCCTCTCTTCATCACCAGGTTTAAACACTATGCCCTGACTTGCAAGAGCACCATAAATTAAGCCTAATGCTATAGTACTAAAACGTTTTTCCTTTTCTACATGTTTTGTGTATTTCTCTTCTGTACATCCTAAAGGATTAGGCATCTCATCTGCATAATCGCATTCCATCAGAGCCCTAGCGAATTTATAACCTTTTTTTAATATCTTTAGCTCTTCATCTGTGAAATATGCACCTCTTTCCTTTGTATATTGATGATCTATTACTGCAGTTGATACAGAGTCACTAATTGCTCCAGAAACGCTATTGATCATCCCGGCTGTCATTGAAACTATTGACTCACCGTAACTCATTACTTTTGCCATAGATGCAAGCTTCTCAAGAGTTTCCCTTGTTACTCCATTTTGAGGAGCCGCTTCTTTACTTGTCAGTTTCGCAATAGTTTTACTACTAGGAATATAATCTGCATTCTCAATTCGTGAAATGATAGCAACGTTAACACCTGAGTCTTTAGCATATTGCCTAATTGATCGATCTCCTCTTGCTTTAGCTACTTCATTAGAAAATTTGATTTGAGCTTGTGTCTTTGCCAACTCCAATCCTCCGCTTATTTATTTTATATTTCTAATATACCACATGTTTAAATCATTTTAAACACTTATTTTTAAATTTTATTAAACATTTATTTCTATTTAAACATAAGTGCTTCTTTTATAGATTATTTCTTGCTTATCACGATAACATCTCCATAGCAACCTGGCTCTCTCTGGCCTGATATATCCGGCTCAGTTCATCCAGTGCTTGGCTCCTATACTTGGATATCAGTTTCCTACTCATGCCATAGGCGCTTTCAATGTCATCCCAGGAAAGACCTTCCATCACCATTGCCTGCATGAAAGGCGCTAGTTCAAAGGGGAGCTTAGCGATACACTCCTCCAGGAAAGAAATCTCTTCATCAACAGTTACATAGTCCTTTGTCCATCCGGCAAGAGCTTGTTCGTTCATCCTGTTAGTTTTCTGCCTAAAAATCATGGCAGTCTTTGCTGTCTTATCTGATGTCCCGCTACTCTGTACCTGATCGCCCTCCGGATGACAATAGCACATGGATATTATGATATCTTCCTCGGGTATAGGCTTGTAGCTATCTATCTGTTTTCTAAGATATGCTCTTTTCTCGATAAGACTTGGATAGTTTCTTATAAGTTCCTCGACATATTCTCTCATCTTTGCGTTCCTTTTCCTTTCTTAGATTCTTGCCTTCACTGCTGCAAGAAGTGACTCCTGAGTTGCATCCTTATTCTCTAGTGCCTTCATCACATCTTCATCCATGGTATCCTTCGTAATCAGATGCTGAATTGTTACTATGTTTTCCTGGCCCTGCCGATATATCCTTGCGTTACACTGCTGATATAACTCAAGCGACCAGGTCATTGAAAACCATACGAGGTGGTTACCACCTTTTTGAAGATTTAGACCATGTCCTGCTGATGCTGGATGAATAAGTGCTACCGGAATCGTCCCTTCATTCCAAGCTCTGATATCATCCTCTGTATCGATGCACTTACAGTTAAAGCGCTGCATAAGTCGTTCCTTATCATGCTGATACCAATATGCCACTAGTACGCTTTTACCGTTTGCAGCTTCGATGATATCCTCCAAAGCATCAATCTTTTTATCATGAATCACCTTCGTTTTCCCGTTCTCATCATAGACAGCTCCATTTGCCATCTGTAGAAGCTTATTTGACAGCCCCACTGCGCTCTTGGCATCAACATCTCCATCCGGAAAGCTAAGTATCAGCTCAGCCTTAAGTTTTTCATACATAGCTTTTTCAGCATCATCCATCTGTACCTCTACTACGCAGTCAATCCTATCTGGCATTTTTATATGATCCGCAGCTTTCATTGAAATACAAATATCTGATATCTTGTCATAAATCTGCTGCTCTGCTCCATCTTTTGGCTTATATGAAAAGATGATGTCTCTGCTTCTTTTATCTGGATCAAAGTACTTATCCCGAAAGGCCCCTATAAATCTTCCAAGTCTCTCTCCTTTATCTAGAAGCCCTATCTCAGCCCACAAATCCATCAGGCCATTTGAAGCAGGTGTTCCTGTAAGGCCCACGACTCTCTTTACCGTGCTCCTTGCTTTCCGAACACTCTTAAACCTTTTTGCTTTATGATTCTTAAAGCTTGAAAGCTCATCAATAACTACCATATCGAAGTCAAACATCCCATTATCTATAAGCCATGACACGTTTTCTCTGTTGATGATATAAATAAATGCTTTTCTCTGAAGTGCCATCCTTCTTTCATTCACCGTACCCACGACCACCGAATACGTAAGTCCTTTTAAGTGATCCCATTTACTTATTTCTGCTGGCCAAGTATCCTTTGCTACTCTAATAGGTGCTATGATCAGTACCCTTCCAACATCAAAGTAATCAAGTAGCAACTCATACAGGGCCGATAGTGTAATCACCGTTTTACCAAGTCCGCAATCTAGCAGCAGTCCACATACCAGATGCGTTACTATGAACTCCGATGCATACCTTTGATAATCATGAGGTTTGTATTGCATTAAGTATCTCCTCCGCTCCATCTATTGAATCCAAGCAGAATACCAAAAAGCCAAGTGCTTCTAACTGAGCTTTTCTCTTTTCTTGAAGGGGCCGCATCTTTTTACCTGGTGCTTTAAGTTCAACAAATCCTATATAGCCCCCAGGAAGAAGAACTATTCTATCTGGCACCCCAGAAAGTCCTGGGCTTACAAACTTAAATGCCACCCCTCCCATCTTTTCTGCCTTTTTAACTAAATTTCTTTCAATTTGCTTCTCATCCATATCGTTGCTCAACCATATTGCTTAAGGGTAAAAAATCTCTTACGCGTGTATATATACGCGTATGTATATGCGCTAATTACTATATATGAATAAAAAATTATTAATATAGTAATGAGCAATATAAGCAATGAAATCCTCCTATTCCTTGATACTGCTGAATCTTTGTCATTTCCTACTCCATTGCCAAACTACCTTTATAGGCTATGAAATTACCCTTCGGCAATGGCTCACTCCTTATCCTCGGCACCGCCCTCACGAACATACGCAACCTGTGATCCATAGCCCTGGAAAGAAAGCTTCCCATTTTTATTGCCATCGTACCTTTTCCAGTTGCTCATTTTGTTCATAATGGACTGGATTTCATATGAATCGCTCTTCTTAATTGAAGCAGGGTCCTTACCATAGCACTCCGTCCAAATCTCCATATTGCAGACTTTTTCTCTCTTTATTGCATCGCCCCCTGCTTCCGATTCAAACTCATCATCATTAAAGTACATACGCCTTTCAGAAATGCTACGTGTATACCAATTCTTAGGAAGCGGCATTTCAATGAACTTTTGAACTAGACCTTCTCTATCATCCTGCTCCATAGCCTCTTTCTGCTCCTCATATGCCTGCATAGCTTCATCGCCTTTTAGAGTAAGCTCCTCACCTTCGTTATATAAATGGAGTGCTTCCGCCCATATCTGATCTATTGTTTCCTTCTTCATCTCCCACGGATGTTTATCACACTCGCCTGTAACATTACATGGCCAGAATCTTCTGTTTCCTGTGATGTCACGAAGGAATCCATTTGATGCATTTGTAGTTCCGACCATGACGCACTGCCGAGGATGGCTCTCCACGACGCTTCCATATGCCACGCGGTACTTATCATCCTGACGAGAGGCAAAAGACTTTACTGTTTCCACATCAACCTTCTTAAGACCTGCCATCTCTGATATTTCAAGAATCCAAAAGCCCTGCAGCTTTTCAGGTCCTGTCTTATCACGCATATCTGCAATGGAAAGAGAATCTGAAAACCACTGCCCTCCAAGCTTGCTAAAGAAAGTTGACTTACCTATTCCTTGCGGGCCTGAAAGAACAAGCACATAATCAAACTTAGTACCAGGTTCATATACTCGTGCTACTGCTGCAACAAGTGTTTTCACCATGATAGCTTTGGTATATGGAGTGTCCGTCGCACCAAGGTAATCTATAAGCAGATTCTCTACTCTCTTAACACCATCCCAAGCAGGGAGTTTTTCTAAATATTCACGTATAGGATGATATGCTCTTTCCTGTGTTATAGATAAGAGAGCTGGCTTAAGCTTCGTTGCTGAGAACATATGGTAGGTACGATCAAAATAAGCCTGAAGCGCAGCCATGTCATTATCAGACCACCCGTCCTTAAGTGGTTCCCAAGGAAGATAGTCTGTCCCTCTGATATCTATTCCGCATCTGTGGGCGTTATAGCATATCTCCTGAAGCCTAGGATCGCATTTAAGAATTATTGCAAAATTTGTAAGCGTCGCCTTTGGATTTCCTTCCTTATCAAGTTCAAGCTTGGTAATCCAGTTCTCATCCTCCGGATCAAAATCTTCATCTGCACTTGCCATTCTTTCTTTTGCAAGCTGCAGCTTTACCCTATCGTCTGAAAGAGCAAGCTCGACCATAGCTTTATAACTTGGAAGCTTTGAAGGAGCTGTATCAAGCTTTGCCTTATCATCAAGGTTTCCAAACTTATGGAGTCTTATAGCATCAAAAGCATTAAGAAGCTGTCCGCAGCAAGGGTCTGTTGCATGGTGGCTATAAGCAAACTTATCATCATAGATAACCACTCCTGCAGCAGAGTCTGCTGGAACATAATCATAACGGCCTTCCATGGCAGCAGGCTTATAGATATCAGGAATAAAAGTATCGAAGGCTTCCTGAATGGTATATGCTCTGCAGAAAGCTCCGAGAGGTCCTTTCTTTTCAAGAGGGTCTGCCTGCTTTGCAATAGAGCGCTTAACAATTTCAGACTGCCTCGATGACATAGGCCACTGTGTTGTATCATGCCAATCCTTATAGCGGGCAAGAATCATATCAGGATTAAGACAAGGCCCCTCCTGGGATTCAAAGAAAAAGTCACCATCAGCAGATGTGCTTGGCCAGTACATAAGGCGGGCCGGTTCATGGCAAGTATCATCGACCATATCCATTCCAATATCGCTCGCGATCATCCTGGAAATTGGAGTGTACTCATCAGCAGATACTTCTCTTGAAAGCGGAATTATAAGTCTTACCCTTGGCTCATCAGTCGTGTGCTTATGCGTTGAATACATAAGACACTTAAAATCGAAGAACATCGTTACTTCATCCCAAATATCCTTTACTGCATGATCCAGGTCCAAAGTAATCATACTTCGTGCTTCAACATATCCATTCTTACGTCTTCCATTCTTAAGATGGCCTGCCACAAATCCACCCACATCTTTTATGTCGTCCTGCTTAGCTTTACTGAGCTTTCTGTATTCATCAACAGTCTCTGTTGTACGAATCGTGTTAGCACACTTTTGTAGGAAGTCATCCCAGGATATATCCTTATCTTTCCACTTCTTATCCATTCGGCTATTTCCAACTGCTATACGCATTTTTCATCTCCTCCTTAATCTTTCTGATAAAACTTACATTCAAATCCTGCGGCATTAAGAATCAGCCCTTTGGCCCAGGGTGGTACTTTTGCCATTAAACTGCAGACTTCATCCACAGTTACGGATTCAGGTACTTCACAAATTGCTTCATCATGCACATGCATTACTACCGGATACCCAGCATTCCAAAGCCTCATAAGTGCAGCTGCAAGGATATCTCTTGCAATGGCCTGTGTGATGTTCTCCACAAACTTCGGGCCATAAGACTCAATTCTCTCCCATTTATGGTTAGCAGCAACACCTTCATAACTAACGGATTCTCTGCCATATGAATTCATCGTTATTCTTGGCCTTGCGTAAAACATTGATCTACCGGAAGGAAGCTTTATTACAAGAAATCCTGATGCCGTATAAAAGGTAATCCCCTTTAAAGTAACGGGCTTCTTTTCCTTAATTGCAGAAATGACCGTCTTATCTACCTCCCACCAAAACTTAACAATATTCTTATTAGCTCCTCGCCACTTATCTACGATCTCCTGAAGGCTATCTTCTTCAAGCCCCATCTTTATAGCACCCATTGAAACCATAGCTCCTACAGACCCGCCATAGCCTAGAGCAAGCTCCGCTATCTTTCCAGACTTCCTTAAATGTCCGTTCTCACCATTCTTTACAACCGGCACATGAAACATCTGAGAAGCTGATCCACAATATATGTCTCCGTTTTCTTTAAATAGCTCCTGGCGCCACTTTTCTCCTGCAAGCCATGCAAGAGTACGTGCTTCGATCTGAGCGTAGTCAGCTACTACAAACTTCTTACCCTCTGCAGGGATAAAAGCAGTACGTATACACTGTGATAAAGCATCCGGAAGTGAGTCATATAAGAGTTCTACTGCTTCTGCATTCCCAGCTTTTACAAGAGAACGCTTAGCTTCATCTCCACTTGCAGCAGGCAGATTCTGCACCTGTATGAGCCTTCCTGCCCAGCGAAGGGTCCTCGTTCCTGCAAACTGCAAAAGGCCATGAGCCCTTTCATCGCTGCATCTGCAAGCTTCCATAGCCTGATACTTTTTAACTGATGATTTTGACAATAAGAGTCGCAGTTCCAACACTTCCTTCACATCACCTTCTGTCTTTTTAACAAGATCAGCTACTGCTTCCTTTGAAAGTGAATCTATTTCTATACCTTTCCCCTGTAGCCATTCCTTTATCTGTATTGGGCTGTTTGGGTTTTCTAATCCTGTCAGAACCTGGGCTCTAGCAAAATACCTATCTTTGCTCTCTTCATCCATCTTGATTGCATTTTTAACAAGTGTTTCATCAAGCCTTACTCCGAGATCATTAATACGCTGATCAAGGGCATATTCCTGCCAAACTTGATCAGGTACTGGAAACCTCATAAGCTTTTTCCCTATATCCATTTCAGTTTCAACGTCTCTTATGTTGTATTTCTTATATAAAGCCCATTCCTCTGGGCGATCCTTTGGCCATACCCTTTTTCCATTCTTATCCGGTATAGCAAAGAGCTTTATTAGCTTTTTACCTTCTTCTAGTTTTTGCCTATCAAGGCCAAGAACTGCTCCTACTGCTGCAAGAGAACCAGGGAGCGCCAGGTATAGAGAATGGACCATATTGCAATGCCACTGCTCTGGCGGTAGGTAATGCCCTAGGTACTTTGTAAGGCACACCCTCTCAAACATCGCATTGAAAGCCATCTTAATAATCTCCGGATCCTTAAGCGCTTGTAAAACTATATCCGGTAACTTCTCTCCTGAAGCAAGATCAATGCAGGTAACTTCGTCATCATTGAATGCGTATGCAAAAAGTGTTATGTCGAAATCCGGTGCCTCCACATACTTATGAACGCCTGCTTTTGTCAGATCGGTAGAGCTATACGTCTCAATATCTATATGTAAAGAGTCCATTTGTTTCCTTTCTTTATAAAAGAAAAGACCGGAATTAACCGGCCTTCCCATATATAATTTAAAATCAGTCAAGAAGTGACTCACCCTCATCATCACCAAAGTCATCATCTGCTGTGATATGACCTCCTCCAAGACTCTCACCATCTCTGATGAATTGGATGTTTCCAAGTGATGCAGCAACACCTTTGTTTCCATTGGTGTTGAAGGCATAAAACTGGATAGACACCTTAACATAGCAGCCTGAATAAATAGCTGCTGGGTCAAGAACGTTATGATCAGCATCAATTACCTGGGGCTGAGTCTTGTTGTTGCAGTTAACAAAGAAAGCATTCTCATAAGCCGGATCATCACGCTCAACATCACCATCTCTAAGAGGGAGCTTAAGTGCAGCCTTATTAGGCTTCTTACCTCCAAACTTTGAAATACCTGCTTCGATAGCATTATCGATTGCCTTGTTGATATTAGCTATTGTCTCCTTATCATCCTTATCAATAATTACAGAAACAGAGTACTTAGGATCGCTGCCATTGATTGACTGCGGTGTTGCCACGTGTACATAAGATGCTCTAACGGTGTTGGTCACCACTCTAACATTATTCATAATTTTGCTCATTATCATTTTCTCCTCTTATTCGTCAAATTCGTCTTTTACGTTTGTTATCATTACTTCCGGTCTTTTATCGCTCTCCAGCACGAGCGTGAGTTTTCCCTTTGGCTTTATTACATACTCTCCAAGGATTTCACCAAAGGCATCCTTTCCCATATACTTTTCCATACTGGAAAGTGACATAAGGGACTTATTATAGATATCAGAATATCCTGCTGCTAGGGCTGCTTCTTCAACCTTTTTCTCATCCGAGAATTTTCTTATACTTCTTCCTTCAACAACCTTAAAGCCAGGAAATTTCCTTCCTTCATCAATAGCTGCTGCCGTAGCATACGCCATAACATCAGCTACCCACTTGGAAAGTTCATCAGCTTTAAGCATCACCTCTGAAAGCTCATCATCAGACAAAAGTGCCGGTTTCTGAAACTCAAGTCTTGCAAGTGCGAGGAAAAATTCAGCCCTTGTTCTGCAGGTCTGCCTTGCCAAGCAAAATCTACACCACTTTCCTGCCTTAAACTCTCCTTCGCCTTTTGCCGCAAGCTCTGCTCTTGGCTTTAGTACGTTCATCGCCCAGTCCATGAGCTCACCCTTGGAAAGAGTCCACTCATCCACGTGATGGAGTCTTGGCTGGAATATGACCATAGTCACTTCTTCTATGTCATACAGACAATCGAAGATTTCCAAAGCTCCTATTGCATATACCTTCATTTGTGAATTCTCTGTAGCATTTACCTGCACGCCTCGGCCATACTTAAAATCAATAATGTAAAGCCTATGTTCGGATATAAGAATGCAGTCTGCAGTTCCAAATCCTCCAGGCGCGAACCTGCTATAGTCGATATGCTGCTCAATAAGGATTTTTGCATCAGGACTTTCCTCCTTAAGAGCTGAGAATGTATCCATGACATAATCTCTATAGTCATCTGTGCATTCCTCCATTTCATCTGTCCAATAATCTGATGAAGGTCTTCTTCCTGCTTTAAGCTTTGCTGCTTTCCTTACCTTAAACTCAGCAAGTGCATGTGCATCTGTTCCTTCTGCAGCAAATTCACTTATCGTATCTTCCATGTCAGCGGTAAGCTTTGCAGATGGCGGACAATTAAGCCATCTATCAGCACTTGATCCGCCAAGCATACTGTGAATCGTAGGTGCCATACTGCCTCCTTACTTAAGCTCTTTAGCTGCAAGGTATAAAGCTTCATAGTCACCTGTCTTAACAGCGGAAAGCTTCTCAGCCCCAAACTTGTGAAGAAGGTCTTTTACCTTCGCTGTAAGGCCTGCCTGTGACTTTTCTGCAAGGAGTGTCCTTATCTGTTCTATAGTTGGAGCGCTGCTTTCTGCCTCTTCCTTCTTTGACTTACCTTTTGGTTCAGCCTTTGTCTCTGCTTTTACTTCAGTGGCAGGAGCTTCCAATATCTGCTTTTCCATCTCCATAAGAATCTCTGCTGCCTTTGATAATGTCTTGGCCAACTCACCCAAAGTGGTCTTCTTTACCATCATCGCTTCCATAATTTTCCTTTCTTTCTGACATCAGCTGTGATAAACTGATGTAAATACGGGGATGATCATCTACAGAATCTTGCCGGATACTTGATGTTCATTCCTATTTTATTAGTTGCTTGGTATTATTTTTGTCAACTTTCTTGTGTTTTGATACCATATTGGAAAGTCTACGGTCAAAAAAAATAGCGTCGAACTCGCTAATAGTAAGGTCCAATTTTTCTGCCACGATAATCATTTCCTCGGCCTTAAACTTATTTGTTGGACTACATTCTTTATGACACATAGCTTTCTCGGTTATCCCAAGAGCGTCGGCAAGGTCCTTCTGACGAAGGTTTCTCTCCACACGCTTAGCCTTAAGCTTGCGGACATTCATTTTTTTACTCCTCCTTTCGATTTGATAATGTGATTATATTAAACCATTAGGTTAATTTCAATACACTTCTTATCCGTTTGGTTATATAAAATTATCGCTAAACGCACCATTAAGCCATTCTATGACATTTAAATTCTTTCCAATTATTTTCCAGTTTGACAACTATGTATAATTAAATTATACTTTTGGTAAATAACATATCGGTAATCCTCTTTTTTAATGATTAACTAAGGAAAAATAATAACTACATGATGCTAAAGAATATTTGCTAGAAAACTGTAGTGCATTTCCAATCGTGACACGATAACAAAGAAGGTTTGTGATTATTTACCGCGTTTTTTGGGAGTTTACATTTATAGGCGGTCGCTGAATCACATCATAAGTAAAACGGTGTAGCAATCAAAAATGCAGGCAGAGCAATGCAAATGATTAATGAAATGGAGAATGACTATGAATACTAATAAAGAATTGGGCCAGAGGATTGCCAATCTGTTAGTTGCCAATAACATGAAGCAAAAAGAGCTTGCAGATATTGTTGGCGTGACAGAGGTATCTATGTCTAGATATATAAGCGGCGATCGAATGCCAAAGGCTCCGATCTTAGCAAACATAGCTACAGCTCTACATACTACGGTTAGTGATCTTCTTGGAACTGAAGAAGCCGGTGATTTTGAAAGTGAATATTTAAAAATCCATCGTCTAATTGCTAGAAATGCAGAAAAGATGTCACCAAAACAAAAAACAGAGATCGTCAACGCTCTTTTTGAATCATCACAAAAGAAAGGATAATGATTCATGTATCTTCCAAACAAAGAGCGTTACGACGAAATTGAACAGGCAGTATATGAGATGTTAGAGGAGACCGGAATAAATACAATTCCTATTGACCCATTTGAAGTAGCCAGACGACTCAAATACGTCTTAGTTCCATATTCCTCACTTAAGAAAGAGAAATTCATTGAAGCAATAAATAGAAGTACTGACGGATACTCTGCAGTTGAGAAGGATTCTTCCGGCATGTACCACTACTATATATATTACAATGATATAGTAAAGACCACATGTGAAATGCGTCACATGTACTGGACCATAATGCATGAAATAGGACATTGCTATCTTGGCCATCATGACTTAACCGAAGAAGAATTACCAGATGACGTTGCTGAAGCAGAAGCTAATTATTATGCGAAATATACTTTTGCACCTACGCCTCTCATCAATGCCTATGAATGCAAAGATGCAAACGATATCGTTGATAAGTTTAACGTGTCATACGAATCTGCTGGTTACTTGTATCGTTCATACTGGAACTGGCTTCACAATGGCCCTATAAACTACTTGCCACTTGAGATAAAGTTCCTAAATTGGTTTTTGGCAGCATAATTACATTTTATGAAAGGAGGGAATTATCCATGATCAACATCATCAATTGTAAAAACTGTGGTAACAGCTATGGATATGAAATTTGGGGACCGGTTTTCCCTGGCGGAAAAGAGCTTGAAGAGGCCATTTGTCCATATTGCCAAACAGTTGGCTTCAAAAAAATGACCAGTCAAAATATCAGTTCTTTCAAAATCGATTCTAACGGAAATAAAATTGACGACTAACAAATAATCCGATGTTAACTACTCATAATAAGTAGCTAACATCGGATTTCTTTTAAGAATCACCTGGCTATCCAGAAATTTCTCAATCTATAACATGGGCATCATCGTTCTTTATATCATCCACTCTTTCATCACATCCCTTATCTCAGGAATTATAATCTTGTCTGCCGGCAACCAATCCACACTGTATATTTCATCAGCGGTAAGCCACTTTGCAGCCTCGTGCTCCAGAAGTGATAGCTTTCCTTTCTTAATCTCACACCAATAGCAATCCATACTCAAATGAAAAGTTGGGTAATCATACTCGATCTTATTTATATGCCTTCCGACCTCTATTTCTGTATCTAGTTCTTCTTTGATCTCTCTGACCAGCGCTTCCTGAGGTGTCTCACCATCTTCGATCTTTCCACCTGGAAATTCCCAGCCATCCTTAAACTCGCCATAACCACGCTGTGTAGCAAATATCTTACCTTGATGATATATTACTGCAGCAACTACACTAATTGTTTTCACACTTCAATCCTTTCTTACAATTTGAATATATCAACACAATAATATAATTGATTATTAGAAAAAGGTCTACAATAACATTCCTGTTATCGTAGACCCGCACCTTACATCATATAGTTTGTTGCAGTTAGCTCATTCCTATCTATTGGCCCTTTTTCAATATAAAATGATCCATTACCGGTTTTTAAATCAAAATTATAAAGTCTATACAAATAATAATGATCCGGATTATTCTCTGAAAACCTAACTTCACCTTCCGATATATGAAAACGGTTATTCTTTGAGCCTGAAGTGGTTTTCACCTCAATATATTTAAGCGTTCCGTCCACCTCATAGGACTGAATATCATACTTAGCAGTTTCCCCTATAGTATCCCTTGTGGCAACAACCTGACTAGCTAAATCTGCTCTTCCAGCCTGTTTAAGCTGTTCTTTCTCATAAGCAACCACAGCATCTTCGCCAACTCTTCCTTTAGTTGAATTCTTTTTTGCTTCACCTTGGAAGTCCACATTTTTCCCTGTAAAATCTCTATTCTTAACACCATGTGGCTTAACTCTGTTTGCAGGAGTCTTATCAAGAGTGAGCCTCCCAATAACCACTTCCGGTTCTGCTAAACCTTCTTCTTTTGAGATTACATGGCCTGCCTTTGTTTTTATTACAAGGTCAGGAAGTGCATACATCATATTAGTAAGCTCAAAGTCAATCATATGCCAAATAAAATATACCGGCTTCTCTTTATCAGTATCATGAGTGACATATTCAAGTGTGCCCAAGTAAGTATATGGATCACTATCTTTTGCTCTCAAAAACAGATATACATCGTTCATATCAGGATTGTGATTGGTAAGAGCTTTAATATATTTATGATCAAAGCCATTACTTGGCTGCGATTGCCAAGTAAAACTTCCGTCATCAAATACTTCTTCCACAAAATCATGTCCCGCTACCTTTTTACCGATAGTGACAAATAAGACATAATCTCCAGGATTATCTTTTAATCCAACGATTCCATGTAGACCCCAACTACCTGCCTGTGGTGTAAACTTAGTATTAGGCTCAAAAATATCATGAACATCCTGTCTACTGTATGCAGAATACAATTGCAGTTTTTTTGCCATATCAATCCTCCTTTAACTTTAAATCTTTGTTCTTAAAATAATCATTTGTCCATTCTTATCATTAATAATCTTCACCTTATCAATCATACCCTTATTAAACAATTGATTTTATAATAATTCTGTCTTCAATGATCTCATAATTGATCGACAGATCCCCTACTTGTCTGCTCTTTACCCCAGTAGATGAGATCCAGTCATCACCGTTTCTTATCTTCTCTATTATATAATTTACATATTGGCTTATTACTCCGTCTTTCTCAGCATCATCAGAATATACGGACCACGCCTGATCAGAAAACTGTATAAACATATTCATTTCTCCCTGTCATACTACTTCTTTGAGCATCTCTACTTTCTATTGTACTCACAAGCTGGGAATAACCCTTACAGCTTGCGAGCACAATAAGAATATAGAAATCAGGTCTCTACAGGAACTTTCCCTGTTTCAAAACCGTCGATGATAAGTCAGTCAACGGTCCCCATCTTATTCTTCTCATAAAGCTTTCTGAGAAGTTGATAATAAAAAACCAAACGTATAAGCTGTTTACTCATAATTCACAAACCTCCTTTCCCAGAATAATCAATCTAATCAATATTCATTTAAAATATCAATTTGGTTATAGGATGCCCAATCCCCGTGCACAGTAAGGTCTTCTTCTGAAACCTCGCCTACACGTATGTATTTATCATCATACAATTCACTCTTACACAAAGCATATTCATCCGCATCTTTATAGTTGCTAAAAATGCCCAAGACATCATACTCCTCTATTCCACTTTGTTTCACGAGCCCTGATTCAACTACATATTTATTCATATTGTTTGTCACCTCCTGTTACTCAAATTACACTACAAGTTCATATTCCTTTATAAGACGCTCCACAACCATCCTATTCGGATTCCTGAGATTTATACTCAGAGTTTTATTGCCATTTGAAAAAATGATGTGACTACCACGCTGCCTAGATCTCTGATAATTATTGTCTTTTAATAACTTTTCAAAATCCCTACCTGAATATATTCGTTTCATCGCGTCCCCCTTGCTTTTATCTCTGTGCGCTTACAAATACATCTATCATCTGTTCGAGTATCGGAAAATATTTTGCATACTCAGATCTTTTCGTATCCTCCATGCTCTCATATTCCTCAATTATTTCAGCCTCCTCATATATATTTTCAAGAAAGCTTTTTCTCGATACCATGTACAATGTACCCTCTGCCATGGAAACTGTAACATAAATGTTTTTAAAATTATCTCCATCATATCTGCTGATTATCATCTCGGCGTTATATCCACCCATACCAGCGCACCCAGTATCTACTACTGATGCTCCTTCAACTTCCTTGTATCCAGCTTCAATATTTGAAAATACCATATTATAAATCTCCTTTTCTTAATCACTGTTATTCATTACTCATCAATTAATTGCTACCAATGTTTCGCCTTCATTCCACCACAGTAAAGTTTTACTTTTTATTCTTGGACTGTTCAGATCATTGTGTATCATATCCCTTAATACTGTTCCGTGGTTATGCCCATGTACAAGATCAAGCTCAAATACTCCTTGACTTAACGCTATTAAGTTTTTAACAAATCTATATGCCTGCTTATACTTCATTTCGTGAAGATCCGCTTTAAGAACTACTTCATTGTTGCCCTCCTTTCTGTAGGAAATCCTGTCCATCTCTTCTTTTGTAAGAATCATTGAAAGTTTAAATTCAATCTCCTCTATATTATTTTTATTATCTCCATCCCTCATAACATACTCCTTTCATGTATATTTTTGAATGCTTTCAATATTCTTTTATTTTTTTACCGGTGGCGGTTAACCACCGGTTTTGTATCATATTATGTACATTTCCTTGCTTGTATCCTCTAAATCATAGTGTGACAAGTATGTTTCATCCAAAATCTTTAGATTGTCCACATCAATAAGTATTATTGAAAGCTCGCCCCTAAACGGCATCTTTCCTTTATACTTACTTATTTTTTCATACTGAAGCTTTGAATTCACTACCATAGATATCTTTTGATTAGGATTCGGAATACCCTTTATTAGTATTTTACCTAATGGTAATAAAACATTATGAGATCCTATCATCTTTCCTGGAGGGGCAAAATTAAAATCTAGTAGCCACTCATCTACTCCTCCGATTCCGGATGCTAATAAATATCTCACATCCACACGACCATACCCTCCATTATTGACACTTGAGTCATAATTTATATCCTGAGCTAAGACTCCATATCCCTTTTCAATAATTGCCTGGAGGAATACTCTCCTGCTCTTTTCTTCCATACTTATATATATCGAAGTATCTTTAGAAATTTGTCGTCCAACGCTTTCTCCAAGTGTACCTGCTTCACTTAATAATCCTGCATACATGGATATTCTATCCAACGTATCTGATTGATAGCCACATTCAATCATAAGCTCATCGTACCCAATTCCTCCTTGGGGTTTTGCTTCATCTTTCGTTATTTTAGCAACAATATCTGGTGTGGGTTTTACTTTTCCTCTACATATATAAGATAACGTTGAAGCATCTATTCCTGCATCAAGCCCGGCCTCCTTGTAGGATCTTTCTCCTACAATTTTTGTAACCATCTCTGCAATCTTCCTATTCTCTTCTTTTTCTATTTCGCCAGTCCTTTTTCTTCCCATATTAAATCCTCTTCATTTATATTATTGAACACTTTCAGTTTTTACTCTTTTAATTACCGACAAGGGCATTTCCTTATCGGTAAAATCATCATAACGCAAAAAATGATATGCGTCAATACTTTTTTTGAATTTGTTTTGCTTTATTTTTGAACCAATTCATTTATACATTATTTAACTCATGATCTCTCAGCAAAGAAATCTGTATCCAGCTGCATTACTTCGAAAATATTCTTATGCAGCCACAGCACTATGAAGAACGTTAACTATTGTAATCATCATAGGAAGATTCTCGCCAAACATATCGTTTAGGTCTATATCACTAAATGGCTCAGTATTTACCATATCCGATAATTCAATATCACCGTTCTCACGAACATAGTTTATTATCATATGGACAAATTCCTGCTGTTGGAGTGTAAGCACATTTCCTGACAGATACTCTCCAAATTTCTCATTTACAGCTTCCTGACTTAATCCTATCAAGCTTCTTACAAACGCAGCCAAATTATGAATATCTGTTGTCTCCTCGTACTCCTCCTGGGTTCCTAACTCTTCCCACAATATTCTTTCAAGTTCTTTGAGGTCATCATTATTGATCTTCTCAAGATTGTGTATCTTCTTTATGACCTCGTTATCTATATGATCCATAAGATAATCTATAACCTTTTCTCTATATGTTCTTATATCTATAGCTGTGCTATCTACTTTATAATCCGAATCAGTTATTGTATCCTTGATATCAATATCGTACGGAGGCTCCTTCTCAGTCTTAAGATTCTTCATTATATCCCTAAGTGATACTCGCATATTCTCGACTTCCATCACCCCTGGCTTTTCCCAAAACTGATCGCTAACTATTTTTTTCAACTCAGCCGCTTTATTAAGCACTTCAGGAATAGAAGCTTTTTCTCTCAGCAAATGCTGCGCCATAAGTCTAATATTTTTTACATCTTTAGCGACTTTAGCAATTGTTCCCATTGCTAAAATTGAAGCTTCTACCCTAAGCATGCGGAGATCAAATAGAAGTACGATACTTTCATCGTTCAGTCCACTATCTAAAAGTGGCGCAATATTGGCTTTTAATTGCTTAAGACTAACTGGAGACAAACTCTGCCACTCATCAATCTTACTATACTTGTCCACATACTGCATTTTTTCTCTAACAGAAATACGATTGTCATGACTTCTTACAACTGTCACATCCTGGTGAAGTTGAGCTTTTAATGCTTCATAATATTTTTTGCTTTCCGCATTTTCCTGATATTCTATCCTTTGTAAATCATGAAGAATCTCACATCGCGTATAAAATAGTTTTTGAGTAACGGATTCCGTGGGCCTATCAAGTATTCTTCCTTCAGGATTTTCTCCGAAGAATTCAAAATTCCCGCAATAATCAAAAATCAAAAAGCCGCTCTTATGTTTCCCCGGCCCATACAAATTAGGGCATAAACGTGTTCCGCGACCTATCATTTGAAGAAATCTTATTTTTGAGTAAACGGGTTTAAAAAATACGAGATTAAGAACGGACGTTACATCTATTCCAGTATCAAGCATTTCCACAGAGACAGCAATCCTAAAAGCATCATCTTCTTCAAATTTTATAATAAGATCATGTGCATATTTAACTTTATCATCAACAAGTTGACATGTATTGCTATCATATTGTGGATATAGTCTACCGAAACATTTTACTATCATATCAGCATGATGATGATCATATGCAAAAATGATTGTTTTTCCAATAGTTTCACCATTATTTATTCGTAAACCGCTATTCATAAGCTCCTGCAGAACCTGTTCACAAGTATTCTCATTATACAACTTACGAAATATTTCTGATTTTGGAATTATATACTTTGAATCAGGAATCTGTCCGCCAAAATACGTATCCAATTGTTCCCGAGCATCTTCTGATAATTTTTCATATGATATCCCATTTCTAATAAATAATGATTCCTTATTTATCACTTCATATCCAACCAAATACTTTTCCTTTATGGCAAGTTCTGTTGAATAATCGTATGTTGGTTCATCTTGTTCACATTCCAAAAGTTGATAAGTACTATGTCCTACCTCACCTCTTGGTGTTGCTGTTAGTCCTACTAAAAAGCTATCAAAATATTTGAATATTGCACCATATTTGTTAAATACCGATCTATGTGCTTCATCAATAATTATTAGATCAAACCGCCCTGTTCCAAACCGCTTATCCTCAGCATCGATATAGTTTATCATTGTTTGGTAAGTAGAAAACATAATACGTGCATTAAATTCTTTTTTTTCTTTATCCGACAAAACACAAATAGTCTGATTTAGATACTTTGCAAAATCACGCTTAGCTTGATTAACAAGTGGTACCCTATCTGCCAAAAATAGTACATTTTTAACCCAGTTATTTCGAGTAAGAACGTCTACCAAAGAAATTGCAATTCTAGTTTTACCAGTGCCTGTAGCCATAGCAAGAAGCCCTCTACGTTTCTTACCATTAAGCCTTTCGCACATAGCTGTAATTGCCATCTTCTGATAAGCCCTATTTGTTATTTCATCTCGTATTGTAAAGTCAGCTATAGCAGTCCTCTGTCTTTTTTGGAGTATAAGTTCTAACTCATCAATAGAATGATAAGCATACACATCTCTATCCGGATAAATTCCATCAATCATTCTTGTAAAGTAACCATTAGTATAATACAAGACCGGTTTATATCCATACTTTTTTTGCAGACAATCACCGTACAGATCAACTTGATGACGGCCTGTTTCTATACTCACAGAAGTACGTTTTGCTTCTACTACTGCAAGAGGTCTTCCATCACGCCCATATAGAACATAGTCACAATAACCTTCTTGCTTATTATTTGGCATGCCTTCAACATATATTTCTATGCACGCTTTTCCAGGCTGTATAAGATTGTCCTTTTCCAATACATCCCATCCTGCTTCCTGAAGATAAGCGTCTATGTAAATATGTCTAGTCTCTGCTTCAGACATAAAGGAAGCTTTACAGCTTCGCTCAGACTTCCCAGATTCTTTATCCACAATATACCCGATAATTGTTGCCATATTCTCCTCGGCAACCTTAATATCTTTCTTGCGGATATTTTTACCATGCTCAGCATTTTTCCCAAGCTTACGTACAAAATGGAGGCCCTGAATAACATCCATCTCACCAAAATACTCTAAAATTATCCTGTTATCCAAAAGTTCCAGCATCGTTGCAGTTTTAGGAACATCTACTTCATATTCGTCGAAAACATATGCAATAACATCGCCTAAGAGATTCCTGTACTCTTTTGCTCTATCAACTATATCCTCAGCTTTAGATAATCCCTTCAATTTGCTTTTTAATAATTCAATATCCATAGTTCTTTCTCCAGAAAGAATACTGCAAAAATTACAGTCTTTCTATTGCTTGCAAATCACTTTCCCGTTCATATTGCTTTACAAGATTCTCGTAATTAAAGAATTTGACATAAGGAGCAATATCCCTATAAATTGTGCGAGAAATTATATCATTAAACTGATTCCGTCGACTTTCATCAGCAACTATATAAAAATCAGCTCTAAAATCCTGAAGCTCATAAAATTTATCCAGGGAATTACTGATATTTGTAGAATGCTCCACTTCATAAAAGCGAAATGGCATATTCCGGTTATTAAACCATATAACATCTACGGTCCTTGCACGATTAGTAATACTGTCATATGAAAAATTTGGGAGCTCTGACTCTGTTGTTATCTCAAACAGCCGGCGTTCCAAAAACTTTTTGTTTTTGTCCTGATTTGGTACATAAGTCTTGAAACTATGCATATTTCCAAGTTCTACAATGATCCCCTGATAATATGAATGCGTAAATTGATCATCGCTCTTTTTATTATTTTCTTGAATATTAAACTTCCGAAGCACTTCATCTTTAAGTTCTGACAATGCCCAAAGACCTGGCTTGATCTTAAAAAACTCTTCATTTACCTGAACAATTCTTCTAATGCTTGCTTGTGGAGTATTTGTTCCCCACGAGCTAACGTCAACTAAATGATTGAGCTGATGAAATGTAGCATATCCGCCGTTACTTCGCATCGTTTCAATGACTTGTTGCTTTTGAGTCATATCGTCACCTATCCAAAATACTCTTGCATTAAGCTATCAAATAATAGCTGATCTTTTTTTAATGCTTTCTGAACTGCAACTTTTGATTTGTCGACTTGTTCTACAAAATCCGCGAATTGTTTCTGTAAATCTAATGGTGGCACCGGAATAATAAGTGTACCTAATATCTGCTGATTTAAGTTTTGTATATTAGCACCTCTACCAACCATTTTCTTTCTTATAGAATCAGCCTTCAAAACTCTGAGAAGATATGGAATTGTAATACCATCATCATGTTTTCTATACCTAATACAAAATCCGCTAAATGTTGTAGGTGTATTCCCTGGATAAACAGCTACACTTCTGCCAACCAAAGCTTTATTTCCATTAGATCTTACAAATACAATGTCATCATCCCTTAACAAATATTCCTCTGATGGTATCTCATTCAAAGAAACTGTTGGTAATAATTCCGTATTTGTAATAACTGAATAATCTTTAAAGTCTCCTACGCCTAAACAGTTTAGTTCTACTCCACTATCATCATAATGAAAATTCATTCCATTCTTGCAACTACCCATATCAAGAAATGGGCGAGTCTCCCAGCCTTTTTCATTCAAAACTGGATCGCCAAAGAGCTCGACAAATCGGGCTTTGATAAGCAGGTCAAGCAAGTCTAATTCACACTGCCTGTTATCTATTGCTTCCCTTACCTTGGCAAGCTTTTCAACAACAGCTTTCTGTATTTGCATATCCGGAAGTTCTATTTGGTACTCTCTCACACTTGCTGCTGAAAGATTAGGCTGTGAACTACCATTATTCGCCTTGATTAACTGCTCTTTTATCGACGGTGAATCTAACGAAAACATTAGGTAGTCACCATCAATTCGGTTATAATCGGGTCTTATTATTACGAGTGAGGACGCAATTGCTCCTTTAACATCATCATTAACAATAGCTTTTTTGCCCAGTGACCCTCTGAGACAGTAAAGTACATCCCCCTTAATAAACTTCCCCGAACTTAAACAATCATATTTTTCTTGAGAAATATAGTTCATTTCCTCAAAATCTATACCTCGTCCATTTAAATGCCCCGCATTCACAAATGGTATGTCCCCTTCATCAGTTATATCCGCTTGTGATGGGTAATTCTTTCCTCGATCTCCATTAATAAGTGTCGCTATATCTCCAAGTCTAACTTTATCCATCTATCATCCCTACAAATCTCAATTTATTTGCCAAGCAGTCTTCTAAGTTCATCAGTCTCTTGTTCTATCTGCTTATTAAGCTTTACAATTTCATCAAGGATTTCCTCTGTAGGCGGATATTCAATAGCTTCATATTCAATTTCCTTATACTTGTTTATTGAAAGATCATATCCATTATTTTTTATTTCTTCCTTGTCAACAAAGAAACTCTGCTCTGTTCTTGCTCTACTATTCTCCTCCTCAATATTATGAAAACGCCTAATTATATCTGGTATATCATTATCAGATATCTCACTTCTCTTATCATCAAGCGAATAACCATCCGCTTTCATATCATAGAACCAAACTTTGTCAGTCCCTCCATTATCTGTCTTTGTAAAAATTAGTATAGCTGTTGATACTCCTGCATATGGTTTAAACACACCTGAAGGCATAGAAATAACAGCTGTTAATTTTTGATTTTCAACAAGTTCCTCTCTTAAAGCTTTATGTGCCTTACTACTTCCAAATAGTACTCCATCCGGAACTATTGATGCACATCTCCCACCAATTTTAAGCATTTTAATAAACAGCGCTACAAACAACAATTCTGTCTTCTTTGTTTTGCATAGTGCAAGTAGGTCTTTACTAATATCCTCCTGGAAAACACTCCCCGTAAATGGAGGATTAGCCATTATCAGCGAATATTGTTCTCTTTCCTTATTATCCATAGAAAGTGAATCTTGATATGTGATATGCGGATCCTCAACCCCATGCAACATAAGATTCATTGCTCCTATTCGCAGCATAGATTGATCCGTATCATATCCGTTAAACATCTCAGTTTTAAAATATTTTTGATTATCCTTTTTCATCAATTCTGTTGATTGATGTTCCCCAACATATGCAGCCGCAGATAAAAGAAATCCTGCACTACCCATAGCGGGATCAAGAATAACATCCTTTAAGGTAGGCTGCATCAAATCCACTATCATAGCAATGATATGTCTTGGTGTCCTAAACTGACCATTTTCACCAGCAGCTGCTATCTTACCAAGAAGATACTCGTAGACATCACCCATGATATCTTTGTTATTCATATCCATATCATCAATGCCATCTACAACTTTAGCTAACACCTTTGGCGTAGGAATCATAAACACAGCATCTTTCATGTATCTGCTAAACGCAGAATCCTTTGCATCACTAATCTGTTTTATAAAGGGAAATACATATGTTTGAATATTCACTAGCATTTCACCAGGTTCCCAATTGTGAAAAGTACTCCAGCGCAAGTTGCTATACTCAGTTTCCACACGTGGTTCCTCACTGAGCACACAAATTCCATCTTTAAATACTTTATTATTTAACTGAACTCCCAAAATATTAGCATTCGCCTCGGCTTTAATTTGATTATCATCAAGCAGTTTCATAAACATCAAATATGTGATCTGTTCCAAAACTGTTATAGGACTAGTTATTCCTCCAGTCCATATAGTGTCCCACATTGAATCTACCTTATTCTTCAATTCTCCGGTAATCATTCTTTAGTAATCTCCTATTTTCATCCAAAATATTCTTGCATCAAACTATCAAACAATAATTGGTCTTTTTCCAAAGCTTTCTGAACTGCAACTTTTGATTTGTCGACTTGTACTACAAATTCAACATACTCTTCTTGTAATCCCATATCAGGAATGATTACTGGCATTTCTTTGAACTCACTCATATTGAGTCCTTGAAGCGCAATCCCTTTTGTTATTGCTTTAAGCCAGTCTTTGATGGGTTTCTGCGCGAACAATTCTTGCAAAAACCTTTGATTTACTCTTTTCTTATCTGTTACCAAAGGGACTATATTACGTCCTACATTGCAGCCTTCAAATTCTTCGTCGACCTGAAATGTTTCTCCAACAGATCCTCTTACAGTAATGAGTAGTTCGTTTCCTTTAAGAAGTGTCCGCTTATACTTATCTGAAATTTCTGGTAATGTTTTCTTTAGTTCTTCCCTCTTAGGAACATGTCCACCAGCAATATCTATAGGCCTAAAAACCGGAATACCTTCATCCACATCATCCCCGGTCTGAACTATACCGTATGTAACAGTCCTTCCAACTTCCAAAACACCTAGCAGGGTATCCATGTCCCAATGTTTATCATTTGTAACAGGATCACCAAAGAGCTCGACAAATCGGACTTTGATAAGCTCATCAAGGAGTTCCAACTCATTCTTCCTGTTATCAATAACTCCTTTCAGCTTATCCAATAAATCAGCTATTTCAGACTGATCATCCTTGGAAGGAACTGGTACTTCTACGTTTCTTACCATCTCACTATTGAGGTTATTAACAACTCCACCTACCGCCATGGATTTAAACTTCTCATAGGTAGTCTTGGAACTTAGATAATAGTACAAAAAACGCTTATCAAATAAATCATCATCGTCACGTAACACGAGCCATCCGTCATGTATACAACCATCTATCTGAAGAATATAAGGTCTGCCAAAGCTCATCGAATTTGAAAGTAAAAAGTCTCCAGGTTTAACATACCTAGATTTTTTCATACCCTCAGGTATTATTTTCTGTTCTGTTTTAGTGATATACATAGAGTCTGTGGTATCACCTATTTTTATCCAATTAATGCCATTTTCATCATCAGTAATAAATTTATCAATTGGTCTAGGTGATCCCCCTCGTTCTACAGTACATACATCACCAATTTTTCTATAATTCCATGATTTATCCATTAATCATCCCTACAAATCTCAAATTACTATCCTTTTATTATAATTTAATTATCATTACATTTACATTACTTCATTCAAAATATTTTACTTTACAGGGAATATCGCGCAAAGGTTCACCGGGAAAGTATTTTCTATCTTCTATAACATTTTCGCACAACTTTTTATTTTGAAATTTTCCAGATTTTGGAATGAAATTTATGTGAATATAGCCTTGTAACCCGTGTGTTTAGGCCATTATTGAATTGTTCCTGTGGACAGTAAGACACCCTGTCCTACATCCACGGCAGTAATCTTAAGTTCAGGAGACGGTCTGTAGCACAGCACCACCATCCCGATAAAAAGAAGGACATACCTTACCATCAACAATTTCCGATTATCGCTAACTCCATCATTCCCCTTACCTTTCGCATACTCTCTTGAATTGTTCTTCGCGTCCCCATTTTTCTTAAAATTCTCCTGCTTTTTCGCATCCCCTTTCTTCTTAACTTTCTCCGTTTTTTTCACATCCCCAAATTCCTTCTCCCACTGAAAAATCAGCACAAAGGCAACCAGCATAATCACGTACACTGCCACCTGAAAAGCACAGGAATGGCCTACATACCAGGTTCCAAAGGGTAGCATATCCCCTGTGTTACAGCAAATAAGGAACCACTTAAGAATGTAGTGATCTATCAGTCCAAAGAGTTGTCCTGCCGGCACAAAAAGCGCTCCTACAGCACTGCAAAGCAAAGCTCCAAGCATCAGAACTCCCATAAGGGGAAGTATCAACAAATTCAGGAAAACAGAGAAAATCGGGAAGGTGTAATAGAATGACGTATACACAGGAAGGGTGACTGTTGTAATTGCAAGACTTGCGGAAATCGGTTTGAGAAATCCCGTTCTGATAAATTCAGGGAAAGCCGGCAGAACATATCCTATACCGATAATCGCCCCAAAAGAAAGCAGAAACCCGCTGTTTGTTATGTATAGCGGCTGTTCCAACAGCAAAAGCATCGCAGACAACGACAATGCCGACAGCATATCGTAGGTTCTTCCAATAACATCTGCAAAAAGCCTTACTGCGAACATCAATATTGCCCTGTAAGCTGAAGTACTCATTCCGCACATAACGCCATATAGATACATTACTGTAGCTGCGATTATCGCAGATGGCAGAGTCCAAAGGCTGGTCTTACGAAGCAGCTTATAGAGACTAAGACCTATAAGAGATATGTGTAATCCCGATACAGCAATTATATGAATTATTCCATTTCGTTTATAAATATCTTTTATTTCGTCATCAAGTTCATTCTTATCACCAAGTACTATGGCTTTCATTATTCCGGCATCTTCAGGTTCCATACAGGAATCCATGACATTCTCGATACTCATCTTAAGGTCATACATTCCTTCTTTTATGAAATCCCTGTCACCGCCCACGCCAAGTACTTTGGCATTTTTAATTCTATATGCAGTTTTCAAGGTTCTGTAGTAGCTACGGCTGTCGAATTCTCCCGGATTTCTTGCACTGTCAAAACACCTGCATTCCCCGCTGACCCTGATTATCTGTCCAATGTCAGGCTCATAATCAGGGCTCAGGTATGCAAGGGCATGGTAGTCCCTATCAAGGAGCTTCATTTTCACAATAAGCTCCTTTTCTCCACTGTAACTATTTGTTTTTAATTCTTTTCCGATCACTTCTCCGGTTTGTGTAATATGCGCCCGATCGGGCAGATCAGAATAATAATCCTGCGGAAAAATCATTATGAGAATAAGAACAGCCGCCGCTACCAGCATGGTAAATACGCAAAGCGGTCTCTTCATAAATATTACTCAACTATATCTAGATTTCTTTCAAATACGGTTCCCAGGGAAACCGTCTCCATGAAAATAACATCAGAACTTCCACCAACGGAAATCTGAACTTTATTGGTATCTGTAATGGCACAAAGTGTATTAACGATTGAATATATTGCAACATCGGCAGATACAGCATTGGGCTGTATCAGGAAATTATTATCAAAATCCACATAGCATACGCCATCTCTGACGGATACGGAATTGATCTTGGTCTGAGGATTTAAAGTAGGAAAAGCCACATCTGTATTGGGGCCCTTAAGAAGCTGTTCCATAGCAAGCCTCTGCATCGGGATATTACTGTTATATACAACGCTTCTGTAAACAGGTACAAGACTCTTACCATCTTCTTTGGCAAAATAAAGCACCAGCTCAACCTTCTCATAGGTATTGATCTCATTACCTGCGTTATAGACAAAACTGTCCGCTGACATATTTCCGATAATATTGCCGTTAACGTCTGTAAGCGGATTACCTGCGATCATAAACGCAACATTCTCTACGTCAGGAATCTGTGTCAGTGTACGCACCATAGCTGCCCTGTCCAGAATCTCGATAGTAACATCCGTCTCAACATAACTGCTGTCAAAATTAAGGGTCAGAAGACCTGTGTTATACGAATAGGAAAGAAGCTTAATGGGACCGTAAATAGGTGCCTCATATTCCAGCTTCTCGGGCATAGTCTGCATCTTATCAAGCAGCTCTTCAATGACTGCTTCAGTGTCTTCCATATCAGCCTTAACTTCGTAGTCTTCAAAAAGAATTCCGGTCTCATCGTTGTTTATATAATAGACCTGTACCACTTTATCCTGATCCATGTCAGCACTTTTAGAGCATCCTAAAAGGGTGCTCACGATAAGTAAAAGACAAGGTATTAAATTTAAAATCCTTTTCGTCTCTGATCTCATCTTCTCATTCCTGTGACTGCATGTATTTAAGCGGTATTGTTACTGTGAATATTGTTCCCTCATCCTCAATACTCTGCACATCAATAGTTCCTCTGTGCATAAGTATTGCGCTGTGAGTGATTGAAAGTCCAAGTCCTGTTCCACCGATCTCTCTGGATCTTGATTTATCGACTCTGTAGAATCTTTGGTATATCTTATCAAGACTGTCTTCCGGTATTCCTATTCCGGAATCACTGATTTCGCAGGTAAAAGATTTATGATCCGCATCAAGCTTAACCTTGACCCAGCCATCGTCCTTATTGTATTTAACCGCATTCTCAACCAGATTCATAAGAGCCAGTGAAAGCTTAACCTCGTCAATCTCAGCACTTATTTCTCTTGTGGTCTCGAGGGTAAGCTCAATATTTCTCTTTCTGGCAATAGGCCTCATTCTCTTCATGATGACTTCCATCATCTGAACCACATCAACTGTTGTGATATTAAGAGATGTAGCCTTTTTATCCATCTTAACAAGCTCAAGCAGATCGTTTATGATCTGATTCTCTCTGTCCACCTCTGCTGCTATATCTTCCATGAAATCCCTGTAGACTTCGTTAGGAACCTCATCCTGCATGATAAGCGAATCTGCAAGCACCTTCATTGAGGTTATCGGTGTCTTAAGCTCATGCGATACGTTTGAAACGAATTCCTGTCTGGATGCATCAAGGTCATTCATCCTCTGCAGCATCTGATTAAAAGCTGTGATTATATGCTCTGTCTCATAATACTGTGAGCCTTCTATGGGGTCATTTGTAAAGCCGGCCTTAACGTCATTGATTGCGGAAGTGATTCTGTCGAATGGGCGAAGGAGCTTTCCGGATCCCCACCATGCTGATACAAGAATGAGAATAACCGCAATAAGCTCTATTGAAACAGCTCTTCTTGTGAGGATATTCATGGTATTTCTGATATACTCGGTCGATACGCTTATAAGCAAAACACCTCTTACAACATCCTGAGATTTCTCACCTGCAGCCACGTCACCGCTTTCAAAGGTAAGTGTCTCTGTAATGGGAGCCGTCATTTCTATGTAACCATTGTTCCTGTCGTAAACAGTACTGGCCCCTGCACTTCCGTTCTTCAAACACTTAACAACCTCTTCCGAGATAATTATCTTACCGTCACTGATTCCGTAAGTATCCTTACGAATCTGAAGATTATTATCAATGACCATAACACGACCATCGTAGAGATTGGCAATAAGATCAAGCTCTGCGTTGATAACGTCCGAAGTCGTATCGGAAAAATAATTGTAATTGATAAGGTGATTTGCCAGAATCATAAGCTGCGTAGAAACCTCAGACTCTCTGACGCTCACAGCTCTGTTCTCATAGCTTTCGATTATTGCAAAATGAATCACGAGGCATGAAACCAGCCCCGTGAAAAAGACCATTAAAAATATTCTGAACCTAAGACTTTTAAAAGGATTAAATATCATACGTCGTCACAGCTATCCTGATTATGCCTGGAAGAAGTAACCTGATCCCCACTTGGTACGAACGTATCTGGGTTCACTGGGGCTCTTCTCAAGCTTCTCTCTCAGTCTTCTTACATGAACATCAACTGTTCTCTCGTCACCGGGGAAATCCTCACCCCAGATGGCATGTAAAAGCTCACTTCTGTTATAAACCTTGCCCGGAGTTGATACAAGGAATTCGAGAACATCGAACTCTCTGCTGGTAAGATTAATCTCCTTGTCACCAACATAGACTCTTCTGTACTCTTCATTTATTACAAGCTCTCCAAATGTAAGAACACTGGCCTGAGTATCTGCCTTAGTCGTTCTTCTCATTATGGCTTTGATTCTCGCCTTAACTTCAAGGATATTGAAAGGCTTTGTGATGTAATCGTCTGCGCCGTACTCAAGACCAAGGATCTTATCCATATCATCGCCCTTGGCTGTGATCATAACGATCGGAACTGAAGAAAATTCGCGAATCTGCTGACAAACTTCAAAACCGTCCATCTTGGGAAGCATTACATCAAGAAGTACCATGTCGTAAGCATTATTCTTGGCAAGCTCAAGTGCTTCCTCACCATCAAAAGCACTGTCAACCTTCATACCGTCCTGCTCAAGACTGTACTTTATTCCCTTTACAATTGTTTTCTCATCATCAACGACAAGAACCTTTTTAGCCATCTTTTCTTCACTCCATACGCTAAACTGTTATATAATCTTTTATCTTTGCAAAGAACTTATCTTTGATACCTGATACATTCTTGATATCTTCGATAGTTCCAAATTTCCCTTTTTCCTCGCGGTAAGCCAGGATATTCTTAGCTCTCCCGGGGCCTATTCCCGGTATGGTGCAAAGCTCTGTTTCTGATGCGGTATTTATATTCACCTTGCCATCAGAGGACTTTTCACCCTGATCTGATGCTTCGCCCCCGCCACTTATTCCTGCCGTCTGCGGGCCTGCACCATTATCTGATGCTGCATCCTGATTAAGAGCACTGCTCTCTTCAATAGTCGGAATTCTTAGCTTAACTCCGTCCTCAAGGACCTGGGCCTGATTAACAAAAGAACTGTCGGCGTCACCTGAAAACCCGCCTGCTGCCTTAACGGCATCAACAACTCTGCTGCCTGCTGGAAGTTCGTAGACTCCTTCGCATAAAACAGCACCGCAAACATGCACCATAACGCATTTTGCTTCTTCGGGCTCATCTTCATCCGCACTTTCTAAAGCAGATGAATCGTCTGCCTTGTCAGTCTCCTGTTTCTCTCCCTCACTTACTGCTTTTTCATTTGAATCCTCGCTGACCTGAGTCGGCTCAGCTAATATGATTTCCGTGTTTTTCTTACTGCATCCGCTGACTAAAAGAAGAGCGGATAAAATTATCAGTGTACTGATTTTCTTATATCTTTGCATGTTTCCTCCATAATTACGGAGGTCCCCACCACGCTAATTATCATAATAGCTGAAACAAAATCCACTTGCAAGATATATGTAATATTTTTGTAACAATTACAAATAAATGCCCTTTTTACGGGAAGTTTTTGTTAATTATGTCATTCCTCTTCCTGGCCGTCAGTTATGATAACTGTCGCATCCGGAAGCACTTCCTCATGAACCTCTTCTCCGGTTATCTGAAGCTTAATATTTTCGGAAAGTTCACGAAGTGTCTGGTTAACATCCGAGCCATCCCAGATATTGGCAAAAGCAATCTCAAGAAGAACCCAGAAATTGCTGGTCTCCATGAGTTTAGGCATAGGTACTGAATTGCCGTAAACAGATACATAGGATGCCAGTGATCCATTGGAATAATTAACCAGAGAATTAGCTGCAAGCTTGCCGCTCATGGTGTACATGGTCTCTGTATCCTCGCTGCAAAGGAACTTTGCCAAAGCATTGGCCTCTGACATATGCTCTGTAAATCCGTTTATTACAAGACAGTCTGTTACTGACATGGTTCTTGTTGCATACTGCTCGTTCAGCGCAGGCATAGGAGTTACGCCATATTCAAATGAGCATTTACCCTCAGCCTTAGCAGCCTCGATCTTGGCAACTGCGTCTGATGTAGCCACAGTAAATACGGTCTTGCCGTCTATGAAATCCTGCAAAACCTTATCGTATGAAACAGCACCCTCATCAATAGCAAAGAACTGATTAAGCTGTTGGTAGAAGCTCATGCAATTGATGGTATTTTCATTGTAAACATCAATCTGACTGGCATCATCACCTGCTGTGCCGCCAAGATTCAGATAATTACCCACGAAAAAGAAGTTGTAGAAAATATCCGTAACGTCCCACTGAAAGACGGATTCTACAGTGTCCGGGGCATTATATTCATTAGCAAAAACAAGAATATCCTCGATTGTCTTGGGAAGAATATTCTCAAGCTCAGCCTGTACCTGAGCATCATCAAGCTCTATTACCTCATTCTCTGCAGCTTCGGTATCGCCCTCTTCGATGTCACCCTCTGCGGCATCAATCTCAGCCTGGGCAGCCTCGCCCTCAGCAGCATCGATGGCAGCCTGGAGCCTGCTTTTTACTTCATTCTCAAGATAAGTCTTATTATAAAGAAGTGAGCTTGTCTCAAAATAATAGGGATAAGCGATATATTTATCCTTGTAGCTGACAGCATTAAGGGCAGCGGGACTGTATCCGTTAGCCTCATCTGTCAAGAATTCTGAACTCTCAACTTCTGATGCAAGTCCTGCAAGGTATGCTTTCTCAAGAGAATCATGGGTCATTATGAAAACATCGGGGTAATTCTCTTCCTCAATGGATGCCTTGCCAATCTCCTCAAGATATTCAAGTCCTGAAACACACTCCAGCTCAACTCTGGACTTCCTGCTGGAATTATTGAACTCAACGACCTTGTTTGTAAGGTAATCTGTCAGGGCTTCATCCGTGTACCAGAGCCTTAATGTGATCTTGTCGTTGGCACCAAAAATAGGTCTGTCCTCAGTGAGTTTCTGACCTGACTTCGCATAATAAAAAGCTGCAAGCAGCAGCGCTAAAATTAGAACTGCTCCAAGCAGCCTATATCTTATCTTCATATCTACCTCTGTTTTTATAGACAGGGCTCAAGAATCTCCATCATGTCATCAACATCCTTAGTAGTAATGACAAGCGGTGGTATGAATCTAATGATATTGGTTCCTGCATTTATCAAAATAAGCCCGTTATCAAGAGCTTTGTTAATGATCTCGCCTACAGGATGATCAAATTCAAGTCCCTGCAATAGTCCGCTTCCGCGTCTGTCTATGATATCTGAGTGACGTCCCTTTAATTCATCAAGACGCTTTTCGAGGTATACCGAAACCTCTCTCACGTTATCTATTATATTGTTCACCTCGAATAAATCAAGGACTTTGTCTATTGCAGCGCATGCCAGCGGATTACCGCCATAAGTGGTTCCGTGATCGCCGGCAACAAGTGAATTCTGACCAACCTTCTCAGTCATAAGAAAGGCTCCAACAGGTACGCCGCAGCCAAGGGCTTTCGCTGTAGTCATAATGTCAGGCTTTACACCAAACTTCTGCCATGCGTACATGTATCCTGTTCTGCCCATACCGCACTGTATCTCATCAAGAATAAGAAGTATATCCTTTTCATCACAGATAGCCCTTACTTCCTTAAGGAACTGCTCTGTTCCGGGATGAATTCCACCCTCGCCCTGAACTGTTTCCATAATAATAGCACAGGTCTTGTCCGTAATATTGGACATGACACTTTCTATACTGTTGTAGTCCGCAAATTTAATGTTACCGATCATAGGCTCAAATGCCTCGCGGTAATGCGGATTACCTGTTACAGAAAGTGCACCGAAGGTACGTCCGTGGAAGGAATGATTCATAGCGATTATCTCATGATCAGTATTTCCATCTCTTAAGAAGGCATATTTTCTTGCAGCCTTAAGAGCTCCTTCAACTGCTTCAGCTCCGCTGTTTGTGAAAAATACGCGGTCCATCCCGGATACCTTCTTGAGCTTTCTTGCAGCCTCAATTGCCGGCATATTGTAGTAATAGTTTGAAGTATGAATAACCTTATCTATCTGATTTTTAAGAGCATCATTGTATTCCTTATTGCCGTAGCCAAGAGCGAATACGCCTATTCCCGATACGAAATCCAGATAGCTTTTGCCATCCATATCATAGAGATGCACGCCCTCTCCCTTATCGAGGATTATCTGATAACGGTTATATGTATGCAGAAGGTCCTGCTCTGCATTTTCAATGTACTGCTTCATTTTTTCGCTCATGCTATGGTCTCCTCCCCGTCGGGCATAAACATTGTTCCGACACCCTTGTTGGTAAATATCTCAAGCAGTAAGCAGTGAGGAATCCTACCATCAAGAATATGCACTGTATGAACACCCTGTTTTACCGCATCAGTGCAGTTTGCAAGCTTCGGAAGCATTCCTCCTCCGATGTTGCCGCTGGCTATAAGCGCATCTGCCTCAGATGTAGTAAGCCTTGATATGAAGGTTGAAGGATCATTGATATCCCTGTAAACACCCTCTATATCTGTAAGGAATGCAAGCTTGTCTGCGTGTACAGCCTTTGCGATTGCGCAGGCTGCATCATCAGCGTTTATATTGAAGGTCTCAAAGTTTTCATTCATTCCTACAGGTGCCACGATAGGCAGGTAGTCATTATCAAGAAGATCGAAGAGAACCTTGGGATCAACCTCTGTGATCTCTCCAACATATCCGATATCCTTGCCATCGATGAGCTTTTTCTTTGCCTTTAAAAGTCCGGTATCTTTACCGCTTATTCCGATAGCCTTTACGCCTATCTCCTGGACCATTCTTACAAGGCATTTATTAACTCTGTTAAGGACCATCTCTGCTATTTCCATGGTCTCATCATCGGTGACGCGAAGGCCGTTAATGAACTGAGCTTCCTTACCCACTTTGCCGACCCACTTGCTGATAGCCTTGCCGCCGCCGTGAACGATGATGGGCTTAAAGCCTACCAGTTTAAGAAGTGTTACGTCCTTGATGACGTTCTTCTGGAACTCTTCGTTTTCCATGGCACTTCCGCCATACTTTACAACGATGATCTTCCTGTTGAATTTCTGAATATAAGGAAGAGCCTCGATCAGCACTTCCGCTTTTTTCATTACTTCCTGCATATCCTTGTCCACTTTTTTGTCCTCCTCATCTTGCTATTCTCTGCAAGCTTTACTGAACCAAATACCTCGCCGACGCTCTACTTAAAATATGACCGTAACATCAGCTTCTATAGTCTGCATTTATCTTTACATAATCGTAGGTAAGATCGCAGCCCCAGGCTGTAGCCTCTTCGCTTCCCATTTTCATATCAACCTGAGCGATGACCTCTTTTTCCGAAAGGATTCCTGTTGCGTATTCTTCTTCAAAATCAATGGGCTTTCCATCCTTGAAAAGAAGGACGCTTCCCTTGCTGCTCTCAATACTGAGTTCAATTTTTTCGGGATCAAATGCGACACCTGAATAACCAAGTGCGCACAGGATTCTTCCAAAGTTTGCATCATGACCGTAGATCATGGCTTTTGTAAGAGATGAGCAGATTACCGACTTCGCCAGAGTTCTTGCGTTATCCTTAGTGTCTGCATTTTTTACATGTGCTGTGAAAAGTGCGGTGGCGCCTTCGCCGTCACCTGCAAGCATTCTTGCCATCTCATAGCAGATCTTATAAAGCGCTTCTTCAAAGCTGTCGTAGGCTTCACCCTTTTCTGTGATCTCTTCGTTACCTGCTTCGCCGTTAGCAAGTACCATAAGCGAATCATTGGTGGACATATCGCCGTCCACAGAGATCATATTGAAGGTATCAACTACTACCTTTTTCAGAGCCTGCTTCAAAAGCTCATGGGATATAGCCACATCTGTTGTTACAAAAGAAAGCATTGTACACATGTTGGGATGGATCATTCCTGAACCCTTGGCAAGAGCACCGATGGTACAGGTCTTACCGCCAACCTCAAACTCTACAGCCATCTGCTTGTTATGTGTATCTGTGGTCATTATGGCCTTTGCGGCACCGGTTCCTGCTTCTAATGAATCAGAAAGCTTTGGCACCATCTGCTCGATACCCTTTTCAAGCTTACTAATATCCATCTGCATTCCGATGACACCGGTTGATGCCACAAGTACTGAATCCTTGGGGATATCAAGAAGATTAGCTGCGCAGATCGCTGTGTCCTCGCAGATCTTTTTTCCTTCTTCTCCTGTGCAGGCATTTGCTATTCCGGAATTAGCCACGATGGCGTGAACCGGATGAATGTCGTCGCATATCTTTTTATCCCACACAACAGGAGCTGCCTTAACAACATTGCTTGTGAAAACGCCTGCCGCCGTACAGGGTGATTCACTGTAAATAAGCAGCATATCCTCACGTCCGCTGTATTTGATATTTGCCTCGGTGCTGGCTGCCTTAAATCCCTTAGCTGCTGTAACTCCGCCTTCTATAATCTTCATAATCGCCTCCATATTGTATGAAGTAACTATCTGACAAAAGCCAGGTGATTACTTATGTATAAACTCAGTAATATTGTTTTCATTAAGCGCAAAATCGTAGTAGTTCATATCATCTCTAAGTGTCCATCCCATGCGCTGCCAGAATGCATTCCCCACCTTGTTGGTAACAAAGGCATTCAGGGCCACTTTGCAGATTTCCTCTTCCTTAAGCTTTTCGATGCAAAACTCCACCATTTTCTTGCCGATGTGATGTCGTCTGTAATCCTCTCTCACACACACGTGATAGAAGCAGGCTCTTCTGCCGTCATGTCCGCATAGGATAGCTCCTACAATCTGCCCTTCTTCCACATCCACCACACATGTATCGGGATTCCTTTTAAGGAACTTGCTTATTCCTTTGAAGGAATCATCTATAGTGCGGATTCCAAATCCTTCTATTGAATTCCAAAGCTCGAAAACCTGCTCATAGTCTTCGATTTTCATTGTGCGAACCATTTCATAACTCTCCTCAAAAACTAAATACCTCTTGTGAAAAAGCCCCTTCAATTACGGGAAAGCAGGAACCATATCAAGACCCATCTTTTCATCGAGGCCAAACAAAATGTTCATGTTCTGAACTGCCTGACCTGCCGCGCCTTTCACCAGGTTATCGATAGCACCCATCATTATGATTCTGCCTGTGCGCTCATCGATCTTAAAGCCTATATCAACGTAGTTACTGGTCTCTACCCATCTGGTCTCGGGATAAACTCCTTTGGGAAGTACTCTTATGAAAAACTCATCCTTATAGTATTTCTCGTATGCACTTCTTATCTCTTCTTCTGTGGGAAGGCTTCCGTCCGCCTTCTTTATAAGAGATGCATATTCTGTTGCAAGGATTCCTCTGTTCATGGGTGCAAGGTGAGGTGTGAAGTTGATCACTATCTCTTCACCTGCCGCATAACCGAGCTGTTCCTCAATCTCAGGTGTATGTCTGTGGTTTGCTACGCCGTATGGCTTTGCACTTTCATTTACTTCGCAGTAAAGGTTAGCTGTCTTGGCACCTCTTCCTGCTCCTGATACTCCGCTTAATGCATCAACTATCAGTGTGTTAGGGTCAATTAGCTTTTCCTTAACAAGAGGATAAGCTGTAAGAATGGAACAGGTGGTGTAGCATCCGGGATTTGCAACTATTCTTGCATCCTTAATAGTCTCTCTGTTTATCTCACACAATCCGTAAACAGCTTCCTTTATATAAGTAACACCTTTGTGCTCGATGCCGTACCACTTTTCATAAACGGATACGTCCTTAAGTCTGAAATCAGCAGACAGGTCGATGATCTTAACCTTCTTAAGGATCTCTTCATTAACAAGTCCTGCACAAAGTCCCTGGGGTGTTGCTGTGAAAATCACATCTACCTTATCAGCAAGCTCCTCCATGTTGTCATCGAGACATGCATCATCTACTATTTCAAAAAAGTTTCCATATATAGAACTGAATCTTTCATCTATATAACTTCTTGATCCATACCATACAACCTCCGCCATAGGGTGGTTGTACAGAATTCTTGCAATCTCTGCTCCTGCGTAGCCTGTAGCTCCGATTATTCCTACTTTAATCATGATAGTTTCCTCTGCTTCCTTTATAACAGTATGCAAAAAATATTATAAACTTTATGCAGTAGTATAATCAATATTTCGTATTTATGCAAGTAATTTTTATATTTATGCAACCAAAATGCATTTTTGTTTATTTTTATGCATAAAATTATTGCATTATCGATTTTTATGTTGTATATTGTTCTTGTTCATTGATTTTGGATTTGAGAGGAGAAAAGGAAAAATGGCAAAAGAAAAAGTAATACTTGCATATTCCGGCGGACTTGATACAACAGCTATCATTCCGTGGCTGAAAGAGAATTTTGATTACGAAGTTGTTTGTGTTTGCATCGACTGCGGTCAGGAAGAAGAGCTTGACGGTCTTAATGATAGAGCTATTAGCTGCGGTGCCAGCAAGCTGTACATTCTTGATGTTATCGATGAGTTCTGCGATGAGTACGTTGTTCCCTGTGTTCAGGCTCATGCCGTTTATGAGAACAAGTATCTGCTTGGTACATCCATGGCCCGTCCTCTCATTGCTAAAAAGCTCGTTGAGATTGCCCGCAAGGAAGGCGCAGTAGCTATCTGCCACGGTGCAACAGGTAAGGGTAACGACCAGATCCGTTTCGAGCTTGGAATCAAGGCACTTGCACCTGACATCAAGATCATAGCAGCATGGAGAAATGACAAGTGGACAATGGATTCCCGTGAATCAGAGATTGAATACTGTAAACAGCATGGAATCAATCTTCCATTCTCAGCTGACAGCAGCTACAGCCGTGACCGTAACCTCTGGCACATCTCTCATGAGGGTCTTGAGCTTGAGGATCCCGGACAGGCTCCCAACTACAAGCACCTTCTGGTTCTTGGCGTAACACCTGAGGACGCACCTGATACACCTACTCACGTAACCATGACATTCGAAGGCGGCGTTCCTAAGTCAGTTAATGGAAAAGAGATGAAGGTTTCTGATATTATCCGCACACTTAATAAGCTTGGCGGCGAGAACGGAATCGGAATCGTAGATATCGTAGAGAACCGCGTAGTTGGTATGAAGTCCCGTGGTGTTTATGAGACTCCCGGCGGAACTATCCTCTATGAGGCACACCAGCAGCTTGAAGAGCTCATTCTTGATCGTGACACATACACCATGAAGAAGGATATGGGCAACAAGTTTGCTGACCTTGTATATGAAGGAAAATGGTTCACACCTCTTCGCGAAGCAGAGCAGGCATTCATCGAGTCCACTCAGAAGTATGTGACAGGTGAAGTAAAGTTCGCTCTTTACAAGGGTAACATCATCAAGGAAGGCACAACATCACCCTACTCACTCTACAATGAGTCCATCGCATCCTTTAAGACCGGTGACCTTTATGACCACCACGACGCAGAGGGCTTCATCAATCTCTTTGGTCTCTCATGCAAGGTTCGCGCTATGAAGATGCAGGAAGTAGAAGGCAAGAAGTAATTTACAAGACAGTTTTCCATAAAAACATTCAAAACATCAAAAACCCGCGGCCAAAAGCCGCGGGTAAATTTTTGTCTTTAGTATAATTAACAGGTTACAACGATACCACCATCTCCTGCGTAGGTTGTTGCAACACCTGCACCATCCACAATGATCGCTCTCTTGAAATTAACCTTTGAAAGGATGAGATCCTTTACCACCTCTGCCCTCTCATAGCAGTTAATGTGAGTTATCATAAGAGTTTTTTTCTCAGGATCAACGATTCTCCGAGCAGCAAGCTCAGCCATCTTAATAAGAGCCTTACGCATGCCTATCCCCTGTCCCCACTGAGCGATTGTTCCCTCAATGGCGTAGCATACAGGCTTTATGTTGAGAGTAGTTGCGACGATAGCCTTCATTCCGGTAAGGCGGCCGTTTTTGCGAAGGGTATCCAGGGAATCAAGGACAAAATAGGTATCCATATGATCTCTGTACTCTTCAACCTTCTCAACGACTTCTTCGAAAGGAAGTCCTGCATCAGCGCATTCCATGATCTTAAGCATTACATTGGTCTGACCACAGCAGGCTGAAAGAGAATCGAATACATGAATATTCTTCTCGCCCACATCCTCAAGATATATACTTCTGCCAAGAATAGCACTGTTGTAACTACCGCTAAGCTTGGATGAAAGTGTAACAACATAAACATCATCAGCATCGCACTCATAAGCTCTTTTATATCTGTCGGGCGAGGGACATGCTGACTTAGCACATGTATCGCTTTCTGCAACTCTTTTTATATAATCAAGCTGATCAAAATTCTCATCATCAAGAACTGTATAATCACCAATTTGAAGAATCAGAGGTATTACCTCGATTCTGGGATCCTTTTTTAATTCTTCAGTCAAATCTGTGCAACTGTCTACTACTAACTTATAACTCATGCCTAATCCATTCCTCTTGTAATAAAAAGTGCTTCTAAATGCAGCGTTCATACATAGTTTTGCGTACTACATATTCTAGCATGAAAAACAGCGTGCGTAAACAAAATTAAGCATTATCCGGCGCGTAGAACTTTGCCTTATCACCACTGACTATCCTGAACATTTCTCCAAGGCAGGTTACTCCATCTGCCTGGCCCAAATTCTGTATTTCATTAAAGTCTTCATCAATAAGTTTTGCTTCGCCGTCAGTTATGATCAGGGCCTGTCCATTGGAAAACTCGGTTGCATCGTCATATTCATTTACCATTTTTCCATCATGGTCTATATATCCCCATTTATCGCCATCACCGATCAGCCAATATTTTTCTGCAGATAATTGGATGCAATCGTATGTGCATACTGCAGAAGAAGGGTCATAGCATCCAGGATTTGTAAAATCAACCAGGTAATCTTTTCCGCCCAGCATCACTACCGCTTTCTGGCCATAATTGATCAGATTATTTCCATCATAGTAATATTCACGAAACCAAGTTCCCTCTGCGCCGCGTCCACCATATCCTTCAACCTCAAAATCAGTAATCTTGCTAAGACCGGTATCATAAACACACATGTCATCTGTTGATGGCGGATACATTACTACAAAATATCCATCGACTATAGATGTCAGTGGACAACCTGAAAATCTTGGCGAAGATCCGCTATGTGCAATTGCTTTCCATTCTCCCTGCGAATCACCGGTATCATATTCTCCACTATCAACAATACTTGGTCCCTCGTAGATATTTCCAATCCAGCTGACATTTCCTTCTGAATCAAGGTATCCTACCCTATCATACATATAATCATCATTGGCCTCGTTTTGAAATACAGTTATCTTCCCATCCGGGGCTGCACCATAAATAAAGCTGCAGGTCTCATTAGTTCTGATTGTAGACAAAACCTCATTACCACTGTAATCAAAATACTTCACATTGGTAGTATAATAATAATCGTCATCACTTACGTTTATTGGTTCTACAATCCCGTACAATGATCCTGAAGCAACTGCACTTTCACATTCTCCGGAATACAATGAATTGCCCTGAGAATCAAATATGTCAAATACAGGCGTACCATTATAGTTAGTTACATAACCGTTCTCGTCATAAATTAAATTATTAAATATGACTGTGCCGACAAGATTTGGCGCTGCATACAGGCTCCCAAACTGACAGGGAACAAGCTGATCACCCTCGTAATTTATTGCTCCCCACATTCCGTCCTTCCTGACAGGGATCACTCCACCATTTGCAATGCCGTATGACTCGTACCCGGAAAGATCCACGATTTCCTTAAGTGTATAAGAATTTTCAGCATTTCCCTGCCCTGTTTCTTCACTACTGTCTTCTGATAATTCTTTATTTGCAGTAGCTTCACCAGCTATATCAGCCCCAGCTTCATTTGTTTGTAATTCTGCTCCATCATTTGATTCTTCCTTATCACTATCCATAGCCAAATCGGAGCCATTGTCTATGTTTTCCTCTAGAACAGTCTCCTGCCCGCTTGAAACATCCTTTGCAGAACTGTTTCCAAATATAATCGACGCTCCTATAACTCCGGAGACTCCCACTGCTGCTGTGCCAATTATAAGCGGCAGCTTACCTATCGCTTTTTTTCCTGCTACTGCTCCACCTTGTTTAATGGCATCTGTTACGCCATCTGCGCTGTTATCAAAGCTCTTACCACCTGCATTTCTGCATAAATTCTTAAGCGCTTCTGACATCGGAGCAACCTGGCAGGCCTTTGCATCTCTTGTAAAAAGCAGCAGCATGAACGGAGCAAGAGCGTATAGTCTTGTTCCCTTCTTATCCATATCCATTACCGCTTTCTTAATATTCGCTTTAGCTCTGCTAAGATGCGATTTTACCGTATTAAGAGGCATACCGAATTCAGCTGCAATATCCTCCTGCTTCATCTCATTAAAATAAAACGAAACCACGCAAAGTCTCTGGGCATCATTCAGATCGTCTATTATTTCCCTGATAAGACGCACACTTTCCTCGTCATCCAAAAGATTCTCAGGAATAAAAGCATCATCATCCTTAATGTTCTCAAAAAAGTCCGTGATATTGCCTTCATCATCTGTGGTTTCATCTACCAGAACATCTCTCTTCTTTTTTAGAGCCGCAAAGCATTTTCTGTTAACTATTGTAGCTGCCCAACTAAGAAAGCTCTCCGGCTCCTTAATTGAGGGAAGTCCCTTATAAATCTCTATAAAAGCATCCTGGACAACATCCTGGGCATCATCTTCGTCCTTAAGAATATGAATGGCACAGGTAAACAAATATCCATATGTCTTCTCATAGATTTTTTCAAAAAGCACACTGTCTCTCTTTTCGATAAAATCAGATATAATTTCCGTTAATTCAGTCGGTGTTTTCAATTGTCTCTCCTGCGAATTTACAAAAACTATTATTTTACTTTGACCGTTTTTACATTGGACCATTTGCCATGTACGGTCTTCCCGTTTATTTTAGCTGTCTGTCTTACACGGAACTGATACTTTATGTTTTTAGCAAGCTTCTTTACCTTTAATGAGGATGCTTTTTTCGCAGTAACTTTATCCCATTTTCCGGCACCCTTTACTCGATATTGGATTTCGAATTTTGCCCCGCTCACATAGCTGTTCTTTCTAAGCTTTAATTTTACTGATTTTTTTGAAGTCTTTGCTGACTGTATATAAGGCTTTGATGCAAGTACTTTCTTTGTGAGCGCATCATCCAGGGACTCAGCGTGGATTGTGCAGGTAAAATGAGTCTTGGGTATATATTCTTCAAGATCTGCAGCTGTTTGCGCATAAAAAGTATCCTGTTTTACTGCAATATAATATGTTCCTGGATTAACATCCACATATTCCTTAAATGTATAAAGGCCATTAGCTGCATTATATTCATATGAGGTATAGCTGCCTTTGCTTTCTGTCGTAAAATCATGAAAAGTAGAAAACATATACTGACCATGATCATCTATGCATGAATTGCCATTTGCATCATATACACCAAAGTTCATCGCAAAAGCCGCTTCACCAGTCCCAATAAAATGCGCCTTATCCTGAGACTGCTTGGTTATGGTCAGTGTACTTCTATATGGAAAACTTACCTTAAATATCTGAAACCAGTATTCTTCTGTCTCATTGCCATATTTGCTTGTCCTTGGTCCTGTTCCGTAAGTCCAGTTATGAGCATCAGCTAATAAGGACGAAAGATCTGCATCCAGAGATACCTGCTGAATATGGTTCATCCAGCCGTCAAATGCCTTTGCTTCCATAGGAAGTGCCACAGATATAGCCGAAATCATAATAGCTATAGCAAGTAAAAGTGCGATTTTTTTGTTTGTTTTCATAAGTTTATCTCCTTTTCTTCACATTGAAGTTTTTATTTACATTTATATAGTGCGAGGCAGTTTGCAAAAGGTTGCAGAAAAATAAAAAAAATTTTAAATTATTTTTTTATTCGCCCAGCGCAGTTGTAATAAGCCATTTTATCAGCTACAATTAGACCCATGAACTCATTAGAACTTATCATATCTTATCTGTTATTTTTAAATATCGTTGCATTTCTAACCATGGGAAATGATAAAAGAAAATCCAAGAAGCACGGCTTCAGAACTCCGGAGTCTGTCTTCTTTATTTTGTCTGTCATTGGCGGGAGTATCGGAAGCATAGCCGGTATGTTCATATTCCGTCACAAGACAAAGCACTGGTACTTTTTGGTTTTCCTGCCTCTTATTCTACTTATTCAAATCGGGCTATGTGCATTTATCTACATGTCCGGAATGGAAATAGTATTTAGATAGAACCGATTAAATTAAGCCTCCCGCCAAGAAACATAATTGACAGGAGGTATTATTTTTACCTGTTTTATTCTTTCTTATTTTCTTTTTTCTTTCTCTTTACGCTGTACATCTTTTCATCAGCGAGATGTACGATTGCATCATAGTCGAGTTTCCCGGTCAGGTTGACTTCACAATAGCCGCAGCTAACTGACAACTTATAGGAATTCTCTGAAGTCATATTGACGTTATCTATAATCTTTTCTGCCTTTTCAACTATCAACTTAGCATCACACTTACCGGGAATGATTATCAGCATCTCATCTCCGCCAAACCTCATACAGAGTGCATCATCAGGGCTTGCCTCTTTAAGAGCCGATGCAACAGCGGCAATAGCTTTATCTCCGGTCTCATGTCCGTAGCTGTCGTTTATTATCTTAAGGTCATCAATATCTGCCATGATTACTGTCATGCAACCTTTTTCGCGAAATACATCACCCTTCTCACCTTCAAATGCGCGCATGAACCCGGTTCGATTATACAGTCCGGTGAGTAAATCATATTTAAACATCTCATCGACCTTCTCTGACAGATAGCGCTGATAATGCATATTTATGAAATTGCAGACACCGGTTGTGATGGAATTGGTTATAAGCGCTGTTTTGGAGTAGTCGATTATATTAAAACTGTCAAAACAATAGCATACATAACCCAGGGGCTTATCCAATGTATCAAGAGCATTAAAAATAAGCGGCTGCCCTGTAGCTACCAGCTTCTCTAGTCCCGGCAAAAGCTCACCCTCTTCCAAATCTCTGGTATATGCCTCCTTGCTGGTATGATCACAGATCACTACCCTCTTATCATAATCAGGCACTAGCCCCTCTTCATCGAAGATATTATGACTTCTGTCCAGACAGTACTTATACAAAACCACGCTGAAATCATGCATATCAAAGGTATCATTTAAAACATATTTATGAAGCATGCCCGACAGCTCATTTACATGCTTGCAAAGCTGCATCCTGGCTGTGATACCATATAAAACCCTGACATCATCGAAGTATCTGTAGAATCTGTCATTTAATGATGCAACATTTGACAGGTCCTGATTTTTTACATGAATACAACCGCAGGATTCCTTCAGTTCAAGCTCAGGGATAACGGCGATATTCCAGGTTCTGTATTCAGGCTCTTTATCTATATGCTCAATAACGTAATTTGCTACAGTTTTTGCAAAAACAGCGTTACTGCAATTAACGGTGGAAATTCTGGGCACAGAATAATTGGTCTCTTCAACTCCATCAAAACCTGTAACAATGACCTGCTCCGGCACTGATATTCCGGCGTCCATCAGAACATCACAGACATTTATGGCCATAATATCATTGGCACAGATGATGGCATCAGGCAGCTCGTCGCTGCATTTTATGAGCTTTCTTGTGGCAACTCTTGTGGGTACTGCCCAGAAATCGCCATAACTCACCATTGAATCACTGTACCTTATACCATATTCCTCGATAACCTTTCGAAAAACAGCAATTCTGTCATCAGAAAACTTATTGTTCCTATGCCCCGCCATCATATGCGGTCTTCGAACCCCATGGGTCTCCATTACATGTCTTACTATTTTCTCAAAGCCTGCAGGGTAATCAAAGCCTACACTTATGGTATCTTCATACTGACCATCCAAAACAAGAACAGGAATGTTGCGTTCTTTTGCCTTGGCGATTATGCTCTCGCCGATTCTGCGACACTTTACACGCTCATCCATGTATAGCAGACAATCGATCAGATCATATGGAATAATCTTAAATACAGATGCCTCGGAATGGTATACATCTTCTTCCCAATACAGATCCGTATTAAGCGTAAAAATCAAAAGTCCAATGTTATGTGACTGGAGCCGTCTGCTCAGCAGCTTCACAAAACTGTGGACCGTTGAATCACTTATTCTGGTTGTACATAATGCGACTACTTTTTTACCAGCTATCATATCTATCTTCCAATCAGCGCTTCTCGTCTTCTTCAATGCGCTTTTTTACAGTTTTAATATTCACCTTGTAAAGAGGTGACACATTTACCTTGGCGCCGTTATCCATAACAACGCCGGTAAAGCTTTCTTTGACCACGTGCTTGACGTTGATCATTGAAGTCTGAGAAACAGGACAAATATATCTGAAAATCTCACACTGCTCATAGAGGTTATAAATATCCGATATCAGCGAGATGCTGCGTCCTTCTGTAAGAAAAACATCCACCTTAAAGGGGCCGTTGGCCTTGGCGTAGATGATGTCCATCTCCTCTGCATATATGGTATCAGTCTCGCCGCGAAGCTCAAGCTTGGGAACAGGATTGCCGATTCTGACTTCGCACTCGGAAAGCACCGCTTCCAGGTCACTTGGTCTGATATCCTTTTTCAGGTAGAGCATCTTATCATACATGCCCTCTTCCTTTGCCATGACCTCGTAGTCATATTTTGACGAACACATAACGATATTTTTTATTCCGCCTGCTTCAAAAAGAATCCTTGCGACATCCAGGCCGTTCCTGAAATGTGTATCCTCTGTCTCCAGCGTAGTCTTATCGATAAAAATAATGTCATACATCTGAGGAAATCTAAGAAGCGCCTCAATATTTCCATAAGAGTCAATATAAAAATGCTCCTTGCCTTCCTTCTGATATCTGTCAGACTGTCTGCCAAGTAGCCGTTCCAAATGTTTTCTGTCTGCTATGTTGTCGTCAAAAACCGCTATATGCATTCGTTTTTCCTCACTTTATTACTGACACTATTTTACCACAATGATAAAATATAGAGTATATTCTATCGAGACAAGGATTAACAATGATTGCAATCAAAATAAAAAGCACTAAAAATTTCATGGCAAAGTTGTTGGCATCAGAGGTATTTGATGCATTTCTGTTAGACAGCGCAGAGATAGCTGTAGCAAACACATACACAATTGACGGGCACATCAACAAAGAGTTTTACGGCGAAGATGAGGAAGGTGCTCCCACCGGAACCCTTACTCCATGGTCTGAAGTAAGGCAGAGATGCTTTGATCTCATAAAGGGAAAACGCACTCCCTTGTCCTTTAAATTCCTGCTGTGTCTTAATAGCGACAAAAAAGACGAGCTCCTGTCTTCTGAAGAATACTCAGAAGTACGATCACTCGTCTCATCTCTTGTTATGATCATTAAATTCAAGGATGGTGCTATAACCATCACTACGGGAGCTGCCCTGTCAGGCTTCTCCATGGATAAATCCTACGAAAAGCTCTGGGACAGTTATATCACAGCCTTCCTTGATTCTTCAAATATAGAATTTGAAGAGCTTTAAGCATACTTTTTTAAAATTCCTATGAGTTCATCATAGGATTTTTTAATTCTTTCAAAAAGTTCCTCTGAGCCATCAAGGGACTCAGTTCTGAGAATCTCAGTAAGAGTAAGTACGTCCGGCAGGAAGCCCTGAAGCCCAAGATTACCGCCAACGCCCTTCAGGGAATGGCAGCCTTCGAACGCTTCCTTAACGTCCTTCTCCTCTAAGCCCTTTTGAAGCTGGGCAAAACTGGCATCATTAAGAAATTTCAGCATAAACTTCTCAATCAGTTCATCCTTCCCCATGAAACGTTCACTGACTTCTTTCCAGTCAACGCCCCATTCAATGAGTTCCTGCTTCATCTGCTCATTCATACAGTCGGCTCCTATATGTTCAAAACGTTTTACTGTGCAAGACCTGCAAGCTTCTCAGCCTGACTGGCTGTAGTAAGAGCATCTATAAGCTCGTCCAAGTCTCCTTCCATTATAGCATCTATCTTGTACAAGGTTAAACCTATTCTGTGGTCTGTAACCCTGCCCTGATGGAAGTTATAGGTTCTGATTTTCTCTGAACGGTCACCGGTTCCAACCTGACTCTTTCTAAGAGCGGCCTCTGAATCATGCTGCTTCTGTCTCTCAAGGTCAAAGAGCTTTGCTCTGAGAACCTTAAGAGCCTTTGCCTTATTTTTAATCTGACTCTTCTCATCCTGACAGGAAATAACGATTCCTGTAGGAAGATGCGTAAGTCTTACAGCTGAATCCGTAGTATTTACGCACTGTCCGCCATTTCCGGAAGCTCTGAAAACATCGAATTTGCAGTCATTCATATCGATGTCAACTTCTACATCCTCAACTTCGGGCATAATAGCAACAGTGATAGTGGATGTATGAATTCTTCCGCCTGACTCTGTGGCAGGTATTCTCTGAACTCTGTGAACTCCACTCTCGAATTTCAGTCTTGAGTATGCACCCGTACCTGACAGCATGAAGTTAACAGACTTCATTCCGCCGATTCCGGTATCCTCCACACTCATAGTCTCTATTCTCCATCCCATGCGATCTGCATAGCGGGTATAGACTCTGTACATATCTGCCGCAAAAAGAGCAGCTTCATCTCCGCCTGCACCTGCGCGGATCTCGACGATAACGTTTTTATCATCATTAGGGTCCTTGGGGAGCATTAAAATCTTAAGCTTCTCCTCGATTCCGGGAAGTTCATCCTTAGCTGCGGAAAGCTCTTCCCTTAGCATCTCCTTCATATCATCATCTGATTCCGCTGAAAGAAGCTCCTCACTGTCAGCTATTGTCTGCTTACAGCTCTTATATCTCTGGAACTCTTCAAGTATTGGTAAAATATCGCTCTGTTCCTTCATGAGCGCTTTAAATCTGTTCTGGTCTGCAGCAACACCGGGTTCACCCAGTTCCATGGTGATATCCTCATATCTGCGAACCATTGCTTCTAATCTATCAAACATAATTGCCTCCTAAAAATCGGTACTAAATAACACAGTTACAAAAATGAATTAAGCACCGCTAATAGAAGCAACCACTGACTACTCTGTCGTTGCCGCCAAGATCCTTTATAACCTGAACATCCTTGTATCCGTTTTCTTCCATAAGGCTCTTTACCGCTTCGCCCTGATCATATCCGATCTCAAGAAACAGATATCCGCTCTTATACAGATATTCCTTAGCCCCCGGCACAATCCTTCTGTAAAAAACAAGACCGTCTTCACTTCCATCAAGAGCCATGTAAGGCTCAAAGGTCTTAACCTCAGGCTCTAAGGTCTCAATCACTGCCGTAGGAATATATGGCGGATTTGATACGATGATATCGTATTTAACGTCAGTAGCTTCCGGGAAAATATCCGCCTTTACCGCACTGAATCTATCCTCAAAACCAAGCTTTTTCGCATTATGGGCAGCAACCTCCAGGGCCTTGTCGGACATATCCGTGCCTGTAGCCTTGGTATCATTGCTGTATCTAAGAAGGCTCAGCGCAATGCAGCCAGACCCTGTGCAAAGATCAAGTATATTCATCCCATCGTGAAGATATCTGAGGGCCTCCTCTGCAAGAGTCTCCGTATCCTGATTGGGAATAAGAACATCTCCTGTCACATCAAATTCAATGCCCATAAACTCAGCATTCCCAAGAATGTAGGCAACAGGTATCCTCTCTTCACGCTTAGCTATAAGCTCAAGATAAGCGCTCTCATTCTCGGCGCTGACCTCCATATCTCCGTGGGATAAAAGGGTATTGTGGTCTGTCCCGCAAACGCTCTCAAGAAGAAGTCTCGCATCCAGGGAGGCATCCGCAATACCGGCATTATTCAGTTTTTCCTCTCCTTTTTTATAAAGTGATGCGTAATCCATCTTCTGTAAATCCTCTAAATTTTCTAGTTAAACTTTTAATTCGTAGTATAGTTTTTGTTCGCGATAAAAAGTCATTCTGCGATTTTCTCTTCATCCTCGAACTTGTATCCAAAGGAATCCTCAAGGAATTCCTTCCAGTCAAATACAGCCTCAACTGACTTCATTCCAACCTCGATCATCTCATCATCGGGCTCTTTTGTAGTGAGCATCTGCATAAGCATTCCTGGCGCAGATAAAATACGAATAATGATATTGTTGCTCCTGCCTGCGATTCTGATGAGCTCATAAGCGATACCTGCGATAACGGGTATAAGCGCTATTCTGATGACAATCCTTAAAGGCACGGAAGGTGTTCTTATAAAGAAGAACAATATAATACTTATCACCATTACAAACAGAATAAAGCTGCTGCCGCATCTCTTGTGAAGCCTGGAGCTCTCTCTTACATTCTCAAGTGTAAGGGGCTTACCTGCTTCAAGGCAGTTGATGCACTTGTGCTCAGCTCCGTGATAACGGAATAATCTTCTGATATCCTTCATAAGCGAAATCAAAAGAATATAGATCACAAAAATCGCTATTCTGAGAACTCCTTCAAGAAGCGCTGTCACTGAACTGTTCCTGATATATGACTCCATAAGTGAACTCAGATAATATGGAAGTATCATGAATAGTGCAATTGCAAAAACAAAAGCTATCACTGTGGTGAAGCCCATTATAGCCTTCTCTTTACCCTCTTCTGCTATAGGATCCTTGCTTGAAGCAATATCCTCTTCTCCAAATAAAGAAGCAGAGTAATTGAGAGCCTTCATTCCCAGTACCAGCGAATCCCAGAATACGAATACACCTCTAAGAAATGGGATATGTGTAAGTCCCATAGCTTCGCCTGCTCCCTTATAATGATCTGTCTCAACTGCGATCTCACCATTCTCCTTGCGAACAGCAACAGCATATACGTCCTTGTTGCGCATCATAACGCCTTCAAGAACTGCCTGTCCGCCTATTCCGGAATAATGATTTATCTTCTGCTTCGCCATAATAGCTCCTTTTTCTTAGAAAAAAGAGACCAAAGCATCTGCTTTGGCCTCTTCGTAATCACAAGTAAAATTAGTTGTTAGAAGTCATGCCATACTTGCGGTTGAACTTATCAATACGTCCGCGAGCAGCTGTTGCCTTCTGTGTACCTGTATAGAAAGGATGGCACTTAGAACAAATTTCTACGTGAATCTCCTTCTTAGTAGATCCTACTGTGAATGTGTTACCGCAGTTGCAAGTAACAGTTGCCTGATAGTACTCGGGCTGAATTTCCTGTCTCATATTCTCACCTCTTTTATATCAATGATTCTTAATATTTTTTTAAATATTATACTATAGTTACAATTGCTGTCATATCACAACAGCTTGTTAATTGTAGCATAATATGATTGCCTTCGCAAGAAGAAATTTATAAACCGCTGTTTCTCTGACAGAAATCAGGCTCATTATCATTTATCCGAATTTTTATTTATATATTTACGTATCTTATTTTTTAATCTGAAAAGAGCATTATCTGTGGACTTTTCATCTTTTCCCAAAACCCTGGCAATCTCTACGTAGCTCATGCCCGTCATATGTAGTTCTAACACTGACTGCTCGAATTCGCTAAGTCCATTCTCAATGAACTCTTCGATGTCTCTGGTGTTTTCCTTATCTATCATCATGGACTCGGGATCTGTGTCCTTCATATCCTCAAGAATCTGGTCCAGAGAAAACTCCTTGTCCTCATCGTAATCTCCCTTCTTGGAATAAAGGGAAATATAACTGTTAAGAGGCGCATGCTTTTTCCTGTTGGATGCCTGGATAGCAGTGTACATCTGCCTTGATACGCAAAGGTCGGCAAAGGTACGAAAGCTTGCATCTCTTCCGGCATCATAGTCCCTGACCGCCTTGAAAAGGCCAATCATACCCTCCTGGATAAGATCGTCCTTGTCGGCCCCCAGAATATACATAGAAGCAGCCTTGGATCTGACCATATCCTTGTACTTATTCATTATGTAATCTGTAACATCGGACTCTCCGTCCCTGAGCCTTGTTATAAGCTCTTCGTCGGATTCATCCATTGATATTTTTGTCATCTGCACTCCTCTTAAAGTGAAGCTTAGTTACAGTAACATGTCATAGATAGTGTTAGCAGTTTTGTCTGATGATTACTTACTAAATCCTCGCTGTCTCACAATCTCATAAGCAAGAACGCCTGCTGCCACTGATGCATTAAGGGAATTTATCTGTCCCTTCATGGGAATTGATGCAACCATATCGCATTTTTCTCTGACAAGCTTGCTGACACCTGAACCCTCATTTCCTATTACAAGGCCGATGGAGCCCTTAAGATCAAGGTCATACATAAGGCTTCCGTCCATATCAGCACATACAAACCACATGCCTCGGTCCTTAAGCTCATCAATTGTTCTGGCGATATTTGTAACCTTTACAACAGGTGTGTAATTAAGAGCACCGGCACTGGTCTTGGCAACTGTGGCGGTAAGTCCCACTGCTCTGTTCTTGGGAATGATAACCCCATGAGCTCCTGCAATATTGGCAGTTCTTACGATAGCGCCAAGATTATGGGGATCCTCAATGTTATCAAGAATCAGCACAAAGGGAGGCTCTCCTCTCTCCTCCGCAAGGTTAAAGATATCCTCCATATCGGAATAGTCATAAGCTGCCGCATAGGCAATAACACCCTGATGAGCACCTGTCTCAGATATCTGATCAAGTCTGTCTCTTGAAACAAACTTAAGCATTATCCCTGCTTTTTTGGCTTCCTTTCTGATGGTAGCCACAGGTCCGTCCTGGCATCCATCAAGTACAAGAATCTTATCAATGGATTTACCGCTGCGGATTGCTTCTATAACTGCATTTCTGCCTTCAATGGTAAGGCTGCCTACAGCTTCATCTGCAAAAAAGTCATCTCTGTTTGAACTCTCTCTTTTGCTGCCGCCCTTTTTGAAATTATCCTTATTGTGGTTATCCTTCTTAAAACCGTTCTTACGTTTTTCTTCTCTCATTTAAATCTCCTGAAAAATACATGCAGTGGTCTCTTACCATCTACGCCTTCACAAAGCACTTATCGTTCTATGACCTCTATTCCCTTTTTCAAAAGGGATATCAGTCTGTCCATTTCGCCATTTAGATAAAGATATCCGCACAGCGCTTCCAAGCCCGTGGCCTTCCTGTAGTCGTTTACGCTCTGGTTCTTGGCGCTGGTGGCTGACTTTGCGTTTCGGCCTCTCTTATACACATCGCTCTCTTCATCTGTAAACAAAGGCTCTATGTATTCTATTATTTTTGCCTGAGCTGCGGCATTTACATATTTCACCTTAATCTTGTTTAGCTGCCCCGCAGGCCTGTTTGCTTCCTGAACAACGATGCTTCTTATAATGATCTCATACACGCTGTCCCCCATGAAAGCCAGTGCCAGAGGGCTGTATCTGTTCATAGGTTCACCGGAAACCTCGAATTCGTTTCTAACGACAGCTGCCAGATCAAGATTCATATTATTGATGTCTTCCATCCGATCCTATTCCTCATTCATTACTATCAGCGCCACCGCAGCAGCATCCACCCTTAGGAGCTTCTCCTGTCTGGAATGTGACATTTTTGGTGTAATACTCAATGGGACTTGCAAGAAGACAAACCGCCTGAGCTGCGATACCCTCGCCTGCCCCTGTAAAACCAAGGCCTTCTTCAGTAGTTGCTTTTACGCTTACCTGTTCAATATTGATTCCAAGGGCGTCTGCAATATTCTGACGCATGGTATCAATATAAGGTCTAAGCTTTGGAGCCTGACATAAAATAGTAGAATCAATATTCTCTATAAGATATCCATTCTCCTCAAGCATTTTGCCAACCTCTGACAAAAGCTTTATTGAATCTGCTCCCTTGTATTTGGGATCAGAATCCGGGAAATGTTTTCCAATATCTCCAAGTGCTGCTGCCCCAAGAAGAGCATCACTTATGGCATGCAAAAGTACGTCCGCATCTGAATGTCCAAGGAGCCCCTTTTCATAAGGGATATCAACTCCCCCAAGAATAAGCCTCCTGTCGGGGACCAGTCGGTGTACATCATAACCTGTTCCAATATGCATATTTAAACCTCCATGAAAAATGACAGGGGCATGTTTTCAAAATAAAAACCCAGGAGCCCTATTGTCAAATAAACCACTCAACCGCAAATACTACAATACAGCTAACTGCCGCTACAGTGAGAAGACTCTTTTTCCTATAAGCCAGTACCAAGGCAACCGCAAAGCCTGCAATTGATCCTCTGATGTCATCGGAAGCATGAAGTATAGCAGGAAAAGTCATTGCTGCCAAAGTAGCGTAGGGCACGTAATACAAAAATGATTTCACGAAATTACTTTTTATCTCGCGCCTTATCAGTGTAAGCGGCAACATTCTGACAAGATATGTTACTACTGCCATTACCAAAATGTAAATATATGTATTATGCATCTGTTACCTCCTCATTGTTTACAGGAGATAACACTGCCGCAGCGGCCGCCACAACTATTGTGACAATAATAATGCGAAATCCTGATGAAATCTCTCTGAGCACAGGTGCATATGTGAAAACTGTGCTGAACACCATTGCGCAAACAACTACCATCAAAACTGCCAAAGACTCTCTGGCATCGGGAATTATAATCGCAATGAACATTCCGTAAATCGCAAGTCCAAGAGCACTTATAATCCTTTGTGGCATGATCTGTCCGGCAAAGGCTCCAAGGAAGGTACCCAGCACCCATCCAAAAACTGAACAGATTATAAGACCGTAGGAATATGCCGGATGGAGCTTCCCTTTTCTTGTAACGCTAAGGCCGAATATCTCATCTGTTACGCCGTAAGCAATAAGACATCTTGAAACAGTCCCCACTTTTGATGAAAGCTTTTGCGAAAGCGCCGTACTCATCAGCATATATCTCATGTTAACCACAAGCTGTAAAAGTGCAATCTCTGCATATGTTCCGTTATTGCAAATAAGGTCAAGAGCAGAAAACTGTCCTGCACTTGTTACATTTGCAAGAGACATTATCGATGCCTGAAAAACTGTAAGTCCTGCTTCTGAAGCCTGTATGCCAAATGCAAAGGACACTGCCAGATAACCAAGGCATATCGGAATCGCATCTCTTAGCCCCATTCTAAATTCATGCCGTTTTTCCATAATCACTCCTCCATAGCGTTTACAGCAATCTACAAGGCAGCATGCTGCAAGTGTAGATTATATCGTCGCTGCCACGCTAAGAATATCCTCCTTGGAAGCACCGCTTATACTTCCCTGAACCATTGCAGGGGCTCCGCCTCCCCGAACCTGGAATTTCTCCTTAAGGATATTTAGAACATCATTACTGTTAAGACCGTTTCCACATCCTATTATGAAACGGTAGCCATCAGTATCATCTCCGAAAAAGATACCAAGATAGCCCTCTCTGCCAGCAACAAGCTTTGTCACAACTCGTCTTATTACATTGGCATCAGAGTTTTTATCTGCAAACATGAAAACACATTTGCTATCTGCAGGTAGCTCCGCCGCCTCACTAAGCAGAATTTTTTCTCCTGCCTCCGATAATGATCTTTTAAGTGCGGCTATCTCTTCCTGCTGTTTATGGATCAGATCCGGAATGCTATCCACAGATGTAGTCAGTGAATTTGCAAGTTCCGTTATCATATCATGCATTCCTGCCAAATACAAAAGAGCTCTTTGTCCGCAAAGTATGCTGACTCTTGTTCCGCCCTTGTAATTCTGGGAGCTTACAATTTTCAAAATTCCAATCTCTCCGGTCCTTGCCACATGCGGTGCGCAGCAGGCGCAGATATCATATCCCTCGACCGTAACAATCCTCACATCTCCTGTAAGCTTTTTTTTACTTCTGTAATCAAGCTTTGCAAGTTCATCCGCTGAAGGATATCTGCAGGTAATAGGAACATTTTCATAGATCGCCCTGTTAACACGCAGCTCTACGTCAGCCAGCTCCTCCTTTGAAAGCTGCCCGCTGTAATCCATGGTCACCACGGAATCGCTAAGATGAAAGCCCACGTTGTCATAGCCATATAGGCTGTTCACAATTCCTGAAAAAATATGCTCTCCTGAGTGCTGCTGCATATTGCTGAATCTGTGTGCAAAATCAATGGTTCCCTTTATCACAGTCCCGGGCTCAATTGACTTATCCGTAAAGTGGCTTATCACATCATCCTTTATCTGAACATCAAGGACATTCACCACATCTCCATCAGCTGTCCCTTCGCCGGCTTCCGATTTTACCTGAATTGTTCCTTTATCCGGTGTCTGTCCACCCTCCTCCGGGAAGAAAAGAGTCTTGTCCAGAATTATCTCAAAGCCGTCAAAATCACCGTTTGCAGGCCTGCAATCCATGACCCTTGCTTCGAATTCTTTATTGTATGCATTTTCGTCATATAGTTTTATTGTTTTTTCGCTCATAATTCTCAATTATACCACAAACAAGCATTTAGAAATTTTATAAAAAATTGATAACTTTAATTCTAATTTTACATTATAAAAAAATATATGTTGTACAATATAGATAATAGTAAATTACGATTTCATAAGTCCTTATGTGTGTTTGTTCAAAAGGGGGTTCTATGGAAGCAAAGATCCGAAAAGGTAAACTCATTCAAAAGCTTATCTTAGTTGCTATCGCTGCAATTATCGCAATTTCAGCAATTCTTACTATTATAAGTATCGTTGAACTCAAAAAAACTTATGACACTATGGTAGAAGAAGAACTGAAGGTAGCAGCAGAACATCTTCAGAGTGAGATGGATTCTGTTTGGGATGGTGACTGGTCCTATGATGGTACTTCTCTTTTCAAAGGAGAACAAAACGTCATGGAAGAATACGAGGAACTGATGGATGCTCTGAATGAAAAGACCGGAATACAGTACGCTCTTTTCTATATGGACGAGCGTGTCATTACTACTCTTCAGGAAAACGGCCAGAGACTTGTCGGATTTAAGAGTGATGCATCCACAAGCGAACAGGTAATACAGAATAAGCATGAATACTACACCCCTGATGGTTCTGTGCCCGGTACTTCTAAAAAGTATTATTCCTACTATGCACCGGTCCTTCAGGATGATGGTACCATCGCAGGTATGGTTTTTGCAGGAAGAGTTGGCGATGATGTTCAGGCAGCCATTCAAAAAGTTATTCTCACAATGGTTCTCATTGCAGTAGTTCTCGTAGCTGCTCTTTCAATAACCGGATTCATAATTGCCAACGCTGTTTCCGTTAAGATGCGAGCCATTGCTGATGAGCTGGGACTCCTTGCTCAGGGTAACCTTAACCTCACAATCGACGAAGCCTCAATTGAACGTAATGATGAAATAGGTCTCCTGGCAGATGGAGCAAAGGTACTTAGTGATAAGCTCAGTGAAGTAATCAGAACGACAGTAGACATGTCTAATGAGCTGAAAAACTCCGGTATTGAATTAAGCGACTCAGCATCAAAAGCATCCGATGCTTCCAACCAGGTAAGCGAAGCCGTTGATGAAATCTCAAAAGGTGCTGTATCACAGGCTGAGAGCGTTGAAACCGCAGCAGGAAACACTCAGGAAATCGGCAACAATATTGAAATTGTTACTGATAACGTAAATCAGTTGCAGAGCTATGCTACAGAAATGAAGCAGTCCTGCGAAGCTGCAATGGCAGCACTCAACAAGCTGATCACTCAGAGTGAAGAGGTTCAGGCATCTGTTCGTGAAATCGGTCAGACCATAGATTCCACCAATGAATCCGCAAAAGAGATTTCCAAGTTCTCTGAAGCCATCACCTCAATCGCTTCCCAGACTAACCTCCTGTCCCTCAATGCTTCCATCGAAGCTGCCAGAGCAGGCGAAGCAGGAAAAGGCTTTGCGGTTGTTGCTACAGAGATCGGACAGCTGGCTGAGCAGAGTTCTGACAGTGCAGATGAGATCAAGAAGATCGTTGATAAGCTTGTAGCAGATTCTGAAGCATCCGTTGCAGTAATGCAAAAGCTCAACAGCAACTTCGAACAGCAGGAAGCACAGCTTACAGATACCAAGGGTAACATGCAGAGCATGGCTGAGAACGTAGATAATGTATCAGAGAGTACAGATAACATCTCCGGCAGAATCGAAGAACTGAATCATGCCAAGGACGAGCTGCTTAATATCATCTCTGATCTGTCAGCTGTTTCAGAAGAGAATGCCGCATCCTCTCAGGAGACCAACGCCTCCATGCAGGAGCTCAATGCTACCTTCTCTATCATTACAGAAGCTGCAGGTAAACTGGAAGAGCTTGCAGAAAACATGACTGAAGCTATCAGTTACTTTAAACCGTAAATAGATAAAACTAAGGCTCCCGATTCTATGCGAATCGGGAGCCTTTTATATTTAAATGTTATATAAAATTATCGGTTAATCGTTTAAGCTTTCATGCAAGAGTAAGCTGTGATAACTCATTTGTAACGCGCTCCTTGATTGCATCAAGCTTAGACTCCATGGAATAAGCCATCTCAGAATACAGGAGCTTCTCAGCAATACTAAGATACTTCTCATCCATAGAAGCGAACTTCTTGCCTTCAGCAGCCCTTTTAGCCTTGATGCCTCTAAGTGACTTAACAAGGCACATCATCTCAGGAGCCTTGTTGCGCTTAATAACGTCAACAATAACGGCCTCTGCCTTCTTACCTGCAGGGATGTCATAAACCTCGAGCTCATCGATCTCATTAATAAGCTCCTCAGCCTCATCTGCATCAATAGCTTCACGCATTTTATCTTCAGCCCCCTCAACGGGAACAAAAATTACTCCTTTAGTGTCTATGCTTGAGACCATGCTGTAATACAGTGTCTCATTGCCTCTCTCTAAAAATGCCGGAACAAGGATATCTTTTACCTCGCACAGTCCATGGTTACCAAAAACTACACAATCTCCTTTACTTAGCATATTTTTTCCTCCATTTTCAAACTACCAAAATCCAGAGCGACACTAAAATAATTCTAGCAATTTTTTACGATTAATGTAATATATTGGCTCTATTCTTAAGAAAAAATTAATATTCAAATCGTACCTGAACATTTGGTGTTTCCTGAGGTTTTACCACTATATTTTGTGGCAAAAAGAAGACCCGACGGAGGTATACTCACGTCGAGCCGTCTTCGTTCATAATAAAATACAAAAAGAAAAAGGAGGAATAAAAATACTAGCTATATTGCTTCACCAAGCTTTGTGTAGATAAAGCCGGTATCCTGACAAAACTTTTGAAGATCTTCACCAAACATCTTCATATAGGCGTCTTCCTTGTACTGCACTTCACTTCCAAGAAACAGCAGTACCTGTCCGCTCTTAAGATCCCACTCTATATCTGTGGTAGGCTCCAGCGCATCTATATCCTTAAAGGATATGCCAAACTTCTCCAGACAATAAGCGTCGCGGTTGTCTACGCCGGATGTGGCATCGATTATGTCATTTTTCTTCTTTCTCATATCATCGAGCCAGTGGAGTACTATAAATTCTGCAACATTGAGAGATGTGATCTCATATCCGCCAAGTCTCATGTCGCCAATTACTCTTTCAAAATCTATTTTAGCTGCTGCAAATGGATCAATTTTCTGTTCGCCAACACAAAAAACTGCATTATACAAACTCTGATTCATGTTAAAGCCTCCTATATTACAAATATAGAAACACCCCGGTTGTATAGTAATTATTATACCACCGGGGTTCATTTATAAAAATTATTAATCCATAAAATATCGCTAAAAATCTAATGTTAAAACGCTACTAAATCAGCCGTGATAAAGCTTCTTGGTCTGATACTTAGCTTCACATGTAAGGTTAACACCAAGCTTGTGGAAGGTGTTCTCATCAACAGGTGAAAGGATAACTGTTGAATGAACCTCAAGTCCTCTGAGTTTGCCAAGCTGATCAATAGCTGCCTTAGCCTGCGGATCTGTAGCTGCGCAGATTGTAAGCGCGATAAGTATCTCTCCTACATGAAGGTGAGGGTTGTGTCCGCCAAGGTGCTGTACCTTCAGATCCTGGATAGGCTCGATGATTGAAGGAGCAATGAGCTGAACTTCATCAGGAATTCCTGCCAGAGTCTTAAGGGCATTTAATACCATGGCACTGGTAGCACCCATAAGAGCGCTTGTCTTACCTGTGATAACCTGTCCGTCAGGAAGCTCTATTGCAGCTGCGGGAGCACCTGTAAGTTCAGCCTTGAGATTAGAAGCTGAAACTACTGGTCTGTCCTGAACAGTGCAGCCTGCCTTCTGCATGATAAGCTCAAGCTGGTCGATACGCTCCTGAGAGCTGTCTCCCTTTCTCTTTTCACAGAGCTCCTTATAATATCTTCTGAGGATCTCCTGCTTACCTGCTGCCTGAGCTGCCTCATCATCAATGATGCAGTTACCTGCCATATTTACACCCATATCTGTGGGTGACTTGTAAGGTGAATCACCGTAAATCTGCTTGAACATTGTATTAAGCACAGGGAAAACAGCAACGTCACGGTTGTAGTTAACTGTTGAAACTCCGTATGCCTCAAGATGATAAGGATCGATCATGTTCATATCAGCAAGATCCACTGTAGCTGCCTCGTAAGCGAGGTTTACAGGATGCTGAAGCGGGATATTCCAGATAGGGAAGGTCTCAAACTTCGCATAACCTGCCTTAACACCATGGATGTTTTCATGATAAAGCTGTGAAAGACATACAGCCATTTTTCCGCTTCCGGGGCCGGGAGCTGTAACAACAACCAGTGAATGCTTTGTCTCGATGTATTCGTTTTTGCCGTATCCCTCATCGCTGATGATAAGCGGAATGTTTGAAGGATATCCGGGAATTGTATAGTGCTTGTAAACCTTGATACCAAGGCTCTCAAGCTTTTTCTGATATGCGATTACGGTATCTGTTCCGTCATATCTTGTAAGAACAACGGAACCCACATAGAGACCATAATCATGAAAAGCATCAATAAGTCTCAGTACATCCATATCATAAGTGATACCAAGATCGCCTCTTACCTTGTTCTTCTCGATATCGCCTGCGTTGATGGCAATTACTACCTCAACGTCTTCCTTGATCTGAGTAAGCATGCGGATCTTTGAATCCGGCTGAAATCCGGGAAGTACTCTTGATGCATGATAATCATCAAACAGCTTACCTCCAAATTCCATATAGAGCTTTCCGCCGAACTGTCCGATTCTCTCGCGAATCTTCTCAGACTGCATGGAAATGTACTTGTCATTATCAAATGCCTTTTTCATCGTTATTCCTTTCTCATATCTTAGTTCTTATGAAAATATGCACATGCTATAGCACCGGGGCCGGCGTATGTGCCTATTGTGGCACCAACATGCTCTATCGGAATATCATCCACGTAATCTAAATATAGATGTTTACTGTCTTCTTTATATTTTAAAAGAAACTCATCCGATAATCCGGAGTATGCTAAGCACATCGGTTTATCATAATCTATTCCGCCGTGTTTATCAATATACTGAATCAACATATTATTACCATTTTTTGACCCTCTTGCTTTTCCCACAACGGCAACGACACCGTTTTCAATGGTAACAACAGGCTTTATGGATAATATGCCACCTGCCATGGCTGCAGCAGAAGAAATTCTCCCGCCCATTTTAAGGTATTCCAATGTGTCAAAAACAGAAATGACTCTGGCGAACTTCTTCTCTCCTTCTATGATCTGTGTTATCTCATCTGCACTTTTGCCTTCGTCTCTAAGCTGAACCGCTCTCTGAACAATGATGTACTCAGATATGCAAAACTGCATGGTATCTATAACTCTTACTTTTCCATCAAACTCTTCAGCTGCTATACAGGCACTCTGATAGCATCCTGAAACTCCGGAAGACAATGTCATACATATAACATCATCCCCTGCTTCCACTGCCTTTCTAAACTCCTCTTCGAATTCGAAGGGCGGAATCTGACTGGTCTTTGGAAGCTCATCCGACTCAACCAGTCTTGAGTAAAACATATCACTTGTAAGGGTCACTCCATCCAAAAACTCCTCTTCACCAAAGCGGACTTTGAGAGGTATAACTGTGATTCCCCACTCCTTTGCTTTATCCTGTGGTATGTCACTTGCTGAATCGGTAATAATTCTGATTGCCATAATAATCTCCTTAAGTAAACTGTTTACATTGTCATCTTGCCAAAATCCACAATACAGTTTACTTTAGGAAAACTCTTTAATCAAATCAGTTCCCTGTCTCAGGAATTTTCTTCTATATGTCTTCTTCTGAGCTGTCCGCATGCGCCATCAATATCACGTCCCATCTCTCTACGAACAGTGGCATTTATACGGCGCTTTTCAAGACGCTTTTGGAAATCAAGAACGCGCTTCCTTGTACTCTCTACGAAATCTCTTTCCTTAATAGGATTAACAGGAATCAGATTGACCACGCAGTTTAAATCAGAAAGTAATGCTGCCAGTTCGTCCGCATCATCATCGGTATCGTTAACTCCGCCTACAAGTGAATACTCGAAGGTAAGCTGTCTTCCTGTTTTTTCAAAATAATTCCTGCAGGCATCCATAAGCTCATCAATTGAATACTTGTTAGCTATGGGCATAAGCTCCTGCCGCTTTGCCTGATTGGAAGCATGAAGAGAGATTGCCAGATTGATCTGGAGCTCTTCATCTGCCAGCTTATACATGTTAGGAACTATTCCGCAGGTAGAAACAGTAATATTTCTCTGTCCCATATTAAGGCCGTTCTCATCAGATAAAAGCTGAATAAATCTAAGAATATTATCGTAGTTATCAAGAGGCTCTCCGCTTCCCATGACAACAACGCGGGATATCTTTTCTCCCGTATCCTTCATAATGGAATATATCTGATCAAGAATCTCAGATGCTGTAAGATTACGCTCAACGCCGTCCAGCGTGGATGCACAGAATCTGCATCCCATTCTGCAGCCCACCTGAGAGGATACGCATACGCTGTTTCCAAATTTGTACTTCATGAAAACACTCTCGATAAGGTTCCCGTCTGAAAGAGCAAAGAGATATTTCCTTGTGCCATCTATGGCAGATTCCTGAACTCTTTCGATACGAAGGGATACAAAATCGCACTCTGTGGCAAGCTTATCCCTAAGAGCTTTAGAGAGGTTTGTCATCTCATCAAAGCTTCTTGCCTGCTTTTTATGCATCCAATCATAGATTTGTCCGGCCCTAAAGCCGGACTCACCCATTTCCTTAATTTTATTTGTCAGTTCCTCTTTTGTAAGAGATTTAATATCTATCTTTTCCAAAATCTATTCCTATAAAAATATGTCCTGCCAAGAAGCATTGCTGCTGTTGGCATACGCTAAATCATTTACTGCAATTTATCATTCCTTGCGTCTGAACTTTGCAATGAAGAATCCGTCTGTTTCAAATTCTCCCGGTAAAATCTGAATGTATCCATCCTTCGCAGTATCGATACTCTTCATCTTTTCAGGAAGCTTATCTGTAAGATCAACAGGCTCAAAGGGAAGATTCTCAAGGATCCACTTTACGTTGTCCTCGTTCTCTTCCTTAGCAACTGTACAGGTGCTGTACATCATGATTCCGCCGGGCTTTACATAATTCCATACAGCATTCAGGATATTCCTTTGTTTCTCCTGGAGACTACGAATGGATTCCTCGTCGGTATTCATCTTAATGTCAGGCTTTCTGCCAATAACACCAAGCCCTGAACAGGGAAGGTCACAGAGAAGTACGTCTGCTGCAGACTCCATTTTTTCATCATGCTTCTCGGCATCATACTGCTCTACCGTCACATTGGCTGCTCGCATTCTATTAACGTTTTCACGTATAATCATGCACTTATTTGCAGACAGGTCTCTTGCTATTACCTGACCGGTTCCTTTAAGCTTATCTGCTGCATGAAGACTCTTTCCTCCGGGAGCTGAGCACACATCCACAACTGTGTTGTCAGTTTTTATGCCGGCAAGCTCGCATACAAGCATTGAGCTGATATCCTGAACAAGGAATGCTCCCTCGTCGTAACCGGGCAGATATCTGATATTATCCGTATGATAAAGGTCCATGGCATAAGGCAAAATCTCATTCATCTTAAGAACTATATTGCCGTTATTTGCCTTTTTCATTTCAGCTATAAGAGACTTTAATTCCTCTGTCTCAAGTCTTCTGCTAAATCTAATGGAAACAGGTCTTGTCTTTAAAAAGAACCTGAAAATCTTCTCTGTCTGCTCTATACCGTAATCACCTATCCATCTGCCTGCAAGCCACTCAGGCTGTGAATATTTAATTGACAGATAGTAGGCTTTACTCTCTCTTGTTATCCCCGGCTCAGGCCAGTCGATCTTATCCTTTTTCCTTGAGATATTTCTGAGGACTCCGTTTACAAATCCCTTAAGTCCCACAAAATGGCGCTTTGCTGTAAGCTTTACAGCTTCATTTACCGCTGCAGAATCGGGAACAGAATCCATAAAAAGAATCTGGTACACACTCATCCTGAGGATCAGCAATATTGGCAGTGCCATCTTTTCAGTGGGCGTCTTGGAAAACTGATTTATGACATAGTCAAGAGTAAGCTTCCTCTCAACAGTTCCCCCTGCCAGATACTTAATAAAAGCTTTGCTTTTGGTATCAAGATAATCGTAGCGGTCAAGAACTCTTTTGATAGTAGAAAACTCATGATTGGAGGAATCCTCCATCTCTAAGAGAATGTCTAATGCAATTTTTCTCTCATTTACCTTTTCTGCCATAAATTAGTCACGCCTTCTTCCGGTTCCTGTGATCATAATAAGTCTAAGAAGCTGTAAAACTGATGAAGCTGCTGCCGCAACATAGGTAAGTGCCGCTGCGCCTAAAACCTTTTTGGTATGAACCAGTTCATCATCTCCGAGAATTCCATACTCGCCAAGCATAACAAGCGCTCTGTGAGATGCATCGAACTCTACAGGAAGAGTAACAATCTGGAAAAGAACAGCAAGGGCAAATACCCATACACCTATTTTTGCAAGAGGTGAAATTCCAATAATCAGGCCGAGCATAATGATCGGGATTCCAAGCTTTGAGCCGATATTCGCAGCAGGCACAAGAGCTGAGCGAATGCTTATGGGTAAGTATCCTGTATGGTGCTGCAGTACGTGTCCGCACTCATGGGCCGCAACGCCTATTGCAGCCACACTGTTTGAACCATAGGTTGCATCTGAAAGATTCACTGTTTTGGTTCTGGGATCATAGTGATCAGTAAGATTACCGGACACATGCTGAATCTGCACATCCATTATTCCGTTTCTTCTAAGAATCTCATGTGCTGCCTGTGCTCCGGTCATTCCGCTCATACTGCGGACTCTGGCATATTTACTGTAGGTAGTCTTTACCCTTGCGCTGGCAATGATACACAAAAGCGCACCGATAAGAACTAAAATATAGGTACTGTCAAAGTACATTCCCCTGGTCACATATCCATAGTTAGCATACATGTCTGCTTCCTCCTTTAAAACATTTTAAACAGGCGTGTTCATAATCTGGTCACGCTATCTTTTCTTAAATATAAGATATTTTCATGTTCAAAATGTGTCTTAACCAAGCTTATCCCCGGCAATTATACTGTATCCAAGAAGGAAATCCTTAACACTCATGCGCTTTTTACCTTCGAGCTGAAGCTCTGTTATCTCAAGAAGTCCATCTCCTGTGTTCACGATGATAGAATCCTTTTTCACTTCATAAACGGTTCCCGGAGTTCCATCAGCAGCGCCTTCTATAGGCTTAACCTTCCAGATTTTCAGCATCTTTCCATTAAGTTTGGTATATGCACTTGGCCAGGGGCTCATGCCTCTTACCAGGTTAAATATCTCACGAGCTGACTTGTTAAAGTCAATCTGTCCCATCTCTTTACTGATCTTACCGCACTTTGTGCTAAGAGAATCATCCTGAGGAACCGGAGTCAGTTCGCCTGCTTCGATTTTAGGCAGCGCCTCTACTATCAGGTCTGCACCAAGATACATGAGCTTATCAAATAAAGTTCCTGCTGTATCCTCATCCTCAATGGGAAGAGTCTTGGTAACAAGGATATCACCGGTATCCATTCCTGCATTCATCTGCATTATGGTAACTCCGGTCTCTTTATCACCATTTAAGATCGCCATCTGAATTGGCGCAGCACCTCTGTACTTAGGAAGAAGAGATGCATGTATATTCACACAACCGTACTTAGGTATATCCAAAACCTCCTGGGACAAAATCTGTCCAAAGGCAGCAACTACAAAGATGTCAGCATCAAGAGCCTTAAGCTCGGCAACTACAGATGCCTCTCTGACCTTCTCAGGCTGCATAATTCTAAGGTCATGCTTAAGGGCACATTCCTTTACAGGAGATATGGCAAGCTCCTTACCTCTCCCCTTTGGTCTGTCGGGCTGTGTGACAACTGCCACTACTTCATGCCCTGCTTCTATTATTTTTTCAAGCGCCGCAACTGCAAAGTCCGGCGTTCCCATGTATACTACTTTCATTTATTCTCCTTAATCGTCCCTTATTGAGCAGAATCCTGCTCCACCGGTACAGTTTCTGCGGACGCATCTCCTTCAGGAGTCGACTGAGCAGGCGCAGCCTCTGCAGCAGGTGTCTCTGCTGCGGGTGTCTCTGCCGGTGTTTCCGGTACAGGGTCCGGTATAACTGTAAGTCCCTGTTCTGCAGCTACACTTGCAGGTACACGTTTGGTAGTAACTTCTCCTGTAGCTGAATCAACGATCTGTGCAGTGACAACTGCTTCGGGCTCAGTTTTGCCGCCGTATACAAATACAGCTTCGCCCTTTTCTACAATCTCAAATATCTCAGCCGCCTTATCTGTCGGAAGATTGATACATCCGTGGGATCCGTCTGTGATATATATCCATCCACCGAATTCCGATCTCCAGCTTGCATCGTGCATGCCCACGTTGCCGTTAAAGGGCATCCAGTATTTAACAGCTGATGAATAGTTCTCACCTACAAGAGTGGCATCCCTTTCTTTATAAGTGATACCATAGGTGCCTCTTGGAGTAGTTCTTCCCTTATTAACACAGCCGGATACAAAGTCAGAATCAATGACTTCCTGTCCGTCCTTATAAACCCACAAGTGCTGACTTGTGAGATCAATTTCTACATAAGAATTGCCATAATCAGTAGCGCCGTATGTAAGGGCAGTTCCAAAATATACAGGGGTTCTTGTGCCTCTGTAACCGGTTTTTATGGCTTCTAAAAGTTCGTTGGCTTCAGTTGTTCTATCCATCCACCATCCGTAATCGCCGCCCTGAACTGTGACCTCTTCGCCGCTATGGGATATGATGGTTCTGTCCCTGCCAAAGGTGTCATACTGTCTTGAAAGGCTCTTTACGAATTCCTTAACCTGCTCTTCATCAAAGCTTACGCTCTGACCTTCAATGTTGCACCAGTCCTTAATAACTGTGCCGTCAACCACCACAGTTTCATCGCCGAATTCGTATGTTATTGAAGCTTTGCAATATACATTCAGATTGTTGCAAAGATCATTAAGCTCCTGATTGTCTGATGTGATGGCAGGCTTCTCGTAGCATTCATCGCTAAGTGTAACCTGTGCTTCAAGTACGTCCAAAGCCGCACAGATCTCAGAAATTACGGTATCCTTTACCGGGCTCTGTCCCAGCTCCTCAGGAATAATGTAAAAACCCTCTTCACCGGTATCCTCTGACAAATGTGCATCCACAGGTGCGATGACATTCTCAGCATCAAAGATACTAAGGCTGCTTATTTTTTCAGCTGCAACCTCTCTTGAATATACGACTATATCATCGGTGGTAAGATGGGTTTCCTTAAAAAGATATGCAGGCCACAGGAAGGGCTTCTGCTCTTTTAAAGCCTTATCAAATTGTCCATCCACCTGAAGTGATAAGCTAATATCGTCAGAGGTCAGTGTCTGCGTGATACCACCCCTGGCGTCTATAGTTAGCACATATTTTCTTAGTCCGCTTGCAATCTCCTCTTCAATATCCTTCGCCGTCATATTGTATGCCGGGGTATCATTAACGAAGGTATTAAAAAGATAATGCTTCGTAAAATATATAGAAATCCCCACATAAGTAACAGCAAGAATACCAAGCATGATTCCAAGGACTTTTCCGGCCTTACCGCTTTTAGTCTTTTGTTTTTTCATACTTTTCTCACTCTGCATAATTGAGCCAAACTCTGCTCTTTCGGAATTTATTCCGCATCAGGCTGCTGAAGTTCCTCGTTATCAACAAGATCTCCCTCAACCTTCTCAACATACATGTGTCCGTCAAGGTGATCGCACTCATGACAGATAGCTCTTGCAAGAAGCTCTGTTCCCTCAAGCTCAAAGGGTTTCATATCAATATCAAAGGCCTTAACCTTCACATAGTTAGGTCTTGTAACAACGCCTGACTTACCGGGAAGTGAAAGACATCCCTCGTAGCCTGTCTGCTCTCCGCTTGTCTCTAAGATTACAGGATTGATGAGAAGATGAGGATCCTCTCCCTCAGGAGAACAGTCGATAACAACGATTCTCTTTAAAACACCTACCTGAGGTGCTGCAAGACCAACGCCGTTAGCGTCGTACATTGTCTCAAACATATCATTTATAAGTTCACGGATTCTGGGAGTAACCTCTTTTACCTCTTTGCAGGGGCGTGCAAGAACGTCATCTCCATATTCTCTGATTTCTCTAAGTGCCATATTTACTACCTTTCCTTAAAACAATTCATTTACTTTATCCAAATGCGTCGTAGCATAGAGTTTCTATATAAAGTCATGCCTTTTGACGCTTTCTATAGTATATCACAGGCAATCAAGTTATGTAGCCTGCATGGGATCAAAGTCGTATTGTACCTGTATTCCGCGAAGTTCTCCCCTCTTTTCAAAATAATCAAGAAGGGATGCCGCAGCGTCCTTCATCTCCACGAGACTATCCATGCTCTCATGCTTAACATAGATCACCATTCTGTAAATATCATTTATCTTGCTGATAGCTGCTGCCGCAGGACCGATTATAATAGCGTCCCTTATGCCAAGGCGCTCTATCTCTGCCCTTAATCTTGCCGCCAGCTTTTTGCCGTATTCTTCATTGGAAGCAAAAATCTGAATCGCCATCATGTGAGCTGCAGGCGGATATCTAAGGAGCTTCCTGTAGGAAATCTCTTCCTCATAAAAAGCCTTATAATCCTGATCCTTTGCATGGACAATGGCATAATTATCAGGCTGATAGGACTGAATAACCACGCTTCCGGGGAAGGTTCCTCTGCCGGCTCTTCCTGCTGCCTGGGTGATCAGCTGAAAGGTTCTCTCACCGGCTCTGTAATCCCCTGCGTTAAGGGACATGTCTGCTGCCAGTATTCCAACCACAGTTACATTAGGAAAATCGTGTCCCTTTACAATCATCTGGGTTCCCACCAGCACGTCCGCTTCTTCTGCCGCAAAGGATGAAAGTATCTTCTCATAACTACCCTTGGTCCTTGTGGTATCAGCGTCCATTCTAAGAACCCTTGCTTTAGGAAAAATCTTATTTACTTCTTTTTCTATCTGCTGAGTTCCTGCCCTGAAGGCTGTGACATATTTGGAGCCGCATTCGGGACAAATCCTTGCAACAGGCTGAGTGTGTCCGCAGTAATGGCATACCAGCATGCCGCCTCTGTGCTCTGACATTGATACATCACAGTGAGGGCACTTAAAAACATAACCGCAGGACCTGCAGGAAATAAAGCCCGCAAGACCTCGTCTGTTTATAAAAAGCATCGCCTGATGCCCGTTTTCCAGAGCATCATTTAATTTTTCCTGAAGATCTCTGCTGAAAATCGATCTGTTTCCGCTTCGAAGTTCTTCTCTAAGATCTGCAATTATAGCATCGGGAAGTGTTCCGCCAGTAAGTCTTCTGTTTAGTTCAAAAAGCTTGTATTCTCCTGTCTCAGCCCTGTAGTAGGATTCAAGAGACGGAGTTGCAGAGCCCAGTACCACGCTGGCTCCCCCAGGCACAAGCTTCGCTAGTTCGATGGCTGTCTCCCTTGCATGATACTTGGGCATGGTCTCACTTTTATATGAACTCTCATGCTCCTCATCAATTATGATAAGTCCCACTGAGGGAAACGGCGTAAACAAAGCGGATCTTGGGCCTATGATTATATCTATATCGCCTTCTTTTGCCCTTTTTGCCTGGTCGTACTTTTCACCCGGTGACAACGTGGAATTCATTACAGACACTCTGTCTCCAAAGTGTCTGTAGAATCTCATAAGTGTCTGGTATGTAAGCGCTATCTCAGGAATAAGGACTATTGCCTGCTTACCCCTTTCAAGCATCTTATCGATCATGTCTATGTAGACTTCTGTCTTACCACTTCCTGTAATACCATGGATAAGATAGGTTTTCCGCTCTCCACGGTCAAAATCAGCTATTACTTCATCAGATATAGCCTGCTGCTCGTCACTTAGTGTGACCTTTTTGGCAGCGGGGCTGACTTCTCCCACAGGATTTCGATAATAGTCCTCAGTTTCTATTTTGATGATGCCCTTTTCAGAAAGAGATCTCAAAACGGCTGTGGAAACATTGAGCTTGGAAACCACCAGCTCCTGAGGAATTCTCTCGGAAGGGTTCTCCAAAAGTGCCTCAAGAAGACGGGCTCTTGCCACCTGATGCTTTTTGACACAGTTCATGTAAAAATCTCTTGCTTCCCGCTCAGGCTGAAGGAGTTTTACATACTTATGCTGAAGTGTGCCTACTTTTTTCCTGACAGGCAAAACCGTTCTAAGAGCATTTATCATGGTTGAGCCGTAGTATCTGTGCATCCATGCAGCCAGCTTAACCATGATGTCATCTACTGAAACCTCATCTCCGGAAAGGCCTGATATCTCTTTTATTTTCTCGGGAGCGCACTGAGGCTCATTCATAAGCTCCACAACATACCCTGCTCTTTCGGTATTACCTTTTCCAAAGGGTATCTTTACACAGCTTCCGATATCGATCCGCCCCCTTAGGGCTTCAGGAATTCTGTACTGAAAAGGTCTGTCCACCTTCTCGTGTGAAATATCCACTATTAAATTTGCATAGAGGAAGTCATTATTCTGCATTTATTTCTCTTCAAGTATTTCTTTAATAAGGTCGCGCTCATCCATGGGATATTTAACGCCTTTTATCTCCTGGTAATCCTCATGGCCCTTGCCGGCAAGGACGATGATATCACCATTTTCGCCATGCTCGATGGCATATTTGATGGCTTCTTTTCTGTCTTCAATCATGATGTACTCGCCATCTGTCTTTTTCATGCCTGTCTCGATATCCTTCATGATATCCATAGGCTCTTCAAATCTCGGATTATCTGAAGTGATGATTGTGAAGTCAGCATATTTACCACTTACTTCACCCATCTCAAATCTGCGGAGCTTTGACCTGTTTCCGCCGCATCCAAATACGCTTATAAGTCTGTTTGGATGATAATCTCTCAGGGTGCTGAGAAGGCTCTTAAGTGCCATAGCATTATGGGCATAATCTATCATAAGGGTAAAGTCATCAGATACCTTTACCATCTCGATTCTGCCTTTAACGCGGGCTTTCTTAAGGGCTGCAGCAATTTCATCCACACCTGTGCCCAGAATTCTTGCTACATCAATAGCGCAAAGTGCATTGTATACGCTGAATCTGCCGGGTGTAGGAACAGAAGCATGCATCTCAAGTACGCCTGTTGTATCGAACATTACACCAAGTTCGCCGGGCTTATGAAGATATGCAAGGTTTATTGCACGAAGATCAGCATCTGCTGCAAAGCCGTAGGTTGTAAGCTCGCAGGTATGACCTTCAAGGACATCTGTCATTCTGGGATCGTCAGCATTAGCGATGCCTACCTTACACTGTTTAAAGAGCATACCCTTGCAGTGCATGTAATCATCAAAATCCTTGTGCTCGTTAGGTCCGATGTGATCGGGCTCGATATTTGTAAATACGCCGATGTCATATATGAAGCCCTGGCTTCTGTGGAGCATAAGTCCCTGTGATGAAACCTCCATTACCACGCAGTCGCAGCCTACATCCACCATTCTTCTCATATATTCCTGAAGCTCGTAGGATTCAGGTGTTGTGTTCTCTGCATGAATATGCTCATCACCTATGATAACCTCGATAGTACCGATAAGTCCGCACTTATGTCCTGCATTCTCCAGCATGCTCTTAATAAGGTAAGTAGTTGTGGTCTTACCCTTTGTGCCTGTAATTCCAATTGTCTTAAGATGCTCAGCGGGATGTCCAAACCATGCTGCTGAAATAAATGCCATTGCATATCTTGTATTCTCAACTCTTACAACGATTGCCTTGCAATCATCAGGAAGCTCAACATCCTTCTGAACAACAATAGCAGCTGCGCCTTTTTCACAGACATCCTTAGCTGCGCTATGGCCATCAAAATTAGCACCTTCTATACACAGGAAAAGGCATCCCTCGGTAGCCTTCCTGTTATCATTTATCACTGCTGATATCTCTATATCGAGATTTGCAGCCTCTTTTCCTGTATTTCCCTCATAAGCTTTGTAGTCCAGATTTTTCAATAAATCCGCTAATTTCATACTCTCACGCTCCTTTTCTACAAAATTTCTTAAGAATCTTTCGTTTTCCTTAAGGTTTTCAACATATTCTATTCACATTTATACTGTATATTATGTATCAAGATAGTTGATGAACTAACTATCTCCCCCTCATAAGAAACCGCTGACACACGCTTTATGCGTGTGTTTTGTGGTTTTATGAAGACTTTTTTTCTGAACATTTCATGTAATCCCTAAGTACTATTTGCAAAGACTCCATTCCCCTGTATTCATTAATTTGTGGTCTGTATGCTACATTTATATACATTTTATCATTTAATGAGCCATTATAAAGCTTTTTAACATTATCTTCTCCGAATGTTTCATTCAGGAATTCATCCCACTTATCAAGGCCATTGAAGACCATCATATCGTAGCATCTACCTGTGGTATCCTTTATCTGGAATTTTCCTACATTTGCATTCTTACCGATTACTCTGCCGCTTAAAAGCTCTATGCTTCTTGCAGCAAAAAGAGGCTCTTCGTTACCTGTTCCGTAAGGGCCTATTTCCTCGAATTCTCTAAGAAGCGGAATACTAAGATATTCCGGCGGAAGCTCCATATCTATATGAAGAACCTCCTGAAAATCATCCTCTGTTAAATTGCAGTTATCATTAAGAGCCTTATTAAAGGCTTCAAGATTGTCTTTCTCTAAAGAAAAGCCAGCTGCCATCTTATGGCCGCCAAACTTAAGAAGGAGATCTCTGCATTCACTTAAAGCATCATGCATATGATATGCCTCTATTGATCTGCCTGATCCCTTAAGTATGCCATCCTTTGTATCAGTTAGAATATAAGTAGGCCTATGGGTTGCCTCTCTGACGCGTCCCGCTATTATTCCTGCAAGAGATTCATGAAGTCCAGGCAGGTATATTACAAGCACCTTAGGGAGCTGTCCCTTATATTCATCAAGCTTCACCATAGCCGCATCCTGACCTTCTTTTGTAAGATCCTTGCGGCTGTCGTTTAATTCCTTTAATTCCTTAGCTATGCCTGCTGCTGCATCCGGATCCTGCTCAAGTAAAAGCTCAAGACCTCTCATGGCTGAATCCAGTCTTCCTGTAGCGTTAAGACAGGGGCCCAAAACAAAGCCGTAGATGTAGCAGGTAATTCTGTCAGCCTCCACACCACACTCCCTTATAAGTGCGTTGAGTCCCACATTATGTGATAAAGGTATATTCTTAAAGGAATCCTTTACAATAATTCTATTTTCGTCCTTTAAAGGCATAACATCACAAACTGTCGCCCATCCTGCAAATATTCTAAGGTCCCTGAAAAATCCATCGTTCTGATTTTCAGAAATACCCATAAGCTCTGTGAGTACACAAATAAACTTATATGCCACCATTGCACCGCATATCTCACGGAACTTACTTAAGTCATCTTTTCTCTTAGGATCTACTACCGCATCTGCCTCCGGGAGAATCATTCTGTCCTTGTCCTCACTGTCACACAGTACCTCGTGGTGGTCTGTGACAATCACAGTCATTCCAAGCTCTTTCGCATGTGCAACCTGCGTGGTAGCAGCTATTCCATTGTCACAGGTTATGATGGTATTAATACCTTCTTCCTGCGCTTTATCTATAAGGGCATCGCTAAGACCATAGCCATCCTCCACTCTGTGAGGAAGTCTTACATCCACATGTCCTCCGCATTTTCTGATACCTTCATAGAGGATATATGAAGAACAGATGCCATCCACATCATAGTCACCAATAACGCGAATGTTATCTCCACGTTCAATGCATTCCTTCATTATTGCTGCCGCTTTATCCATATCCTGAAGCTCATGAGGATCATGAAGGGATCTTATATCTGAGTGTAGAAACGCTTCTACATCTTCAAACTCAAATACATCTCTGTTTCTAAGAAGTCTTGCAGTTATGGGCGAAATGCCATGCTCCTGTGCGATTTTATTAAAGTCAGCCCCTTTTCGGGTTACGAACCACTTTGCCATAGTTACCTCGGGTTGTTTAATATTTTTATTATAAAAATGGCAAAAGTCAGGAAAATCCACGATTTCCCTGACCTATGCTCATTCATTATAGCAGTTTTTAAGCGCTATATTATTTCTTATTTTCACCCTTAAAGCGAGTCTTCAGATCCATCCATACAGGTGATGCGATGAAGATTGAAGAATATGTACCAGCTACTACGCCGACCATAAGAGGAAGTGCGAAGAAACGGATATCCGGTACACCAAAGATGGCAAGTGCCAATACCATGATGAAGGTTGTGATTGATGTAAACAAGCTTCGTGTTATTGTCTGGCTTACACTCTTGTTAACAAGTGAAGCATAGTCATCTTTGTGGCTCATGTTGAACTGGTTCTCACGGATACGGTCAAAGGTAACGATTGTATCGTTGATTGAGTAACCTATAATTGTAAGGATGGCAGCAATGAAGGTACCACCAACCTGAATTCTTGTAAGTGCATAGCATGTGATAACGATAAGTGCATCATGTGCAAGAGCGATGATAGCTGCAGCACCAAACTTTATATCTCTGAATCTGATCCAGATATATGCAAGCATAAGTACAAGAGCAATGATCATAGCAGATGTTGCATCTGCACGCATCTCGTTACTGATTGTAGAACTGATACTCTCAGCAGCTATGTTCTCCTGAGGAACATTGTAATCTGTCTCAAACATGTTTGAGATTGCTTCACGCTGTGCTACTTCAAGAGTAACTGTCTTGAAGATAACCTGATTTGATCCTGATACTGTCTGAACCTGTACAGAATCAACACCTGTAAGCTCCTTGATCTTCGGAACTACTTCGCTGTCAAGCTTCTCTGTAGTCCAGTTCTCATTGAATGTAACGCTTGTGGATGTACCACCTACGAAATCAAGGCTGTAGTTGAATGCGCCAACTCCGCGTCCGCCGTTTACACCCATGGTTACAAAACCAATAAGGATGAGCGCAAGAGAGATGCCATAAAACATCTTTCTCTTTGATGTGAAGTCGATGATCTTAAGATCCTTAGCCTTGCCATACCACTTCTTATCCTGAATACCAAGATTAAAGAAGATGTTTGACATAATTCTTGTGATAACAAGAGCAGTGAACATGGATACGATAATACCAAGAGCAAGTGTTGAAGCGAAGCCCTTAACTGTACCTGTTCCTCTAAGTCCAAGGATAGCTGCTGCTATAAGTGTTGTGATGTTACCATCAAGGATAGCTGAAAGCGCCTTGCTGTAACCTGTCTTGATAGCAGCCTTTACATCCTTACCGCCTGCAATCTCCTCTCTGATACGTGCAAATACAAGAACGTTTGCATCTACCGCCATACCTACTGAAAGGATGATACCTGCGATACCGGGAAGTGTAAGTGTAATCTCGAATGCTGAAAGAAGAAGTATCTCAAGTCCTACATAGAAGCTAAGAGCAATACTTGCAGCAAAGCCGAGCACTCTGTAAACAACTAACATGAAAAGAATGATTGCTATGAAACCTACGATAGCAGCGATCAAACTTGTATGAATAGCATCGGAACCAAGCTGAGCACCAACTACGTTGGAACGGAGCTCTGTAAGCTGAAGCTTAAGTCCACCGATACGGATCATAGAAGCAAGGTTAGATGCTGATTCGAATGTAGGCTCACCTGTGATGATGGCACGTCCGTCTGTGATCTCAGCCTGTACGTTGGGAACTGAAATGAACTCACCGTCATAATAGATAGCAATTGATTCGCCATTTGCGAAGGCCTTCTTTGTAGCCTCTGCAAACTTTGTCTTACCTTCGTCTGTGAACTCAAGCTGAACTACTACTTCCTGAGTGTTAGCAGTACCGGAATTCTGGTAACCTGCCTGAGCATCAGCTACGTCCTCACCCTTAAGTACGATAGAACCTTCTGCTTCAAGTTCTTCAATAGTCTTGTTTAATACATAACCGATCTGAGCATTCTCATCCATTACGAGGTTGCCTTCTTCATCGGTTGTGTAACCCATGTTGTACTCGTAGTTCTTGTTACCTTCACTGTCTGTCTCGGCGATGAAGTACAGATTACCGGGCTGTCCCAGCTCCTCAAGGATCTTGTTCGCATCTGTAACACCGGGAATCTCGATGTTGATACGGTTTGATCCTTCCTGATAAACCTGTGACTCTGTGCTGTACTGATCTACACGCTGCTGAAGCTTGTAAATAGTATCTGACATATCCTCGGCGTTAGGTGTCTCATCTCCACCTACCTCATAAGTGATGCTGACACCACCTGCAAGGTCAAGTCCGAGGTTGATGCTCTTAAGTGATCCGGACTTGTCGCTTCCAAGACCATACACTGAAGAATAAGCGAGGCCGCCCAGTAGTAATAACATTACTAACAGAGCTAAAAATGGTTTTACCTTTTTCATTGTTCCTAATCCTCCATCTAAATCATTCGGCAAGGGCTGCCTTGATCATAATAGCGCATTCGATACGCTTCCTCTGCAGCTCGCATCCCGTTTGATAGGTTGTATTTATATCGCCGTTGAAATTATAGGCGTTTGCAGCGCAACCACCACTGCAATAATATCTTGCAAAGCACTTCTGACACTCAGGTCTGGAGTACACATTGCTCTCTTTGAACATCTTCCTGATATCAGGTCTTGTGATACCATCGAAGACATTACCCATAATGAAATCTTCATTACCAACAAACTGATGACATGGATAAAGGTCACCCCAGGGAGTAACACCGAGATACTCACATCCCGATCCACATCCTGAAAGTCTCTTGGCAACGCAGGGACCACCTTCAAGGTCAATATTGAAGTGGAAGAAATTGAATCCTTTCCCTTCCTTGTGTCTCTGAAGGTAGAACTTGGCAAGCTCGTCATACTGCTCGCAAAGATACGGGATATCCTCGTCCTTTATAGCGTACCAGTCTTCAGGCTTAGCCACTACAGGCTCTACTGAGATCTGTTTGAAACCAAGGTCTGCAAGATGCTTAACATCCTCACAGAAATCCAGATTGTTGTGAGTGAAGGTACCTCTTACGAAGTATCTGAGCTGATGTCTGGACTCAGCAACCTTCTGGAACTTGGGAACTATCTGATCGTAAGTACCCTGTCCGCCGCGCATGGGGCGCATCTTATCATTAACTTCCTTACGTCCGTCAATGGATAATACGATGTTGCCCATCTCTTTATTGGCAAATTCAAGGATCTCATCATTTAACAAGGTGCCGTTCGTAGTAAGAGTGAAGCGGAAATTCTTATCGTGCTCCTTCTCTATGCTGCGACCATACTCTACTATCTTCTTAACGACATCCCAGTTCAAAAGGGGCTCGCCGCCAAAGAAGTCGACTTCGAGGTTCCTCCTGCCGCCTGAATTCTTAATAAGGAAATCCAGGGCTGCCTTACCAACCTCTTCAGTCATAAGTGCTCGTCTTCCGTGATACTCACCCTCGTCTGCAAAACAATATTTGCATCTGAGGTTACAATCATGTGCGATATTGAGGCAGAGAGCCTTAACAACTGTATCTCTCTCCTTGAACTCTTCCACATAATTCTCATATACATCATCTGTATAGAGGACTTCGCTTCTGCGAAGCTCGAGAATGTCTGAAATAGCATCCTTCAGATCGTCACTACCATATTTACTTACTAATTCCGGATTCTTACCGGAGAGTTCTGATACGAGCTCTGTGCATAATACAGAATCATCATATCCTTCGGCATCGGGAGCAGTAATATCTCCTGAACCGAATCTGGCTGTCAGAGCTTCCTCGACAGGACCTGTCAGGTCAAAAACAATGTCGTCCACCACGTGAACGGATCCACTGTTTACATCCAGAACAATGTTATAACCGTTGTTCCTGTATGCATGAATCATAAAAAATTATCACTACCTTACTATTTTAAATTTATAAAAAGATCACCGATCAAGTGATACTTAATATACACAACCTGATCTTTACACTTTACATAAGATAGGCAGCGGCTAGGCCGCTGCCTGACATTAAATAATTATTCAGTTAAGAACCAAATTACTTTGTAGCCTGCTCGCAGCTCTGGTTACCTACTGTGCAGGATGTCTTGCAAGCTGACTGGCAAGATGTCTGGCACTCACCGCAGCCGCCCTTTTTCATTGACTCTTTAAGATTTCTTGTTGCAAGTGTTTTTACATGCTTCATAATATTTCTCCTTTTCCGCTTGGGAATATTACCGAAAACAATAGTTTTCCACATTTCAGTAGTATAGCATACTTTAAGACAAGCGAAAAGCACTTTTTCTTATATGTAAAAAGAAATCGCAGCAGGTGCGATTTCTTTTATACATAGCCTTTTTAAGCTGTTTTGACACTTTAAGCCGTCTCTACATTTCTGGTAGCGATAACATCAACGCCTGTTCCTGCAACATCTTTTACAAGAACATCTCCGATGTGAGCGGGAGCAGATACAACAGCCGCATCGATATCCTTCATAACTTCAAATATCTTGTCCTTGGGAATATCGCTTGCTGTTTTTACTGATACTCTCTCCTTGTCACCACCTGTGATTCTGATGGTGCTTGTCACAATTCGGGTAGGGTTAACTACTTCTTTTCTTGCGTAGATATCACCCTTCTGACATGTATTACCTGTAACCTCTGTTACTTCATCGTTCTCCATGGTAACTGTAAGCTGGCATCCCATGGGGCATCCGATGCATGTGAGTTCTCTCTTTTCCATTTTGGTCACTCCTTCTCAATCTTTACAGTTATCTTCTTCAGACCCTTGTGCTCCTGAAGCTGAGTCTTTCTGAGAATGATCTGCTCCATTTCGCCGGGAGCCATGATTCTCTTCTGGTTGTGCATGATTCTCTCATCATCAAAGTATACACTTACGAAAGAATTCTTATATACATCACCGACTCTGAATCTTACTGTAAGAAGATCGCTCATGCGCTCGGTATCAATTGTGCTGGGCACTGTGTATCTTGCGCCTTCTGTAGCAACGATCTCGATGACGTCTGAGCTGTCAGCTGCCTTGCATCCGTCGTTAATATACTTAACTGCGTTCTCTCCGGCTCTCTTAGCCTCTTCAGATACATAGTCAACAAGGTCATGTACGTGAAGAACGTTACCACAGGCAAATACACCGGGGATGTTGGTCTCTAAGGATTCATTAACAACAGGTCCTGATGTAACAGGGCTCATCTTTACACCTGCTGATCTTGAAAGCTCGTTCTCGGGGATAAGTCCGCAGGACAAAAGCAGTGTATCGCAGGTATATCTGATCTCTGTTCCGGGGATAGGCTTTCTGTCAGGGCCAACCTCAGCAATTGTAACTGCTGTTACATGATCTTTTCCTTCGATATCAACGACAGTGTGTGAGAGCTTAAGCGGAATGCCATAGTCATCAAGACACTGCACGATATTTCTCTTAAGTCCACCTGAGTAAGGCATAAGTTCAGCTACAACCTTAACCTTAGCGCCTTCGAGAGTCATTCTGCGGGCCATGATAAGTCCGATATCACCTGAACCAAGGATTACAACCTCGCGTCCGGGCATGTAGCCTTCGATGTTAACAAGTCTCTGAGCAGTACCTGCTGAAAAGATACCCGCAGGTCTGTATCCGGGAATGTTGAGGGCTCCTCTGGGCCTCTCTCTGCATCCCATTGCAAGGATTACAGCTTTTGCAGGAATCTGGAACATTCCGTCTTCTCTGTTCATGGCTGTAACCGTCTTGTCTGCTGCAATATCCATTACCATGGTATTGAGCTTGTACTCTATGCCAAGATCAAGAACCTGCTTGATGAATCTGTATGCATATTCAGGACCTGTAAGCTCTTCCTTAAATGTGTGAAGGCCAAATCCGTTGTGGATACACTGATTAAGAATACCACCAAGTTCATGGTCTCTCTCAAGGATGAGAATGCTGTCGTTTCCGGCTTCTTTTGCAGCAACTGCAGCTGCAAGGCCTGCCGGACCGCCTCCTACAATTACAATATCATATGTCTTCATGAGTGGCTTTCCTCCCCTTTTGTTCTTTCAAGAATGATGTTGGATTTTCCGCCGCTCTTAGTGATCTTTTCATAAGAAAGGCCTAACTCTCTGTTGATGATTTCCATCGTTCTGGGGCTGCAGAAACCTGCCTGACATCTACCCATTCCGGCTCTTGTTCTGCGCTTTACGCCATCAAGTGAACGCGCGCCGAGAGGTCTGTGTATAGCATCAAGTATCTCACCTTCTGTAATTGATTCACATCTGCATACGATTGTTCCGTAAGCAGGATTTTCTTTGATAAGAGCATTCATTTCGTCAATTGAAAGACCTTCTGTGCTCTTTATTCCTTTACGTGTAGCAATCCAGTCTGACTTCTCTGTAAGTCCCATCATATCCTTAAGCATATCGCCAACCATCTTACCGATAGCGGGAGATGCTGTAAGTCCGGGAGACTCGATACCTGCTACATCGATGAAGCCCTTTGCATCCTTTACTTCTTCGATAACAAACTCGTGTCTCTCAAGATGTGCACGAAGTCCCGCAAATGAAGTAATTACATTTCTAAGAGGAAGGTTCTTTACATTCTCGCTGGCCTTAGCGGTAACTTCGTTAAGACCTGCTGCTGTTGTGTTATTTCCTTCCTTATTCTCAAGGTCAATTGCTGTAGGACCTACAAGGAGGTTGCCGTGTACTGTAGGTGTTACAAGTACGCCCTTACCGTATTTTGTAGGCTGAGGGAAAATAGTATGTGATACATAATTGCCAACTTCCTTATCAAGAAGCAGGTAATCTCCCCTTCTCTCGATGATATGCATCTTGTCTTCGCTTACCATATTGTGAATCTTATCAGCATATACACCGGCTGCGTTAACAACTACTTTACTGATATACTCACCGTTGTTGGTGCGAACATGGAAAAGACCATCCTCGCCCTTTTTGATATCTTCAACTTCTGTATTGAATCTGAATTCAACGCCGTTCATGTTGGCATTTTCTGCCATAGCGATGTTGAGCTCGAAAGGACAAACAATGCCGCCTGTAGGAGCATAGAGAGCACCCACAACGTCGTCAGAGAGGTTGGGCTCCATCTCAAGAGCTTCTTCTCTTGTAAGAATCTTAAGTCCCTTAACTCCGTTCTTAACACCTCTGTCATATAGAGTCTTAAGTCCATCTATCTCTTCCTCGTGTACGCATACAACAAGGGATCCGTTTCTCTTGAAAGGAATATCAAGATCCTTTGAAAGCTGATCCATCATCTCATTGCCCTCAACATTGAGCTTAGCCATGAGTGATCCTTCTTCAGCATCAAAACCTGCGTGAACGATGGCTGAATTAGCCTTGGAGGTTCCTTCGCAAACATCCTCACATTTTTCAAGTACACATGCTGATACATTGTATCTGGAAACTTCTCTTGCTACAGCGCTTCCGGAAACACCTGCACCAATAATCAATACGTCATACATTATTATTCTCCTCTTATTTCATGATGAGGTTCTGCTCTCACTGTGGAAGTTACACTTCATTTCATTCAGTGTAACACGTTCGAACCAGGCTCATGAAAAACTTCGCCAGGTTCTCACAGCCGCCAGAACAAGCTTCAATCACGCAAATCATAGATTTGCTATTTCAGCTTTAACGTGCCCAGCCTCTTGTTGAAGCAACTGCCTGCTTCCAACCTGCGAGCTCTTTTTCTCTCTTTTCATTGTCCATTGTGCTTGTAAACTCTCTGTCTACAGCCCAGTTACTAATGACATCTTCCTTGTTTTTCCAATAGCCAACCGCAAGGCCTGCAAGATATGCAGCACCCATAGCTGTAGTTTCTACGCAGCTGGGTCTTACAACATTGGTATCAATGATGTCTGACTGGAACTGCAACAGGAAGTTATTCTTGGAAGCTCCGCCGTCTACTCTGAGACTTGTAAGCTTCTTACCTGTGTCGAGCTCCATGGCCTTAAGAACATCGGCTGTCTGGAAAGCCAGAGACTCAACTGTTGCTCTGATAATGTGATATTTGTTTACGCCTCGTGTAAGACCAACTATGGCTCCACGTGCGTAGGGATCCCAATAAGGAGCACCAAGACCTGTGAAAGCAGGCACAACGTAGCATCCGTTCGTATCCTTAACTCTTGTAGCAAAGTACTCTGAATCAGGTGCGGAATCGATGGTTCTAAGCTCATCTCTAAGCCACTGAATTGCAGCGCCTGCAACATATACAGAACCTTCTATTGCATAGGTCACCTTACCGTCAATTCCCCATGCGATTGTTGTAAGAAGATCATTTTTGGAATAAACAGGCTTATCACCTGTGTTCATCAGCATGAAGCATCCTGTTCCGTATGTATTCTTGGCATCACCCTCTTCAAAACAGGTCTGTCCGAAAAGCGCTGCCTGCTGGTCACCGGCTGCTCCGGCAATCTTGATCTCGCCGCCAAAGAACTCAGGATCTGTCTCTCCGTAAATGCAGCTTGAAGGCTTAACCTCAGGAAGCATGCTCATGGGAATATCAAGGATATCGCAAAGCTCCTTATCCCATTCGAGAGTGTTTATATTAAAGAGAAGTGTTCTGGATGCATTGGAATAATCCGTTACGTGAACCTTACCCTTTGTAAGCTTGTAAATAAGCCATGAATCAACGGTTCCAAAGCACAGCTCGCCGTTTTCTGCTCTCTGTCTTGCACCGTCAATATTATCAAGTATCCATCTGATCTTGGTTCCTGAGAAATAAGGATCAAATTTAAGTCCGGTCTTGCACTGGAATTTCTCAACAATTCCGGGAACTTCTTCCTTCATTTTCTCAGCAAAGTCCGCTGTTCTTCGACACTGCCATACGATCGCGTGCGATATGGGCTGTCCTGTTTTTCTGTCCCATACAATTACTGTCTCACGCTGGTTGGTAATACCAATCGCAGCAATATCTTCAAAGCTTGCATCTATCTTGCTCATTGCTTCACGAGCTACAGACAGCTGTGTCTGCCAGATTTCACTGGCATCGTGTTCTACCCAACCCGGCTGCGGGAAAAACTGGGTAAATTCTTTCTGGGCGCAGGAGCAGATCTCACCTTTTTGATTAAAAAGGATGCATCTGTTGCTGGTAGTTCCTGAATCCAGCGCCATTACATATTTTGCCATTTCTTAAAATCCCCTTTGTGTTTTTGCTATAAATTTATCTGACTCATTTAAGTGATATCAGTTTTTATCCTGTTTATGTTTTATGCGGTAAGAAACGCTTCATTCAAAAATACCGCAAGGCCCTCTGTATGTTCTCTGTTTACACGAAGATCAGTTTTTACAAAGAAATCATCCGAAACCAGCGGATCGTATTCCTTGTAAGCCTTTATAAAGCGTTCCATGTAGCCGGGAATCTCAAACATATATCCGATAAGCACTACGTTCTTGGAATCCAGAATGCTTATACTGTTTTTGAGATTGAAGGCCAACATATCTATCTTATTGTCAATAATCTTCTCTATGTTTTCATCTCTTTCGAGCTTGTCTGCATTTTCATCGGTTCTGTCAAGCTCAGCCTGCACGTCGTCGGCTATCGCCTTGGTTGAAACATAAGCTTCAAGGCAGCCCTTACGTCCACAGTTGCAGCTGCGTCCGTCCTTTACTGCAGTCATGTGACCGATCTCACCGGCCATCTTGTTTGAACCCTGATAGATTTTGCCGTCGATGATAATGGATGCACCAACACCGGGGCCCCATTTTAATATGAAAAGATTACTAACAGTACGTCCAAGGCCAAAATAAACTTCCGTCTGTGCATACGCTTTCAGGTTGTTCTCAACAACTACCTGAAGTCCAAGATCCTTCTTAATAAGATCAGCGACCGGTATGCTTTCAGTCCAGATGCTATATGTATTGAGGCTTATTCCTCTTTTTCTGTCCACACTGCCGGGAATAGTTACAGCAGCTCCAAGGAGCTTCTCCCTGACAATGTTGTTTTTCCAGAAAAGCCTCTGACATTCATCCGTAACATTCCTGAAGAACTGTTCCGGCTTAGTATGCTTGTCTGTGGGAAGGCTACAATTGCAAAGCATGTTACCCTTCATATCAGTAACTGCAATGTAGGTTGTATCTGATTCTACAGCGATGCACAGTACATTCCTGTATTCCGGATTGATGTCCACCAGAATCTTTTTCCTGCCCGCTCTTTTTTCTTCAGCAGCCTCGCCAAGTTCTACGATTATGCCCTCCTCCATCAACTCAGAGCATATTAAAGTAACAGAGGCGGCTGTTAGGCCAACCGTCTCTGCTATATCTTTTCTTGACATTGCTCCATTATTGTTTAGCAAAAGAAGAATGGAAGAACGGTTACTAAGTTTTACGTTTTCTAAATTTATCCCCTGATATTTCATAATTAAATTATATCCAACTCTTTTAGTAACGTACAACCTCTAAATCGAGCATATTACCAAGTTTTTCGAGCTCCTCTGCTATATTTTTGTAGATAACTACATAGTGGGGTTCCCAACCATTCTTAATGGTTTCTTTAACAATCTTCTCTGCTGACTCCTTAGTCTGAACAACGATAGAAGCGCCATTGAACTGCTTGGGCTTATCCATAACATTTCCTTCCGCAATGAAGAATCTGAACTTACCTTCTGCTGTACGACCTACTCTGAAGATTGTAGCTTCCTCTGAAGCCTTGCATCCAAAGTCCATAACAGGTCCGATCTTTCTGTTGGGATGAACACCTACCTGAGCACCGGTGTCGCAACGTGCAAGGTTACATGCTGCCATTCCACAGTGCCAGAAAGTGATTGAACTTTCTTTTTCATCCATTGATACAGGATCACCGAAGAAGGTGGACTGACCTGTGAATGCAGTTCCGATATACATTGAAAGTGCGCCGTATACGTCTGCTTCACAGCTTGCAGGAATGTTAACCGCATTAAGAAGTGATAATACCATGCATACAGGTGTACCGAATTCTGTGAAGAAATCAGGCCAGCAGCGTGAAGAAATAGCACCGATACGGTTTTCATCAACATAAGCCTTGTATGCTTTGTAAAGTCTTGCAAAATCCTTGATGTTGTTCTCAGGCATTTTCTCAAGACCAACCACCTTTTCTTTTGCCTCAGCCAAATCAGAAGCACACTCATCATCTGTATATGCCTTAGCCTTGTTGATAAGCTCTCTTGCTTCGATGGCCTCAAGTGTTACACCGAATTTGCTAAGAAGCTCAGCATCCAATGCTCTTCCAAAGCCAAAGCCCTGGGGTGTGTGACCTATTGCAGACATTTTAAGGCCTGTAAGATCCTTCTTTACTCTTGCTGCAAAAATAGTTGCTTCAATTTCTCTCTTAACATTTTCCTCTGAAGGAGCGCCAATTACGTGCTCGAACTTACCCTGTCCTCTGAATGCACATATTGCATTGGCTGCCGAGTATGCTCCTGTAAGGGAATTGCTGCGAAGTCTTGTTCCGTCAATAACAGGCTCTCTAAGTGTCCAAAGCAGAATAGGACAATTAAATCTTCTAAGAACCTCACTTGCATAAGCTGCATTAGCAAATGTAATATTCTGTAAAATTACAAGATCTGGATTCTTATCGCTTAAAAAATCAGCTACAGCATCTACTGTAAGCAGGATGTCTTCAGGAACAACTATGTCCTTGTCAATTTTCTTTAAAAGCTCTGCTGAGTTATCAAACTGCTCATGTGCAGTTACCATCTCGTAAGTTCCTACTCCGATAGGAACATATACCACCTGAAAATTCATATCAAAACCTCTTTTTTCTTAAAAGTATGATAGCTGTCGCAGGATCTTCAATAATGTCTGCTGTAGTTAATACTTAAGTTCCTTGTTCTCACCGATGAGCCCCGGGAACGCACCCTGTTTCATGAGTGGTTCTCTCTCAGGATGAGAAATTACCCATTTATTTCTCTGGAGCAGAAGCCTCTCTTCTCCTGTTTCCTTTGAAGACTTTCTGTCAAGAGGTGTGTTTGTTCCTCTTGGAAGAATTACTATTCCCTTAAAGCCTTCATCACATACCCTTATCGGTGAAAGATGCAGTGTCGTCTGGAACATCTCAATTGCTGTTCCCTTAGGTACGAAGAATACTCTCGCATCCTCTACCTTGTAGGTGTTATCATCTGCAATCTCCCATGTATGTCCAAGGACCAACATAAAATCTGTTACTGCAACATTTATCTCGCTTCCCTTGTGATACTCGAAGCCGTTGTAAGTAGTATTTCTACCATTGCAGTAGCCGACCTGGATCGGCATATCCCCATAAAAGAACCCCTGAACATCTGCTACAACACCAAGCTTTTCCATCTCGGGAACGGAAGCTACATATACATTTCCGTTCTCCGGTATATCAGTGTTGTCCTCCATGTACTTGATCATCTCGGAAAAATCATAATCCTTAACGATGTTTCCATAGGTTTTAAACTCTTCATCAAAAACGGAAGTAATCTTTATATCATTTACTTCATTAAGTCTGTCTAACATTGCTGTCTCCCGTTTTATCTGTCTCTTACAACTTTGATTGTTGCTCTGAAATCTTCTTTTGCCATGCCTCTGTCAAGAGCTGTCTGATATACATTAAGTGCATTCTCTTCACCGGGCATCTTTACACCGCACTCTTTTGCAAGGTTCACGCAGATATTTACGTCCTTAGCCATGTTCTCGATTGAGAATGCTGTGGTATAATCCTCTGCTTCGAGCTTCTTAGCCTGACCATCAAGGTACCAGTTAGCAGCTCCGCCGTATGAAACAGCTGTTGTGAAATCAGGAATTGAAATTCCGTTTGCCTTTGCAAGTGTGATTGTCTCGTTAACACCGTTCTGAATCTGTGAAACAAGTGCATTGTGGCAGATCTTCATTACAAGACCCTTGCCGTTATCGCCCATGCGGATTACGTTGCAGCCCATGTATAAAAGGATGGGCTTCATAGCTTCGTAAGTCTTCTCATCGCCGCCTACGTAGATACCAAGTGTACCTTCAATAGCTGCGGGCTTTGACTTAACTACAGGTGCATCGATGAAGCCTGCACCTGTCTTTTTAACCATCTCTGAGATCTCAACTGAAACGCTGGGATCGATTGTGCTCATATCTATGCAAGTCTTAGACGAATCAAGAACATCAACGATTGCCTCGTATACTGATCTTGAGTGCTCACTCTTTGGAACCATTGAAATGATGACATCTGACTGCTTTGCAAGCTCTACTGAATTCTCGCAGGGAACTGCGCCCTTAGATGCAAGAAGGTCGACCTTCTCCTTGATGAAGTCGAAGCAGTAAACAGTGTCGTCATGCTTTTTTACTATATTCTCGCACATGGACTCTCCCATGATGCCAAGTCCGATAAAACCGATTTTCATATTTCTCTATCTCCCTTTAATATTTTTAAGGTTTCGATCACTCGGTAACTGTGTTATCCCAAGCTTCACAGAATGTGTTAAGACCCTGGTTTGTGTATGCATGCTTCATGCAATCCTGGAATACTGCAAGTCCGCATGTAACGATGTCAGCACCTGCTACTGCGCAATCAGCGATCTGCTTAGGTGTACGGATTGCTGCACAGATGATCTGTGTCTTGCCATAGAAACCGTAGTTCTTGTAGATCTCTACGATGTTCTTGATATATTCCTTGCAATCCTCACCGTTCTGCTCTTTCCAACCGATGAAAGGTGAAACGAAAAGTGAACCGTTCTTTGCAGGAAGAATAGCCTGTGAAGGTGAGAAGATCAGAGTTACGTTTGTTCTGATGCCTTCCTTCTCAAGGATTCTTGCAGCTGTGATACCGGGCTCGATTGCAGGAATCTTGATTACGAAGTTAGGGCTGATCTTAGCAACCTTTCTTGCCATCTCTACCATATCCTCTGCCTTATCGAAGTGAGGATTGATCTCAACTGATACAGGGAACTTATCAACTCCCTCAAGACCCTCTTCCTTGATCCAGTTTGCAATATCGGTAATAGCTGTCATGAAAGGCTTACCACTTAACATGATGTGACGGGGATTTGTTGTTACACCGTCAATACCGAATGTATTGTAAGCTAATTTGATTTCATCGAGTTTCGCACTGTCTAAGAAAAATTTCATTATATTGCCTCCTAAAACTATATTAGTTAATCGCTTTAAGCAATTATAATCATAGCACCTCTCATTTTACAGTCAACAGCTAATATGTGGGTTTTATTAACTTTGGCGTTTTGTTTATTTTGTTTAATCTATTTTTGTTAATTAGTCACATAAAAGAAAAAGTGATTTTGATTAACGTTTTTAATTTATAGTACACCAAACCCAGGCCATACAAGCATTGTCACGTATCCAACCGCTACCGCTATGAGCATTCTCACCAAAGCTACCACAAGACCATTCTTAAGAAGCTTGTCAGGATCAAGACCGTATGATACGGAAATAGCTCTTACACTTACAGGAAGAATTGATTCAAAGTTCATGCCCATTGCTGTCGTGAAGACATACGGAATGGGATCAAGTCCCATCTTCTGCGTTACACCAATTACTATAGGCAGTGCAACAGCTGCAGATACTGTACTGTTTGTCATCTCGGATATAATGCAGGCAAAAAGTGTAAATACCAGTATTGTTACAAATCCGCCATTTAAGTTGGCAGATGAGATCACACCGGCGATAGCATCATTAGCACCTGAGCCTGTAAGTATCTGTCCAAGGGCAAGGCCGCCTGCGAAAAGAAGAAGCATTCCCCACATAACTTCCTTCTGGGCTTTTTCCCAGGTAAGAAGCAGTTCCTTTTTCTCGAAAGATACGATAACAAAGTTAGCAAAACCAAGAAGCAGGAAAAGATATGCAGGAACAAGTCCCGGAATCAGATCCGCATATAAGGGTCTTACAAATGAACCGAGCATAGCTACAATAAAGAGAACAAGACTTACTTTCTCATCCTTTTTCATGGGGCCAAGTTCCTTGTAGCATTTTTCAAAATATTCCTTTGTTCCCTCAAGAGAGTTTGTCTTCATGGGCTTAAGAAGCATTGTAAGAAGAACCGCTACAGTAGCGATGATAGTGTAAGGAAGCATTCTGGTAATCCAATCAATGTACATAAATTCCTTACCTGTAAACTCTTCAATAAAGGCTATGGCTGTGATGTTCATTGCACCGCCAAGAGGTGTGCCGGCACCGCCGACCTGAGACCCCCAGGCAATGGCGCAAAGGATAGGTGTTGCAGCTTCGCAGTTTTTGATATCCTTATAACCTGCTGCCGCTAGCATTGATACAGCGATAGGTGTGAAAATAGCAACTACAACTACGTTGGGCATCATGTTTGAAAGCACAATGGCTGCAATGAGCCATACGGTAATCTGAGATTTCATGGAAGGTCCGATAAGCGAAAGAGCCTTAAGTGATATTCTCTTATCAAGTCCTATCTCACTCCAGGGAGCTGTCAAAAGGCATGAGCCGAAGATCAGAATAATACTGCTTGATGCATACTGGCTTATAACATTCTCCATGGGAACGATATCAAAAATCGCGTTTATAACTCCGGGAAGAAGCGCCGTTACAGTTATGTCAACCGGTCTTGTAACCCACCAGTAGATCATCCAGACCGCAGTTCCTATACCCTTTGCAGCGGTATAATCGATAAGACCTGTTTTGCCAAGACAAAGACTTATCAGCAGGAACAGCACAGGTCCCAGTATCAGGTGCATTCCTCGTTTTGTGTTACTCATTTCTTTTCCCCTTTAATTAACAATTTTAATCAATTATCTTATTTTTTAAGCAGATCTAACTACCACAAGCCTGCGGAATTAAATCTGCTTTTATTTGCTTAGAACTTCAGAGCATTGTCCTCATTCCAGAGTTTATCATATTTGAATCCTGTAACCTTTTCACATACAGCGATCTCCTTAGAAGTGATCTTTGAATCATCCTCTCCTCTTCTTCGCATAATTTCTTTTTTAATGATATCGTACTCAGGCTTATTCATCGGGAACAGAACCGCGAACACAATCGCCAGTGCCATCAGAGCAACGGGAATCCAAACATAGAGCTGTGTAATACCCATCTGCGTTCCTGCTGCCTGTCTCAGCTTCTGAGAAGCAAGGTTCTCATCATATCCGATCATTGCGAGACAAATACCTATTATAGTCGAACTAAGTCCGGTTGCAATCTTTCTGATGAAGGTCGCCATTCCGGATACTGTTCCGGGACGTCTTATTGAGGTAATAAGCTCATCCACATCCGCCATGTCGGACAAAATAGCGTAGATACTTACTGATGAAGCAGCCATACCAAGTCCGATAATGAATGAAAGCACAAGGATTATAACAAAAGGTGCTCCCTCATAGGAGAGGAACAGCAGTGCAACAGTAGCGATCATTCTCACAGGGAAGCCGATAAGTATCGGGAACTTCTTGGATGTCTTTGGCATGATTATCGAGAACAGTATCGTGCCTGTAAACTGAGCAAGAAGCAATACTCCCATCATGATTGTGAAACGGCCGCCGGAGTATGCATTAAGCACGTCATCAACATAGTAAACCGCAAGGCCTGTAACAAAATCAGCAGCACCCTGTCCTGCAAGGAAGATGCAGATAAAAAGCTTAAAGGAAAAGCTCTTATATACTGTAAAGGACTGCACAAGGCTCTTTCTTAACGGAACCTTTACGGGTTCCTTCTGCTTTTCCCAGGTTCCGAAGAAGGTAAGTAAAACCACCACAAGGAAGATCACTGAGAAAATGATCGCAACTGTAAAATACAGGCATGCATTGGTGTTATCTGTGATAATGATGGTAGGTACAAGGCCTGCCAGAATTGCACCAAAGCTTGAAAATACAGTTCTTATTCCGGAAAAGCTGCCTCGCTTATTGTAGTCATCAACCATATCCGGAAGAAGTCCGTTATAAGGTACCATTACGATAGTGAAGCCCGTTGAAAACAGCATGTACATAAGTGCGTAAAAAGTATATTGTCCGCCCACGCTCTCAATGCCTGCATTCATCCAAAGCATCAGAAACGTAATAGCAGATATGATACTTCCGATAAGAATGTAAAAACGTTTTGCTCCGAATTTCGAGCTGGTTCTGTCAACTATATTGCCCATTATAGGGTCTGTAATTGCATCCCATACTTTTCCTATAAGCGGGATTGTACCTGCAAGTGCAGGCGACATTCCTAGCGCCTTTGTAAGAAATACCGTGAAAAATGTGCTGATTACAACAAATGCACCGCCGCCGTAAATGTCAGCAAGGCCGTAAGCACATTTTGAAAGAAACTTATCTTCTCTATTATTACCCATCTCATTAAACCCCATTAAATTATTCTCTTATTGTGATAAGCTCATCGAATCTCTCAGAGCTTTTTCTGACAAATACACATGGCTTCCCAACAGGCGCATCCACAGTACAAATCCCCTTCTTGTACTCCTTACCTGTATAAAGATGTACCCATGTATCATCAGGTAGTGTAACCGTTCTTTTGTCGGTACCCGCTTCAAGAACAGGTGCAACCAGAATATCTCTTCCCAAAAGATACTCTGTCATCTCGCTGTAAGCCCAGGATTCATCATAGTGATAGAACACAGGCCTGATGACGGGAGTCCCTTTCTCTACCGCCTCATCAACGAGTTCTTTAATATAAAATCCAAGCCTTGCATGAATCCTTGTGCACATGGCTGTGTGCTTCAAAAGCTCTTCATCTGAGTCAAACTGCACATTATTTCCGGGCTGATTGCCCTCATGAGTTCTGAAAAGAGGCGAAAATGCATTCATCTCTTCCCATCTCATAAGAAGCTCCTTAGTTCTTCTCATGTGCATTATGGTGGTATATCCGCCTGCATCCGAATGAGTTATGCCGTATCCTGACATGGCAAGTGACAGTGTTGCAGGTATTACAGATGGAATTCCATCATCCACCGACCAGTCTACATGCTGATCTCCTGTCCACATCATGGCCGCACTGCCAAGACTCTGCGTATAGCCTGCTCTTGTGAAAAAGAAGACTTCATCCTCTACGCCGCACTCTTCTATGGCCTCTCTGTTCATCTGTGCCCAGATACCCGGCCACTTATTGTGAAGAGCCTTAGGATCCCCGTCATAGAGCACAGCATCCACCGGCAGGTACTCACCAAAATCAGCCATCCAGCCGCCCATGCCGATCCCTATCATATTTTCCTTGATGATATTCTTATACCAGTTGTAGGCTTCAGGATTAGTGAAATCCACCATTGCAGCCGGAAATGTTGTTATCGTAACAAGATAATCGTCTCCGTTTCTATCCTTTACGCAGTATCCCTTTTCTTTTGCTGTCTCGTAAATATCCTTCTCAAGTGCGATAAAAGGATTGATGTAACCAAGGAATCTGACGCCCTTCTCCTTCCACTCTTTTATCTTGGATGGAAGATTCGGATATTGCTGATCGTTGTATCTCCAGTTCCACATAACCTGATAGCCAAAGCCTGTACAGCGACAGCCGCACCAGTCCTGACACCAGACACCTACAACCTTGCCATTTTCTTTTGAAAGCTCTTCCAGCTTCCTGTCGATATTGCCGCAGCCATCAAAGCCTTCTTTTACCTTATCGCCATCCTTGATCCAGTCCTGCATGGCGATGATACCGCCCTCATAGATCCAGTCAGGAAGCCTTCTCTGACGGCCAAGAAGAGCTGTCAGCTTATCAGAAAGCTCTGTAAAAGTGCCGGCTCTTTCGCTTGTAACCACCGGAAATTCCTGGGTGTATAAAGTAATCTTGTCAGGAACTGAAAAATCAAACTCGCCGTAAGCGCTCATATCCACATGAACATAGTATTTATCTGATGATGTGAATGTGGGCTGTACATAGTAAGATTCATATTTATCAAAGGGCAGCTTTTTCTTTGGACGAGGTCCCCTCAGCTTTTCCTTGATAAGCTTTTTGGAAATCCTGGATGCATTCTGATGCTCTGCAACCCATATCCTTACGTTTTGCCCTTTAAGATCAAACTCTGAATAAGTCTCCCCGCATCCGTAGATATGTTCACCCGGATTAGTAGGAAAACTTAGCCAAAATCGGTTTATCTTAGAAGCACTGCCGGCTTCGGATGACAACCTGATCTCAGTCCTGTCCCCGCTCTTTGTAACCCTAAGTGTCAGAATCTCTCCGGCTTTTTTGCACTCATATTTATAATCTGTCCCATCCGGAGTATTTTCCGTTTCCTTCAAAACACACTGTTCTTTCCAGTCAAAACTCTGTTTATACTTAAAGCTTCCCCTTTTCATGGAGAAGTTATTCTGCCCTGCCCCCACGCAAAGGGCCATATTTTCAAAGACTATTGTAATTTCCTCCCTGATGTTATATTATCAAAACAAATAATTGATTAAATGTTTTAATTAACTCTAAATCATTCTATATTAACTTTTACGTTTTCTCAATTGTGAATATATAAAGAAAAATAGACATCCCAATTGTGCATAAATACAGAATCAGGCAAACAGAAAAGCATTATAAAAAACAGCCAAAATAAGGTATAATAACACTATAAACAAGCCATTTCAGAAAGGTTTATTTATTAAATGCTTAGATTTTATTACGTAATAATAGTCTCTTTACCTCTGATTATCTATTACATCATAAAAGCCAGACTTGTCATGAACAAAACAGATAAATATGACGATGAGTATTGTTACAGAATCGCACGCAACATGGTTCGAAAAGTAATGCGTAACTGCTTCATCAAAACGAACTGCTATGGCGTGAACAACCTTCCAAAGGAAGGCGGCTACATAATGATTCCAAATCATCAGGGTAAGTTCGATGCGCTTGGCATCATTAATTCACACGACTCACCATGTAGTGTTGTAATAGATCTGCAACGTTCAAAGATGATACTGACCAACGAATTTATAGGACTTCTCAGGGGTATTCGTCTTGATAAAAATGACATGCGCTCACAGATTAAGAGCATGCGCCAGATGGCAGATGAAGTAAAAGAAGGAAGAAAGTACATTCTCTTTCCTGAAGGAGGATACGATCACAATCAAAATACTGTGCAGGACTTTAAGCCCGGAGCCTTCAAGACTGCTCTTTGGTCAAAACAGCCCATAGTACCGGTTGCCCTTGTTGATTCCTATAAGCCCTTTGAGCTTAATTCCCTAAAGCCGGTAACTACGCAGATACATTTCCTTAAGCCAATCTACTACGATGAATACAAGGATATGAACACCACAGAAATAGCGGATATGGTTAAAAAGCTTATAGAATCAAAAATAGCCGAAGCATTAAGCTCAGCAAATAAGTAAAGCTTTGTCATGGCAAGTAAATACTAAATAAAAAGACGCAGGTTACAAACTTAATTGCAACCTGCGTTTTTTATTCTTCTGTATCCTGTTCTGTATCAGTCTGGCTCTCCTTTATATCAAAGGTGCCTTCCGGTATGTAAACAAGTACCGCTGTAATACGATTTCTCTTGATGGCGCTGGCAGTAAGCTCTACACCGTTATCAAGCTTTGTGGTCTCGCCGCCTCTTGGCAGTCTGTCAAGATTCTCTATCATCAGTCCGCCGATTGAATCATAATCGTCTGATTCAAACTGTGTTCCTAGAGCATCATTGATATCATCAAGCTTCATGTTTCCTTCTACAAGGAATCTTCCATCGCCAAGCTCTCTTATCTGCTCTTCTTCGTCCGTATCATACTCATCACGGATCTCACCAACGATTTCTTCAAGAAGGTCTTCCAGGGTGATCATACCAACAGTAGCGCCGTACTCACTAAGTACAAAGGCAACGTTCTGGGCATTTTTTCTCATCTCCACAAGAAGATCCGCTGTCTTTTTATATTCGTAGGTGTAATAAGCTTCTCTCAAATAATCGCTTATCTTGAAATTATCCTTATCGGATACCAGCACGATATCCTTGATATTTATAAGACCGATGATGTTGTCCTGATTATCCTCATAGACAGGGATTCTGGTATACATCTCCTGCTTGAAGACTCTCATGACTTCATGGTACTCAGCGTCAGCACTGACGCAGCTCATATCGATTCTGGGGATCATGACATCCTTGGCTACAGCATCACTGAATTCAAAGATATTGTAAATGATCTCCTTCTCGCCGCTCTCGATTACGCCGTCCTCATGACTTACATCCACGTAGGTCTTAAGCTCATTTTCTGTCATGACCGTTTTGCTGTTTTTATCAATGCGAAGGATTCCAAGAACCACATCTGCTATGGCATTAACGATCCAGATAAAGGGTGTGAGGATCCACATGATCGCAAGGATTATTCTTGCGTAATACAGTGAAAGATTCTCCGCATAGGTTGTAGCTATAGTCTTAGGAATAATCTCACCGATTATAAGAACTGCGATTGTAAGGACACCGGTTCCGATACTTACGGCCCAGTCGCCCCACAGTCTTTGTACAAACATAGTGGCAAGAGCAGATGCCGACAGATTAACTATGTTGTTGCCGATAAGCACTGCTGACAGCATCTTCTGATAGTTATCAAGAATCTGCGAAACAGCCACGGCTCTCTTATTATTCTCATCCACAAGCGTCTTTATTCTCACTCTGCTGACACAGCTCATGGCTGTCTCTGCCGATGAAAAGAACGCCGATATAAACACCAGTAAAACAAGTATTACGAACTGTATTATGTTTTGCTGCAATTTGATTCCCCCTGTAATTAGCAAAATCTAAACTCAAGTAATTTTATTATATCATCCGGTACATCTGCAAATATCTTGCCGCCGGCTTCCTGCTGTTCCTCCCTGGTGCGAAATCCCCAGGCAACACTTATGCAGGGCATGCCTGAATTGGCTGCTGTTTTAATATCCACATCGGAGTCGCCAACATATACGCAATCAGATGCGGTAACACCAAGAATCCTCATGGCTTCTATAACCGTATCGGGTTCAGGCTTTTTGCGAATGCCTGCGCTCTCGCCTATAGCAACATCTATAGTATCCTTAAAATATAGAGCTGCCAGTTCCTTTGTGGCATCCATAAATTTGTTTGATACTATGGCAAGCTTATAGCCTTTTTCCTTAAGAGCTGTAAGAAGCTCCGGAATTCCTTTGTAGGGTCCGCTGTTATCGTTACAATGAACCTTGTAATGCTCTTTAAAATCTGCAAAAACAGCTTGGAAATCCGGATTCTCAAGGCCGCCCGGAACGCATCGTTCCATCAGCTTCTGTACTCCGTTCCCCACTCTGTATTGTATATCATGAAGTGAGCAGGTTTCCATACCATGCTTACTAAGTGCATAATTGGCACTTAGCATCAGATCCTCAAGTGTGTACAAAAGTGTTCCGTCAAGATCAAATATTACTGCCTTAATTTTACTCATTTATGCAAGCTCTGCCTTCCCGGTCCCCATCTTGGAGACTACCTTTTTCTTAATGATGAAATAACTTATAAGATGAGCGGACGCAGTTATAAACCAGGTCACAGGATATGAAATATAAAGTACTGTAAGGGAATGATATATCCTAAATATCGTCAATATCCAAACTATTCTAAGTCCGCACGCACCTACTATAGATACTATCATAGGCACTGTGGAATATCCCATTCCGCGAAGACTTCCGCAGATTACATCCATACATCCGCACAGGAAATACAAGGTGCAGATGATCGCCATACGCTCAACACCAAACTTAATGGTATCAGGCTCAGCTGTGTAAATACCAACAAGCTTGGGTCCAAGGAGATAGAAAAGATTACCCATTGCAAGGCCTACAACCGCTACTATAGCAAGGCAGTTGCGAAGAACCTTCCCTATTCTGTCCGCTTTTCCTGCACCTACATTCTGGCTGGTGAAAGATACGCAGGCCTGATATATGGAGTTCATTGCCATATATACAAAGCCCTCAAGGTTCGCACCTGCAGCACTTCCCGCCATGGCTGTAGCACCAAACTCATTTATAGAAGACTGAATAAGAACATTTGAAAATGAAAAGATGGTTCCCTGAAGTCCTGCAGGAAGGCCCACTCTGATAATCCTCTTAGCCTTATCCATATTCACACGGATTTTCCTAAGGTCAAGCCTATAGCTTTCTTCTGTCTTCATAAGCGCTCTTACGATAAGAGCTGCGGATACTGCCTGCGCAATAATGGTAGCAAGAGCAACTCCTGCAACATGCATGTGAAGAAGGATTACAAAAATCAGATTGAGTATAACATTTATTACGCCAGCACCCATAAGGTAGTACAGCGGTCTTCTGGTATCCCCGGTTGCCCTAAGAACGGCAGCTCCAAAGTTGTAAAGAAGCGTCACGGGCATTCCCACAAAATATATCCTCATATAGAGAGCAGATAGATCGATTACTTCCTCGGGAGATCCCATTAGGCCAAGAATCGGCTTGGATGCAAGAACACCGATTACAGCGATGATCACACCGCCGATAAGAGCCAGCGCAACAGTAGTATGAACCGTCTCGCTCATCTCTTTTTTCTGTTTTCCTGCGAAATATCTGGCTGCAAGAACATTCACGCCTACAGAAAGCCCCATGAAAACACTAAGGAGCATATTGATAACAGATCCCGTTGATCCGATGGCCGCAACGCAGTTTGCACCCATAGTCTCATCACCGGAAAACTGTCCCACAACCACGATATCCGCTGCGTTAAACAGGAGCTGCAAAACGCTTGAAATCATCAGTGGTATAGAAAAAAGGAGAATCTTCGGCAGAAGAGCCCCCTCCGTCATGTCTATTTCGTATTTCTTATTACCAGCACTCATTTTAATAACCCTGTGCAAATCCGCACAAACAAATCAAAAAACAACCTCATTAAGGTTAATATTATCCGTCCTCTCTCCGATACATACTGTAAGAACGTTTCCAATGAGGGGGAGAGGTTCTATTATATAACCGGCAGTTACTTCGGGACTTCCTCTGCGAATTTCCATATCATCAAAGGATATATGGAAACCGCTCAGGTCTTCCTGAAGTCCATGGCCGGTCATTTTTATGTAAGCTTCCTTTGCAGACCAGATCCTGAAAAACATGTGTGAACGGTCTTCATCATCTGCTATCTTCCTTAACATCTCATTTTCTTTTTCAGAAAAAAATCTCTCGGCAAGCTTATCTGAATCCGATACCCGTTCTTCCTGCACATCAATTCCAACAGGAATACCGGCCGCAGCCAAAGCCACATAGTCACCTGAATGAGATAGTGAAAAATGGAAACTCGGATAATTTTTAACGTACGGTTTACCATTTTCTACCAAGACGTAGCTTATGTCAAGTACATCCTCGGAAGAAAACTCTAGCGCTTCATTCTCTGCGATATAATCCTTTAGAGCATTCTGAACAAGAGCTCCTCCCACAAGGCTGCAGACCTTGTCGGGAAGTCTTTTGAAACGAGAAGCCTTCTCTATTCGCGTCTTATCCACCCTTTTCATAAGGGCTTCTAAAACCGAATCATCGGCCTTCGCCTGCTCTATCAGATTATGAACGTTGCAATAATAGATTTTCATCAGTGCTTAAGTTCTGTCTTGTAGAAATCCTTAAATTCTTCGTAACCCTGAGCTGTAAGCTGCTCCTTCTGGAACTTCTTGTTCTTGTTCATACGAACAACAAGAACCTGCTTGCCTGCTGCCCTTTCCTTCTGAGCCTCCGCGATGATATCTGATAACTGCTCGCCGCCGATACCCTTCTCTACAAGGAAAGCTACCTTATCCTTCTCATCGGGAATCTTGAAGCCCTCATCCATCATGATCATGATTATACGCTCAAAACCGATTGAAAATCCGCAGGCAGGTGTATCCTGACCTGTGAACTTACCAACCATCTTGTCATAGCGTCCGCCACCGCCACAGCTTCCGCCGTACTGAGGCATAGCAACTTCAAAGATTGTTCCTGTATAATAGCTCATTCCGCGAACAAGAGTGGGATCGAATACAAGCTCGAACTCAGCACTCTTTGTGGTGTCGACACTTGAAATGATCTCTTCAAGATTGTTCTTAACATCAGCATCAAGGAAATCGCCAAGCTCATCAGCAAGGAATCTGATTCCGTCAATTGCACCCTTATCCTCAACATTCTTGAACAGGTTAAGGTACTTATCGATGCTGGTCTTATCAAAGCCATCCTTCTCAAGCTCTTCTGCAACCCCCTCAAGACCGATCTTATCCATCTTATCAAGAGTGATGAAAACAGAATCATAGCTCTCTTCCGGGAATCCGCTGTAAGCTGCCATAGCCTTAAGCATACGTCTGTCGTTTATTCTGATCTGGAAGCCCTTAAATCCGAGTCTTCCAAGAGTTGTGGTTGTAGCAAGGATAAGCTCTATCTCTGCAAGGTTAGTTGCCTCGCCAAGGATATCGATATCGCACTGCATGAACTGACGATAGCGGCCCTTCTGAGGTCTGTCAGCTCTCCATACATAGCCCATCTGAAGTGCCTTAAAGGGTGAAGGCAGCTCGTTCTGGTGATTTGAATAATATCTTACAAGGGGAACAGTGAGGTCATAGCGAAGACCTGAATCTGTAAGGTCATTCTCTTCCTTCGCTGTCTCTAAGTTAAGCTTCTCTCCTCTTTTCATTACCTTGAAGATAAGCTTCTCATTTTCTCCACCCTGCTTACTGTTAAGGTTTGCAAGAGATTCAACGCTGGGAGTCTCGATTGATGTAAAACCAAATCCCGCATAGGTCTCCTTAATGATACCTATTACATAATCTCTAAGCTTCATCTCCTCAGGGAGAATATCCTTCATTCCTGTTACAGGCTTTTTAATCAGTGCCATTTTTATTCCTCTTCTTTCTTTTATATAAATTTGCAAGGAAGTTCTGCTCTCACTTCGTTCGCCAGAACACGCGCGCACTAGGCTCGACAAAACCTCGCCAAGTGCTTACAGCCAATTCCAAGGGTCACTTAGTTTCTTAGCGCGGAGCACTATGTCCTCGCGGTTCTGTTTGATGTAAAACTCCAGAGCTGCGATCTCGTCAGGCTCGAAGCCTTCAGATTTCATGATCTTGTAGCCCGGGATTATGCCTTCAGCGCTGGCTTCCTCGCCATTTACACCTTTTCTCACGAAATAAATTCTGATAAAGGTCTTACCTGACTTGGACGTAAGGAGTCCTGTCTGAGTCATTTCAAGTTCCTGGCCAAAATTTTTTGCCATGTTTTACCCCACATAAAAAAAATGAACATTCTCCACACATAATATATGGGCGGAACAAAAAATACAAGTCCGCCCACGTCTGCTCTTATTCTATTCCGGTTACAGTTACATTTTCAAGTCTTGTGAGCGCAGGGATAAGGCAGAAGTCGTACTGACGCTGTTCTTTGGACATGTACATCTCATTTACGAAATTGAACATGCTTCCTGAAACAGAGCCGCCGCTTACAGGTGTAACCTTATCTCCGTCGTGATAGTAAGCAAGTCTTATCTCTCCGGCGATATCGCCTGAAATAGAGTCAACCTCAAAGCTTGAGAACTCTACCACTTCAAGATATTTGCCGCTTCTGATCTCATCCATGGTCTTGCTGCCGCCGCTTACCTCGTAATTGTAAGCCATGGAAGATCCCTCTATTCCAAGATAGCAGCGATATCTTCTGCCGCCGCAGAAGGTCTTGGGTACATTGTTTTCGAGAAGAACCGTATCCTTGATAACTGCACCTTCTTCATCCACATCGAAGTTTTTGGATGAATTGGGAAGATTCCTAAGAACCTTAAGAGTCACCTTATCGCCCTTTGCCTTGGGAGCAATATCCTTGCCGATTTCCCAATCTGAATAATGATTGTAAATAAATCCTGCATCACTCTTACCTGCAAAATAGTGGTAGAGCATAACAGCATCGCTTGTAGGGAACACAACTGCTGCCTTGCCAAGCTGAGGAGTAGGACCTGCAATTAGCTTATCCTTACCATATTTTAAAACTTCAGTAATGTCTTTCTTGAGGCCTTCCTTATCACAGGTGCCGCCCTCATACATGCGATAAAGCTCAATCTCATGTGCCTCATCTCTGGCATTAACAACAACCTCTACCATTGAAGAAGGGTACTCGTAGGAAACATCAATGCCTTCAGAGTTGATAAAACGGCACTTATTTTTATTTACAAAAATCTCGTATGAGTTAAGGTCCTCTGTATCAGTCTCGGGAATCTCCTTCATGGTATTAACAAAGTCTTCCGCAATCTTTGATACATCGATGTCGCTATTCTTTGAAGCCTCAAATTCTACAGGCTTGTTGAGCTCATAAAACGGATTCTGCACGTTCTCAGCTCTTGAAATAAGCTTATCAATTTCGCTCTTTATCTCATCCTCTGTAAGTGTGGGATAAATCTCACCGGATGCGCTTCCGATCACCTTGCCGTCCTCGAGCTTTTTTAATACCTTTACGTTGATGTGCTCAACGTCTCTTACTCTGTTCTGATCAAGCTTGTGCTTAATAAAATAAAATTCATATGCAAGTGTAACTGTATCTGTAACCTCGAAGGCATCAGCACCGGATGCCCTGAGGATCTCTACTATTTTATCTGTCATTTTGAATATCCTCTTATTATGTATATAATTTTTTCCTTTTTCACAAGGAAGTTCCGCTCTCACTTCGTTAGCCGGAACAACAGCTCTGACTAGGCTCAAAACAACTTCGCCAAGTCATCGCAGTTAGCCTAGTCTCGCAATTGCCTTAAGGCACGGGCCGCCATCTGAAACCTTTGCCCATTCCTTGTGGCCCTTGCCGCAGCCGCCGGTACCGAAGGATTCGCGGTCCTTACTTACCATTGAAATGGAACCAAGAAGATCCGGAACATAACCTGTCATAACAACAGGAGAAACAACCTTACCTGTGAATTTACCGTCGATGATTTCTTTTCCTCTTGCGACGATACACTGGATTCCCCAATGCTTGGGATCCTCCATTCCTGAGAACATTCCTTCAAGATAGTAACCCTTCTTTACAGAAGCGATCATCTCTTCTTTTGTAGACTCGCCGCTGTCAAAAATAGTGTTGGTCATTCTGGTGTAAACCTTGTGCTCAAAGTTCTCACGCTTACCGTTTCCTGTAGGCTTTGTTCCAAGTCTGAGGGCAGAAAGAGCATCGCAGACACCGGTTTTCAGGATACCGTGATCTATTTCTGTAACATCACCTGCAAGAGTTCCCTCATCATCAAAAGCATAGCTTGCAACATCAACAACGACGTTTGCACCCTCGTGCATGGAAACAAGATCTGAACCTACTCTCTTATCGATATACTCTGCGCCAAGGGCTCTGTTTTTCACAAACATATCCATCTCAACGCCGTGACCAAAGGCCTCGTGAGCGATAAGTCCTGTAACCTCAGGGCTTGTTACAATCTCATATTCACCGGGCACAACAGGTGATGCATCAAGCATCTCGCCTACTTCTATTGCAGCAAGCTCTGCCTTTTCTTCAAGGCCGTCGATTATGCCTACACCGCTTCTGTCTGATACACCCTGAATTGCCATTGAGTTCTTGCCATTTTTCACACCTATGGCAACAACAGATCCTTCAGTGTAAACATAGCTCTGTCTCATATCTCTGTTTTTGGTAAGGAACATCTTACATACATGTGTTGACTTAGCGGAAACAACAGCATCTACCATATAATCCTTAAGACCTGCTGCCTTATCGCTGTAACTCTTTAACTTTTTCATAAGAGCACCAAGATCAGCATCCTCAGGCATTACATCTGTTTCCATCTCCACAAAAAGTTCGCAGGGCTCGTCCTCAAGCTTTGCTGTGTCAAAGACTTCAGTAGATGTTCTTTTTAAAATGGAAATCTGATCATCAAGAATCCCCTTTAACCTGGAAGCCATCGCACTAACGTCAGCTTCAGGTCTGTTAAAGGCATATTCGCTGTAAAGGCCGTCCTTGTAAACTCGTACAACGCAGCCCCTCTCAGTCATCATTGTCTCTCCTGTAAGAGACTTGTTTCTCTGTGAAGCCTGCATGGAAAATCCCTTGGAATCCGTTGCAAGAATGCTCACATAATCATAATCCGATGAGAGCTCATCTATGAGCTTTTTAAGGCTCGGAGCAAGCTCTTTCAGATAGTTTGAAAAAATTGCTTTCATATAATAAAACCCCTTTCTTTTTCACCAGCTCCCCGATCATTTATCTTCTGATCTTATCAGAATTATTCAAAAGCCTTTGCATGGCTTCTTCTAACTTATGTCTTGGGCATGCGATGTTGAATCTCTCAAAGCCTTTACCCGCTTCACCAAAAAGGTATCCTTCGTCGGTAAACAAAAGCACATCCTTGATATTAAACTCCTCAAGCTCGCTGCAGCTAAGTCCGTATGCGCCAAAATCACACCACAAAAGATAGGTGCCTTCAAGGGGATAGACCTTCACCTCAGGGAAATGCTCATTAAGAAAACTCTTCATATACTTCGCATTACCATCTATCACTTCTATACATTCATCAAGCCACTTTTCGCATTCAGTATATGCTACTCTGCAGGCCTCCATTCCAAGGGCATTGACTACTCCTCTATGTTCTTTGGCACGGCTGTTTATAAAGGCTTTTCTCCTGTCCTCATCCTCAATAATGATGCACGAAGTCTGAAGTCCTGCCAGGTTAAAGCTCTTACTTGGTGCAGTACATACCGCCATGTGTTTTCCTGCATCTTCAGCCACATTGGCCATAACAGTATGCTCATAGCCCGGCATTATCAGATCGTTATGAATCTCGTCACTGATTATGAAAACATCATTTGAAACGCAGATATCATAAACCTGCTTAAGCTCTTCCTTTGTCCACACTCTTCCAACCGGATTGTGAGGATTGCAGAATATGATAAGCTTGTTGTTTTTATCTGCTGCTGCCTTTTTTAGGCCGTCAAAATCTATGGTGTATGAAGAATCATCATGTAAAAGATCCACATTCACCACTTTTCTGTTATTTTTTTCAATTGAGCCCTTAAAAGGATAATATACGGGAGTCAGAATAATTACGCCATCTCCCTCATCCGTCGTGGACCTGATAAGGTCGCTCAGTGCAGGAACCACACCGTCTGATAGGGCTATCCACTCTTTTTCAATATGATAATCGTGGCGCTTTTCCATCCATCCACAGACTGCTTCAATAAATCCATCGGATGGTGCCGTATAACCAAGAACCGTATTCTCAATATATTTCTTTAATCCCTCTATGATCTCAGGAGCATTTTTAAATTCCATATCCGCTACGGAAAATGGGATCACGCCCTCAGGGATGTCAGGATTTTTGTCAAACATATCCTTATACTTGTAGGAAAAAGATTTTGTTCTGTCAGGACATGTTAAAAAATCGTACATTGTCTTTACCTCTGATATTTATTTTCTCTCTATAATTCCGGAATCCTTTTCCCTGGCGATCCTGGCCAGATCCTCGTATTCCTTCTTCTGACGGCTTACACCATAGCCGCTTACTTCCTTAATTCGAATATCCCCATCAGGTGTGGAGACAGTTTTCTCTACGCGGTCAAGAACATAGCGTCTGCAAATGCTCTCTCTTATGCCGATAGTTGTAGTATATTTAAAAATCAGTTTTACAAATTCATCCTTTGCATTTTCTTTGCAAAGTACCGTCAGCATTACGCCGGGGCGGTTCTTTTTCATTCCTATGGATGTGGTGAAAACATCCAGGGCCCCTTCTTCCATAAGGCGCTCTGTGGCAAAACCGATCTCCTCGGGAGTCATGTCATCAAGATTGCAGACAAGCTCAGTGACGCTGTCCATCATATCTGTATCTTCGCCAAGCATAACTCTTACAGTGTTTGCCTGAGGGAAGTCCTTTTTGCCCATACCATATCCTATCTTGGATATACTCATAACAGGCTGATTTCCAAAGCTTGACGCGAAATATCTAACCAGCGCTGCCCCTGTAGGAGTACAAAGTTCGCCCTTAATATCACCGCTATAGCTGGGAATTCCCCTTAGAAGATATGCGGTTGCAGGTGCGGGAACAGGAAGAATTCCATGGGCACACTTAACCTGACCGCTTCCAACATGGATTGGAGATACCACTATATTATCTACTTTAAGGCGGTTCATGACAAGACATACCGCGGAAATATCAGCGATTGCATCCATATTTCCAACTTCATGAAAATGAATCTCATTTACATTTACGCCATGGACATTACTCTCAGCTTCAGCAATCAGTTTGTAAACATTTATCACATCCTGTTTTACAGCTTCACTCATCTTAAGAGAATTAACGATCTCTTCGATATCCTTAAGGTGTCTATGTACGTGATGGCTGTGATGATGCTCGTGCTCATCATGGTGATGATGTTCATGATGATGCTCATGCCCCACATCTTCACTTATCTCTTCTTCACCATTTACCTTCACTTCCAGATGGCTACCCATAATTCCGCATTTTTCACTTTTTGTAAGCTCGTAGGTAACCCCGGGAATCCCCAGCTCAGATAGCTCTTTTAATATCTCTTCCCTGTCATCGCACAGCTCTATAAGTGCAGCTGATAGCATATCACCGGCAACGCCCATTTTGCATTCCACATATAAAGTCTTCATCATCATGTCCTCATTAAAATACTTCTCGTCAATTGTTGCTAGTTGGTGAATCTTTTAAATCTTATGTTATTATATCAATCTATGGACACTTTATCACGACCAATATTGTTAAATATGGTATCATATATAGAAATGATTTTAGGCTTATTTACTGCATTCGCGGTAAGTATTCCTTTAGAAAAGGATGTTAAAAATGGTTTTATTTTTCGATATCGACGGAACACTCTGGAACTATAAAAACGAGATCAACGAAAAGACAATAGAAGGAATCAGACAGGCAAGAGCAAACGGTCACAAGTGCTTTATTAACACCGGCCGCGCCAGAGCTTTTATCACCAATGAAAATCTGCTTGGCATCGGCTTTGACGGCATCGTATCAGCCTGCGGAACCATGATTGAATTTGGAGATGAAGTTATTTACCAAAGATTCATTCCAAAAGAGGATGCCATAAGAACCATCGAAACAGTAAGAGAATATGGCTTTAAGCCAATCCTTGAAGGTCCCACACACCTCTATTTGGAGCTTAAGGATTTTCAGGGTGATATGTACGGCGATAAGATAATCGCTGAGATGGGCTCACACCTTCGGGGTATCGATGAATGCTATGGAAATTGGGAGATGAATAAACTCTCCTGCGCAACAGAGATTCCTGTTGAAAAAAGAGATGAGTGCTTCGATAAGCTCTCAGACCTTTATGATTACATAATTCATTCAGACACCGTTGTTGAGATGGTTCCCAAGGGCTTCAACAAAGGTACAGGAATCGAGAAGGTCTGCGATCTTCTTGGTGAATCAATTGAAAATACCTTTGCCTTCGGTGACAGCATAAACGACAAAGAGATGCTGCTCGCAGCAGGCGTTGGTGTAGGCATGGGTGAAACCTACCATGACCTTACAGACTACGCAGACTACATCACAACATCTCTTGATAACGACGGCATTTGGAATGCCCTTAAGCATTTTGAGCTTATTTAAGACTTATCTTTAAATCATTTCCTTTTGCGTATACCTTAGCCTCAGCTCCCATGACAATGGGCATTGCAGGATCGATATGTCCTATATCCGCATCCATTACGATAGGCACTCCAAGCTCGCCCACAATATCTGTCACTGCATTGAAATGATTTGCCCCCATCATCTCGCTTCCAAAAGCTGTCAGTGGACGACCTATTACAAAGCCCTTGGCACTGTCAAACCATCCCGCTTCTCTCATGTTCCAGATGGTTCTTCTGTAGCTGAGAGGTGTCAGGTCACAGGCTTCAAGAACCCAGATAACATCCTTAAAATCTTTATTGAATTCCTTCATCTTATCAAACCTTGTTCCCACAAGATTTGCAAGAACGTCAACGCAGCCCCCAAGGAGGATTCCCTGCATATTTATCTCAGTATTCTCATCTACCTTGACTGCCTTACCACTATTGCACACAAAGCTTGTAAGAATCTTATCTGAATTATATTCGTAGGGAACATCAAAGTTCACCTTCGAATAATCCGTAATTTCTTCAGAGGGCTTCTCTTCTTTTGCAGGATCAACGAATTTCTCATATCCGGAGAACTCTGTCTGAGTCCCCTCAAGAGCGGCCATAGCGTCATACTCAGGTTTCTCCCATTTTTTTGAAAAGCCCGAAATACACGGCCCATATATACCCTGCACTCTTGAAATTGTAACAAGAGGGAAAATAAAATTAGTATTGTCCGAATAGCCAAGATACCACTTGGGCTTCTCATTTTTCAAAGCTTCAAAATCCACATAGGTTATGGTCTCATTCATGCACTCACCGCCCCCGGCAGAGATAATTGCATCGATTTCATCCCTTTTATAGAATTCCACAAGCTCAGCGGCAGCTACCTTGGGATCAGTATTTATTCCGATTCCGTCATTTTTAAAAAGGGTATCACCCTCAATAATTTTATAGCCTCTGTTCTCAAGATTTCTCTTGGAATAACCATACATTGAATAATAAGGCTCGCTGGATGGCCCAAAAGAAGGTGCTGTGATTCCGATACTACATCCTGGTTTAATATATTCAGGTCTTTTTATCATACTGTTCTCCTCCTTTTTATCATCAGTATATTTTAAAAACATACATAAAAACAGGCTGCTCTTTTCGGAAAACAGCCTGCTTTACAAAACTATCTTTGTACTAAAACTTAATACGGCAGTTTATATTTATAGTTGATCAGTCTCTCCACAAACTCTTCGTATGGAAGCGGCTTATCAAAGAAGTATCCCTGTGCCAGAACGCATCCTGTTTCTTTCAGGAACTTAAGCTGCTGTTCAGTCTCCACGCCTTCTGCGATACTCTCAAATCCCATATCGTTAGCAAGAGAAATTACGTGGCGGAACATGATACTTCTGATGCTTCTCTCATCCTCATCATCTTCAGGAAGGAAGCACTTATCAACCTTAAGTACATTCCAAGGGATTTCTTTTATGAGATTCAGTGATGAATAACCCATACCGAAGTCATCAACAGAAGTAAATATTCCTACCTCCTGAAGATCACTAACCATTCGCTTAAGATAAGTGAATTCCACATCGGCATTGGTCTCAGTAAGCTCTATCTCAATGCATTCATGAGGTACGTTATGTCTGTCTATGATATCGAGAATATGCTGCGTTATATCAGGATCAGCCATGTGCTTACGTGACAGGTTAACAGAAACTCTAACTACTCGTTTACCCTCGTCAAGCCATTTTCTTATATCCATGCAGGCATGCTCAAGCATATAAAAATCAAGCTTGCAGATATCCATATTCATCTCCAGGATCGGAATAAATTCCATAGGCGGAACTATTCTTCCATTCCTGAACCATCTACACAGTGCCTCAGCTCCCATCAGTTCACCGGTTTCTACTGCTATCTTTGGCTGATAGTAAACCTTAAACTCCTCATCCCTGAGAGCTTCCACAAACTTACTCTGAACCTTTATGATATATTCACGATCGATATCTGTTTTTCTGTCGTAATTAATTATGCTGGCACCGCCGCCTGTCCTTGCCTGCTCTGAAGCCCCGGTTACCTTCGTCATTATGTCGCCAAAATCATGATATTCGAATTCCTCAGGAATATTGAAAACACCTGCAGATGAAGACACGATAATATAGTCACCGCTATTATCATCATAGACAACAGGTGCCCCGGTAATGATTTTAATTACGTCATCTTTTTTATCCTCAGTCAGGATCATTATGAAATTGTCACCACCGATATGACAAACGACACCATCACCGGCAATCGCATCCTCAATCAATGAGATATATTTCCTCATAACAACAGTACCGGCATCTCTTCCGATCTGCTGATTGACAAGTGAAAAATGGCTAAGATTAATTCTGATAGCCACCATGCCGTGAAGCTTATCTTCCTCATTAAGCCTGTCTATTTCGCGCATATAGAACTTTAGGTTCTTATATCCGTCAATATCATAGAAAGAAAGTCTCTCAACTGTTCTTTGCAAACGCGTTCTGGATGCAATGCTGACGATAATCTTTTGAATCAGATCGATACGCTGAGTCTCCTCTTTATTTAGAGGTTCTGCGCCTTTTGCAAAATAGCAGATACAGGTGGTCACAGTTTTTACATCTGTTTCGAAGCGGGCAATTCTTGTCTTATCAGAACTGTTCCCATCATCGTAGCAGATAAACTTTTCACCTATATCAAGAGCCTCATTTTCAAGACTGTCGTAAAAACAAGTGACGCCCTTTGATACTCTGAACATTTTGCATAGCTCGCCCAGAGTAGTATAGATGTCTTCAATATCAAGGACTTCAGCCGTCATCTTTTTTACAAGTTGTTCAAGTAATTCATAGTATCCCATACACGGATCACCACTTTCATACTTAATTAACAATGACTACTATTATATTTTACCTTAATATTCAGATTTTGGCACCACTTGTTATCGATTTGTCAGATAAAAGTTTTATTAAATTGATAATCTAATTCTATACTGCGCTATGGAATCCACCGAATTCATTCTGCAAACCTTACCATCCTCCATTTCAGGTCTGGTCTGAAGGTAAATCTTATCATTTTCATGCAGGGGATAAACCACAGCCTCAGCCTCGAACTCTTCCTCAAGACCGCTTTTTCCTTCTGATCCTATAAATCTCTTAAGCCCGATTTCCCACTTTTGACCTGTGTAGAAGCTGTCAGCAATCATCTGGCCTTTGGTAAAGCTCTCCATCTCTGCTCCGGCATAGATTTCTCCTCTGTCTCCTGCGTAGTCTATCATAAGATAAACTTCATCTATGTCAGCATCTATATCAGATACTTTTATTCCGTATTTCATGCTGCCGTCGGAGGCAGCTTCAGCGTTCTCATCCCAGGAAAGAATTGTCATTACAGGATTTACATACTCATCAACATATCTGTAATCAGCAAATTCCATGCTGTCTATCATATATGATTCGCTGGCACTTTCAGCATCTGCATGTATAAAACCTATGGGCGTCTCATCAAGATCAGGCCATACTCTGAAGGATACGCCGTGAGCCTGTCCATCAGAAGGAATCTCTGCATATATCTCATATCCAAGAGAATTGCCCTTTTTGTCGGTCCTTGGATTCTCAACAACGTTATATTCACTTATTATGAGGTGCTCTGCGCCGCGCTCATCCTTTACCTTTACAGCGTGCTCAGCCTCTTCCCTGAGAAGAGTAACAATGCTGATTCTTCCAAGGTCACCTTCAATTTCGTAGGATGCAGACTCATTTTTATCTGTGTAGAAGACGTATGCTATCTCTCTTCCTCTCTCGTCATGAAGAATACAAAGAGGAGTTGCGTTAGCCTTCTTTAAAACCGCATCATAGCCTATAGGCATATTAAAGGGATAGAAGAAATAGTCTCCATTCCTTACATCCCTCTCCTCGAAATCGCAGATTTTCTCTCCTGCTTCATCATAAGCTGTAAGCACAATCTGCTCATGATCAGCCATCTCATATCTTCTCTGATAATTGTTTACAAAAAGATATCCGGAGAGTTCTTCCTTGCCGCAAATCTCTGTCTTGTGTGCTCTTACAGCACTTCTAAGAGATGAAAGATCATCCGGCTTAAGGGGGTTACCTGGCTGCGGAATGTAAGGCATGTCACAAAGTTCTTCTCCAAAATCCTTGGTGAACATGGCAAGAGTTCTTACCTTGCGATAGGTCTCCTCCATCTGTCCATACTCTCTGATGGGAGCATTAAAATCGTATGACAAAACAGGAAGATCATTAGGATATCCGGTCTCAGTACTCTCCTGAAGAGTTGTGAGCTTACCCTCGGGATTGGTGCCGCCATGATACATATAATATCCAAGAAGATTTGCACCACTTCCCATTTTTACCATACTCATAGCAGCTGTATCATCACCTGTAGCGATAGGTCTTCTGTGGTGTGTAACCTGAAGTCCGCCTCCAAGCTCTGCTGTAAGATATGGGAACTTATCCATATCAAAGGTAATTCCCACGCCAAGACCATGATCTGAGCCTATGTTGTGATCATTTCTCTCTTTAGTGAAAATATAATTGCCACTTGGCTCAATCTCAGTAGTTCTGGGATCCCAGGGAGCTTCGCAGTATCCACCCATGACAGGCAGCATCCCTCCTGTCACAGCACCTCCCCAGCCGGTAGCAGTATAGATTGGTACATCAAAGCCTATCTCCTTGGCCATGCTCTGAAGAGTTCTCATATGCTGTTCACCCTCAGCTCCTCCAAAACCGCCGCAATGACCATACTCATTCTCAATCTGAACACCGATAACAGGGCCACCATCCTTAAGGAAAAATCCCTTTGCCTGCTCAAAGATGTGCTCATAGAAATTTCTAACATGTGCAAGATATTCAGGTGCATCGCTTCTAAGATCGTATCCCTTTTCCTCAGCATCCTTCAAAAGCCAGTCAGGGAAGCCTCCGTTTCTGGCTTCGCCGTGAGCCCAGGGTCCTATTCTCAAAATGCATTTAAGGCCGCTCTGTTTAACGGTCTCAAGGAATTTATGCAGATCCCTGTCCCCGCTAAAATCAAACTCTCCGCGAACTTCTTCGTGATGTATCCATATAGTATAAAGTGAAACGATGTCTACACCGCCACTTTTCATTTTCTTAAGTTCTTCAGCCCAGTAACGGCTTCTATATCTGGAAAAGTGCATCTCACCCATAACAGGATAAAAAGCCTTCCCATCAACTGTCAGTGACTTTTCATTAAAAGACAGTTTGTTTTCCTTAGTAAGTTTCATTTTTTCATATCCTCCGGGCAGGTCTGGCTCAGAAGAGTCATTCTCCTGCTTTATTTAAAAAGTGCCGGCTCATTTGAAATACCAATAAATGAGCCGGCTTATTGATTTTACTTCGTGCTTTCCTTCATTACAACTTCATAATTTTGCAGACTTTGTTTTTCAACACTTTCACCGTCAATAAGCGAAAGCAGCATTCTTGTCGCTGTAGCACCAAGTTTTCTTTCATCAAAATTCAGTGAAGTAACAGGAACTACAGCATTTTCCAAAATATTACTGTTGTAAAAGGATGCCAGTCTAATATCCTCAGGAATCTTGATTTTTTGTGCTCTGCATATAGAGATCACATACCCAGCAAGCTGATCATCCATACAGACTACACCATCAACCTTCTTGGCTGCAAGCTGCTTTACAATTTCGGTAAGTCTCTGCTCATTACCCTGATTAAGGAAAATAAGTGACTCATCGATCTTCTTATTGGCCCTCTTAAAGGCATCAACAAAGCCATTATATCTGGTCCTTGTTATCATGTGATTCGAGGAACCGCCGATCAGAGCCAGCCTGGAATGCCCCTTCCCTATCAGAATAGAGGTAAGTTCCAAGCATGCGCCATAATTATCATTATCAACAGTAATGATATCTTCGTCAAAGGATGTACCTATGGCTATAAATGGAATCCCGCTTTTCTTTAAGTACTCTGCAGGCCTGTCATCAATAAGCGTTCTTGTCAGGATTACTCCATCAACCTTCCTGTTTTCAATGATTCGTCTGAGATTGGATATCTCATCTCCGGACACAAGGGATATAACAATGTCATACCCGTGACCGCTTGTAACCTCGCTCATTCCAATGAGACATCTCTGAAAAAAAGGAAGATCAACAAGTGAATAATCTCCGGGCCATACAACAGCCATGTTGTAAGTCCTGCGCTGCGCAAGTCCCTTGGCGACAACATTAGGTTTGTAATTATTCTGTTCAATGTATTCGAGGACGCGGTTTCTTGTTTTTTCTCCAATTCTGCCTTTACCGGAAATAGCTCTGGATACGGTAGTTTTGGAAACACCAAGGGCCGCCGCAACATCCTCGATAGTAATTTGCTCGCCCATATTATTCTCTCAATTGTTTTTTATAAGGAAGTTCCGTTAGCCCTTTACCGCACCGCCGGTAACACCTTCAACATAGTACTTCTGCAGGAACAGGAACAAAAGTGTAACCGGAATGGCAACAAGTACGCCGCCGGCACAGAATCTTGTAAAGTACCCCTGATAGTCTCCTGTATTCATCCATCTGTACATGGAAACGGCTACGTTGTAGCTCTTATCATGTCCAAATGCGATGTAGGAAGCAAATACATAATCATTCCAGGGTGCCATGAAAGCTACCAGCATTGTGTAAATGATGATGGGCTTACTCATGGGAAGTGTCATTGTAAAGAATACTCTTGCTCTGGAAGCGCCATCGATACGGGCAGCTTCATCCAGTGCCTTGGGAATAGTATCAAAATATCCCTTACATACGTAGTAACCCATACCTGAGCTTGCTACAGATACAAGGATCAATCCGGGAATTGCTCCGGCCTGAGTAAGTCCCATCTGCTTAAGCAGGAAGTACAGACAGATCATTGTAAGGAAGCCCGGGAACATTCCAAGTACCAACCAGAACTTCATAAGTGCAGTTCTTCCGTAGAATCTCATACGGCTAAGAGCATAGCTTACGCAAAGTACGATGATAGTCTGAAGAACAGACACGCATGTAGCAATAATAACCGTATTGAGATACCATCTCTTAAAGTTGGTCTCATTTCCAAGAACGAATCTGTAGTTGTCCAAAGAGAAAGTCTTGGGAACGATATAACCAACAATTCCGCCGTACTCAACCTCAGGAAGATATGATCTGAAGCTTCCAAGTACCAGTCCCACAAAAGGGAACAGCCATATTATTACGATGATTGTAAGTGCCAGATAAGCAAGAGCGTTGCTAATGGCACGTTTCTTTTTCATTGAAGTTTCTTTTGCCATTACTGGAATCCCTCCTCATCCTTTACTGACGGCAGCATGCGATATACAGAAAGCATGATTATAGCCGTAACAACGAATACCATGATACCTATTACAGCGGCCATCTTATAATCTGTGTCATTGATGGTCATCTTATAAAGCCATGTAACCAGAAGGTCTGTACCACCTGCACCTCCTGCATAACTCATGGACTTCGGTCCGCCACCTGTCAAAAGATAGATAACGTTAAAGTTATTAAGGTTACCTGTATATGATGTCAGAAGGTACGGTCCTGTTACGAAAAGCATGTACGGCATTGTGATATTCTTGAACATCTGCCATGGTGTAGCGCCGTCGATCTTGGCACTTTCATAAAGATCCTCAGGAATATTCATAAGAAGACCTGTAGCCATAAGCATAAGATAAGGAATACCGATCCAGATATTTACTACTACAATTGTAATCTTGGCAAGCCATGGATTTGTCCAGAAGGGAATCGCGCTCTTTATTATTCCAAGCTTCAAAAGTGTAGCATTGATGATACCTGCGTTATCGAACATCTTTGCCACATACAAAAGACTAACAAACTGAGGAATAGCGATGGTCATAACAAGACAGGTACGCCAGAACTTTTTAAATTTGATTCCCTTTTTGTTAATAAGGATTGCAACAGCTATTCCAAGGAAATAGTCGATAAACGTTGCAAGAAAAGCCCAAACCAGTGTCCAGAGAAGTACACTTACGAATGTACTACCGAATCCGCTTTTTCCAAATGAAAACAGATTCTTGAAGTTGGCAAGTCCAACCCATGTGAACAGCTTGGTCGGTGCCTGATGTGTCGCATCATAATTGGTGAAAGCAACACATATCATGAAAATGATTGGCAAAACGGTGAAGGCAAATACACCTGTTACCGGAAGTGCCAACAATGTTTTATCAAAATTAGAATCAAAGAGAGACATGAAATCTGCTCTGTTTCCGGGAAGCTTCTTGCCCTGTTTAAGTGCAAGCTCTTCCTTTCTGTTCTCTTTGATGTTCATTCTCCACAAGAAAATAATGAATACAATAAAAATAAGAGTAAGAAGACCAAACAAAAGAATAAGGAATGAATGATCTCCATAAACTATTTTTCTGCGCTTTTTAGTTGTCTCGATTACACCAAGGGTTCCCAGCTTGGAAAAATATTTACCACCAAAAGCTCCAAGGAACACAAAGAATAAAATCTCAACAACAAGATACATAAGGCCTCTTAAGGTCTGTCCCCTGAGTATCGGTCCGATACCCATAATCAAAAATGAGAGTTTTGTTTTCCAATCGCCCTCTTTAAATGTGACCCCGATCTCTTTGAGGTCATTTACCAAAATCGAAAAAAATCTGCTAACAGGATTCTGTTTCGAATTAGACGCATTATCACTGCTCATAGCGTTCTCCTCCGCTCTTGCGTTCCCACACAACCAAGTATTTTCAGCATTCCTTCTAAAAAACCGGCAGAAGGCAAAAGCTCCTGCCGGTTTGAATTTTTCAAGGTATTGTTTTTACAAACTTCTGACTAAGCTCGACAAAACCTCGCTAAGTCATCAGTTTTACTGAGCAAGACCTACTACTGTCTCCTGGAATGTAGCAAGTGCTGCCTTGAGGTCATCATCAGATGCGCTCTGGAACTTGTCTGTTACGTCACCAGCAAGTGCCTCTGCGTTTGACCAGTAGTCACCAGGATACTGACCCTGAGGAATTGTGAATGCGAACTGCTCTGAAAGTGCTGAAAGAGCTTCGTCAGCCTTAACTGATGGATCTTCCTGAGCCTTGAGGTTTGAAGGGCCCCAACCTACTGCATTGTATCTAGCAAGCTGAACTTCTTCGCTTGTGAGGTACTGAGCAAGTGCATCACATACAGCAAGCTTGTTCTCATCTTCCTGAGGCTTAACACCGATGAGCTTGCAGCCATTGAAGCCGCTCATCTGATAGCTCTTGCCGTCAGAACCTGTGAATGTAGGAAGCTTAGCGCAAGCGTAGTTGTCGCCAAGTGCTGCCTTAACAACATCTGCATCCCATGTACCATCGATGATTGCTGCGTAGTCAACTGCATCGCCTGCAGAAGAACCGGGCTGGAAAGCCTTAGAAGAAGCAACTTCGATCATCTCTTTAAGAGCTACAAGACCTTCTTCTGAATCATAGTTACAATCACATGCTGTGAAGTTACCATCATTGTCAGACTCGTATGTAAGTGTGCAGCCTGTTCCGAAGAAGAATGCTACCTGATACCAACCTGTAAGATCCATGTAGAAGTTCTTACCAGCTGCTTCGCACTGCTCAAGGATGCCCTCAAGAGTAGAAGGATCTGTTACAACGCTCTTATCATAGTAAAGGAAATATCCGTTATCTGCTGTCTCAGGATAAGAATAAAGTGTGTCACCAACTGTTGCTGCTGTTACAGCACCTGCTGCGTTCTCACTCTTGATTGCATCAACGTTCTCAGGAGCAACCTCCTCAAGAGCACCTGCTGCAACAAGTCTTGCTGTCTGGTCCTGAGCGAAACCATAAATATCAGCACCTGCTGTTACGTCTGTGATCATGTTGCTTGCTGCATCGCCTTCACCTACAGCCTCAACTGTTGCTGTGTATCCAGCGAACTGAGGGTTAGCTTCGATAAACTTATCGAACTGCTCCTTTGTGAAATCAACTACGTTGTCAGCAACCCAGATCTTGATCTCGCCTGTGCCGTAATCTGTGTCATCTGCTGCTTCTGCAACATCTTCTGTAGCTTCTTCAACTGCTTCTGCTGCATCTTCAGTTGTTTCTTCAACTGCTTCTGTTGCCTCTTCTGCAGTCTCCTCTACTGCATCTGCAGTGCTCTCAGCAGTATCTGCTGCTGTGTCGGCTGCGCCGCCGCATCCTGCAAGCAGTGATGCAGTCATAGCTGTTGCCATCAAAACTGATACCAATTTCTTTTTCATTTTACTTTTTCCTCCGTTTATTACCGTTTTTTGTTGCGCAATGATTAATTTGCGCAATCGGTTGCTCTTGAACACATTGTAAGTCTGTGCTTTTTTATCGTCAATAGTGATTTTCTCATAAAAGAAAAACGTTTTCCTTATACATATTGCACAAATTCATTACCGGAAACGTTTACACGGCAAATGTGTGTGCGCAACCGTTTGTCTTAGCTCTATTACTGTGTTGGAAACGTTTCCGTTTGATATTTTAATTAGGTTATTTTTTTACAAAAACCTCCTCCGTTTCCGGCTGCTATCCCCATGATACAAAGTTCAACAAGGATATTCATAACCTCCGAGATTCCCATGTTTATGCCCTTTGCGGCCATTTTGTCATAAATGGCAGTTGAAGTCTGCGGATAAAAATCCATTTCCGAATACACTTTTTGTTGCTCATCGCTTAGCGGAACAAGTGGCGCAGTTGCGCTATTTTCAGTCTTATCTTTAATGGAAACTTTATAATCCGGGGCAGTACGCTCTGAATTAATTTCGAACCCTCCATCCTTTTCCTTCGAAATTACACCTGCATCTCCTATAAGCTTTCTTCTTAGAAATTCCACAACGTCTTCCGGAGAAGTGGCAATATTCGCTCCCTGCCTTATAAGCTGATTACATCCGCTACTTAAGTTGTCACAGATTCTACCTGGCAGGGCAAAAACCTCCCTTCCCTGATCCAGTGCCATATCAACAGTGATAAGTGTTCCGCTTTTCTGCCTCGCCTCTATGACTATCACCGCATCGGAAAGCCCGCTGATAATCCTGTTTCTTGGCGGAAAAAACTGAGGCTTTGGCAATGTCCCCGGAACATATTCAGAGATGACACCACCCGTCGAAATAAGAGCATCATACAAAGGTCTGTTTTCCTCGGGATAACATACATCAACACCGCTTCCAAGGATCCCAAAGGATTCTCCATCTACGTCTACTGCCGCTCTTTGTGCAATACCGTCAATTCCTCTTGCCATGCCGCTTATAACCTGGACTCCCGCAAGTGCCAACTTTTCACCAAAAAGCCTTGCAGCATATTTCCCATATTCAGAACTGTTTCGCGCTCCTATTATCGAAACGGAGGGCCGCAGCTCATCAGGTAATTTCCCGGCGCAATATAGCCCAAAGGGCGGATCGGGGATATCCTTAAGACGCCTTGGATATTCTCCGGAAAAGTAAGGATAAAAATCGATCCCTCTGTTATAAAGAAATTCATATTCACCCTCTACATCAAATTCTCTTTTCGCTGTTTCAAAGGCTCTGCATTGTTTGGCAGTAAGAATCTTTCTGATGTCCTTATCAGCCGCGTTATATATCTCACTGCAGCTTCCAAATTCTTCATAGAGCATAAAAAGAGTTTTATTCCCAAAGCCCGGAATGCTATGGAGCATATATGCATATTTGACCTCATCAGATGCTTTCGGGCCATTTTTACCGATCCCGCAATATGCCATTATCCTGCCCTCCTGCTCTTAATAATCTTTACAGGCGTATCATCTTTTCCCCGGGTACTCTGCTTATTCCAATATTTGGAATCCGTCATCCTATAGCACGCAGCCTCAGTAATATGCCTTGTTTCAATAAGCTCGCTCCCATCAAGATCTGCTATAGTTCTTGCCACACGGAGAACCTTATGATACGCCCTGGCAGAAAGATCCATAGTATTAAAAATCTGCTCCATCAATCTCTGTTCTTTAATTCCAAGTCTGCAATATTTTCCTATCTGGGAAGGGCTCATCTCAGAATTGAATCTTATGCCTTCATCCTTAAACCTGTTCTTTTGGATATCCATGGCCTTAAGCACGCGCTTCCTGATCTCGGCGCTGCTCTCGTTGCAGTGATTATCATGGCTAAGCTCGCCCACATCAATTTTGGCAGCTTCGACACTTATATCTATTCGGTCTAAAATAGGACCTGAAATTCTTCCAAGATATCTGGATATCTCATTTTCCGAGCATCTGCATTTATTCAGATCGGGATAATATCCGCAAGGGCAGGGGTTCATGGCGCCTACCAAAAGCATGTCGGCAGGGTATGCAAAATTGCCTCCGCTTCTTGCCACATGAACCTCCCTGTCTTCAAGGGGCTGCCGCAAAAGATTAAGTGTATTTCTCTTAAATTCTGTCATCTCATCCAGGAAAAGAACACCTCTGTGAGCCAGTGAAATGACTCCCGGATGAGGTATTGTTCCGCCTCCCGTCAGAGCCGATTCCGTTATGGAATGATGAGGACTCATAAATGGTCTTCTTGTGACCAGCGCCTCTCCCTTTTTAAGCATCCCTGCCACGCTGTAGATTGAGGATACTTCGAGGCTCTCATCCTCTGATAAGGGTGGCATTATCCCGGGAATCCTCTTGGCAATCATACTTTTCCCCGATCCCGGAGGACCAACTATAAGTATGTGATGATATCCGGACACAGCAATTTCCACTGCTCTTTTCACCGCAGCCTGCCCGTTTATTTCAGAAAAATCCATCCCCCTCAGATACTTATCACCGGGCTCGGCATCCCTGAACATCATGCTCACGTCGATGTTTGTCGGCTCAATTACGCTGTCACGCTCAGCAGCATCAGCAGTAAGGTAGCTGATGGTTTCAAGAAGATTCTTTACTCCAATAACCTTCATCCCTCTTACAACAGCGCCTTCTTTTGCATTATCGTAGGGCAGAATGCAGGTCTTGAAGCCCTTTTTCCAGGCATAGGTAACCATGGGTAATACACCGTTTACCGCCTTCACTTCTCCGTCAAGTCCAAGCTCGCCGATAACCACTGTGTTTTCAAGAGCCTTCTCATTTATCTCACCCATGGCACAAAGAATTCCCAAGGCCACAGGGAGATCTACCGCAATGCCGGATTTTCTTATATCCGCCGGAGACAGATTAACCGTAATTCTCATGGGCGGCATCGGAAATCCCGCATTTTTCAGGGCAACTCTCACCCTCTCTGAGGCTTCTCTAACTTCTCCGCTTACAAAGCCAACCATATTGAACATTGGAAGTCCGTCGGAAGCATCCACCTCAACCTGCATCAGATACGGCTGAATCCCCTTCACCGCACCTGAAACAACTGTACTAAACATATAAACTCCTTTCAGGGCATAAACGTACCCCAAAGGACCGTCAATCCAATTAATTCACCAAAAATAAAGGAAAATTGTACGGAGAATCTCCGCGTGAAATCTTTTTTATTATACCGATTAGAAAAAGAAATGCAAGCAAATTTTCAATTATAAATCTATACCGAAAATTTGCCTGCACTTATTTACACTGACTTTGCGGAACAAAAACTGCACCGCAAAAAATCATCTAAGAATTTTTGCCTGCATGGTCTCAGGATCCTGAGCATAATGTATAGCCATATCACGATTTATCTGGCCTGACTTACACAGCTCAACAATTGCATCATCCATGGTGATCATGCCCTGCTTGCGGTTTGTCTGCATGATTGTGATAAGCTGGTGAGTCTTACCTTCACGAATCATATTTCTGACAGCACTGTTTACATGCATAACCTCGAAGGCTCCCACTCTGGCATCACCATCAGCTGTAGGAATAAGCTGCTGTGAGATAACAGCTTCAAGAACGTTGGCCAGCTGAATACGGATCTGTTGTTGCTGATGAGGCGGAAAAACATCGATTATTCTGTCCACAGTACTTGCTGCTCCGATGGTATGCAGCGTGGAAAGAACCAGATGTCCCGTCTCAGCCGCAGTTATAGCTGTACTTATAGTCTCAAGGTCTCTCATCTCTCCAACAAGGATTACGTCGGGATCTTCTCTTAAAGCAGCCCTTAAAGCATTGGCATAATTATCAGAATCAAGGCCAACCTCTCGCTGATTTACTATGGATTTATTGTGCTGATACAAAAACTCAATAGGATCCTCAAGGGTGATGATATGAGCTTCCCTGTTGTCGTTTATCTTATCGATAATAGATGCAAGCGTTGTGGATTTTCCTGAACCGGTAGGTCCTGTTACAAGCACAAGCCCTCTCTGTCTCTGATAAAGATTGACTACAGACTGAGGGATTCCCAAAATCTCAGGATCCGGTATCTCAGTGGCAACAAGACGAATTGCCATAGCCACAGAGCCTCTCTGTTTAAACACATTAAGTCTGAAACGTCCAAGTCCCATAACCGAAAAAGACATATCATGCTGACCGTTGGCATCTAAAAGCTCAAGCTGCTTTTCGCTCATGATGGTCTTTGCAACTTCCATGGTATCATCGGGAAGCATTCTCTGATATCCTTCAAGAGCTATAAGCTTACCGTTTACTCGCATCTTAGGCGGAATACCTACAGTAATATGGACATCTGATGCCCCTGCCTCTTTCGCTGTTTTAAGAATCTCATCAATCCTTGACATTTTCCACTCCTTGCATTTGCATGCGCATATTTTTCTATAATTATCTTGTCGAAAAGAAAAAAAATTGTCAACGAAGTTATCGTTAAATATTCTTAAATTTGGATTAAATGGCTCAAACTGCCACTCTTACTCAAAATAAAAATTCAGCCATGCAGTAGTTACTGACATCCAGCCCTGCGGAAGATAATCTAATCATATCTCCCTCCCATTCAAGGAGCTCTTTTTCCCGGAGATCCTCGATAACATCTCCGTATACTTCTCCTATTTCTATTCCAAATCTGTCTTTAAATTCACTGGCGGATACTCCCTCTGTAAGGCGAAGCCCCAGGAACATAAACTCTTCCATTTTGGCCTTTTCATCCAGCTTTTCTATATCTTCTCTGATATCAGAAAGGAGCTGCACTCTGTCATTATCGCCATCAACTTTGTCAGGTAAAGCATTGCCCAAAACTTCTATGTACCTTTCAAAATCAGACGTATTGTGGAATCTTTCGCCCTTCATCAAAGATGCTGCTCCAAGGCCGACACCAAGATAATCTCCGCCCTGCCAGTATCTTAGATTATGGCTACATTCTTTTCCATTTTCCGAGTAATTGGAAATCTCATACCTGTGATAGCCATGGGCAGATAGTATTTCCTCCGTGCGATGATACATCTTGCGCTCAGTATCCTCATCGGGAAGAGGGAGCCTACAGTCATCGCGGCTGCCCGCCTGAACATGCGATGCGTAATCAATACTGTTTTCTTCGCTATCATCTCCATACATCTCATAAAAAGGAGTACCCTCCTCGATGATAAGACTGTAGGCAGAGATATGCTGCGGCGCAGGTTCAAGGTCGCACACATATCTCAGATTATCCTCCCAAGCCTCCAAAGACTGACCGGGAAGAGCGCTCATAAGGTCCACATTTATGTTCTCAAAGCCTGCCTTAACTGCATTTTTATAACAATCCTCAAACATCGACCTGTCATGGATTCTGCCAAGTCTTTTAAGCTCCTCATCATTTGCTGACTGAAGCCCTATGCTCAGCCTGTTTATTCCTGCTTCCCTGTATTTTTTTAAAGCTTCATAATCCGCCGTTCCGGGGTTACACTCCATGGTTATCTCAGCATCATTTTTTATCTGAAAATTATCTCTAAGGACATTCATTATCCTCACGATACATTCCGGTTCAACAGAGGTTGGTGTTCCTCCGCCAAAAAATACAGAATCTACTTCATATTCTCTGCAATCCTTAGTCGCAATCAAAATCTCTTTTTCAAGAGCATCAAAATAAAGTGCCTGCTGCGCTCTCCCCTTGGAAAAGGAGAGAAAGTCGCAGTACAGACACTTTCTTATGCAAAAAGGTATATGAATGTAAATTCCAAGTGAATTCATCAGTTACCCTCATCCGTCAGCTTCGCTGACACCTTCTCCCTAATTATAGGGAGAAGGCTTTAGATTAGTATTCCTTGCTTAATTTCCTTCATCCAGTTTAAGGACGCTTAAGATTAGTATTCCTTACTTAATTTCCTTCATCCAGTTTAAGGACGCTTAAGAATGCCTGCTGAGGGATCTCTACGCTACCAATCTGGCGCATCTTCTTTTTACCCTCTTTCTGCTTCTCAAGGAGCTTTCTCTTACGGCTGATATCACCGCCGTAGCACTTGGCAAGCACGTCTTTACGCATAGCTTTAACGGTCTCTCTGGCAATGATCTTGCCGCCCACTGCTGCCTGAATCGGAATCTCAAACAGGTGTCTTGGAATCTCGCCCTTAAGCTTCTCACACATTTTGCGTCCGCGCTCATAGGCACCATCCTTGTGAACGATAAAGGAAAGGGCATCCACCTGCTCACGATTTATGAGAATATCAAGTTTCACAAGCTCTGACTGTTCATAGCCCTTGATCTCATAATCAAAAGAAGCATATCCCCTTGATCTTGACTTAAGCGCATCAAAGAAATCGTAAATAATCTCATTAAGCGGGAGCTCATATTTAAGGATAGCTCTAGTAGCCTCTATATATTCTGTGCTCAGATACTTACCGCGTCTCTCCTGGCAAAGCTGCATAATGGATCCCACATAATCGGTGGTAACCATAATCTCGCCGTTTACAATAGGCTCCTCCATGTAATCTATCTCTGAAGGATCAGGGAGGTTCGAAGGATTGGTCAGATCAAATACTGTTCCGTCTGTCTTATGAACCTTGTAAACAACGCCGGGAGCAGTGCTGACAAGATCAATATTGTACTCTCTTTCAAGTCTCTCCTGAATTACTTCAAGGTGAAGCAGTCCAAGGAATCCTGCACGGAATCCAAAGCCCAGGGCCTGTGAAGTCTCGGGCTCATAGAAAAGTGAAGCGTCGTTAAGCTGCAGCTTTTCAAGAGCGTCTCTAAGCTCAGGATATCTGGCTGTATCAGCAGGGTAAAGGCCGCAGTAAACCATAGGCATTACCTTCTTGTATCCCGGAAGGGGCTCTGCGCAGGGTCTGCTGACTTCAGTTACGGTATCACCAACTCTCGCATCCTGAATATTTTTGATGGAAGCTGTAAAATATCCAACACTTCCTGCAGAAAGCTCATCGCAGGGAATAAACTGGCCGGGGCCAAAATATCCAACCTCGACAACTTCCCATGAAGCACCGGATGCCATACATTTTGCGGTCATGCCCTTTTTAAGGACACCGTCTCTTACTCTTACAAATACGATAACGCCGCGGTATGAGTCATATACAGAGTCAAAAATAAGTGCCTTAAGAGGCTCCTTGGGATCCCCGTTAGGCGCCGGGATTCTGTTAACAACAGCTTCAAGAACATCATCAATTCCTGTTCCCATTTTTGCAGAAACCAAAGGCGCATCATGAGCCTCGATACCTATTACGTCCTCGATCTCTTCCTTAACCTCATCAGGTCTTGCACTTGGAAGATCGATCTTATTTATTACAGGGAAAACATCAAGGTCGTGGTCAAGGGCAAGATATACGTTTGCCAATGTCTGAGCCTCAACGCCCTGAGTCGCATCAACTACAAGTATTGCGCCATCGCATGCCGCAAGGCTTCTTGAAACCTCATATCCAAAGTCGACGTGACCGGGAGTATCTATCATATTGAAAACATACTCCTCACCGTCTTTTGCTTTGTAAATCATACGTACAGCCTGAGATTTGATAGTGATACCTCTCTCACGCTCGATATCCATATTATCAAGAACCTGGTTCTGCATCTCACGACTTGTGAGAACACCGGTGGTCTCAATCATACGATCAGCCAGGGTTGACTTACCATGATCTATATGTGCTACTATGCAAAAATTCCTTACTTTACTCTGATCAAATTCAGCCATTCTATAAATCCATCCTAAAAAACATAATACATGCGCGCACTAATTCCGGGTAGCACGCATACCATGAAATATGATAACATAAGAAGCGTCGTAAAGTACAGTAATTCAAAAAAGCTCTTGACATAATCTACTATAACAACTAAAATATTTGGGTGTATGTGGCATTGACTGTCCGTGTCCGGTTTCATAGCCATATAACTTAGATGACTATTAAATTTTTTGTAATAATAATGGAGGAAGTTATGGCTAATATCAAATCTGCCAAGAAGAGAATTCTTACAAATCAGAAGAAGGCTGCAAGAAATCAGGCTATCAAGTCTGGTGTTAAGACTGAGATCAAGAAGGTAAGAGCAGCTATCGAAGCTGGCAATAAGGAAGAGGCTGCTAAGGCACTCCTTGCTGCTACATCAGCTATCGACAAGGCTGAGTCAAAGGGCGTTTTCAAGAAGAACACAGCTTCTAGAAAAGTTTCTCGTCTTGCTCAGGCTGTTAACAAGCTTGCATAATTAAATATATGAATTTTAAAAACTCCTGCATCTCTCACCGGTGCAGGAGTTTTTTGTTGTTTAGAAAAAAGAATTACCTATATGACAAAAATCGCCGGTAGAAAAAATCCACCGGCGATTATCATTTATTCATTAGGATTTGAAAAATCGATTACAGGGTTCTTAGGCTCTGATACATGCTCTATATCAACGACACTAAGAAGTGGTCCAACACCCTGGTATTCAGGTACAAGAGCCTTTCTTACATTGGCTGTTACCCTAACCCACTCTTTCTCCTTAAGTGAAGGAGCATCGTCATATTCGCACTTAAAGCCCAAAAACTGCATATCCTCTGCGCAGCAGGTCATGGCCATACGTCCGGGAACAAATGCATTATCAGCCATATCAAAAGGTTTAGCTACCAAGGCAGTAAAACGGACATTTTTGCCGTCATATCTGTCTACATGCTCAAGAGCATCAAGATAGAACATTCCATAACCAAAATTGTTAAGCTCTATAGGATCAGCATTCAAATCAAAAGGAAGATCCTCATCCAGAGTCACATCAACCTCACCGTTCATATCCTCAAAGATAATGTCCGCTTTCTGGTTTATCGCTTTAACATTTCTCTTATATGTAGCAAGATCTTCTATTCCGTCACATCTGTTAAACAGAATAAGCTCAGAATTCCTAAGCTGCTCTGACAGAAGTGATTTCATATTTGTAAAATAAAGCTCAAAGCTTGAAGCATCAATTACAGTGATCTGCTGCTCCAGTTTCCATTTGTTGGGAATCTTGAAATTCTTAAAATTCCACATTCCGTTATACTCTATGAGAATACGCTCGGGCTCATGCTTTGCATCAAGAGCCATAAGAGCTGCAGGAGTAAAATCTTCCTCTTCCTCAATGGTCTCAAGCACTGTATTGGTATTGCTAAGAAGCTTCTCATCGTATTCATTCTCGCCCTCTTCACATACTATAAGAAGAGTCTTACCCTTGCTTCTGAAGTAAGGCTGAGCAATTGTATACTTGAAAAAGTCTGTCTTTCCACTGTCAAGAAAGCCATTAATTACATATACAGGTTTCATTTTCTTCTCTCTATTCCTTCCAAACATCAAATAACTCCACAAAATCCCCCGCCAAAACGACGAGGGATATCATTATTATACCTGGGTTACAATAAGCATCAAAGCTTTCTCTTAAAGAGCTTTTCAAGATTATCCTCGTTAAGCTCAGCACCGATTACACAGAATTTACCTGTTACATCTGCGCTTCCCTTACGGATTGCAGGCTCTCCGGGAACATAATCAAACTCGATCCATTCACCGTTCTCATCGGGAACCATTCCCTTTGCTCTGAGAACAACACCAAAGGTCTCCTCTTCCTCAAGTCTTCCAAGCATCTTCTCAATCTCATCCTTGGAATACTTAGCAGGAGTCTCCATTCCCCAGCTTGTAAATATATCATCTGCGTCATGGTGATGATGCTCATGCTCGTCATGATCATGATCGTGGTGATGCTCGTGTTCATCATGGTCATGATGGTGCTCGTGCTCATCGTGGTCATGATGATGCTCATGCTCGTCATGGTCATGGTCGTGGCTGTGAACACTTGCCGAGGTATCTTCGAGGCTAGTGTGAGCGTGTTCCGGCGAGCTCTGCGAGAGCGGAACTTCCTTGTGCTCGTCATGGTCATGGTCGTGATGATGTTCGTGCTCGTCTTCATCATGGTCGTGCTTGTGAGCTCTGTAAACTGTATTTCCATCCTCATCAGTGAACTTTTCAGAACCATGGTCATGGTGATGATGATGCTCATCAGCCTTCTGCGCAAGAACCTCCTTAAGAAGCTCTGCCTCAAGATCATGATTGCCTTCGAAGGTATCAAGAACCTCTTTACCATCAAGCTGATCAAGAGGTGTGGTAATTATTGTAGCCTTGGGATTGTGCTGACGAATAAGCTCAACAGCAGTCTCAATCTTAGCTTCATCAGCCTTATCTGTTCTTGTAAGAAGGATAGTTCCTGCATTTTCAATCTGGTTTGTGAAAAACTCACCGAAATTCTTGATGTAAACCTTAGCCTTGCTGACATCAACAACAGTAACAGCACTGTTCATAGTAAGATCAGCACTCTGGTCTGCAACATTCTGGATAGCTCTCATAACGTCTGAAAGCTTACCTACACCTGAAGGCTCGATAAGGATTCTCTCAGGAGCATAGGTATCCATTACTTCCTTAAGAGATGTACCAAAATCACCAACAAGTGAGCAGCAGATACATCCTGAATTCATCTCGCGGATATCGATACCGGACTCCTTAAGAAATCCGCCATCAATACCAATCTCACCAAACTCATTCTCTATAAGTACTGTTTTTGTTCCTGCAAGCGCTTCCTTTAAAAGCTTCTTAATAAGAGTAGTCTTACCTGCGCCAAGGAAACCTGAAATTATATCTATTTTTGTCATATAATCACTCTCCGTTCCAAAAAAGTCAAATTCTATTAAACAACGCTAACATTGTAGACCTGAATTCAGACAACTGTCAAGGAACGCAGAATATCAGTTATTTTCTGTAGTAGCCTCAGGAGTGGCCGTGTCATTACCATCCCCTGATGCTTCCTCTTTTACTTCCACAGAATTATCAGTCTGTTTCTCTTCTTCGCTTTCACTACCTTCTCTCTCCTCTTCTATAGTCTCGTTTTCTACCTCACTGTTTTTTGCTTCTGAGCCTTCCGTTCCATTCGAAGCATCAGGCTGCTGTTCACCGGCAATTTCATTATTATCGCCAACCTCCGGAGCCGGTTCTATGGAACTACCATCTGTGTTTTCATCACCTTCCACTTCAGTTTCAGAATAATCCTCAATTTCTGAATCATCATTATTTCTTGGAATAAACTCTTCAAACAGTATCTCTCCGTCTATAAAATTCACTTCCTGATTTGTGCTCATTAGAGATGTTTCAAGATTATTCTTTTTATCATATTTAATGATAGCTTCAACAATCGAATTCTCGTAATATCCACAATTTGGAGCATAACACTCAATCATATTTTTCTTTTTGCAGATAAGATTTCTTTCAACCCTCTTTTTACATCCTGTAACGTTTCTTTGTGATGCCAGAAGAACGTCATCAGTTTCCTCATCATGTAAGGGGCTATGCAAAAATGTTTTGTGACACAGATCACAGGTGTATTTCTCCGGGCCGCCATTCATAAACTCTCTGCTATCATAGTGCTCAGTTTTATAGCTGTAATATGTTTTTTCTTCAAAACACTCAGGGCCATGTCTGTGTCTTACTTCGGTCTGGAAGCAGCCGCCTTTATTTTTACTGGTCTCATAGGGACAAGCACCCTTTCCATCCTTGTGATGGTGACGAACATATTCAACATTACTTGTCTTTACAATTGCCTCAGGAACCTGCTTTATTGCATTTTCAAGATCCGCAAATTTGGCATCCTCAGGAACATTTACTCCAAGTGTGGCAAGCGCGGATGCCAGTTTACTCTTACCGCTGGCCACCTGGTTAAAAACCGTTTCAAGCTTTTCAGAAAGGGACTGAATATTAGTGTCAATCTCATCGATGTCTTCCTCTATATAGCCCATTCTGTCATCCATGGTATCAAGCTTGTCATTGGTGTCATTCTGAGTCTGCTGAATACCATCGACACCGCTTTTTACATTATTAAAACCGTTATCGACCTTTGCGCCAACGCCATCAACCTTGTTTTCAACTCCGCCAACCTTGGATTCAACGCTGCTGACTTTGCCATCTACTCCGCCAACTTTTGTTTCAACACTGCTAACCTTGCTGTCCACTCCGTCAACCTTGTTTCCCACATCGCCGACCTTGCTCTCAACACCGTCAACGTTTTTATCGATACCTGCAAGGCCTGTCTCAACCTTTTTACCGACTCCGGATACGCTCTTATCTACCTTTTCTACGCCATTTTCAAGGTCATTCATCTTGGTGATGTAAGTATTCTGGGTTCTTAAAAGATCAGACTCCATTCTGGAAAGAGTATCATTTGCATTTACCTTCTCGAGCTGCTTCTCGATCTTCTCAAGATTATTAATTACAGTTTTGTTATCAGTTCCTGCAGTATCCTTGCTCTCCTTGATCTGTGTAGCCAGCGCTGTAACATCTGAACTTGATTTTTCACAAGCCTTCTTAATATCACTGAGCGCATTTGTAATCTGTGAGAAATTCTCCTTATCTTTATCTGAGTTATCGCTCCCACCTTTATTCATGCTCTCCTTAAGCTCTTTTACCTGATCGGATGTGTTCTGAATTTCTGTATGGATTGATGCCAGCTCCTTATCAAGACCTCCGATTTTCTCTACCACCTTGGTATTATTTGTTACAGTGGAATTGTTCTTTTCATTTTCAATTGTCTTTTCAGTAAGCTGCTTCTGCTCACTCTGAACAGTCTGAATCTCCTTAATAAGATCCTGGCTGCCTGTTACGACACTATCAAGCTTCTCAAGATAATTGTCGATCTCTTTTAGCTGATCGCTGGCCTTTTTCTGGACTCCAAGAGAATCCTTACGGACCTCCTCCGCAGCCGCATCAGCACTTATGGCAGGTGTTGTTACATAAACAAAAGCACCACATAAAATTGTTGCAGCCATAACACCGGCACCCATAACAAGGGTATCGTGCCTGCGAAGCTTCTTTAATAATTCTTTCATCGAGTTACTCTGTTTAAATGGTTTCATAGATAATAAACCGCCTTTCATAAAAAATAATAAAAATAAAAACAATAGGGATTCTTCTTGAAGCGATGGCTTCAAAGAATAGCCGGCTGACCGCCGACAGGAAGTGATACTACCACGCCAAAAATCACAATGCAATATATTTTTGTAAACTTAAACCTTTCTTAAGATTGCCATAAGAATCTTAAGATTTTCAGATTCGCTTTTTATCAACTTTCATTTATATTGTTCAAAATGTTTTTTGTGCTAAAATGTTTATATGTTTACTAAAAAAATACCAAGAGATGAACTTCATATTTTTTATCAATCGAAATTTGATTATTACCGGAAGGTCTCCTTTTTATCAGCTTTGTTGACAGGACTTTTGGAGATAACATATTTTGTTTCTGATTGTCAGATTTTCGGAAGATTCGCTGCAGAGACTTTAATTCCGAGGTTTTCTGTCATAGTACCTCTTATTCTGCTTGCAGTCTGCGAGCGCAGGATAAAGGATTACAGGTATGGCGTCTTCCTATATTATATGGTAGCCCATGCATCCATGTGGGCCACGATATGGTCCATTTGGTATCTGCCAAACAAGGATTTCGCCAGAGAAGGCTTTATAATAATGCATTTTGCATTTCTAGCCATCGGACTTGGAATGCCTGTGGTATATCACATCCCCATCCATTCACTGGTTTTGCTGAACATAATTATTTCCAACATGTGGAATCATTATGAACACTTTAATATGATGATTTCTTTGGCTGTGCCTGTTTTCATAGGCATAATATTCATTATGCTCATTCTGGAAAACTCTTATGCGGATCAGTACCTGATAAAAAAGGAGCTGGAGAAAACATCCATTACCGATAACCTTACCGAAGCATTTAACAGGAACAAAATCAATGAGATCATTTCGGATGACGAGACTGAACAACTGAACATACCCCAATCATCGGATATTGTAGTACTGATGATCGATATAGATAAATTCAAGAGAGTAAATGATTCATACGGTCATGATGCCGGCGATAAGGTCCTGGTATTTCTTGCAGAACAGATAAAGAGATGTATCAGATCATCAGATATGCTTATCCGTTGGGGCGGCGAAGAATTTGTAGTTTTTCTTGTTGGCGCTGAGATGGAAGTCGGCTTAAGGATCGCTGAGCATATAAGACACTCAGTTGAACATACAGAGAATGAGGTTTGTCCAATTACAATTTCTGTGGGAGTAAGCAGATATGATGGCGGCAATTACCACGACGCTGTAAGAAAAGCAGACAGAGCTCTATATTATGCAAAGGGACACGGAAGAAATCTCGTAGTCCACTATGATGATATAGCTGATGAAGATCTAAAAGGTTATACGGAAACAGAATAAAACAATAATAGAGCCCCGTGTCGCGCAGACATGGGGCTTTTCATAAGCAAAGCTTTATCAGTCTTCAAACTTGGAAGGATCAAGGTTCCCGGGATCCTGACCAATGTATGCAAGGATACCTCCATCAATATAAACCACCTGACCATTGATGAAATCAGATGCAGGAGATGCAAGAAATACAGCAAGCCCCATGAGGTCCTCTGTTTTGCCCCAGCGCTGTGCAGGGGTCTTGGATCTGATAAATCTGTCGAAGGGATGCATAGAACCATCAGCCTGCTTTTCTCTAAGGGGTGCTGTCTGAGGTGTAGCGATATAGCCGGGTCCGATGGCATTGCACTGAATGTTGTACTGACCATACTCAGAGCAGATATTTCTTGTAAGCATCTTAAGACCGCCCTTTGCTGCAGCATAAGCAGAAACAGTCTCTCTTCCAAGCTCACTCATCATGGAGCAGGCGTTAATGATCTTACCGCTTCTGCGCTCAATCATTCCGGGAAGCACTGCCTTTGAGCAGATGAATGGACCTGTAAGATCCACATCAATTACCTGATTCCACTCCTCAACACTCATCTCTGTCATAGGAATTCTCTTAATTATTCCTGCGTTATTTACAAGGATATCGATAGGTCCTTTAGCAGCTTCAGCCTTCTTAACAAACTCAAGAACCTGATCCTCTTTCGTGACATCACAAACAGCACCGTAAGCATCAATTCCCAGCTTCTTATATTCCTCCATGCCCTTATCCACCAATTCCTGGCTGATATCATTAAAAACAATCTCTGCACCGCTCTGAGCAAATGCGATTGCATAAGCAAGTCCAAGGCCGTAAGAAGCGCCTGTAACCCACGCTGTTTTACCTTCAAGTGAAAAATGCTTCAAAAAACTTGTATCCATAGTAACCCTCCAATACAAATAGAATTCTACCCTTCCATTTTACATGAAAAATTTATCTAAATCCTAGTTGATATCTCATTAAAACTTGCAAATTTTGACTTGAGAAAATTTAATCATGCTTGACAATAAACATTCTATTTATTAAAGTGCTTATGTATGAGCAGGACAAATGATCGCGGCCGCTATTCCCGAAAGGGTGCGGGTGAGGAAAGTCCGGGCTTCATAGGGCAGGATACCGGATAACGTCCGGCGGAGGTGACTCCCGGGATAGTGCAACAGAAAATAACCGCTCGTAAGAGTAAGGATGAAAAGGCGGTGTAAGAGACCACCGTGCAGATGGTAACATCTGTAGCCATGTAAACCCTATCCGAAGCAAGACCGAAAAGAAAACCATGGATCGGCCCGGTCCGTTTTCAGGTGGGTCGCTTGAGGCTGTTGGCAACAGCAGTCCTAGATAGATGATCATTCACGACATAACCCGGCTTACAGGCCTGCTCATACATAAAAGGAACAATGTCTAAGAAAATAATCTTTTCACTTTTAATCATCATATTGTTTAATCCCATAAAGGCAAGCGCTCACGGCCCCATGCCATCTGAGATAGCTAGAGACATGCTTTCTGTCGATGCCTTTTCCATGTCCCCAATTGACAATAACTTTGAATCAGAACAAGACGTTATAGAAACCGCTCTTTATATAAGGCCTTCCTATGTAAGAATACAGATAGGAAACCATTACGGCGAGGGCACTATCATTTCTGTGGATGAAGATGAGATCAGAATCCTGACTGCTGCCCATGTCATGAGGGTTTATACAGAAAAAGATATGATTTACACCGTTTTCTATAACGGCCTTGTAAAGGAATCTAAGCTCTTATACATAGATGAAAATGTGGACGCAGCTCTTATCAGCGTCCCCACATCAGAAATTGATCCATCAGACCTTATCCACCTAAAGAGCGCACCAATCTCAGAAAAAGCCTTCAATGCTTTTGAGAAAAAAAGCAGCGAAATAGTTATTGCTCTGGATTCAGAGCCCTGCGCTTTTCCTGAGAAAAATCAGAACTATGATTTTTACGGAAACGGAACAAAGGTAGCAGAAAGCTACATCTACGGAACAGCCATCAATACCAATATTCTGGTGACAAACTTCGGTTACAAGATGCTATATGCAAAATGCTCCGCCCACGAAGGAATGTCCGGAGGCGGAGTATTTGATATCAATGGCAATTTGGTAGGCGTTCTTGCAGGCGGCACCGAGAATGATGAAATGGTGGCCGTACGCCTTGTTGATGTTATAAAAGTACTTTCATACTTTGAAGCAGCTTCCACCCACGAACTCTCTGGTAAGTGAATTCATAGGTAGTGCCTGTGCGTCTACAGCCACAAAGTAATCCAGGAATTTAAGAAGCCTCTTAGCTTCGAAGTATTCAGGCTCTCCCGGCTTAATTGCAAAAAGTAGCGGTTCTGCGTACTGCTTTAAAACAGCAAGTTCATATATCTGAGCGGAATTGAACATCTCATCCGCATCTTCCTGGAAGGGGAAAATATTCTGCTCTTCCCCTCTTCTTACAGAATCCCACATGGCAATAGTATGTTTAGCGGTAGCCCCGCGGGTTCTTGCATCCCTTACTATTCTTCGAATAAGGCGACCATCTGTGGTGGTAATTCTGTTATGAGCATCAACACTCAAAGTGGTTAATGCACTTATGTAAATCTTGAACTTGGATTCTGCAGGAAGTGCATAGCTCATTTTTTCATTAAGGCCGTGAATTCCCTCTATAACAAGAACATCATTGGGAGCAAGCTGAAGGAAATCTCCGTTCATCTCCCTTTTACCTGTAACAAAGTTAAAGGTTGGCATCTCCACCTTCTTGCCGTTAAGAATATCCACCATGTCTCTATTGAACTGCTCAACATCGAGAGCTTCAAGACACTCAAAGTTATAGCTTCCATCCTCATTAAGAGGAGTCATTTCCCTGTTAACAAAATAGTTATCAAGACTTATTGGATGGGGACGAAGACCATAGGTCCTCATCTGAATTGCAAGTCTGTTGGCAAAGGATGTTTTTCCTGATGAGCTGGGACCGGCTATCATGACAAATTTTACATGCTTTGCATCAAAAATCTTCTTGGCGATCTCACCGATTCTTCGCTCCTGAAGAGCCTCCTGAACCAGCATCAGCTCATTAAAACCGCCGCTGCAGATAACATCATTGAGGTCACCTACAGTATCAACTCCCATCATTTCTCCCCACTGGGAAGCTCTAACCATCTCAGCAAAAATCTTCTCTCTGGGAGCACTTTCAGTGATGGAATCAGGATTCTTTCTGGTGGGCAGATTAAGAAGCAGTCCGTCGTGATATTTCTCAACCTTAAACCACTTAACATAAGAGGTATTCGGAAGCATATATCCATAATAGTAGTCCGAGAATCCATCAAGCTTATATACATTTACTTCCGAGCTTCTGCGGTAACGAAGAAGGCGAACCTTATCATCCATGCCTTCTCTAGTAAAAATATCAACTGCATCAGGAAGAGAAAATCCCTTCTTGGTTATGGGAAGATGGTCATCAACCATATCCTGCATGCGCTTCTGAACTTCCTCGGCAAATGCCTCGGTAACCTTGAAATCTCCTCTGATGCTGCAGTAATATCCGTTACCAATCTTGTACTCGATTCTGGTAAAAGCAGGCTGTTTGCCTGAAGCATCACGGACAGCCTTAATAAGCATCATGAGCGCAGTTCTGGTATATGTGTTATTACCAATCTCATCTGCTGTTGTAATAAAAGTAAGGTCATCATCATGATCGACCTTCTTCATAAGCTCCCTGATACGGGTACCATAGGTAACAGCCACGATCTGATTTGGAACCTTGGGCTGATATTCTCTGGCAATCTCTTCAAAAGTAGTGCCCTTGTCGTACTCTTTAATCTCACCGTTTATCCTAAGCTTTGGCATATAATGTTCCCCCTAAACCTTTCATGCACAAAATTGTCAGTAGCTTAATACAGCGAAAGAACAGTTGTAATATCGTTCTTTTTATTTATAATATCACGCATTCTGTCTGTATGCTCGTTTTCAGATAATTTTTTTAAAATCTTATCGTAAACACTAAGTTCGTGCTCAAGATAATCCTTAAGAACCGGGTCTTTTCTCAAAATAAGAACAGGGCCAAATCTATGACAGATATGAACCGCCCTTTCCTTATCGCAGCCGCAACGCTCTACTATCTCATTTACAGCCTCTTCTTCAGGAGTGATGTCCCCGGAAAAATCAGATCGCACCCTCATCATGGTGTAATATTTTCCCTCTTCGAAAATCTCCATTTCATCATCTATCACAAGGTTATTCTCGCTGAGGAATGTTCTGAAATTCACAAGATCAGACTGAGGCTGAAGGATCATAGTCTTTATGCCCTTACCTACAGGATCTCCCTCCTTCAGAATTCGCATCATCAAAAGGCCGCCCATACCGGCGCATACCATGGTATCGGCTTCTCCCTCCAGAAGCTCCTTTAGCCCGTCCGATAACCTGAGCTCGATTTTTTCATCAAGGCCGTACTCATGGACGTGCTCCTTAGCCCTTTCCAAAGGACCTTCATTTACATCCATGGCCACTACGTGCTCTGCGATATTTTCATTTATAAGATAAATCGGAACGAATCCATGATCCGTCCCGACATCTGCCACGCGGCTGCCCTTTGGAACAAGGGATGCAGCCGCGAAAAGTCTTTCTGATAATTGTACGTTCTTCATTAATCCAGATAATCCTTAAGCTTTCTGCTTCTGCTGGGATGACGAAGCTTTCTCAGGGCCTTAGCTTCAATCTGTCTGATACGCTCACGGGTAACGTTGAACTCCTTACCAACCTCTTCAAGAGTTCTTGCTCTTCCGTCATCAAGACCAAATCTGAGTCTAAGTACCTTCTGCTCTCTCTCTGTAAGAGTTCCGAGAACTTCTACAAGCTGCTCCTTAAGAAGCGTGAATGCTGCAGCATCTGCTGGTACAGGTACGTTATCATCCTGAATGAAATCACCAAGATGTGAATCTTCCTCTTCACCGATAGGTGTCTCAAGGGATACAGGCTCCTGAGAAATCTTAAGAATCTCTCTTACACGCTCTACAGGAATGCCCATTTCCTTTGCGATTTCTTCAGGTGTGGGTTCACGACCAAGCTCCTGAAGCAACTGTCTGCTGATACGGATGAGCTTGTTGATAGTCTCAACCATATGTACAGGAATACGGATTGTTCTTGCCTGGTCAGCGATTGCACGGGTGATAGCCTGACGGATCCACCATGTTGCATATGTGGAGAACTTGAATCCCTTACGGAAATCAAACTTCTCAACTGCCTTTATAAGACCAAGGTTACCTTCCTGAATAAGATCAAGGAAAAGCATACCTCTACCAACATATCTCTTGGCAATACTTACAACAAGACGAAGGTTAGCTTCTGCAAGGCGCTTCTTTGCTTCATTACCATAGTAAGTGAGGTTCTTTAATTCTTTGTCATCAAGATCCTTAATGCGATCATAAGGCTCCTGCTCTTCTTCCTTAACCTCAACCTTGTCAGCACCGCCTGCTGCAAGAATCTTCTCAGCCATCATACCGTCTTCCATCTGCTGAGCAAGCTCAATTTCCTGCTCTGCTGTAAGAAGCGGTACCTTACCGATCTCCTTTAAGTACATACGAACCGGATCTTCAATGCTGATTCCATCCGGAACTGAGAGATCGATATTCTCCATATCAACCTCATCCTCATCAGAGAGAACAACTTCATCATCATCGGGAAGTTCAACTTCTGTATCGTCCATTCTGATTACGTCGATTCCTGCTGACTCAAGATGCTCAAGCACCTTATCAAGATTCTCTTCATCGAGGTTAAGGTCTCTGAAATAATCACTTACTTCGTTGTAATCAAGAGTATTCTGTTTTTTCTTACCAAGTGCAAGGAGCTCTCTCATCTTCTGGATGAATTTAGCCTTTGTCTCCTCATCGAGCTCATCGCCGCCCTCTTCTCCGGCAGGAGAAGTATTTTCGGGCGCAGCCTTTTTCTTAGCTGTCTTTTTAGCAGCCTTTTCTTCAGCAGCCTTCTTTGCAGGCTCCTTCTTTGCGGTCTCCTTTTTAGGTGCTTCCTTCTCTTCTGCCTTGGAAGCCTTCTTAGCAGGCTCTTTCTTGGCTGTTTCTTTCTTGGCGCTTTCCTTCTTAGCAGTCTCTTTTGCTGTATCTTTCTCAGCTGCCTTGGTGCTCTTAGCCTTGGTTGCTGTCTTTGTTTCCTTTTCAGCAGCTTTCTTATCTTTGGCTGTAGTCTTCGTCTCTTTTTCAGCTGCAGCCTTCTTGGTAGTCTTCTTTACTGTCTCTTTCTCTTCTGCCTTGGCCTTAGCTGTCTTTGACGTTGTCTTAGCTGTTGTCTTCTTCTCTGCCACGTTAATCAATTCCTTTCTTAATCAGTGCTAATTATGATTCTTGCCTTTAATAGCTCTTCAAGTCTGCGTTTTCCCTGGAGTGTAAAATTCCATCTCTCAGGATCGTCGGATGCCATGTCCTTTAGTCGCCTCTCGTAACCGGTCCTCTTGACCTCATATAAAATATCATGTAGCGCTTTTTCACGTTCATCCTTCGTATCTATCTGAACAAGGTTTGAATTAAAAAGCTCCGCAACCTGTGCATGCTCTTCCTCTTCAACAAATCGGTCAAGCACTCTGGCGGGATCAAAACTGCCATCGGACAATCCTTCCCACATCTGCTTCGCTATTCCCCTGTACAAATCATCTGAAAAATCTTCAGGTTCAATCCACTTACTGATTGATTCAAAAAGCTCCGGCTCATCCGCAAGCCAGGTTATCAGAACTCTCTGGGGCTTCCTGCCCGGATCCTCTTTCCTTAGCTGTGAATGCATTCCGCTCTTTGGCTTTTCCTTGGCTTTGACTATTCCGCCCTCTGCTGCAATGCTTGCAACCAGTTTATGCAGATCATCTGAACCTATCGAATATCTCTGAGCCACCGCCTCGATGTAATTCTCTCTCTCGACGGCTTCCTTGAATTCACAGAGCTTCTGACCAATATATCTGTGGAACTCCGTCTTGGCAGCGGGATCCGACATATCGTACTCCCTTTCCTTTACGGAAATCTCAAAGAAAAACGGATTCTCAGCTTTTTTGATTCTCTCTTCGAAAGCTTCTTTCCCTTCAGCTTTTATGAATTCATCAGGATCCTTATAGGGCTTAAGATTAAGAACCTTGCCCTTTAGTCCCGCCTCCTTCAAAAGCTGTATTCCTTTCAGGGCTGCGCTGGTACCTGCTCCGTCACTGTCGTATGAAAGTATGACGGTATCGGTATACCTTTTAAGGAGCTGGGCCTGCTGTGATGTAAAAGCTGTTCCCAATGATGCAACCGCCATATTAAAGCCTGCCTGATGCATCGCTATTACATCCATATATCCCTCGCAGATAATGATGTAGCCTGCTCTGGCGTTCTTGGCATAATTAAGTCCGAATAAATTCCTGCTCTTATCGAAAACAGGGGTCTCGGGAGAATTGAGATATTTGGGTTTTCCATCTCCCATCAGTCTTCCGCCAAAGCCGATGACCTTGGAATTGGCATCAAGTATCGGAAACATTACTCTGTTCCAAAACTTATCATGGGTGCCGTATTTTTCATCATGGGATGCAAGGCCCGCCTCGATGATAAGAGCATCGCTGTAGCCCTTGCTCCTAAGGTATTTCACCAGATCATCGCTGCTGACGTTTGCATAGCCAAGTCCGAATCTGGTAATGGTCTCATCCGTAAGCTTCCTGTCTCTAAAATAAGCAAGGCCCTTTTCACCGGATCTGCCTTTTAACTGATAAACATAGTATTTGGCAGCCTCTTTATTTATCTCAAAAAGGGTGGCACGTTTATCTCTCATCCGCTTAGCTTCGGGGGATTCATCTTCCTCAGGAAGCTTCACTCCGCCTCTCTCAGCAAGAGATCTGACTGCTTCACCAAATGTCAAATTGTCATATTTCATTAAAAACGAGAAAACATTGCCGCCCACTCTGCAGCCAAAGCAGTAAAACATCTGCTTGGATGGTGAAACACTAAAGGACGGAGATTTCTCATTATGGAAAGGACACAGCCCCACGTAATTGGCTCCGGCACGCTTAAGGCTCACATACTGCCCTATAACGTCCACTATGTCATTACGGGATCTGACCTCTTCTATGATGTCATCCGAGTATCGCATTTTTATCCCTTTATTTGAAAAGTCCCTTATAGTACCTGCCAGCTCTGAGGCACATAGATCTCATGAAATCTGGCAATCGCAAATCTGTCTGTCATGGAACTTATATAATCACAAACAATTCTCTCTCTGGGCTGTCCATCCTCAAGTAATCTCTTAAGGTAATCCGGAAGCACATCGAGATGGTCCATATAATACTGATAAAGAATCTTGACGAGGTTCTCAGCCTTACCTTCCTGGCTCTTGGCTACAGGATTGGTATATACGCTCTTAAACATGAAGGCTCTTAGCTCCATCAGCGCATTGCCCACCTCATCGGACATGGCAATGTCATTCTTATCAAAACTGTTTTCAACTATGTCATGAATAAATGTATCAAGCCACTCACCATTGGTATGACCGATGACCTTTGTAATGCTCTCCGGCACATCGCTTACCTTAAGTATTCCGCCTCTTATGGCATCATCCATATCATGATGAATATAAGCTATCTTATCTGAAAGCCTCACAACCCTTCCCTCTAAGGTGATGGCTGTGGTATTCATCTCATGATTAATGATTCCGTCTCTGACTTCAAAGGTCAGATTAAGGCCTGCTCCATCCTTCTCAAGAAGTTCAACTGTACGAAGACTCTGCTCGTTATGCTTAAAGCCATAAGGGCAGATATCATTAAGCGCGCGTTCTCCCGCATGGCCAAAGGGTGTATGCCCAAGGTCATGACCAAAAGCAATGGCTTCACACAGATCCTCATTTAACTTAAGTGCTCTTGCAATGGTTCTTGCATTCTGAGCTACCTCAAGGGTATGAGTCATTCTGGTTCTGTAATGATCTCCGTCAGGTGTTAAAAAAACCTGCGTCTTGTCCTTAAGTCTGCGGAATGATTTGGAATATAAGATTCGATCCCTGTCCCGCTGAAAACACGGTCTGATATCGCAGGGCTCCTCATCAATTTCCCTCCCCCTCGAATTCATGCTGAGGGTAGCATAAGGGCTTAAATTAAGTCTTTCTCTGTTTTCTAAGTTTTCTCTTATTTTCATAGTTTGAAAAACTCCCCACAGTTATTATATTCTGCGGGGAGTCTGCTTTTCCTTTTTTCAATTTTTAAATTTTCAGGATTCATTCCAGTCGCGGCTGTCATACATCTGATTGATCCACTCAATTGCCGCATCGAAGCCCTCCTCATCAATGGAAAACTTCTCTGATATTTTCTGTTCATCGGGAGTATCAAAATAGCTGTATGGTTCAGGCCACACCGTTGCCATAAGTCTGGCATCGGGATCTCTGTCCTCTACCGGCACGAAAAACACGTGATCCAGCGGTTCTCTTGCAAGTCGGAAGCGCATTCCCTTGTAGCTTCCAAAAAACGCCTCTCCATACTCGTAATGTCTTAAATTAAAAAATAAATTCTTTTCTATCTTCAAAAATAAATCCTGCCTTACTGCTAATCAATATGTGAACTTACCTGTATCCTTGTGGTTAACCACATAATACGCGGTGTTCTCCTCGGGTTTTAAATAAACCTGAAGCTCTTTAATGTCACTTGCTTTATGTCCTTCTGCAATATACTGCTCGCGGATCTTTTGTGCAATATCCTCTGTGCGGATTTCATAATCCTTATACTGGATAAAGAACTCGGTCTTCTGGTTCTTCTTGGCTGAAGCCTCAGATATATCCTTGGTAGCTGCTCGTACTTTATCAGCTGCCTTGGTTCCCTGCTCCTTTGCCTTTTTGATATAAGGGCCGGCATTTTTCATGGCAACATCGATTGCAGGCTCAGCCTTCTCCTTCATCTCTTCGATGACAGGAGCTCCTTTTTCCTTTGCCTTTTCGATATAAGGCTCTGCTGCCTCTGTAACGGTTTTTGCGATGTCCTTTATTGTATCACTTGCTTTCTTAGCCATATCAATCACCCCTTATCTAAATTTGTTCATAAAACTCGCAAAAGGACCAACTGCATCCTGAAGGTCAGTTATCGCCTTATTAAGTCCATCGAAATCTATCTGAGACATTTTATCCAGTGATTCAGTGAGAGTACTCTCATTATCCTTGATTAGCTTATTCATGTCTTCCCCGGTCTGCTCAATCGAATCGGCCATTTCGGATATGTCGGCAAGAGTACTATCCGCCTTCTCCAGTGTAGACATGGCTCCTTCCGCTACACTCTGTGCCTGATCCAGCAGTTTAACAGCCCTTGGTACCACCATAATAACTGCGATAAGAATAACTACAAATATACCTGCCGTACAGAAAGTCTGCAGCTTCTGGAATTTCAGTATTTTTTCATTAACGTTGTTTTCCATATGCTCCCCCTTACATCGTTATAATGCATTTATGCTGATTTTTATTGTATCACAGACTCTATTTGATTTGGTACAAAATAGAGTAATATAGTTTGTTCTTTTTTTCGTAATAATTTACGCAAATTTTAGAATATGCTCGCTGTTTTTTTACACATTAATGATAAGTTTAGAATAGCATTATATGTATTGTATTTTCCTTCAAATAAAGGAGGCCCAAATGAGTGAAAAAGCTGCTAAAGTTCCAAAGAGAGGAAAAATAAGGAACAGACTACTTCTGTACATCGTTCCCATAGTAGTTATCATGATTGCTGTTCTTGTCACCATAGCTACTACCATGTCAAGAAAACGTATGACCGAGCTTGCAACTGCCAACCTGAATACTTCCATTTCCAATCAGGCAGATAACATCGAATCCTGGCTGGATGAAAATCTTGAGTTCTTTAAAACTGCGAAGCAGGCTATTGAAGGCTCTGAACCTGATTCCGACCAGCTTCAAAAACTCCTTGATTCCTATTATGGGTTCAATTCCAATTCACCTGAGGGACTACATATAGCAACCTCAGATGGAGAGTTTATAAAGCCTACAGAGTCATCCCTTGAGGAAAATGATCCCACTAACTCTACCTGGTACAAGCAGGGACTTACAAGAGCTAACATGCAGTACGGTACAGCATACAAAAACGCAGAAGGCATCAATGTAATAAGTGCCTCTGCCATCATCAATTACGGTGATGATTCCATAAAGGTCATAGCCGCAGATGTTACTCTGGACAAAATCAGTATTATTGTTAACTCCGGTGTAAAAATGGATAAAGCAAGTTCTTTCCTTGTTGACACCAACGACAATACCATTCTTGCTCACAGAGATTCCGCCCTTGTATCCACAACGCTTGACACAAACAACAGCAACAGTCTTCTGGCAGGCATTGCTCAGTCCATAGCCGATAATGATCTTACAACAAAGGACATCGGCAAATATGTTGTTGCTTTTAAAGAAATCAGTGGCACTGACTGGATACTGGTTTCCTATATTGCAGAGGATGTTATAATGGCCAGCGTTCAGGAGCTTGCAAATTATCTGCTAATGGCAGGTATTATCGCTGTAGTTATTATCATACTTCTCATCATCTTCGTAGTTAGCAAAGTTATAGCTCCTCTCGCAGGAATAACAGAAAGTATCCACGCCATGAGCGAAGGCGACTTTACTATAGATATAAAACCTCAGAGTAATGATGAGATTGGCGTCATGAGTGGCAAGATTTCCGAATTCATTGCCAGTATGAGAAGTATGCTTTCAAGCATCAGCGAAGAGTCTGAAAAGCTTAAACAGGAATCTGAAACCAGCGACGCTGTATCAAGAGACATGTTCGATGCATCACAGTCACAGGCAGAAGCTATGCAGCAGCTTAATGATACTGTTGATCAGCTTGCCATAGCTGTAGGAGATATCGCTGAAAATGCAACCACACTTGCTAACGTAGTAGCTGATACCAAGGATAATTCAGAAAAAGCTGATGTGGCAATGAAGGAAACCGTTAAGATTTCTCAGAAAGGCCGGGAAGATATGGAAAAACTCTCCCATGCCATGGAAGGAATCCAATCTGCAAACAACCAGCTTGTTGATTCCATCAATGAGGTAGGCAAGGCATCTGAAGAAATCACGAATATTGTAAGCATGATCGCAGAGATTGCAGAAGAGACCAATCTCTTATCACTTAACGCTTCTATCGAGGCTGCCCGCGCCGGTGAAGCAGGTAAGGGATTTGCAGTAGTTGCAACACAAATTGGCAAACTGGCTCAAACCAGTTCAGAAAGCGCAACAAATATCTCCAACCTCATCGGTGATGTCCACAGACTGATTGATGAAGCCGTAGGTCAGGCCAATGCCAGTGCCGAAAGTATTGAGAAAAACAGTGAACTTATTAACGTAGCAGTTGATACCTTCGATCAGATTTATTCCAATATTCAGGCATCCAATGAGTGCATAGAAGAGATGATAAGGAATGTCGAAAAGGTTAATGATGTATCAACTAATGTAGCTGCCATCTCTGAAGAACAGGCCGCAAGTGCAGATGAGATACTGGCAACCTCACAGAACATGGTTGAACAGGCCAAGAATATATCAAGAAGCAGTGAAGATGTGGCCAACAACTCACACGAGCTTGCAAACACATCTGACACTCTCACCGCCCATGTTCAACAGTTTAAGATTTAAGAGGAGGTCTTATCATGAAAAAATGCATTTCAACCAGATTGATAAGTATTTTGGCAGTATGTATATTAACAATCACTACTATCACAGGCTGCGGAAAAGCTTCCTCAGATAGTGGCTCTATTGATGGTTCAGGCGTCAAAGTATTCTTCTCCACTTTGACTCTCGACGATTTCAAGGAGCTGATAATGAACTCAGTTGCAGAGGCAGGCGCCAAAAGCGGAGTGACTGTTGATCTTGGAGCACCATGTGCCTCTGTAGATGAACAGGTTGTTCAGATCCGCGACGCGGTGTCAAAGGGATATGACGCAATTATCTGCAATCCGGTTGATGCAGATACTGCGTTGCAGCTTGAGGTAATAGCAGGTGATACACCTATAATATTCACCAACACACAGCCCTCAGAAGATCACCTTAAACCTGATAAATACATTTATGTTGGAAGTTATGAAATAGATGCAGGAACCATGCAGGCAGAATATGTATGGAAAACACTGGGCAATCCAAAGAGCCTTAATGTAGTTCTTTTCCAGGGTCAGCCCGGGCACCCTGCGGCAATCAGCAGAACCAAATCCGTTAAAAACTTCTTCAAGAAAAACGGCGTTGATGCCAACTACGTGTTCAATGATACAGCTTATTGGGATACTCAGAAGGCTGCAGACGGATTCAAGACCTTCCTGAAGACACAGCAGGAATATGACTGCGTCATCTGTAACAACGATTCCATGGCACTTGGTGTCGTTCAGGCTATGAATGAACTTGGAATAGATACCTCAAAGGTTCCTGTTGTTGGAATTGACGCAACAGTAGACGGCTGCCAGTCCATTCTGGATGGCGGTATGCAGTTCACAGTTTATCAGTCAGCTACAGGTCAGGGTGCTGCCTGCATAGAAGCAGCTGTAGCCCTTGCGAAGAAAGGCACCATCAAGGATGTAGAGTATGTAACAAACGATAAAATGTACGTCTGGGTTCCATTCGTTCCCGTTGATAAATCAAACGCCGGCTCAATACAGTAAACTTGTTCCCGGTATCCCCAACGGGCACGAAATGCTATTTAGGTAGTATTTCCTATAAGAAAAAATGGCTATGGCTTTGTAAAAACGCAGCCATAGCCATATCTTTTAATATTTTATCACGGTGCCTCAGATAGTAAGCTTACCCTTTTTGAAATGCTTTCTGCAAAGAGCAATATAGCTCTCGTTTCCGCCCATGAAAACCTGCTCACCGTCTCTGACGATTTTGCCATCATGTATTCTGGCATTACAGGTAGCTTTACGGCCGCACCAGCATACAGTTTTAACTTCTTCTATCTTATCTGCAATCTCCATGAGTCTGAGTGAACCAGGGAAAAATTTCTCCTGGAAATCAGTGCGAAGACCGTAGCAGATAACAGGAACCTTATCAAAATCAACGATATCTGAGAGCATATCTACCTGCTCTGCTGTAAGAAACTGAGCTTCATCAACGATAATAGCATCGTATTTTTCGATCATCTTGTGTTTTCTGGTGTATTCGTCAAAGAAATCCTCCACCAGCATACACTCTGCCTGAAGACCTATTCTGGAACGAATGATCGTTGCTCCGTCCCTGTTCTCGAGACCGGGCTTAAGAATAATTGAATTCTTCCCTCTCTCATGATAGTTGTAATTGACCATAAGTGCATTGGCCGTTTTTGACGACCCCATTGCACCGTATCTGAAATAAAGCTGTGCCATCTAACCCTCCGGTACCCATAATGAATTGGTCACTTGGACCTAAACATCATATTATCCTTTTTATGATGCCTTGTGAATAGGTAACCGACAAATTAACGCATCTAATCAAAGGAGACTACTATTATGCCAGATAATTCCCCTAAGAGTCAGTTGATTTCCGACAGCGGTGTTATTGACAGCAAAAAAGAATTGCATACAAAAATCTTCGTTACACTATGCCGGATCATGAGCTTAGCACTGGCTATTATCGGCATACTTGCTTTTTTAGAAGGAAATTTCTAAATTTCATTTGTCGCAGAATTTACCGCTAATCGCTCTAACAATTACCTTGACTCAGGCAAAGAGGTGCTTATGAACGCTTTCAAAAAAAGGATCTATGAAGTAATAGAAGTTTCCAGTATAGGTGATGCCTCCAGCAGGGCCTACGATATTCTCATGACTACAACCGTCATCGTAGGAATGATTCCTCTGACTCTAAAGGCAGACAACATTTATACCTTTATCATTGAAATAATGACAGGAATAATTTTCCTGATAGACTACTGTGCAAGAGTGTACACAGCGGATTATAAAATGGGCTACATCAGCATTCATGCATACTTTGCCTATGTTCTGACGCCCCTTGCGATATTTGATTTGTTATCTGTTATGCCGATTTTATATGTGTTTTTCCCGACTTCACAGAGTCTTAGACTGTTAAAGCTCATTCGAGTTTTCAGAGTAGTGAAGCTGGTAAGATATTCCAAGACCATGATCGTCATTGCCAATGTTCTTAGAAAAGTAAAAAAACAGCTCCTGGCTGTTCTTATACTTATAACAATATATATCTTCGTTTCTGCCATGCTGGTATTCCAGCTTGAACCGAATCTTTTTGATAATTTCTTTGATGCCCTGTATTGGGCGACCATCTCCATAACCACTATAGGTTACGGAGACATCTCACCCACAACGGACATCGGCCGTTTTATTACCATGATATCAGCACTGGTGGGAGTCGCCGTAATAGCGCTTCCCTCAGGCATGATAACCGCTGCTTATATGAATGAAATAAGCAGAAAAAAATCAAAGTACGAGCTGTAATTATCAGCTTGCCTTTGCTTCAAGCACTTCCTCTTCCTTCTTGTTCTTATAGATAGGAGCAAGAATGAAAAGAGCAAATACAAGGCTCTGAACAACCGCGATCGGAATCTGCGCCCATGTGATGGTCTGATTCTGAATGACAGTGGCATCTCCACCTGCAAATACAGCGATGTAGTTGTTATTGATAAAGTGCATCATTGCAATTGCCCAGATGTTTCCTGTCTTCATGTATGCATATCCCATGAAGATAGCAAGGGCGATGCAGGTGATGATCTGCGCTGTAAAGTACTGCAATCCTGTGGTTGTGGAGTAGAATATGAAATCAAGCACTCCGTGCCATGCTCCCCACAAAACACCAAGAATTATTACACCAAGTCTAAGGCCGAACTTCTTCTGAAGTATTGGCTGTAAATAATATCTCCAGCCATATTCCTCGCCAAGAAATGCAATAAACATGAGCGGGAAATTCACAAGTACAATTACCGCACTTGAAAGCACAGCAGGATTTGTAAGCAATCCATTTATTTCTGCTATAAGGCTCATTTCAGGCTTTAAGATTATCTGTGTCAAAAATCCCGATACATACATTCTTGCAATGTAAAGTGCCACAAACAGTACAACCATAACTATGCTGAGCTTAACCTTGGTTCTGCTAAGTCCGGCATTTCTTCTCTTTTCCTTACCGCATACCCAGAAAAGAATATATGCTATTACACTTCCTGCCATAAGAACATACTGAGAATAGAGATTCCAATTGGAAATCTGTCCTCCGTTTATCTCTGACATTACGTGTGGCATGAATGTAGATGCGATAGCCACAACCATCATAAGAGCAGAGGTTGCCAAAAACACAATAAAGCCTGCCTTTGGAAGCTTCTTCTCCTTATTCCCCCAAATAAGAAGTCCGAGAATTACGCCGCATGCGGGATAAGTCATCTGCACATTTACAAATGCAGTCATGTCCTTATCTGCCTTGAAGCACATGAACATAAAGATGCTCATGATCAGGGTCAGACCATAGGCCACCGCCAAAAACAACACTAATCTCTTTTTTTCATTTTTTTCCATGTAATATACCTCCAGTAAAACTTTTTTCACGACAATTAAATAAATTACCATATATCCGTATTATTTTCAATTAAAAATCGGTCACTGCTACAACCATCGTTTCCTAAAAACGACCAAATACAGCAGATGACCGAGTAATCATTGCACTTTCGTTACCTATATGGAAGTCTATTTATTCGATTTATTTATTCTTCACCAAAGCCAAAACTGTGTCATAATCAAGAGCCCTGAAGGCGCTCTCAACCTTCCCAAGAAGTTCTGCATCCTCTTTAGGGACAACATAGCCCTTCATACCATCAAAAATCATCTCTATGCTGCTGTAATCCATGTATTCAGCGGCTTCCTTGATCTGATTGTAGGCTTCCTGAACAAGCCATGGTTCCGCAACAACCCTGTGTTTTTCAGGGCTCTTGTCCTCGCACACTTCCCCTACAATATCCTTAAGCTTCCTGCTCTTTTCTATAAACTTATCATGATGTTCCCTGATATAATCATAGTCTTCCGCCATACCGGCACCCTCAAGGCGCTGCGCCTCATCAGATATCCCGACAGCCCCGATTATTCCAAGGGAACTCTTTAACGCATGGACCTTAATAGTATAGTTGACAAAATCACTGTCACTATAGTAACGGTCAAGTTCATCCAACTTAGAATCTGCCGTCTCATAGAATATATGTAATATAGGCAGATAATCCTCCGTCGAGCCGCTGTTTTTAAGGCCGATATTGACATCTATTAGCTCCTGCCCGACTAAAGGAGCCAGTTCTTTATCTATCTTGGTTTCATCTTTTACTTTGGGTGCTTTATCTGCTGTATCTGCACTTGTCATTTCGATAAGGTCGGCAGGAAGATACTTGATCAACATGTTTTCAAGTCGATCGGGATCAATGGGCTTAGTCAGATATCCATCAAAACCGGCTGCAATATATTCTTCTCTTGCACCCAGAACCGCATTGGCAGTAAGGCATATAACAGGCGTTGAAATATTTGGATTATCCTTCTCCTGTTTCATCTCGTGAAGTGTGGTAATTCCATCCTTCTCAGGCATCATGTGATCGAGGAAAATAATATCGTATTTTTTCTCTCTCATAAGCTCAAGGCCCTGATCTCCGCTGTCAGCAGTATCTGCCACTATTAGGGTCTGCTTGATAAGACTCTTAAACACAGCCAGATTCATGGAATTATCATCAACAACAAGTACCTTAGCTGACGGAGCAGTGAATTTCTCCTTATAGCCTGCACCCTCGCTGAGCGCAGACTTATATGATGCACTGTAATCACCAAGAACCTCGTTACCAACAACCTTCTGCTTCAGAGCAAAATGGAAATTAGAACCCTCGCCGTATTTACTTTCAACCTCCAGCGCTGAGCCCATCATTTTGAGAAGATTCTGTGTGATGTTCATACCAAGGCCTGTTCCCTCGATATTGCGGTTTCGCATCTCCTCGATTCGCTCAAACTCTGAAAACAGCTTTTCCATGTCTTCCGATTTGATGCCAATACCTGTATCCTTTACAGACACCTTCAAATAGATGCTGTCAGGCTCTTCTTCAATCTTTTCATAACCAATATGAAAATTGATGCTGCCAATTTCAGTGTATTTGACGGCATTGGTTAAAATATTGGTGATGACCTGTTCAAGACGCACAGCATCTCCGTTAAGGTTTTTGGGAATATCCGGATCAAAATCAAGATTAAGCGCAAGCCCTTTATCATCCACACGGGTGCGGATCATATTTACAAGATCGTTTATAACCGATGAAAGATCGTAATCAACAGGAATTATCTCAAGTTTTCCGGCTTCAATTTTTGAAAAATCAAGAATATCATTGATTATGCCAAGTAGCGTAGAACCCGCTGTTTTGACATTTTCAGAATATGTTCGAATTTGTGGATCCGTCGCTTCTCTGAGGACCATCTCATTCATTCCCAGTACCGCATTGATAGGTGTACGGATCTCATGGGACATATTTGCAAGGAAGCTGCTCTTCGCACGATTAGCTGCTTCTGCCTCTTTTATCTGCTCTGTAAGAGATCCCGCCATGGCCTGAAGTGAACGGGATAAAAGCCCGAGCTCGTCCTCTCTGTCGATCTCAAGCTTTTTACTAAAGTCGCCCTTTTCATAAAGCTGTGCTACTTCTGCAATATGCTCCATGGGCTTTGTTATTGTCTTAACCTGGTGATAGCCAAAAATTCCTATAAGCACAATGTTAATACTGATAATCAGCAAAAAAACCAGCATAGTGCTTCTGATCTGGTCACTTAGCTGTCCCTGATACCATTCCTTGCTGAAATCCACAGCAACTATTCCGACAATTTCACCATCTGAATCATAGATAGGACTATACGCACTGTAAAATGTTCCCCATTTGTCAGTATAAGGGATCTCATCCACGGCACTTACACCTCTGCTGGCTTTTATAAGTGCCTCGGTTGTTACGGCCTTTTCGCCAAATTCTCCAGGCTCCTCAAGGGATGGATCAATGGTGAAGGTAAAGCTTCCATCCTCTTCCTCATGGACTCCGTAAACAGAGTCTGCCTCTATGTTGTCACGAAAAATCGCCAGTGCATTATAAATCCTCTGATATCCGGGATTTCCTATGCTGTCCTTCGTAAGTCTCTTAAGTGTATCTCCATCAACTGACCCGGAAGCACAATTTGCAATATCAAGCATCCTTTGTCTTGTGTAACGGATTATGGCATTATTGGCCTGAATTATAGTTACAACGCAAAAAGAACCGGTCGACAGAATTATCGCCAGCAAAACAACCATCCATATTCTAGCTGCAAAGCTTTTGCTATTATTAACCATCAATGCCACCCGTCGGCTGCATCCTATTTTTCGCCTAATCAAGATGGATACAATGCTTACATTAAATTATAATACCTAGCAAAGGCCTAAAGTCCTCATTTATGAAAATATTAACTTTATTTAATCCCATGTTTATAAGTAGAAAAAAATCAAAATGCCGTCGCATAGCCGATTTCTGTATAGATCATGCCATGACTTCCCCTCTCGGATTTCATAAGGGAAATACCCCTGACACGCATAGTCTCAGCCTCATCAAATTCAGGTAGCGGCGCACCTTTGACGCGGTGAGCCTTTCTTACAAGAGTGACGTGAGGAAGGAACTTTTTCCTGTCAAAAGGAATCTCCTTTTCTGTAAGAGCAGCCCTAAGCCTTTTCACATAGGCCCTAAGATCCTCATTTTCCTCAATGTCCGCAAAGATCATGTCCTTAAAAGGTCCGTATCCCTTAAGGGCAATGGAAAAAGACCTCATAGGCACACTTTTCATAATTTCAAGCACGCCCTCAGGATCATCCCACTCACCGATAAAGGCCAGTGTCATATGGAGGTTCTCAGGAGCAGTGTAATTCCCTTCAACTCCGCATCGCATAAGATCGTCCTGAATATCAATAAGCGCATCCCTGAAATCTTCTTCAAAGTTAATTGCAATGAACAGTCTCATATTCCGCCCTCCATCTTTTCCTAGTAAAGCACAACTCCACTTGGTTCACCGTTTCATTATGCGTTAGTAAGCGTTGCCAATTCTTTCGTCCGATACTATATGCTCTACTCCTGTGTGCTCTGTTTGTAAAAACTCCTTCATAAAACAGGGAAATGCTTTGTAATTATCAAGCTCTGATATGGGAAGCCAGTGCATGGTCTCTTTCACTCCCTGAGTGTAGCTGTCGCTTTTAAGCTCCTTTGTTCCTCTTGGCTTCATCATGAAATAGAATGCAATCTCATGACAATCCATCCCCTTCAAGGCTCCCTGATTTTCATTAAAAAAGTTTTCATGTATCACAGCAAGATGATCAATCTCATATTTTATTCCGGTCTCTTCATAGACTTCCCTCATGACAGCATCTTCTGCCGTCTCACCCATGTGTACAGCTCCGCCTATAGAGTAAAAATAATTATCTTTTTCATTCCCTGCAAACAAAACACATCCATCTTCTACAATTATCGCCGCCGCACGATACCTGAACCATTTATTATCTTTTGTGAATCCGCAATTATATTCCATACTTCTCCTCTTTTCCGATCACTATTGCCTTTGAATTATGGCCATGTCCGATTTCTCTTGTACCTGCCACAGGAATATCCTTTGAAATATGCATCTTAAGAAGATCATATACAGACATGGTAAAATCTGCCTTTTCATAATCAGTAAAGGTACCAAGCAAAACTCCTGCCACCTGATCAAAGACACACATATTATCTAGCTGCGTAAATAACGTTGCTATCTGCCCTGAGCCGCCGCCCAGGGATTCAAGAAACAATATCTTTCCTTTCATATCAGGAAAATATTTTGTTCCTGCAAGCTTTGTAAAGCAGCGGATATTTCCGCCAACGACTACGCCCTTCATGGCTTTTCCCTGCAGGAAGCTGTATTCGATATCAAAAAGGTCTTCATTCTCTCCGGAATGATAATCCCAAAAGCGCTGCCTTTGCATATCAGCATAAGACCATATCATATTTTTCACCTGATAAAGAACTGATTCATTTCCGGTCATTGTATATATAGCATTGATCACAGTTGTAAGATCGCTATATCCCCAAAAGGTTTTCCCGGATTTTGCGATCACATCATAGTCCAGGTATTTAAGCACTCCATTAGCCAGATCGCCGCCGGAAATATCGTATATATCAGATATTTCATCATCCTCATAAAAACCCATGAGATCAGCTGCTCTTTCCATATCGGTACCGCTAAAATCATCCACAGTCCTTATGATATGCTGCGCAGGCACCGCCTCTACTCCATTTTCCTTAAAAACTCCCACAAGCTCTGCTATCTGATCTTCCCACTCAGGAAGATGTCCGCTAGAACAGGCTGATAAACCTACTTTCATACTTTGCTCCTATATCATGATGATAATTCATAAATCCAAATCTAATTTATAGTAAGGATGACTCTTAATCATAATGATCTTGCTAAATGCCCAGGATCTCACTGAAACCGGTCTGACCAAGAATGTCGGATACAAGATCGTTCACACCTATGAGGCTGACTCCTTCTTTGCAACCCTTCTTCATGATCACCAGTACCCGCAGTCCGGCAGAGGAAATGTAGTCCAGGGCATGGCAGTCAATATGCACTTTTCTGATGACGTCGGATGCACTACCTCAACGCCCATGATTCTTCCCAACCTTTCTGCGGATACTTTTACCCCTCTGCAAACCCCAATTGTCGCTCTCATTTATAATAAAATTATAACAGAAAATTCTTCTGGTTAAGAAAAGACCAGATCATCTGACCTGGTCTTTTTGTTCTTGAACTTCAATTAGATTATCAACCGTAAATTTTCTTCATTCCTGCGTTAAAAGCTTTAACTGTTTTACCTGCTCGTTTTGCAGCTTCCTTCACATCAAGGACTCCATCATGGATCAGATAATAGCTCAATTCTGCCTTTCTCAATGCCCTGTTCCATCCCTTTTTCTATGCCTTTTCCTTCTATCTCATCAAGAACCGTACACATATTAACACGCTACTGTTCTTTTGAAGACCAGCGCCACTATTTTGCGTAATATGGTTATTTTCTCTGCGCAGACCTTATGGTGAGAATCTCTCTAAAGTCGCTCAAATGGGCTTTACGCCTCTATTTTAGGGGAATTTGCGATTTTCTCTGCTCAAAATCCGGTTTTATAGCATTTCAGAAAAATGCCGCGCCTCTATTTTGGCGATAATTGTGTTTTCCTCTGCGCAAAAAGGATTTGTCATACTTTTCAATATTTGTCCGCACCTCTATTTTGATCAAAATCAACATTTTCTCTGCGCGAAAAGAATTAGAAATAGGAATAGATAGTTTGTATTATTTCCGAAAATAAGGTGATTACATAAGAGATCGGCAGCTTCTGGTTAGCTGAGCAGAAACATTTTTGAAAAAAGCGAGTAAAACATTTCAAGTGCGGAAAATGGGTTGCTGCACATCCGGGGGATGTGCGTTCAGCAACGACCGGAGTGGAACGGAGAGAGCCGTCCAGTGGCACGCGTTTAGCGCCGACCGAGGCGTGTCCCCACACGCCGAGACCTTGAACCCTACTTGCGAAGCAAGTTGGTCCAAGTATACCCTTCCACAAGTGCGGAAGATGGGGTGAGCCGGAGAAAGAAAAAGGTCCAGTGGACCTTTTTCCCGGCGAACTGACCGACGCAGGCGCCCCGCGCCGAGGAGATTGAACCCAGCTTGCGCAGCAAGCTGGGTTCAAGGCCCCCTTCCGCACGAACGAAAAAGACCAGGTCATTCGACCTGGTCTTTTCATTCGTGCGGAAGAAGGGACTTGAACCCTCACGATGTAGCCATCACAAGATCCTTAGTCTTGCTCGTCTGCCAATTCCGACACTTCCGCATCTATCAAGTTTTCGCTGCCGCTGTATCAGCGACAGCTTCTATATAATATCAAATTCACAGAAATAGTCAACCCCCTTTTTTCAAAAATCGTTAATTTATTTATTTCTGCACGGTATTTGATAATATCTCAACTTGCTATTTCCTTTTCATGGAGCTCCTGAATGTCCTCCATTGCTGAAAGCATGGGCTTTACATCCTTACCCTTGATCTTTCTGTCCACATAGTTCTGAGTTATTTTCATAACTGTTCCACTAAGAGCAATTACACCGATAAGGTTGGGAATCGCCATCATTCCGTTAAATGTATCTGACAGATCCCATGCCAGTGACAGATCCATGGTAGCACCTACAAAGATAAATACCACAAATACAACCTGATAGAACTTGATTGCCTTTGTGCCAAAGAGATACTCAAAGCCCTTACTTCCATACTGGCTCCAGCCAAGTACTGTTGAGAAAGCAAAGAACAGAATTGCTATAGCAATGAATGCAGAACCTGCTTTTCCGAAGATAGTTGAAAATGCTTCTGCAACAAGAGCTGTAGAAACCTGATCGGAAAGAACTGTTCCTGTCTCAAGATCAACAAGTCCGCTTGAAAGAACTGCAAATGCAGTAAGTGTACAAACGATAATTGTGTCAGCGAATACCTCGAATATACCCCACATACCCTGAATTACAGGTTCGCGAACGTTTGAACTAGAATGAACCATAACTGAAGAACCAAGACCAGCCTCATTTGAGAACACGCCTCTCTTCATGCCCCACTGCAGTGCATATGCGATTCCACTACCTACGATACCGCCGCCAACAGCTTTAAGTCCAAATGCGCCTTTAATTATAGAAGTGAAAACTGCACCAACCTGATTTATATTTGCAAAGAAAACAATAAGTGCTCCTACAAGATATATAACAGCCATGAAGGGAACAAGTCTCTCGGTAACGGCAGCGATTCTCTTAAGACCGCCAACGATTACAAGACCTGCAATGACCATAAGGAATATTCCTGATGCTACAAAAGGAACGCCAAAAGCTGAGTTCATGTTTACAGCGATTGAGTTGATCTGGCTCATGTTTCCGATACCGAATGAAGCAAGAACGCAGAATACGCTGAAAAGAACAGCAAGGATTGCGCCGATCTGTTTGCAGCCCTTCTTTGCTCCAAGACCATCTTTAAGGTAGTACATGGCACCGCCGCACCACTCATTTCTCTCGTTTCTTCTGCGGTAATAGATACCAAGAACGTTTTCTGAAAAGTTGGTCATCATTCCGAAAAATGCAACGATCCACATCCAGAAGATAGCTCCCGGGCCACCTGCCACGATAGCTGCTGCCACTCCTGCGATATTACCTGTTCCGATAGTAGCTGCAAGAGCAGTACAAAGACTCTGGAACTGGCTTATCTGTGTATCCTCTTTTCCGGTATGAGCTGTGACATGCTTATCCTTGAAAATACCGCCGATTGTATTTTTAACCCAATGACTAAAATGAGTTACCTGAAAAAGTTTGGTAAGCGCTGTCATCAGGATGCCCGTTCCTACAAGGAGAATGAGCATCGGCAATCCCCACACAAAACCATTCACTGCATTGTTGACATTTTCTACTGTTTGAACCATAGAATCCTCCCCTTCCTGACACACAAAAACAAATTTTTAGAAATTATACATGAATTTCCCCTGTGGCACAATATAAAATATTCAAAAAAAGTATTTTTATTCATTTTTTATGCATCCATAGGCACAAATAAAAAAACTGCCCGCAATAGTAGTACTCATGCACCCTTGCAGACAGTTTAATATTTACATTATTTAGTTTTCAAAATGAATAAATTACCACTCAGCCTTCATAGGGAGTAACTGCAGGTCTCTTGTGCCAAAATACATGCTGTTTCTGATCATCCCTATTCTGTACAGGCTGATTACATAATACAACGATTTTGTCACATTGACAAATCCAAATACTTCAACGAGTTCCTCCACCGTGGGCGGGTAGCCTTTTCTCCTTGTGTAATTCCCAACAAATTCTGCAATGTAAGTATCGCTCGTTTTCATATGACGTCCTCTCCTTTGTAAGTCATGAAACCATCTTACATTTGAAATGTTTAGAAACTGTGAGCCAATTATAAAAATTTTATAAACTTATTGCCTCTTCTATTTTTTCTTAAGATTATCAGTATCAATCAGAATAGTTACGGGACCGTCATTTATGGACTCGACCTTCATGTCTGCCCCGAATTCTCCTGTCTGAACTTCGAAGCCTTTTTTCCTGCATTCTGAAACCACAAGTTCATATAAGGGCTCTGAGATTGGAGGCTTTGCAGCTTCGGTAAAACCGGGCCTTCTTGAAGAAACATCCGCATAGAGGGTGAACTGGCTTACTATAAGAAGCTTTGCTCCTACATCTGCAGGACCGATATTCATCTTGCCGTTTTCATCCTCAAAAACACGAAGGCCGCATATTCTGTCGGCCACCTTTATGGCTTCTGCCTCTGTATCATCATTGTGTACGCCAAGAAGCACGAGAAATCCGTTCCCTATCTCGGATACTTTTTTGCCATCAATTGTGACAGATGCTGATAAAACTCTTGTTACTACTGCTCTCATTTTGCACCTTCCGTAAGCTCAGTCAAAAAGCTCTTTATAGCATCTGTGACTTTTTCCAAACTGTTGTCATAACAATGTGTATCGCCTGGAATAAGAACCAGCTTGCAGTTTTTGTAAAGCTTTGCAGCATCGATTGAGTACTGTACAGGAACTGCCTCGTCCTCATCGCCGTGGACGATAAGTACGGGACCATCGTATTTTTCTATAGCTTCTTCCACATGAAGTGTCTGAGCTGCTCGAACATAGTTACCGCTAAGGCTTCTGCCATCCCATGAAAAGAGTTCGTCCGGAATATGATCAGGATCAAAGGGCTGTCCAAGAAGATTACCTTTTCTCGCGCCATCAAGAATTACAAGAGCCGGGGAAAGAGGAAGAAGCGCCTTAATCTTATCTCTCTCCATGCCGGCAAGAAGCATTGCTGTAAGTCCGCCCTGGGAATGTCCTGCCACATAAATATCTGTCACAAAATCAAGCGTCTTTGCATAGTCCATAACCGCCATAGCGTTTGTAAGCCACTTGTAAAGTGTGTGGTCCTTGAATTCGCCGTCGCTGTTTCCATGGCCATACATCTCAACTCGAAGTGTTGCAAAGCCCACTTCATTCATAGCTTCCTGGGCTGCTATTATATGTCTCTCCTCCATGTGACCTGTAAAGCCGTGAATTATAATGCAAAGCGGGCATTTCTCAGCGCCGTTTTTAGGCATATCAATCTTCGCATTAAGTCTGATTCCATCGTCTGTAATATACATTTTCCGTCTCCTCCATTCTGTAAAATACCTTCAGTAAAAAATTTTATCATCTATGCTTATAAGTTTATAGTCTAAAGTCTTGCACACTCGTATGCTTCAAGGGGCTGCCCCATAAGCTCCATTATCTTAAGCTCATCTTCAGCATCCCTCACTGCATTGTGAGTCTCGCAGTAATTGGTGCCGTGACCAAGCATTCTCAGGATCTCTTCTACGCCATAGCCCCGCTTAAGTCTGCCGGTTTTACAGCACTCGGCGGTGGCAGGAATGCTTTTATTATACTGTTTGTATGCAGCAAGCCTCATGATATCAAACCAGTCAAAATCAGAAAGTTCAGGCATATGTCCATAGTCGAATCTGGCGTTGTAGGCAAAAATCGAAGCGGCACCTTTCTCTTTTAAATATTTGGCAATGTCCTTCATTACCTTTTTCCTATCGCCCTTGAGCTGGGTGGCATCCTTCGCAATATAGAGGACGCTGTCGAACATTCCTCCAACAAAAATTTCAGGCTCAAGTATGTAATATCTAAGTTCAAGGCACTTGAAGGTCTTTGCATCGGCAAGAGCAATTCCGATAGACATTACTTCATCATGCCAGTTGGTTTCTGTGTCTATGACTGCGATAACTGAAGACGATATTTTAGTATATGCAGCTGCTTTAGTTGAAGTATTAGTTACCGTTTTGGGTTTGGTTTTCGCTTCATGTATTTCAGACTTTTTTGCGATTTCCTTTTTTGCTTCTTTTTTCTCTATAGGTTTTGCAGGCTTTGATGATGTATTCTTAATCATCTCCAGAAAATCCAGGGATTTGTTATAACTCATAAAACTCCTCAAAAAAATTTATTATGTGCATTCCATTTTAACATGTACCCGGCACAATAGCATTTTTGCGCCAAATGGTATATTATATAACAATATTAAGTATATCCTTTCCGGGATAAAAAGTGGGGAGAATTTTAACATGATGGAAAAAAGAATTCGCGACAGATTAAAGAGGGTTGAAAAGCTCGAGACAGAACTTTTATCCGATGAAGAGATTCTTGCAGAGAAAAAAGAGATTCAGGTTCTGATCGATGCGATTCACCAGGAGCTCCTTAGAAGGATCATAGTGATGGCAGCGATCATTGTAGGGCTTACGATATGTGTGGTTGGTATTTTGGCAAATCCCACACCGCTTAATCTGATAACGGTTCTTATCAGTATATTGCTCCTTATTATTTCAATTATTCAGTACTATCAGAAGTTCCATATTTTAGGGGATCTATTCAAGGCAGCGGACAAACTGAACGTGGATTGAGCCATAAAAAAATAGCGTCCGATATGAGAAAATATCGTTGACAAAACGGGGCATTGTAGATAGAATATCTATTGTTGCTTGCAGGAATGGCGGAATTGGCAGACGCGCACGGTTCAGGTCCGTGTGATAGCAATATCATGAGGGTTCAAGTCCCTTTTCCTGCATCAGTTTTTAAACTAGTGCAACTGAAATAAATATGTAAAATGCGGAAGTGTCGGAATTGGCAGACGAGCAAGACTAAGGATCTTGTGATGGCTACATCGTGAGGGTTCAAGTCCCTTCTTCCGCACTGTAATACAAAAGATGGTCAGCATAAAGCTGACCATCTTTTGTATTACGGAGCGGAAGCGAACATTGAACCCTAGGTTCAATCTCCGCTTCGCTTCTACACTCCGTTTCGGTCGTTGCTAAGCAGAGGTCCACTGGACCTCTAGCAACGGTCGGCGCAAAGCCGACGTCCCCCGGACGTCGTGCGCCCCTTCTTCCGCACTTATTGAAGAGGAACTTGGACCCGACATATAGCGCCATATACTTCATGACATCTTCACGGCGCTCATCTATGGATCCCCAATTATGAAAAAAATCATTGGTAACAAAAGCTTCGCCAACAAGAATCCGAATCTTTTCAAGCTGCTTTTCCGATATATGTTCTACTCTGCTTATCATTTCTTCGTGATCACCGCTGTTGCACAAGGCATTCTTCCGTCAACCACGTGGTATTCCACGTTATTGTATCCCATTCCTTCAAAGAATGACTTGTATGATTCAAGATCAAACTGCTTTTTGAAATCAGCTCCCAGAAATTCTACGAATTTCACAGCTAATCCGGCCGACTTCTTTGACATGTTGATATAAGTAGGTATGATTATCTGTCCACCGGGTTTTACTACTCTTTCAAGCTCTGCAAGTGCCTTGGCCGGATCTGGTAATAAATGGATCACATTGCCAGCAACTACCTTGTCAAACCGATCATTCCTGCACTTGATCCTTGTGATATCTGCTCTCTTAAAACGCACATTACTGAACTTTCTGCATTTTTTTGCTGCCTGTTTAAGCATTCCGGGTGCAAAATCCGTTGCTATAAGTCTCCTGCACTTTTCGGCAATGCAGACAGTTATAGCCCCCGTACCGCAAGCACATTCAAGAACCTCATCTGTCGTATCAATAAACTCGGCGACCTTTTTGCCGGTATCGGCATACACCTTATGGTTATAAACATTTTCAAACAGGTCATATAATGGCGAAATCTTATCCCAAAACATGTGAATTCTCCTATTTCAAGCCTACCGCTTTGATTGCGCCCAGGCTATGAATCCTTACGACACGGTTACTGTCAGTTTCAGATATCTTCTGCAACTGTTCAACATATGGTCTTACAAGTTCCGATTCGTTCAATCTCATATCTCCTTAACCTTGCACATGCAACAGATACAAATCATCCGCATATATGCGTTCTCCCTGCACGTACGGCTCCAGGTTTTCCTGATGCCACCGTTGCAATCTGGGTGCAAACCACTCTTGCTTACTCCACTGCTCATAATGAATTCCAAGACAATCTAACAACGTAAGTACAAAGCAAGCGTCTAACACGTCGTAGCGAATCGTTCCACCGGCATCACGATACCCTTCTGCCATTTGTTGTCTACGCACCAATCCGCCAATATTCCCAAACAGAACTGCAAGATCATACATAGGATGTCCCATTCCGAAAAACGAAAAATCAATAGGCACTAGCCCATCCGTCGTTTGCAAAATGTTCGACGCAGATAAATCCCCATGAATCATTTGAAATTCATCCCGTGCTTTTTCCAATACTGCCCCGGCATGGTCACAACACTTTTGCATGATTGCTGAAAGCTCAGCACTTAACCCTTGGTTTTCCAATGCCTGAATTCTTTTTTTCGTACATTCACAATGTTGCTTACCGTACGATTTTACCGGTGATACTCGGAATCCCTTTGCCTTCTGATGCAAACATGCAAGCATCTCACCTATCTGATAACAAATCTCCGCATTCAATTCAAGCTTGTCTAACGATTCGCCCTCGAGCCATTTCGAAACCGTAACATACGTACCATTCTGTAACTTCGTAATGCATTCACCATGACAATTTTCAACTGCTTCACGTATCTGCATGCCCTGTTTCTTTAAGTGCGCTTGGAACGCAAGCTCTGCCTTATATATCTCGATACGCTCAACACCTTCAAAAAAAAATCTGTAGAAAACCCTTCTACCGGCTCATGGATTTGCAGCAAATACTCGTTTCCCACACGATAGGTAAGATTCTCATTGTGTCTCAGTAATTCTATTTCCGGCACAGTTATATTGTAATGAGCTAACGCTTCTTGTATGTAGTTGCGCTCCATATTTTGATCCTCCTGCGCTGAAACCAATTCAAGTTTATCTAACTGTTAGACATATTGGAATTTACTCACAATACATACAGATAGTTCCTTGTGACAGTTTAAAACCATTATTTTCATAGAATTTGAAAGCCGGTGCATATTCACTGGTGTAAAGGACAACTCCAGCATATCCTGATTCCTTACTATAATCTAATAGTGTCTTCAATAATTGCCTGCCAATACCTTGGCCTTGTCTTTCAGGTAAAACTGCCATTTCGTTAATATATATTTCTTTTTTACTTCCTGATATCTTACATAATGCAAATATACATCCAATTACCACGTCATCTTCTTCATACACATATCCTACAAATTTTTTCTGCTCGTAATAATCCAATAAATATTCTTTTGCATTATCAGGGTTCCAATCAATCCCCCAATATTCTATAGGAAACGCTTTAGCATATATCACTCCACACTGTTGCAAATCTTCCTCTTTCATTTTTCTTATCATAAAAATCACCTCGTGTGCCTCAGTCTATTACAGGACAGATCATCTGAAGGTCATATGGTTCCTTTTCAGCAAGTTCTTTTCAGGAATAATTCGATTTTTATCAAATGATAATTCCTCTTTCATCACTCACATTTCTTAATATAATAAATAAATTCATTATCCCGACTCACTTCCACATATCCCAGCTTGGTATAAAAGGCGTTTGTTCTGACATTCCAAATGGGCGTATCTAATACAAATTCTTCACCGCTTTCCGAAACAAAAGGGGCGCTTAAATCATAATCTGAAATTTCAGAAATGGGTATGGGCAGTTTAAGACCGATTTTTGAATCTTTGTAGTTTATTTGTTTTGAATGAGCCTCGTTGCCGCTTCTATCCACAGAATATAACTGTATCGTATCATTTTGTAATGAAATAAAAGCGTGACCAAAACCTGCAGGAATCAGAACTGCAAAGGCGTTTTCTTCTGATAGCTCAATTGACTCCCACTCCAGATAGGTCGGCGATTCTTCTCTCAGATCAATAATGTAATCCAGCCCTCTGCCCCTTATGACTGTCACAAACTTCGTCATTGGGTTACTCTCTTCTCTGTAGTGTATTCCAAAAAATGTTCCTTCTTTGGGTATGCTGTAAATTCTTGTCTCCCGGACTTTGAAAATAGCAGTATTTTCATCAAAAACATATTCCAGAGATCCACGGTTATCAACACGCGTAAGAAGCCGATATATTTTTACTTTTCCAAATATTTCTTTTATCATCATATCCGCCATATCTCCTTTAATCATCGCAGCAATTCGTTTACCTCATCCATCTTTGGCGGATAAAGCGGCAATGGAAACCTTGAGATTGCGACTGCGGAACATGCACTTGCAAAACGAACAGTCTCCGTATCAGATAATCCATTCAAAAGAATGCGTTCCAAGTATCTGTCCAAATAGATAAACATCTACCACTTTCATCGTCTTTCTCCCCGTTATTCAGTAATCTCAATCTGGTTATTCTCTATAGCCACGATGCATGACTCGTAATATCCGTCTCCCGTTGTTCTTGGACCGCTAATTACTTTATATCCGGATAATATTATCTTTTCTGTCAATTCATCTACCTTTTCCCTGCTCCCAACTGAAAAGGCTATATGCGAATAGCCGGTACGATTAGGTGTTTTAGGATCGTCTTCCATCTCCGGCTTACTCATTATCTCAAGACGAGCTCCATCCTCAAATGATATAAAATAAGAACTGAAACCGGTCTTTTCATTATGGTATCCCTGATTGGATACTCCTCCCAAAAGGGAAACAAAAAACTCTTTTGCAGTATCCAAATCATTCACATACATTGCAACATGCTCTATTTTCATCTTTTCTTACCCGCGTTTATAAAACGCCAATCTAAACATAACAAACCATTTGCAAATCATACGGTTCATCTTCTGCAATTTCTTTTATTATACAATCTGCGAGTTCAGCTCCCATAAGGCTTAAACTCTTGTGTCTACTTTTCCAATTTTACATTCATTATTGTCACGCTTTCCTTATAGGATGCCTGATCACAGTTTTCAATTTCTCCGGTGCAACCTTTCTGGCATCGCTCAGATATATTTCGTGATGTAGGCGCTGATCGGTAATATCCAACGTATAGCCCTGCTGCTCCATGTACTCATGCATAAGTGCGACAGTGGCAGGTTCATCGTCATAGGAACCTGCATGCATGCATTGAACGCACAGCCCCTCATCATAGGTAAAGAACTCTGTCTTCGAGAAATCTGTCTTCTTTTTTCTTGTCGCTTCCTCGACGGCCCTTGCAAAATCATCTGCAGTCACAAAATCCGGCAGGCGGATGACGGAGATCCAGCGGAAGGCTTCCTTGTGCGCATAGTCGATCCCCGCGACGCCGTTCTGCCACCAGAAGCCCTCCAGCGGAGGGACGACATAATCGAAATAACCCTCGATTCGGTGGTCGCCCAGCTTGCTCATCTTGATCGTAAAGGCAATGCCGTATAGAAGCCCAATGGCCTGCTTGTACGCGCCGTCTTCTTCGTTGGGATCCCCTTGGCCACGAACGGCGATGTAGTTCATTCTTGGCACGGTTACGATGGACGGCGTGTTTTTCGGAAGATAGAACTCTTTGTATTCTTTCTTGAAATCAAAAGCCATTCCCAACCTCGCTTTCATAGTCATCATCAATTATAACGACCTGCTCACCAGCTTGCACAAATCCGTTTATGATTTTATCGTTCTCTTGCCATGAACGTAAATCACAAGGGAGTTCTTATTCTCATTCATTGTAGTCTCTCCTTAACCAGTCAACATTCTAACTTTGAAGGTCTTTTCTTCTGCTATATATCTTATCTCGCTATCAGTTTGTTCTATGAAATTCAGAACGCTTCTGGTTCCTATTCCATGATCCTCCTCATTACTAAACGGATGGCCTTCTGCATCCAGGACGATTTTATCCGCACATGAATTGCTGATTTCTATCAAAAGCTGACTCTTATATCTGGCATTGATGTCGATTCTTCTCTCATTCTCTGGAACTCTTTCGCAGGCATGAATGGCGTTTTCAATAAGGTTGCTGATCACTATGGCAAGCTGCATCTCATCCACATTCAAATAAGCAGGTATAGTAGCAGATATATTTACTTTAATGCTCTTTTCTTCAGCAACTGCTACATAGTGTGTTATTGCTGCATTAAGCGTGGTATTTTCACAATATTTTTTTACTCCATGCGGTTCTTGATTGAGCCTTTCATTAAGACATTCAATAGCCTCCTGCGTATTACCTTCCTGCAAAAGAGTTTGCAGAAGAGCTTCAAAATGTCTTCTGTCATGACGCATAGCTCTGTCCTGTTTCATAATATTCTCTGAAACAGCAATACGCTCTTTCATGGCTTTAGTTGCGATTTTCATTGTTTCTGCATCTGCTTGGAGTATTAGTTTATTTTCTCTTTCGGTATTCTCAAGTATCATGAGTCTGGAATATTTATCAAGCAACACAAAAACAAGTATGTTAATAGCAACAAGAATTACCATTAGTTCAGAATATTGTGAAAGATTATATCCGTCTTGACCAAGATAGCTGATACCATCAAATACCACTATAATAATCGTTGCAATAGGTAATAATAAATACGGGAATAATTCCCTATCAAGTTTCTTATTCTTTTCCTTATTCCCAACCAAGCTAATAACCCTTACCAAAATAATCTGAAAAGCCACTATAATCGCGAAATTCTGAGGCATCATAGCTTCATAGCTTACTTTTCCCCCTTCCATACTCATGAGTCCTTCAACGCAAAACGCCAGGACCGATTCTAATATAATCTCGATAGCTAAGAAAAAAATGAAATAAATGATACCTCGAGCGTTATTAACCTTATAACAGATAAACAATGGAACCAGGTATGAAAGTATACCAGCCAGCAGGTTAATTACAGCAATCCCCCATGAGTTGATATAAAATAAAGCCACCCCGGTTAGAATATATATTAGAAACACCAAAATTTTCCACTTTTTGAAGAACTTTCGCATCTCATAAAAACTCATATGCAAGATATAATGCAGAAAACTCCCTACAATATCTCCAAGCAGTATTAAGGTGCATGGATTAGATAAAAAATCCGTCATAAACACTCTCCCCTTCGGCTGTTTTAATCTCTCAAATCATGTTTTCTTTTCATTTGTAACTCCTTTTCATCTTGCGAAACTGGTATCATGTTTGTTAATGAGAGAAGAATCGGTCGCCCGATTCTTCTCTCCAAGACATTCATCAGTTATTTCCATCTTTCTTCTTCACGGGGATCCAGATTGCACTGTGATAATCCTTATCCGTCATTTCGCCATTTACACAGTCATACCATTCTGCAGATGCATTCCCGCAAAGTTCATAGTCCGGATTACCCGGAAGCCACTCATTGAAAATCTGTGTATTCAGGCTCTGCAGTGCCTCAGGAATAGGGCCGATGCAGTCAAATACTGCCCAGTCACCCATCGGAAACTCATAGACCACCATTCCTTCAGGAACTTCCCCTCCGGCATACTTCCCAGCCACAAGATACCTAAACTTTCCCTCTCCGATATCATCTATGCAGACTCCATACTCTCCAATGCAGTTCTCTGCGATAGCCTTCTCATAAGGATTGGCCGGAGCATTCCCGGCATAAACATTTGCTGCATACTTCTCGCAAATCTCGTCCCAGAACTTTGGAATCTCCTGATAAGCAGTATCATTATCAAATATCTTTTGAAAACCGATAACCTTAAACTGGAACATTTTTGTAATTTTACAATTCATTTGATTGCCTCCTTGAACCTGTAGTTTTACAGTCAGTGGAAGGAACGTCTTCACAGCCGCCCCATCACGGACCTGTGATGGTGTTACACCGTGAAAGCGAGAAAATGCCTTTGTGAAGCTCTCAGGCGTCTCATAGCAATAAGCGTATGCAATATCGATTACCTTATCATCCGTATTCTTCAGATCCAATGCTGCCTGATACAGCCTGCGGTTTCTGATATACTCCCCGATTCCGTATCCGGTCATCAAGGAAAATCCCTTCTGAAGAAAGAACGGAGAAATATACACCTGATCTGCCACATCCTGCGCACTGATGTTGTCTTTCAGATGTTCTTCCATATAATCAATTGCTGTGCGAATGCTGGTAAGCCACTCCATCTTATACAATCTCCTACTCCGTTCCGGCCGTTGCTAAACATACACCAACGACTCGAAACAGCCTTTCCTTTACCCTGACACAATTAGTATATCTGGTCAGTAAGTACTCATCCTGTCATTTTCTGTTCAAATCTGTCCTATTTTCAGTCCGATTAACTTATAATTGCTGATTTCTTTGTGCCAAATAGAAACGGTATAGCTTTTCTTTTGCATCATTAATATCTCTGTACATTTTTTTCTCTGTCAGCGAAAAGCCTACTCTTTCTATCGTTTTCCAAGATGGAAGATTATCCTCACGGATAGTGGCAATTATCTCATTTTCATCATAATGCTCAAAGAAATAACAAACATACGCCTTTATTGCTTCTGAAGCGTATCCATTATTTCGAAAATCAGCTCCGATAAAATAAGTAATGCCCACTTTCTCCAAATCTTCATAAAATGTACATCCGACAGCTCCGGCAGGCGAACCTGTTATTTTATCTTCAATCACATAAGCAAGATAATTCTTTCGAGGATCGTCCTCTCGCGCCAGATTTTGTGCTTTTATAATCCAGTCATCCATCCAGTAACTGCAATCTTTGCCAAAGCCTACATCATTCAAGCTCCCATCCAAAGCCATATGAATAAACGCCTCTCCATCCGGCAGTTCTATATCTCTAATTATCAATCTATCCGTTTCTATTACCATGTCGCTCACCTATAACTCCCTCATATCAAGCTCTTTCTGCGTTGTTGATATCACATCATTGCTTTTACAAATTGTAGGCTCATATCTTTACCCTCTTCTTTTCATCATCAGATAGCAGTTAATCCCATTTTTATAAAAATCAGGTAGTTCTCCAACACACTTATACCCCAGATTTTCATATAATTTCTTTGCCCTCGGGTTAAAATCATCTACAGTCAAAAAATATTTTGCTGAAGGAGAATCAGAAGCATTATCTTCAAAATACTTCATCAGCTGTCTACCAATACCATAACTCCTGTATTCTTCCTTTACAGCAACAATATGAAGATAAGGGCAGCTTCCAAAAACACCATTTATCATGTAGTAAATAAATCCTAAACATTTCTCATTTTCATCCAGTGCTACATATACGTTTTTTTGTTCCACTGCATATGTAAGCATATTAGTTGCCTTTTCATGATCGCTAAAATACGCTTTTCCTAAATCAGAATTTTGCAAAATGTCTATGCAGCTATCAAGATATTTCATATCTGCAAGTTGAATATGTATATCCTTTTTCCACTTACGCTCTTCACCTGCATCAGCCACCTCAGCATTTCTGAACTCAATCATTTTTTATTACCCCTCTTATTTCTATACCCATCCATCCCGGATATCATCACATTCAGTGATATCTCAAAGCTCTCTTCCAATGATATTGGATTTCCAAAAGAATTATGAATCTGAAGCATAATAAAACCTTCAAGGAAAGATCTGTATGTTCGAAGCAAGTGATTAGCGATCTCACGATCTATCCCTAAGCCATCTGTCTGCTTGAAGAAAAAAGAATATAATCCTTCTGTGGCAGAAAGCAGCGCATCATCTGAGTATTTGTTATACCAGAGCATAGCTTCAAATACGCCAGGATTCTCTATTGCAAACTTATAGAATTTTTTTCCGTAATCAAATAGATTTGCTTTTTCATCTGAAGAATCAATTCCTCTGACAACGTCTTCCGATACAGTTTGCCAACCATATATCATAAGACTTCTGTGCATATCTTCTATGGTCTTCATGTGATTGTACAATGAAGGCTTCCTGATTCCTAAATATTCTGACAGTGTAGTAACCGACAAGTAAGACAGCCCCTTTTCGTTGGCCAGTTCTGCAGCTTTTTCTACTATTTCTTCTTTTGATAATCCTGTTCTTGGCATAACATCTCCCAATCAAAAATAACTAACATTGTTAGTTAATATTATACTAACAATGTTAGTTATTTCAAGTATAAAGTGCAATATAAATTATCTTGTCAAATTCTTTAGGTTAGAATCGCTGTAAGGTCAAACGAAAAAGCAGCTTGAATAATGTTTAATCTTTTATTAAAAAGATTTTTTTATAATATGCGTGGGATTTTTAATTAGTAATCATATATATATATAAAATAAAAAGTTAACGGTTCAAAGTGCCGAATAATACAATTTCAGGAGGATAAAATAATGCCTAAGCGTTATGCTGCAACAAATTTAGTAGAAGACATAGAGGAAGCAGACAGAAAGAAACTATGGGATACTGCCACATCAACCGATAAGGAAATACAGCGCGGCAATGGCTACCAAAACATAATCAAGGCCGGAAACCAATTATCTAAATACAAGGGCGAGATGTGTAGCCAGATGATCCATGACACCTTTGAGGGTGTGCCCGGAATGAGCGATGAGATTTCTGATCAGCTATCAACAGATATGCTGAATTATCTCCTTAAAAATGTGATCGTTGAGAAAGACGGCCAGAAGATGAATTATGCAGCCGCCTATGGAATACCTTTTGGAACTTCACGCGACTACAGTTATTTTGGTGACGGAAATGAGCAAAAATATATCAATTCAGTATTAGCACATATGGCTATCAATATGACAGACGGTGACCTGGCTCAAGGCAAGATCAAGATGTCTGTCATGATTAATAGCGAAATGCATGAGATTATTCCGGCCACACCGGAGGTTATTAAGCAGAGAAAGCAAGAGCAGGCAGCCGCTGAAGCTGAGAAAGCTCAGAAGGAAAAAGAAGAAGCCATAAAGAGCGGCAAGATCAAAGAAGATCCCGCTGATAATCCGATGATCGAAGCCCTTGATCCTGATCAGAGATATGCAGTTGCTGCTCTCAGGGAGAGCCTTATGAAGAAAAAGAAGGCTCTCGAAGGTACCTATACAAACAGAAAAAGAGAGGACAACTCACCTGAATACAATGCCATGAAGGACGCTCTTGACAATGCTGTCAAAGCCACAAACCTCAATAACGGCAATACCCTGAATGAACTTCTCTCAGCTTTATCAGAGGCTGACAGAACTGCCAAGGCCTATGAAAAAAAGGATAACATCACAAGAGGCTGGTCAATCGGTAATGGACACACCAGGCTTTCAAATTCCAGGAGCATACAGAAGGTTATCAGCTCCTTCAAGAAAAATCCTCATATTGGAGTAGTAAATGCCACTAATCTGGATGGTCTTATGAAACTTGAAGGTGTGGCAGATAAACACGAATCCAACAGGCACTCAAGAATCAGGCAGAACTCAACCAGCAAGCAGATTGCTACCGGAGAGAAAATCGAAGGTCCTGAAATAAAAAGCAGTAACATCATGAAATAATGAGCTAAGCAAAGAATTTGAGATTACATAATCTTCAAGCTCTTTTTATCGATTCCTGTATCTGTTTTTTGTAGGATACAGGAATATCCTTAAGAAGCACTCCTGTTACCGGATTTTGCGCAGCTGCCCTGTTATCAGACAGGTATATGTCTACCTCTTCCAAATACCTGTTTCCAATAGATAAGGTTTTAATTTGCACAAATCCATGTCATACAGGCGTATCTTCATGTGCAAATCTCTTGATATTCTTGTAGGCATTGACATTTAATACGCACATGATGACTACCAGTGCAAGCATGCCCATTAATATGAGAATCTCATTCTCACTCCCGCTGCATACCATTGCAACAGAATCGTATATTCCATGGATTAAAATAGCGACTAAAACTCCTTTTCGCCTCATCCGGACTGATCGTTTAACGTCTCCCATGAGTTCCAGGCTTTTGGCCTGTCCATAGTAATATCCCATATATATACCGAAGATGCAGTGGCCCGGAAAAGCTGATCTGAGATATGCCGTGCCGGCATCTGATCCAATAAGGTAAAGAAGATTCTCAACCACTTCAAATCCTATTGCAACAGTGGTTGAATAGACAACTCCGTCAAATCGGAAATTAAAAGCCGGATGTCTCCAGGTCATTTTCTTTAATACAGCATATTTACATATTTCTTCGGTAAAAGCTGCAACCAAAAAAGCATTCAGAATACTGTTTAATATCGTTCCAGGCCCTGACACTACATCTACCACTACTTCAATGACTGATTCGATGATCATTGCCACAATGGGCAAAAGTACTGCTCCAAACAGAAACAGTTTCACGAGCAATGAAAGAGGCTCAGGCTCTATCCGGTCCAGTCTGTAGATGAGGAAAATCAGGACTATTCCCTGTAAGCAGGAAATACCCATGGCAAAGGTCATACTACCTGCGCCCATGGTGAAGGACGTGATGATAAGTCCCAGTGTCATTAGAACGATCATCACTAATGGAAGCTTTCTTACATAAAATGTATCCTTCTGTATGATTTCAGCTCCGGGCACCATAGTACCGCAATGTCCGCAAAACTTTTGTCCCGGTTTTAATTCTTTCCCACATTTTGAACAAAACATTATATTTTCTCTCCCCAATATCTATAAGAATGACATCTACATTTACACTAACTATTATAAAACACTGGATGAACTATTTTGGGAATAAAACTTATGATGACTTCTAATACTGAAAGTAAACGTGAACAGATGCAGATTGTGAGCATGGATGCTCTTGTTCCGCAGGACCACATAGCTGATTATTTCGGTCTTATAACACCGGTGCTGATCTTTGCTCAGCACTATTGTTTTTTAATTTAGCACCACCGATCTGCGGCTTAGCCCCACTAAGGGGTATGTTATACTTAATAATACAAACAGACATTATCTTTGAAGTATGAATCTAATGATTCTAAACAGAAATTTGTCTCTGATAATAATTCGATTTTTATCAAATAATAATTTCCCTTTCATCACTCACATTTCTTAATATAATAAATGAATTCATTATCCCGACTCACTTCCACATATCCCAGCTTGGTATAAAAGGCGTTTGTTCTGACATTCCAAATGGGCGTATCTAATACAAATTCCTTTACATTTGAAAACATTGTCTCAATTTCCTGCATCATGTAGACTCCATAGCCTTTGCGATAATGCTCCGGGCTTACAAAGATCCTTCCGATGTTCAACTTGTCTTTTTCCAAAAATAGAATCGCACCGCCAACAATTAGTCCATTGTCCGTGAGCTTATACAAGTGATTTGATCTGGCCATCTTTGTGTGATAAGAAACAGACATATATCCAGGTGGCCCACCAGCTGAAGGTGCTCCAACCTGAACATCGCTATCAAAGGCTCTTTTAGATATTCCATTAAGTGTCAAAGCATCCGAAGTGCTTGCTTTTACAAATTGTAAGCTCATATCTTTACCCCCCTATGTCCATGATTCTCCTTCTTGTAATGCCTTAATTAATACTTCAAAATCACTCAAATGAATATAATGGCCACTATTGTCTGCTCTTAACAAGATCGATTTTTCTGAAAAAGTAAGGTATTCCTGCATCAAAGACTGCCACAGCTCTTCAACTTTTTCTGCAAATTCTTTTGTGGTTTGTCCAAATTCCATTATTTCTTTTATTTCAAATTCACTTCCATGGGTTATAAGTACGATAGGAATCTGCGGAAAGTTCCCTCTTTCTTTTAATTGACAGATCTCCTTTTCCTCATGTGCCAGGCGATATTCCTCTAAGGCGGCATCATGAAGTTCTACCTTTGTTAATTCATCTAAAATGTATTTCTTTGCTTCCGGTGTAAATTGATCATAGTAATAAAATGGTGGTGCTTTTTTCATAATGAGTTTAATTACAAATCCCAAATGCCAAGAAGCCATTTTCCGCATGATTACAAAGTTTTCTGATTTATTAAACCCACTCTTTTTCTGCTCATCAGTTGTAGTAAATACTGTTTTATATGTATTGTCATTTGCAGATAAAGGATCTACAAACACTATGCCACGAATCATATTGGGATACAATCTGGCAAATTGCTGCGCATACAGACCACCCTGTGAATGTGCCAAAATAATAATCTTACTTTTACAGGGTAGTTCCATTAGCAAAGTATGTAATTCTTCGGCTATATTTTTCGGCGAGCGCGCCTTGATAATATTTCTTCCGCGCTCATACAAAAGAACGGTAAATTGTTCTGAAAGCTGCTCTGCAATGTGCCACCACTCACCGGCAACTGCGCCAAGCCCCATTTCAATAACCAGATCAATATCTCCCTCGCCAAATATGCAATAGGATATATTCTGACTCTCTATCATTTTGCTATCCAGAGATAAAGGCTTTTTCATTTAGAATCTCCTTTATTATTATTTTCCCAGCAATCTACTCATCCCAGGATTTTCTTATACCACACGCTCCTTTTCGCTTAACTCTTTGGAACATCCTAGAACAAAAATATCACAAAACAAAAAACAGGTCTTATCTTACACTGATAAAGACCTGTCTTTCACTTAATTATCTTCCGAGATTCCTTCCCAACTTCCAGAATATAGATAAAAGGGAAACCAAGATTTTCAATTTTATATAATCATCTCTTTGAGAACTGTCGACACTAAAAACGTGCCAGACATAGCAATTCTGCCATTGTCTGACTCGTCAATTATCTTAGGAAATCCTATTTACAGAACTAAGGATTTACACACACTATTCATTTTCGCCGTAATACTTAAAGCACATCATGGTCATGTCATCAAACTGCGATGTTGCACCGACGAATTCTTCCACGTTCTTTTTAACATTTGTAAGTAGCTGTTTGGCGTCTGCATCAGGCTCGATATTAAGAGCATCAAGAAGTCTCTTAGTTCCATAGAGATCATCAGCTACATTTGTCGCTTCCACTACACCATCCGTATAGACGAATATTGAATCACCGGGCATAATCTGAAATTCATGCTCTTCAAACTTTGTCTCAGGGAATACCGCAACTGCCATAGAGTGCTTGTATTCCTTAAAGCTGTATTGTCCGCCCTCATGCTTTATCGCCGGATGCTCATGACCTGCATTAGATGCAATTCCTTTTCCTGTGGACAGCTCAATGATACACAGCCACACAGTCACAAACATATCCGAATCGTTACCTTCACAGAGCTGATTGTTTACATCATACAGTATTTGGGCGGGAGACATCTTCTCATCCATCATACTTCTGTTTTTAATAAGGGTCTTCGCAATAACCATGAAAAGAGCTGCAGGTACACCTTTTCCGGATACATCCGCCATAACCATTGCTATATGATCATCATCTATAAGGAAAAAATCATAAAAGTCACCGCCCACTTCCTTGGCGGGAGACATTGTAGCATAGATATCAAAAGCATCTCTGTCGGGAAAAGGAGGGAAAATACTAGGCAGCATATCAGCCTGAATTCTTGTTGCCACGTTCAGCTCAGCTCCGATTCGCTCCCTCTCTGCGGTAATGCTCTTAATATCATCGATATAGTTGATGATCTCCTTTTCCATATCATGGACGGATTTTGCCAGATCCTCAATTTCATCACCGGACTTTATTTTATTAAGAGAATCATCTGCCTGTGCGCTGCCTTTAGCAAATTTCCCGACGCTGTCTCTTATCAGCATTATGGGATCAATAAAGTTTTTACGCATGACTATCCAGTTCAAGACGCAGAAAATCACAAGCAAAACAAGCGTAATAACCGTAATGTTAAAAACATATTTCAGAAGAGTGGATATGATCACATCCATATATGTATCAACAAATAAAAGAGCAACCACCTGTCCGGTACTGTCCTTAACAGGAAGACAGCTCGATGTGAGATATCCGTATTTTTTGGATCTTCTAACAAGATAGCTTGATGGTCTCTCCCCCTCGGTATACGCAGTCCATATCTCTTCAAAGGATGCCGCGATTGGATCCGTATCTCCGATAAAGGTATCAGAATCGTAGACATATCTCATGGTCTTATCTTCATAAGGAACAGCTATATAGATAAAAGCAGCACCCGAATATTCTTCTATTCTTCGAAGGTACTCTTCCATCCAATGATAATAATCATCCGCCTCCCAGGTTCTGGTATACTCGGCAATCTTGTCATGATCGATTTCATTCAGGATAATATTTGCCAGCACATATCCCCTGTCGTTATACATTTTCTCGATGGCTCTGTCAAAAATCCATATACCTGCTGTGCAGCTAAGAGCCCCGAATAAAAGCGTAAAAGCCACGATTCCCGCAATAGCTTTTTTATTAATGTTCCACTTTATTTTCATCACGATTACTTCCCTCAAAAGCTTTATAGATTAATAATATCAGACATTTATGGTTTTGTTGTGATTTTTTATTGACATACTACGACAGTCGTATTATATTTACTATGACAGTCGTAGTAACGATGGTCGTAGTAATACCAAATATCAACATGGATAGCAAATAATCGCGTTTCTACAAAGGAATAGATCATGCAGGAAATCAGCAGTGATGTTATTCGCGGGTATAACGACACCATAATCTTATTTTTTCTGATAAAAGAACCATCTTATGGTTACGAAATATCCAAGAATATCAAAACTCTCTCCGACAACAAATATCTGATAAAAGAAACCACGCTCTATTCTGCTTTTACCAGACTTGAGAAAAACGGATATATAACATCCTTCAGTCAGGAAGCTGAAAATGGCAAGCGAAGGACTTACTACAGGATAACGGATTCAGGGAAGAGTTATTACAAAGAAAAATGTGAAGAATGGCAATTGACCAAGGATGTAATCGAACGATTCATATCTGATGCACAATAGGGAAAGGGGTTCAAATATATGGAGACAATAAAAAATTATTTAGAGACAATGTTTACAAATTTTCCTGACACTATGGAGATAAGACGCGCGAAGTCAGAGCTTCTGTCTATGTCAGAGGATAAGTATAATGAACTTATTGCTTCAGGGATGCCTAAAAATGAGGTCGTAGGAACTATAATAAGCGAACTTGGAACTCCAGAGGAGCTGGCAGAAAGCCTTGGGTTCTTTAACTCACAGCAGAGAGAAACACCTGTTGAAATAGTAGAGACTAACACAGTTTACAGACGTCTTGTAACTCTCGATGAAGCGGCTGACTATGTGGGAGACTGTGCCCTGTCAAAAATGATTCTGGGACTTGGAATTCTATTTTGCATAATCTCTCCTGCAGGTCCTGTTCTTGGCGAGAGCTTCCGTTATATTTTTGGCAATAATGCTTTCTCTGAGATGCTTGGAGGACTTGGCGTAGGCTTCCTCTTCCTGTCTACAGCAATAGGTGTTGGCTTTATCATTCTCTCAGGCCACAAGATGAAGGAGTGGAAATTCCTCAAAAGAGAACTCTGCGCAGTGGATGGAGAAACCGAGAACTTTCTTAGAAGCGAGCTTGAAAATGTCCGTCTTAGAAAATCATTTTCACTGGTTGTGGGAATTGGCCTTTGCATCATAAGTGTAGTGCCTGTAAGCATATTCGGATCTATGTCAGCTCCTCTGTTTTTCACAGCAGGTCTTGGCCCCGCTATGATCTTTAACCTTACAGGTCTTGGTGTTTACTTTATCATTACTTCAGGAAGTAAGTCACACGCTTACGAACATCTGCTTTCACTTAACACAAGAATGGCAGCATAAATTACGAAATCAGCCTGTTATAAAAATATCGCATATCATTTGATTCACGCGGTTACTGGATGCTACCCCCTGCTCAGTGAAAATATCATCTGAGTCAGGCGCACATTCACCGCAAACATCCACCGCAAGAATCCTGCCTTGGAACCTGCTATTCAGGTCATCCAGGGCTTTTTTTAATTCTTCTATAGTCATCTCGCCCTGATCCCAGTTAGTTGCAAGCTCCTCCCGACTTATAACATCCTTATCTACTGAGATGTAGATCTCCGCTGCATCTCCCTCGTTTCTATATGCATCAGTAAAGGCATTCATATCACGGACAAAGGTAACTCTCTTTTCATACTCCGGATGTTCTTCCTGCACTTCCTTAGTAAGCTTCTCATCAGCGCCTATGATATATACATTTCTAAGGCCCTCAATATCCTTAAGGGCATTCAACACCCAGCTTCCGCAGGATAGAATCTCCCCGTATGAAGTCCACTTCATATCAGGGTGGTGATCAAACATCACAAGGTCAAATTCAGGAAGCTTTTCCTTATCATTCATAACATCCATCAAAACCTTGGACATGTAATGATAATTCCCGGAATCAAAAAATCTCAGTGACGGCAGTTCTTCAAGCTCAAGCAGCCTTTCCTTTATTTTCGCCCATGCAAAATCGTCACAGATACAATTGGTCCCTGTGACATCATTTAAACGCAAAAGAGAACGAGGGGCTCCTTCTGCATGAAAAGTAAATCCCTCGTTCTCATAGATTCCTGTGAAATCAATTATCAGCATATCATATCTCTAAGGTGTAACAATGCATCCTCTTTGATAATGCATTTACCTGTCTCCTCAACGTGTGTCTGTTCTGCAGAATTCATCACAAGATCGTCTGCATATTCAAGTCCGCTTCTTCTAAGATCATATACTGTATTCTCATTGTCAGGCTCAAGCACAAAGGTCAGATAATATGAATCATTCTCTTTGTAGAGCTTGGATGCCGTGATTGGCAGACTGAATGCAATTTTGGAAAAGCGTGCAGCAGAATTGATATCAGAGAACTTCGCCATGTAACGCTCAGTATTAACAATATGCTTTGCGATAGCCTCGATCTCGGGCTCCTGAACCTCGTCCTGATCATAAATCTGCTCGATAAGCTCAGATACCTGACCTATCATCTCATTAAGAGCCTGTCCCTTCTCCATACCGGTCTTGCGCTTGATCGCATCGACTCTCTCCTGGGTCATCTCTCTGAGAATCGCCTCTGCTGAGCCGCGGATCCTGTCTGCAGACTTCTGGATATCTTCATTGGACATCTTAATTGCGAAAATGCGGACACTTCCATCCACCATCATGTTCTTGCTCATCATTAGAACTTCTGTCTCGGGATTAAATCCCAGCTGTTCACCAACTTCCCTGTTCAGCTGTGCCATAAACGGTACGGTTTTCTTCTCACCGTTCATGATTGCTTCAGGGGTGAGGCCGATTTCACGAAGTTCCGATGCAGCAATACTGCATTCAACTGTAGTATTGTTCATTTTAACGATTACCATATAGCCTCATCTCCTTCCTGCGTATAGCTAAAAATGATATGCTAATGATTATATCCCCTTTTGTTAGCACTGTCTAGTACCGAGTGCTAATTGTCGCAATATTCACTTTTCCTATACTTATTGTACTATATATTTCGGTCTATGTCCCCTATTTTATTACACATTTTCTGAACGAATATTTATAAATATAAAACCCGAAATAAGGTTTTTTTGTTAAAAAAGATCTTATTCCGGGTTTATTATCATTGTTCAATTATGCAGGTATTATCAGCGTTTGAGCTGTCTCAGTTCATCGAGAAGGGTATCTGTCACAGTAATAACGCGACTGTTTGCCTGGAAACCACGCTGAGTGGTAATCATATCCGTAAACTCAGTGGACAGATCCACATTACTCATCTCCAGCGTTCCGGATGTCATGTATCCGCCATCGTCAGTAACAAACATGAGCTGTGCATCGCCGGAGTTACCTGTTGCAGAATAGAGGTTTTCACCTTCCTTTGCAAGACCTGTCACATTGGCAAACTCTGCAACTACTATTTTTCCTGCAAATCTAGTCTGACCGTTGCTGTAATATCTTGTAATTGTGCCGTCCTGACCTATTGCAAAGCTCTTCATCATTCCTTCAGGATAGCCCTCGAAGTTACCTTCTATATCGCCTCTATGGGTCTCAAGGCTTGAGCTTGTAGCTCCATTTAAAGGTGCATAATTGGTTGTGCCCGAAAAATCAATTGTAACGGTTCCTGCTGCCGCTGCGTCTCCCTGGAAGGTCACTTCAACCTGTCCGTTGGCTGCACCGTTTGCTGATACAAACTTACCTGTTGCAGGGTCATAATTAAGAGCAACGTTCATGTTTTCAGGAACACCGCCTTCTATACGATTGTGATTTTCATCATAAATTGCAGTGAGATTAGCCTGATATGTAGTATCGTTATCATCTCCCGCATTAGTAAACTGGAATCTGGCGGTATAAATCTTGCCGTCTGTTCCATAGAACTCAAGGTTCACTGTGCGACCATTTTCAGAAGCTAAAAGTGAATCTGTTCTGCTGATATTTCCTGTAACTCTTGCGTAGGTTGTAGCTTCGCCTGCAAGATTTATAAGATTTCCGTCATCATCAAGAGGAAGTACCTGGATTCTTCCGGTATTTGCGGCATCTCCGCCTTCCTGTGTGATACCTCTTACATAGTATCCATTAGATCTTGTAACAAGATATCCGTTAGCGTCTACAGAGAATGAACCATCTCTTGTATAGTTCATCTGTCCGCTGGCATTTTCTACCATGAAGAAGGAATCGCCTGTGATACTTACATCCAGAGCATTGTCTGTAGTCTGGATTGATCCCTGTTTTCCTATATTTGTCATTATGGCGCCGGTTCTTACACCAAGACCAACCTGTCTTGCGTTGGTTCCGCCTCTTACTGCTGAAGCACCGTTTGCTCTTCTGCTTGTCTGATATAACAGATCGCCAAAGGTGGTCTGCTGGGATTTATAAGATGTAGTATTTACGTTAGCAACATTGTTACCTATTACGTCCATCTTCTGCTGATGTGTCTTAAGTCCTGCTACTCCTGACCATAATGATCTAACCATATACTCACCGCTTTCCATGAAAAAAGAATATAGTTTTACCTACATCTATATTATCGGTAAGCATGTTTAGATACTTTAGTATAAAAAAGAACTTCGCTCATAATTTTTCTATCATGAACGAAGTCCGTTATTAGAATTGCAATTCCTGTTTTTTCATGCTGACGCGGGAGCCGGGCTCAATCGAGTATGTAAGGAAAGCATTGGAGCCTACCACGCTGTCGTGACCAATGACGGTCTCTCCGCCAAGTATTGAAGCTCCGGCATAGATCGTTACATTATCCTCGATTGTGGGATGTCTCTTGGCACCCTTAAGTGACTGTCCGCCCCTTGTGGAAAGAGCACCTATTGTAACACCCTGATAGATTTTTACGTGTTCTCCTATGATGGATGTCTCACCAACTACTATGCCTGTTCCATGGTCGATCATGAAGTATTTTCCTATGGTAGCACCGGGATGAATATCGATACCCGTCTTGGAATGAGCATACTCAGTCATGATCCTTGGAATAAGCGGAACCTCCAGAAGATAAAGCTCATGAGCCATTCTGTTGATGGTACTTGCAAGAAGTCCCGGATATGAAAGTATGATCTCCTCCTTGCTGTAAGCGGCAGGATCACCCTCGTAGGATGCCTGGAGATCTGTATCAACAAGCTCTCTGATATGTGGGATTTTCTTGAAAAATTCAAGGGTTATGCATCTTGCGCCGCAGTTAAGAGTATCATCTGTTGCATGCTCATAGTCCTTCGCATGTCTGAAGGCTATGGCAACCTGCTTCTGAAGATTGTAGATGACGTCCTCGATAATGATACCCATTCTGTTGTTGTCGCTGTAGCTTCTGTAGACCTTATCCCTGTAATATCCCGGAAAAAGAATGCGAAGGAGCTTATTTACAATATCGATTACCGCATCTCGGTCAGGCTGATTAAAAACATCAATCTGATCCACATCTCTGCCCTTTTTATAGTCATCCAGAATAAGACCAACTATGTTCTCTATTTCTTTTCTCAAATTCTGGTTTTCTTCAATATTCATGTCATCCTCCTGCCAGTAGCTCTTAGCGAGTCTTAACCTTTATCACGTCTGATTTTTTGCCATATACATAGGTATCATGGGATATTCTGTATGGCACGATGTAATAATAGTACTTCTTTTTAGATGATAGCTTCTTATCAGTATACGTCAGTTTATCCTGTTTGCCGATACGTTTTATTCTTTTATATCCGGATTTTTTCTTTTCGGAACGGTATATCTCGTAGCCCATAGCTCCTGTGGATCTTGTAAAAGCAAGTGTGATCTGCCTTTTCTTGGGTTCTGCTCCTATTATCTGAACCTTTGAAGGCGCATAATCCTTGTACTTGACGATTATGGGTTTAAGGGCCTTTTTATAGTTATCAAGATCCTCTGATGCAATCTCCAGGTTAAGCTTAAGTGTGGCGCTCTGAGTCTTGGTGTAGTCAGAATCCTCAGTAGTCTTGGCAAACTCCTGAACCCAGTAGTGAACACCGTTTACCTTAACGTGACCTATAGCGCAGACATTGTAGTCCTTACTAAGCATATTTCTGCGGTGGCCCTGGCCGATGTACTTGTTGTCATTTTCCTGAAAAGCCTTAAATGCTGCCTTTGCGGTCTTGTAGCCATAGGCAATGTTCTCGCCCGCTGCGGTGTAAATATATCCTGCATCATCAAGAGCAGAAAAACAGCTGTTGCCGTTTGGTCTTTCATGTGAAAAATTGATAGCGATCTCTGCAGCTCTTGTCATGGCAATCTTTTCAAGAGCGTAGTCATAGGATAATCTTCCAAGCCCCGATATATATACCTTAGTGGTATTTGTGGCATTCCAAACCCAGGCGTCAGAGCCTCGCCTGAAATCATTTATCATGCCCAGCATTTCTCTGGCACTCTTCTGCTTATATGCCACCTTCACCTTGGCAAGAGTTATGTTCACTCTGGTAAAGGTCTTTGCCGCAGACTCCTTGGAAAGAATTGTTCCGTTATAGGCCTGAACCATGTATGTGTACAGACCGCCATCCTTCATGGTGTCCTTATCCTTATAGGAAAGTGTTCCCGCCGGAACTGTTGCAATAAGTGTCCATGGCTGTGAGGATTTTGTCCTTCTATATACGTTATAGCCCTCCGCATTTTCGGACTCTTTCCACCTAAGGACCATTCCGTCATATTTATTATCGCAACCCTTTATAACAGGCTGTGATACCTTTATTTCATTTTCCTGGGCGTGAACCACAAGGCTGCCCACATTTTCCTGAAAAATCACGCTGTTGCAATCAGAACAACAAATAGTGCCCAGCATGGCTGTCAGAATAACAGCTGATAAAAACCTTTTCTCTCCCCAACTCTTTTTCATATCGGCTCCTAGTATCGATAATTGTTCTTATTACTATACCATATTATAGGTCTTCTTGGGAAAAAGGGAAAATAGGATTTTCTACAAAAAAAACCTTGAATTCCTAAGAATTCAAGGTTTTAGTAGTCGGAGTGGCGGGACTCGAACTCGCGGCCTCTACCTCCCTAAGATAGCGCGCTAACCTACTGCGCTACACCCCGGCGACAAATGGTATATTACCACGCCACGAGAACAAAAGCAACCATTAATTTTATTTTTTTTATTTTTTCTCAAAAATATTTCTTTTAATGTTAGAATAAAACTCATGAGAACCGAATCAAACACTACTAAACACTTAAATATTGGCATATATGCACACGTTGATGCCGGCAAGACAACTTTGTCCGAGGCGCTGCTTTTTACATCAGGAGCCATTAGGAAATCAGGACGAGTTGATCATGGCGATACCTTCCTTGATACCTATTCTCTTGAAAGAAGCCGTGGCATCACCATTTTTTCAAAGCAGGCGGAGCTCACCTTACAGAATGGAACAAGTGTGACTCTCCTTGATACTCCGGGGCATGCTGACTTTACTGCTGAAACAGAGCGCACCATGAAGGTTCTGGATGTGGCTATACTGATAATCAGTGCTGCTGATGGCGTCACATCCCAGGTGTCACTTCTTTGGAGGCTTTTATCCCACTATCAGGTTCCTACATTTATTTTCGTTAATAAGATGGACCAGACAGGGGCTGACAAAGCTCGCGTCTATGAGGATATCAGAAAAAGATTATCATCCCATGTGCTGGATTTTTCAGTTGATATCAGTTCAGAAGATTTTCAGGAGGAGCTGGCTCTTTGCGATGACGAGCTCCTTGCTGAATACCTTGAAAGCGGCCGCCACGTAACCGATGACGAAATATCCGCCCTTATCGCAGACAGAAAGCTTTTCCCCTGCGTATTTGGCTCTGCCCTTAAAATGGAGGGCGTAACGGAGCTTACAGAGCTAATTGAAAGGTATGCTACAGAACCTGAATACGGCGAAGAATTCGGTGCAAGAGTATATAAGATTTCAAGAGACAGCCTTGGTGCCAGAATCACCTGGATGAAAATTACCGGAGGCACCCTCCATCCAAGAGATATGATCTTCGATGAAAAGGTCGACCAGATAAGGGCGTATTCCGGCGAAAAATACGAACTTTTAATGGAAGCAGGCGGTGGCAAAATCGTGGCAGTTACAGGCCTTTCCAAAACCCGTGCAGGTCAGGGACTTGGTAATCTCCTTGGAGAAACCGCAGAGCTTTTGCAGCCCATTCTTTCTACAACCATTATGCTGCCTGAGGATGCCGATAAATTCACAGTCTATAACAATCTCCTTACCTTAGCCGAGGAGGAGCCTCTTTTGTCTGTACACAAGAGTGATCAGACAGGAGACATTTCCGTCCAGATAATGGGTGAGGTTCAGATGGAGGTGTTAAAGCATCTTTGCAAGGAACGCTTTGATATTGATATAGATTTCGGACCTGAGACCATCGTATACAAGGAGACCATAAGAACTGCCGTTGAAGGAGTGGGACATTTTGAGCCCCTGCGTCATTATGCAGAGGTTCATCTTTTACTGTCTCCTGCTGAGCCGGGAAGCGGTCTTATTTTTGATACAGACTGCAAAACGGATCTCCTTGCAAGGAACTGGCAAAACCTTATTATTTCCAATCTTGAACAGCTTAAGATCAGGGGCGTTCTTACAGGTTCAGATATTACCGATATGCGCATAACCGTAATCGGCGGTCGTGCACACGATAAGCACACAGAGGGCGGAGACTTCAGAGAAGCTACTCTCCGTGCTGTACGTCAGGGACTTATGATGACAGACAGCATCCTTTTAGAGCCTGTATATGATTATGAAATCGAAGTACCGGGAGACTGCGTTGGAAGAGTACTTAGCGATATGAGCAGAATGAACGGCACCAGCAATCCTCCGGAGGTAAAAGAGGATGGATCTTCGGTTATTACAGGTACCGTTCCCGCATCAGAGCTTTCTGGATATTCTGCTTCGCTTATCTCCTTTACCCACGGCCAAGGCAGGATTTCTCTTAATCTTCGCGGCTATGAGCCCTGCCATAATGCTGAGGAGATCATTGAAGCTTTCGACTACGATCCTGACAGAGATATTGAGCAGCCAACAGGCAGTGTATTTTGCTCACACGGCGCAGGAACGCTCATACCCTGGGATGAAGTAAGAAACCACATGCATGTGGATACAGGCTGGTCAGATGGAAATTCAGGCGCATCCGGCACACTTAACCTCAACTCTCCTGAGACAGATTTATCCCTCTTAGGCGATGAACTTAAGAGCTTTCGCTCATCCGATATTAAATCTTCAGCGCAGGAGCTCTCCTACGAGGAAAGAGAGCGAAACTACAGCGCCACCATAAAGGAACTGGATCAGATTTTTGAGAGAACCTACGGCAAGGTTAAGCCTCGCTATGATGCCAAGGCAGATGAGGAGCGCAAGAGAAAAGCTGCAAATAAAGCTCCCGAGAAAAAATATAAAGCTAAAAACGAGTACACACCCGAGAACTCTTATCTTCTGGTGGATGGCTACAATATTATTTATGCCAATAATGAGCTTAGAAACCTGGCAGAGCATGACATTAAATCCGCCAGGGATAAACTGATGGATATTTTATCAAATTTTCAGGGCTACAGAAGGGAAAATGTGATCCTGGTGTTTGATGCATACAGAGTTCCCGGCGGTACAGAGCATGTGCTTAAATACCACAATTTGGATGTTGTTTTCACCAAGGAAGCTGAGACAGCCGATCAGTACATAGAAAGAACGGCTCATGAATACAGTAAAAAAAGTCGCGTAACAGTAGCGACTTCGGATGCAATAGAACAGGTAATTATTTACGGTGCAGGCGCTATCCGCATGTCCGCTAACGATTTCTGGCTTGAAATAGACAGAACCGAAGCGGAAATACGCGATAAACTTTAACTCATATTATGAGTTGTGCTCTGCAAGATAATCGTTGAGAGCATCAGTGATCTCGTCACCATCGATGCCATGAACTGCACAAGCCTCTGCAAGAGACTCCATCTGTGAAGCAGGGCAATGGATACAACCCATTCCACACTCCATAAGGAACTGTGCTGCAAGAGGGTGCTTTGTGATGATCTCTCCAACGAGCATGCTTGAATTAATGATTTCCTGATTTGCTGTTTCGCTCATTTTGTCCTCCTATGTCAATAAAAACTATAAATTACATTTTATACACTCTATTTAAGTGTGATAGAATTTTAACCCGAAAAACATATAAATACAACCCCCGATAATCAAAAGTACTTATATCAATAAACTATAATTACTACATTGAAAATCTTTGTAAACGTAAAAAGAGACTACATTTTTAGTAGTCTCTTTATTCTATGCGTTCTTCACTTATTGTGGCTGATCCTATTGAATTGCTAAGCGAAGTTCAGTTCATAGCTGTTATGATTACCAAACGAAGGTTACTGCGTTTGCAACATCCTGGGATATGGTGTTGTCCTTAACCAGCTGCTTAAGCCAATTCTCAAGATCATCTGCCTTGTGGTTGGTCTCAACAAAGTGTATGCTCTTTCCATTAACATCTTTTGCAAGAAACAATTCGTACATATACATTAGCTTGTCCTCCGTTATATATCATTATTTGTTTCATGCTATCGGCCGTTTTGCATGTAATTTGTTTGTTCACTTTTATTATCGTGCCGATATTTAATTTACTTTAGAGGAAAAACAAATGTATTTAACTTTCATTTTGCCGCATAAATACTGAAAATTTTATGCATTTTATCTGATCAATTCCACCTCGTAGGTGACCTCAAATTTCTCAGAAGGATCCAGCTTTTTCCAGTTTTCAAGCACCCTTTCGATTACCATCTCACAGTACAAAGCCCCTGCTTCAAGAAGAATGAGCTCAACCTTGTTCTTTCCGCTTAGTGTTACAACGTCGCTGTTTCTAAGGGAATTGCAAAGGCTGTCATTAAATTTGGAAACAGCATCTCCAAGCTTTTTACTACCTTCCCCCGGAGATATTGTGAAAATGATCAGGCGGTTTTCTTTTTGATAATTCTGACCAACTCTTGTGAGGAATCTGTAAATGGTTTTAAACTCGTTAGCTGATACCTTATAGGCACCCTTGCCCATACTGCTCTCACCAAGGGTAAGCATCTCCTTCTCTATATCTGAAACAGGATTCTCTTTACCATCCTTATCCTTCTTGTCTTCAACATAAAGATTGTGCTTATGCTTTCCCTCCTGCTTAGCAGCTGCCAAAGCCTTGTCGGCCTTTCTGTAAAGCGTAAGAAAATCAGTGCCCTCATCCGGAGCCATAACAGCACCTACAGACACACCAAGAGGAATATTCATATCCTCTCCCATGAACTCCTTAGCTGACTTAAGCAGCTCCTCGTTCATGAATCTGTCTTTTCCTGCAATAATCTCTTCACTGCTGACATTCTGGCAAAAAGCAATAAACTCATCTCCGCCCATTCTGCCGGCAATATCGTTATTTCTTACAGCCGCTCTTACAATCTCTGCAAAGCGGATAAGAATTTTATCACCCATGTTATGGCCATAGACATCGTTAACCTGCTTGAAATTGTCAATGTCTATCATCATAAGAGTGCCCTTTACTTCACGGCACATATCGCCAATCTCAAGCTGAGATGAAGACTTGTTGTAGAGACCTGTCATTGGATCTGTCTCTGTGGGAACCCTGTTGCCCCTTACCTTTTTGACTCTGGCAAAGACTTCTTCAACCTTATCCAGAAGGACATCAGCTCTAAATGGCTTTCTTATCAGATTGATGCTTTTTATATCAACACCCTTTATCTCTATCTCTTCATCCTCTGCAGCCGCTGTCATGAAAATAACAGGAATACGCTCTGCATACTGATGCTGCAAGGTGCTTTGAAGCTCGAATCCCGACATATCAGGCATTTGAAGATTAGAAACTATCATATCCGGTCTTTCTGCTTTATAGATACGAATAGCATCCTTTCCGGATTTTGCACAGAAAGTCTCATAATCCAAATCCAGAATGTGCTTGGTCATTCCAAGTGTAATCTTCTCATCATCAACAATAAGGATTTTTTTCATATTGAACCTCTTTGTGGGTTATCCCTCACCTGAAAATACAACAATCCGTTATATGCATCACTTCTAAGGCACACCTTGGCACCTTCTTACATTATACGAAATAAAATAAAAAAAAGCTTAAATATCCGAAGATTTTAAGCTTTTTTTATCTTTTATTTATTTGCTTGTAGTTGTAGGTGTAATCCTAAAGAAATGGCACAGTTTTCCTGTAAGCTTCTTATTCCTGAGCTTAACGTGAGAGGTGTCGGAAAGGTTGGTGTAGCCTTCCGCAAAGCCAAGATTCCAGTCAGTCATTTTTTCATAGTTACTTATGTGGGTTCCGCATACACCGATACACAGGTCAGTGTAGCCTGTCGGCACTGTAATCGAATAGGTCTTGGCGTAAGATACATAGTAGCTATATGTATTACTTCCTATCTTTGCCTTCTGAGGTTTGTATTTCTTCCATTCATTTTCTTCCTGAACAACAACCTCCTGATAGTTAAGGCCCTTCTCGCCGTCGGTTTGAACGCTCTTAAGATTTTCACCGGTCTTAAAATCCACGATGCAGATATCAACGTAATCTATGAACTCATTGCCCACGGTCTTACCGTTATTTATTCTTTTCATGAAGTGCTTGGCAACTTTTTTATTGATCTTACTTGGAATCTGAATCTGTATGGTGATCTTGTAGTTTCCACCGCCGGAACTTCCACCGCCGCCACCTTTACCGCCCTTGCTGCCTGTGGAGAATTTGGTTATCTTGGCGTAGAGCTTTTGATATTTGCTTGTACCGGGAAGCTTGGTGTAAAAAGATGTCCAGTTTCCCTTTTTCAGATCCACCTTAACGCCGTGGCGTCTAAGATCATTGAAGGCTGCTCCTGATGATATTGGCATAGAAGAAAATGAAACCGAAAAGATAAGTGCAATTACAAGAAGTACTCTGAGTATTCTCTTCATAATTATTTCCCCCATAAGACAATAGTTTCATTTATTATATCGGCAGATTCAAAAAATAAATTAGACAAAAGAATCTCAAACTTCCAATATCCCAACCCTCTAAAACATCAGACCTCCAATATCTCAGCAAGGATATCCTGTCTTCTGTCTCTTAGAAGCAAAAGCTTATTAAATTTGTAATATTCCTCAGAACCCTCATTCTGAATGAATTTCAGGCTATAGTGGCCTCCATCAAGTCTTGTAAGGAAAAGAACAAGCTCCTGCTCCTGACCATATACGCTTTCAAGGAAAACAAAAGCATTTTTAAGATGAGCCGATGTAACACCTGCTGCCTCTCTTCTCGCCTGCTCTCTTTTTGCAAACCATTCCTTAATGATCTTCTTGGCATCATCTCTGCTGCCTGCATCAGCGCCTGCAAGCTTACCGCGAAGCTCTGTAAGCGCTTTGGATGTCTGAATAAGTACTATCTCAGACTCTTTATCCATAAGATGCTCACCGGCCTTCATTGCAACTTCATTCTCAAGTTCGCTTGTTCTCTCAGAAAGCTTCTCTAAAATGGACTTACTCTCATCCCCTGCAATTTCTTTAATCTCACTCTGGAGCTTTTTCTGAATTCCAAGGTCTCTGTCATAGTCAGCAAATTCCTGAGTAAGTCTGTCCATAAGAAGATTAAGAATACTAAGCTTCTCATCAAAAGGAGCCTTCTTAAGCTTATCCTTCTCTGCAGGTATGGTTCCTTTAAGAATGTCAGCTATGTTATATACGTCCTCATATTTCCTATAGAGAGCATAATACATGGCAAAGTCGCGGGATATTTCAGGCTCCTGAAGATACTGCCTTGTCACATTCTCATCAATGTCTATGCCAAGCTTCTCGTAAGCTCTTATAAGCTGTGAGAGATCCTCCCAGCCTCTTGCGGTAACAAAACGCTTGCCGTCGATATCGCTTTTTATTCTATAGAAATTGTCCTTGTGGATATCAAGATAAGCTCTGATAGATCCATGAACTCCGGTAACATCAGCATATTCAAAGAAGGCATCAAGATCCTCTTCAATGTCGATTCTCTTTACACGGTCCAGTGTTACAATATCGAAATCGCGGACAGCCTTGTTGTACTGAGGTGGGTTACCTGCTGTTACGATAATGAAGCCGTCCGGAACCTTGTGGGCACCGAAGGTCTTATACTGGAGAAACTGCAGCATGGTAGGAACCAGAGTCTCGGATACACAGTTTATCTCATCAAGGAAAAGAATGCCTTCCTCAACACCTGTCTGGGCAATCCTGTCATAAACAGAAGCAATGATCTCACTCATGGTGTACTCGGTTACAGATACCTCTTTTCCTCCATACTCCTTCTTGGAAACAAAAGGAAGTCCGATGGCACTCTGTCTTGTATGGTGCGTAATTGTATATGAAACAAGATTCACGGAAAGCTCCTCCGCAACCTGCTCCATAATGGCAGTCTTACCGATACCCGGAGGTCCTATGAGAAGAATAGGTCTCTGCTTCTGAATAGGAATCAGATAGTTCCCCATTTCATCCTTTTCTCTGTATGCTCTTATCGTATTTATTATCTCTTTTTTGGCGTCTTTAATATTCATGTACTTTTCCTTTTTATCTCTATTTACATATAGAAGCTGGTAATTCTTCAGCCCTATTAAATATACAGCATTATGGCCCATTCAGGCATCTTATCGGAGCCGTTCTGTTTATCCTCAGGAAAAACAAAGGCTGTGTCATAGTCTGTAGGCTCTTCAGGATAATCCCCAAAGCCGTCTGTAAAATACATCAAACCTCGGAGATTCTTTAGCTGTCCCTTTTTCCTAAGGTCCCTTACATATTCAAATACTGGTCTGAAGTCTGTTCCATATCCTCCGGAAACCTCGAAATGCTCGGCATAATGCTCCATCTCCTCCGGCTTATGGATCACGATGTCCTTCTGAATCCTGTTGTCGCACTCTATAATATGAACATGTATCTCTCTGAAAAAGTTATCACTGTTTCTCAGGATTCCCGCAGTTTCATTAAGGAAGGTCTGCACCAGCTCATCTGAGCAGGAAGCTGAAGTATCTATGGCTATAACAAATTCATCCACCTTATGGGTCTCGCTGTATTCATTCTCCTCTATGAGAGGCATGTTGCCATATAGCTCCATACCGTAATTATAAAGCCCATAATCGAAGCTGTCGGGATCTATTCGAATCTCTTCTCTAACCACCGCTATCTGCTTAAGGAATTCGGTATAGTAGACCTTCTCAGCAGTCTCTGCCCTCAGATAAAATGAAAGACCTCCGCTCTCGCTGCTCTTGTCATCACCGATACTGGCAAGATCACTCTTTATGCGCTTAGCAGTATTCTTCCAGAATTCTTCGAGTTCCTGTTTATTGGCTTTCCTCATGCGAAGCTGCATTTGCATATCGATGTCGGGCTTATCCTTACTGTCACTGTCATTCTCTTTGTCTTCAAGCCTGTCCCAAAATCCGTGATCGTCTAATTTAAACTCACGGCAAAGCCTGTCGAATTCCCGCTCCTCCAGTGCTGTCTCGGGATTTGCCTCAAGCTCCTCAAGATATCTGCATATCCTCTCTGCCGTAAGAACCCGGACATCACTTTTTAGTCTGTCATACCATCTGTCACGAAGGTCTGAACTTACTCTGTAGATGCACCGGTAATCCATTGAATCCAGAATGTTCTCAACAGCTATATCGCAGGCCAGATTCCACAGCTCCTCATTGTCGAACTCATAGCTTCTGTACATATGCCTGAACATACAGTGAAGAAGCATATGAAGATAAGTTCTGTTCAGCTTAAATGGCTCCTCCACAAAGGTCCTTCTCACATAGTCAGGATTATAGAGTACGCTCTCTGCATCCGTTCCTACAGTGGTTGTGGACAGCTCCGCTCTTTGCTCAAGTACAGACAAGGCAGGTGCCATGAACTTCATATCAAGCAAAAGTTCTGTCTTAACTGCGCTCCATATTTTATTTCCAATTGTTTCAAGTTCTGCTTTTTTCATATATCCAGCTCTAAAAAGTTATCCCGCTTCTCGCTGCCGCTCTGATACTCCATCAGCATGCTGACAAGCTCTGTTCTGTCAAGCTCGGCGGCCTCTGCGATTATGGCAGAAGTATCGCCTTCCGGTATAAGCTTCTCTTTAATATAATAACTGACCTGATCGGTCACAAGTCCGCTAAGTTCTGAGTTAGTATCTGATATACTATTACCCTTAGTACCAAGGGATCTTATGGCCCTTGTCAGATTCTTTTTGGCATTTTCATAAAGCCAGTCCCTATACTGAGTCTTAGCATCCTCTGCCAGCTCATAAGGGAATTGCAAACGTGACACAGCTATCATCTCCGCGGTGACACTATCGTCAGCAGACACCTTTGTAAAGAAACTGTCGTACTCCCTAAAGTTGATATTGTCCGCCTTAACACACTCGCGGTAGGCGTACCCAGTACCCTCAATGGCAAACTGAATGGTCCTTGCCATGGTGTTCTCCACAAAGTCGTAGTTAAACCCCGGGAAAACAAGAACAGCTTCGCCACCCGGAAGATGCAATCTGAATCTAAGCCTTCTGTCATTATCTTCAAGAATTCTTCTGACCACGTAATAGTTCTCATGCTCAAAAGTTACATCTATCTCTTCAAGGCTCTCGCATTGCCTGGTGCTACCATCAAGATATTCACTGACTGAATCTGTCAGCTGGATTCTGCGCAGCCTTCCGCAGTTATGAAAAGCAAAGCCAAGGATAGTATGAATGGAAGAAGGTATAATAACCTCCTCTAAATCCTTCCTTGAAGAAAATGCATGGTTACCAATGATTTTCACAGGGAGACTTATTGCTGCTCCCACATCATTCCCCCGCACTTCCTCCGTAGATACTTCGCCATTTACTATCGATTCCGGCACTTCAATTAGGTCCGGTATCACCAGCTGTCTGCAGGGCTCATCCAGTCCCTTTAACACTATATATTTTGCCTGAGAGTCATTCCTCTCACATTCTACTTCATACTTAAATTTCATTCTACCTGTCCACATACAGAATCTACATATTAAGCTATATCATTATAAACTATTTTCTACCATATGAACAAAGAGTCGCTCGCGACTCTTTGCTCGCTGGTGCGCGCAAGCTTTAGCTTGCAAAATTCATCTGCGCACCAGTCGCATCCTTAGCGGAGCGCTTTTTATTCAATAGGAAATCCGAAGGAATTTCCTATTGAATAAAAAATAACCGAATTACAACCTTTTACTTAAAACGGTTATAATTCGGTTATGCATCCATTTTATTGGATTTTATGCTCAAATATGGCACATTGTCAGTCGGTTATTATGTCAGCCATAAAGAGCCTATCCGGAAAGTTCCGGTAATAGGTGAATTAGGAAAGTACCATAGCGTCGTTTACTTCATCATTTCCTGCTTCTTCAAACTTCTGAAGAAGATCGGCAACCTTGAGGTTCTTCTTTTCTTCGCCTGATACATCATAGATAATCTTACCTTCGCTCATCATGATAAGTCTGTTTCCGTGAGCGATGGCATCCTTCATGTTATGAGTAACCATAAGGGCAGTAAGATTATGTTCCTTAATGATATTCTCTGAAATCTCAAGAACCTTCTTGGCTGTCTTGGGATCAAGAGCAGCTGTGTGCTCATCCAAAAGTAAAAGATCAGGCTTTTTAAGAGACGCCATAAGAAGTGTTACGGCCTGTCTCTGTCCACCTGAGAGAAGACCAACCTTACTTGTAAGTCTGTCCTCAAGTCCAAGGTCAAGAGATTTTAAAAGCTCCTTGTACTGAGCTCTCTCGCTATTATTGATACCGCTCTTTAAGCCTCTGCTCTGTCCACGTCTTGCAGCCAGGGCAAGATTTTCCTCAATCTGCATTGTAGCAGCAGTTCCCATCATGGGATCCTGGAAAACACGACCGATATACTTTGCTCTCTTGTATTCAGGAAGCTTTGTGATGTCGTGTCCGTTAAGTACGATGGAGCCCTCATCGATGGGCCATACGCCTGCAACAGCGTTAAGAATTGTTGATTTTCCTGCACCGTTACCACCGATAACAGTTACGAAATCTCCATCATTAAGAGTAAGGTTTACACCGTTAAGAGCGACTCTTTCGTTAATTGTACCTTTATTGAAAATTTTTACTAAGTTCTTAATCTCTAACATATCTTATCCGCTCCTTATCTCTGCTTAACCTTGATTCCAAGATATCCCTGAATAGCAGGAATTCCAAGGAATACAGCAACAAGTACCGCACTGAGAAGCTTAAGGTATGTTGAAGGAAGACCTAGCTGAAGTACTACGGCGATTACGATATAGTAGATGATGGCACCTACAACGGAAACGCCCATACGTACTGCAAAGTTGTGTCTTGATCCGAAAATAACCTCACCGATAATAACAGCTGCCAGACCGATTACGATAGCACCACGACCTGCATTGACATCGGCATTACCCTGATACTGTGCATACAGACCGCCTGCAAAAGCAGTAAGTCCGTTACTTACAATAAGTCCGATTCTGATACACCTTCCGGTGTTGATACCCTGGGCTCTTGCCATGTTCTGGTTACAACCTGTTGCACGAATGGCAGATCCGATCTCACTTCCAAAGAACATATAAAGCAGGAAAATAATGATTCCTACAATGATTACGCTCATGAGAATTGAGTAGTTGATGAATCTGAGACTTACAATAAGCGCATACTGGTCAACGCTGATAGCCTGGTTTGATTTTCCCATGATAGCCAGGTTTACTGAGTAAAGGCCCAACTGAGTAAGGATACCTGACAAGATGGGAGGTATTCTGAGCATTGTGTGCAGAAGACCTGTAACATAGCCTGCCACCATTCCTGCAAGGAATGAGCAAAGAAGTGACACATATACGTTGTGGCCTGAGAGCATCATCATTACGCATGTTGCTCCGCCTGTGCAGAATGAACCGTCAACTGTCATATCCGCATAATCAAGGACTTTAAAAGTAAGAAAAACACTGATAGCCAGAATTCCCCAAATAAGTCCCTGTGCCACGGAACCCGGCAGTGCATGTAATAGCGAGATCATAAATATTACTCCTTAAATATCAAAGTAAGAAGGTGCCCGCGACTTTGAGCACCTTCACTCTTTCAAAGAATTATCTTTTCATGTAAGACTGCTTACTCACCCATCTCGATTGCTACAAGACCCTCAAGAAGGCTCTCGTCAAACTCGATAGCTGCTGCTGTCTCAGGGTTGTATTCGTTTGTGATACCCTCTGAAACATACTCGATAGGCATCTCTGCGGGGTTCTTGCCATTTACAAGAATCTCGTAAGCCTGCTTACCTGCTGTTACGCCAAGATCGTAGTAGCTGATTGAAAGTGTAGCAAGACCGCCGTTCTTACACATGTTCTCCTCACCACAGATGATGGGAAGCTTTGCAGGCCATGCTGCGTTCTTTACGATTGACATGTTATCAGCGATTGTGTTGTCTGTAGGAATGTAGAGGCAGTCGCTGTTAGCAATAGCGTTTGTTACAACTGACTGGATCTCATTTGAATCAGCAACTGTGTACTCCTTGTAGCCGATTCCTGCAGCATCAAGTGCAGCTGCTGCAAGGTCTACCTGGAACTTGGAGTTTGCTTCTGATGAGCAGTAAAGGATACCAACCTGCTTAGCATCGGGAACGAGCTTCTGAAGAAGTGCGATCTGCTCATCAACGGGAGCAAGGTCAGAAGCACCTGTTACGTTTGTTCCGGGTGCGTTATTGTCATTGATAACACCGGCAGACTTGTAATCTGTGATTGATGTTCCAACTACCGGGATATCACCTGTAGCTGCTGCAACTGCCTGAAGTGCAGGAGTAGCATTAGCCATGATAAGGTCATCCTTGTCATTTACGAATTTGGTTGCGATGGTAGCGCAGTTAGCCTGCTCACCCTGTGCGTTCTGATAGTCGAACTCTACTGAATATCCATCAGCCTCAAGTGCTGCCTGAAGGCCTTCTTCAAAGCCCTTTGTTGCGGCATCAAGTGCAGGATGCTCAACGAGCTGGATTACACCTACGTGGAATGTTTTGCCTGCTTCAGCCTGTGCTGCATCGTCTGTGCTCTCTTCTGTAGTTTCAGCAGCTTCCTCAGTGCTCTCTTCTGCAGCAGCTGTCTCTGTAGCTGCCTCTGTCTGAGTCTCCTCAGTAGCTGTAGTGTTGCCACCTGCTGTGCGGGCACAACCTGCAAGGCTGAAAATCATTGCGCCGCTAAGAACTGCGGCAAGAATCTTCTTTTTCATATCTGTCCTCCTCGTCTTATGATACATGCAAAAGCCAGCAGTAATGCGGCTTCACATAGCATGTTCAACTAAAATGTTTTTCTTTGACACTTTAAACCGTCAAAGTGAATATTTATTATAATATCTCAAACATTTGATTTGGTCAATAAAAAAGCAGCGATTTTTATCACTGCTTTTTAGAAAATCTTATTTCTAGTTTTCTCAAATCCTTCTGTAGGTTCTGAAGGTGTAGGTTGTATCAAAATATGCCTGCTCGTCGCTCTCTTCCGCAAGCTCCCACTCAGGATCCTCATCAAGATTTGTGAAGAAGCGATCTGCCTCAAATGTGCGGTCAATCTTGGTAACAATGCAGGTATCGCACATGGGAAGAAGCTGCTCGTAAACATTGGCTCCACCTATGCAATACACGATGTCTGTATCATACTCTGCGATTGCATCCTTAAGCTCATCCAGATTGTGAACAACTGTGGCATTTTTTACCACATAATCAGGATTGGTTGAAAGGATAATGTTTTTCCTGCCTTCAAGGGGCTGCTGTCCGGGAAAGGTCTCAAGAGTTTTTCTTCCATATACAAGAACCTTGCCCATGGTCTCTGCCCTGAAATTCTTCATATCATTGGGTATTCTGATGAGGAGCTGTCCCTTGTTGCCAATTCCCCAATGCTCATCTGCCGATAAAATAATTTTCATGTAATCCTCCGAGTTATTATTCTGGCTTTTATTTTGATGATACTCAGAATTGCTGCGCTGTTCCAGCTCCCGCAATTCTACCAACATCATATCGCTATAGGAATATCTTTTATCTGATCTCCTGCTACCTCGTAGTTCTCAAGAGATACGTCATTCCTTGTGAATTCATAAAAATCATGAACATCAGGGTTAAGCCTGAAGGTAGGTGCCGGCTTAGGTGTACGGCTAATAAGCTCTTTTATGAGATCCACGTGTCTGTCATAGATATGTGCATCTGCAATAACATGAACAAGCTCTCCCACATTCATATCGCATACCTGTGCAAGCATGTGAACAAGCACAGAATACTGAACAACATTCCAGTTATTTGCGGCAAGAACATCCTGTGAGCGCTGGTTAAGAACAGCATTAAGTGTGAGTCTGTCCTCCCCCTTTTTCTGTGTCACATTGAAGGTCATGCTGTAGGCACAAGGATAAAGGTTCATCTCTGAAAGATCCTGGTGCACATACATATTAGTCATGATTCGTCTGCTGAAGGGATTATTCTTGAGGTCATAGATAACTCTGTCAACCTGGTCAAACATGCCCTCTTTATACTGATGCTTAATGCTCATCTGATAGCCGTAGGCTTTTCCGATGGAGCCTGTCTCATCAGCCCACTCATCCCAAACGTGGCTGTGAAGATCATGAATGTTATTGGACTTCTGCTGCCATATCCACAGCATCTCATCCGTTGCACTCTTAAGAGCAGTTTTCCTAAGGGTCATAATAGGAAACTCTTCTGCCAGGTTATAGCGATTAACTACGCCAAACTTTTTGATAGTATATGCAGGTGTTCCATCCTCCCAATGGGGACGAACCTTCTCTCCCTCGGTACTTGTACCGTTTTCAAGGATATCCTTGCACATATTTATGAAAATCTCATCAGCTTTACTCATGCCTCTCCTCCGGGTAAAACACCATCGCGTCTAAAAGAAAACTTAACCTACTGAATACTTCGCACCGGATACAGTCTTCTTTTTAAGAAGCTTCTTATACTTCTTGTTAAGAGTCTTGTTGGGGCTCTTAAACTTAACCTTCTTGTTTACTCTTTTAAAAGCACCACTTCCGACTTTCTTAAGATTCGTTGCTTTGATAGTTACGGTCTTAAGATTAGGACAATTATCAAATGCATTTGATCCGATAGAAGTTACGTTAGCTCCGATCTCAACGGATGTAACTGTCTTATTGCCGGCAAATGCCTTGTTGGAAATAGCTGTAACCTTATAGCTTGTACCATTGATCTTTACATTTGATCCGATTGTTACCTTCTTGGTAGCCTTGTTCTTATTTGCAAAACCAAGAACTGTAACTGTACCTGTTCCATCACCCTTAACATTGGTGATCTTATACTTAAGGCCTGAAACATCAGACTTAGCAGCCTTTTTTACAACCTCAGTCTTAAATGCGCCGGTATAAACACATTTTGTAACCTTGAAATTGTAATTGAATTCTGAATGATACTCCTGAAGACATCCAAGCTTCATGGTTACTTCCTTTGCAGGATAGCCAAGAGCAACCAGATCTGCATCGCTAGCGGAAAGTGAATACTCTTTTGCTCCACCGTTTCCGATATATTTTACTCTGGAGCCACTGCTTGAGAACAGTCCTAACTGGAAGCCATCAAATGATCTAAGTGAATTATATTTATTAGCGTGCTGGATATTATCCCATGTGAACTTAAAGGTTCCGTTTCCGGCCTTCATATTGAAGTTATCAGCAGCTCTGAATGCAATAAACTTAACCTGAAGCATATTCTTGATACTGAACTTCTTGGAAGAATCGCCGTCATTGGTATTTACTCTGATGTAGTACCACTCATTTTTAGCAAGTCCGCTTAAAGGAAGTACGATATCAACAGTATTACCTGTTGCCTCTGTTCTGCACTGGGTACCTGCGCCGCCTGTAGCTGTACCATCAATAACGTTGCCATAATTATCCATGATCTGAACAGTAATCTGGCTATATGTGCTCTTACTGTTTACCATAGATTCGAAACTCAGAAGATGAATACCCTCCTGACCATCTGTCTTAAACTTATAGTAATAATCTCTTGTTTCGTTAACGTCCTCTTCAAAATACTCCTGCAGGTTTGTCATTGATTCAGCATGTGCCTGATCACGACCTCCCTGAATAGGTGTTTCTGCTTTGGCACTTAAAGGCATTGCGCAAACAAAAGCTGCGCATGCAAGAGCCATAATTATTCCTTTTCTCATACACTTGTCTCCTATCATAATGAACTCAGTTCCCTGCATTCATTATATAATCCCCATTTAGATTATTACGCAAAACGCAAAGAACCTAAAACCATCATTTAGTTTACCATATATAGAGCCAAAATGTTAGTACTAAAACGTTTAACCCCTAAATGTAGTGAACAATAATAAGCCCCATTGTCCAATGACAATGAGGCTTAATTTCTCAGGTTCTACATACAGATCATTCCCATTTGTCGCAAAGAGCGATTATCTGATCTGCGAACTTTGCTTTATCTTTATTTGTCATACCCTCGCTTCTTGCAATAATTGCAGTAAGCCTTGCACCTGCTGCCTTAAGTCTTGTAAATACATCAGATACAAGCTTCGTGGATTTCTTGACAGCTTCCTTGGGAATACCTTCCTTAATTATCTGTCCGGAGATAAGGTCAAACTCTGTTCCGCTATAGGGTGCATAGGAACTGTATCCGTACTCATCCCTTAGACAGTTGGCAAAGGATGTACAAACTCCGTCTTCACCATGAACTATGAATACTTTTTTCGGTCTTTCCTTAAACCCCTGTAACCAGTCGATCAGACCGTTCTTGTCGGCATGTCCTGAAAGTCCGGTAAGTTTACATATCTCTGCGCGCACATCCACAGTCTCGCCAAAGAGCCTCACCTCTTCTGCGCCGTCGATTATTGCACGTCCTGTAGTACCTACTGACTGATATCCTACAAAAAGAATGGTTGATTCTTCTCTCCACAGATTGTGTTTAAGGTGATGTCTTATTCGTCCCGCCTCACACATGCCGGATGCAGAGATTATAACCTTGGGAGTATCTTCTTCATTTATAGCTCTTGATTCCTCTGTTGTAATGGCAAGGTTAAGTCCAGGGAATGAAATGGGATTGATGTGATTTTTCACAAGCTCCATCGCCTCTTCGTCGTAGCACTCCATTGCATGCTCTGTAAAAACTTCTGTCGCTTCAACAGCCATGGGTGAATCCACGTAAACAGGGAAATCATCCACTGCGGTAACAAGATGCTCCTTTTTTATGGTCCTTAGAAAATACAGCATCTCCTGAGTTCTGCCAACCGCAAAGGAAGGAATTACCACATTTCCTCCTCTTGCAAAGGTTCTGTTTAAAATCTCAGTGAGTTCTTTTACATAATCGGGACGTTCTTCCCCATGATATCTGTCACCATAGGTTGACTCCATAACCACATAGTCAGCGCTTGTGGTGAGCGCAGGATCCTTGATAATGGGCTGATCGTAATTACCGATATCCCCTGAAAATACTATCTTTTTATCTACGTTCTTTTCATTGAGCCACACTTCTATGCTGGCAGAACCAAGCAGATGCCCGATGTCTGTGAACCTGATCTGAACACCTTCACATATATCGATCTTAGTACCATAATCGCAGGCCACAATATGACGCAGAGTGTTATCTGCATCCTCCATTGAATACAGCGGTTCTATCTGCTTTATGTCCTTATTTCTTTTTCCTTTACGGCTTCGCCACTCAGCCTCCTGCATCTGAATATGCGCACAGTCTCTTAGCATTATGCTGCAAAGATCGGCGGTTGGTCTTGTCATAAATATTTTCCCGCGAAAACCTCTGGCATAGAGAAGCGGCAAATTGCCCGAATGGTCTATGTGGGCATGGGTCAAAAAAACATAATCGATCTGGGCCTCATTGACCGGTAGATCGACATGCTCAAAAGATATTCTTCCCTGCTCCATTCCGTAGTCAACCAGAATGTGTTTTCCGCATGCCTCGATGTAATGGCAGCTTCCTGTAACTTCATGATCTGCACCGATGAATCCAAGTTTCATAGGCACCTCCTTCTAGCTTAGCAGATTACTCTGTTTCGTCCGCTTTCTTTTGCTTGATACAGCTTCCTGTCAGCATCCTGCAACAGCTTTTCCAAATCCATTCCGGTGGAATAGCTGGCCGAACCGATTGAAACCGTAACCGGTATCGTTTGCCCCCTGAAAACAAATTCATGCTCTTCTATAATGCGGCATATTCCTCCAATAGCCATGCAAAACGAAGGATAAGTATACTCTTCGGGATTTATCAGAATAAATTCCTCGCCGCCCCATCTGCCAACGATCATGCCTTGATCCATGGCGGGTTTTAATATCTTTGAAAGCTCTTTTAATACAAAATCCCCGGCAAGATGTCCGTATGTATCATTAACATTTTTGAAAAAGTCCACATCCATTATGGCGATGCTAAGAGGGAATTTCCTCTCCGACTGAACTTTTATCTCATTTTCAAGAACCCGCTGGGTACGTTGTCTGTTATAAAAACCGGTCATCTGGTCATAGTCCGCTTTTTTCATAAGAGCTTCATTTCTGCGTCCCACGCGGCTGGTGTACATTCGCGTATAGACCATAACCGAGAAGAAACCGATTATTGAGTTCAGACAATAGATAACTCTCTGTGCCATCTGCGAGGGATGGAAATGCTTTGGGAATATGTCTTTCCACGTAAGTACAACCAACGCAATATATGTGAGCACAAGGAGAACCGCATAAATCTGGCTTCCTTTTCTCTCTTTTTCCTGAAGTATCGGTGAAACAAAGGGAACAAATATGGCGCAGAAAAGCCCGAAGAGCCACTGATAGAAGCCGCACTCTCCGCCCATGAAAATCGTCGCGCAAACCGCATGGACATAAACCTCCCACAGACAGATCCACGCTGCCACAAGCACATTACCTTTTCTGACAAAGTAATTTGCGACAGCATAAGTGAGCATGCTGAAGATATTTATGATCACCATGGGGTTATTTTTGAAGCCTATATAACATAATTCAAGCACAAAATGTATCCAAAAGAAGTTAATGACTATGCTGTTTACCACAAGCACATCCTGAAAATCGCCACTTACTTCATCCTTGTACACGCGCCTGATTTTGTTTTTCGTAATCTCGGATTTCGTCATGAAATCATCTCCTACTATTACATTAATTTTAATTCCATGTAACAGTGGATGCAAATTAAGAAAATATAAAAAGGCTTAACAATTGGGGTTGTTAAGCCTAAATTTGCATTGTTTCGAATAGCTGTAATTAGAAAAGTGTCAGATATCATCTGTCTGAAGATTTGCTATTAGATGATCTGCGATAGGCGATAAACCTGCTCTAACTATAACTTGCGATCGGATGCCATAAGGATGCAATTTCCGCCGCCGGGACATCTGACAATTCTTGTGTGTGCGAAAATGGTCTTGAGGCTCTCGTTTGTCATGTGCGTTTCCATGGAAATGACATCATGAGCCTCATTAATAAGATTGAGCGCGTAGATGCCGTTTGGTCTTAGCATAGAATAGACCTGCCTTAACGCGTCCCTTGATAAAATAGCCTTCGAAGCAGCGCTTCCTGTATAAGCATCAAAAATAACAAGATCATAAGCCGCAAAATTACTGTTTTGCCTGATGAACTCAAGGCCGTCCTGAATCTTTATCGTCAGCCTTTTGTCATTCGTATCCAAGGCAAAATACTTCTTTGCCAGATTCACATATCCGGCATCCACCTCAACTACAGTCATGGTCCGCTCAGGGTGATCTTTTAGGAATATCTTTGGAAATACAAACCCTCCTCCGCCTATCAGCAGAGCGTTGTTCAATCCTTGGTGATGCTCTGTCATAAGCTTCAGCGTCCGCATGTACTTAAACAGCGGATCCTTATCTCCGTGCTCATCCAAATACATCCCGGATTCCCTCACGCCGTCATAGAGCAAAAGCCTCACTGCTCTTCCATCTTCAATTGTATCTCGTATCTCTATGTGCCTGTCCTTCGACCTGAACCTGGTCCTGGGAAACAGGAACAACATGAATTGTTCAAACAGAGTCATTCTATGCTCCTATGATGTATTGGAATGGTGTGCGTATCTGGTGCTGTTTCCATGATGACATATTTGATTGTAATTTCCAAGGCGGCCTCCAAAACGATATTACGATGGTTCTAGCATGGGGCTGTCTGCTGCTTTTTCAATTTTTCAAATTCCAGCATGTCAGAGAATACTCACACTGTTATGATGATTCATTCCCTATGGCACGTAATGATAGTATAACTACTTGCATTGACTGTAATTACGCACCCATCGATGTGAACATACCAGTTTTTGCCCTGTCTTTCTATAACTGCGTTTGCATCAAGGATTTTCTCCCTACACCACGCAACTACATCACTATCTCCAAGCCCAAGGTTCCTCCTGATCCTGTCCACTCCCATTTCAGTTGTATGTACTCTATCTATATTTGCTATCAGTATATTCTCCATAATCTGTTTCCCTTCAATTCATAATGCGCTAAGCTCAGAGAAGCAATTTCGAGAAGAGACTAAAATAGTCGAAATAAAATTGACGAGCAGCCCACCCATAGAGTATATTATAACAGTTAGCAGAAGTGATGGAATTGGCAGACATGCAGGATTTAGGTTCCTGTGCCGCAAGGCGTGTGGGTTCAAGTCCCATCTTCTGCATTTTATTTTGTCAGTATTTATAGAGTGTTATGGAAGTACCGAAACACTAGATAGATACTGATTTTTCTTTTCTTTCACTTGTTTTATTGAGAGTTATTATTTACCACCGAAAAGCACCTTAAAACATAGTTAATGTAGTCAGAAATGTAGTAAAAAAGATACGGCGTGTGGGTTCAATCTCCTCTCCGCTTCGGTCGGCGCAAAGCCGACGTTCCCCGAACGTCGTGCGCCCCATCTTCTGCATTAATTAATATCAGTGTTTGTGTAGTATTATAGATGTATAAATACTATATGAATACTGATTTTTTTAATCCCATTTTACATTTGCGTTGTTGTAAAAACGAATACTTGGAGACAGGTATATAAGATAGAAATATACATAGAAATTATATATCTTTTTGTAAGCGACTGAGCGAGGCAGGTATATAAGGATAGAAATATGATGCACTTTTATATACTTTTTTCTGTGCTTTATAAGTACCAGGGGTGAGTGTTACAGGAAATGCTTATCGAAAAAGTATATAAGTCAAATTATCATTTTCAATTTATATACCGA
>NZ_KE384157.1:157166-380681 GCF_000424285.1 Butyrivibrio sp. MB2005 | reverse complement strand
TCATAAAACCGAATAGTACGGTCTTCAACATTTTGACTGGATTATATCTGATTCTGCCAAGCTTATGCTCTGGCACATTTTTCAGATACTTCTCAAGATTCATACCTCCCACGAGTTCGTCAAAAGTAAAAACCGGATCACAGATATCCAAACAATCTGAAATAAAAAATGGTAAAACGCCCTGATTTATAGTATTATAAGAATTGGTTTGATTGTTCATGGTAATATTTTACCATGAAAAAAGAGAAGTAATCGGCTGTTTCCAGCTATTACTTCTCTTTTTTTCATGGGCTTATTATTTCACAGCCCCTTTCATATTAGTCCTTAATTATTTCATCTTAAACTGCTTAGCCTTTGTGTAAAGGGTAGTGTAGGTATAATCATAATGCTTTGCTTCCTGATCATAATATGTGATAAGGATTCTTGTGGGAGCATACTCGCTGTTTCTCTTGGTAATTGCTCTTGTGCTGCGAGGACTTCCGTCTACGTCATCATTAAAGTAACGCTTTCCGTCGCAGTAGTTTGCAAGGTTTCCTACCTTTGAAAGCTTAATTGTGCTGCCGGATTTAACCGTCTTGTAGTAATAGCAGGTATCGCTCTCTTCCTGACCATAGAATTTATCTAAGGCATCGCCGTCACCGTTTAAGTCACATCCGTTGTAAACACCGTTTGCATACTGGTCTGTGCGATTTCCTTCAACGTCTTCCTCATAGCTGGTGTTGTTAAAGTTATCATTGTGGTAACCTTTGCTGGCTTTTCTTCTATATGAACCAACCTGAATCTTAACGATCTTATAGCCCTTGTTGGCCTTTACAACAAGCTTGCCCTTTGTCTTATTTGTATAGTTATAGTCGTATGAAGCAACTGATCTTCCGTAGTTTATATAATTCTTATCGCCATAGGTCTTTTGGATAAGTGATTTTCCACCATAGGAGAAGGTCTTAAATATTGATGAATCGTCTCTTACAACAACATTAACTGAAACATTTCCTGTAACCTGTCCGGCATTGTTGTAGATTTTGAACTTCAGCTTTGCCTTACCCTTCTTTTTAGGAGTAAGAAGAAGATAAATATCAGCTGAAGAACGATTTGAGTTTATATACTCGGCAGAGTTCTGATCAAAGCCATCTCCGGCAGTAGGAATAATAATCTTTTCTCCGGTGCTCTTGTAATAGTAATACTGCTTGTTCTTGGAATCATAACTGATCTGTGCATGTTCATCAGAATAGTTAACGATACTGTTTCTCTTATCAATTTTAGCTGCAACAACTTTTTTCTTGGTTGATTTTACATTTCCAACTCTAACGTCACCACTACAAAGCTTTACACGAATTCTTGTGGGCTCGCCAGCATCAACATATACTGTGCCGCCCATGTTGGCAGTGTCTGAGTATGTGGCAGAGGGTGATACTTCTTTTTTTGTACCTGTAGCACCTGTTACCTCATTCTTATATACCTTCTTTACTATGTAGTAGGTTGTTACATTGTTTTTAATCTGATAGGTCTGATAATAGGTATCTTTCTGATCCTTATACTTTTTGAATTCCTGGTTCCATGCAGCCTTATCGCCGGTCTGATATACCACCTGCTTGTCCAAAGAAATCAGGTAGTCATCATAGGTTTTGTTTGTCTTGGCATGTTCAAATTCCAGTGTTATTGTCGGATACCCTGCAGCACTGACTGTGCTTGGAATTGCGCACGCAATAGACAGCGCAGACGCCAATGCGGCCACGCCGAGTTTGAATAGTTTCCTCATTTTTGTTTCCCTCCAAAACTTTTTCATGTTTGTTATAAAAATAACACAACATACTAACTTTAAGTGTTTAAGCCATTGCTGTCAAGAAATTATCATTGTATCGTTAATAAGTTGGCGGTATGATTACACAGTAGAGGGACGAGGAGGAGAGATTTATCATGAAAACAGTTACAAAAGAAGAAATAAAGAAGTCACTTGCAGAGGTGGGACTTAAGGCCGGGGATAACGTAATGGTCCACACTTCTCTTAGTAAAATCGGTTATGTCTGCGGTGGAGCACAGGCTGTAATAGAAGCTCTTATCGAAACAGTGACTGATGAAGGTACCATTATGATGCCTACGCAGTCCTGGAAAAATCTTGATCCTGAGGTTGATGTTCACTGGGATGTGGATGAAAAGGATTGGGATATCATAAGGGAAAACTGGCCTGCCTACGATAAGGCAATTACTCCAACTAACACCATGGGTGCCGTTGCAGAGATGTTCCGTTCATGGCCGGGGACCATCAGAAGTGATCACCCTGCAAGATCGGTTTCGGCATGGGGTAAAAATGCAAAATATCTCACTGAGAACCACGATCTTTCAAACATCTTCGGTAAGGAATCACCAATAGGGAAGCTCTATAAGCTTGACGGAAAGGTACTTCTCATAGGAGTAGACTACGACAAAAACACCTCCATACACCTTGCGGATGTACGTGCTGAGTATCCCGGAAAACACAACAGCACAGAGCACAGCGCCATCATGGAAAACGGCAAGAGAGTGTGGAAGGCCTACGACACACTTTTTGTGGATGGCGAGGATTTTGTCGATATTGGAGCAGCCTTTGAAAAAGAACATGATGTAAAAAAGGCAGCAGTTGGAGATACGCAGATGCGCTTTATGAACCAGAGGGAACTGGTTGATTTTGCCACAGACTGGATTACCAAAAACAGAAAATGAAAAAAGAGAAGGTGATGACGCTTTATCCTTATCACGAAGCATAATTTTTCCTCACCTTATCATTATACATGAGATGCCATATCTCAAAAGTCGGATACGCATTTTCATAACAAAAAATGATAGATAATATGCCAATCTTTAAGAAGTGAGGCGAATCTGCCTATGCTATCATTAAACGGTATCTATGTCCTTAATCTGGAAAAGGGCAGCAGAAATTTTGAAAAAAGGTTGGGGAAAATCATGAAAATGTTATGGAGACTTAGCCGCGAGGCTATCAGGTACAGAAAGCTTTACATAATCGCTATCTTTTCTACACTGATGCTGACGGCCATTAATCTGGCAGCTCCAAAGCTTTTGTCTGCAATGACAGGTCTTGTGGAAAGAGGGATAGATGAGGATGGACTTCATCAAATCGGTCTTCTTACAGTAGGACTTGTTGTTCTTTATCTTATGCGAATCCTCTTTAGATTCTTAAGTAATTATCTTGCACATAAGGCAGCATGGTACCTTGTGGGTGATCTTAGAACCAAGGTTTATGAAAAGCTTGAGCGCATGCATCTTGGATATTTTCACGATAAGCAGACCGGTGATCTCATGAGCCGCGTGGTAAATGACACCAGAGATTTTGAGCTTTTATATGCTCACATAATCCCTGAGACCATCACCAATTTTGTTACATTTTTTGGCGTTCTTGTAATGCTGCTTACCATCAATTTAAAGCTGGCACTTATAACCTGTGCGCCGATTCCGCTTATTCTTTTATCGGGAGTGATCTTTTCCAAAAAGGTAAGACCCTTCTTTAGAATATCCCAGAAAAAGATGGGTGAGCTTAACGGTAAGCTTCAGGATAACCTTTCGGGAATTCAGGAGATCCAGTCCTTTGGCCGCGAAGAATATGAGACAGAGAGAGTTGATGAGCAGAACTTTGAGCATATAAGAGCAATGCTTCATGCCCTTAAAATAAGTGCGATTTTCCATCCTTCAGTTGAATTTATTTCCTCCATTGGAACCATTCTTGTTGTGGGCTTTGGCGGATATCTGGCATATCGTCAGGAGGTAAGGGTTGAGGATATTGTTGCATTTCTTTTGTACCTCAGTCTATTTTACGGACCTATCACCGGAATGGCGAACCTTCTTGAAAACATGCAGCAGTCCATGGCAGGCGCAGAGCGTGTTATAGCAGTTTTGGATACACCCTGTGAGATCGTTGATAAAAAGGATGCAGTGCCGCTTCAGAACGTCAGCGGAGATATTTGTTTTGATAACGTAAGCTTTTCTTATGGCGATGGAGTGCCTGTTTTAAAGAATGTATCCTTCCATTGTCAGCCCGGAAAAATGCTTGCTCTTGTTGGACCTACAGGTGTAGGAAAAACCACGCTGACACAGCTTATTTCTAGATTCTATGAACCTACAGAGGGACATATTTTCATAGACAGACATGATATAGCAGATGTAACCCTTGATAGTCTTAGGAAAAATATTTCGCCTGTACTTCAGGATACATTTTTATTTAACGGAACAATTGCGGAAAACATTGGATATGCGGTACCGGAAGCAGGTATTGATGAGATCATGGAAGCTGCCAAGGCTGCAAATATTCATGAAGCTATACTTGCAATGCCTGATGGCTACGATACTCTTGTTGGTGAGAGAGGACTCAGACTTTCAGGAGGCCAGAAGCAGAGAGTTGCCATAGCAAGAGCGATTCTTAGAAAATCACCTATAATCATTCTGGATGAAGCTACAGCATCCGTTGATGTGGAGACTGAGCAGCAGATTCAGAAATCCATTTCTCAGATCACAGGCAATCACACCATCATAGCTATTGCGCATCGCCTGTCTACGATCAGAAATGCAGATAAGATTCTTGTAATAGAAAACGGACGCATTACCGAGGAGGGTACACATGAAGAACTTGTGACCCTGGGTGGTAGCTACGCCCGTATGAATTATATTCAGAGTAATGCTTCAGACATTCTTAACGACGCTGAATGATACACTCCTTTGAGTTATTAGTCTAAGCCATGCAGTGAATCCGCTAAGAACCCATACGATTCCTGTGGAGAGCCATATTCCCATCTCGCCCATACCCATGTATTGGGTGATAAGGATGGGAATGGTAAATCTCCCTACGACTTCTATGATTCCATTGAAGAGAGCAAAGAATGCATCTCCAACTCCGGTAAGGACGCCGCGGACCACATAGATAACGCCAAGAGCGATATAGAAGAGACTTGTTATTTTAAGCCCCATTGTTCCAAGAGCTATAACTTCGGACTCTGATACAAAGAGCGCAGTTATTGCTCCGCCAAAAAGCTGCATAGCGATTACCATTACTACAGTGAGGCTTGCCATCATGACAAGTCCTTTTTTATACCCTGTCTGAACGCGGTCATGTCTGCCGGCACCGTAATTCTGACCGCAGAATGTTGCGATTGATGCTCCGAGTGTTGCATAGGGCTGGTGTATCAGCTGCTCAATTCTGCTGGTAGCTGTAAAGGCTGCGACAACCACAGTACCGTAAGAATTGACTATTCGCTGTACAGCCATTGAGGAAATGGCTATAAGGGCAAATTGAAGTGACATCGGTACGCCGAGATGTATAACCTTGTAAGCAAGACCGGGGACGAATACAATGTCCTTCTTTTCAAGTCTGAAGTAGGGGTTTACCTTATAAGCGTAAACTGCACAGCTTGCTGCCGCAATGAACTGGGAGATGATGGTTGCAAGGGCTGCTCCTTTTATTCCCATCTTGAAAAAGTAAACGAAGACAATGTCAAGGCAGACATTTATGATCGCTGACACAATCAGGAAATAAAGCGGCGATTTGGAATCGCCAAGAGCTCGTAGCATTGCGGTTAAATAGTTGTAAGCTGATACAAAGATCAGACCTATGCACATAAAACGAACATACGAGGTCGCATCCTGCAATATAACTTCAGGTGTACTGAGTACCCTTAGCAGAGGACCTGCCGAAATAAAACCTATCGTTCCGAAAATCGCCGGAACAATTATCATTATGATTCCTGTATTTACAATTGTTTTCTTTACTCTGTCATCATCGTGAGCGCCGTAGTATTGTGATACGATTATTCCGCCGCCGCTTCCTATTCCGTTACACAGTGCAAAAAACAGAAAGGTTATGGAAGCAGTTGCACCTACTGCAGCCAGGGCCTGCGCTCCGACAAAACGTCCAACTATGATGGAATCGGCAATATTGTAAATCTGCTGAAAGATATTTCCGATAAGTGCGGGCAATGCAAATAATAATATGTGCCTTACAGGGTTTCCTGTAGTCATATCTGTAGTATAATTTTTCATATAGAATTAAGCTCCATAAATTCAAAAATAACAATATGTAATATAGGCTTGTCAAAAAAATGATTCTTCTTAAGAATTGATGTTTATGTTATCAGTTTTTGTCAAATGATAACTCTATTGATAATAGATGGGACAGAATAATGGATTACAGTAAATACGAAAACTACGAATTTGACAATTCAAGTGCCTTTAATTTATCTACAGGCTTTAAGCAGCGCAGCTATAAAGCGCACTGGCATTCCTACGGAGAGATAATTCTTGTAGGCCCGGGGAAAACCAATATTTTCAAAGTTAATCAGGACACCTACAATCTGGTTGAAGGTGATTTTGTGCTGATATGGCCCATGGAGATGCATGCAATAGTTGATGCGGACAGAGAGAAAGCTCTTGTCATCCAGTTCAGTAACATGTTTATGAATTCTCTTTTCGATCTTCAGAGAATAATGCATTTTTATAGAAATCTACATGTTCTTTGCATTAATTCCCATCCGGAGCTCGTTGCGCAGCTAAGGGTTATAGCTGATGAGATGAAGGAAATCTTTTTATCAGGAGTTTCCAACAGGGAGCTCAGGTGCTGTATGCTTCTTATGAAATTCATGCTGACACTGGATGAACACAGAGAAGAATTTGTTCCCGAGATCAGCGGTAAAGAGTCCCGTGGCTACGAGGATGATGTAATGCGAAGGATGATCAGAGTTACCGAGTACATCAAGAACAACCTGACTGCCGATGATCTGTCGCAGGGAGCCATGGCCCAGATGGCAGGCATAAGCAAGGATTATTTTTCTAGAATATTTAAGAACGTTACCGGAATGAATTACTCCAAGTGGCTTAATACCATAAGGCTTGAGAAAGCCACAGAACTCCTTACACAGAATGATATGACACTGACCAAGATCGCCATGCTTTCCGGATTCCAGAGCATACCCAGCTTTAACAGGGTTTTCCACGAGGAAAAGGGAATGGCTCCCGGTGAATACAGAGCTCTGTTTGTAGGTGATGAAAAGAAGGATTCGGACTGAATATATTTTAGGCCGATTGAATGATGAGTTTGGAATAATCTATGAAAAGAAGACACAAAAGCAGTTTTGCCATAAAAAAAGCCCAATTTAATACAGAGCTTAAGGAAGCAAAAAGAAGATTTCCACAGGAGGCTTTCGACGAATATTTTAAGAGAGAGCATATCACCATATCCTTTGCGGTTTACAGTGAACTTCTTGATATTCTAAAAACCGAGAAGATCTATATTGATGTTCGCGGCGAAAATGGTAAAAACGAAAAGCAGGAGATATCATCTTCTACCATAGAGCGATTTTGCAGGGATTTTCAGAATAGAATAAATGCTGTTTATCTCATGCAGATCATGCCGGAAATGGGGCAGGTCATTCTGGATATTCTTTGGGAATCCGATGATACAGAGATTTTGGAATTCATAACCTCCGTAAGGAAAAAGGTGATCGCCAAGGTCATTATGAAGTACCTTAGAGATTCCAAACGCATAAAGGAGATAGCAGCTTTTTGTAAAAACAATATCTCTGAGCATGTGGTCTTTGAACAGCTTCTTAAAAATCCCAATTATCAAAGGGCTGCAAGGCGTTATAAAAAAACAATGGATGCCAAGAGGCTTCTTTTTGAAACTATTGAGACCTCCACGCCCAATGACTATACGAAGCTTTTTCCTCTTGCAAGACAGGAAAAGAGGAAGTTCATCATTCATATCGGTCCCACCAATTCGGGTAAGACCTATCAGGCTCTTGAAGACCTGAAAAAGTCAGAGAGCGGAATTTATCTTGCGCCTCTAAGGCTTCTTGCCTATGAACAATATGAGAAGATGAACAGAGAGGGTGTACCCTGCTCCATGATCACAGGTGAAGAGCGGATTCTAATGCCGGGATCTTTTCACCAATCATCTACCATTGAGATGCTTGATCTTAGCGAAGAGTGGGATATGGCAGTAATAGACGAAGCACAGATGGCTGCTGACAGACAAAGAGGTGGCTATTGGACTTCAGCAATTCTTGGGGCAAGGGCTAAGACCATACATATCTGCGCATCCGGTGATGCTGAAAACCTTCTTATTCGCATGATAGAGTCCTGCGGTGATGAATATGAGGTTCAGTACCATGAGCGCAAGACTCCTCTTGTAATGGATGAAAGTGCCGCTGATTTTAATTTTCCTTCTGATGTTATAAAGGGCGATGCCCTCATAGTTTTTTCCAGAAAAGATGTACACTCTGTTGCGGCTGAGCTCCAGGATCATGGAGTTAAGTGCAGTATTATTTACGGATCCTTACCCTATGATGTTAGACACAGGGAAGCGCAAAAATTCGCTGACGGTGACACAGATGTGGTAGTTGCTACGGATGCAATCGGTATGGGCATGAATCTTCCTATCAGACGAATTGTTTTCCTGCAGACCATAAAATATGACGGTATAAACGAAAGACCACTGACCTCCTCTGAAGTAAAGCAGATAGGCGGAAGAGCAGGCAGATACGGAAAATATGATACGGGATATGTGACCTCCTACTACGATTATGAGACCATCGAGGGACTTCTTTTTAGCAGAATGATTCCTCTTAGGCAGGTTATGATAAATATCCCTGAGGACTTCCTCCATAAGGATGGAAAAATCTCGGCGATACTTGATACCTGGAATAAGATCCCCGCTGAAAAGTACTACAACAAGGGTGATATATCAGAGAAAATAAGTATTGCAAGAGCCCTTGAAAGTATCAGCGACAACAGGGAGCTTATCAGAAGATTCATAAGGATTCCTATCAACCAGGACAACAGGGATATTTTCGGCGTGTACCTTGAATATTACAAGCTGGTGAATGACGGAATCTCGCCTGATATTCGAAGGACCATGGCTGAATTTGGTGCAGATACTGTGGATGAAGAATCCAAGGATGCTCTGCTGCACCTTGAAATTGGAAGCTCTATATTTGATTTTTTATATGCTTTTACAAGGGCCTTTGGAGATATGGAGGATCTATATAAGATACTTGAGGGGAAGCGTCTTATATCGGAAAAGATATTTACGATTCTTGATAAGCAAAAGCTCAATCTGAAGTCATGCGCATATTGCGGCAAAAAGCTCAAATGGTCCTATCAGTACAATATGTGCCAGGAGTGCTTCAGAAAAAGAAGATATTTAAGAAAACACAGACAATAGCAATATAATCTGCCCGTGAAGTGGTGAAAAGTGAAGAAGGATATAATTTTTTGATTTAATCCTTGTAAAGAGCGTCAAATACATTTAAAATTTAATTATCACTGACGTTTGACATATTTTGGGGTTAAGGGGATTAATGTCGACATTAGATTATGATGCACTGTTAAGAGATGTGATTTTTGATGAGGATTCTCTCAGAAATGCTATTTCAGAGAGCTTTTCCTGCGATGTTTTTGTGTCGGAGAGATATGATAACACCGTTCGTATGGAGGCCTATTCTGACAAAGGATATCTTTTTGGAATTTTCCTTACTACCTATCCTGATGAGAGGGAATGGGATTCTGATATCGTTGGAGGAATTTATCCATACAATCAGCATGTCTGCATAGCAATCAATAAGGGTAAGGGCGATGTGATCGCTGATGCCATGAGATTTTATATTAGGTATGCTAAAAATAATAATGTCGAGATGTTGATAAAATCCTACATGGATGACGATATCTGTTATATCAGGAATAGTAATCCCAAATGGAATGAGTCATTTTACAGGAATCATGCAAGGCAATATATCATATGAATTACAGGGCTACTACTTATGAAATGAGTAGTAGCTTTTTCGTCTTTTGTAATTGTAAAATAGAAATAATAAAACGTGATAATTAAAAATATGAGGGGGAAAACATATGATAATTAACAGCGTTATAAAGAGATCGGATATTATTACATGTTCTTTGTGTAAGGATGCTCCCTGCAGCGGCGCTTGCCCGCATCTTGATCCCGCAAAGGCACTGCTTGGAATCTGGTTCGATAATCAGGATGTGGCATCCCTGGGACTTCCCAAGGAAAATGTCTGCGCAGGGTGTGATGCGCCTTGTGAGAAAGCCTGTATAAACAGCGGAAAAGTCCCAATCAAAAGTATAATGAGTAAGCTTAATGAAAAGGTTCGCCCCATGGCTGAGATAGAGCTTCCGGATAATGAGGACAGGCTTAAGTGCGATATATGCGGAGTTTCTTTGGAAAATCCATTTTTGTTATCATCATCTGTTGTTGCATCCACCTATGATATGTGTGCAAGAGCCTTTGAAGCAGGCTGGGCAGGAGTGTGCTTTAAAACTATATGCTCCCTGGATATTCATGAGGCCTCGCCCCGTTTTTCTGCAATAAAAGGAGATAACGGAAGCATTATAGGTTTTAAAAATATTGAGCAGTTATCGGATCACAGCGTTGCTGAAAACATGGAGATTTTCAGGCGCCTTAAGGAAAAATATCCCACAAAATTTATTCTTGCATCCATCATGGGACAAAATGAAGCAGAGTGGGAATCCCTTGCAAAGCTTTGCGAGGATAATGGCGCTGATGCTATTGAGCTTAATTTTTCCTGCCCCAACATGCAGGAGGACGGCCTTGGTTCTGATATAGGACAGGTGCCGGAACTGGTAGAAAAGTTCACAGCAGCTGCTAAGAGGAGTACCACTATTCCTGTTTTGGCAAAGCTTACTCCCAACGTTGCCACCATGAGTCCTGCTGCAGAAGCGGCTCTTCGAGGCGGCGCAGACGGCATAGCTGCTATCAATACCATTAAAAGTATAGTAGGTGTAAGTCCTTATACCTATGTTTCACAGCCTGCAGTCAGAGGAAAATCAGCTGTTGGCGGTTATAGTGGCAATGCTGTTAAGCCCATTGCTCTGCGGTTTATTGCTGAGATGGGACAGAATCCCTTATTAAAGGATATGCATATCTCAGGTATGGGCGGCATCGAGACCTGGAGAGATGCTTTGGAATTCATATTGATGGGCTCAGGTTCTTTACAGGTCACAACGGCAGTCATGCAGTATGGTTACAGGATAATAGATGACCTTAAGTCGGGACTGAACTACTACCTTGCACAGATGGGTATAAAGTCTGTAAAAGATATAATAGGAGCAGGACTTGAAAGCGTGAGCGATACCACAGATGTCCTTGAGAGAGACAGTGTTCTATTCCCTTCCTTTGACCTTGATAAATGTAACGGCTGCGGAAGGTGTGTCATTTCCTGTAATGATGGCGGACATCAGGCAATTCGTTTTGATGATCGTGTACCAAAGCTTGATGGAAGTAAGTGTGTAGGCTGCCATCTGTGTATGCTGGTTTGTCCCCAGGATGCCATTATGCCTGCTAAGAAGAGAATCAAGAGGTGAGTCTTACATTATTATAGACATGCAAAAAGCCTGGACTTCCAGGCTTTTTGTTGTTCTATCAGGTTGTGGAATTGTCTTAGGTTGTAAGCTGCAGGATCATTGAGAGCATTCTGCGGCAGCATGCATCAAGGACAGGTCGATAATTCCGCCTACATTAAGTATTACGATGGTCTTGCTATAAAGCGTAGTAATGGTCTTTAGGCTTTCAAGTTCATCCTCTGCATCGTAGGCTTGCAGCCAGTCAATATTTAGGAAATCAAAGCCTGCAGCCTTAAGTCCTTCTGTGATGCTGACATTATTTCTGTTATTTACCATGCCTGAGCCTGTTCCACCTTTTACCGTGTATGAAGCGCCACCGCCATAAAGTGCGATCTTTTCACCATCTTTTAGTGGCAATACTCCGTCGTTTTTTAGTAAAACCATACCCTCAGCTGCAGCTTTTCTTGCTATTTTTATAGAGGTAATTTCTCTATCTGTTATTTCAAGTGAAGTTGTTCCTGGATAATTTCGCTGACTCATTTGTAATTCCCCCATATTTGACTTAGTGCGATGCTTATATTTTACCATAGGGCAGGCCAGCAAGCATGCTTTCTGACCTGGGGGATAAGGATGATCCGTGTCGCTACGGTAAGGGGCAAGCGGTTGTATTTTCGCCTATGATACGTGCGAAAATCTCCACCGGAAGGCATGCCCCTTGCCTTCGCTCCCACACCACTGTAGTATACTGTTGTATGTGATTTTTCCATGTTTGAACAGCGTGATTGTAAGAGATAAGATCAGTGTTATTTATGAGGTGATGGTTAATTTTTAAAAATTCACTCTATGAATATGAAAATTCACTTTACGAATTTAAAAATTCACTCTACAGCGTGGTCGAAAATCAAATTTCTACGGGATGGCTTAAAAAAGGTTCTGCACAGAAATGGAAGTGCTATAGGAAGCATGAATTACTGTGACAGGGTGCTTTTACAGAGGAAAGCTCCTGAGATGAGAGTGATCTCCGTAAATTACATCGAAATAGGTTGAAGGCAGGAACTGCGCGGTAATGGGAAGAATTGGAAATTTATGGAATTACATCGTAGAAGCTATTCTATAAGCGCTGCGCGGTAAAAGCGAGTCAGGATTACATCGAAATGACATTAGGACAGGCGCAGCGATGTAATGTAAATGGCTTGGAAAGGCGAAATTACATCGCGGAAGCTATTCTATGAGCGCTGCGCGGTAAAAGCGAGTCAGGATTACATCGAAATGGCATGAGGGCAGGCGCGGCGATGTAATGTAAAGAATTTGAACGAGATCAGTCAATGGTTCCAAAAGGATGAATGAAGACTCAAAATCAAGAGATGGTTGAAATCTCAAAAACAAAGGGATGCGGTCTCGGAAGTTTGGGGCATATGGAAATAATAAATGAACGAAAATGATTTTTATGAACGATACTTAAAACACCTAAGCAGTCAGCAGCTTGAAGCGGTAAAGACCACAGAGGGGCCTGTACTGCTGCTTGCGGTGCCAGGAAGCGGTAAGACTACGGTTCTTGTGAACAGGCTAGGATACATGCTTTATTGCAAGAGGATAGAGCCGGAGCACATTCTGACCCTAACCTATACGGTTGCTGCCACAAAGGACATGGCAGAGCGTTTTAAGTCCATATTTGGAGAAGATGTTTCCACGTCCCTTGAATTCAGGACTATCAACGGAATCTGCGCCAAGATAATTCAGCACTACGGCAGGTTGATTGGCAAAAAGCCCTACGATCTTGTAACAGATGAAAAGCTGACGGGTAAGATTCTCTCAGACATATACCTCAAGGTGGAGGGAGACTACCCCACAGAAAGTGATATCAAGGGTGTAAGGACCCTTATTACGTACTGTAAAAATATGCTGCTGACGGATGATGAAATAAAGAACCTTGAGAGCGACTCTGATATTGATATTTATCCAATTTATGAAGCATATAACTCAGAGCTTAAAAGGCGTGGCCTTATGGACTACGACGATCAGATGGTCTACGCCTACAGAATGCTCAAGGGCTCTCCGGATCTTTTGAAATTCTATCAGGAAAAATACAGATATATCTGCGTCGATGAGGCTCAGGATACATCCAAGGTACAGCACATGATAATAGGCCTGCTGTCAGGGAAAGACGGGAATCTTTTCATGGTGGGAGATGAGGATCAGAGTATATACGGCTTTAGGGCAGCTTACCCCGAAGCGCTCCTTAATTTTGAAAAGGATCATCCTGCGGCAAAGGTCCTTATAATGGATCAGAATTTCAGGTCCAATGCTGCGATAGTGTCGGCTGCAGATACCTTTATCAGGCACAATCAGCTCCGCCATGATAAGCGTATGAGACCTACCAGGGAAAAGGCTCAGGACATAAACTATATCCAGCTAAACAGCAGGCGGAATCAGTACAATTATCTTGCCAAGGTTGCAGCAGATGTAACCTGCCAGACTGCGGTTTTGTACAGGGATAATGAGAGCATAATACCGCTTGTGGATGTCCTAGAGCGGCAGGGTATTTCCTATCGCATAAAAAATGCAGACCTTGCTTTTTTCACCCACAGAGTGGTTCTGGACATAGAGAGTATTCTTAAGTTTTGCATGGATCCGTATGATGAAGATAGCTTTTTAAGAATATATTTTAAATGCCAGACCTATCTGAAAAAAGCTGAGGCTGAGAGATTGTGCAGACTTGCATCAAACGCTGAGATTCCAATCCTCGATGCTGTTGAGGAAACAGAGCTTCTTAACGCCCATGTAAAGGCAAAGTGCAGAGCATTAAGGACCCATCTCTCAAATATGAGATATGAAGAGCCTTTCAAGGCTTTGAATAGAATTGAGAGATTCATGGGCTATGGCGAATATCTTGAGAATAATCACATAGATACAAATAAGCTTTTCATTTTGAAAATGATCGCCGGAAACGAAAATACAATAGATGGCTTTATGAGAAGGCTTTCGGAACTGCAGGATATTTTCAGAGATAAGGAAACTGATTACAGACAGATATTTATACTCTCAACAATCCATTCAAGCAAAGGACTTGAATATGATGCAGTCTATCTGATGGATGCCTGCGACGGAGTTTTTCCAAGTGAAGTAATCAGTACAAAAGCCTTTACCACTCCCCAGGAAGTGCGAGACTTTGAGGAGGAGCGCAGGATTTTCTATGTGGGTATGACAAGAGCCAGAAACAGGCTGAACATCCTTACTTACAATGACGAGGATTCCACTTTTGTAAGAGAGATATCATCAGATCCTGATAAGGCCGGAAATGATGTTAACAAGTCAGGTGAGGGCAGCAGAAATAATAGCCATGAAAAATCCAAAGCTTCCATATCTAAAGCCTCAATCAAAAAGACTCTTAGAACAAATAATTACGCGCAGAAGAAGGCTCCTGCCAAGACCGTAGATGTACCAACAGAGCTTATCATAGGCCAGAGAATATCACAGCCAAGGTATGGTGAGGGCTACGTAACAGACGTGGATCTTGATGAGTTTGACATGCCGCTTAAATTCCATGTGGAATTCGATGACGGGCAGGATAGGATATTTTTGTATCCTTATGCTTTTGAGTCAGGGATGAAGCTAATTTAGAACTCCAACAGGCAGGTAAAGTGTAGTAATATATAGTTATATAAAAGAAAGGTGGCTCCCAGTCAGATGGCAAAGCAGGATCGTTCTGTTTACAAAAAAATATTCTGGATGCTGTTTTCCACTTTGCTGGCAGGGGTTACAGTGTGGGCAATATTTAAGCAGAGCAGAAGTCTGTCCATCGAGCAGCTTTTTAATGTGATGATAGATGGCAAAAAGCCATATCTGATCATATCCATAGCCTGTGCTGCGGCTTACGTGGTACTTGAAGGCGTTGCCATTTGCTCGATACTTAAGGGGATTTCTTATAAAAGAAGTCTTAGAAAGGGAATCCTTTACAGTACATCTGATGTGTACTTTTCAGCAATCACACCATCAGCTACAGGAGGCCAGCCCGCCAGTGCTTATTTCATGCACAAAGATGGAATTCCAGCAGGCGTTGTATCTGCTACGCTTATTCTTAATCTGATGATGTACACGGCTGCGATAGTTTTTCTTGGGATCATTGCAGTGATAATGCATCCCGGTTTTTTCAGGGACTTTGAGACTCTGTCCAGAGTGCTGATAGTTATTGGATTTGTAGTTCTTACCGGACTTACGATTTTTTTCTTTATGGTGCTAAAGAAAAGTGATAATGTTTTTGCTTTTATCAAACGCATTGTCATGTATTTGTGTAAGAAAAAGATTATTCATAACAGCGAGCATGCTCTTAGTAAAATCGAAGATATGCATAAAGATTATAAAAACTGTGCAAAGCTCTTTGCGGGCAAAAATGGGATTCTTCGAAAAGCCTTTGCATGGAATGTTCTTCAGAGAGCATCCCAGATAGCAGTTCCTATGTTTATGCATCTGTGCATTGGTGGTAACAACAGAGATTCTGTTACGCTTTTTGCCAAGCAGTGTCTTATTACGATTGGCTATAATTTTGTTCCGATACCCGGTGCTATGGGTGTTGCGGACTATTTGATGATAGATGGGTTTTCAAATATAATGACCCACGAAGCCGCACTACAGCTTGATATGTTAAGCCGTGGAATAACCTTTTACTTTTGTGTTACAATAAGCGGGCTAGTAACTCTTGGAGGATATTTATGGACAAAGAAAAAAAGATGATAGGCGTATATGACTACACTGTTATTCTCACCTATCTTTCAACTGTTTCCGGAGCAATAGGCATAATCATTACTATGACCGGAATCGGACATCCTTATGGCGGAACGCTTTTTCTTATGATTTCCGGACTTCTGGATGCCTTTGACGGAAGGGTTGCCAGAACTAAAAAGAACAGAAGTGATTTTGAGAAGGAATTTGGTGCTCAGATAGATTCGCTTTCTGATCTGATTTGTTTTGGTGTACTTCCGGCTTCAATCGGAATAGCCCAGCTTCGTGTAAACGGAGCCTTTAAGGATGTAATAAGAGGCAGCATGAATACAGCTAAAGGATGGCTTGTTGTAATTCTTTTATCAATCGCAGCTTTCTACATTCTTTCAGCACTTGTAAGACTTGCGTATTTTAATTCCACAGCGGCAGAGAGAGCAGAGCAGAAGGAAAAGCTTGGGGTAGAATATTTTACCGGACTTCCTGTTACAGCAGCTGCACTTATTTTTCCGCTGACACTTATAATCCATTATTTCACAAGGGCAGACCTTACATTTTTCTATTTCTGGATGCTGTTTCTTGTGGGTATGCTGTTTATCGGTAACTTCAAGATTCCCAAGCCTGGTCTCAAAGTGATTTGCATCGGCGTGGCAATAGGGCTTCTTGAGTTTATAGCTAATATTTTTATTCTTATTGAGAATCTATGAATGGATTAGATTTTTTATACAAAACGAATATTGGCAGAATTATCCTAAAGCCCCTTACACTTAAGCCCCTATCCGAACTTTCCGGACGCATTCTTGATTCGAGGCTATCGATGCTGCTTATTAAGCCTTTTGCAGAAGCCAACGGAATTCGGATAGAGGACTATATTCTTGATGATGTAAGGAGCTTCAACGACTTTTTCTGCAGGAAAATAAAAAGTGAGCTGCGGCCTTTAAGCCCCAGAGAGAATGCTGTTATAGCGCCTTGCGACGGACTGCTTAAAGTAAACAGAATCACAAACGGAATGGTCTTTAGTGTAAAGCAGAGCACCTTTACGATTCGAAGCCTCCTTAGAGACAAAAAGCTGGCTGAAGAATTTGAAGGCGGATACTGCTTTGTATACAGGCTGTGTGTTAATCATTATCACAGATATATCTATTTTACTGACGGTATGAAAAAAGCAGATCGCAGGATACGGGGCTTTTATCACACCGTAAGACCTGTTGCTCTTGAAGAGTTCCCGGTATTTACAGAGAACAGCAGGCAATACTCCATTATTGACTCTAAGGAGCTTGGCCGCTGCGTCCAGATGGAAGTGGGGGCAATGCTGGTTGGCAGAATTGTCAATGAGAAGCCCATTGCAGGAAGAGTTTATCGGGGTGAAGAAAAGGGCCATTTTGAATATGGTGGTTCCACCATTATAGTGCTTGTTCCCAAGGACAAAATAAAACTAAGAGAAGAGATCAAAGTAAAATCCGCAAAGGGCGAAGAGTTCCCCATTAAGATGGGAGAGGTCGTTGCGGAAACAGTTTAAAATTGAATGAGAGGTTTTTATGAATTCTAAGATTATTATTGAAGCTATTGGTTATATTGGTTCAGCGCTGGTGCTTATATCATTTCTTATGGTATCTGTCTACAAGCTGAGAGTTGTAAACTCCATCGGAAGCTTGTTCTGCGTTATTTACGGTCTTATCATCCACGCATTTCCTACAGTAGTAATGAACGTAGCACTTATCGCCATCAACGTTTACTATCTGTCCAAGATGTTAAAGCCCACTGAGAAGAACTACGATCTTGTAAGGGTTAACGGAGATGAGGGACTTACAGGATTCATTATCAACCACTACAAAGAGGACATTGCAAAATGCTTCCCCGGTATCTCAATGAATTTTAAAAGGGCTAACTGTGGCTTCGTTGTATGCCATGAGGGTAAGCCTGTAGGAGTGCTTCTCGGCGAGCTAAAAAACTACGATCTTGACATAATGCTTGATTATTCAATCCCTGAATACAGAGATTTTTCAATAGGCAAGTTCCTTATGGATAACCTGGCACCTGAAGGAATAGACAGACTTATCTATCGCGGCGCTGATGAGAATCACAAGGAATATCTTAAGAAGACCGGCTTTGAACAAAAGGACGGCTACTACGAGAAAAAGCTTTGAAAATTATCTTAATGTGAGGAACAGTGCATGCTTACATTGACTCAGGTTTGCAGGGAATTATCCATCTCTCCTGCCACAGGGCGAAACTGGATAAAGCTTGGTAAAATCAAGGCCGAAGGAAAACGTGGAAAGGCTTACATGTTTTCTGAGGATTATGTGAGATGCCTAAAAGAAGAACTTGCAAACGGCAGCAGGTCTTCTCTAAAAAGCAGACGAAACAAGGTTTTCATTTCAGGAAAAGCCTTGTATCGTGACTATGCTTCTTCTAAATCAGTCAATCTCCCCAAAGTAGAAAACATAATAGAAAAGCTATCCGGAAAGGATGAATTCTCTAAAAGCGCTGAGCTTGTCATGAGAATTCTTCTTACGGACTGTGCATTAAAGCTCACACTGGACAGACTTGGTGCGGCATCTGAAAAGACAGAGGATGCAGGGCAGATAATAAAGAGATACCTTTCAGGTGAGCTTGATATAGGCCTGTACGCAGGTCTTATTGATGCGCTTATAAACGATAGAGGTGCCATGCTTTCTTATCTGTCAGAGCATGATGACCTTCCTTTTGAGGACTTTGTTTTTGAGCATGGAGAGGACATCCTTGGACTTTTATACATATCAGTAAAAAGCATAGGTCTTCGAAAAAAAGAGGGGGCATACTATACTCCCAACGCTGTTGTTAAGCGCCTTTTAGGTCACCTTTTTGAAGCGGCCCTTTTGATGGATGGTCTTGATAAAAAGATTCTGGATCCCTGCTGCGGAAGCGGTAACTTTTTGCTGCAGCTCCCTCCGGGCCTGCCTGTTGAGAATCTGTATGGATGCGACATAGACAGGATAAGCGTCCTTCTTGCAAGGATCAATCTGGCCCTAAAATACAAGAAGGCAGATGAGCGGTTTTGGGCAGAGCACATAACTGAGGCAGACTTTTTGGAAAGCGAAACAGATGGCGAGAGGTTTGATATCATCCTTGGAAACCCGCCTTGGGGCTATAGCTTCACGGATGATAGGAAAGAAGTATTAAGAGAGAATTTTGAATCCGGTAAAACCACTAATCCTGAATCCTGCGATCTGTTCTTGGAGCATGCGGTTAAGAGATTATCGCCGGAAGGCTTACTTTCCTTTGTTCTTCCTGAATCAGTTCTTACGGTAAAAGCACACGCCCCTATAAGAGCATTCCTTTTGAAAAACACAAGACTATCTCAGATGGAGTATTTGGGAGAGGTCTTTGACAGGGTTCAGTGCCCTTCTATAATCCTGCAGATCAGGAAAACTGAAGAAGCTAAGGAACCCCTTGATGAACTCTTTTTCCTAAAGGACAGACCAAAGATTTATGAAGGCGAAAACTGCTTTGTCATTAAGGGCAACAGGATGATAACAGATATCTGTTTTGATTTCCTTGTGCCTGACGAAGAGTATGCTCTTCTTGAAAAGCTGGATAACTTGCCAAGAGCAGAGAGACTAAAGGACAATGCCATCTTTGCGCTGGGTATTGTTACCGGTGCAAACAAGGAGATGCTTCAGACCAGAAAGACCGCCAAAAATGAGATAATTCTAAAGGGCCAGGACGTATTTAAATACAACTTCAGAATCCCAAAGTGCTATATCAATTACGACCCTGATAAATGCCAGCAGGTTGCGAGGACAGAGTATTACAGAGCTGAAGAAAAACTCCTTTATCGCTTCATAGGGAATCGCCTTGTTTTTGCTTATGATGATAATCAGACTCTTTCTCTTAACAGCTGCAATGTTCTTATTCCGAAGATTCCGGAGCTGGATATAAAATACATACTCGCTGTTTTAAACAGCAGGATAGCGGAATACTATTTCAGGAAAAAATTCCGTTCTGTTAAGGTGCTTAGGTCTCATATCGAGCAGATACCTATCCCCGGTGTCAGCACCAGGATCCAGGAAGAAATAGCCGGTCTTGTTGACAGAATAATGCAGGCAGATTCTGAAGAAAAGGTAGTGTTCTATGATGAGCTGGATGCTCGCCTTGCTGAAATATATGACCTTACGGAAGCTGAATATGATATAATAAAAAGTGACCTATCTGACGAAAATGTATTTCTTTTATGACGAAAAAATGTGTTGTAATTTTGTATCATCTCATAAATTGATGATTATCATATATCACAGAGGATTTAAGTATGGACAGAATTAAAGCAAATCTTTTTGAAATACTGGTAAATACCACTCAGGATTGTATTTTTTGGAAGGATACACAGCGTAGATTTGTCGGCGTGAATAAGGCATTTCTGAAATTCTATGGCTTCGATTCTGAAGAAGCTGTTATTGGCAAAACCGACGAGGATATGGGATGGCATCCGGATCCCCTTCCCTTCATGGAAGATGAGCTAAGAGTGCTCAGAGGCGAGAGTACCCATAACGTGCACGGACTGTGTATCGTAAAAGGTGAAGTAAGGACTATTATGGCCACCAAGACTCCTATTTACAGCGGAGATGAGATAATAGGTCTTGTGGGATCTTTTGTGGACATCACTGATGAGCAGCTAAGGATTGCCAAAATCGAGCGCTTAAGCCGCCTCAACGACAGACTTCTTGATAACGAAAAGCGTGCCAACAGGCGCATGTCTGAATTTTTATCCCGCATGAGTAATGAGATAAAAATGCCTATGAATGCTATTTCAGCCCTTTCATTTTTGGGCATGAATCAAACGGATGTAAGTATACTTAAAAGTGATATGCGAAAGATATACACATCCAGTCATTATATTGGCAGCCTTTTAAGTGACCTTCTTGATATTGATAAAATTGACGGAGGTAACCTTAATCTTGAACCTTCTGCCGCTTCTCTTGATGAGATTGTGGACGGAGTTGAAAATATCACCCGTGCACTGGCAGAGGATAAAAATGTAAATCTTATCATAAACAGAAATTATAAGGGTAATCCACAGGTTATGTGCGACCTTGGAAGAACCCAGCAGATGGTCATCAACCTGACTTCAAACGCTGTAAAATTCAGTGACAGGGATGATACTGTAGAACTTACTATCACAGCAGTTCGCACCAAAAAGGGCTATAAGATTACCTTTGTGGTAGTTGATGAAGGCTGTGGAATGAACACATCATTTATGCCAAGTCTGTTCATGCCATTTGCCCGTGAAAAGAGAAATCCCTCCAAGTATGGCGCAGGCACAGGCCTTGGTCTTGCTGTATCAAAGAGACTTGCAGGGCTCATGCATGGAGATATTACGGCAGAAAGTGAAGAAGGACTGGGAAGTACATTTACGGCAGAGATTGAGCTGCCTTTTGTACCTGAAATAGATGAAACCTAAATTTGACAGAAACAGATTGATTGTATCATTAGTCTCAGCAATCGTTCTTTTGATTTTCATGTTTATAGTTATTAAAAACAGACAAAATGCTACGGCCTCTTTTAACGAGACTGCTTTTGTCATGGGCACGGTTTTTCAGGTAAACCTAAGCTCACAAGGGAAAACTGAGGACCCTTCAGCAGAGCTTGTAAATATTGGTAACAGATTAGAAAGAGATACATTATCCTGGAGACTTGATTCATCCGAAGTGGCAGCGATAAATGCATCGGCAGGAGATCCGCAAGGCCATGAGCTTTCCCCGGAGATGGAGGCTGTCCTGACAGAATGTCTTAGGATTTCAGCTGAGAGTGACGGCGCTTTTGATATAACACTGGGGGCACTGACGAAGCTTTGGGATATCGACGGATGGGCTAACGGTGACAATAAAGGCGACTTTGTTCCACCCGCTAAAAGCGAGATTGATGAGGCTTTATCCAATTGCGGCTATGAGAAGCTGCAGATTAAGGATCATCGTATTTATATGCCGGAAGGGATGAGTGTTGATCTTGGTGCTGTCGGAAAGGGTATCTATCTTGACAGCTGCAGGGATTATCTAAGTAGTGGAGATGAGTTAAGAGGTGTGATCCTTGCAGGTGGCAGCGTCCTTACTGCCGGCGAAAAAGAAAACGGCGATGACTGGAATGTGGGAATTACAGATCCATTTAGTGATGGAGAACTTATAGGATATATTCAGGTCGGACCATGGCAAAGCGTATCAACTTCAGGTTCCTACGAGCGTTTTGTAGAATATGAAGGGGAACGCTATCACCATATTCTTGATCCGGCAACAGGATATCCTGCTAAAAAGGGAAATGCCTCTGTTACTATAGTTGCAAAGTCAGGGCTTTTGTCAGATGCCTTATCAACAGCCTGCTTTATGCTGGATTCCGATGCGGCGGTAAGTCTCGCAAAGCGAATGGGGGCTGGGATATGTATTATAACTGATGATGGCTTGGTGAAAGGTGATATTGAACTAATCCATCAAAAATGAATAGATAATTTAACATATTACTCATAAAATGTGCGTAGTTTCGACAATATTTAGTAAAAGTTTATAGAATATTCATAAGTCGCTGAATGCAGATAACATCTGCGTTTAGCGGCTTTTTGTATGTGACGGTTAATTGTATTTCACCAGTAAAAATGGTATATTCGCTTTAACGTAATTTCGTGTATAATTACGATTTTTTACTGAAAGGAACTAGATGTTATGGAGAAAAAAAGAGGATCTTTGTTGTATGTTATAGCAAGCGTTTTTGTTATCGCCGTTGTAACAACAGGTGTGCTGATTGAAGCATTTTCGATTAATAGTACGATAGCAACCAATAATGAGCAGACGGAAGCCTATACGCAAAGACTTCTTGAGGATATTAAGACGGAGCTTACAAATGAGACTCAGGAAGCTATGAGTGTTGCTCAGGTTATGTATGACAGATATCAGGCCGGTGAGATGACCATGGAGGAAGCTCAGAAGGAAGCGGCTGATATTATCAGAGAGATGAAATATAACGATGGAGCAGGCTATTTCTGGGTTGATACAGCAGAAGGTATAAATGTGGTTCTCCTTGGAAGAGATACAGAGGGTCAGTCCAGATGGGATGCAACAGACCCTAACGGAACCAAGTATATTCAGGAGATGATCCGCAACGGTATGCAGGATGGCGGTGGTTTTACACAGCTTATGTTTGCTAAGCCTAATGAGACAGAACCCCTTCCTAAGCTTAATTACACAGCATATTTCCAGCCTTTCAACTGGGTAATGGGTACAGGTGTCTGGATTGATTATATTGACGAGCAGGTTGCTAATTATGAGACCCACGCTAAGGATGCTCTTACAAGCAGTATTATGAAGTCTATCGTACTTCTTGTAATACTTATTGTCATAGGGCTTGTTGCAGCAATCTATATGGCTAAGAGAATTACCACTCCCATTGTCATGGTTACCAATCAGATGGTTCGCATGTCAAACAGTGACTTTACTGAAAATAAAGAGATGGAGAAGGTTCGCAGTCTCAAGAACAAGAATAATGAGATCGGCCTTATTTCTTCAGCTCTTGATCTTATGCATACCAACATCAGAGATCTTATGATGAGAATCTCTGATACCACAGCTTATGTAGCTTCAGCATCTGAGGAGCTTTCAGCCAGCGCTTCGCAGTCTGCACAGGCCAGTGAGATGGTTGCAAATTCCTGTACCAATGTTGCAAATTCCTGCTCCGGTCAGATTACTGCAGTTTCAGGTGCAAGTAATGAGACAAAGAGCTTTGTAAGCAATATGCAGGAGTTTGAGAGTGCTATCGTTCGTTCCAACGATATGATCAAGTCTACCAATGAAGCAGCAGCCAAGGGTGCAGCTGATATGACCAACGCCACCAATATGATGTCTACTATCAAGGATTCTGTAGAGAGTACAGCTGAGGTAGTTGACGGACTTGGTGAGAAGCTTAAAAATATCGATACCTTTGTTGATACGATTTCTGAGATCGCAAGCCAGACCAACCTTCTTTCACTTAATGCCAGCATTGAGGCAGCAAGAGCAGGCGAAATGGGTAAAGGCTTTGCCGTTGTTGCAAGTGAGATCAGTAAGCTTGCAGACGAGTCCAATCAGGCAGCAGCCAACATCACAGCTCTTATTGAAGATATCATGAAGAGCTCCGAGGACGCAGTTGAAGCCATGAGAGAAGGCGCTCAGAAGGTTGTTGATGGAACAGAGACAGTTAATGAAGCGGGCCAGACCTTTAATAATATCGTTGATATGGTTCATGCTATTGCTGATGAATCAAACAAGATGAGCGAGATAGTTGGAGAGCTTTCAAACGGCACAGATACTATTGCAAATAATATCCAGAGAATTGAGGAAATGAGCGTAACCGTAGCTGACGAGACTCAGAATGTTTCCGCAGCATCACAGCAGCAGACCGCTTCAACACACGAAGTTGCTGAGGCATCTGACAAGCTTGCTGAGAATGCACAGGATCTTCAGAATTTCGTTGCTAAGTTTGAACTTTGATCCATAGTGTAATTACAGATTGTAATGCATGGTGTAAAGAAAAAGAATATGAATAAGAGACGAGGTAGAATCGCCAATAAGTTCATGATCACCTTTGGGGTTTTCACATTTGTCATTCTGCTGATTGTAGGTCTGGTTACTTACTATAGTCAGGTTTCCATTTATCAGGAGCAATGTGAGCAAAACCTTCAGAATGTTTGCGCCTATTTGAAGAATCTTATGGAAGAGGAAAAAGAGGATACTCTCCTTTACCAGGATTATCTCATGGCACACTATGAAGAAATGAAGCTCCCGATGGATTTTACTGAGTACAGATCTTACAGGGGTGCTTTTGAAAAACTTTTTGCCGAGAAATATCCCGATAAGACCCTTGGCGTTGATATTCAGATAACTGAATGTGATGATGAGACGCAGCTTTCATATTTTACATACAGACATGCATACTGGACCATAGTCTTTGAAAAAGCCAGAACGGCGATGAATGTTTATACTACGTATTATATTGCTCCGCCCGGAGATCCCTTATACATGACGTATATCATTGATTGCATACGAGAAGCTAAAGAGGATGATCCGAATTATATCAATATCGGTATAACAGTGGAAGAACCGCTTGAACAGCACAAGACCATGTGGGAAGCCTATAATACAGGCGAAAATCCTCATGGATACGATGTTTATGACAATGAACTGGGTCATACCTATGCGTATTATTCGCCGCTTATAATTGACGGAGAAGTAATCGGCGTAGTATCTGCTGAAATAGAAGTAGATACGGTAAATAAAGACATTTTATATAACACCATGCAGCAGCTGGTATTTGTCGCAATAGTACTTATAAGCGGTGTAATGCTTCTGGTGGCATATATAAATGCAAGATATGTAGGCAGACTTTCCAAGCTTGAAAAACGTGTCAAACAGTATTCCGAGACCAAGGATATCAAGGTTGCAAAGGAAATCGAGCAGTCAAGGAACGGTAATGATGAGATCACAACCCTTTCCGAAAAGATTGCCATCATGATCTTTGAGCTTGATAACTATATGAAGAATCTTGTATCGGCTTCGGATGAACTGGGTAAAATGAAGCAGCAGGCGGATATAATGAATGAGCTTGCTTATAAGGATTCACTTACCGGAATCAGAAATAAGCTGGCATACGAGCAGGAAGCTCAAAGGCTTAGCTGGGGTATCGCTGCAGGAAATGCCGAGTTTGCAATTGCCATGATCGATCTTAATTTCTTAAAGAGAATTAACGATACTTACGGGCATGAACAGGGCAATCTGGCTATAAAGAATCTGTGTACTTTGATATGTAAGACCTTCAGACATTCGCCGGTCTTCAGAATAGGCGGAGATGAGTTTTGTGTAGTACTTGAAAAATTAGATTATAATAGCCTTGATAAGCTGATAGCAGATTTCAGCAATGCAATTAAACAGAATGAAGCCAATACAGATGCAGATCCATGGGTTGCCTTCTCAGCGGCTATTGGCTATGCGTGCTTCGATAAAGAGATTGACCGTGATGTTAACAGCGTATTAAAACGTGCGAATAAAGCAATGTATGCCAATAAGAAGGCTATGAAAGCTTCCCGCAATGATTAAGTTCACAATGGAATATGAGTATACAAAAGCAGCTGACCTATGTTGAAGGTCAGCTGCTTTGTTATTTCATATGAAATCCTTATGATTTACTCGTCGTCCTCTTCCTCTTCTTCAAGACCAAGCTCATCCCTGGCTTCACCTATCTGCTGCTCAGCGTTGGCAGCGCCTTCAGCCATGGCTGCTTCAGCGTTTTGCTGGACGGGATCTGCAGGCTGTGCTGCAGCTGCCGGGTCCGCAGCAGGGGCTGCATTAGGGTCAGCTGCGGGAGCCGCATTAGGATCCGCGGCAGGAGCTGCGTTTGGATCTGTGGGCTGAGGCGTTACCTGAATTCCGCGCTCTGCGAGTTGTGCCTGTTCCTGTGCGAGGATCTCCGTTATTGTGGGCTGAGCCATAAACTCAGCTGTATGATGACATGTAACAATAGGTCTTGTTACAGGATTGCCGTTTTCATCAAGCTCTGTCGTGTACTGTGTTTCTGATGCAGTGGCACCGGACTGAGCCTGCAGTGCTGCGGGTTCAGCAGGTGTGAGTTCGAATATACCGCTCACTTTGAAAGGACATGTGTCTGTAGCAGGTACATTATCAAACTGACATATAGTTCCTGCATAGTGTACGTCGCAGCTTTCAGTGGGAACGGTTCCCTCTTCGAAATACTCTGACATCAGGACTCCGTCGCAAAGACCTGCAATAGGTGCTTTTCCTGATCTTGAACATACAGTGGCTGTTATTACAGAGTCAGGCTTTTCGAAAGTGGCAGCAGGAAGGTCTGCGTGGACCTTTTCCATAACTGCTCGCCACAACGTTTTGGCAAGTTTTGCTTCTTCCTTGTTCATATCAACGTTGTTGTCGTAGCCTGCCCAGGTTGTAGCAGTGTAGTAGTTGGTAAAGCCTGCAAACCATACGTCATTCTCATCAGAGGTTGTTCCTGTTTTACCTGCGATGGCAGTGGTTCCAAAGTTAACAGCAGTACCGGTTCCGCTTGTGACAACATCTGTCATTGCGCTGGTGAGAAGATATGCTGTTGAATCCTTAAGGATTCTTGTGGAATCAATCTGTGTGTTATCAAGGATGGTATTGCCATCGTGATCCACAACTTTGGTATAAAGCTTGGGCTTTACATAAACACCACCGTTAGCTATTGCCGCATAAGCTGCATTCAGCTCAAGGTTGGTAACACCGTGTGTGAGTCCGCCAAGAGCGGTGGTCGCCTGGATATCTGAATAAATCTTTCCGCCTATCTCTTCGCTTTCAACAATTGTTGTAAAGCCGAAATTCTTAAGATAATCAAATGCAAGCTGCGGTGTTATGAGGGTTATGGTCTTAACAGCTATGATGTTCATGGAATCCTTTATAGCTGTTCTGACTGTGGTAAGTCCTCTGTAAGCTTCGCCGTACCAGTTACGTACCGGACGACCGCCCTGATAGTTAAAAGGTGCATCGTTTAAAACTGTTGCCAGTGTAAAGCCTGCACTGTCAAGTGCGGGAGCATAAGCAGACAGAACCTTGAAGGTGGAACCTGGCTGACGAACAGTGTCCGTCGCTCTGTTAAGGGTTCTGGAAGCTGTCTTTGCTCCGCGGCCGCCAACCATGGCTACCACATAACCTGTGGCATGATCTTCTATAGTAAGTGATACCTGAGGCTGGGGTGTAAGATTGTAATTCTCACCCTCTACCTTGTCATTTGGACCTACTACAGCAGCCTTGTATTCTTCGATCTTGGCAAGAGCATCCTCTTCTGAACTGAATAGAAGATTGAAGCCCTGGTTCTCCTGCTGGAAGTAGCTCTTCATCATCTCAGAGCTGTAGTTGGTCTTATTGCCCTCGGAATCGGAAACAGTAAGAGCATAATCAAGAAGATACTTGGTTGATTCCGGGTAATTCTCAGGATTACTGAGCTCGCTGTCACAGATAGCCTGGATGGCAGGATCCTGTGTGGAGTAGATCTTAAGCCCTCCGCTGTATAGGAGTGTGTAAGCCTGAGTCTCATTATATCCTGCATTTATAAGGTCGTCGATGAGCTGATTGGTAAGTGCATCAACGAAGTATGAGTTGACGCTGTCATCTGAAGTCTCTTCGTCAACCACCTGGATTCTTGCGTAAACATCATCTGCCATGGCTTCATCATATTCGCCCTGGGTGATGTAACCCTGCTTAAGCATGTTGTTCAGAACCTTATCACGTCTCTGAGCATTGTTGTCAGGATGTGTGATGGGGTTATATCTGCTGGGGTTCTGAGTGATACCTGCGATAACGGCACATTCGGAAAGCGACAGATTTGCAACAGACTTATTAAAATATCTAAGAGATGCTGCCTGAACACCAAGAGTGTTACTTCCAAGGTTGATGGTGTTCATATAGTTAAGGAGGATATCCTCCTTACTCATGGTCTTTTCAAGCTGAATTGCCAGATACTGCTCCTGAATCTTACGCTTTATCTTGGCGATGTCTGAGCTTTCACTTGTCCATCCGGTAAATACGTTGTTCTTCAAAAGCTGCTGGGTGATTGTACTTGCACCCTGCGAGAGATCGCGGCTTGCGAGTCCTACAAAAGCTGCACGGATGATACCCTGGATATCGATACCGTTGTGTTTGTAGAAACGTTCATCCTCGATAGCGACAAATGCATGCTGCAGATTCTCCGGAATCATGTCCCAGGATACAGGGATACGGTTTGAGTCCGTTGAAACGAGCTTCGCCGTCTGATTGCCTTCGGTATCGTATACAAAGGTGGAGTAGCCTGTAGGCGTAACACTGATATTTCCTATCTCCGGGGCAGTATCAATGATGCCTCGAAATACGCCAATGCCTGCTGCGACTCCAATTACACCAAGTCCTATAAAGGCTATAAGCATTAATTCTAATGAAATGAGAGATATCTTTTTCCCCCATTTAGTGGTAGCTGAGAGGAGCTCCTGTTGCTGGTCTCGGATACCCTTTCTGCCAAAATTCATATTATCCTCCGCTAGTCTATTACTTTTTGCTAAAATCATATATGATGTTAGTGATTGACATATTCAATCCATAATATCACACTATTATAACAGATTAGACTTAGACTATCAAAGAATAGGAAATACGATGGAAAACAAAGCAAGTTACCGTGTCGTTACAGCTGAGGGCACAGGCGAAATAGTAGAGAAAAAATCACGATTTATCGGGTCTGTTTTTTCTGTGAATTCAACGGAAGAAGCAGAAGCCAAAATCGCTGAGCTTCAGAAAAAATACTGGGATGCGAGGCATAATTGCTATGCCTTTGTGATTGGCGCAGATTCAGGAATATCAAGGTGCTCTGATAACGGAGAGCCTTCAGGGACTGCCGGGAAACCGATCCTTGAAGTGATAAAAGGCGCAGGAGTTACCAATATTTTAATAGTAGTAACCCGTTATTTTGGAGGAGTGCTTCTTGGAACAGGAGGCCTTGTAAGAGCTTACACACAGGCAGCTCAGGCAGGACTGGCGGCATCTTCTATCGGTGAGATGATATATGGAAGTAAATTCCATCTTACTGCCGACTACAATCTTGTTAACAACATTCAGTATTACTTAAGGCAGGAAGAGATTCCACTCATGAATGAGACCTATACCGACAAGGTGGAGTACGATATCGTGGTACGAGGTGAGGATTCGCAGCGCATAACCGACGGGCTCACTCAGAAAACTGAGGGCAAAATTAATATAGAAAAGACAGAAGAAGGCTATTATCCGTTTTAATTGCGGATGAGCCTTTTTCTTCTTTATTAATACTTTCTTTTCTTTTATTTTCTTGAATATGGAAAAATCACGTGCTATACTATGTGAGTTTTGAAGATAGGTTAATATTTAACGGAGGAATATAATGAAACAGACTAGAAACGATGTCAGAAATGTAGCGATCATAGCTCACGTTGATCATGGTAAGACCACACTTGTAGACGGTCTTCTTCGCCAGAGCGGTGTTTTTCGTGAGGGTCAGGACGTCGTAGAGAGAGTCATGGACTCAGGTGACATCGAGCGTGAACGTGGAATCACGATCATGTCCAAGAATACAGCTATTACATATAAAGATATTAAGATCAATATTATAGATACTCCCGGCCATGCTGATTTTGGCGGCGAGGTAGAGCGTGTACTTAAGATGGTTAACGGCGTTATTCTTGTCGTTGATGCTTTTGAAGGTGCGATGCCCCAGACCAAATTCGTTCTTGGTAAGGCTATGGAGCTTGGACTTCCTGTTATCGTATGTATCAACAAGATCGACAGACCCGAAGCCCGTCCAAACGAAGTTATAGATGAGGTACTTGAGCTTCTTCTTGATCTTGGTGCAGATGATAAGCAGCTTGACTGTCCTTTCGTATTTGCATCAGCCAAGGCAGGAACATCCTCCATGTCTCTTGATGAGCCCGGAAGTGATCTTAAGCCTCTTCTTGATACAATTATCAATTACATTCCTGCTCCTGTGGGCGATCCCGATGCAGGTACACAGATGCTTATCAGTACTATCGATTACAACGAATACGTTGGCCGTATCGGTGTTGGTAAGATTGATAACGGCAGACTTAAGGTTAATCAGGAGGTTGTTATCGTTAACCACCATGAGCCTGACAGATGCATCAAGACTAAGGTAAGCAAGCTCTATGAGTTTGAAGGCCTTGGCAAGGTTGAGGTTCAGGAGGCCGGAATCGGTGCTATCGTTGCAGTTTCCGGTATTGATGATATCAAGATCGGTGATACGCTTTGCGCAGTAGATGAGCAGAATGCTATTCCTTTCCAGAAGATATCTGAGCCCACAATTTCAATGAACTTTATAGTAAATGATTCACCTCTTGCGGGTCAGGAAGGTAAGTATGTAACATCAAGACACCTTCGTGATCGCCTCTATAAGGAGCTTAACACTGACGTTTCACTTAGAGTAGAGGATACAGAGACCACAGAGACCTTCAAGGTTTCAGGACGTGGTGAGCTTCACCTTTCAGTTCTTATTGAGACCATGCGCCGTGAGGGCTATGAGTTTGCTGTAAGTAAGGCTGAGGTTATCTACAAGACTGATGAGAACGGCAAGAAGCTTGAGCCCATGGAGAAGTGCTACATCGATGTTCCTGAAGAATTCTCAGGAAGCGTTATCCAGAAGCTTGGTGAGAGAAAGGGTGAGATGATCAACATGGGACTTGCAAACGGTGGTTATACACGTCTTGAGTTCCTTATCCCTTCAAGAGGACTTATCGGTTACAGAGGTGAGTTCATGACAGATACCAAGGGTAACGGTATCATGAATACTATTTTTGATGGATATGCACCTTATAAGGGGGATATCTCTTATCGTAAGCAGGGTTCACTTATCGCCTTCGAGTCAGGAGAAGCTGTTACATACGGACTTTTCAATGCTCAGGAGCGCGGACAGCTCTTCATCAGCCCTGGAGACAAGGTTTACTCCGGTATGGTAATCGGTTCTTCAGGAAAATCAGAGGATATCGAGGTTAATGTCTGCAAGACCAAGCACCTCACCAACACAAGAACATCTTCTTCTGATGAAGCTTTAAGACTTGTTCCTCCGAGGATCATGTCTCTGGAGCAGAGTATCGACTTCATTGATACTGATGAGCTTTTGGAGGTAACACCTCTTACTCTTCGTATCCGTAAGAAGATTCTTGATCCTACTCTTCGTAAGAGAGCAGGCTTTGCTGCGAAGAACAAGAAATAATCTTTATTCGGAGGATTTCTGCTTCTGAAAATGAAGCGATAAAATTAACATTTGGGGACCGTCTGCACAGGCATGCAGGCGGTCTTTTGACAAACTGACAATATTTATTTTTTGATATAAATGATTTAAAATATTATTATGGATGCAAATAATAAAGACCTTCAGAAATTAAATAATTACCTGAATTCAGAGATGATAAACAGATCCTTGAATGACACAAGAGTCTGCATGCAGTGCGGCAGGCGTCTTTTTCGTGAGAATAAGACGGATTTGTGCCCTATGTGTACCGATCAGGAGCTGTTTTATAAGGTTAAGGACTACATTCGTGAGAATGATGATGTCAAGGATTATGATGTTGCCAAGAAATTCAACATTCCGCTGAGCAAGGTAAACGATTGGATAAAGCAGGGACGCATTCAGTACAAGGACGATAACTCCATGAGGGATGTTATCATGGGCAATTACTGTGAGATTTGCGGAACACCTACTGCGATCGGTAAGCTCTGCCCCAGATGTCTTAAGATGACCAGAAAACAGAATGTCAAAGGTATTGCTACAGAGATAGTCATCAAGAAAGGTAATGACGGCATGAAGTTCCTTGATGACAATTGAAATCGTTTGATTTTTTTTTATTCTTAAAATGAATCAATAGTATAATTGATGTAAATTAATACCGCTAAAACAAATGTCCGCGAGAGGGAGATTTTTCAGATTTTTCTTGCCAAATCTACTCCGCGGACTTAGTATTTGTTATAATAAAGTTGACAACTTAATAAAGAAGAAATGCTAAAAAGTACTTAACTAGTTTATATTATGGCTGGAGTAAGCCAAAAAGAGGGGGTAATTATTATGACAGTTATTGATGAACTTTTTGGAGCACACAAAGAAAAAGGTATTTCTTCAGAAGAAGAACTTAATCTGGAAAAATCAGGCAAGGTTGAGAAAAAGCCTAAGGCTGAGATTTCCGAGGACAATACCATTGCTTTCACAGAAAGAGAAAGATTCTGGGAGGGAATGAAGTAAAGGGAGATATTATGGCTGTATTTAAGGGAGCCGGTGTTGCGATAGCGACACCTTTTAATGGGGATGGATCTGTTAATTATGACGAGTTCGCAAGACTCATCGATTTTCAGATCGACAATGGAACAGATGCCATCATAGTATGCGGTACTACAGGCGAGAGTGCTACCATGACAGAAGAGGAGCATAAGGAAGTAGTAAGATACTGCATAGATTACGTAAATAAGAGAGTTCCGGTTATCGCAGGAGCAGGTTCTAACTGCACTCAGACTGCAGTAGAGCTTTCAGAAGATGCCGCAAAGCATGGAGCTGACGCTGTTTTGTCAGTTACTCCTTACTACAACAAAGCTACACAGGGCGGACTTATCGAGCACTTCACAGCAGTAGCTAAGGCAATCGATATTCCTGTTATCCTCTATAATGTCCCCAGCAGAACAGGCGTGAATATTCAGCCTGAGACAGCTGTTCGAATGTGTAAGGATGTAGATAATATCGTTGGTATCAAGGATGCTACAGGCAACCTTGCTCAGACTGCTAAGATGATGCAGCTTGCAGAGGGATGCATTGATTTATATTCAGGTGAGGACGGACTGGTTGTTCCGATCATGTCACTTGGCGGTATCGGTGTAATCTCTGTATTATCCAACGTAGCACCCAGACAGACACATGATATGTGTATGAAAGCTTTAGAGGGTGATTTTGCCGGAGCACGTGAGATACAGCTTAAGGCACTTCCTCTTGTTGATGCGCTTTTCTCAGAGGTTAATCCTATTCCTGTTAAGGCGGCTCTCGAGATGATAGGTTTTGCAGCAGGACCGCTTCGCCTCCCTCTTACTACTATCACGGAGGCTAATCGCAAGGTACTTGAGGCAGAGCTTAATAAATTTCTTGGGAGGTAAGTTGTGGTAAGAGCAATAATGCACGGCTGCAATGGCCGTATGGGACATGTAATAGTTGATCTTGCAGCAGCTTACGAGGATCTTGAGATTGTTGCAGGTGTGGATGCTTTTGGTGAGAATACCTACAGCTTCCCTGTTTTTGATTCAATCGAGAAATGTGATATAGACGCAGATGTTGTTATAGATTTTTCTACCGCTTCAGCAGTGGATAATCTTCTTGATGTATGCGCAAAAAAGAATATGCCCGTAGTGCTTTGTACTACAGGCCTTTCTGAGGAGCAGCTTGCTCATGTGGATAGTGCATCCAAAGAGGTAGCTGTTCTTAAGTCTGCCAATATGTCGGTTGGCATTAACATGCTGATGAAGGTGCTCTCTGAGATCTCACCTGTTCTTTCTGCAGCAGGCTTTGATATTGAAATCGTTGAGAAACACCACAATCAGAAGCTCGATGCACCCAGCGGAACCGCTATTGCTCTTGCGGACAGCATTAAAGAGGCACTTCCCGAAGAGTTCGAATATGTTTATGACAGAAGCGGCAGAAGAGAGAAGAGACCCAAGAAGGAGATTGGCATATCAGCTGTCCGCGGCGGTACAATCGTCGGGGATCATGATGTTATCTTTGCAGGCACTGATGAGGTTATCACTTTATCTCACAGAGCTTATTCAAGAAGCGTTTTTGCAAAGGGCGCCCTTGAAGCAGCAAGATTTCTTGCCGGTAAGCCTGCCGGAAAATATGACATGGCTGATGTTATAGGTTGATCGTATGAGATTCAGACCTTGTATAGATATACATAATGGCAAAGTAAAGCAGATCGTTGGCGGAAGTCTCTCCGATGCGGGAGACTATGCGTATGAGAATTTCGTATCCGAACAAGATGCTGCTTTTTTTGCGCACTTATATAAAGATAAAAGCCTTACAGGCGGACATATAATCATTCTTAATGCAAAGGACAGCCCTTATTACGAAGCATCTGTAAGTCAGGCTAAGAAGGCTCTTGCAGAGGCGGGCGGGACGATGCAGATAGGCGGAGGAATAACTGCTGGAAATGCCGGAGAGTTCGTTGATGCAGGTGCCAGTCATGTGATCGTAACAAGCTATGTTTTTAAGGGGGGACAGATTAATTATGAGAACCTTAAAAAGCTTGTGACTGCGGTAGGAAAAGATAAGCTTGTGCTTGATCTTAGCTGCCGGGCAAGAGACGGCGAGTATTATATCGTTACCGACAGATGGCAGAAAGAAACCAAGGTACGGGTATGCGAGGAGACTCTTGATGAGCTTTCATCCTATTGCGACGAATTTCTGGTACATGCTGTGGATGTAGAGGGTAAACAGTCAGGAATTGAGACAGTAATAGCGGATATCCTCGGCGACTGGGGAAGGATTCCCGTTACCTATGCTGGTGGTGTTCATGACATTACAGACCTTAAGAATCTTTACAATCACGGTAAAGGAAAGCTTGATGTGACTGTTGGAAGTGCCCTTGAAATATTTGGCGGAAGTCTTTCGTTAGATGCTGTTATTGCAGCTTGTAACGGTACATTTTAATAAAATATTGTAACAATAGTAACTAATAGACTATAATTGTTTGTGAGGTTAACAAAATAAATCAAATAATATCCGATTATGTTAACATGATTTCGAGGGGGATTGGCCATGAGTGAAAACAACAGGCCTAAGAAACATCGGCATAAGAGGCATTATACTTTTATGATAATATCCGGTGATTCCGACGGCAGTAGTGGAAGCTTCCATTTGGGGCATGTTGCGACGCAGGTAATCGCTTTTTCAATATTTGGCATTATCGTTGCGCTTATATGCTTTCTGGTGCATTCTGCAATTACAGTATCATCCTTAAAACAGCAGAATGCCATTCTTTTATCCCAAATTGAGGAGAAAGAAGCTGAGAATAAAGCTATCGAGGCAGAGAGGTCAGAGCTTGAGAGCGAGGTGTCAGACTTAAGTATGGCACTTAACAGGAAGGTAGAAGCTGAGGCTCAGACAGCAGCCGCTGAAGAAGAGGCGAGTATGCCTACATTTCTTCCTGTCTCTAACGGAACAGCATCAATGGTCAGTACACTGGATGATCCTAATTCCACAGAAATAGAGGAGCCCAGTGAGAACACTGATGAAGATGCTGAGGATGAAGGCGATGAGAATGCTGAAGGAGAAGAGGCATCAGAACCTAAGACCGGAGATCCGATTCTGATTATCACAGCTGAACAGGGTGCTACAATAACAGCTGCAGGTTCAGGCACTGTTACATCTGTAGCCGGAGATATAAAATATGGCAACAGCATCACAATAGATCACGGCAACGGCTATGTTTCTATTTACAGGAATGCAGGAGACAGTCTGGTTCATGAAGGAGATGCTGTAACACCTACTACCACACTTATGATAATAGGTGAAGACAATACCAAGATTGGATATCAGATTCAATATAATGGGAAATTTATTGATCCTGAAGATGTGATAGAGATAAACGGCTAAGGAGGAAACATCATGGCACTTTTTAGTAATGGAAAATCAGATTCTGCTGATGCAGGCCTTGATCAGATCACTACAATAATTGCACAGGGTACTGTAATCGACGGACCGCTTACCTCAAAAGAGGGAACAAGAATTGACGGAACCATTAACGGTAATGTATCGGTAAATGGCTCGCTTATCGTAGGTCAGGAAGCCAAGATCGTAGGAGCAGTTACGGCTACCAACCTTTTCCTTGCAGGTGAGATTCAGGGTAACGTTGGCGCACCCACAGGTAAGGTGGAGATAAGCGACACAGGAAAGCTGATTGGCGATCTTTCTGCCAAGGTTCTTGTTATCGATGAGAATGCAGTATTCCAGGGACAGTGCACAATGACTCAGGAAAAGACATCCGCTGAGACAGCAAAGGAACGCGCTTTAGGCGGAAAAGAAGAGTAAGATAAAGTGGCTATAAAATAGGATTTCGCTTGCGAAATTCCTTCGCTAAATAAAAAAGCTCCAGGTCAATCCTGGAGCTTTTTGAATACAAGCGCGTAACCGTCATCGCCGTAATTCAGTGAACGGTTAACTCTGCTGATAGTGGCGGTAGAAGCACCGGTCTTCTCAGCAATTTCAAGATATGTCTTATGCTTTCTGAGCATCGCTGCAACCTCGAATCTCTGTGAAAGAGACATGAGCTCGTTAACTGTGCAAAGATCCTCAAAGAAGCTATAGCATTCATCCTTACTCTCGAGGGACAAAATAGCATCAAAAAGATGATCTACAGCCTCGGTGTGAATTTTCTTATTCATTATTGGCCTCCATACATTTTAGCAGTACAAAGAGATAAAAATTTATGTTATATCGTCAATTTACTTTACTGCTAGAATATTTTAACACAGTAAATTCTTAAAGTAAAGGGATGTATAGAGACGTCTGACAAATTGTGATTTTTTTCGTGAATATTTCAATAATTCCTTTACTTTTAAAAGGCACTGTGATATCCTAATTATGTTGTTTTAATACAACATATCGTCAATCAGTATAGCTGATGGCGGACAGAACTATTTTTTTATTTTTGTGGAGGTAAGATATGAACAAGGGTACAGTTAAGTGGTTCAACAACCAGAAGGGTTACGGCTTCATTTCTGATGAGGCAGGCAATGATGTATTCGTACATTATTCAGGACTCAACATGGAGGGTTTCAAGTCTCTTGACGAGGGCGCTGCAGTTGATTACGACGTAATCCAGGGTGAAAAAGGACCTCAGGCCGTTAACGTAAACAAGCTTTAATTTACGGCCCACATTTTAATCAAGAATACAATGTGCCTTATTCTTAATATATATAGAATCAGCAAGTGTACTAATGATTAAATCAAAACCCATCCTCATGGATGGGTTTTTTGATGTTATAGGCTACGCCAATAACATCAAAAAACAGATCGCACTCGCGCGAAAGGAAAATGTTGCTTTCGCAACCGCGCTCGGCGCCGGAATTTCGCAAGCGAAATTCTATTTTAGGGCATAACATTATAAATATTTACTTTGTATTAAAAAAAACTTATAATATATAGGATTATGACGAAAATATAATCATATTTTTTTAGATTTAAATTTGGAAGTGAGGTACCATTATGGCATTATTACAACAGTGGCGTGATATGGCTTATTCTGAGAAAGCAGATAAGGCCCAGCTGCAGAAACTTTGGACAGATTATTTTCAGAAGGAAAAGGATATATACGCAACCCTTCTTAAGAACCCTGATGAAGTAGTTAAGGGTACAGTTAAGGAGCTTGCTGAGAAATATAGCATCGATATCATGACTATGACTGGTTTCCTTGATGGAATCAATGATTCACTTAAGGAGCAGAACCCCATCGAAGAGATGGATGAGGATACAGAGGTTTCTCTTGATTTTGATAATGAGCTTCTGTACAAGAACATGGTAGCAGCAGGTGCTGACTGGCTTTATGGTCTTGAAGAGTGGAATGATATTTTCACCGAAGAGAGACAGAAAGAACTTTATAAGGAGCAGAAGGCTTCACAGACAGTTCGTAAGGAGAACAAGATTTATCCTAACGATCCCTGCCCTTGTGGAAGTGGTAAGAAGTACAAGAAGTGCCACGGTAAGGGTAAGTTCTAAGTGAGATTACCCTCATCCGTCCGCTGATGCGGACACCTTCCCCCAGAGGGGGAAGGCGTTTTTTATCTTATAGGAAATTCCTACGGATTTCCTATAAGATAAAAAACACTCCGTGTGGATGCGCAGCTCGCGGAATTGAAGTTTATTGCTTCGCAATGTCTTCGTTCCACTTCGGTCGTCGCAGAGCTGATGTCCCCCGGACATCATGCGACGCTCGCGCGCGAGGATTTCGCAAGCGAAATCCTATTTCATTTTTTGTCCTTCCCCCTTTGGGGGAAGGTGCCCGAAGGGCGGATGAGGGTTAAAAATATTAACTGTACCCGGTAGGTACGGAGAAGGAGAGTACTATGACAAAAGAAGAATTTAAAGAAGTGTACAGACATTCACTGGCACACATCCTGGCAAAAGCCGTAATCGAGATTTACGGTAAGGAAACCCAGTATGCAATTGGTCCGCAGGTGGCAGACGGTTGCTACTACGATTTTGTTTTGCCGGGGGCTGTAACTGAGGATGATTTCAAGACCATCGAGGATAAGATGCGTGAGATTATCAAGAGAAGAGAGGACTGGACCAGGAAGGAAGTATCTAAGGCAGAAGCTTTAGAAATTTTCGCTGACCAGAAGTTCAAGAAGGAGCTCATCGAGGATCTTCCTGAGGGAGAGACAATCACCACATACAACACAGGTGATGACTTCATCGATCTTTGCAGAGGACCTCACGTTGAAAACTCTCAGGAGCTTATGAATGTTTCCTATAAGATTAAAGCCGTTTCAGGTGCTTACTGGAGAGGTGATGAGAAGAGAGATTCCATGACAAGAATTTATCTCTATGCATTCCCTTCCAAGGATGAGCTTAAGGCTCACCTTAAGATGATCCAGGAAGCTCTTGAGCGTGATCACAAGAAGATCGGTGCTCAGCTTGATCTTTTCATGTTTGATGAGACAGCTCCCGGAATGCCTTACTGGCTTCCCAGAGGATGGAGAATGTACCAGAAGCTCCTTAAGTTCTCAAGAGATATTCAGGAGAGACATGGTTACACAGAGATCGCAGCTCCTCTTATCGACAACAAGAAGCTTTGGCTTATCAGTGGTCACTGGGCTCACTACATCAACAACATGTTCATCGTACCCGGAATCGCAGGTAACGTTCAGGCAGATACTGTTATCCCTGATGTAGCTGAGAGCATGGATGAGGATGCACCTAAGGCACCTGTTAAGATCGAGAGAGGTTCTGTAATTTATAACAGAGAGGCTATCGATACAATGGGCGCTAAGCCTATGAACTGCCCTAATGCCATGATGACATACAAGAGAACAGTTCATTCTTACAAGGAACTTCCTATCCGCTACAGCGAGTATGATGTTCTTCATAGAAAAGAGAAGTCAGGACAGATGAACGGTCTTTTCCGTGTTCAGGAGTTCAGACAGGATGATGACCATACATTCGTAATGGAATCACAGATCCAGGATGAGATCGCAGATATCATCGCAATCGCAGACGAGATCTACAAGACATTCGGCGTTACATACAGAGCTGAGTTCTCAACACGTCCCGATGATTTCATGGGTGATATCGAGGTTTGGAACAGAGCAGAGACTGCTATTAAGAACATTCTTGATAAGACCTATGGCGAAGGTGGCTATGAGATCAACGAAGGCGATGGAGCTTTCTATGGTCCTAAGATCGACCTTCAGATTAAGGACGCTCTTGGAAGAGAGTGGCAGTGCGGTACAGTACAGCTTGACTATCAGCTTCCTCACAACTTTGGACTTACATACCAGGCTCAGGACGGAAGCCTTGAGATGCCTGTAGTTATCCACAGAGCCATCTACGGTTCACTTGAGAGATTCATTGGTATCATCATCGAGAACTTCAAGGGTGCGTTCCCCTTCTGGCTCAGCCCTTACCAGGTTGGCGTTGTTCCGATCCGTGTCGAGCACAATGAGTATGCTAAGAAGGTAGCAGACCTTCTCTTTGAGAACGGCATCGATGTTGAGGCTGACTACTCCGACAACAACATGAAGGAGAAGATCAAGAAGTTCAAGAACTACAAGGATCCGTACATCATCGTTCTCGGTGATAAGGAAGCTGCTGAGAATACAGTTTCTATCAATGTTCGCGGCTCCAACAAGCAGATTCAGAATGTACCTCTTGAGAAGTTCGTAGAGATGTGCAAGAAGATGAACGCTGAGCATACACTTGAGCTGATTGACAGCATTGAGTAAATAGCCTTCCCCTGGGGAGGAAAATAAAAGCCTTCTCCTCAAAAGAAGAGAAGGTGTCAGCGCAGCTGACGGATGAGGTTTTAATGGATAACAGTACCGATTCAAAAAATATATGGGATTCGGTGCAGAAAACCATAGGCATTCTGCTGTACATTATTTCTGCAGCGATGATAGCTTTTTCGGTTTATCTGTGCTTTAGTCCCGATATATGGTATGACGAGCTTTTCAGCATAGAGTTTGCCATAAGACCTGTACCAGAGATGGTTAATTTAACAGCGGCGGATGTACACCCGCCGCTGTATTATATTATCGTGCATTACGCCATTGAGATTGGAAGCCGTATAGCCCGGGCTGTGGGCTTTACAGGTGGCCTTGGCAGCGAGTTTGGCACGATGTATTTACAGGTTTTAAGTGCGAAATTATCCTGTGTAGTGCCCTATGTGATACTTTTTATCTATGGTATTACCTGTATAAGGAAAAGGCATGGTTTGCTGGCAGGAGGACTGTTTAGTGCAGCTATGATAGCTATGCCGAATCTGGCGGAATATACCGTTGAGATACGTATGTACAGCTGGCTTATTCTGTTTGTAACGGCTATGTGCATTCACACGAAGCCCTTCATTACAGGCGATGTAAATGGCAGGATGGTGAGAGGACTTGATATTAAAAAGGCTTTTCCTGTGTTTATTTACGGCCTTTTGGCGTGCTATACCCAGTACTATGCAGCAATTGCAGTAGCGTCTGTCTATGCCTTTTTGGTGGTTTATTCAATACGCAAAAATGTATGGCAGCTGGGGATAGTATTTATCATAATGAACCTCACCTTTATATGTTATCTTCCGTGGATAAGCGTGGTTTTCTCACAGGCAGGTACTGTATCAGAGAATTATTGGATACTGCCCCTTACCTGGAGAAGCCTTGGCGGTATTGCCAAGTATCTTCTTTTGTCGTCGTTTACCAATGTGATGGTGGGATATGTCTTTGTGGGATTGTTGCTGGTAATGATCCTGCTTGCGGTTTTCCTTGGACGTAAGAATGTGTACATGTGGTTCTTGTTTGCTCCTATAACAGGAATTGTCATTGCGGGTTTTGTGGCATCTATCCTTATCAGGCCCGTATTTGTGTACAGATATATGATGCCCGGTATGGGAGCTTTCTGGTATGGTATCATAATGGTGCTGTTTTCTGACAAGAAATCCGTGGCTACAGGAAAAGATGATAAGTCTGCTATTGATGAAAACAGCGCTGCAAAAGCAGATGGCGATAAAAAGAATGCATTTGGCGGCATCTTAACCTTGGCTGTTCCGTTATTTGCAATTGTTATGTCAGTGGTTATTATTCGTGACTTCTGGGCCTTTAGAGGGAATGAACTCTATAAACGTGTAAATATGGCCGAAACAGGCAGGCTTTTTACAGAGCTTAAGGCAGAGGACGACCTTGCGATTATCACCAATTTTGACCACGTAAACGGGCTTATTTCGTATTATCTTAATCAGTCAGGTAAAGAGATTCCGGTTTACCTCTATGGAGCACAGCCAGAAGCTCTTATAGAGAAGATGATAAAGGGTGTATCTCAAATCGAGAAAGCGACTGAAATCAGACAGCTTATAGAGAACGGTAAGCACGTCATTTTCCTTGGAAGCTTTAATTCCAGGGAGGATATTGTGGCAGACTGGGAGAGTAACTACGGAATATTAAATGAAAATAAGGGCAGCTATCTCATGGAGAGATACTGGTTTGATGTTTTTGATCTGTCACTGGCAGACTGATGGTCTTAAAAGGCGTTTATAGCTGTTTTAACAGTATCAGATCAGAATTAAGGAGAATTTGTTTGATGAAGAAAAAGGGAATGGTATTTGCGCTTATATTTGCTTTTTTGATATGCGCAGTACCTATGCAAACAAAAGCAGATATGAAGGAGCTTCCGGCAGCTCAGTATTGCTCGGTTGTAATTCCTGAAAGCTTCAAGGTGACCGATGTTCCCGGAATGTATGTGAATGAGCATTATCCCTTGGAATCTGCCAATGTCACCTATGGAGTAAAAACACTTCCGGAAGACAGGGTTCTTACCAATGCTCAGAAGGCAGCAGGAGAATCTGAGTCAGCAAGCGAAGTGGACATACGCTATGATGAGCTTACTAAGGATATGTATGATGAGATCATGAAAGAGAACTACGAAGCTCTCTATGGTGATGGCATAGGATATACCATTGAAAACTTTGAGGATATCCAGAAGGACGGTTTCCCCGGATATCATATAATATCTTCATTTACTCCTGAGGGTTCACAGATGATCCATCAGGAAACATTTATCATTCTGTCTCAGAACAGGGTATTTACTGTTGTATATTCAAGAGCAGAGGATGATGACTTTACAGAAGCATTTGCGCAGAGTATGGAGTCCATTCACGTGATTCGTAAGAACCGGTAAAAAAGATTCTCTTGAAGAAAATCAAATAGATTACAAGAAAAGGGATATGACATGGTGCCATATCCCTTAATTTTTCAGGCTTTCTTAGATGGGCAAGTGGCACTTCCGCAGTTACATGTTCCTGAGGAGCAGCCAATGCATTGTCCCTTCTTTTTCTTACCTATTATAAATCTGATATCCAACACAATGAGTGCTACGACGATCAATAAAATAACTATACTTGCTATCATTTCAATACCTCTTTCAAATGAGAATGGTTATCATTTGAAGTTAGTATATGCTAACGAACTTTATTTGTCAAGTGAGCCTGTTCAACGTATGCAGTAGCACTTATTATCTCTTAGTCCAGTTCTTAGGTGAGAAGAGGATGAGCATCGGGAGAAGCTCAAGTCTTCCTGCCAGCATATCAAACATAAGGACGAACTTTGAAAGGTCTGAGTAGGCACCAAAGTTACCTGTAGGACCTACCATTGAAAGACCGGGACCTATGTTATTAAGAGTAGCAGCAACCGCGGTAAAGTTGGTCTCATAATCGAATTCATCGATAGAGATAAGCAGCGTTGAAATAATGAAGATTACAACGTACATGCTAAGGTATGCAGATACTGATTTAACAACGGACTGATCAACGGGATTTCCGTCCATATATACCTTTTTAACTGACTTTGGATGAACGATATAGGTCAGCTCATTTTTCATGGCTCTTATCAGAATAAGGAATCTTGAGAGCTTGAAGCCACCGCCTGTTGAACCTGCGCAGGCACCTGTAAGCATGAGACATGCAAGAAGTGTCCTTGCCAGCTGAGGCCAGGTGTTGAAATCAAGAGTCGCAAAACCTGTTGTTGTCATTACAGAAGCAACTGTAAACAATGAATGATGGAATGACTCAAGAGGAGTTGCTGTAGCCCCCTGCTTATAGATCATATACGCAATAAGTGAAGCGGCTCCAAACATAAGCACCAGATAGAGCTTAACTTCATCATTGTTAAGGGCTTCCTTTGGTCTTTTGGTAATCAGGTAGTAGTATACGCTGAAGTTGATACCACAAATTATCATAAATATGGTGATAACTACCTGTGACGCATAGCCAAAACCGCCAATTCCTGCATTGTTAATACCAAATCCTCCGGTACCAACTGTAGCAAAGGTTGCTGTCAGTGCTTCGTATGCATTCATTCCTGTAAAAAGAAGGCAAACGGTCTGAAGAATGGTAATTCCAAAATAAATTGAATAAAGAATCTTTGCGGTCTCTCTTACCTTGGGAACAAATTTACCAACGGAGGGACCCGGGCTCTCTGCACGCATGATGTGCATACTGTAGCCGCCTGCCATGGGCATGATCGCAAGGATAAATACCAGCACACCCATACCGCCGATCCAGTGTGTGAAGCATCTCCAGAACTGAACACTGTAGTACATCTCTACATCTGAGAGAATGGTTGACCCTGTAGTTGTAAGACCGGATATGGTCTCAAAAAGAGCATCCACATAGCTTTTTGTAACGCCCGTAAACTGGAAGGGCAGGGCACCTATGAGACTTATGGTGATCCATGTAAGTGCTGTGACCACAAAACCTTCTCTGGCATAAATAGCCTGGTTGGTCGGCTTTTTATAAGTTCCCGCAAAGCCGAAAATCAGGCAAGCGGCAATAATTATTGCAAATACCTCTGCGCAGAAGAATTCTCCGTAAATAAATGCAACTATCAGAGGCAATATCATTAAAAGTCCTGTAATCTGCACAACTCTAAAGAGCAGAAAACGTATCATATTGAAGTTCATTTTTATTTCTCCAGAATGTCAGCGATGTCAAGAAGACCAACCTGACTTGTTATTATTATGACGGTATCCTCCGCCTGTATTTCGCTTGAGCCCTTAGGTGAAATGATCTCACCCTTTCTGTTTATAAGAGATACAAGCACGCCCTTTTTAAGGTGCATATCTGAAAGAGGAGTGCCTATAACCGGAGAATTCTCTGGAACGAAGAACTCTAATGCCTCAACTCTTCCGTCATTCATCTTATAAAGTGCCTCGATGCTGTTATTGCCCATGGAATTACTCATTCCGCGGACATACTGCACGATTCTCTGAGCAGTGATGTTCTTGGGATATATGATACTTCCAATCTGCAGTGAGCCTATGATCTCGCCGTAGTTGACGCGGTGAACCTTGGTAATAAGCTTTGCCTTGGGGTTCTGGCTCTTTACATACATGGAAAGCATGATGTTTTCTTCATCAAGACTTGTCATGGCAACAAATGCCTCTGTGCCAACAAGACCTTCTTCCATAAGAGCATCCTTGTCTGTTCCGTCAGCGTTGATGATAAGTGCCTGAGGCAGGAGATCCGAAAGTCTCTTGCATCTGTCAAGATCTCGCTCAAAGAGTTTTACATCAATGCCAAAGGATATAAGCTGGTCTGCCAGATAATATCCTGTAGAACCACCGCCTATGATCATGGCCGAGTGGACTCTTGTGGTAGGAAGACCGATTTTTCTGAAAAACTCTGCGATACTTCTTGATGCGCCCACAATAGTAAGCTCATCATTGGCTCTAAGTACAAAATCACCGTTAGGAATTGATACTTCATCTGCTCTTTGAACAACGGCGATAAGGACTTTACTCTTTATCTCGCCCTGGATTTCCCTAAGAGATTTGTTGCAGATGCGTGATGACTCAGCAACGGTCATGTGTACGATTTCTGCGCGGCCGCCTGCAAAGGTTTCGATGCTGGTAGCAGCAGGGAATTTAAGAAGCTTTGCTGCTTCGTTTGCAGCAAGCTCTTCAGGATTAACAACAAGAGAAAGACCAAGCTCTTCTTTAATAAAGCTGATTTCCTTTTTATAGATAGGATTCTTAACTCTTGCGATGGTGTTGCAGTGACCTGCTTTTCTTGCAATAAGACAGCACAGAAGATTCAGCTCATCATTACCTGTTACAGCAATCATAAGGTCGGCATACTCAATGCCTGCGTCTCTCATGATCATGTAACTGGCACCGTTACCTACTATGCCCATTACGTCGAAGTTATTTACAACGCTTTGAATAACGTCTTTTTTCTGTTCGATGACAGTGACATCATGGCCTTCGCCACTAAGCTGTTCTGTCAGCGCTGCGCCTACGTTTCCGCAGCCTACAATTATAATCTGCATTTATTTGCCTCCAAAAAAGTCGATACGCATTCAATTATACCACTTTCCAAATTATAAAGGAAAAAATAATAGGTCTTTAGAATGCAGAAATAAGCCATTAATGATTTTTTAAGAATGATTTATAGCCCGTTAATTGCTTTTTCAACCCACAAAACCTATACTCTGTGGTAAGTGAGGGGATTTATCTATTTTTAAAAGGAGATTAAACAATAGTGAAAGATTTTCTCTATAGGTTTTTCCGGGGAAGATACGGCGCCTATGGCTCTGACAGAATGACCAGAGTTATGGTTGTGATAGCTGTTATCCTGCTGGTTTTATCCTTCATATCGCCCCTTAGTTTATTGTATTATGTGGCCTTTATAATACTTTTTTATTGTTATTTTCGGATGTTTTCCAAAAATATACCTGCCAGATACAAAGAAAATGAGTTTTTCGTAAAACACACCGATAAGGTGATCGGCTTTTTTACCGGTATAAAAGATAAGTTCACCGGGCATAAGGCGTATCACATATATAAATGCCCCGGATGCGGACAGAAGATCAGAATTCCGCGGGGAAAAGGCAAGGTTGCCATCAGGTGTCCGAAGTGCGGCAGGGAGTTTGTAAAGCGGACGTAATTTGAGGGTGAGATGCTTAAATACTTAGTCGTGTACGCCAGTGAAACAGGGAATACTAAAAAGATAGCGGACGAGATTTTCCAGGCGCTTCCTTCCGATTCAAAGGAGGAACTTAACGTCAGAAGCTGGAATGGCAGACACGACGCAGAGACCTATTTTATCGGGTATTGGGCAAACAGAGGGACCTGCTCCCTGGAAATAATCGATCTTATTACATCACTTCATAATAAAAATGTGGCTTTCTTTGGAACCTGCGGACTTGGAAATGACCAGGCATATTACAGGCAGATAGAACAGATCGGAACTCTGTGGCTGCCTGAGGATAACCATTATCTTGGCGGGTACTTCTGTCAGGGCAGTATGCCGGCGCAGATAAGAGAAAGGTATGAAGAACTTCGCGGCAGATATGACGAAGAAAAGCTGGACAACCTGCTTACGATCTTTGATGAGGGTCGAAGGCACCCGGACAAACAGGATCTGCTAAAAGCAAATGTATTTGCGGATACTGCCATACACAGGATTCCGAGCAGTGATAATTACAAAGGATTCAGAGACATGTTTTAAGGACTTCATCACTTACACTTAATAAGTAATGAAGTCCTTTTTGATGCTTATAACTGATGAGGCGGCACGGAAAGTGCTGCCTCACCGGATATCAGATTATAGGCATTAATTATTCTTAAAATTCAAAACTTCGTCAAAGGCATCCTTGTCGGCATTGATCTTTGCTTCATTACCTGAAGTTGCCATAGATGCGTTTTTAAAGAGCTTTTCTAAGCTTTCAGTAGCCTCAGCCTGCATGCCGGTATTGGAATTTTTCATATCATTTACCGTCTCTAAATAAAGCTCCTCATCAACTCCCAGAATGTCTCTTCTGATTCGTTTGACAGTATCACTCCAGATACCGGTGGCTTTGGTATCTTCACCGTATGCATTCAGAATATAGCCTGTAAAATCGGCCTCATCCAGAGTGGCGGTTTTGAGAAATTCAGGAATCTCTAAAAGCGCTTCAACGGATTCCTTTACGTTAGGATCTGAATATGTATAAGAAGTCAGATCATAGCACCTTGTTGTGGAATAACATCCCGCTGAATAAGCACCCATCCGGAATCTTAGAGTGGGAACTACGTATTTATCACTGGCTGCATAAAGGAAAGGTATGTATGCGCCCCGGAAGTTTTCATCATTTCTGAAATCTGCATCAAGAACAGTATGGTTCTGAGTAGTTTCAACTATTATTCCTGTTCTGAGAGCAGGTACGGGCAGCTCATATTTTTCTGCACTTTCTTCGCTTTCAGGAAGAGCTTCAAAAACCTTTGCTGCGGTCTTTACTACTTCCTCATTTTCTGTCTTGTCTGCTACAGATGAGAAAATGAGATTTGTCTTTGTAAAGGCCTTTTTTCTTACTGATTCAACATCGGCTATAAAAGAATTATAAGCTTCATCATTGTCTAAATTTTTATCAAGTTCAGATATGTAGTCATAGAATCCTGCATCATAAATATCCAGAGAGAATTTTTGTGTGTCGGCAAGAGTGGTCGTTCCGGATGCCTGTGAGTAGGAGTTTGCCAAAGAATACGCATCGGCTTTTGCAATGTTATAGGCTTCACGGTCACGGGAAATGACATACTTGATATCCTGGCTGTCATTTAAATCTGTTTCAGTCATTACATTCATAACAAGATCAAGAGCCTTATCAAAGTCCTCATTTAATCCCTTCCAGAAAATATCCAGCATTGGCCTGTGATTTTTTCCTGCCTCTTCATTGGGGTGTAAGAGGGAAACAGAGAAGTTGTTCAGGTACTCGCTGTCAAGAAGCGAAAGCTCATCGGTACTGTATTTCGAGGTATTAGCTTCAAAGATGAAATTGGTATAAAGCATAAGGGCGCCGATTTCTTTCTTGGTCAGGTTACTGAGATCAAAGTAGATATCATAGCAGCCGCCTTTTGCTGCATCAACGCTTCCAAGATAATATGTGATGCCGTTTTCTTCTCTTTTCTCTAATGATGGTGTTTCATATTCCGGAAGATCCTTAAGATCCATTTGGAAATCGTTATTTGAAAGCTCATTCTGATTCCACTCATTGAATTCTTTGGTCTTTTGTACTAATTCCTGTATTTCTTCATCAGTCATCCTGGCTTTTTTATCTGCCAGGTAATCAAGTAATTTCTGATCAAACTCTTCAGCAAGGCCGGGCTTTGGCACGCAGGCAATAAGAATGCTTCTTGCAGGTGTAAGAACAGATTCTGCAAGCTTTTTAAAGGTCTGTTGCTCCTCATCTGCGATAAGGGCCTCAAGAACTCTTTCATATTGTTTAAAATAGTCAACTCTACCGGTTCTTACCCAATAAACGTTATAGACATCGCTTAATTCTACTCCGACATTTCCTGCATCTCTCATGAAAACAGTGTTAAGTTCTTCTTCCTTAACATCTGCTTCAAAGATTTCCTTCGGAACTCCGTTTTTGGAAATTTCTGAAAGAGTATATTCAGCTATATCCTTAAGAGTCTGCATCTGATCTTCATTGGCGTATTCCATGGAAAACAGAAGCATTGGTTTTGCTGTATCTGTAGCTATTTGGACAAAAACAGGATTAGAAATGCCATCTTCAAGCAGCTTTTTATTCATGCAGGATGAGTTATTATTGATCAGTGACGTTAAAAGATTCCACTGAATAAGTTCATCATCAGTAGCATCTTCCATATCGATGCCATAATAAATGATTCCGCTGTCCTCTACAGAATCACCTTCATAAGCGGGGATATATTCGACCTTTTCAACATATCCGTCCTCTGCATGTGGATCTTCATACTGACTGAGGTCTGTTCCGTTTATTTCATATTTTGACAGATATTCCGTATCCAAAAATTCTAAGAATCTGTCGATATCCAGGTCGCCGTAGAGAGAAATAAGACTATTGTCGAAATGATAGTATCTTTCATAGGTCTCAAGTGTATGTTCGTAGGTCAGATCATCGTAGTGATACTCAGCCATACCGATCATATTGGAGGCTATCTGACCGGGGAACATATTATCAAGAACAAAATTGAGGGAGACATCGCCGGTATCAGTTAAAAAGCCGTAATCCTCAGCATAAACCGTACCATTGATTCCAATGTCACCATCAGGATCATCCAGTTCGAATCTGATAGCTTCTCTGTCAAAAATCTTTTCATTTTCCAAAATATCCGGGGCAACCATACAACTCATGTATGCATCCATCAGGGTCATAAGCTGATCCTGGCTCATGGATGAAACCGGATAGAACGTGACGTTCATACCTGTATGAGCATTTATATAAGTGTTGTAGGATTTATTGGCAAGATCAAAGAACAGATCCTGGGATGGATATTTAGCAGAGGAGGCAATTATAGCATGCTCGAAAACATGGTTCGTATCAGTTTCATCTATATAGGGAGTTTTGTAGGCAATACAAAAAGAAACTTCCGGATCGGAATTTTTGGTGTAGATCAGATCAGCACCGCTTTTTTCATGCTTGAAGGTATAGAGATCAGAACTTAGAAGGCGGCTTGAGTAGATATCATTAAGTTTAAAGCCGTGATAGGTCTCGCCAACGACCATATCGGATGAGGATGTCTTTTCGCTTGAATCTGCAGAAACTTCGGCTTCATCATCAGCACTGGCTTTTGCAGCATCACCCTCTTCAGAGTCGGCTTCACTTTCAGCAACATCGTTAGTATCGGCATCCGCTTCGTTTGTGTCCGCGGATTCCGAGGCAGTTTCTTCAGTACCGCCGGTAGCCCCGTCATTGGCAGGCGAAGTACAGCCGCCTCCCACGACCATAGTGGCTGCAAGTAAAATTGCAAGAATTCGTTTATTCATTTTATATCCTCCAACATCTTTTTGAACCAAATATCGATCATATTGGCTGCAATCAATTATAGAATGAAAAGCCTGAGCCTTGTTTGGTTTAATCAAATGTTTAGCATCTTTTAAGATATTATTTATAGCATGAGAACACCGAGCAGTAGATAAGGCGCCTTATTTTGTTATGGAATATGCCTGTCCTATCTGCTAATATAAATAAAGCAAATAAGAAAAACGTTTTCCGAAGCGAAAATACTGGTAAAACTAACACACAAAGGGAGGAACAAAATATGCCGGCTTGGTTAAAGGATGCAGTTTTTTATGAGATTTATCCCCAGTCATTTTGTGATACAAATGGCGATGGAATAGGTGATATCGAGGGTATCATCACAAAGCTTGATTACGTAAAGAGTCTTGGTGCCAATGCGCTATGGCTTAACCCCATCTATGATTCACCATTTAAGGATGCGGGCTATGACGTAAGAGATTATAAGAAGGTAGCAGAGAGATACGGCACAAACGACGATCTGGTTCGTCTTTTTGAGGAAGCACATAAAAAGGGAATAAAAGTTCTTTTAGACCTGGTTCCGGGACATACATCAGAGGAGCATGAGTGGTTTAAGAAAAGCTGCGAATATGAGCCCAACGATTTATGGAACAGATATATCTGGACAAACGGTGCCTTCTGCGGAATCGGTGGACACCCCTATATCGGCGGCGAGGCTGAGAGAGATGGCTGCTATATGCTGAACTTCTTTAAGTGTCAGCCGGCTCTTAATTACGGCGTTCTTAACCGCACAGAGCCCTGGCAGATGCCAACTGATCACCCTGACTGCATAGCCACAAGGGAAGCCATGAAGGATATCATGCGCTTCTGGCTTGATAAGGGCTGCGATGGCTTCCGCGTAGATATGGCTGATTCTCTTGTAAAAGAGGATGATGAAGTAAAGAGCGCAACAGGTGCTATCTGGCAGAATATCAGAGAAATGCTTGATAAGGACTATCCCGAAGCGGCTCTTGTATCTGAGTGGAGTAATCCCGAGTGCGCCCTTAAATACGGCTTCCATGCTGACTTTTATCTTGATCATCACGGAAATGGTCTTAACGTTCTTTTCAGAGATGGTGAGACAGAGGGCGGAGACCACAGCTATTTTAAAAAGGATGGCGGCGACAGCCCCATGAGATTCCTTGCTGATTATGAGCACAAGTACGAGAACTCCAAAAAGTACGGTTATATCAGCTTCATAACCTGTAACCACGACACACCAAGATGCACCAAGACTATGGACATTGCTGAGCTTAAAGTGGCATATTCCTTTATTTTCACAATGCCCGGAGTTCCGTTCCTTTATTACGGCGACGAGATCGGTATGAGATATCTTGAAAAGGTAAAGACAAAAGAGGGCGGCTTCCAGAGAACAGGCTCCCGTTCGCCCATGCAGTGGGATAAGTCTGCGAAAAACTATGGCTTTTCAGATGCTGATGGCGATAAGCTTTACATTCCTGTAGACGCTTCAGCTGATGCTCCCACAGTAAGTACTGCTGAGGCAGATGCCGACTCGCTTATTCACACAGTTCGTAGTATAATAGCCCTCAGACATGACAGAGAGGACCTTCAGGCAGATGCCGATTTCCGGGTTGTCTATGCAAAAGAAGGCGAGAGGTCCTTTATCTATAAAAGAGGAAGCCTTGTAATTGCAGTTAATCCCGGCGAGAAGGAAGAGAAGGTAAATAGAAAAGACTGCGCCGATATTCTCGCTAAAGAAGGAGAAATAAAGGGCGATCTTATTTATGGAATCGGAACAGCGGATTTAACTGATGATGCCCTTGTACTTGGTCCTCAGTCCTTTGCGATCTTTGAATAATGCGGAGTGCTTTTATGAAATAAAAAAGCAGAGCCTTTTATGGCTCTGCCTCTAATCTTTTATTTAGTCCACCCGCATAACTGTCAGGAATATCGCCACTAAAATGAGCAGCACAAATATGGTGAATATAATGGTAAGGATTTTCGCAAACAGCGAATACTCCTTCCATTCACCATTGAAGAATACAAAGCGAACGAACACAAGCATGAACATCAGCTCAGCTATGATTATGATCGCATCATATATGATATTTATCAGAGTTATTGATGCCATAAAGCACGGGTTTAGCATTTTGTTGCCTTCCTTAATAATGGCTACAGTGCCGTATTCTTAAGCTGATTATAAGCTACAAATGTTATTTCGTTCAATTATGTATCTATGAAAAAAATATTACTAAATCTTAAATAACGGATGTCGGATACAATATATGTTTGATATTTTTAAACGGAAATACAGTTTCATATCATCAAGTACTCTCAAGGTAATAGCTATAGTCACAATGTTTATCGATCATGTGGCGGCAGGAGTTTTGCTCTATATGATAAGGGAAGGCATGTATCCCTTTGGCATGGACAGAGAACAGATCATAGTTGTCTATGACTGGATGAGACATATCGGAAGGCAGTCATTTCCGATATTCTGCTTCCTTCTTGTAGAGGGACTCTTTCACACAAAGAACTTAAGGAAATATGTTCTGAACATGGCCATCTTCAGCATAATCTCAGAGCTGTTCTTTGATATTTTATTCAAGGTGAGAGTGGACGTTGCTAATCCAAATGTCATTCAGCTATTGCAGGAAAACTGGGAAAAGGCAGGAAGTAATACCAACGTCTTTTTCACACTTTTGATAGGGCTTTTGGTCATTTGGATGATGAAGCTTATTGAGGATCGATTCTTTGATGAGAATGAATTTTCATTCCTTGGTTTTACAGTGAACAATCCGCTATATATGCTTCTTTACTACATGCCTGCAGCGGTTGGCGGTATGATAGCCTGGAAGATAGGATCTGATTACACCTTTTGGGGTGTGACTCTCATAGCCATATTTTTTATATTCAGGAATCAGCCGCTTCTTGCAAGTATTTTCGGATATGTTTTTTTATCAAATATGGGAGGAGAAGCCTGGGCCCTTCCGGCCTTCATACTGATCTATTTTTACAACGGCGAAAGAGGCTTTATTAAAGGCAATTACAAGTATGTGGTATACGCATTTTATCCGCTGCATCTGCTGCTTTTATTTATTGTTCGCCTGGCAGTTTTTGGTATTGCAAATTAAAAAAATATCGTGTAAATTATATGTGTCGTACGACTGACGGATTTGTGGAATACCACAGGGGAGTACGATGAATATTGAATTGTCGACCGTCTGGGCAGCCGCTTGATTAGGCATGCTCAGGCGGTTTTTTAGTACATTTTTAAGGAGAGACAATGGTTAATTTAGCAAAAGAACTCAGATCCAATTCATATCCGGGACGCGGAATCGTCATCGGCACAAGCTCAGATGGCAAGTATGCTGTAACTGCATATTTCATCATGGGAAGAAGTGAGAACAGCAGAAATCGTATTTTCGCCACAATGGGTGACGGAATCAGAACAGAGGCCTTTGATCCTGCAAAGCTTGAGGATCCCAGCCTTATCATATATGCACCTGTAAGAGTAAGAGGAAACGACACCATCGTTACTAACGGTGATCAGACAGATACAATTTTCGACCTTATGGAGGCAGGCCAGTCCTTTGAGGAGGCTCTCAGAACAAGAGAGTTTGAGCCCGATGCTCCTAACTACACACCTCGTATTTCAGGTCTTATGCACATCAAGGACGGCGAGTACAATATCTCAATGTCAATCTTAAAGAGCAATCATAACGATCCCTCATGCTGCCTTAGATTTACTTACACCTATGACAAGCCGGTAGCAGGCACAGGTTATTTCATCCACACCTACATGGGAGATGGCAATCCGCTTCCCAGCTACGAAGGCGAGCCTACAGAGGTTGAGATCTCAGGCGACATAGATACATTCACAGACATGGTTTGGGAGTCACTTAACGAAGACAATAAAGTATCACTTTTTGTACGTTATATCGATATCAAGACCGGCCAGTTCAAGACACGTATCGTAAACAAGAATCAGTAATTAAGGGAGGAAATGACAGATGAAAGAACTCGCACTTAAATATGGATGTAACCCCAATCAGAAGCCCTCAAGAGTTTTCATGGAGGACGGTACAGATCTTCCTATAGAGGTACTTAACGGCAAGCCCGGATATATCAATCTTCTTGATGCTTTTAACGGCTGGCAGCTTGTATCAGAGCTTAAAAAGGCTACAGGACTTCCTGCTGCAACGTCCTTTAAACACGTATCTCCTGCAGGAGCTGCTATCGGACTTCCTCTTAACGAGATCGAGAAAAAGATCTACTGGGTAGACGATCTTCCGGAGCTTTCTCCCATGGCAAGCGCATATGCAAGAGCAAGAGGCGCAGACAGAATGTCATCCTTTGGTGATTTCATTTCCCTTTCTGATACCTGCGATGCAGATACAGCACGCCTTATCAAAAGAGAGGTTTCAGACGGAATCATCGCTCCTGACTATACAGATGAAGCTTTAGAGATTCTTAAGGCTAAAAAGAACGGCAACTACGCTGTTATCAAGATCGATCCTTCCTACAAGCCCGCTGCTCTTGAGAAAAAGCAGGTATTTGGCGTGACCTTCGAGCAGGGACACAACGATATTGAGATAAATGATGAGATGCTCGCTGACATCGTTACAGAGAATAAGGACCTTCCCGACAGCGCTAAAAAGGACCTTATCATCTCACTTATCACACTTAAATATACTCAGTCCAATTCTGTATGCTACGTAAAGGGCGGACAGGCAATCGGTATCGGCGCAGGTCAGCAGTCACGTATCCACTGCACAAGACTTGCAGGCAGCAAGGCTGACAACTGGTTCCTCAGACAGGCACCTCAGGTTCTGGAGCTTCCTTTCCTTGATAACATCAAGAGAGCAGACAGAGACAACACCATCGATCTTTACATCGGAACAGATTACATGGATGTTCTCGCAGATGGAAAATGGCAGAATCTTTTCAAGGTAAAACCTGAAGTATTTACAGATGCAGATAAGAAGGCATGGCTTGCTAAAAACACAGACGTAGCCCTTGGTTCAGATGCATTCTTCCCCTTCGGTGATAACATTGAAAGAGCAGCGAGAAGTGGTGTAAAATATGTAGCACAGCCTGGTGGTTCTGTCAGAGATGACAATGTCATTCAGGCAGCTAATGATCATAAGATGGTAATGGCATTTACACACATGAGATTCTTCCATCATTAATGATCAAATACATCCTTTTGGAGGCTATATGCTGCGTTTTGTATTTGGTGCATCAGGAGTTGGTAAAAGCCGCTTTGTGCAGGACTATATCATTGAGAAAAGTATCAGGGAGCCTGATAAAAATTACCTGATAGTTGTTCCCGATCAGTTTACAATGCAGACGCAGATGGATGTCGTAAAGCTCCATCCCAGGCACGGCATCATGAATATAGATGTCCTTAGTTTTTCCAGATTATCCCACAGGATATTTGAGGAAGTGGGCGAGGACAATTTGAAAACCCTTGATGATATGGGTAAAAGTCTGGTGCTAAGACGCGTGTCGCAAAAGCTTGAAGATGAACTTACTGTAATTGGCGGCAATATGCACAAGATGGGATATATAGATGAAGTTAAGTCCACGATCTCCGAGTTTATGCAGTATCGCATAAGCCCGGAGAATCTTGGCTTGTTAATTGAAGCTTCGGATTCTAAGGGTGCTCTCAAGGCTAAGCTCTCTGATCTTCAGCGCCTTTACGCAGGCTTCAAGGATTACATTAAGGGCGATTTTATTGCTCAGGAAGAGACCATGGAGATTCTTTGCAGGTCTCTTAATAAGTCGGGGCTTATTCCCGGCAGTGTCATTGTATTTGACGGCTTTACGGGCTTTACTCCCATACAGTATCAGGTTATAGGAGAGCTCCTAAGACTTTCGTCAGAGGTCATTTTTACCTGCACAATCGGGCAGGAGGATAATCCATACATTTATGATAAAAGCGCCGAGCAGGAGCTGTTTTTATTAAGTAAAAAAACAGTTCATGATATTTTGCGCCTTGAATATGAAAATGAAAAAGCCTTTGATCCCGGCTCTGTCCCTGATTTTGACAGGTGGGCTGATTACCGCTGTGAAGTGGCTGCATCAGATGGGACCGATGTTTTTCTAAAACCCCATGAAAAGAGCAGGCATGCGGATAACCCTGAGCTGTCATTTTTGGAGCAGCACCTTTTCAGATACGGCAAGGTTTCATACCAGGGGAAAACCGGAAGCATCAGGATTTTTGATGCAGATGATGTGAGAAATGAAGTTAGAATGGCTCTTGCAGGTGTATCAAAAAGGATAAAAGAAGAAGACCTTCATTATAGGGATTTTGCCATAGTCTGCGGCGATATCGAGAGATACTCCAAGGTGGTTGAGGAAGAGGCAGCCAGGTCCGGCATCCCTGTTTATATTGATCAGACCGGGAATATCAAGCTTAATCCCCTTATAGAGTTTGTAAAGAGTACTCTTTTAGTTGCAAGCACAGGCTACAGCTATGAGGCTGTTTTCCACTACCTTAGAAGCGGAATCCCTGATTTTACCTATGATGAGATTGACGTTCTTGAAAACTATGTCATGGCACTTGGAATCAGGGGAAGGAAAGCCTGGGAGAGCGAGTTTAAAAGGCTCCCTTCAGTCATAAATAAAAAGCTCAGAAAGCGCGAAGATAAGGATGAGCTTAGAAGTGAATATCTAAAAGGCATAAATACCCTTAGGGAAAGAGTTGTAGCGTCTCTTTCTCCTGTTTTTGATGCTGCAGAGGATAACGCCCTTAGCTATTCCATGGCTGTTTATGAGCTTTTAAAAGGCGCAGGAGCAGCAGCTAAGATGGAAGCCTTTGCGGAGTCCTTTAGAAGCGCAGGGGATGAAATACGTGCCAAGGAATACTCCGTAATCTATAAAAAGGTCATAAATCTCATTGACCAGATAACCATACTTATGGCAGATGAAAAGCTCACTCTGGATGAGTATCTCGAGATCCTTGAAGTGGGCTTTGGCGATATAGAGATCGGTACCATTCCTCAGAGCGTCGACAGAATAGTTGTGGGCGATATTGAGAGAACAAGACTTAAAGAGGTTAAGTATTTGTTTTTCCTTGGTGTAAATGATGACCTTATTCCCAAAGGCGCAGGCACAGGCGGAATTATCTCTGATATTGAGAGACAGTTCCTTGTGGATGCAGGTACAGGAATTGAGATGGCACCTACCCCAAGGCAGCAGATGTATATTCAGAGGCTCTATCTTTACATGAACCTGACAAAGCCGTCAAAGGGGCTGCTTTTGTCCTATTCACATCTTACGCCTGATGGCAAGAGCATAGGGCCTGCTTATATCATAGGGAAAATAAAGGGCTTTTTCCCTGATGTGGAAGAACTTTCATTTACCAAGATAAGCGGCACTGAGATCTTAAGCACCCCTGAAAATGCTCTTGGATATTTTTCAGAGAATGTCCAGAAATATCTGAATGGATATATGGACGAGGCTCAGGAGAGCAGTTTTAAGGCGTTATACGCAGCTCTTGATGAAAAGGGAGTGGCAGATAAAAAAAGAATAAGTAAGATGCTACAGGCAGCAGGCTTTAGCTACAGACACAGACCTCTCTCCGATGCGGTATCTTCAATGATATATGGAAATGTTCTGGTGAATTCGGTATCAAGACTTGAGAAATTTGCCCAGTGCGCCTATGCACATTTCCTCAGGTATGGACTTGGTATTGAGGAAAGAGAAGAGTTTGATTTTGACTACTCCGATCTTGGTAACGTGTTCCACGGCGTTCTGGAGGGCTTTTCAAAGAAGCTTACAGAGCGGAATCTTACCTGGACAAGCTTTGATGAGGACCAGGGAAAAGAGATTCTTGATGAAGTTTTTGACAGCTATGCGGATGAGTACGGCGAAGGTATTTTATCTAGTACCATGAGAGGCGAGGCATCAAAAGCAAGGATAAAGAGGATCCTTTATCGCTCCATTGATACACTGCAATATCAGTTGCAAAAGGGCTCATTTATGCCTAAATACATAGAGTCCACTTTTGACAGCGCAGGAAGTATTGATGCCATAAATGTGAACCTTACAGAGGATGAGAAGGGTAGAATCCTTAAAAAGATGAAGCTCACTGGTAAAATCGACAGAGTTGATACCTATGAGGATGCAGACCACGTCTACGTTAAGGTAATCGATTTTAAGTCAGGTAATAAGAAGGTTGATCTTTGTGCACTGTACTATGGTCTTCAGCTGCAGCTTGTTATGTACATGAATGTGGCTAGAGGAATGGAGGCTGCCGGGCGTCCCGGCAAAGAGATAGTGCCTGCAGCTATCCTTTACTATCACATAAATGACCCGGTTCTTGAGGGTAAGGACTTTTCAGAGCAGCCAAGTGATGAGGAGATCAATGCCATCGTAAGGAAAGAACTAAGACCCAGCGGAATCATTCAGGAGAACAGAGAGATTGTGGATATCCTGGACCATGAGCCCGGGAAAGAATCCGATGTTATACATGTGAAATTCAAAAATGACGGCAGTTTTTCAAAAGGCTCAGAGGTAATGCCGGGAGCTGATTTTGAAGAGGTGTCAGACTATGTGAAAAAGCTTATTAGGAAAAGTGGAAGAAGCATCGTTTCCGGAGATGTGGAGATCAATCCTTACGAGCTTGACGGGAAAAGTGCCTGCACCTATTGCAGCTTCTGCTCAGTGTGCGGCTTTGATGAAGGTATCAGGGGCTATTGCAAGAGAGAGCTTCCAAAGCTTTCAGATGAAGCGGTTTTAGAAAAAATAAAGACAGAAGATATAGAAAACTAAGAGGGATCTAATGGGATTTACCGTAGAACAGCAATCTGTTATAGATGCAAGAAATTCAAACGTCCTTGTTTCTGCTGCGGCAGGAAGCGGCAAGACTACAGTACTTGTCGAGAGGATCATACAAAGAATCACAGGGGATAAGCCTATCGATATCGACAGGCTTCTTGTTGTTACCTTCACCAAGGCAGCAGCATCATCCATGAAGGACAAAATCCTTGAAGCAATATCCAAAAAGCTGGAGGAAGACCCCGGAAATGCTCATCTTCAGAGGCAGGAGACTCTTGTCCACGGAGCACAGATAACAACCATTGATTCCTTCTGTCAGTATGTTATTAGGAACAATTTTAATGAGATCGGCCTTGATCCTTCATACCGCGTAGGTGATGAAGGCGAGATGAAGCTTTTGATGCAGGATGTTCTTGCGGAGCTTTTAGAGGAAAAGTACGCAGAGGGGGACGAAGCATTTCTTAACTGCACCGAGTATTTTTCCACAGGTAAGGACGATACCAGAATAGAGGATTTCATAACGGATCTCTATAACTATGCCATGAGTATGCCTTTTCCTGAGGACTGGCTTCTTCAGAGAAAAAAGGACTATGAGATAGATGAAGCTGATTTTGAGAATGTCTTTTTCGTAAAAGAATGTAAAGAGCTTACTGCAAAGCTTCTTGAAGAGTGCGAGATGAGGCTTCAGATGGCACTTGATATTTCAAATGAGCCTGATGGTCCCCACATGTACGGTGATTATCTGGAAAAAGAGCTGGAGATGGTATCTGCTATAAGGTCTAAGGCAGGCAGCAGCTTTGATGAACTTAGGGCAGCTCTTCTTAATGTGAACTTTGACCGTCTTAAGCCTGTAAAGGATGATTCTGTAAACGCAGATAAAAGGGAAGCCGCCAAGGGTCACAGAGATTATGTGAAAAAGAAGCTTTCTGAGCTAGCGGACAAATTCTTTACCGAAGATAAAAAGACAATTTGCCAGCACATGAATTATGCCAAAGAGCCTGTGGCAGTGCTTGCTGACCTTGCCATAAGCTTTAAGGAGAAATTCGATGCCAAAAAGAGAGAGAAGGGCATCATCGATTTCGGCGATATGGAGCATCTGGCCCTGCAGATTCTTGTAAAGTATGAGGATGGGAAATGCGTGCCCACAAACGCAGCAAGGCAGTATCGTGACTACTATGAAGAAGTCATGATAGATGAGTATCAGGACTCCAACAATGTTCAGGAGATGCTGCTCTCTGTAATATCCGGGGAGGAAACAGGCAATTATAACCGCTTCATGGTAGGTGATGTGAAGCAGAGTATCTACAAGTTCCGCCTTGCAAGACCTGAGATTTTTATGGAGAAAATGGATAGCTATGGCAGCGAAGCTGATGCTAAGGAGCGCAAGATATCCCTTCATAATAACTTTAGAAGCAGACGCGAAGTCTTGGACAGCGTAAACTACATCTTCGAGCAGATAATGGGTAAGGACTTAGGAAAAGTCGGCTATGACGAGGACGCAGCTCTTATTGCAGGGGCATCCTTTGAAAAGCCCGAGAATCCTGAGGAATATGCCACAGAGTATCTGTTTGTGGATGCCGGTGATGAAAAGAAGGATGGCTCAAGGGAGCTTGAAGCCAGAATGATCGCAGCCAGAATCCGTGAGCTAATGGCTGACGGCGTAGTCAGCGCAAAGGACGGAGGCTTTAGGAAGGTTAAATACAGCGACATTGTTATCCTTATGAGAGCCACAAGCGGCTTTGAGGATATTATAAAGAAGGTCTTTGATGAGATGGGAATTCCTGCCTACATCGAGTCCAAGGCAGGCTACTTTTCAGCTACAGAGGTGGCGGTAGTACTGAATCTCCTTAGGGTTATAAGTAATCCTATGCAGGATATTCCTCTTGTAAGCGTCATGAAGTCAGCTATAGGAGGCTTTGATGATGAGGACCTTGCACTTATTAAGGCCTTTGATGTAAGGCGTAAGAAGGATGCTCTCCTTGGCGGCAGCTTTTATGAGATTCTGAAAAGAAGCCTTGAGGAGACACCTGCAGATGCTGATGGATCTGCTAATACTACAGAAGCCGGAGATGCAGCGGTAGGACTCTCAACAAATATCAAAAACAAAATACGTGAATTTGTAGAATTATTAACTAAATTACGGCATCACAGTCAGTTCCTTCCTGTTAACGAGCTTTTAAAAGAGATATATGACATTACAGGATACTATGAGTACTGCGCAGCACTTCCCGGAGGAGAGAGGCGAAGTGCAAATCTTAATATGCTTATTGAGAAAGCCGTTGCCTACGAGAAAACCAGTTATCGCGGAGTCTTCCATTTTGTCAGATATATAGAGCAGCTTGGCAAATACGAGGTGGATTTTGGCGAAGCAGGAACCCTTGATGAGAGCGCTGATGTTGTAAGGCTTATGAGTATTCATAAAAGTAAAGGTCTTGAGTTTCCCATCTGTTTTGTGGCAGGCATGTCCAAGAGCTTCAATTACAGAGATGTCTATGATTCTGTTGTAAGTGATATGGAGCTTGGCATAGGAACCCACGCCATAGACCTTGAAAAGCGCATATTATACAGGACATTGAGAAAACGCATGATGGAGGAGACCATGAAAATGGATATCCTCGGCGAAGAGATGCGAATTCTTTATGTTGCCATGACAAGAGCAAAGGAAAAGCTTATCCTTACAGGCGCTGTGAAGCTTGGCAACCCTGAAAAGCATACGGCAACTGATTTTGGACCAAAGCTTTCTTCACTTTTAAGGTTCAGGAATCGCGAAGCCATAGAAGGTAATCAGCCATACCTTCTTCCGTTTTTCTTAAGGAGTACGGCGGCCTGTTATCAGGATCTTTTGCTGATGGCTCTGGCAAGACATCCTTCCTTTAAGGAGCTGTGCACTCTGGCAGAGACTGACTGCGATGATGTAGATGATAGATGCGGAATTAGTGTTTCCTCAATACGAGGAGATGATAACAGCTACGTTGTGCCCTACAGATTCAGGATATTCACGGCAAATGACCTTGAGGCGGCAGAGCTTTCAGAGGACATAAGCGTGGATATGAAGCTTAAGGATATAGCGGTTCTAAGCGCAGATGAAAAGGCGCTCTCCAAGAAGTTTAAGGAGCAGTTCCTTGAAAAATATGCCTATGAGAATCTTGGCAGGCTTTTTGTAAAAACCACTGTTTCAGAGCTTAAAAAGGCGGCATACATGGAAGAGGATGAGCCGGTCCATGATGCAGTTCCAAAGGCAGCCCTGGGAGATGTCGATGATGAGCTTGTGCCTTCCTTTGTAAAGGCAGCGGATAAGAGTCTTTATGGAGCAGAGAGAGGTACTGTTTACCATAAGATAATGGAGCTTATCTATGATACTAAAGAAGTTGGCACAGATATGTTCCAAGGCGCAGAAGATTCTACAGGTAGTAAAGATGAGAAATTCATAAGCTATGACGAGAGGCAAAAGGCTCTGGATAAATGGATTGAATACCTTGAAGAGACCGGAATGCTGGCGGCCGGTGCAGGAGACTGCGTAAATACAGAGGATATCACTGCATTTTGCAATAGCCAGGTAGGCATTCGTATGAAGGAAGCCATGGAAAAGGGCCTTCTCCACAGAGAGTCACAGTTCATGATGGGAGTTCCTGCGGACCGCATAGATAAAGAGCTTCCTTCGGAAGAGCTTGTGCTTATTCAGGGTATCATCGACGTGTGGTTTGAAGAGGATGACGGCATCGTTCTCCTTGACTATAAAACAGATAAGGTCAGATCCGGTGATGAGCTTGTCAGCAGATACAAGGTTCAGCTTGATTACTATCAGGAAGCTCTTGAGCGCATAACTGATAAGAAGGTAAAAGAGAGGATAATTTACTCCTTTACCCTTGGCGAGACCATTGAAGTTCCCTGATTACCGATCTTCGGAATATTTTTTCAAAAATTAATGAAAGGGATGAAAAAAATATCTAAAAAAGAAATAAAAAAACAGGCACAGAACGTGACAGATTTAACTGTCAATGACAGTTCCATGCGTTTCATGTATTCTTCCCGGAAATAGGCGATAATGAATATAACATCTATTCTTACAAAGACTTTAAAGCGGTGTCATTGTAAGAAAAGTGTTACGGATCGTGACAGCTTATGTGGTTGAAAGGAGTGGTCTTATGAAGGGAAGAAAGAGACGTCTAATCAATATCTTGCTGGCTACTTTACTTGTATTTGCTATTTTTACAAATTCAGCAGCACCTGCAAATGCGGCAAGTATCTTTACTATGGCATCAGCAAAGAAAACTGCATCAATTAAATTTGTAGCCGGAAAAGCAAAAATCAAAATATATTTAGGAGATGCATATAAACTTAATTGCAACCTGAATAATCCTAAATGGTCAACTTCAAATAAAGACGTAATACGCGTTGATGCAGCAAAAAATACTTTATATGCAGTTGGTGTAGGAACAGCGACCGTTACAGCCAAGAAGGGTGGCAAGAAGATATCCCGCAAAGTTGAGGTTCAGGCTCTTAAAGGTATGACTATAAGTAATACTGCGGCTGTTAGTGGCGGCGGAACACCTGTATATCTTACCGTTGGTAGTGAAAACTTCAGTATTCAGAGTATAATTACTTATCATTATAATGGTGGTAAGGGAAAGAAACCCGGAACTATCAGTATATATAAATACAATAAAGACACCCAGAAACGCGGAAAGAAAGTATTCACGGTAAAGGCAAACGGACTTTTTGGTAATACGTATTGGAACGCTACATGCCTTAAGAAGCTAAGTAAAGGCTATTATGTAGTAGAGGATTCCAATCCCAAGACCTGGAGCCAGAACACTGATACTGATGGAGCAGGATTTACCTGGATATACTACACATGTGATTAACTAATAAAAGAATATAAGATTAGAAAACTGCCGGTGAGGTACTTCCTCACCGGCCTTTTTTTATCATATTTTTTCGTATATTACTTATCTTTTTAATGTAATAAGCCGATAAATATATATGTGAGAGTCATTTTGAAATTCACTAAATGTACCTGAAGAATGGTTTCTGAAAGGAGTGGGTTTTATGAGGGGAAGAAAAAGAAGTCTTCTTACAGTTGTTCTTACGGTTTTACTTGTTTTTGTATTCTTTTTAAATAATACAGCGCCTGTAAATGCTGCTTCCAAAGTGGCGTATTCCAAGAAAAAACAGGCAGCTGTCCTTACCTTGAAAAAGACAAAAAAGCCCTATCAGATTTATCTTGGGGCAGCCTATGAGCTAAAATGCAGCCTTAAAAACCCAAAGTGGACATCATCAAAGGCAAAGATATTGAAGGTTGATGCCGCTAAAAATGTTGTTTACGCAGTTGGTGTGGGAACTGCCACGCTTACTGCTAAAGAAGGTGCAAAGAAGATAAAGGCTAAGGTCACGGTTCTTCCTGCCAATTGTTTGTCCAATTTTAATACAAAAACCGTTGATGGCGGTGCAAATCCTGCCATTTTCAATGTCTGTGACGACTATGGAGCAATCCATATTCACAATATCATCACCTATCATTACAATGACGGCGATGGCGAAAAGCCGGGAACTATCAGTATTTATAGATACGATCCTGAAACGGGCAAACGAGGTAAAAAGATTGCAACATATAAAGCAATAGGCCTTTACAGAAATACCTATTGGAATGTGACCTGTAATCTGACTTTGCAGACAGGTTCCTACATGATAGTGGATTCTGACAGTGATACCTGGAGTCAGAACAAGGCTTCAGGCGGTGTGGGGTTTGTTGGAATCTATGGTTCAAAGTAAATAAAATATTTGAATGCCATGCTAAGCCGATGAGGAAAAAACAGCTTCCCATCGGCTTTTTTGCGCCACTTTTTTGTACATTGATGTTTTACTTGCCTAAAGCAAAAAAAAGAGTTTTAATTATTACTATATTTTTAATGTGAAAAAAAGAGGAGGAGCAAAATGGAGAATCTTATAATTCCCAAGGATTACAAATCAGCATTAAACCTCCACGATACGCAGGTAGGCATCAAGACCGTGAAGGATTTCTTTCAGAATACACTTTCTGAGAACCTGAACCTTTTGCGTGTGACAGCACCGCTTTTCGTGGCACCGGAGTCAGGTCTTAATGATAATCTTAACGGCGTTGAGCGTCCTGTAGCTTTTGATATCAGAAATGAAAATGAGCGTGAAGCAGAAATCGTTCACTCTCTTGCTAAATGGAAGAGATTCGCGCTTAAGAAATACGGCTTTAAGGTAGGCGAAGGCCTTTACACAGATATGAATGCCATCAGACGTGATGAGATCCCGGATAACATCCATTCCGTTTTCGTGGATCAGTGGGACTGGGAGAAGGCTATCAATAAGGAAGACCGTAACCTGGATTTCCTTAAGGAAACCGTTCGCACAATCTACAAGGTGCTTCGTAAGACAGAAAAATACATGTCAATTCAGTACGACTATATTGAAGAGATCCTTCCCCATGATATTTTCTTCATCACCTCTCAGGAGCTTGAAGATATGTATCCCGGAAAATCAGTAAAAGAGCGTGAGTACCTTATCACCAAGGAGAAAGGCGCAGTATTTATCATGCAGATAGGTGACGTCCTTGCATCCGGCGAGAAGCATGACGGCCGTGCTCCGGACTACGATGACTGGGCACTGAACGGTGATATTCTTGTTTATTATCCTGTTCTTGATATTGCGCTTGAGCTGTCATCAATGGGTATCAGAGTAGATGAGGATTCCATAAAGTCTCAGCTTGAAAAGGCAGGCTGCACCGAGAGAGCAGAGCTTCCTTTCCAGAAGGCGATCATCAACAAGGAGCTTCCTTACACCATTGGTGGTGGTATCGGACAGTCCAGACTTTGCCTGTTCTTCCTGAGAAAAGCTCATATCGGTGAAGTTCAGTGTTCACTTTGGCCGGATGAGGAAGTAGAAGAAGCTACAAAGAACGGTATCCAAATCCTCTAAGAAAATTGAGTACTTTTTGGAAACTTGTATTGACAATTAAGGCTAAATGGCTTTTAATTAGATTCGAAAAAATAAAAAGCGATATTTGCTAGGGGAGCTATGCTGAGAAGATGTTTTACATCGACCCTCATTACTTGAACCGGATAATACCGGCGTAAGGAAGCGATTCAGGATACAGACACGCAGAAATTCAGCGTGTATCTTAGATGAGCTTAAGACCTCCCTTTGCTATATCAAAAGGGAGGTTTTTGTTATGTCAATATTTTTAAAACAGGTAGAAGATACCTACGAACTTACATCATCAGGCTATGGCTTACTGGTAGCCCTTCTTATCCTTGCGCTTATTGCAGCATGCTTCTTCACAGGAAAAGATCAGAAAAGTCACTTTTCCGCAAAGCAGCTGGTATTTGCAGCAATGTGTGTAACACTTGCCACGATCACATCAATGATCAAGTTTTTCAACCTGCCTATGGGCGGATCTGTTACACTGTTTTCAATGTTTTTCATAACTTTTGTAGGTTACCTCTATGGCGTCAGAGCAGGCCTTACATCAGCTATTGCCTATGGAATCCTTCAGCTTATCTTAGGCCCCTACATTGTAAGCATACCTCAGCTTCTGTGTGACTATATCCTTGCTTTTGGTGCTCTTGGCGTTTCGGGATTCTTTAATAACAAAAAGCACGGCATGGTTCTTGGATACATCGCAGGTATTTTTGGAAGACTTGTCTTCAGCGTTCTTTCCGGTGTGATCTTCTTTGGTCAGTATGCTCCTGAAGGTATGCATCCCTTTGTATATTCACTTGGATACAACGGTATATACATTGGCGCTGAAGGTATCATGACACTGGTTCTTATCAGCATTCCTGCAGTTCATAAGGCTATGAACATGATCAAGGTTATGGCCAATGAGAACGAGGTAAGAGATAAGCTTTCACTGGTATAATGCCGGCGTTGCGGCGTTTTGCCCTATGTTTGGAAGAAGCTAAAAAATTTATCATAGCCATTTAATCTTAAGAATTTCTTAAGAAAACCCTAAGAATTTCTCAAAGATTAATTCAAAAATATGACGTATAATTCTAACAGTTGCAAATCAGCTAAATCGTTTTCGTAACAGTTAGGAGAGAATACGGCAATGAGTAAATTAATCAAGCTTAGTCCCAATCAGGTTAAGGATTTTGTAAGCGCAGCTACTAAGTGCGATTTTGATGTGGACATTTCTTACAATCGATTCACTGTAGATGCAAAATCAATTTTAGGAGTTTTCGGACTGGATTTCAGACAGCCCCTTAAGGTAAGCTATCGTGGTTTTAACGAAGATTTTGAGAACTACCTTTCTGAGCATTCAGTAGCTTGCTAATATATATAATGATATAGAATTGCGAGAGTTTCGAAGAAACGGAGCAATTCGTATATCATATTATGATTTAGGACATCTCCCTGTGGTATTATATTCTACAGGGAGTTTTTTTATACAATTTTATGAAAGAGATTAAGATTTCGGTCAGGGGACTTGTGGAGTTCCTTCTAAGAACCGGTAATATAGACAACAGAATCCATCACGCACCTGATACCGCCATGCAGGAAGGCGGGCGTATCCACAGGATGATACAGAAAAGTCAGGGTGGAGATTATGAGGCAGAGGTTCCTCTGACCTATTCCATAACAAGAGAAAACTATATTTTAAAAATCGATGGCAGAGCTGACGGAATACTAAGGAAGGCCGACAGCCCTGTTCTTGTGGACGAAATTAAGGGTACCTACAGAGATTTAAAGAAAATAAAGACTCCCGACGAGGTTCATATCGCACAGGCTAAGTGCTATGCAGCAATTTACCTAAGAGATAATGATCTTAAAGAGATAAGTGTCCAGATTACCTACTGTAATATTGATACAGAGGAGATAAAGCGGTTTACCTATGACTTTACTGCAGAGGAGATCACAGCCTGGTTTGATGATCTTTTGGAAGCATATCACAGGTGGGCTGACTTCATGGCTACCTGGGAGGATAAGAAAATAGAATCCATCCATCGAATGCAGTTTCCTTTTGAGTACAGAGAGGGCCAAAAGGATCTGGCAGCAGGTGTTTACAGGACTATTTATCACGGCAGGAAGCTGTTTTTGGAGGCACCCACAGGAACTGGTAAGACCATAAGCACTGTGTTCCCTGCAATTAAGGCTGTGGGTGAGCATAAGGCAGAGAGGATTTTTTATCTTACTGCCAAGACTATTACAAGGACAGTTGCAGAAAATACCTTTGATGTACTAAGAAATCAAGAGTCACTTGAATTTAAAACCGTGACATTGACTGCAAAGGATAAGATTTGTGTACTGGATAAGAGCGATTGTAATCCAGTGGCCTGTCCCTGCGCAGAAGGGCATTTTGACAGAATAAATGACTGTATCTACGATCTTCTGACTTCCGAGGATGATTTTAACAGAGATTTGATCATGGAATATGCGGCAAAATATAATGTCTGCCCCTTCGAACTGTCTCTTGATATGAGCCTTTTTGCGGATGCAGTGATCTGCGATTACAATTACGTTTTTGACCCCTTTGTATATCTGAAGCGCTTTTTCTCAGATGGAATAAAGGGGGACAATATCTTCCTTATCGATGAGGCACACAATCTGCTGGACAGAGGCAGAGACATGTACAGCGCAGAGTTGTGGTTCGAAACACTTAATAATACAAGGCTTCTTATTGAGCAGGCACATCCAAAGATTGCCGGACTCATCAAATCCTGCGAGACCGAGATGCAGAAGATCATGGCTTTTACCGATTACTGCGAAGTGCTTGTGGATATCTCTCCACTAATGCAGAAGATTGGAAATATGAGTAAGATCATTTCCAAATGGCTAGAGGATCACGCAGAAGGACAATATAGAGACGATATTCTTGATTTTTATTTTGATATTCTCACTTTTGAGACTATTTATGAACTGTTAGACGACAAGTATGTCATTTACGCAGAATATGAAGATGAGAGCTTTAAAATAAAGCTTTTGTGTGTTGACCCTTCAGAGAACCTGAAGCTTTGCATGGCAAGAGCGAAATCCACAATACTCTTTTCGGCAACACTTCTTCCGATTCAGTATTACAAAAAGCTTCTTGGGGGCACAAAGGAAGACTATGAGATTTACGCTCATTCGGTTTTTGACCCGGGAAAATGCGGACGCATCATTGCAACCGACGTCACCAGTAAATATACCAGAAGAAGTGAATACGAGTATCGTAAAATCGCTAAATATATACACGATATTACAACAGAGAAGAGCGGTAATTATCTGATATTCTTTCCTTCCAGGATTTTTATGGATGATGTGGGAATCATATATGAGAAGGAATTTTTCGATGAAGACACTCAGGAGATCCTTGTTCAGAATGAGATGATGACTGAGGAAGACAGAGAGGAGTTCCTGTCCAGATTCACCCCGGGTAATGACATAGATTTTGGAAGTATCATAAATATGGAAGTTGAAGTGGAGGAGTCAAAAAGTATCCTTGGCTTTTGTGTTATGGGCGGCATTTTCAGTGAGGGCATTGATCTTAAGGAAGACAGCCTTATCGGAGTCATAATAGTCGGAACCGGAATTCCACAGGTTTGCAACGAACGAGAGATCATAAAAGAGTTTTTTGAATCAGATGGCGAGGATGGCTTTGATTATGCCTACAGGTATCCCGGAATGAACAAGGTACTTCAGGCGGCAGGCAGAGTTATAAGGACAGAGAATGACACTGGAATAGTGGCACTTCTTGATGAAAGGTTTGTTCAGAGAGCTTACGCCGATCTTTTCCCCAGAGAGTGGAAGGATATAAAGCTCGTATCGACCAGTACGGTCAAAAACACCGTAAATGCGCTCTGGAGCGGTCTGGATGACAATCTAAACTAGTTTACTATCATAAAAAACAGCCATTTATACACTCAAAAACATAGGTTGGTTTACATAATGATATATGAGATATAAATTATGTAAACTAATGAATTGTATCAATTGTATATATAATTTATCCAAATTTACGGTTTTTAATACAACAGGTGGTATGTGACCATAAAAAATGACACTCGTGTACATGTGGATAACTCTGTGGAAATTGGGGATTAAATGGAAACTGATATTCCGAGAGCCCCATAAAATGGCTTAATACTCTGGTTTACGATATTATGAATATTGAGTTCATAAAAGTGAGATAGTACTAATTTAGTCAATACAACTATGTAAACCTATCTTGTGCTATGACACGCGTGTCACCACATGAAATAGTTCTCGTAAAAGAGCATATTTTTATTAAGGAAATCGCTGTTACATTGACAAAGATTTCTTATTTTAATATTATTGAACAGAATATCTAAACGCATATTAAAGAGGTTATCGAATTATGAGAAAAGAACTCGCAAAGACGTACGACCCCAAAGGGATTGAGGACAGATTATATAAGAAGTGGGAGGATAATAAGTACTTCCACGCTGAGGTGGATGAGACTAAGAAGCCTTTTACAATAGTCATTCCGCCGCCGAATATCACCGGTAAGCTTCACATGGGCCATGCCTTTGATAACACATTGCAGGATATCCTTATCCGCTATAAGAGAATGCAGGGCTACAATGCACTTTGGATGCCCGGAACTGATCATGCTTCTATTGCTACAGAGGTTAAGATCATCGACACTCTTAAGGAAGAAGGCATTGATAAGAGAGATCTTGGAAGAGAGAAATTCCTTGAGCGTGCCTGGGAGTGGAAAAAGGAATACGGCGGAACAATCATTTCCCAGCTTAAGAAGCTTGGTTCTTCCTGTGACTGGGACAGAGAGCGTTTCACAATGGACGAGGGCTGTAATGAGGCCGTTACAGAAGTTTTCTGTAAGATGCATGAGAAAGGCTACATATATAAGGGAAGCAGAATCGTAAACTGGTGCCCTGTATGTAAGACTTCTATTTCTGATGCCGAGGTTGAGTACGAGGAACAGGCAGGCCACTTATGGCACATCAAATATCCTGTAATTGATGAGGATGGAACTGTTTCAAAGACAGAGTTCATAGAATTTGCCACAACACGTCCTGAGACCATGCTTGGTGATACAGCTGTTGCGGTTAATCCCGATGATGACAGATATAAGAGCTTCAAGGGTAAGAAGGTTCTTCTTCCTATAGTAAACAGAGAACTTCCTATCGTTGAAGATAATTATGTAGATATGGAATTCGGTACCGGCGTAGTTAAGATCACTCCCGGCCATGACCCTAACGACTTTGAGGTTGGTAAGAGACATAACCTTGAGGAGATCAACATCCTTAATGATGACGCTACCATCAATGCAAACGGTGGCAAGTTCGAGGGAATGGATCGCTATGCTGCAAGAGAAGCCATCGTTAAGGAACTTGACGAGATGGGCCTTCTTGTTAAGATCGAGGACTATTCTCATAATGTAGGTACACATGACCGTTGCCATACAACAGTTGAGCCTATGATCAAGGCACAGTGGTTCGTTAAGATGGACGAGCTAATTAAGCCTGCATCCAATGCTGTTAAGGATGGCACAATCAAGCTTATTCCTTCCAGAATGGAGAAGACATACTTCAACTGGACTGACAATATCCGTGACTGGTGTATTTCAAGACAGCTCTGGTGGGGACACAGAATCCCCGCATACTACTGCGATAAGTGCGGTGAGACAGTTGTTGCCAAGGAAGCACCCAAGGTTTGCCCTAAGTGCGGACATGAGCATTTCACTCAGGATCCCGATACACTTGATACATGGTTTTCATCAGCTCTTTGGCCTTTTGAGACTCTTGGATGGCCTCATGACACCAAAGAACTTAAATATTTCTTCCCTACAGACGTACTTGTAACAGGTTATGACATTATCTTCTTCTGGGTAATCAGAATGATCTTCTCAAGCTACGAGCAGATGGGAACATATCCTTTCAAGACAGTTCTTTTCCACGGTCTTATCAGAGACTCTCAGGGTAGAAAGATGAGTAAGTCTCTCGGTAACGGAATTGATCCGCTTGAAGTTATTGAGAATTACGGTGCTGATGCTCTCAGACTTACAATCGTTACAGGTAATGCACCCGGTAATGACATGCGTTTCTATAATGAAAGAGTAGAGAACAGCCGTAACTTTGCAAATAAGGTTTGGAACGCATCCAGATTTATCATGATGAACATGGGTGAGGATGCTAAGAGCGCAATTCACCAGCCCATGCCCGAAGGTCTTGAGCCTGTAGATCACTGGATCCTTTCAAGACTTAACAACACTATCCGTGAAGTAACAGAGAACATGGATAAGTTCGAGCTTGGAATCGCAGTTCAGAAGGTTTATGACTTCATCTGGGAAGAGTTCTGCGACTGGTACATCGAGATGGTTAAGCCCCGTCTCTACAATTCTGACGATAAGAAGTCACACGAGGCAGCACTCTGGACACTTCAGACAGTGCTTATTAACAGCCTTAAGCTTCTTCATCCTTATATGCCTTTCGTTACAGAAGAAATCTTCTGCACACTTCAGGACGAGGAGGAGTCAATCATGATCTCCAACTGGCCTGAGTATAAGGAAGAGTGGAACTATGCTTCCGATGAGAAGGCAATTGAGACCATTAAGGAGGCCGTAAGAGGTATCCGTAATGTCCGCACACAGATGAATGTTGCTCCTTCAAGAAAAGCACAGGTATTTGTAGTTTCAGATAATGAGGAAGCTCTTGATATCTTCCGTACAGGTAAGCTTTTCTTTGAGACACTGGGAAGCGCATCCGAGTCAGTATGTCAGAATGACAAGACAGGTATTCCTGAAGATGCAGTTTCAGTAGTTCTTGCAGATGCTACTATTTACATTCCTTTCTCAGATCTTGTTGATATTTCAGCTGAGATCGAGCGTCTTGAGAAGGAGATGAAGAAGCTTGAAGGTGAGCTTAAGAGATCACAGAATATGCTCACTAACGAGAAGTTCCTTTCCAAGGCTCCCGCTGAGAAGATTGAGGAAGAAAAGGCTAAGCAGCAGAAGTACGAGCAGACTTATGCACAGGTGCAGGAGAGACTGGCTCAGCTTAAGAAGTAATAACAGGTGTGGTAATGAAAGACGAGCTTACAAACCGCATCGAAGACATAATGAGTCTTTTAGATGCCGGAGAGAAACCCCGCTTTTATGAGTGCGAGCAGTTTATCGAACTGATACCTGCATTTACCGAGAAACATTCTGTAGAAGAGACCAGGGAATTCCTTGAATACATGGGAAGCCCTGACCTGAATATGAAGATCATTCATGTGGCAGGTACTAACGGAAAAGGTTCTGTTTGCAATTATCTCTCAGAGATTCTGAGGCAGGCAGGCTTTTCCGTGGGAATGTTTACTTCACCGCATCTTGTAAAGCTTACGGAGCGCTTTTGCATTAACGGAAAGCCCATTGAGGATAATACTTTCTGTGATATATTTGCTAAGCTCCTTACGAGCATAAAAGGGTATAAAACGGGAGAATACTTCCCTACATATTTCGAGTTCCTGTTCTTTATGGCTATGGAGCTTTATAGCGAACACCCTGTGGATTTTCTGGTGCTCGAGACAGGACTTGGCGGAAGGCTGGATGCTACCAACAGCATACATGAGCCTATACTTGATGTGATAACTGAGATAGGCATGGACCACATGCAGTATCTTGGAAATACAATTTCGGAGATTGCCGCTGAAAAAGCAGGAATTATACGAAATAACGTTCCTCTTGTTTTCCTTAATAAAAGAGAGAACAGTACAGAGGTAATAGAAAAAAGAGCACAGGAAATGGGAGCTAAGGTTTATCGTGTTGAGCCAAAGTTTCTCTATGATATTGTGCCTACGCCCGATGAATCAGGTAATATTTGCATTGATTTTTCCTATGAATCTCAGTATGATAATTATTGCGGTCTCAGACTGCAAACTATTGCGAAATTTCAGACAGAAAATGCTGCAATATCGATAATGTGTACTCGGGCATTGAGGGATCTTGGAATAAAGATTTCCGAAGATGATATTCGTTTTGGCTTGAAAAAGGCCAAATGGGGTGGAAGAATGGAGCTTATTCTTCCCGGAATATATGTTGATGGTGCCCACAATGTAGATGGAATGGATGCTTTCCTTGAAAGTGCTAAGGAAGTACCCTGCAACAGGTACAGATATTTACTTTTCGGTGCCGTATCAGACAAGCAGTACCATCTTATGATCAGGAAAATACTTGAGAGCAGGTTGTTCGACAGAGTATATATTGCAGTTCTTGATACTTCCAGATCAGCCTCAGAATCACAGCTTCGTGCTGCGATTGCGTCCGAGACATCCAGATTTGAGGATGCCTTGAATATCCGTTTTTCATATTATGACGGTGTAAAGGATGCACTTATGGATATTCTTACGGACAGGGGAGCCGGCGATGTTGTATTTGCTGCCGGATCTTTATATCTTGTTGGGCAGGTCAGAGAGACACTTGGCATTTTGCCCGGCAACTAATTTGTTTTATCAGATGTAAAAGGTATGAGGGAGCTTTAGAAATGATCAATTTTGAAAATGAACTTAAGAAGTTCAGGCCCAGCCTGGAGATAGAGGATGCTGAGGAGATCATCTATAACCAGGATTTGGACGACATGGCAGATGTCCTTGTCAGCCTTCTGAAGGATGCCAAGGCAGAGGAAACAAATCGTCAGATGCGCAGTCGTTCATGATTTAATTAGAAAAGGGGCTTTCTTCTTATTATGAAATGCTATAAATGTGGAGCAGAGCTCACAAGCCGCGAGTATTGTCCTAACTGCGGCGCGGGAGTAAAGGTATATAAGCGCATAATCGCTCTTTCCAACCGCTATTATAATGAGGGATTAGAGAGAGCAGAAGTGCGTAATATGTCAGGGGCCATCGAATCCCTGCATCAAAGTCTAAAACTCAATAAGAGTAACATTCAGGCCAGAAACCTTTTAGGACTGGTCTATTATGAGACCGGTGAAGTCGTTGCTGCCCTTAGTGAATGGGTTATCAGTAAGAACCTTAAGAGCGAGGACAACTCAGCAGATGACTACATGGACATGGTACGTAATGATCCTTCAAGACTCGAAGTTTTCAATCAGACAATAAAAAAATACAATATAGCACTGAACTATTGCCACCAGGACAGCCTGGATATGGCAGTTATTCAGCTAAAAAAAGTACTTTCGATGAACCCCGGTTTTATCAGGGCCCATCTTCTTTTAGCGCTTCTTTATCTGAACAACGGCAGTTATGCCAAGGCCAAAACAGAGGCGGAGAAGAGTCTTAAGCTCGATACCGGCAACGTAATGGCAGCCCGCTATCTCAAGGAAGCTGAGAGCATGATGCTTCCTCAGGATCTTAAGGCTTCAGAGGAGAATAAGAAATCAGGTAATGATATTGTCAGATATACCAGAGACAATGAGACCATCATTCAGCCTGTTAGACAGAATGTCTTTACTAAGAGCGGATCAATATGGGGAATAGTTTTGGGAGTTGTTCTTGGAGTAGCAGCAGCTAATTTCCTTATTTTGCCCGCAAGAATACAGAAAATGAATGCCAATTACAAGACTCAGATCTCAGAAATAAGTGAAGAGTCTGATTCAAAATCAGCCAAGATGGGTGAGTATGAGCAGCAGATAGGAACACTTCAGGCCCAGATTGATGAGCTTCAAAACGAGATAAGCTCATATCAGGGCGCAGATACACCTGCTTCAGTAGGTAATAATCTTATGGAGGCAGCTTCACTGTATCTTGCTGATCAGACCAATATCGAAGGAATTGAGGAGCAGCTTAAGGATGTGGATATCGACAACCTCGGTGATGAAGCATCTACGCAGTTCATGGACCTCTACAATGGTCTTATGACATTTGTGGGAGCTGATCTTTCACAGCGAAGCTATGCTGTGGGCTATGATGCATACAGGAACGGTGATTATGAAACTGCGATTCCTGCACTGATCAAGGCATTCCAGTACGATAACACCAACGTTGATGCGCTGTACAATCTCGGTAACTCTTATTATGAGAGTGGAGATACAGACAATGCTAAGGTCATTTACGACCAGGTAATCAATAACTTTGAGGATACCAGAAGCGCATCATCAGCAGAAACAAAGTTGGCTGAGATAAACAATGCTACAGATTAACGCGAATATGATCAATTTTTCGGATTTATCATTTATATTTAGATTTTTACCGATATTTCTGATTGTGTATTATGCTGTGCCTTACCGCTTCAGGAGTATTTTCCTGTCGGTGGGCTCCCTGGTGTTTTATGCAATTGGAGATATCAGGAGTTTAGGGATATTTGCAGCTGCAATAGTTGTGAATTATTTGTTGTCTCTGCAATGTCTTTCTAAAAATAAGAAGTTCTTATATCTGTCAGTTCTGCTGGATGCGGGAGTTCTTATGGCCTTTAAGCTGCTTGTGCAGTTTGGCCGTGTTAGCGCTCTTCCGCTTGGTATCAGCTTCTTCACATTCAAAATGATCTCATATCAGGTTGACTGCTATAAGGGATTGATCAAAAAAAGGCCGGCGTTCTTTTCAGCACTGGCTTATTTTTCGTTATTCCCCCAGGTTATCTCCGGCCCTATCATGCGCTATGACTACTATGAGAAAAATGAGGCCATATCCGGTAAAAAGGAGATGTTTTTGCTTTTCAGAGACAGGCTCCCCATGTATCTATGCAGAATAGAGAGCGGTTTATTCTGGTTTTCACTGGGATTTGGCATGAAGATACTTATTGCCGATTACATGGCTATGATGTGGAATGAGATCGGAACCATAGGATATGAGAGCATTTCCACACCTCTGGCGTGGCTTGGAGCAGTGTGCTATTCCCTGAATCTGTATTTCGATTTCTGGGGATATTCACTTATGGCTGCAGGTGTAGGTGTGGCTCTTGGATTTCCTTTTGTACAGAACTTCAATCATCCCTACGTGGCAGGAAGCGTCAGCGATTTCTACAGAAGGTGGCATATGACCCTGGGCTCCTGGTTTAAGGATTATGTGTACATTCCATTTGGCGGAAGTAAAAAAGGAACAAAACGTACAGTTTTAAATCTTTTTATTGTATGGCTGTTAACGGGAATATGGCATGGCATTACACCGAACTTCTTTATCTGGAGCGGATCCCTTCTTTTGATGATACTTGCAGAGAAGTTTGTTTTATCTAAGAGCAAGGGACTGATGGCAGTAATTGGAAGAATCAACGTGCTTGTGCTTGTACCCCTTACATGGGTGGTATTTGCGCTTAATTCATTCACGGATATCGCCAACTATTTCGGACGACTTTTCCCCTTTTTCGGAGTCGGAGTTGCAGTGAATCCCGGAGACTTTGCTAAGTTCACGGATAGATATGGTATGTTTATGATTGCAGGACTTGTACTTCTTGTTCCGCTGTTTTTTGAATTTGTTAAGGAAAACAGGAAAAGCCCTGTTATAAAAATATTGGTATTTGCACTCTTTGTTGTGTGTGCATGTATTTCATCTACTAAGGCGGGCAATCCGTTCTTGTATTTTAATTTTTGAGGTAGTGTATTTTGAAAAAACTCTCAAAGTATCTGCTTACTATATTGGTGTTGTTGTTCTACATACTGACAACTGCTGATTCAATATTGGGAAAAGATACTCAGTACGGAGAAATTGAATATGATCCACAGGCAGCCCCAGTGATGTCGCTGACACTTCGTAGTCTCTTTGACGGCAATCAGCCTTATCTTGTGGCTCTTGCAAATAATGTGATGGGTACCGGCAATGGGACGCTGTCACAGAACCCTGAGAGCGAAGCTCAGAATGAGGATGTAGTGACCGCTGATGGATCTGAGCAGCAGATATCAGATGGTTCTGAGCAGACTGATGTAGCTGAAGCAGATGCGCAGCAGACTGAGAATGCAGAACAGCTGACAGAAGAGCAATCTGTAGAGGAACAGCCTTCAGAGGAAGCCATGGGAGAGCAGCAGAATCCCGCAGAGGGTGAGAATCCTGAAGCTACTGAGACTCAGGCAGAGGGCGAGCAGCCAGCAGAGAATCAGGAAGCGCCTGCAGAGGGCGAACAGACGGCAGAGAGCCAGGAAGCACCTGCAGAGGAGGCACCTGTAGAAGAGGTAGAACCTGAACCGCCTGTTTATCAGATTGCATCCGTGGATGATGATTATTTCTGCGATGCGCTCTTTATTGGCGATTCCAGAACAGTTGGACTTTCGGAGTATTGTCAGGAGCTCATGGACAGATCCACCTTCTATGCCAAGATTTCTCTCACTATTTATGATTTTGAGAAAAAGTCCTTTGTAAAACTTGAAGATAATTCTGAAAAAATTACAATTGCACAGGCGCTAGAGCAGAAGAAATTTGGTAAAATATATATTATGCTCGGTCTTAACGAGCTTGGCGGCGGAACACCTGAATCCTTCGGGGAAGCATACGGGAACGTAGTTAACAGAATAAGAGAGCTGCAACCCGATGCGCAGATATATATTCAGGGCATAATGCATGTAACCGCTGCGAAGAGTAATAAAGACAAGGTATTTAAGAATGACCGCATAAATGAGCGCAACCAGGTAATTGCGCAGCTAGCGGACAATCAGCACATTTTTTATATTGATATGAATGAAGCCACTGATGATGAGAACGGAGCACTTACTCAGGATCTTTCATTTGATAACATACATTTGAAAGCAAAATCTTATGCATTATGGTATGATTATTTGAAAAACCATGCTTATGTAATTGCAGATAATGTGGCTACGGAGTAGATAGTAAAATGGTTAGAGAAATGGTTTTTAAGATGGAACGCCCAGGACTTTTGAAGGAGGGCGATGAGATCACGGTGACGGAGGGAGAACTCCCCAGTAATGTGTATTACACCATTGATCCTTCCCTTGCAATGTCAGGGAATTTTCCCTTCAGGGAGAGAATGTCCATGAGACAGGGCGTTGTTCTTAATGTGGAAGAGAATGCCAGGGGATTCTATGTTACAGCAGCATTCGATTCTGAAAAGCAAAAAGAGAATACATAATTTTTTTAACGGAGGTATGAAAAATGCAGAAAATCGTTACAGACAAGGCACCCGCAGCAATCGGACCCTATTCACAGGCTATAAAGGCAGGTAATTTCCTTTATGCTTCAGGACAGATTCCAATCAATCCCGCAACAGGTGAGATTGAAGGAGATGATGTTACAGCTCAGGCTGATCTTGTTTGCAAGAATATTGGGGAGATTTTAAAGGCAGCAGGTACAGACTACGAGCACGTAGTAAAGACAAGCTGCTTCCTTGCTGAGATGGCAGATTTTGGTGCTTTCAATGCAGTATATGAGAAATATTTCACAGGCAAGCCTGCAAGAAGCTGTGTTGCAGTTAAGCAGCTTCCCAAGGACGTATTGTGTGAAGTAGAGGTAATAGCATATCTTGGCGAGGACTAAGTAAATGTTATACAGGAAAATGGCAAAGACCATTATGCTCACCGCAGGTTTAGCCATGCTTTGCGGATGCGGTCCGGCACTTAAGCATGGTAATGTTGACTCTGCGCTTTTGCATATTCAAAACCTTGAATATGATGAGGCCAGGGAGAGCCTTGAAGCTGCGGAGAAGGCTGAAGAGGATGTACATCTCCTTAGCAGGGCAAAGGGAATCCTGTACAGGAACCTCGGTGATTACGATAATGCTGTCACCGAGTTTCTTAAATCTCTGGCATCAACAGATGGAATTGCCAGAGATATGGATTTCGATACGAACTACTATCTTGCGGATACCTATATCAAGCAGGGGAAATATGCCGAGGCCATACAGGTATATGACGCAATTTTAGGACTTCGTAAGAAGGAAAAAGACGCCTATTACATGCGCGGTGTTGCTAAGCTTTACAGCCAGGATCATGATGGAGCGACGATAGATTTTAATAAAGCAATAACAATTTCACCCAAGGATTACGATCTTAGGATCATGATTTACAAGGCACTTTCAGCCAACGGGTACGAGGATGAAGGCGCTGCGATTCTGGAATCATGTCTGAATAATGTTGATCCCAACATGACCAATTATGAAAAGGGACAGATTTCGTATTATCTTGGGAATAATGCGGATGCTCAGAGTTATTTGGAGCTGGCCAGAAATGAGAGAGATGCGCAGAAGGCACCTATTGTGGTTCTGCTTGGTCAAACAGGGGAAAAGCAGGGCGACTATAACTATGCCATCAGCGTTTATAAGACTTTTCTGGCAGAGGATCCCAATCATCCCGACATATACAATCAGCTTGGTTTATGTCAGGTGAAAATGGGGGATTACGATAATGCTGTCAGCTCATTTGAGGCAGGACTTTCACTGGGGAACAGTGAATATCATCAGTCACTTATGCTAAATGAGATAACAGCTTATGAGTATGCCGGCGATTTTGCACAGGCAAAAGCATTAATGGAAAAATACAGGAAGGCGTATCCGGATGATGCGGATGCGATAAGAGAGGAGATATTCCTTTCGACAAGGTAATTTGATTTTGGGTAAGAATGGATATAGAAATTTAGACAGCAGCTACTATATAAGGAGAAAGCCGCGTAAAAAGAAAAATAAGGGGTTATTTGTTCTTTTTGGAATACTGGCAGTTCTGTTTGTGGTTACAGTGGGCGTTGTGGCCTACAAGCTTATCAGTAAAAAAACAAGTGAAGGTCCTGAGGTGGTTTCCATCAAGGAAGAGATACCGGAAGTGGACCTTTCTCCGGAGGAACCGGTAAAGGAACAGGTTGCAGAGGATGAGGAACCGGAAGCGCAACAGGAAGAGGAGCCGGAGCTTTCTCCGGAGGTTGCAAGCTTCTGCAAGGGCTATGAAGTTACGACCAGCGGTTCTGTTTCAAATATTGTAAGTGAAGATGTTATCAGTGAGAATGCGATTCTTATTGATGTGGACAAGGGAGAGGTCATTGCAAAAAAGGCAGCGGATGCCACAATTTCGCCTGCTTCAATGACAAAGATCATGACCATTCTTGTGGCAGCAGAGCATGTGACAGATCTTGATGATACCTTTACTATCACAAGGGATATCACTGATTATTCTTTTTCAAATGATTGCAGTATCGTGGGCTTTGATGTGGATGAAGTGGTTACCGTAAGAGATCTTATGTACGGAACAATACTTCCATCCGGAGCTGATGCGGGAATTGCACTGGCAACCTATGTTGCAGGCTCGCATGAAGCTTTTGTAGATATGATGAACGATAAGCTTGCTGAGCTTGGGCTTGCAGACACAGCACACTTTACCAACTGTGTCGGGATCTATGACGAGAATCACTATTGCACCCTTACGGATATGGCTATGATCCTTAAGGCAGCAGTTGAGAACGATCTTGCAAGAGAGATACTCTCTGCACACACATATACAACCACAGCTACAGAGCAGCATCCGGAAGGAATTACCATCTCCAACTGGTTCCTTAGAAGAATCGAGGATAAGGAGACCAACGGAGAAGTGCTCTGCGCCAAGACCGGTTTCGTTAACCAGTCAGGTTGCTGCGCAGCCAGCTATTCAATCTCCAATTCAGGCGGACACTATATCTGTGTTTCAGCTAATGCCTGGAGCTCCTGGAGATGTATCTATGATCAGGTCGCAATCTACGAACAGTATTTATCATAGAGGTGAATGCCATGGACAATATTCTTTTAAATGGGAAAAAGAACATTGGCGTATTTTTTAACTGTTCCGAGGTAAGATTTCAGAAGAGATTTTGCCGGGCACTTGCCAATACGGCGAGAAAAAAGGATTATAATCTTCTCTTTTTCATTGCATTTGAGGTCATTGATGATGAGAGTGATTTCAATAAGATGAATGAGAAGGTTATTAAATTCGCGCCCATCGAGAGTCTCGATGCGGTGATTATTGCTTATGATACCTTCGACAGACCGGAGATCAGACAGATGCTTGAGGATGAGATACGAAGCAGAGCCACCTGCCCCGTTATCAGCTTCAGAGAAAAATATAAAGATTTTCTCAGCATCTTAAGTAATGCAAATGATGCCATAGTAAATGTGGTCAATCATCTTGCTGATTGTCATAATTGCAAAAATATCATGTTCATGGCGGGTTACCCTGCCCATTACGACAGTAATGAGAGACTTGAAAAATATAAGCTTGCAATGAAGGAAAAGGGACTTCCCATCTACGAGAATTCTATTTTCCATGCAGATATGTGGCGTTTCAAGGGCGAAGAAGCATTCCAGTACTTCTTTTCAGATCCCGAACACATTCCCGATGCAGTAATATGTGCTAACGATTACATGGCAAGAGCACTTTGTACAGTTGCTATTGACCATGGCCTTCGCATACCCGAAGACCTGAAGGTTACAGGTGTTGATGATATTTCTGAGGCTATTGAATATCATCCTACCCTGACAACAGTCAGCGTTGATATTGAAGGAATGGCAGAGTGTACCATTGATCTTGCCGACAAGCTTATCAGGAAGGTCTATGTTAAGACACCTAATTCTGTTCCTGCCAAGATCATGTACAGAGAGAGCTGCGGATGCAATGGTGAAGAAGTAATTGAAACCCATCAGCAGCAGCTCAATCAATACTATGAGAGAGTAAGTCACCTTTTGGGACAGCCTCATAACCAGACCATGCTGCAGATAGATCTAGATAGCAGCAACTCTATTGAGGAGCTTCTTGATACCATACAAAAACACATCAATCTTGTGGTAGATCATAAATCCCTTTTTATATGCCTCTCAGGACATAAGAATGCCAACAATGGACGCATATTTGAAGAAGATATCACAGATGAGGTTGAGCCTGTCTTTGGCTACAGAGACGGAAAGAGAATAAACTTTAACACCAAGGTATTTAATAAAAATAACCTCTTAACCTTTGAAGCCTTCGATGATGACAAGCCAAGAACGCTGTATTTTTCACTGCTCCATGACAGCACCAGATGCTTTGGTTTTGTTGTATCGGAATTTGAAAGCCTCAGTGATACAGTAGATCAGTATTATTTTGACTGGATATTGAAGCTGTCACTTGCATTCAATAAGCTCTATATTGCATCAGAGCTAAGGTGTCTCCTTGCCCAGACACAGCAGAAGAGTATGACTGACTTCATGACTGATATGAGCAACAGACGAAGCTTTGATGTGTGGATGAATAAAAACATCGATGAGTGGATAAAGACCGGCCAGGAGCTGGTATTTATGACTATTGATTTGGACGGACTAAAGAAGATAAATGATGCTTATGGTCATGAAACCGGCGACGAAGCCATTATCATGATCGCAGATGTCATCAAGAAATATTGCCCGGAGAATGGTCATTGTTCCAGAATGGGCGGAGACGAATTCCTTCTTGTTTATCCATACTCTGAGATGAAGCCCAAGAAGATGGCAGCTAAACTGGAGAAGCATATCGAAGAAAAAAGTAAGGATGAATCCGTAAAGTTCGATCTGGAGGTATCAATTGGCTGGTATCAGTCAGTTCTTACCAAGGAATCCGATGTGGAAAGGTGCCTGTCAGAAAGTGATTCAAGAATGTACGAAGTAAAGAAAAAGCATCACGCATCCTAAAATAAAAAAGATTTCGTTCGCGAAATAAGATTAAAAATATCCCGCAGATACTAAGTAACACAAATCAATGTGTTCTGCATAGTACCTGCGGGATTTTTAGTTTTAGTAAAGAACCCAAATGGTTAAGCTACTACATTAAGTTCTGTCGTTCCATCAGTCGTTAAGATCGTCTGTATCAAGTGATCCGTCCTCTGCAGCAAAGCCGATATCCTGCATATTAACGGTACGTCTGCGAAGGCGGGCACGCTCAGATTCCTGATTGATGAAATCCTTTATCTCGCGGCCGTGCTTTATATTTTTCATTACAATGGTCTTGTCGGTAACATCAGAAGTGAAGCAGGTTATGGTTGAAAGACCAAATAACCTCTGAAGAAAAGATCTTTTTAATTCCACGTCGCTTATTCTGTACATGAAGCAGTCATCCTCAGTGATGCTAAGGAATCCAGAAACTATAGTCAGCTCATTGTTGTAAAGCTCATAGTGCTTGAAGGGCCACGGAATTCCGAAAAACAGAAGCCTTCCGTATTCTTTGTATTGAAGATCTCCTTTTGCGAGAATAGAAGCCTGATTCTGTGCTTCGTTAGAAATTTTTGCCATTATAACCTCCCAAAATCCGTTTTGTTTTTTTAATTCGGCTCATCATCTGCAATGCGGATATCAAAATGCAAAAACAGTTGATAGAGTCTGAAGAAAAAACTATAATTTTTATCAGTATAACATAATTATTTACGTTTATCATCGTTTGTGGAGGATGCGTCTTTATGGCGGAAAAACAGGGGCCTTATGATACTATAAGCAAAATCTATGACACTTTTGCGGTTACATCTAAGAGCAGATATTCTTATGTGTATGATATTGAGAAAAACATGGCCAGGTGGTCTGAGAATGCCGTAAAGTATTTCGGATTACCCGGGGAGTTTGTGTACAAGGCAGATCAGGTCTGGGAAGTGCACGTTCATCCCGAGGACAGGGAGACCTACAGAGAACATCTGGCGGTGGCTTTTTCAGGAAACAGGGTTAACCCCAGCTTCGAATATCGTGCCCGCAATAAGAACGGCGAATATGTTGCCTGCTCCTGCAAGGGTGTTGTTATCAAGGATTATTCGGGTAAAGCAGCCTTCTATGCCTGCTCACTAATAAATAAAGGTATCGTTGATACCACAGATCCTATCAGCGGATTGTCCAATCACTACGAGATGCTGAACTACATGCACAGGCTTGAGACTCTCCAGGAAAAATACATTCTGCTTGTTGTAAATGTAATTGATTTTGGTGATATTAACAGGCTTTACGGCTACATGTTCGGAAACAGAATGCTGAAATCCATGGCTGAATATCTCCAGTCCGAGGTTGGAGAAAAGGGGCATGTTTACAGAGGAGACGGTACTATTCTCGGAGTATGTACCACCAAGATGACTCTTGAAGAGATAAAGCTTCTCTATCAGAGAATGCGCCAGTATGTAAGGCAGAGCATCAAGGTAGGAACCAGCAGCGTATCTGCTGAGCTTGGAGGCGGCGTTATTGTGGCTGATGAACCGGGAGTTGATGTACACGCGGTTTACACAAGTGCCAAGTACGCCCTTGATTATTCCAAGAGAAGAAAACATGGAAATCTGATCATTTTCCATAATAACGAGCTTGATAACAATAAGAGCACCATTGAACTTGTGGCAGCTGTTAGAGAGTCGGTTCTTGATCACTGCAAGGGCTTTTATCTGAACTATCAGCCTATAATTGCCAAAAAGGATGGAAGGCTTACGGGAGCTGAGGTTCTCCTTAGATGGAACATGCAGCCCTACGGCGATGTTTCTCCAAGTGAATTCATCCCATGGCTTGAGCAGGATGAATCCTTCTATGCTCTTGGCACATGGGTTCTCGACAGAGCCATGAAGGACGGACTTGAGATATTAAAGGATCATCCGGATTTTTATCTCAGCATTAATCTAGCCTATATGCAGCTAGAGCGAAGCGATTTCAGAACTACCATAGTAGAGCTTCTAAGGAGCAACAGATTCCCCGGAACAGCTCTGTGTATTGAGCTTTCAAATGTGACAAGGGATATTAACTTTGACTATTTAAAGAGCCAGGTCATTTTCCTTAAGTCCTGCGGAATCAGAATAGCTCTTGATGTAAGCGACTTTACGACACTGGATCTTGCAACGTCTCTGCCTCTTAATATCATTAAGTTGGGGCAGGAGATCACAGAGAATATTACCAAGAACCCTCTTAGCAGACACATGGCTGAAGCAATCACCGGTTTTGCGGTCAACATGAATATGAGTGTGTGCGCGACGGGTATCGGTAACGAGGACACAGCAGAGCGCATCCTTGATTATCCTGTGGATGATTATCAGGGCTATTATTACGCAATGCCTGTTGCCTTGGATGAATTTAAGAAGCTGGAAATCTATAACAAATAATTAAGACTCCCTTATTCAATAGTGAATAGGGGAGCCTTTTATATAGTCTCAAAACATTATCTTAAGGAGTGGCTTCTGGCTGACCACTGGGAATAGGCAGATCGTAGAGAACAGGATTACCGTAGGGATTATAAGTACTGGTGATACCTGCCGCCTCGTTGAATACATCTGCAAGAGCACGGCCGTCGTTTATATGAAGCTCATGACGGTACCAGCCCCCTGACATTTTTACGAATAAAAAGCCGTCATGCCTTGTGCTTGTTCGTCTTGTAAAAGCAACCTTGGCATCAAGATAAACAGCAAGGTCTGTTCCATCGTAAATATATGCTGCGGGAACATACCAACCATTATATTTTCTTGTAAAAACATGATTGTTGTAAGAAACAGTGGTATTACCGTCTGCGTCCGTACCTACCGTGACCTGAACTGAATTGTCATTTCCATCTACAGGCTCTAAGGTTGTAGCCTTTGCGCTAATTGGGAATAAAAAAATGATCATGGATAAAAAGAATGCAGCTATGGCATATTTGATCATCGAATTTATGCTGACTAAAGGTCTGTTCATATCTAAATCCCCCTTGAAGTTTAACTTGCGAAAAACTTATATAAATGTTTTTCGGCATAAAACAGGGTACTTTTAACCTCTTATGATAAATTCTCCAACAGGAGTATCCTTAAGTAATGCCTCAAGCTTTTCCCTTGCTTCATTTCTGGAATCTGCAACAATTTCTATACCAAAACCGTAAGTCTTCTTTTTCTCATAGCCATCTGCCTTTGCTGCGAATTCCTTCTGGATGATATCCAGAGAATGGCGCTGGCGCACCTCGACTATATCTTTGGCTGCAAAGGTGCGATACTTCTCGCTTTCTTCAGGAGTCTGAGCATACTTGTTTATAATGTTCATGGTGGATGCGATGCTCAGATAGTCCTCCGCCATATACTCTTCAAAGCTTTTCCAGTGAGGCATCTCCTCATAGGAATGGCCCATTCTGCTGTCCAGATAATCCTCAAGGGATATATCCTGTTCTTCAAGCCAGCTGAGGGCATACCACTTCCAGATATTTTCACGCATATCAAAAATCTCTTTTTCATTGATGGTCTGCATCCGTCTGAACAGATCATCAACGATAAGAGCTATGGACGCTTCGTTTGTGTTATTTATATTTATGACTTTTCCTGCGTAGGTTGCGCCTTCAGAAGCATTCTCAAGGCTTAACGAAAATGTAGAATCGTCGACTTTTGCCATCTGAATGGCATAGTCACCTAAGCGGGCAACACAAAGACTGCGTTCATTCAGTACATTGTCCCGCTGCTGCGTAAAGGTATGTATCATGAATTCCGGTTTGATGTAGGTAAACATGCTACTTCCAACCCTTCCTCACAGTTAATCACAATAATTATATCATATCCACTGTTTTCGCAAGGTATGACCATATCGATTTTAGAGAATATTAATTTTTCAATCATTATGGAAAAATAAAACATTTGTAAAAATATCGTAAAATAGTCTTTTCATATACGAGCTGATGATATAATTGTGGTTACACGAAGGGGGATTCTGGATATGAAGAAACTATTCTTTGTCTTTATTCCATGTTTTGTATTAACGCTCTGTTTTAGTCTTATATCAGTAAAAGCGGATGGCTTTGATGCTGATTACTATGCAAGAAAATATCCGGATGTGGTCCAGGCGCTGGGTAGTGATCCAGCAGTCCTCTACAATCATTATCAGAATTTCGGAGTTAAGGAAGGAAGATTCCAGAATCAGCAGGAAGAGATAGCAAGCTGTCAGGGACAGATTTCAAAAGGTGTGCCGGTGCAGCAACCGCAGTCTCAGCCCCAGAGCGGTGCAACGTATATAGATGTTGATCTTGCAGCCCAGATGGTAAATTATTTTGTAAATGGACAGGTAGTTCTTTCGTCTCCCTGCGTTACAGGAAATACCAGTCTTGGCCGCGGAACACCTGCAGGCAATTATGCGATTACCGCAGAGGTTCCGGGAAAATATCTCACAGGTCCCACATGGCATGTATGGGTAGACAGGTGGATGCCCTTTAATGGAAGCATAGGTCTTCATGATGCCACATGGCGCAGCAGCTTTGGTGGAGATATCTATCAGACAAACGGGTCCCACGGATGTGTGAATCTTCCTCATGATGCAGCAGTTGCACTTTACGATATGGCAAGTGTTGGAACCGCGGTAATTGTTCACTGAGGCATAGATTAGTAATAGTGAAGATCTTAGGAAACTAAAATAAATCAGATTACCCCAAGGTAGTTAAGAAATGCTACTTTGGGGTTCTTTTTTCTGTTATAATTGTTGCGTGATTTAGTAAATTGATAATTGTTTTTATATTTATAATGTTCGACATTTTTTTTATAGAGTTGACCGGTATTTGCGGGGGTAAACGTGATGAAACGAAATGTGAAAGGAATAGCTTTAGCTATGGGACTAATGGTATTTCTGGCATCGCTCTTTGGATGCGGTCTGCAAAAGCCTTCTGAAGATGAAGCAAAGGTTAAAGATGAACGACTTCAGAACATAGAGCTTGAATACTATGATCACAGAGCGGGATCCAGCACTATGATCGGCGGGGGCTCTTACGACACTGTAAGGGAAATTGACGATAGGTGGGTTATACAGAGTTTTAACTGTGAGGCTGCAGGGGAACCTATGACCGTTACCACCTATGCCGTTCTTGTTGATAAGCTGATAGCCTTTGATGAATTTATCAGGGAAAAGGATGTTGTTTCTTTGGAACAGCGAAGTGACAGCGACAATTTTATTACTGACTATTCGCCATGGCAGTATGCCATTTGTTTTAAGAAAACATCACCGGATGACGAGCGTCGTTCGATGTTTTATCTTGATGAATACAAAGAATATTCCGACGAAGACTATGCTCTTTTAGAGGAGCTTGATAAGAAATTTGAAGAAATGAAGGGCAGTATTTTAGGGGAAGAGACAAGAGAGAATTACTAAAAGGCTTTTAGCCACCAGGGGATTATGGGTATTGTATTCCTCATCATGGTCGGCGTCTTCGCAGACAGAGAGACAGGTATGATAGTTAAATAAACTTACATATTAGCTATGAACTAATTAAAACGGGGCTGCCAGGCGCGGCCCCGTTTTTACGTGGTCATGTTTTCATACATACAGATATTAAGGTTTACATGGTACAATATTTAATATAAAATCTTAATTCGGCTCAATCATTTTATGCTAAGCCATTCGTTATAAACATACATTTCATGAAAGACGAGGTAATAATGTCAGCTACAGAAAACAAGATGGGTGTCCTTCCCATTAAGAAACTTATAATCACTATGTCCCTGCCTATGATGGCATCCATGCTGGTGCAGGCTCTTTACAATGTTGTGGACAGCATCTTTGTTGCAAGAATTGATGAGGCGGCTCTTACTGCGGTAACTCTTGCGTTTCCGCTCCAGAACTTCATGATTGCTCTTGGTTCAGGTACAGGCGTAGGTATGAATGCACTGCTTTCGAGATCCCTTGGAGAAAAGAAATTCGACAGATCTGACGCAGCGGCAAACACAACTATACTTCTTACATTAATGAACTATCTCGTGTTCTTTATTATTGGTGTATTTTTCGTTGAACCCTTTATCCGTACTCAGACAAACGATCCGCTTATCATCGAGTATGCAGTTCAGTACCTTAGGATCATCTGCCTCTGCTCCGCAGGTATTTTCTTCCAGATGACCTTTGAGAGAATGCTTCAGTCAACGGGACGCACCGTTTTCAGTATGGCATCTCAGATGACAGGCGCAGTTATCAATATTATCTTTGATCCTATCATGATCTTTGGACTTTTCGGATTCCCCAGAATGGGAGTTGCAGGTGCGGCAGTTGCCACAGTTATGGGACAGATCGTTGCGGCATCTGTGGGACTTTTCTGTAACCTCAAAAAGAATCCTGATATTAGCATCAAGCCAAAGCTCATTTTCTCACCCAAAGCTGACATTGTTAAAGAGATATATTTTGTAGGTGTTCCTTCAATTCTTATGATGTCCATCGGTTCTATCATGACCTATGCAATGAACCTGATACTCATAGGATTCTCCACCACGGCAGCGGCTGTATTTGGCGTGTACTTTAAGCTTCAGAGCTTTTTCTTCATGCCGATATTTGGTCTGAACAACGGGCTTATTCCTGTTCTTGCCTATAACTATGGCGCAGGCTACAAAAAGAGAATTGAAGAGGCTCTCAGGTTTGCAATCACTCTTGCCCTTGGAATAATGTTAGTAGGTACACTTAGCTTCCAAATTTTTCCAAAGGTTCTCCTGGCACTGTTCAACGCTTCAGCAGAAATGGATGTAATCGGTGTTCCGGCCCTTAGGATAATAAGCCTTAGCTTCCCTCTTGCAGGCATTTGTATCGCCCTTGGTTCAGTATTCCAGGCTTTTTCAGAAAGTATTTATTCATTGATCGTCTCAGTGGGACGTCAGTTGGTGGTGCTTATTCCCGTGGCATGGCTTCTTTCACTTACAGGCAATGTTAACGCTGTATGGTGGGCATTCCCCATCGCAGAGATTGCATCCCTTGGGCTTTCTACTGTATTTTTTAAAAAGGTGTACGGCAAAAAGGTTGCACCTCTTGCAGATTAAAACACTACCGGAGGAAAAATGCATTTTCAGTTTTCAACACTGGCTTTTATCTTTATATTATTTGTGATTTTTCATATCTGTCCGAAAAAGCTTCGCAGCTATCTGCTGCTGGCAGGAAGCGTTCTGTTCATTTACTGGCAGGGACATGGCTTTTGCCTGTTCGTGCTTCTTGCTATGACGGCATTTACCTGGATTATGGGGCTTCTTATTTCGGATGCGGACAAAAATAAAGCACTTAAGATCATCGGAGGCATGGGAGTTGCTGCTCTTGCTCTGGTGCTTTTTGGATGGAAATATTTCCCTTTTCTTGGGGAATTATTCCACTCAGAAAAGCTCTCAGGTATCTTTAAATATGCAGCGCCTATAGGTCTCTCTTTTTATACCTTCCAGGCTATCAGCTATCTCGCAGACATCACTATGGGTAAGAGAAAAGCTCAGAAGAATCCATTTACGTTTGCTCTTTACATGGCATGGTTCCCTAAGTGGATAAGCGGCCCTATAGAAAGAGAGCAGCCCTTTAGTGAGCAGATAGATAACTGCGAAAAGGCAAAGATATTTGATAAGGAAAGAGCACTGAAAGCTCTTACATATCTTACCTGGGGACTTTTCATGAAAATGGTTCTTGCAGACAGAATCGGCGGCGTTGTGGATATCGTCTTCGAGGACCCTGCAAGCTACGGTGCTGTGACGCTGATTTTTACTTCAATTCTCTATACCATGCAGATTTACTGTGACTTTGCAGGATACACCAACATAATGATGGGTATCTCAGTAATGTTTGGTATAGATATCACACAGAATTTCAAGACCCCTTACCTTACAGAGAATATCGTAGAGTTCTGGAGAAGCTGGCATATTTCTCTCAGCAATTTCCTTAAGGACTATGTGTATATTACTCTTGGAGGAAACAGGAAAGGTGCTGTTCGTAAGATATTCAATGTCATGATGGTATTCTTCGTAAGCGGTATCTGGCATGGTGTGGGAGTGACCTTTATAATCTGGGGACTTCTTCACGGCGTGTTCAATGTTCTTGCAGGTTACCTTAGAAAATCATCTGCCGCATTCCTTGTAAAAGGTATGAGCGGAAGAATTGTGAATTTCCTTCTGGTGTCCTTTGCATGGATTTTCTTCCGTGCAAGCAGCATGGAGAATGCAACGGCATTTGTAAAGGGAATGCTTCCCTTTGCCAATCCTGCAGCGCTGACAGAAGGGCTGAAATTTAAAGAAGAGCTTCTTCTTGGAATGGGAAGCTTTGAGTGGTGGCTTCTTGCTATCTGCATGATGGCACTTATTGTTATGGATGTGATCGCTTACAGGAAAGACACCATCCCGCCTGAAGTGATCCGTCTTGACTTTGGCCTTATAAAAAGAGCAGTGTTCTTTACTGTATTTATCATCGTGATACTTATTTTTGGAAAATACGGATCCGGCGAAGAGATAAGAAGCTTCGTATATATGCAGTTCTGATCCAGACGTGCAGCTGACCGGCTGCAATAATGAAAAAACAATCAAAAACGGCAAAAAAGGATAAAAATGAGATCATTTATTGCTACAATTATTAGTATAATAGTTATAATAACTGCCATATCTGTGTCCGATACTATATTAAAGGAGCGTTCGGAGGCAGGTATCATTCAGGGAAGCGCATTGTATCATCAGCCTGAGGATACAATTGATGTTGCCATGATAGGTTCAAGCCATGTTCACTGCGGAATCAATACAGCATGTCTGTTCAATGATTACGGCATAACGGCCTATGACTATTCATCAGCTGAACAGCCCCTGTGGTGCTCATATTATTACATAAAGGAGTTTTGCAAAAATCAAAACCCCAAGGTAATAGTCCTTGATTTTTTCACTCCTGCAATTTATCAGGATGATTATGAAGATAAGTATTACTTCATGGATGACACCCTTTATGGCATGAAGTTTTCCATGAACAAGCTCAGGATGATGAATGTGGCGCTTGATGGTAATCTTGAACTTATTGATAAATATTTCCCTGCGTATTTCGGATATCATGACAGATACTCGCAGCTAAAAGCAGAGGATGTAAAGGAAGCCTTTGAGTTCGATTATGAGGCCTTCAAGGGATATAGCCCAAGATTCCACAATCAGTCCTTCCAAAGTCCTGTTTTGCGACTTGATGAAGTGAAGGCACCATCTGATAAATCCGTGGAATACCTGAATAAGATAATCGAATACACCGGGGGAAAGGGCATACAGCTCTATATAACAAGTATTCCCTATGCCATAAATGACGGCAATGAAGTTATGGAGAACGAAGAGGATCTCAGATATAACTGGCTTGAAAAATACGTTCTTGAACTTCAGGCAAAGGGCGTAAGTCACGTTTATTACGATTACACATTCAAGCATCCGGAGGATTTCGGAATTGACTATGAAGGTGGCTCGGATTTTTCTGACGGAAGCTCTCATTTGAATTATTATGGAAGTACAAAATATACCAAGTTTCTTGGACAGGATTTAAGAAGACTCTATGGTGAAGAATTACTCCCTGATCATAGAGGCGATGAGCGATACGCAAGTTATGACAGACATGTTCTTTTTGTTAAAAAGCAGGTAGAAGATGAAGGCTGGGAATGGAGGTAAAGCTTATGGCTACTGACAGACTGGTTTTAAAACTCGAAGGCAGGATTGATTCAGGTAATGCTCACGAGTGGGAGGAGAAGCTTATCCCACTCCTTAAAAACAGTGGAGGCAGGAGGACTGTTTTTGATGCATCAGATCTGGAGTACATATCCAGTGCGGGACTTCGCGTCCTTATGAAAATCCGCAAGTTAATTGATGATGAGCTGACTATCATTGAGGTTTCACCTGATGTCTACAGCATTTTTGAGACTACAGGTTTTACTGAGATTATAGATATTAAGAAAAAATACAGAGTAATTTCATTAGACGGCTGTGAGCAGATCGGCAAGGGCTTCTATGGCACCGTCTATCGTATTGATCAGGATACAATTGTCAAAATGTATGATTCTCCTGATGCTATTCCCATGATTGAAAATGAAAAGAAGATGGCAAAGATGGCTTTCGTAAAGGGTATTCCCACAGCCATTTCCTTTGACATAGTTAAGTCGGAAGACGGACGCTACGGTTCAGTCTTTGAACTTTTAAAATCAAAAAGCTTCAACGACATTATCATTGAAGAACCACAGAGGCTTGATGAGATAGAAAAAAAGCTGGCAGAGCTGGCAAAGGTAGTACATGGAACCCTGATGGAGCCCGGGATCTTGCCGCTTGCCAAAAACACATTCCTTCGCTATATGGACCAGATAGAAGAACATCTTGATAAGGAAACTGCCGATAAGTGCCGCGCCATGATAGAAGAGATGCCTGATGATATGCACGTTATTCATGGTGATTATCACATGAAAAATGTGATGATCTCAGATGATGAACCAATGCTTATCGATATGGATACCCTCTCAACAGGGCAGGCGATATTTGACCTTCAGGGACTTTTCGTATGTTATTGTGCCTATGCGGAAGATGAGCCCGGCAATTCAGAGGAATTCCTTGGCATAACACAGGATACGGCAGATCATATCTGGGAGCATACCATAAGATATTATTTTGAAGGCGTAAGTGATGATAAGCTTTCCGTGATCTTTGATAAGATAAAGCTTCTTGGATATATTCGATTTCTTGGACAGATTGTAGCCGGCATTTCTAATAAAAAGGAGCTTACAGCCATCAGAATAGAACATACCGCAGCACATATTAAGGAGCTGGCGGCTAAATATGATGACTTTGATCTTGCACTGTGAATTCACCTGGGAGGGGAAGATGAGTAAAGACGTATTTTTAAGGCAGCATAAGTTGGCACTACTTCTTGTTCTGTGGCGCATCCCCGGAGTTATTACATCATTTCTCGCAGCTATAGCCAGTAATTCCATGATTGTCTGGATGGAGTTTATTGAAAATGTAAGCATTGTAGCTCCGGGAATTCTTCTGCTGATCATTTCAGCGAAGCTGATGAAAAATCTAAAATTCATGTTCAATTACGGAATAGGGAAAATCGAGGCGATAACTGCCCAGACCTGTGAAATCTTTGATCTTGCAGGTCTTGGATGTGTGCTTTTATTTGCTGTTCGCAAACTGATCTATCCCGGAGGGGAGAGGAATCTTGAGCTGGCTCTTATTATCAGTGCCGTCGGACTTCTCATAGACCTTTTTATTTTGTATAGAGAAAAGCTGTTAACGGAAAAGGACCACAGCCGTATAGTTCATACTGCTTTCCTTAGTGCCAAAAAAGAATTCGTATTTGACTTTATCACAATCTTTACGCTCATTATCGGAATAATTTTCCATAATACCAAGTGGATAGTTTATTTTTCACCCATTGTATGTATCATACTGATAGTTCCTTTTTCTATTGAAATCGGGCATCACCTGAGCAGCGCTGTGCAAGAACTTATAGACCTTACTCTGGATGAAGAAAGCCAGCTTTTAATAATAAAAGTTCTCAATGAGTTCTATGATTCCTATGAGCTTTTGGGAGATATAAAGAGCAGGGTCAACGGCAGTTATAAAAATATCGATATTTCATTACAGTTTCATCCCGATATGACCTATAAAGAAATAAGAGATATATCAACAAAAATCAAAAAGCGGATAGATGAAGAGATAGGAAAATGCAATGTAAATATTAACATTATCTAAATTCCGTTTTAAAACGAACTAATGTGATGTAAAATTATATATAGGCTTTTGTTTTTCTGAGGAAAAACAGAATTCTATGATTATTTTTCATTGAGAGGAGAGGACAAAATGACAATAAATAAGGACGTAAATGGAAAGGCATTAACTATCTCACTTGAAGGAAGACTTGATACTACTACAGCACCCGGCCTCGAAGAAGAGATCAATGGTTCTCTTGAGAATATCGAGGAGCTCACATTTGATTTTGCAAAGCTTGAATACATTTCTTCCGCAGGACTTCGCGTTCTTCTGTCTGCTCAGAAAAAGATGAACAAACAGGGTAAGATGGTTGTAAAGAATGTAAGTGAAGAAGTCAGCGAGATTTTCGAAGTAACCGGTTTTTCAGATATCCTTACTATCGAATGATTATAATGAAAGATATGGAAAAGGACATATGAAAAAATTAGAGATAGAAGCTGATGTTAATCAACTTAATGATGTTATGGCTTTTATAGAGGAAACCCTCGATGAAGCAGGAGCAGCCCCTAAGACTGCTATGCAGGTAAATCTTGCAGTAGAGGAGATATTTGTTAATATCGCCCACTATGCTTATGCTCCGGGGAAGGGCAATGCTGCTATTCTGGTGGATGTAGATAAGGAAGCCGGTGAATTATCTGTTCAATTCAGAGACACCGGTGTGCCTTATAATCCTCTCGAGAAGGAGGACCCCGATCTTACGATTCCTGTTGCGGAGAGACAGATCGGAGGTCTTGGTATTTTTATGACCAAGAAGGTCATGGATGATGTAATTTACGAGCATAAGGATGGGCAAAATATCCTGACTTTGAAGAAGAAATTATAATTATCTGTCCAAAATGTGGAAAATTCGATTTATGCGAGTATAATCAAATATTACTTGTTATAATCTGTATGAAAAACCATTACTGTGTCTATAATTGATCCCACTATAGGAAAACATACGGGAATAACAGCAGATGCTGCGAATGCTGCCATTGTAAGAGGCGGTGTTCGAATGCTGTCCAAAAAGAAACACCTGCAGCTAATGGAGAATCTTCGAACTGACAGCACTAATAGTTATGACCGGAGGCCAATAATTAATGTTTTCAAAAAATGGAAAATGTAAAGTCAACATAACAGTTTTTGGTGAGATAGCGATTATTTTCATAATCGGAACTATCCTTATCAGCGTATTGTCAGGCATTGCATTTTTCAGCAATTCCAGAGCAAATATACTCTCACAGAAGCTGAAGCAGACAGACGATATCCTCGATGACTTTGTGCCATATTTAGAGAGATACAAATCCTTCTACTATCTGTGCGAGTATATGCTGGATAATGCAGATACTCTGGATATCGAGTACGACAAAAATGAAAAGACCAATGAAAAGCATAAGGAACTGGTATACAGGCATCCCGGAATGGTGCTTACCGAGGTGACGGAAGAAGAGTTTAAGGAACTTCCTCCGGAAGATCAAAGGCTCTTTGCAGAGGTGGTATATAACAGATTTCAGATGAGAGCTAATGATATTATAAGGGCTTATGATGTCAGCTACATTTATCTTGCTATTGCAAATGATAACTATGATAACGCTGTGTTTATTTTCAGTGGTTCAGACGGCAAGGCTCCAAGAGGAAACAAGTACGGCGATGCCTATATAATTGGAACACCTGCCACTATCAATGAAGATCAGAAGCAGGCTCTTCTGGATGCCAAAAACGATGAGTATAAGCTTGCAAATTCCACGGGCTTTATTGACAGATATGAGTTCCTTGACAAGATTAAAAACGGTGAGTTGTTCGCAGGTATATCTCTCACCTATTCGGATGTAAGGCAGGAGATAATAGAAAGTGCCATCAGAGGTACAGGAAGCGTCATAACGTTCATGATATTTTTCTCCATAATATGTCTCGTATTTGTTCATTTCTGGATTTCAAATCCCATCAGGGAAGTTCAGAAAAGTGTAGAGGCTTATGAAGAAAACAAGGACAGCGCCGAAATAGAAAGACGCCTTTCGGGATTTGACATGGTGAACGAGTTTGGTGCACTGTCCAGAAGCTTTACTCAGATGGCAAAGGCTATAGATGAATATATCGATGAAGTTCAGACCATCACTAAAGAGAAGGAGAGGATCGGTGCGGAGCTTAGCGTTGCCTCCAGAATTCAGGAGGATATGCTTCCAAGGATATTCCCGCCGTTCCCTGAACGCAAAGAATTTGATGTTTATGCCAGTATGAAGCCTGCAAAAGAAGTCGGCGGTGATTTCTATGATTTCTTCCTTATTGATGATGAACACATAGCACTTGTCATGGCAGATGTATCCGGCAAGGGTGTACCTGCTGCGCTTTTCATGGTGATAGCAAAGACACTTATAAAGACAAGGGCTTTGGCAGGCGGAACGCCTTCTCAGATACTTTATGATGTGAACAATCAGCTGACTGAAGGCAATGATGCGGATTTCTTTGTTACAGTATGGCTTGCAATTTTAAATGTCAGAACAGGCAAAGGACTTGCCTCCAACGCGGGTCATGAACATCCCATAATCAGAAGAAGTGGCGGGAAATTTGCGCCTGTGATCTATAAACACTCCATGCCCATTGGAATGCTTGAAAACATTAAGTTTGAGGAGCATGAATTTGAGATGAGCAAAGGGGATACCTTGTTCGTTTACACAGACGGTGTTGCGGAGGCTACAAATGTATCCAAGGAGCTTTTTGGAATAGAGAGAACAACAGATGCCCTGAATAAGTGCAAAGTAGACGAGCCAAAAGAAATCATCAATACCGTAATAAATGAAATAAAAGACTTTGTAGGAAGTGCAGAGCAGTTCGACGATATCACTATGCTCACATTCTGCTATAGAGGTGATAATTAATTACAAAACCCACGCTGTTTTTTGCGTGGGTTTTTCTTTTCTGATACATATAAATAAGTATAAGAGATTAGAAACTTAGCATTGCGGTAAGCTCCGCATCCAGATTATCTAAGACTTTAGACATATGAAAACCGTCCACCAAAGCGTGATGGGCCATAATGGTGAAGGGTATGGTAACAACCTCATATTCGGTTACCTGGCCATCCACAAGGGCAAGCTTCTTCTCGGTTTTATACTTTCCCCAACCGAGATTGGGAATTGAAAAATCCCTTGACGTAATCGGAAGATTGGCCTGGGTATAGTAAAACCAAGGGGTGCTGGTAGTAAAAAGCAGACTTTCCGGATCACCCTCCTCGGCCAGATGTTTGGCATGAAGTGATTTTTCATGACGAATCTTACTTTCTTCAAGATACACATCAAAAGGTTGATTGGTATTAACCATACAGAACCTGTAGGTCTCATCGGGAAGCGCCACGGTGTATGAAGGGTTACAGTAATCATACTCAATGATTCCTTTATCTTTAATCCTTCTTCGGAATTCGGGAACACTGTTAGCAGCTCTTGCAGCTGCATAGACAAAGCTTAAGTGAAATGGATATCCCTTTTCCTTGATATGGCGAAGCCACTTGGTGATATCTACTTCAAAGGTACCTGTGATATGCGGGTATTCACATGCAAGAAAGCGCTGGAAATGCTCTTTTCTAGGATAGGAATCAAGATCAATAGTTTTATAGTTGTTCATAGCAGACCCTCTCAAAAGAAATTATTTTTAGAAATTATACCATAACGGGTGAGGAAATATCGAGGCCTGAAGCTTATGAATGGAGGTAAAAGATGGCTCTTAAAATTGAGAATTTGAAAGAAATCATTGATAACATTAAACTTGGTGCAGATGCGTTTCATGGATCAGAGTGTGGCAAAGTTTACCAGGAGGCCTATTCAAAGCTTTTTCCAATCTATGATGCTAACTGGATCGAGTTTAAATCTAAAGAGCTCACCGATAAGGATGTCCGTGATTTAGGTATAGATGAAATACTTAGGGATTTTAATGGAAAACTTGACGCTGCGGCTGAGAAGGATGAGATTTATGCCGGATCCATTTATGATTCAATAAATGAGACTACCAAGAATAGCATCAATGAGTTCTGGACCGGAGAGGTGATAACTCACAGGGCGAAGTTTGGCACTCTTAATGGAATTGCAGCAAATCTGGTCATTTATCCAACTCGTGAAGGTGCTGATTTAGAGCTTAATGATGCGGAAAAAAAGACAATGGAACCTAATGGTGACAAAAACTGCGTCGACTATCACACTGCAACAAGAAAGAATGAGATCAAAAAACAAAATACTTCACCTGAAGTATATGATGAGATAGCAAAAAAATATAATTTGCCCGGTATCCTTAGTGCTGAACAAAAGTACAGAAAAACCATGCATTTGTTTAACAGACAGATGGCTCTTGGAAAGGTTCCGGATAATTTTGAGAATCAGTACAGAGAAATTCTGCTAAAGAACATAAGCGACTATAAAGCTGAAATTGAAAAAAGTCAGAATGTACCCTTTGAGGAAAAGGATTTAGCATTAACCGGAGGAAGTAGGAATTATTTCGATCAGATTTTTCATGGAGCAAATGATAGGGGATTTCTGTCTGCCCGTGATGAACTGACTCCGAATGAAAAGTATTTAAAGGCAGGACTGCCTTTATCAGGAATGGATGAATTTCTCGCATATAATGCCAATGTGAACAGTGTGGGAAGCTTTATTGATAGTATAAAGAAAAATACTGTCGGTGCAGAGTCTTTTGTCAAAGCTTATGATGAACTTCAGAAGTCTTTGGATAGACTCAATAACGGTGTTTTTGATACTGAGGAGAAAAGACGGGAATTTTACTCCGACATCATTGGTAAGCATGATGCCATGGTGACAGCATATCAGGAATGCAAGGGTAAGGTAAAGGGCAAGGAAAATGTGACTGAGGCGATGGCCAATGTCGGTTTAAGCTCATTTACCGGTGTTGAAAACACAATAAACAAATATAACACAACGCTTAGACCATATCTGGAAAAACCGGGCTATGCAACAGTTAAGGCCCACAAAGACGCAGGTGAAAAGAGATATGAAGCGTTTAAAGATGAGATGAAACGTATACATGATGAGCTTAAACGCCGTAAGGACAGCCTTGAAAGTACTTATAAGAATCGCAAAAGAGAAGATAATTCTGTAGAGTATAATGCAATGAAGGATGCCCTTGATGAAGCAGTAGCTGCAACGGATTTAAACAATAAAAATGGTTATACTCCTAAGGAGGCCATAGATAAGATTAATGAACTTAATTTGGCAGCTAAGGCTTATAGGAATAAAGATAATCTGTTTCGTGGCTGGAGCTATGGAAATGGTCATACGAGACTTACTAATTCCAGACAGATTGCAGATTTTACTGATAACTGTGGTATCGAGAGACTCATTAATTATGCCGACGAAGGAATGATGATGGGTAAGTATCAGGTAATTGGTGACCAGATAAAGGAACGTGAGAGAGACATAAATAATCGCGGGATGAAGTTTAATGAGTCCTATGCACCAAAGCCTGTGCCGAAAAATATTGTAAATGATCAGCCACAGAATAATATCATCAACGAGCCCGTTCAGAACCCTGCTCCCAAAAAAGAAGAGAAAATAGAAAAGGCTGAACCTGCAAGGAAAAGAGCTGTTTCTGTTACAAATATGAAAGACCTTCAGGATAAGCTTGCTCCCAAGAAGGAAAAGGATACCGTCAAGAAACATTCTGAAATTGTAGAGCAGAAGAAGGTAATGGAAAACGGAAACGAAGTAGCAAAAGAAGGAAAACGACAAAGAAGTAATAGCTTTGGTTAATTGTAAAATGGTAGTATAATAATATATGTGAGAGCCCTTTTCTCATTGGAAAGGGCTCTTAAACAATATATATAGTCATAATAATCATTTAAAGTTTTTGAGGGGGAACTAAAATGAAGAATGGCGGAGGTGGACTGGGCGTTAAGATATGCTCATTCATCGTAGACAAGAGGAATCTTTTTTTCCTTATCTATGCGATTTTGTGCATTTTTTCCGTGATAGCAAGGGGATGGGTAGGCGTAGAAAATGATCTTGCATTTTACCTGCCTTCTGACAGTGAGACCAGAAGGGGCCTCGATCTCATGGAAGAACAGTTTGTCACCTATGGCAGTGTAAAAGTAATGGTGGCGAATATCTCTTATGAGCAGGGGCTTAAGATTCAGAAAGATATCGAAGCTATCGACGGAGTCTTTTCCTGCGATTTTGATGATAAAAGTGCCCATTACAATAATGGTTCTGCGCTGTTTAGCATCACCTTTGATTATGATGAAAAAGAAGAACAGTGCCTTGTTTTATTGGATCAGGTAAAAGAGTATTTTTCCGGATATGATTCATATATATCCACTACCTTAGGCGATATTCAGGCTGAGCTTATCGACAAGGAAATGAATGTCATATCCGTGCTTGTAGTCATTATAGTTGTGGTAGTACTTGTTCTGACATCCCAGGCTTATGCTGAGGTTCCGGTGCTGCTCCTTACCTTTGGCTCTGCAGCCCTTGTGCAGATGGGCACCAATTTCCTTTTTGGTACTATCTCATTCGTATCCAATTCAGTCACAATAGTGCTTCAGCTGGCACTTTCAGTTGACTATGCAGTCATTTTCCTAAACAGATATAAAGAAGAAAAGGCAAAGCGTGATAATCGTGAAGCCTGTATCGTGGCTTTATCAAAAGCTATTCCCGAGATCACCGGCAGCTCGCTTACCACAATGGGCGGCCTTATTGCCATGCTGTTCATGCAGTTTGGAATAGGTAAGGATCTTGGTATGGTTCTAATAAAGGCTATCATACTTAGCCTTTTGTCAGTATTCCTTTTAATGCCCGGCATCATTATGCTTTTTGCGGGGCTTATGGAGAAAACCCAGCACAAAAACTTTATTCCTGAAATTCCCTTTGTAGGTAAATTTGCATATCTTACAAGGTATCTTATTGCGCCTGCATTCCTGGTGCTGATCATTTTCGCTCAGAAAATATCGTCAGGTACTCCCTATGTGTATGGCTACAGCCAGATAACACCACCCATTATCAACGATGTGCAGATAGCTGAAAACATGCAGAAGGAAACCTTTACGGCGGATAACATGATGGCATTGGTTTTCCCTGCAGGAGACTATGATAAGGAAAAAGCGCTCATTAGTGAGCTTGAGGAAAATAAGAACGTAACCTCCGTTACAGGTCTTGCCAATACCGAGGCTCTTGGGGGCTACACCCTTACCGATAAATTAACTCCAAGACAGTTCTCGGAGCTTTTGAATATCGACTATGAGATGGCAGAGCTTGTTTATGCTGCCTATGCTCTGAATGATTCTGATTATGCCAAGGTTGTAAACGGGCTTGTTAACTACAGAGTGCCCCTTATAGACATGTTCCTGTATGTATATCAGGAGGTAAATGAGGGCTATGTGACCTTAAGTGATGAGCTTATGGACAAGCTAAGTGATGCGAACAGAATGATGAACTTTGGCAAAAAGCAGCTTCAGGGTGAAGAATATTCAAGAATACTTGTTTATACAAGTCTTCCCCAGGAGTCCGATGAGACCTTTGCTTTTATATCTGAGCTCCATGATATTACGGAAAAATATTATGACGAAGACAAAATCTATGTTGTCGGAGAATCTGTAAGTCAGCTTGATCTTAAAAAATGCTTTGCAAGAGACAATACTGTTACCAGTGTAATTTCGATACTTGCAGTTCTTGTGGTCCTTCTTTTTACCTTTAAATCCGCTGGAATGCCGGTTCTTCTTATTGCAGTTATTCAGGGATGTATCTGGATCAATTTCTCGATTCCTGCTTTGCAGCATGATAACCTGTTTTTCCTTGGCTATCTGATCGTAAGTTCCATTCAGATGGGTGCCAATATCGATTATGCAATTGTTATTGCAGGCAGATATACAGAGCTTAGAGGTACAAGAGGTAAGAGAGAAGCCATCATTGAGACAATGAATGTGTCCTTCCCTACGATCATTACCTCCGGAACAATGCTTGCAGTTGCAGGTATGCTCATCGGTAACATGACATCTGACTGTGCTATTTACGGCATAGGAAAATGTCTTGGAAGAGGTACAATAATCTCTATTTTTGTAACTATGTTCGTTCTTCCCCAGATCCTTCTTGTGGGAGATAAGATCATTGAGCTTACTGCTTTTGTTATGAATAAACCTATGCAGACAAGGCAGCTCTCAGGAATTATGCGAATTGACGGCTTTGTAAGGGGCAAAATAGACGGTAACGTAACAGGTGTTGTAAACGCAGTGGTTCGCGGAAATGTCAGCGCCTTCGTTGATAATGCTGAAGTGACCATGCTTGATGAAAATGAGATAAACGATGCCAATGACAGCGAAGCATCAGGACAGGAGGGCATGTGATATGAAAAAGAGAATTGTTGCAGCCCTACTTGCGATCACCATTATGAGTGCTTCTCCCATCGCTGTTTTTGCTGAAACAGTCGAAAATCAGGAAGAATTAGATACAGAAAACTCCAAAGAAAATCAGGATGAATCAGAAAGTTCTGAAGAAAATCAGGAAGCTGCCGGTGATGATAAGGGCGAAGCTATAGAAAACCTCTACACCACAGGTACTCAGGAGGATGCCGAGAATAATGTCGAGGATGTTGATCAGGATATCAGAGAAGAGATTCAGGCGCTGATACCTGAGACCATCGAGGAGATCAGCATTGGAAGTGCAGAAGAATTACTTGATTTTGCTTCAAAATGCGCCCTTGATACCTGGTCTGTAAATAAGAAGGTTATTCTGACAGATGATATAAGTTTTGGCGGCAAAGAGTTTAGCGGCATTCCAACCTTTGGCGGTATTTTTGACGGGCAGGGACACAGCATATCCGGTGTGCAGATTACAAGCGGCCTGTCCTATGCGGGACTTTTTGTCCATGTTCAGAAGACAGGTGTCATCAGGAACCTGAATTTTATCGGCTCTGTGATCCCGGAAGGAAATACAACGATCATTGGAGGAATAGCAGGAGATAATAGCGGAAATATAAGCAATTGTTCCTTTAACGGAGTAGTTAAAGGAAATGACTATATAGGCGGCGTTGCAGGTATCAATGAGCTTACAGGTAAAATCGATCACTGCACCGGCGATGGCTATATAAGCGGCGTCCATTTTACAGGCGGAATAGCAGGATTAAATGAAGGAGACATTGAGAACTGTACAAACAAAGCCTTTGTAAATACCACCAATACCGACACTGAGATCACAATCGATTCCTTTGAGAAGCTGACAAGCTTTATCAACCTGATCAAAGACGGCATTGGCCATGAGAGAGATGTTGCAAAGGAGAGCGTCACTGTCTATGACACAGGCGGAATAGCAGGACAATCCATAGGAATCATCTCCCGCTGCATCAATGACGGAGAGATAGGCTATGACCATGTGGGCTACAACGTGGGAGGTATTGCAGGAAGACAGTCGGGCTATCTTTTGAAATGTTCCAACAACGGACTCATCAAAGGAAGAAAAGATATAGGCGGAATCGTCGGTCAGGCCGAGCCTTACATAACAGTTGACTTAAGCTCTGATATTGCAGCTCAGCTTCAGGAGTCTGTATCAAAGCTCCATGACTGTGTCACCACTACTTTGCAGGATGCCAAGTCACAGTCTAATACAATATCCGAAAGACTTGCCGTAATACAGAAATTCACTGCAGGTGCAGTGGAGGATACCAGATACATTGCTGCAGGTGTTGTTGATTTTGCAAATGGTGTATCCGCAGGTGCAACAGAAGCCTTTTCAAGAGTTGACTATGTGCTTGAAGAAACATCAAGACAGGACGGAACCTTTGATAAGGTCAGCGAAGGCATGGAAGAAATAGGCGAATCCTCGATGGATATAGCTGACGTAGGCGATGATGTAGATATTGAAATGTATATCGAGAATGAGGATGAGCTCAGGCAGTACACCGAGGCAAAAGAAATTCTTGAATCCGCAACGGCCCAGTACACAGAGCTAAGGAAAAGATCCCAAAGGGTTTTCTACAACCTTGCTATTGCAAACAACAAAGCCCTTTTTGATACGGCAGCGGATGTTCAATATCGCTATGCCAATGATTCGGTAGAAACAGATTTTGGTTCCTGGAGTGAAAGTGACATCGGAACAGGACTTAATTCTGACATGGACGGTTTCTGGGAACATTCGGATGGAAGAGCATTTCCTCAGGATAAAAATGAGGAGGACAGCAATCTCCATAAGATGGCACAGGTCAAGGCAGACGCTGATGGAATCAGATATGCAACTGATAACTATGTCAATCCCATAACCGGTGAGAAGGGCAATTATGCTGATGACATAGCAACTGCAACAGCGACGATTCTTGGCATCTATGAAAAACATTTGCCTGAGATGACAGATGATGTGAGAAGCGATGCCCAGAGTGCCATGAATAACTTAGACGAAGCTACGGATGCCTTTGCATCAGCCAGCGATCAGACAAAAGACATTCTTGCTGAGGTGGCCGGAAGAGGTTCTATAGGCTTCCCTCAGTTTTCTCCGGAATATAAAGCCAGAACCGCAAGCCTTGCAGATAATATGCAGGGGATGAACGACAACTTCGGATTATTGAACAGTGAAGTCAATAACGCAACCGGTGTACTGGTGGACGACCTCCAGGATATCAATGATCAGTTCACAAATATTCTGGGGCTTTATACAGATGCCATAGACGGAGTTTTAGAAAAAGATTACACGGAAGTATATACTGATACATCCTACGAAGCAGTAAATGATACAACTGATGCCACAATAGATTCCTGCCTGAATTACGGAGAATGCAAGGGAGATATAAGTGTTTCCGGAATAGCAGGGACCATGGCAATAGATTATGACTTTGATCAGGAGGGCGTAATAACCGGCCTTAAGAACAATTCGATTCTGGCTTCATATATCACAAGATGTGTTCTTAGGGGCAATAAGAATTACGGTGACATTACATCTCTTAAGAATAATGCAGGCGGTGTCTGCGGACTTCAGGAGATGGGTACCATCTATAATTGCGGAAGCTTTTCAAAGGTGGCATCAACCTCAGGAGAATATGTAGGCGGAGTTGCAGGCTCATCCCTTTCACACATAGTAAAGTCCTATGCAAGAGGCGAGCTGGACGGAGATAACTATGTAGGCGGAATCGCCGGAAATGCCATGCATTTGCAGGAATGCCTTAGCATAGTAACTGTTGGCGAAGCCAAAAACTGGTATGGAGCTATCGCAGGTCATGTAGATGATAAGGGTGAAGTCAGGGATAACTTTTTTGTAAGTGATGACCTTGCAGGAATTGACAGAGTAAGCTATTCCCTTAAGGCGGAGCCTGTAAACTACAAAGTCGCCATGGGAATCAAGGATATTCCCTATGAGTTTGAGACTCTTAATATCAATTTCATTTTAGAGGATGAGGACCTTGAGGATGGCAGCAAAAAGGTAGGGCAGATCGTTAAAAAGTATGGCGAATCCATTTCGCTCCCTGAGTATCCCAAGGTGGATGAAAAGGAAGGCTTCTATGTAACCTGGGATATCGACGGAGTAGAGAGAATTGTAAATGATATCACTATAACCGCCAGGTATAACCGCTACAGGACAACCATAGCCCAGGATAGCGAAACCGAAGGCTTCTATCAGTCAGAACTTTTGGTAGATGGCATGTTCAAGGATAACGAGAAGCTATCTGTGGAGAGAACCGTTACCTACGATCCATACTTAGATTCATCCGAGGAAGAGCATTACTATGAGACTCTGAAGGTGAAAATTCCCTATGATGGCTCCGATGTCCATCAGATCAGATTTAAACCACTGTACGAATATGCACAGGTAGCCGATCTATTACCTGTAGATGCTTTGAAGGAATTTGATCTATATCTTCTTGATGGAGATAAGAGCACGCTTCTTGAGAAAAAAGGCCAGATGGGTGGCTATTCTCTTTATGAGGTTAAGGGTAATGAATTTGTTCTTGCCATGGGAGCAGCCAATATAGATAAGGTCTCCATCTGGTTTACCAGAATACTGGGCGGCATTATCATAGCTTTGGTGGTTCTTATAATACTGATCATCATTGTAATCTGGAGAAACAAAGGTAAACTTCCCAAGTTCCTCGGCGGAGTCAAGACCAAAGTCTCCAAGAAGATTGAGAGTAAAGAGCAGATTTTCTATGACGATTCTCAGGATGATGAACTTAAAAAAGAGCTGGAGGAATACAAGGAGAAGTTTCTTAAGAAGATAGATAATAAGGAGGAAAAGACAGAAGAAAAGACAGAGGATAAGGCAGTAGTTGAGGAGACACTTTCTGAAAACAAGGAAGAGAACGAGGTAGTTGAGGAAACACCTTCTGAAAGTAATGATGAAGTAAAAGAGGATTCGGAAGAATCCGATAATAAAGAAAGCGAGGAGTAAAAATGGAATTTGATATTCAATACTTGTTATTATTACAGAATTTGAGAAATGCTACCGGCGGTATTTTTGATGAGTTTTTTAATGCCATATCAAAATTCGCTGTGGATGTTTTACCATTTCTGCCCTTTGTGGTCTTTTGGGGAGTAGATAAAGCATGGGGATATTTTTTCCTGACTACGCATTGGTTCAGCGAACTTGTTAACGGCGTCATCAAGCTGACGGTTTGTGCCTATCGTCCCTGGATCCGCTCTGAACTTATTGAGCCTGCAGGGGACTCCAAGGTTGCGGCAACAGGTTATTCTTTCCCGAGTGGACATACAAAGTCCGCAACAACACTTTATGGCGATGTCTTTGTATGGCAAAAGGATAAGCGCAAATGGCTTGCAATTACCAGCGCCGTACTTATCGTCCTGACAGGATTTTCAAGGAATTTCCTTGGGGTTCATACACCTCAGGATGTAATTGTAGCAGCCCTTGAATCAATACTTATAATCTTCATTGTGTACAAAGTGGCTAAGAGAGTTGAAGGCGATGAGAAAACCTTAGACATTCTCACACTGCTTGGTGTTGTTTTTGTTGTGGCAGCCCTTATATATATTCAGGTAAAACCTTACCCCATGGACTATGATGCAGCGGGAGCGCTTCTCGTTGATCCGTCCAAGATGATGAATGACTGCTTCAAGGCAGCAGGAGCTTTCCTTGGATTCCTGATAGGAAGCTATGTGGACAGACATTATATTCACTACGAGATTCCTGTTGGCGCCAAGAACCTTCCAATGCTGGTTTGCGTCGGTGTTGCCATAACATTTGGATGGAAAGAGTATTTTGGACCTGCCACCGTTGGAGCTGCCTTTGGCGGACATTGGGGCAACTTTATCGCAAGGCTCATAATGCTTCTGTTTGCCATGATCTGCTGGCCTTTGGTAATTCAAAAGGAGGCAAAAAATTAAAAAAAATTTAATAAATTATTTTCTTGTTGGACATCTGATGGACAAGACATTTTATACTTATTTTAGAAATTGATTTTCTTGTGAGAAATAATTGTCAAATTAGATCTGGGGGGATAGTGATTATGACAATGGAAAGACTTGAAAACTTCGTACTGCTTTTAATGGTAGTAGGAATGATCGGAATGCTTTATGTAATCTTTTGATTCATACATAATGTTTCGATTGAGGGATTCACGGCAGCCTTAAATGGCTGCCGTTTTTCATGTTTTTTGAAAAAAGGGAAAATTAATCAATATTTTATAACCTACAATCTCAAAATCCTTGATAATATCTGCAATTTTTAGTAAAATCCTTGTGTAGTGCGTAGTAATGGATAAAAATTTATCATTCTATAGTAAACACTAACAATAAGGAGGTACTTATGATTTACTCAACAGAGGTAAAAAATATGTGTCCCGTAACACAAGGGGTACATCATGGTGCTGCTCCCATTCCTGAAGAAGCAAAATGGGTTCAGTCCAAAGAGATTAAGGACATTTCCGGTTATACACATGGTATTGGCTGGTGTGCTCCTCAGCAGGGTGGCTGTAAGCTTTCCCTTAATGTTAAGGATGGAATCATCCAGGAGGCACTTGTAGAGACTATCGGATGTTCCGGTATGACTCATTCAGCAGCTATGGCAGCTGAAATTCTTCCCGGTCTTACAGTTCTTGAAGCGCTCAATACAGACCTTGTATGTGACGCTATCAACACAGCTATGAGAGAGCTGTTCCTTCAGATTGTATATGGTAGAACACAGTCTGCATTCTCAGAGGATGGACTTCAGATTGGTGCCGGTCTTGAGGACCTTGGTAAGGGATCACGTTCAATGGTTGGTACTACATATGGAACACTTGATAAGGGACCTCGTTATCTTGAGCTTACAGATGGTTACATCACAGACCTTGCTCTTGATGAGAACGACGAGATCATCGGATACAAGTATGTTAACTTCGGAAAGATGATGGACTTCATCAAGGCCGGCGACGATGCTAACACAGCTATGGAAAAGGCTAAGGGTCAGTATGGTCGTGTTGCTGATGCAGCTAGATTCATCGATCCCAGAAAACAGTGATATAGGTAAGGAGGAAAAAATAATGGCTTTATTTGAATCATATGAAAGAAGAGAGCCCCAGATCCTGGCTTGCCTTAAGGAGTATGGAATCTCTTCCATCGAAGAATGTAAAGATATTACAATGGCAGCAGGCATTGATGTTTACAGCCTCATCGAAGGCATTCAGCCTATCTGCTTTGAAAATGCTAAGTGGGCTTACACAGTAGGCGCTGCTATCGCAATCAAGAAGGGCTGCCGCAAGGCTTCCGAGGCTGCTGCAGCTATCGGTATCGGCCTTCAGGCTTTCTGCATCCCCGGTTCTGTTGCTGACCGCCGTAAGGTAGGTATCGGCCATGGTAACCTTGGTAAGATGCTTCTTGAAGAGGACACAGAGTGCTTCGCATTCCTTGCTGGTCACGAGTCATTCGCAGCAGCTGAGGGTGCTATCGGTATCGCAGAGAAGGCTAACAAGGTTCGTACAAAGCCTCTTCGCGTTATCCTTAACGGTCTTGGAAAAGACGCAGCACAGATCATTTCCCGTATCAACGGCTTTACATATGTAGAGACCAAGTACAACTACTTCACAGGTGAGGTAGAGGAAGTATTCAGAAAGTGCTATTCAAAGGATGCAAATTCACCTCGTGCAAAGGTTAACTGCTACGGCGCTAACGATGTACAGGAAGGTGTTGCTATCATGTGGAAGGAGAACGTTGACGTATCTATCACAGGTAACTCAACCAATCCTACAAGATTCCAGCATCCCGTTGCAGGTACATACAAGAAGGAGCGTACTGAGGCTGGTAAGAAGTACTTCTCAGTTGCTTCAGGTGGTGGTACCGGACGTACACTTCATCCCGATAACATGGCAGCAGGTCCTGCTTCCTACGGTATGACAGATACTATGGGTCGTATGCACTCAGACGCTCAGTTCGCAGGTTCTTCTTCAGTTCCCGCTCACGTTGAGATGATGGGTCTTATCGGCGCTGGTAACAACCCGATGGTAGGTATGACTGTTTCTACAGCCGTTTCCATCGAGGAAGCTGCAAAGGCTGGTAAGTTCTGATCTTCCTAATGAAGGATGTTATAGAGCCCTCACTCCTGTTGGAGTGAGGGCTTTTTCTGTTTGGTTGAGTCATCTTAGGGTATTGGGGATTGTCATAAGAACAGGCAAGTGACTATTTCTTTGACTCATTTCGCGGGCTCTGCCCGCACCCGTCCTCGCCGGAAGGCAGGCCAGCAAGCATGCTTGCTGACCTGGGGGTTAGGATAATCCGAGAACCTTATGCCAAGGAACTTTCGCGGCATAACCTCGCGCGAGTAGTTCAATAGAACATGGAATGCTAGGAATGCTGAGGACTTCTGCGGCGCATCACTGCTCGGAGGCGCTGTGGTATTCCACGGTTTCCTTGACAACGGTTCCGCTCCGAAATTACAGTGGAGGCCTTTAAATAAGTGCGCTGCTAAGAGTGCTAAAGGCGGGATTACATCGCAGAAGCTATTATTTGGATGCATCGCGGTAATTGAAATCTTGGATTACATCGAAGTAGCTTGATTATGGGCTACGCGATGTAATTGAAGAAATTTGAAAGGCTGAATTACATCGGAGGAGCTGTTGGATGGATGATACGATGTAATTTAATAACATGATTACATCGGAGGAGCTTCAGGACAGGCTATGCGATGTAATGTAAGGCGACGAGAAGATTCAAATTACATCGACATGATTCGAAAATGGGTGTTTCGATGAAATTGGATATATTGTTTACATCGACATGGCTTGAAAATAGGCGCAGCGCAGCTTTGATGAGAATAGTTGCTTCGATATGGCTTAGTGACAGGCGCTGCGCAGCTTTCGATAACTTGAATCTCGGTCAAATCTCATTGTGGTTTTTCATCTTAGTAGATATTCTATTCTGTAGACAAAATGATCATGAGGAATCCCTTGCCACAACGGGAGTGTGGGTTTTTTTATTCTTCCAAGCAAGACAAATTCTAAAATCTTTCGAAAGAAAGTACGAAAAGCAGCCCATTTATGCACGCTTTGTGATACAATATAAAATGCATTAAAGTTTTGTTATTGATTCGGGGGTAATTTCATGATTTTTAAGAAAAGGATAGTAGCTGGCATTATGGCTGCATCACTTATTTTCACATCATTACCGGGAGTAAGTGCGAGCGCAGCGACCAAGCTGACTTATAAAGATCTCTATGTTAAGACCATTACATTTGAGAAGAATGCAGTTCTGCCTACATCGGATGCTTCATCATCCGCATCATCGGCGACTACACCTGACGCATCTGGAGCAGCATCAAGCGGTGCATCAGCTCAGACAGGATTTGCGGATCCTACTAATGGAACAGGCGCAGCATCTACAGATGTAGAGCAGCCGGAGATACAGAATGAGACCATTAAGGTTATGAATGGAATGCAGTTCGTCATTTCCACAACCAGATATGGCAAGCTTGTTAACACAAAAAAGAACAGCAAGAACTTCAAGTACAAATCTTCTAATAAGAAGATTGCCAAGGTTGATAAGAATGGTAAGGTAACCACTCTTAAGACAGGTAAGTGTGATATCACAATCACCAACAAATCAGATAAAGAACAGTTCATTCTTCACCTCAACGTTGTTAAGCATGTAAAGGTTAAGAGCATCAAGCTTAATAAGACAGAGAAGAATTTCAAGAAGACAGGTAAGACCTTCACTCTTAAGGCTACGATCAAGTACACCTCCAAGAAGACCGGTGATGTTCCGGTTTGCTGGAAGTCTTCTAATACCAATGTGGCCAAGGTTGATGAGTATGGTAAGGTTAAAATTGTAGGCTATGGACTTGCGTATATTACATGCAGTGCAGGTTCCAATAAAAAATCAGCCAACTGTAAGATAAAGGTCATTGATCCCAAGAATCCCAGCAGAGGATTTGGTGGTGATGGCGAAGGCGGAACAACAGGCGGAAGACCTACCTACAACACAGGTAAGGTAGTAGATATTTCCAGTCATAACGTTGTTTCAGATTGGGAGAAGCTCAGAGAGAATGCAGATGCTGTAATCATCCGTATCGGATACAGAGGCTACGGCTCAGGCAGCATCGTTCAGGATAGCAGCTTCGCAAGCAATGTTTACAACGCACAGCAGTACGGAATTCCTTACGCAGTATACTTCTTTACCACAGCTGTTTCAGAAGCTGAGGGACGTGAAGAGGCTGATTGGATCGCTAACAGAGTAGGCGGAATGAATCTCTGCTTCCCTGTATTTATCGATACCGAGTATTGTAACGGCGAGCACAACGGACGAAGTGATGGATTGTCACAGGGTGCAAGAACTGCAGCAGTTGGCGGTGCTTGCTCACAGCTCCAGGGAAGAGGCCTTGAGGCAGGTGTATACGGTTCCACATGGTGGCTTAATAACCGCGTAGACATGGGCAGCCTTCCTTATAATGTATGGGTTGCACAGTATGGTTCAACCTGTACATATGGCGGAGGAAAGCTCCTTTGGCAGTACACATCATCAGCTCCCGGCTATGGTGTAAAGACAGGCGGACGTGAGTGCTGCGACGTATCCTACTGGTACGACTAATAAAACCGGGCATAGCAGACAAGTCATAAAAAGCACAGTATGTGAAAAAGTTAATATGAAAATCTAAGCCTCAGGTACATCGGTACCTGAGGCTATATTAAAGGTTAAAGGGGAATTACATGAATCAGGATTTGTTGGGGAACATTTATAACGACTTTTTTGGACCGGGGTCAGGCGGAGATGGTAAGCCTCCCGTATTTGATGATCCAAATAAAGAAAAGGAGATTAAAGAGCGCGTAGAGAAGGACTTTAAAAATGAGAAGGACAGCTCCGGTGTTAACGGACCGGAATTATCCTTTGGTGATGAAGGTAAGTCAGCACCGGATAAAAATCCGGATATACTTTCAGGGGAGAAAAAACATTATCAGGATGCTGATGAAGCCTTAAGAGAAGCAAGAGCACTGTTTAACTCAACGCATTTTGCTAAGAACATTACTGAAGGGAATGATACAGGAGCTTTAACACCCCAGAACGACCAGACTCCTCAGTCCGGCGCACCGCAGATGCAGATGGCAACTTCAGCTCCTGTAGAGCCAAAGCCCCAGGAGCCTGAGACAGATCCCATGGATGATTTAAATGCTCTTATCGGTCTTGCCTCTATCAAACATGATGTTAAGGAACTTACAGATTTTGCCAAGGTTCAAAAGCTTCGTAAAGACGAAGGTATGAAGGCTGTTCCTGTTTCACTTCACCTTGTATTTACAGGTAATCCCGGAACAGGTAAGACCACAGTAGCAAGAATCATTTCCAGAATCTACAAGCAGATAGGCGTTCTTTCCAAGGGACAGCTTGTTGAGGTTGACAGATCAGGACTTGTTGCAGGCTATGTTGGACAGACAGCTCTTAAGACTCAGGAAAAAATCAACGAAGCTCTCGGCGGCGTTCTTTTCATAGACGAAGCTTATTCACTTTCTCAGGAGAATGACGCTTTCGGTCAGGAAGCAATTGATACGATTCTTAAAGCAATGGAGGATCACAGAGATGATCTCGTTGTAATCGTTGCCGGCTACACAGAGCCCATGGAGAAGTTCATCAACAGCAATCCCGGCTTAAAGTCCAGATTCAATAAGTACATTGAATTCCCGGATTATTCAATCGATGAGCTTGAAGCTATCTTCAACATGAACTGCAAAAAGTACGAGTACGAAGTGGAAGAGGATACAGCTAAGCACATCCGCGAGATGATCACAGCAAGGAAGCTTGAGAGAACTGAGAACTTCGCAAACGCTAGAGAAGTGCGAAATCTCTTCGAGGAGATCGTAACCAATCAGGCCAGAAGAATTGCAGAGATCGAGTCACCTACAGCAGACGACATCAGACTTATCAAATCTGAGGACCTTATGGAAAAAACAGAGGATGAGACTAAGAAAGATGAAGAACCTGCTGAGGAGACTGCAGAAAATAAAGAAGCAGCCGAAACCACTAACGAATCAATAGAGACTGAAGTGTCAGAGGAGACAGCTGCCGATGTAGAATCTGCTTCAGAAGCAGAGGATGTACAAAACGAAGAATCCGCTTCAGACAGTTCCGAACTTGAAGACGTGCTTCCCGAGGAACTTGCCGACGATAGTGATGGTGGGTCCGAGGAGGAAGACCATCAGGACAGTGGCGATTCTGATCTTGCCACCGAATAAAATAGCGATCAATGTAACAGATCCATCAAATCCCATTCGAACAAATTTGAATGGGATTTTTTTTAGCAATCTTTCACTGATAATAACAGGAAGAGCATCATAAGGTGCAACTCCCATATCGGCATTCATGTAGAAAGACGCTGCGATTACAAAACACAAAAGAGCAAGTGCAAATACGATTGCTCTGTAGGGCCATGTGGTAAAAATATACTCAGGTATTATCTGTTTCCAAAGCCATCCAAAGAACTGAGCTATATATCCGATGAAAACCATGTTTGCTACAGTTCCGGGACCTATAAGGTTCCTTGCATACAGGATTACAAGAATGAAAAGAACCAGATTAAGTCCAAGCTGCCATGTTCCAAGACCGATGCCAAGTCTGTTTGAAAGGGTTACGTTCATGAATGTACAGGGGTCAGTTCCAAGATCAACCTTTATAAGGAATGAGAGGAAAAATCCCATGAGAAAAACTCCAATCGACATAACCGCAAGTTTCTTTTTAAATAACGGATCCTTAGTAAATCTATCTAACAAAGCCATACTGAACCTTCTTTCATACTTGATGTTCACAGCAAACCCGGCACTTCCACAGCCCCGCTTTTGCATGCGACTTTTCTAATTTAGAGCATTTTGAAAATATTGTAAAGTACTAATACTTCCTATACCGGAATTCTTATTTTTGTTATGGGAAGTAATTGTAAAGTATTAGTTAAAGAGTCTTAAAAAACAATTAAATCATTCACAAGGGTTATATGCGCTGCGATTTTTATAGTATTATACAATTACAGATAATAAGGGGAATTTCGATGAATATTTATTTATGTGGCGTTAATGAAACGCTGTCAGAGGCTATAGATAATATCAATAAAAACGATAAAGAAGGCAGAACTTTTGCCTTAGACGAAGAGAAGGACAGGTGCTACGTGGGAGATGAGAAATTCAGGGAAGCGCCTGTGATAATCAATTATCACAACACTTATTATGCACCTACGTTAGTATCTGCAAATTGAGGGGAATATGCTTAGAAACGAAGAAATAGATCAATTGACAGGACTGTCAAATCTGTATTCATTCAGGGCAAAAGCGCAGAAAATGATAGACGATCCGGAGCTTAGGAAGAAGGATCTGGTTATCATCTATTTTGATGTGGAAAATTTTAAAGCCTACAATGCCAAATTCGGTTTTGAGGCAGGAGATCGCTTTTTACAGAATATGTCAAAAAGCATCAAGAAGATTTTTCAGGAGCTTTTGGTTGCAAGATTTTCAGATGATCATTTCGTTGTACTGGCCTATGCTAACTCCATAGAGGCCAGAATTAATGATGTCTACAGAAGAGTCAAGGGCTACAATCCCGATGCAGACGTACAGATGAAGGCCGGAGTCTACGAGCTTGAATACGACGACTCTGATATAAGTATGGCATGCGACAAGGCAAGGATGGCTTGTGCCAGCATTAAAAACAGCTATGATGTCATCGTTCGCGTCTATGACAAAGAGATAGGCAACAGAATAAACCTCGCTAACTACATCATGCATAACGTAAATGAAGCGATACTCAAAGGCTATATAAAGGTGTACTATCAGCCCGTCGTAAGAGTATTAAGCGGTAAAATATGCGGTTTTGAAGCTCTTGCAAGATGGATAGATCCTGAGCATGGATTTCTTATGCCCAGTGTGTTCATTCCTATTCTGGAGGATGCACATCTTATCTACAAGCTTGATGCCTTTGTGGTAAGGCAGGTCTGCGAGGATATTAAAGAGTTTACAGGGCAGGGATATAAAGCATTTCCTGTTTCTGTCAATTTTTCCCGTGCGGATTTCCATCAAAGGGATATGTACCGCGTAGTTAATGACGCGGTTACAAGTAATGATATTCCCAAAAGTCTTATTCATATCGAGATTACGGAAAGCGCTCTTGGAGATGAATCCGGCATTCTTAAGGGTACCATGGACAAATTCAGACAAGGCGGATATCAGGTCTGGATGGATGATTTTGGCAGCGGATATTCTTCATTCAATCTGCTTAAGGACTACGAATTTGATGTCCTTAAATTCGATATGAAATTCCTTCAGGATTTCGCATCAAAACCCAGAGAGACTGCGATTTGGGAAAATATAATAAACATGGCGGAAGAAATCGGCATACAGACTCTGGCTGAGGGCGTTGAGACCCTCGAAACCTGGGACTTTTTAAAGCGCGTTGGATGTGAAAAGGCGCAGGGGTATTTCTTTGGAAGACCCATGAGCAAAGAAGAGGTGGTTGATTATCTTGATGAGTACGGCGAAAAGGCATTAGGAGACAGTTCTGCGGAACCAAGATATCAGGACCTTCTAAATGATGATAATGCGATTTTGCTGGAAGAAGATACTACTGAAACTCTCGAAGAACAAAAAGCAAGTCTGGCAGAGGAACTGTATATGTCCAATTCAGAGATGTACACAAAGCTTGCAGCCAAAGGCTTTGCCGCGCTTTTGGAATACAATTCCTATTCTCAGTTCCAGAAGTATTCATTTTTCATAGTGGCTGATCTGACAAACGATAAGCTTTTAAACCTGCATCTTAGTAAGCAGAGGAAGATTCTCGATAAGCGCTATCGTTCTGAAGATTCCTATGAAGACATGATCGATGAGATTGTAAGAGATACAGTTATTCAGGAAGAGAAAGGTGATGTCTCTACATTCTTTAACAGAGACAGGCTTGTTCTTGCTTATCACAGCGGAATATCAAGCGATGATATTGAATTTCACAGAATCGCCAATGTAAAGGTTGCACCCAGATGGACTCATACCACCTATGAGATAGTGGAGGAAGATGGAAAGCTTGTTGCTTACTTCCTGTCCTTCGATATAGATGAATACAAAAAGTCCAAGGAACTGGTAACGCAGATGGCGGAAAGAGACACCCTTACAGGTCTCTATAACAGGCATACTGCGGTTCCGCTTATCAGAAACAGACTCTACAGACGTCAAAAGGGTAAGGCAGCGATGATCATGATGGATGTAGATGAATTCAGAGATATCAATGACAGGTTTGGACATCTTGCGGGAGATGAGGTCCTAAGGAGAATAGCCGCAAGGCTTGATGAAATTTTTGGAAGAGATGGAATAGTCTGCCATATCGATCAGGACGAGTTCCTTGTGTTCGTGGAAGATGTGGAGGAGAGTGATCTTAAAAACAGAATAGACAGATTCAGCGGTAATGTTTTTGAAGTCAGGTTCCACAACGATCTGATTCCATTTACTGTGTCCTGCGGTTATGTAATTCATCCCGATCATGGAAGAGGATATCATGATCTTTACAGAAAGGCAGATGCAGCCCTTTGCAATGCCAAGAGCCATGGTAACGGTCTTTCACAAAAGTATGATGAGGGTTAAAGCAAAGAGGAAATAAAGAGAATGTCAGAGGCAAGAAAAGAGAGCATAAAAAGGCATTTTGTTTTATTTATAATGCTGACGCTCTGTACGGTAATCACGATTAAAAACAATATCCATATTGATAGCGGCGATGACATGACGACATTTCAGTATTTTGCTGTGTATCTCTTCAAGTTTTCACCTATAATTGTGCTGTCTGCAACTGAAGGTGTTATTCCTTCTATTATTTCATGTCTGATTCTTTTCGTTTCAAAAACAATGGTAAATCAAGAACTTGCCTTTACAACGGCAATCTATATAGTGGGTGGAGCAGTGACCTACTATTGCACTATGGCAGGGATGTTTGCCAAAAAGCGCAAGGCTCTCATTATGATGTTTGTTTATATGGCTCTCTATGGAAGCGTATGGGGCGGCGTACTTGGAATATTGGCAGGCAGGGGATTTATGGAATTTCTGCCATCAAGAAGTATTTTTTATTTCCTGAATGAGTTTCCGGAAGCCTTCGTTGCTGTAGCTATCATATATATTACTTTTGGCATTGCGCCTAATAAGGTTAAGGGGTTGTTCTTCTGTGGCGTTTTCTATAGATCGGATGTGGATCCCTTTAGTAAAAAAATCGCGGATATTCGCAACTCTAAGCTGAGCCGTGCGGTAAGTATGACCATTTCCATACAGGCAATAGTACTTGGTATCTGCGCTGCAGTTTATGCCAACACTCTTATACCCGGTATGCAGAGAACCGCCAATGGTGCGGAGAGTCCTGAGGTCACAGCTATTATTCAGGATATAGACTGGAACAGCGTCAGCAATGCCATCATATTGGAGCAGCACGTAAGTGATATAGAAAAGGTCAGAAACCTGAATTACGGAGTGTTTGTTTTTACCGGGCAGACGCTGATTTTTGATACGAAGCTCATCATGCTGATTCTGATAGTAATTATTCCCATGAGTGTAATTGCCAATCAGTTTGCTCAAAGCAGAATCTCGCAGCCAATACAGAGGGTGGCGGATGCTGTCGGAGCCTTTTATGAATTTGGGGCGTCGAAGCTTGATGATAATCTAAACAGACTGCAAAATCTGAACATTACAACCGGGGATGAGATTGAGTACATGTACCGGACCTTCGTAAAAACGGCGGAGACCATGGTCCAGTATGTAAAAATGATCCAGGCACAAAGGACTTTGGCTGACGAGCTGAGAGCGCAGCAGATGGCCAATGAGGCAAAAACCAATTTCCTATCCAGTATGTCCCATGAGATAAGGACGCCTATCAACGCCATGCTGGGCTTTAACGAGATGATTCTAAGGGAGAGTAAGGATCCTGAGATCACCAAGTATGCGTCAAATGTTAATAATTCCGGCAAACATCTGCTGGGGCTTGTTAATGATATTTTGGATTTCTCCAGAATAGAAGCGGGTAAGACAGAGATCATTCCTGTTGAGTATGACCTCAGTTCCATGATAAATGACCTTATAAATACCACCAAGGTAAGGATGAAGGGTAAAAATCTTGAGCTGAAAACTAATATTTCAACGGAGCTCCCGCTGATACTTATGGGTGATGAGATCAGAATAAAGCAGTGTGCAATGAATCTTCTGACCAATGCCATAAAGTATACCAATGAAGGCAGCATCACTTTTTCTGTTGATCACAGGAAGGTTGATGATGAAACAATATCCCTGAGAATCAGGGTTAAGGACACAGGAATCGGTATCAAAAAAGAGGATATGGAAAGACTCTTTGCTCCCTTTGAGAGAATCGAGGAGAGTAAAAACAGGACCATCGAGGGTACCGGCCTTGGAATGAATATCGTCAAAAAGCTTCTGGCACTTATGGATTCAAGACTTCTTGTCAGCAGCCAGTATGGCCAGGGAAGTGAGTTTTCCTTCAGTGTAAAGCAGAAGGTTCTTAACTGGAATCCCATCGGTGATTTTGCAGCCACCTATGAGGAGACACTTATGGGGCAGGCTACTTACCACGAGAGCTTCCATGCACCTGATGCAAGAATACTTGTTGTTGATGATACCCTTGCCAATCTTACGGTTATCCAGGGACTGCTTAAGTCCACCCAGGTAAAGGTGGATCTTGCTGAAAGTGGCTACGAGGCTTTGGAAAAGGTCTGTGCGAATAAGTACAATATTATTTTCATGGATCACAGAATGCCCAAGATGGACGGAATCGAAACTCTTCATGCCATGAATGAAATGGAAGAGAACATAAATAAGGATGTTCCTGTTTATGCTCTGACCGCCAACGTAATAAGCGGTGCCAGAGAGATGTATCTAAAGGAAGGCTTTGCCGGATACCTGCCAAAACCTGTAGATTCCGCAAGACTTGAAGATACCATAATGAAAAATCTTCCTGAAGAGCTGATCATAAGACCGGGAGAAGGCGGATTTGAAGACATCATTGTTGAGGAGGGAATCAGCAGTGAGGATATGGAAGCTATCGAGATCATGACCAAGCTTGAGGGGATTGATTTTGAAACAGGATCCACCAATTGCGGTGGCCCTTCAGCTCTTAAGAAAGTGGCTACGGACTTTGTTCTTTCAATTGAATCTAAATCCAAATCCATCGAGGATGCATGGAAGTTTGAGGATTATGAGAATTACACCACCTATGTTCACGGACTAAAGAGCAGTGCAAGGGTAATAGGAGCAACGGAGCTTTCTAACCTGGCTGCATACCTTGAACAGTGTGGAAATAAAAAAGATATCGACGAGATAACAAGGCGCACTCCTGAACTGCTTGAGCATTACAGGGCATACAGTGAATACTTAAAGCCCCTTAATACAGCAGATGAAAATAATGAGGAAGAGCTCAAAAAGCCTCTCATCGAACCTGATGAACTTAAGGGTGCATTAAAGAGTCTTAGGGAATTCGTCGAAGGTAACTATTTTGACAGTGCAGATGATGTGGTTTCCATGATGGACGACTATCGGATGCCTGATGATTTTAAGGATACTTACAAAGAGATCAAAAGACTTCTCTCTGCTGTTGACAGAGACGGTCTGTTAAAGCTATTGTAAGAAAGATGTTTGTAAGAAAAGAAGGTGTGAGTATGGATATGAGTATGGATAAAAGAGTACTTCTTATTGGATCACCTAAAAGCTTTATGGTTAATGCCATAGCAAGAGGCTTACAAAACGAAGACTATGAAGTTGTGCAGTGCGAGTTTTCAGCAGGTGCGATCAATAATATAGAGGATAAGCCACAGCTCTATGTTTTATATCTTGGCGACCTGGATTATTCTGATCCGGAAATGAATGGTCTTTCTGTACTGAGATTTTTGGATGATGCCATAGACAAGGAGCATTTCTTCTTATATGAAGTCGGTAACACCGATGAGCTTGCCTATGCAGAGAAGGTATTGTCCAAGATAAAGGTTACAGAGACTTACCTAAGACCCCTTGATGTCAAGATGCTTGCAGGCGATCTTGATATGGCGGTTGAGAACTGCAGACTTGGTGAGGATCAGAAAAAGAAGATTCTGGTTGTGGACGACGACGGCACCATGCTTAGAATGATAAGAACCTGGCTCTCAGTTAAGTATAGGGTTTATATGGCAAGCTCAGGCAAAATAGCCCTCACCTTCCTTCAGAACAACAAGGTGGATCTGGTGCTTTTGGATTATATGATGCCACAGATGGATGGCCCGGAGGTCCTTAAGCAGATAAGGGCCAACAGTGAAACGGCTGACATTCCGGTTATGTTCCTTACATCCAAGAGTGATAAGGAAAGTGTTATAACCGTTGCATCACTAAGACCTGAGAAATATCTATTAAAAACGATGCCTAAGGCAAAGCTTATTCGCGCAATAGACGAATTTTTCTTCGGACCCTATGCGTGAGTACAGCTTACTTTAACTAAATATATTGGAGGAGAACACGTATGATAAAAAGACTTGCAGATGGCATTAAAAGGATGCAGGCACCTATTGTGGTGGGCCTTGATCCCAAGACAGATTTTATTCCGAAAAGGATCCTTGATAAGGCTTTGGCAGAGCATGGAAACACAGCGGAAGCTGTAGCGGAGAGCTTCTTTGAATTCAATAAGGAAATAGTGGATCATATCTATGACCTTGTTCCCGCAGTGAAGCCCCAGGTAGCGATGTATGAGCAGTACGGACTTCCGGGACTTGTTGCTTATCAGAAGACCATCGATTATTGCCATGAAAAAGGGCTTCTCGTAATTGCCGATGTAAAAAGAGGCGATATCGGTTCCACATCTGAGTCATACGCCCTTGCACATCTTGGAGCATCAAAGGTTGGCGATACTCTGGTTAAGGGCTTTGATGCTGATTTTGCAACAGTTAATCCCTATCTTGGTTCAGACGGTGTAAAGCCTTTTATAAATGTATGTAACGAGTTCGATAAGGGGATATTCGTACTTGTTAAGACTTCCAATCCCAGCAGCGGAGAGTTACAGGACAAAATCTGTGACGGCAAGCCTCTCTATGAGACAGTAGGTGCTTTGGTTGAGAGCTGGGGTCAGGAATCCATGGACGGCGATTACAGTAATGTAGGCGCTGTTGTAGGTGCTACATATCCTGAGATGGGTAAGGTACTTAGAGATGTTATGCCCCACGCCTTCATCCTTGTTCCCGGCTACGGAGCACAGGGTGGAAAAGGTTCAGACCTTGTTCATTTCTTTGATAAGGACGGACTTGGCGCAATCGTTAATTCCTCAAGAGGAATCATCGCAGCATGGAAAAATGAGAAGTACGGCGATCCTTCTAAGGAGCTTATTGGCGAAGCAGCTAGACTTGCGGTTCTCGATATGAAGGAAGATATAAACAGCGCACTTGGCTGATAATGTACGAATACTTTATACAGCTGATTTATGTTATAATTTTGTGTGCTTATAAATAGAAATTTTTCAAAGGAGTTTTGTTAAAAATGGAAAGCTACAAAGAAGAATTTATCAATTTTATGGTGGACAGCAATGTTCTTAAGTTTGGAGAATTTACACTTAAGAGCGGACGTAAATCCCCGTTTTTCATGAATGCAGGTGCCTATGTAACAGGCTCACAGCTTAGAAAACTGGGTGAATACTATGCAAGAGCAATTCATGACACCTATGGTCTTGAGTTTGACGTCCTTTTTGGACCCGCTTATAAAGGAATACCGCTGACAGTAGTTACCTGTGTGGCTATCAGCGAATTATACGGAAGAGAGATCAGATACTGTTCTAACAGAAAAGAAATAAAGGACCACGGCGATAAGGGAATCCTGCTTGGAACCAAGCTGCGTGATGGCGACAGAGTTCTTATCATCGAGGATGTTACTACATCCGGTAAGTCCATCGAAGAGACTGTTCCGATTATCCGCGAGCAGGCTGACGTTGATATCGTAGGTCTTATGGTGTCTCTTAACCGTCAGGAGAAGGGACAGGATTCTGACATGAGCGCTCTTTCAGAGATCCGTGAGCGTTATGGATTTGAGGCAAATGCAATCGTTACCATGCAGGAAGTGGTTGAGTGTCTCTACAACAAGCCGATAGACGGAGAGGTTATCCTTACCAAGGATATCAAGAAGGCTATCGATGAGTATTATAAGGAGTACGGAGCAGCTGACGTTAAGTTTGGCTGATGATGTTTATGGAGGAGTCAAGGAAAAGGAAAAAGATTAGATTAAAGCTGCCGGTCAGGCGAAGAGACCGCTATGTTTTCACGGATAAAAAACATCCGGAAAAAGGCGTCTTTTCGGCGGCGCTTGGTCTGATCTCCCTTGTGACGATCATCTATGCGGTGGTTCTGTCATTTAGAAACGGAGGTCAGGCTCAGGCGAAATCTGCGGTGGCTGTTCTGATCTGCATAATATATGCAATAGTGGGGCTTGTACTGGGAATAATGTCCAGAATGGAGCGAGATATTTTCAGATTCTTCCCGCATCTAGGTATTATACTTAATTCTATCTCACTTCTTTTTATGGGCGTGTTACTGTTTCTTGCATTTATGTGAGGTGCAAATATGAACAGAAGCCAAAAGGATGAGGAAAACCAAAGATCGATACAGCTGGTACTGCTTTTATGCTACCTGATGTATACGATTGGTCTTGCCATTGCTGCAGTTACAAGAGGCTGGGAGATGTGGACTATCCCCGTTATGTTTTTGGGTGTGGCCATCTCCTGGAGCCTTTATTCCACTGGGCATTTTGAGTTCAGGTTTCGTATTTATATCTACGCAGGTTTTATTTCACTTGCGACTTTCTTCTATGGTACGCATTCTGATGCATTGTACCATTCTGCTTTGATAATAGTTCTGGCTATGTTGCTTTTTTCTCTTACAGAGGATAAGGCATCACTTCGAATTCTATTCGTGACATATTTAATGCTAATTGCATATCATCTTCTCCTTATAATTCTGAAAAGGGAAGACAGTGGTAATTTCTTTTCATCCATAACACTGTTAAATTTGCTGGCTGTGATGGTATCCAACAGAGTTGCAGGTTATGTGTGTGAAATCTTAAGTGCATCCCGCGGTGTGTCGGATGATCTGGAGAGACAGCTTGGTGAAATGAAGCAGAAGTCCGAGGACTTCATGGCTAATGTGTCCCATGAGTTGAGAACCCCCATCAACGTTGTTATTGGTCTGTCATCAATTCTGATAAAGGATGAGAAGGTTGACCGAAAAAAAGCAGACCTTAATGCCATTCAGAACGCAGGTCGAAGACTATTTGGACGAATCGAAGATATTCTTGACTATACTGAGATAGATACGGACAGTATCACTATTTCTGATGATGAATATCATATTTCTTCCATAATCAACGACGTAGTCACAGAGTACAGGGAGACTTATGGACAGACTGCCCCTGAGCTGGTGGTAGATATGTGTGCCAATATTCCTGCGAGAATGGCAGGAGATGCACTAAAAATTAAGAGAATCATAAGACACGTCGTAACCAATGCAGCCAAGTTCACTGATGAAAACGGCTGTATCTTCCTCAAGGTTTTCACAAGGAAAAAGAATTATGGTGTAAATCTGTGTATCGAAGTAACTGATACAGGTATCGGTATGTCGGAGGAGGAACTGCGACGGGTAACCGCGGCTGCCTATCAGGCTGATTCCGGAAGAAGCAGAAGAGTAGAAGGTATCGGTCTTGGACTATCCATCGTCTACGGTTTTGTCAAGGAAATGGGCGGCTTTGTCCATATAAAGAGTGAAAAGAAAAAGGGAACCAAAGTCAGCATCAGTATTCCTCAGAAGGTTATTGATGATAAGCCAAGCGTAGTAGTGGACAGATCTGCCAAGATTACAGCGGCATGCTATCTGAAAACTTCCAAATACAGAAGCCCTGCAATTCGTGAATATTATATTGCAATGCTAAGATCCTCATTTAACGATCTGGGTATGCCCTTTAACTTTGTAACAGAGCTTGATGCTCTTAAGTCCTTAGTTGATACCGGCAATATCACTCATATTTTCACGGCGGAGGAAGAATACTCAGAGCAGAAAAAATATATTGAGTTTATTGGCAGAGATATAGATATAGTTGTTTCTGTATCCCCTGACTTTAGAATTCCAAGAGATAGCAATGCAACCTTTGTCAGAAAGCCTGTATTTAGTCACTCTCTTGTAAGTGCCATAAACAGAAAGCTGGCCCTTTGGGAGTTTGATCCTGAGGTCAGCGGCAAGAGGCTTACCTTCGAGGGCGTTAAGGCTCTTGTAGTCGATGATGAAGAGATGAACCTTATTGTTGCAAAGGGTATACTTGCAGGCTATGGCATGGATGTAACCCTTGTACGCGGCGGAATGGAAGCCCTTCATGAGTGTGAAAAAACAAGATTTGATGTTATTTTCATGGATCACATGATGCCGGATGTTGATGGTGTTGAAGCAATGAAGCTCATCAGAAAACATTACGGAACTGATGACCATACTATGATAATAGCCTTCACTGCAAACGCAGTAAGCGGTGTCAGAGAGATGTTCATGAAGGAAGGCTTTGATGAATTCATCGCTAAGCCCATTGAAAGTTCTGAACTGGAGCGTGTTCTTAAGAAAATTCTGCCCTCTACCATGTGGCAGTACAAGGCAATTGAACAAAGTGAAGACTATGAATATTCCTTCTCGGATATCGATACAAGTATCGCTGAGAGATTCACAGTCCTTGATGCTTCAGAAGGTATCAGACTCTGCAGAGGCAACGAGGGCTTCTTTGGTGAGGTTCTTGAAGAGTTCATGCGGGATTCTGAGGAGGTTATGGCAGAGCTTCAGGCATGTTATGAGAAGAAAGACTGGACTAATTACAGAATCATCCTGAATGGTCTTAAGCTGTCAGCCAGAATAATCGGAGCTGAGGAATTATCAAGAGAAGCCCAGGAGATTGAGAGGGCTGCCGCTGAGAAGTGGGATGCATATATTATCGCAAACCATGATTCAATTGAGAAAAGAATAGAAGAAGTCAATGCAGACATATCCAGAGTATATGGAGGTAATGCATCATGATTATACAAAGGCTTTTTAACAACGTAGAAGACCATAACAAAAGCCTCCAGGAGAGAGTGTTTGTCATACTTACCTTTATAGGAATGTTATCGGTATTCCTGCTGATTTTTATCGGAATGATCATGGGTGACAGTATACTGAACACTCTGGCTTTGATTGCATGCTTTTTTGGATTTTTAGGTGTAATAATTTTCTCTATTAAGAAAAGACGTGTACAGACAGGTGCCACCATAATCGGTCTGGTTCTTATCGTTTTTCTGCTGCCCCTTTCATTTATTTATGGCGGCGGAATCTATGGCGGATCACCTCTTTGGTTCATCTTTGGTTTTGCCTTTATCGGAATGACTGTTGCCGGCAGAAGAAAATATGTGCTTATGGCCATAGGCGCAGTAGCTATGACGGCATCCTATTATCTTGCTTACATGTATCCTGAATATGTTGCAAGTCACACGATTTTAGCGGCACATATGGATTCTCTTATAAGTAATCTTATTATAAGTATTCTGCTTGTAGTAATGATCCTTTTTGAAAACAGAGTCTACATTGCAGAGAATAAGCTTATTGAGAGACAAAAGGAAGAAATTCAAAAGCTCTCACAGTCCAAGAGTAATTTCTTCTCCACTGTGAGCCACGAGATCAGAACGCCCATTGATACCATGGTAGGCTTCAATGAGCTTATTATTCGTGACTCCGATTCTGAGGAGATTACTGAGAACGCACTGAATATTAAAAGTGCAGGAAGACTGCTTCTCAATCTTGTTAATGATGTCCTTGATGTAGCCAAGCTCGAATCAGGCAAAATGGAAATCGTGCCTAATGAATATGATGTTGTAAACATGCTGGCTGAGACCATCAACATGACCTACGAGGAGGCTCATGAAAAGCGGCTTCAATTCTTTGTGGACATAGATCCCCTCACTCCGAAGGTTCTTATCGGTGATGATATCAGAATAGAGCAGATTCTTATCAATCTGATAAATAACGCCATTAAATATACCAATGAAGGAAGTATCACCTTATCGCTTCGTACCAAGACTGCAAACTCCGGCGAGATAATGCTTGTCTTTTCCGTTGAAGATACAGGTATCGGCATCAAAAAGGATGCCATTGCTCATGTATTCGATGAGTTTAAGAGAGTAAATGAAAACGGCGCCAAGGATGTAATGGGTACGGGACTTGGACTTACCATTGTGAAGATGCTTACTGATCAGATGAATGGTGAGATTCAGGTGAACAGTATCTATACGAAGGGATCAAACTTTGTTGTTACCATTCCCCAGGAGGTTGTTAAGAGTGAATCTATAGGCGAGGTAACTCTTGAAGATCTGAGACATAAGAAGCTGGCAACTGAGTATAAGCAGAGCTTTGAAGCTCCGGGTGCGAGAATCCTTATAGTAGATGATAATCAGATGAACCGCGTAGTCACAAAAAGGCTCCTTCGCGATACCAAGATGGAGATTGATGAAGCAGGAAGCGGTCAGGAATGTCTTGAAAAATGTGCCAATATCCAGTACGAATGCATTTTCATGGATCAGGTAATGCCTGAGATGGACGGTACAGAGTGCCTTAGACAGATAAAGCAGCAGATGGGTGGTATGAACAGAGAAACTCCCGTAGTTGTAATTACTGCCTTTACTTCCGGTGATGATCAGGCCAAATTCCGTATGGCAGGCTTTGACGGTTATCTTTTGAAGCCTATCAATGGTGAGATGCTTGAGAATACGCTCCTTAGAATTCTTCCTGCCGACCTTATCAGAAGAACAAGGCCTACAGACCCGGATGCAGCTGTAAGCAAAAAGGGAAGTCTGCATAAGGATAAGCTTCCTATCCTTATTACAACTGAGAGTATCTGCGACCTTCCTGCTGAGATTGTTGAGAAGATGAGACTGCCAATAATTCCTTTTTCTATCAGGAATAAAAACGGCTCCTTCATAGATGGTGTCGAGACAGAGACTGAAGGTGTACTTGAATATATTTCTGAAAACGGAAATGAGGATCTTTTTGCAGAAAATCCATCTGTTCAGGAATATGAGGAATTCTTTGCTTCAAGACTTGATGAAGCAGATAATGTAATTCATATCAGCATGTCCGGAAAAGCCGGAGGTGCTTATCATGTTGCCATGGAGGCAGCAGCTTCCTTCGACAGGGTTCACATCGTGGATTCTGAGTCACTTTCCTGCGGCATGGGACTTTTGGTGCTTGAAGCTCAGAACCTTGTCCAGACAGGAATAAGTCCTGCAGAATGCGTACGTCAGCTGGATAAGATAAAGAAGAGAATACATACGAGTTTCCTTATAAACAATATTGATTACCTCGTTAAGCTTGGAAGAATCAATCCAAGGATGAAGGGGATGAGCCGCATATTTATGCTTAAACCGGGCATTCTTTTCAGAGACGGAAGAGGAACTCTGCTAAGAATGTTTATGGGTGCTTCAGGCAAGACCAAGAGGCGCTATATCGGCATGCAGTTTGATACCGGCAGAAGCATTGATAAGAGAAGATTGTTCATAACCCACACGGGTTTGTCTGCAAATGAGCTGGATGACATTATCAGATGGGTTGGGGATGAGATGGTTTTTGATGATGTTATTGTGCAGAAAGAGTCGGCTGCCAGTGCTGCAATCCATGGCCAGGGCGCCTTTGGAATTATCTTCATGTATGAAGACGAATAAGGTTGAAAGTCGTCTGTATATTGTGGTATAAAAGTTAGGGTAAAAAACAATAATTTCGGAGGAGAAACTATGGCAAAAGTTGGGATAGTCATGGGCTCTGATTCAGATATGCCTGTTATGTCAAAAGCAGCGCAGATTCTGGATGAGCTCGGTATTTCTTATGAAATGAACATCATTTCTGCACACAGAGAGCCTGATGAGTTTTTTGAGTATGCAAAAAGCGCAGAATCCAAGGGCTTTAAAGTAATCATCGCGGGAGCCGGTATGGCGGCGCATCTTCCCGGTATGTGTGCAGCTATTTTTCCCATGCCAGTTATCGGAATTCCTATGCACACCACATCTTTGGGTGGAAGGGATTCTTTATACAGTATTGTACAGATGCCTACCGGTATTCCGGTTGCAACTGTTGCAATTAACGGAGGAGCCAATGCAGGACTTCTTGCTGCCAAGATTCTTGCTACATCTGATGATGAGCTCCTTGCGAAACTCAAGGATTATTCAAACGGATTGAAGGAACAGGTCGTTAAAAAGGACGCCCACCTTCAGGAAGTTGGATATAAGAACTATTAATTAAATATTGAAGAACCAAATCGGAGGAAAACATGTCAGAGCTGAACTACAAAAATGCAGGGGTGGATATCGAAGCTGGTTACAAATCAGTGGATATGATCAAAGGATTTGTAAAGGAGACCATGAGACCGGAAGTACTTGGAGGTCTTGGTGGATTTTCCGGAGCTTTTTCCCTTTCAAATATTAAGAACATGAAGGATCCCGTTCTTTTATCGGGAACAGATGGCGTAGGAACCAAGATTAAGCTGGCATTTTTGCTGGATAAGCATGACACTATCGGAATTGACGCTGTTGCAATGTGTGTAAACGACGTTATCTGTGCAGGTGGTGAGCCACTGTTTTTCCTTGATTACATAGCATGCGGTAAGAACTATCCCGAGAAGATAGCTCAGATCGTAAAGGGTGTGGCAGAGGGCTGTAAGCAGTCTGAATGCGCACTTGTAGGCGGTGAGACCGCTGAGCATCCCGGTCTTATGCCCGAGGATGAATATGACCTTGCAGGCTTTGCTGTAGGTGTTGTTGATAAGGCAGATATGATCGACGGAAGCACCATTAAGGCAGGCGATACACTTATCGGTGTTGCCAGCAGCGGAGTTCACAGCAACGGTTTTTCTCTTGTTCGTAAGGTTTTCGATATGACTAAGGAAAGCCTTGAGACATATTATGATGAGCTCGGAACTACTCTTGGTGAGGCACTTCTTGCTCCCACAAGAATCTACGTGAAGATGCTCAAGCAGATCAAAAAGGATGGCATTACCGTTAAGGGCTGCAGCCATATCACAGGCGGCGGTTTCTACGAGAACATTCCGAGAATGCTTCCCGATGGCGTAAGAGCTGTTGTTAAGAAGGACAGCTACGAGGTTCCTGCACTTTTCAAGCTCATGCAGAAAAAGGGCGATCTCGATGAGGACATGATGTACAACACCTACAATATGGGTCTTGGTATGGTACTTGCTGTTGACCCGGCAGATGCAGAGGCTACACTTGCAGCAATCGAGGCTTCAGGCGAGAAGGGATTCATCGTAGGTAGCGTAGAGGCAGGAGATAAGGGAGTTACATTATGCTGAGAATAGCTGTACTTGTTTCCGGCGGTGGTACTAACCTCCAGGCGATTATAGACGCCATTGATAATGGAACGATTACAAACACCGAGATATCCATGGTGTTTAGCAATAACAGAAATGCTTTTGCCCTTGAAAGAGCAGCAAAGCATGGCATTAAGACGAAGGTACTTGTACCTAAGGAATTTAACAGCAGGGATGAATTTAACGAAGCTTTCTATGAGCTTCTTGTAAAAGAGAATCCTGACCTTATTGTACTTGCCGGCTGTCTTGTGGTAATACCTGAGAAAATAGTTAAAGCTTTCCAGGGCAGGATTATCAATATACATCCTTCACTCATACCTTCATTTTGCGGAACAGGCTTCTATGGCCTTAAGGTTCACGAGAAAGTTCTTGAGAGAGGTGTCAGAGTCTCCGGTGCCACGGTTCACTTCGTGGATGAGGGCACAGATACAGGTCCCATTATCCTTCAGAAGGCTGTTTACATCAGACCGGATGATACTGCTAAGACGCTTCAGCAGCGCATTATGGAACAGGCTGAATGGAAGATACTTCCAAGAGCCATTGATCTTATAGCAAACCATAAGGTCAGGGTTGAAGACAATAAAGTGATTATTGAAGGATATGATACTGATTGGTTGATATAATTCTCATCCGGATGCCTTCGTCCTTTTTTAGGGGAGAAGGTGCCTAAAGGGCGGATGAGGGGTAAGGAGCGAAGATGAAAGTTTTGATTGTTGGCGGAGGCGGCCGTGAACACGCCATAGCAGAAGCTGTTTCCAGAAGTAAGCACCTTGATAAGCTTTACTGCGCACCCGGTAATGCCGGAATTGCAGAGTATGCAGAGTGTGTTCCGATTACTCCCATGGAATTTGATAAGCTGGTTGCATTTGCTAAAGAAAAGCAGATTGACCTTACTATAATCGGAATGGACGATCCCCTTGTTGGCGGTATCGTAGATGCTTTTGAGGCAGAGGGACTTAGAGTATTCGGACCTCGTAAGAACGCAGCAATCCTTGAAGGAAGCAAAGCTTTTTCCAAGGACCTTATGAAAAAATATAACATTCCCACAGCTGCTTATGAGACCTTTGAGGATCCTAAAGAAGCTCTTGAATACCTTAAAACAGCAAAATTCCCTATTGTTCTTAAGGCTGACGGACTTGCCCTGGGAAAGGGCGTTCTTATCTGTGAGACCTTAGAGGATGCTGTAGCAGGTGTTCGCGAGATTATGCAGGATAAGAAGTTCGGTGATGCGGGCAAGAAGATGGTCATCGAAGAATTCATGACAGGCCGTGAGGTTTCAGTGCTGTCATTTGTTGACGGCAAGACCATAAAGCTCATGAGCTCAGCTCAGGACCACAAGCGAGCAGGAGATGGCGATACAGGTCTTAATACCGGCGGAATGGGTAACTTCTCACCCAGTCCCTTCTATACAGATGAGGTTGATGCTTTTTGTAAGGAGCATATCTATCAGAAAACTGTTGACGCCATGCGCGCAGAGGGCAGAGAGTTTAAAGGTGTAATTTTCTTCGGTCTTATGCTCACAGATGATGGTCCCAAGGTTCTTGAGTATAATGCGAGATTCGGCGATCCCGAAGCTCAGGTTGTTCTTCCAAGACTTGAAACCGATATGATTGAAGTCTGCGAAGCTGTAATCGATGGCAAGCTTGATGAGATTGATCTCAGATTTGAGGATAAGGCTGCGGTTTGCGTAGTTCTTGCATCCGAAGGATATCCTGTAAAGTATGAAAAAGGTAAAGAGATAACAGGTCTTGAGAACTTCAAGGGCAAGGATGGATATTACTGCTTCCATGCAGGCTCTAAGTTTGAAGGCGACAAGATCGTTACCAACGGGGGAAGAGTTCTTGGCATTACAGCTAAGGGAGATACTTTGGCAGAAGCCAGGAAAAAGGCTTACGAAGCTACAGAGTGGGTAAGCTTTGAGAATAAATATATGCGTCATGATATTGGCAAGGCCATAGATGAGGCATAAGATAAAAAACCACTAATTTTAGAAGAATCAGGGCATTATACTCCAAGATATGGTATAATCCTTGTAGATTAATGAAGTTAGTGCAGGAGGTTGAAGGTATGATTAAGAGAAAAATGGGGAATATGGCTAGGTCCATGGCCATAATCTTTTCAGTGTGCACTTTGTTTGCAGCGTCACCGATCAGTGCTCTTGCAGCTACAGGAACGGTAACATCATCAAATGTTAAGGTTCGTGCGGAGGCAAGCACAGCATCTGAGCAGGTTTCAAGCCTTGATTCAGGTGATAAGGTAGATATTATAGAAGAGACTACTGATTCTCAAGGATATGTTTGGTACAGAATTTATGTAAATGGTAATGAATACGGATACGTTAGAAGTGATCTTGTTTCCAAGTCCGGTTCAGTCAGCAGCTCAGAGAACAAGAGCACAGCATCTCTTCCCGAGACGCAGGTTACAGCTACAGAGTCACAGCCTGCTACAGTTACAGTTGCAAGCGCCAATGTAAGAGGCGGTGCAGGTACAGGATATGATACAGTAGGCACTGTGAAGAACGGCGACACCGTAACGATCACAGGTGAAGCAAACGGCACAGATAATAAGAAATGGTATCAGATAAGCTTTGGCGATAGCGGAAGAACAGGTTTTGTAAGATCTGATCTTTTACAGATCGGCGCAGCAGCTCCTGCTGAAGAAACAGCAGAGGGTGAAGGCGGCGAGGTAGCAGAAGGCGAAGGCGGTGAAGTTGTTGAAGGCGCTGAGGGCGCTGAGGGCACTGAAGGTGCAGAGGGCGAAGCAGCAGAGCAGCCCGCTGAAGAGCCTGACAATTCCGGCATTTCAATTGATACAGTAGGTAACGGTGAGTTTTCACTTGCATATAAGGATGACGGCACAGGTACAGATGCTTGGTATCTCTATGACAACGTAGAAGGTACACAGGTTAAGCTCAATGACCTTCTGAATTATGCTACAGAGGGACAGCAGACAGGTGCTCTTAAGAAGCAGGCTAACAGCCTGAAGGTTGCACTGGTAGTTATGGCTGTAATCATTGCCCTGATGGTTCTTGCAATCCTTCTCCTTATCTTCAGACTTCGTGATTATATGTATTACGATGATGAAGAGCAGGTTGAGAGTGCCGGCAATAAGAGAAAGAGTCAGTATGATGATCTTCCCAAGAAGGAAGACAAGGCTCGTGCATCAAGAGTATCTCCCGAGCGTGAGAGCAAGGGCAGAACAGTAGCAGACAGCAGAAGACCTTCTACTCCTGTTACTCCTTCCCGCGAGAGAAAGAGCGCTCCCATGGGAACAGCTGATTCACTTAACTTTGGTGATAAGCCTGAGAGAAGAGAGCGTCCCGCTGACAGGAAGCCCGTGCAGCCTGCAGCAAGACCTGCAGAGGATGAGCCTGTAAAGAGCCGTCCCGCACAGAACGGCAGGAAGCCTCGTAACTTCCTTTTAGAGGATGACGATTTTGAATTCGAGTTCCTTGACCTCGATGATGATGACAAATAAATCATGATATGATAGGCCGACCGGTTTTCGCTAACCGGTCGGTTTTTTATCATACGCGCGAGGATTTCGCAAGCGAAATCCTATTTTATTTTAATTGACTTTATAGCCTTGTCTGTTATACTTGATATATCACAGCAACGGAAGGAGGCATCATGATAATACAGATTGATTTTAACAGTGATGAAGCTATCTATGTTCAGCTCTGCAATCAGATTATTTTGGGCATTGCCACGTCTCAGTTCCGTGAGGGAGATCAGCTTCCCAGCGTACGTCAGCTTGCAGATACCATTGGAATAAATATGCATACGGTTAACAAGGCTTACTCGATTTTGCAGCAGGAAGGCTTTGTGAAGATTGACAGGAGAAGAGGTGCCATTATTGCAACTTCTCTGAACAAGCTTGAGGCCCTGAGGGAGGCACATGATATGCTCAGTGTCGTTCTTGCCAGAGCTACGTGTAAGGGAGTTTCAAGACAGGAGATACATGAACTGATTGACGAGATATATGCAGATTACGGTGACATTTAATATTTGACAGGAGGGTATTCAGATTGAATAAGGAATACACAGAGAAGGCCGAATATGCTTTAAAACAGGCCAGGAAAACAGCCAGAAGCCTGAAGCTCAATTATGTGGGTACAGAGCACCTTTTACTGGGACTTATCCGCACTGAGGACTGCGTGGCTTCAAGAATACTTATTGATAATGGCATAAACGAAGACAAGATGATGGATATCATCAAGGATTTGATCGTAGAGGGCGGCAATCTTACCGTTCTCGATAAAGAAGGCTTTTCACCAAGGGCTGAGAGTGTCCTTGAGGAAGCTCACAGACAGGCAGATCGTTTTCATGCTGAGAAGACAGGAACAGAGCACATTCTTCTGGCTCTTATTAAGGAAGGCGAGAATGTGGCGGTGCGTCTTATCGGCACACTTAACGTATCCATTCAGAAGGTTTATGCTGAGACTCTTGCTGCCATGGGCGAGGACGCAGCTCTTGTAAAAGAGGACCTTGGAAGAAAACAGAATGGCAAAAAGAAGGCATCAACCCTTGAGCAGTACAGCAGAGATCTTACGGCTCTTGCCGCAGCAGATAAGCTTGATCCCATTATCGGAAGAGAGAATGAGATTCAACGTGTGATTCAGATTCTTAGCCGCAGAACCAAGAATAATCCATGTCTTATCGGTGAACCAGGCGTAGGTAAAACTGCGGTTGTAGAGGGCCTTGCCCAGAGAATAGTAAGGGGAGATGTCCCTTTTACAGTACAGAATAAGAGACTTCTTACACTGGATCTGTCAGGAATGATCGCAGGTTCCAAGTACAGAGGTGAGTTCGAGGAGAGAATCAAGAAGGTCATCAGAGAGGTTATTGATGATGGCAACATTATTCTTTTCGTAGATGAGATGCATACACTTATCGGAGCGGGCGGCGCAGAAGGTGCTATTGATGCTTCCAATATTTTAAAGCCCTCCCTTGCAAGAGGAGAGATTCAGATGATCGGTGCCACCACCATCACTGAGTACCGCAAATATGTTGAGAAGGATGCGGCTCTTGAGAGACGTTTCCAGCCCGTTAACGTCGAGGAACCCGACAGGGATGAGACTCTTGCCATCATGAACGGTATCGTTCACAAGTATGAAGAGCATCATCATGTAAAGGTTACACCTGAGGCAGTTCAGGCAGCTGTTGACCTCAGCAGCAGATATATAAACGACAGAAACCTTCCCGATAAGGCAATTGACCTTATTGATGAAGCATGCTCAGCAGTGCGCCTTAGACTTACAGGCTCGCCTTCCGGACTTCGCGAGATGGAAGCTGAGATCCGTGCAATGGATACCAAGGTTGAGGAGCTTCTTGCTCAGGAAGACTTTGCCGGAGCAGGCAGAGTTCACAGAGAGCAGGAAGAGCTCATCAAGAAATATAACCGCAAGAAAGCAAAGGAATCCAAGAGAGAGAAAAACGCAGACTTTGTGGTTAATGAGAATGACATTGCAGAAGTAGTTGCAATGTGGACCAAGATTCCTGTTAAGAAGATTGCAGAGAAGGAATCAGACAGACTGCTTAAGCTGGAGAACATACTTCATCAGAGAGTAATTGGTCAGGAGGATGCGGTTGTTGCTGTATCCAAGGCTATCAGAAGAGGACGTGTGGGGCTTCAGGATCCAAACAGACCAATCGGTTCATTCCTTTTCCTTGGACCTACAGGTGTAGGTAAGACTGAGCTGTCCAAGGCTCTTGCCGAGGCTATGTTTGGCGATGAGAATGCACTTATCAGAGTAGATATGTCAGAGTACATGGAAGGTCATTCCGTATCCAAGATGATCGGATCACCTCCGGGATATGTTGGATATGATGAGGGTGGTCAGCTCAGCGAGAAGGTCAGAAGACATCCTTATTCCGTAATCCTTTTTGATGAGATAGAGAAAGCTCATCCCGATGTTTTCAATGTACTTTTGCAGGTACTTGACGATGGTCATATAACAGATGCCAAGGGCAGAAAGGTCAGCTTCAAGAATACGATTCTCATCATGACCTCCAACGTAGGTGCTCAGAGGATCGTAGAGCCCAAGAAGCTTGGTTTTGATTCCGCTTCCGATGAGAAGAAGGACTATGAGACCATGAAGAGCGGCGTTATGGAAGAGGTTAAGAAACTTTTCAAGCCTGAATTCATTAACCGTATCGATGAGATCATGGTATTCCATCCTCTTAATGAGAAGGAGATGATGGAGATCGTCACACTTCTTAGCAAGAACCTCAGCAAGAGATGTAAGGAGCAACTTGGAATCAATCTGACCATGCAGCCTGCTGTTAAGCAGTTCCTTGTAAAGAAGTATTCAGATCCCAAGATGGGTGCAAGACCCCTTAAGAGAGCCATCCAGTCCGTTATCGAGGATGCTATGGCGGAAGAGCTTCTTAGAGGAAATATCAAGCGCGACCATGACGTGACTATAGGACTTAAGGATAACAAGGTTACTTTTACCCAGAAGGCACCGGCAGGAAAGAGTGCGACAGCCAAAACCACAGCTGCTAAAACCACTACCCGTAAGCCTGCTGCAAAGAAAACTACTGCAAGAAAATCAGTGTCCAAAAAGTCGAAATGATTCATAAATATTTAATAAAAATATAGGTACTAATGCCTTATAATAGAAGAAGATTAACCATCACTTTTTTTACATAAACAGGAGGTATAAAATGGCTGTCGTAGAACAGTTACTTAGGGCAGAATCAGATGGAACCATCAGCTTTGGTAATTACGAACTTCCGGAGAAGAAAAAGCTTGAGGACTTCAAATTTGATGGTAATATTTTGAAGGTCAAGACTTATAAGGACATTACCAAGCTTGAGCAAAATGACATGTTCCTTTACGAATCTGTTCCCGGAACCGCGGTTACAGGATTTAAGGAGAGTGAGAAAGGAATCACTTTTGAGGTAGATGGTCCGGGAGATGCCCAGATCACCGTGGGCCTTGAGGAAAACGCAGAGTACCACGTAATTGTAGATGGGAAAAACATTGGACCTATGAAGACCGGGGTTGGCGGTAAACTGAACTTCAGTGTTGCACTGGGTCAGGCACCTGTTAAGGTTGATATTCACAAGTAAATATTTTGGAGGCTGCATTTTTGATGCAGTCTCTTTTTTTGGAAACGCATTGCGCTTAGACTGCGCTTTAGCTAAAATTTTAAATAACGGTTAACTGAAGTAGATTAAAGGAAGAATATGGCAACTAAAGTAAAATCAGTTTTTTATTGTCAGAGCTGTGGGTATGAATCCTCCAAGTGGATGGGACAGTGCCCCGGTTGTAAAGAATGGAATACCTTCGTGGAGGAGGTTATAAAGCCCTCCGTAACAGGGAAGACTTCTAAGGCAAGTTCGGCTCGCGGACTCGGAGCAGGTGATAACGTAAATAAACCCATGAAGCTGTCTGAAATCACACTGAATGAAGAAGACAGATATGATACTCATATAGGAGAGTTAAACAGAGTTCTCGGAGGAGGTCTGGTTAAGGGATCTCTTACTCTTGTTGGCGGTGACCCCGGAATAGGTAAGTCAACCCTTCTGCTTCAGACAGCGAGACTTCTTGCTGCGGATAAGAGGAAGGTTCTGTACATATCAGGTGAGGAATCACTTCAGCAGATAAAGCTTCGTGCCAATAGGATCGGTGAGTTTACAGATAATATGGAGCTTCTGTGCGAGACAGATCTTGGCACAATCGAAGAGACCATAAGAAGGCATGCACCTGAAGTTGTTATCATTGATTCCATTCAGACTATGTTCAATGAGAATGTATCATCGGCTCCAGGTAGCGTATCACAGGTCAGAGAGTCCACAGGCGTACTTATGAGAATTGGAAAGCAGCTTGGCATTTCAATTTTCATAGTAGGTCATGTAACAAAAGAAGGAACGGTTGCAGGGCCCAGAGTCCTGGAGCACATGGTTGATACTGTTCTTTATTTCGAGGGTGACAGACACGCTTCCTATAGAATACTCAGAGCAGTGAAAAACAGATTCGGTTCCACTAATGAGATCGGTGTTTTTGAGATGCGAAGCGAGGGCCTTGTTGAGGTTGAGAATCCTTCCGAGTTCATGCTTGAAGGAAAACCTGAGAATGCCAGCGGCTCAGTTGTTACCTGCTCCGTAGAGGGCACAAGACCTATTCTTATAGAGATTCAGGCCCTTGTAAGCCATACCAATTTTAATTTTCCAAGAAGACAGGCTAACGGCACGGACTATAATAAGGTAAATCTTCTCATGGCCGTTATGGAAAAGCGCGTAGGCCTTGAGCTATCATCCTATGACTGCTACATAAATCTTGCAGGCGGCATGAAGCTGATAGAGCCTGCCCTTGATCTTTCCATGTGCATGGCAATAGTATCAAGCTTCAGAAACAGACCGATTCCTGATGATGTCATAGCCTTTGGAGAGGTAGGTTTATCAGGAGAGGTGCGCTCCGTAAATATGCCTGATGTCCGCATATCAGAGGCGCAGCGCCTTGGCTTTAAGACCTGCATAGTCCCCAAGGCAGTTGCAGATAAATACAAAAAGTCCTTCAAAGGAATAGAACTCATCGGCGTTTCCTCAGTCCAGGAAGCCGTTTCAATGATTAAATGAATCAAAACTTCCCACACTGGAAGGGCCACGGGCGTTCCTTCCAGTGTGGGAAGTTTTTTAAATGACATATAATTTCTTGACATTTTCACTGTACTACTTTAAAGTATCAAATAACAATTATTGTATACATGTATTTTATGTATACAGTGTTGAAAAAGTCGTATAATTCAATACGATTTAGACGAGGAGGATTACATTATGAAGAAGATGAAGAGTTTTATCAGCATGATGGCTGCAGCAGCTATGCTTGCAGGAACACTTGCAGGCTGTGGCAACTCAGGTGCGGACACTGCTACTACAGCAGGTGAGAGCACAGCAACAGAGGCTACTGAAGGCGCAGCAAGCGGAGCTACATTTAAGTTTGGTTCTATCGGACCTCTTACAGGTGGCGCAGCTGCTTACGGTAACGCAGTAGCAAATTCCATCGAGCTTGCAGTTGCAGAGATCAATGCTAATGGCGGTATTAACGGATATCAGGTTGAGTGCAGAGGCGAGGATGACGAGCTTAATGCAGAGAAATCAGTTAATGCTTACAACACACTTAAGGACTGGGGTATGCAGTTCCTTATCGGTTCCACAACAAGTGCATGCTCACTTGCAGTAAGTGAGAATACACATGAGGACAATATGTTCCAGCTTACACCTTCAGCATCAGCTGCTGATTGCGTAGCTTATGACAACGTTTTCCGTGTATGCTTCTCAGATCCTAACCAGGGACTTGCATCAGCACAGTACATCGGTGCTCACAAGCTGGCTTCTAAAGTAGGTATCATCTATGACAGCTCTGATGTTTACTCATCAGGTATCTACCAGACATTCGCACAGGAAGCTCCCAACCAGGGCTTTGAAGTAGTTTCAGCTGAGGCGTTTACAGCAGATTCCAAGACAGACTTCTCTGTACAGCTTCAGAAGGCTAAGGATGCAGGCGCTGAGCTTTTATTCCTTCCTATCTACTACACAGAGGCTTCACTTATCCTTACACAGGCTAACACAATGGGTTATGCTCCTACATTCTTCGGTGTAGACGGTATGGATGGTATCCTTACAGTTGAGAACTTCGACACATCACTTGCAGAGGGTCTTATGCTTCTTACTCCTTTCGCAGCTGATGCAACAGATGATCTTACAGTTAACTACGTAAAGAACTATCAGGATAAATTCGGTGAGACACCCAACCAGTTCGGTGCAGATGCTTACGATGCAGTATATGTAATCAAGCAGTGTCTTGAAGAGACAGGTGCTACACCTGATATGAGCGTTAGCGATCTTTGCGAGAGCTTAAAGAGCACAATCGTTACAATCACAGCTTCAGGTCTTACATCAGACACAATGACATGGGATGCAAGCGGTGAGCCTAACAAAGAGCCTAAGGCTGTTGTTATCAAGGACGGTGCTTACGTAACAGCTGAGTAATCCATGATATACGAATTGCTCCATGACTATCGTCATTTTGACAATTATCATGGTATAATATAATATCGCAAGGTTGCGAGGAATGCTGTCAAAGGCATTCCTCGTTCTTTTAAGAAATTTCTTTAGTGTTGGAGGAGTATATGAGTTTTTTAGTTTACCTCATCAATGGCCTGAGTCTGGGCAGTATATATGCGATTATTGCCCTTGGCTACACTATGGTATACGGAATTGCCAAGATGCTGAATTTCGCACACGGTGATTTCATCATGGTGGGCTGTTATGTTATATTCACAATCTGTTCTACGCTCAGCGGTAATACTTTTGTTGGAATTATCGCAGCCGTGATTTTGTGTACACTGCTTGGTGTCACCACAGAGAAAGTAGCATACAAGCCGCTTCGAGGCGCAGCATCTCCTCTGGCTGTTCTTATTACTGCTATCGGTGTCAGTTATTTCCTTGAAAATCTGGCCCTTCTTATTTTCGGAGCAGATATCAAATCATTTTCATCAGTGGTTGCATGGCAGGGACTTTCCTTTGCAGGTGGCGATCTGAAAATCCAGGGTGTAACCATAGTTACCATTCTTACCAGTGTGGTAATTCTTATCGTTCTTCAGCTTTTTATTCACAAAACAAAGGAAGGGCAGGCAATGCTTGCAGTTGCTGAGGATAAGGGCGCTGCAATGCTCATGGGAATCAATGTAAACAAGACTATTTCCCTGACCTTCGCAATCGGTTCAGCTCTTGCAGCTATAGCAGGTGCGCTTTTGTGTTCTGCATATCCTTCACTTTCACCTTATCTTGGTGCTATGCCCGGTATCAAGGCATTCGTCGCAGCCGTATTTGGTGGTATCGGATCAATACCCGGAGCCATGATCGGCGGACTTGTTCTTGGAATAGTAGAAATTCTCAGCAGAACCTACATCTCATCACAGCTTTCAGATGCCATTGTGTTCGGTATTTTGATCGTTGTATTACTTGTAAAACCTACAGGCTTATTAGGTAAGAAAATTCAAGAAAAAGTATAACTCTTGGTGAGGTTCTTTCGAACCCAGAGTTTACTTTTGTTCTGGCGAGCGTAGCGAGAGCAGAACTTCATTGGAGGAAATAATGGCAGAAAAGAAGCGAATAAAGAGTAATTTAATAACATACGGAATCGTGATCGGTTTGTATCTGGTCATGGAGATTCTTATGAAGACTGGTAATCTGTCCAGTCATTTAAAGGGACTATTGGTGCCCATGACCTATTATGCGATCATCGCTGTGGCTCTTAACCTTTGCGTAGGTATTCTTGGAGAGCTCAGTATCGGTCATTGCGGCTTTATGTGTATAGGCGCTTTTGCAAGCTCCATTTTTTCAAAGCTTACACAGAACGCACTTCCCACACCCGTTAGATTTTTCATGGCATTTGTTGTGGGAATCGCTGTGGCAGCGCTGTTTGGATTTTTGATCGGTATCCCTGTACTTAGACTTAAGGGAGACTATCTTGCAATCGTTACCCTGGCTTTTGGTGAGATCATTAAAAACGTTATCAATGCTATTTATTTTGGCGTTGATTCAAAGGGAGCACACATTTCTCTTAATAACGTTATGGATCTTGGAATGGAACCTGATGGTCAGGTAATAATTAACGGAGCTATGGGCATCACAGGTACTCCAAGAGATGCTAATTTTACCATAGCTATAGTTGTGCTTTTACTTGCGCTTTTCGTGGTACTTAATCTGATGAATTCAAGAGATGGCCGTGCAATCATGGCTGTCCGCGACAACAGCATTGCAGCTGAGTCAGCAGGCATCAACGTAACCCGTTACAAGATGATGGCCTTCACAATTTCAGCAGCAATAGCAGGTGCAGCCGGAGTTCTTTTCTCACATAACATTACTTCACTTACGGCTACATCACAGTACTTTGGTTACAACGCATCCATCATGATTTTGGTGTATGTGGTACTTGGCGGAATCGGAAATATCAGAGGCTCTGTAATCGCAGCAGCAATTTTATATCTGCTTCCTGAGATGCTCAGAGGCCTTAATACATACAGAATGCTTATCTACTCAATTGTTCTTATAGTAATGATGCTCTTTAACTGGGCACCTGCTGCAGTTGATTGGAGAAACAGGGTAAAACACAAATTTATTAAGAGGAATGCGTAATATGACATTACTTCAGGTTAATAATTTAAGTATTGCATTTGGCGGACTTCGTGCCGTAGATGACTTTAGTCTGGAAATTGAAAAGGGAGAGCTGTACGGACTTATCGGACCAAACGGTGCCGGCAAGACCACGGTGTTCAACCTTTTAACAGGCGTTTATAAGCCCAACGAAGGTATCATCCGCCTTGATGGTGAAGACATCACCAGGAAAAATACAATAGAGATCAATCATGCAGGCATTGCCAGAACCTTCCAGAATATCCGTCTTTTCCATCAGATGTCTGTTATCGACAATGTAAAGGTGGGACTGACAGAGCGCTTTAAGTACAGCGGAATAGAAGGCGTGCTTCACGTTGGTAGATATAAGGCCATGGAAAAAGCTATGGATGAGGAAGCCATGAAGCTTCTCAAGGTATTTGACCTTGACTCTGAGAGAGATGTACTTGCAAGTAATCTCCCCTATGGTAAACAGAGAAAGCTTGAGATAGCAAGAGCAATGGCAACATCACCAAAGCTCCTTCTTCTCGATGAGCCTGCAGCGGGTATGAACCCCAACGAGACAGCAGAGCTTATGGATACCATCGCACTTGTCCGCAAGGAGTTCGATATGACGATCCTTCTTATCGAGCACGATATGAAGCTTGTATCAGGTATCTGTGAGAAACTGACAGTTCTTAACTTTGGTCGTGTCCTTAAACAGGGCGAGACAAAAGAGGTTCTTGACGACCCGGAAGTTATTAAGGCTTATTTAGGAGAAGACTAAGCCTGGCGAAGTATTTTCGAGCCCGGTATGAACGTGTACCGCTGATCAGAACTTCCTTATAAATAAAAATATTGAGGAGCAAATATGGCATTACTTGATGTTAAAAATCTAAGCGTAAATTATGGCGTTATCAAGGCGCTTAAAGGAATATCTTTTCATGTGGATAAGGGTGAAATCGTTGCACTTATCGGTGCAAACGGAGCCGGCAAGACCACAACACTACACACACTTTCAGGACTTTTAAAGCCCTCAGAGGGTGAGATTTTTTATAAAGATAATAATCTTGTTACCACACCGGGACATAAGATCGTATCCCTTGGTATGGCGCAGGTTCCGGAGGGAAGACGAGTTTTCGCGGATATGACTGTTCTTCAGAATCTTAAGATGGGTGCATATACCAGAGATAATGCGGATGAGTTCCAGAAGACACTTGAGATGGTATACAAGAGATTCCCAAGACTGGAAGAGAGAAAGGATCAGCTTTCAGGAACTCTTTCAGGCGGTGAGCAGCAAATGCTTGCAATGGGTAGAGCACTTATGTCACATCCTGATATAATATTAATGGATGAGCCCTCAATGGGACTTTCACCTATTTTTGTTAATGAGATTTTCAGTATCATCGAGGATGTGAACAAGGATGGAGTTACGGTCCTGCTGGTTGAGCAGAACGCCAAAAAGGCACTTACCATTGCTGACAGGGCTTACGTTCTTGAGACAGGAAGCATTGTCAAAGAAGGTAAGGCAAGCGACCTTTTGAATGATGAATCCATTAAGAAAGCATACCTTGGTGAATAAGAATTCATAATTAAAATACTAAAAGCCTTCGCCCTAAAAAGGGGGAAGGTGTCAGCGAAGCTGACGGATGAGGGTATAGGAGGATATTTCCAAATGAGAAATATAGTCATTACTATAGCGAGACAGTACGGAAGCGGCGGAAGAACCGTCGGTAAGATGCTGGCTGATGAGCTTGGTATCCATTATTATGACAAGGAGCTTTCCAAGGTTGCCTCGGAGCTTAGTGGAATTAACGAGAGCTATTTTGTGGATGCTGATGAGAAGGTTAAAAGAAGCTGGAAGAGTAAGCTTGTTTCCACAATATATGACGGTAGTCTGAAAAAGCCCGGTGACTCTGATCTAACATCAGATGAGAATATTTTCAGTAATCAGGCAAAGGCCATCAAATATCTTGCTGAAAAGGGTGAGCCCTGTGTTATAGTGGGCAGATGCGCAGATTTTGTTTTAAAGGATTATAACAATGCGCTGAGGGTTTTTGTCCATGCAGATCATGACTTCCTTATGAGAGAAGCCGGCAAGGTTCAGAGTCTTACAGGAAAAGATTTAGAGAAATACATTGCCCAGATCGACAAGGCAAGAGCAGACTATTACGAGTATCATACGGGAAAAGTCTGGACTGATGCCCTGAACTACGATCTGTGTCTTGACAGTGGTAAGCTTGGTTTTGCCAAGTGCGTGGAAGCCATAAAGGCCTACGCAAAAGTCAGATTTGGAGAAGACTGCTTACTCTAAGATATTGTTTTTGTATTTTGATATTTCTTCAATGTACATTTTTCCAATATCACTTATGATGGCATTTTTTCTGGATATGTAGCCGATGGTCATCTTTTCATCTACGTTCAGTTTGATGGCGCAGTAGTCATCACCGTTAAGGTCTTCACAGATGATACCGGAGCAGAGGGTGTAACCGTTAAGCCCCTTTATCAGGTTAAGCATGGTTGCCCTGTCATTTGCTCTGATCGATCTGTGATAGTGCCTTGTACTGAGGACTTCCTCAGAATAATATGCAGAATTATGTTCCCCCTGGTTGAAAGAAAGGCAAGGGTACTTATCGAGCTCTTCCAGCTCAATCATTTCACCTGACTTTAGCTTTTCTTTTGCCAGGGGATTTTCTTTGCTCAGATATGCATAAATGTGGCAGTCAAAAAGCGGAGTGAAGGCCACATTTTCTTCGGAAAATACTTTACTTAGAACCTTTTCATTAAAATCATTCAGGTATAAAATACCAAGTTCACTGTTCTGATTTTTTACGTTCTTTATTACGTCATAGGTTTTTGTTTCCTTTATTTCAAATTCATATTCATCACAGCCATATTCTTTTACAAGCTCAATGAAAGCATTCGTCGCGAAGGTGTAATGCTGAGTAGAGACGCTGAAGGATTGCTTCACACCCTTTTTCGAGATGAACTTGGCATTAAGAATATCGTACTGTTCAACAACGGATTTTGCATAGCCGATGAACTCTTCACCTTTTGCAGTGAGAGTTACACCGGTCTTTGATCTAATAAAAATATCAAATCCAAGCTCGCTTTCTAAGGAGTGCATGGCTCCTGTCAGACTGGGCTGTGATATGAACAGCTTTTTTGCTGCGTCGTTTAATGAATTTTCCCTTGAAATTGCAATGGCATAATATAACTGGTTGAGTGTCAATGTTGTAAGCCTTTCGTTTTCAAAATGTTTTGAGTAATTGTTCTAAGCTGTAAACGACCTGGAAAATCAAAATAATCCCTTACTGAAATATCTGTCGCCTCTGTCAGGGAATACAGTAACAATGTTACCTTCATCTATTTCTTCCGCAAGTTTAAGCGCTGCTGTGAGAGCAGCACCTGAGGATGAACCTGCAAGGATACCTTCCTGCTTTGCCAGCCTTCTGGAGGTCTCAAAGGCCTCTTTATCAGTGATTTTTATAACCTTATCTACAAGAGTGATGTCCATGGTATCAGCAATAAAATCATTTCCTATACCTTCGATATCATAGTCAGCATGCTCGCCGCCACCAATGATGGAACCCACAGGATCTGCAAGAACACCCTTTATATCGGGATTTTGTTCCTTAAGATATTTAGTAATTCCTGAGAAGGTTCCGCCGCTTCCTGCACCTGCTACAAAGTAATCAATCTGACCATCCATTTGACGATAGATCTCGGGACCTGTTGTTTCGTAATGAGCAAGAGGATTGGCAGGGTTTTGGAACTGCTTAAGTGAGATCGCACCGGGAATACTTTTTATAATCTCGTCTGCCTTTTTATCTGCGCCAAGCATTCCTTCTTCTCTTGGTGTGTGTACAATCTCTGCGCCAAGAGCCTCCATTACCTTTAACTTTTCTGCTGAGAATTTTTCAGGTACTGCAAATATAATACGGTAGCCCTTATTTAGTGCTGCGATGGCGATACCAATTCCCGTATTACCTGCTGTGGCATCTACAATTGTTCCGCCAGGTTTTAGTATTCCGCGCTTTTCAGCGTCCCTTATCATATACTGTCCAACTCTGTCCTTTACGCTGCCTGCAGGGTTGTAGAGCTCTAACTTTGCAAAAATATTAACGCCTTCCTTTACTCCTAAATGAGTGAGTTTCATGATCGGTGTGTTACCTATAAGCTCATGAACATTCATGTATACATCCATTGTCTTCTCCTCCTGATATTTGTCTGACTGACTTTATAAGCCGCTGCTTCGATTACTTTGATGCTTCAATTGCCTGTTTAAGATCAGCAATGATATCGTCTACGTTTTCAATTCCTACTGACAATCTGATAAGCTCATCAACGATACCTACCTGCTGTCTGATCTCATAGGGTATTGCTGCGTGAGTCATGGAAGCGGGATGGCATACCAGAGACTCCACGCCCCCAAGGGATTCAGCAAGAGTTACAAGCTTAAGGGCCTTTACGAATTTTCTGTAGTCATAGCCTTTATTAAGTACAAAGGAGATCATTGCTCCCGGGCCATCTGCCTGTTTTTTCTGAATCTCATAACCGGGATCTGACTTAAGACCCGGATAGTAGACTTTTTCTACATAGCCGCTTTCTGAAAGCCACTCAGCGATCTTTTGTGCATTTGCAACGTGTCTGTCCATGCGTACCCCAAGGGTTTTGATTCCTCTTATCATAAGGAAGCTGTCCCAGGGAGCAAGAACGCCGCCGATGGCATTTTGCAGATAGTAGAGCCTTTCGGAAAGTGCCTTGTCATTTACTACTACAAAGCCTGAAATTGTATCGCTGTGGCCGCCAAGGTACTTGGTTCCGCTGTGGATTACGATGTCAGCACCAAGGTCGATGGGCCTTTGAAGATAGGGTGTAAGGAAAGTGTTATCCACTATAAGAAGCTTGTCATTCTTTTTAGCGATCTCAGAAACTGCTTTGATATCTGTAATAGTAAGAAGAGGATTTGCAGGGCTCTCAACGTAGATAGCCTTTACCTCGGGAGATATAGCATTTTCAATCTCACTAAGATCAGAAGTATTTACGATTTCATAGGTGATTCCAAAGTTTTTGAATACATTATCAAGTATTCGGAAGGTTCCGCCATAGATATTGTCTGAAACAATAAGCTTATCACCGGATTTAAACAGTGAAAGAACTGTATTTATAGCGGCAAGTCCTGAAGCAAAAGCAAGACCGTACTGACCATGCTCAAGATCTGCTACAAGCTTTTCAAGGGCTGCTCTTGTGGGATTACCTGTTCTTGAGTATTCCCAGCCTCTGTTTTCTCCAATGCCGTCCTGCTTATATGTAGAAGTCTGATAAACAGGTACATTAACTGCTCCTGTTGTTTCATCCCCATCAATACCGCCGTGAATTAAAAGTGACTCGATTTTGTAGCTCATAATTTTCTCCTCCATTAACAAATATTTTGCGAAAAGCGTTTCACATAATTAACCTATCGGATTAGTAGTTAATAAGTTTATACCTTCTAAGCAGCGTATCTGTCAATGAATCTGCAAAAGGGAAAAGTTATCGCTGTTTATAATCTCTGCTTATTTCAAGCTAAAACCTTTAACAGGTTGCAGATTATAGAGAATACCTATAGCTCTCTATAACAATCACATATTATACAGGTAGGTAAATGGTCGATATAATCACTTTCAATATCAAACGGCACAAATAAGCAGCACAGGAGAGGCGCTTTTGAAGTGACCAGATAGGTAGGAGGAGAGGAAAAATGTCTACAATAAACATTTTGGAGCCAAGTGTTCAGATACGTGAAAAAAGACTTGGAACTATAAATGCATTTACGGGACCTGCTTCAGAAATCGTACAAAGATCAGAAGACGGCAGTCTTAAGGATGCTAAAAGAAAGTTTTCACAGTGTCTTGGATGTAACGCACAGCAGGCGTTCTGTCAGCTGGCAATGATAAAAGATGTAGTAGTAATAAATCATGCACCTATCGGGTGCGCAGGGGAATTCTCAGATTTCAATTTTACCTACAGAGTAGAACAGGAAAAGAGAGACTTACCTGAAGATATAGGTAGATATTTTTCTACCAATATTCAGGAAAAGGATACAGTTTTCGGAGCAACCAAAAAGCTTGAGGAAACGATCCACACCGCTTATGAAAGAATTCATCCCAGGGCGATTTTCATTACAACCTCCTGTGCATCAGGAATAATTGGTGAGGATATCGAGTCCGTTGCGGATAAGGCATCAAAGGAGCTGGGCATTCCGGTAGTTACCTGTTCCTGTGAGGGCTTCAGATCAAAGGTATGGACAACAGGCTTTGATGCGGCTTATCACACAGTTCTTAGAGGAATTGTAAAGCCTCCCACCAAAAAGACAAAGAAGATTAACGTGGTTAACTTCTGGGGAAGTCACGTATTTGATGAAATCTTTGAAAGGTTCGGATATGAAGCACAGTACATTATGCCTTTTGCTTCTATAGAAGAGCTTGAACACTGTAGTGAGGCAGCAGCCACAATTCATATTTGTCCCTCCCTTTCGACATATATGGGCGCTGGCCTCTCACAGTTATACGGAGTTCCTGAGATTACAGCACCTCCGGCATACGGAATAGATGGCACAGACGGTTGGCTCAGAGCGTTAGGAAAAGTACTCGGCAAAGAAGATGTAGCGGAAGAGCTGATCAAAGAAGGGCATGAAAAATACGTACCGGAAATAGACAAGCTTAAGGAACGCTTCAAAGGTAAAAGAGCCTACGTTACAGCAGGAGCGGCCCACGGTCAGGCTCTTATCCATCTCCTTAGAGAGCTTGGATTTGATGTAGTGGGAGCCAGCGTTTTCCATCATGATCCCGTATATGACAGCGGCGACAGAAATATGGATGTTCTGGCTCATGCAGTAAAAACCTACGGTGATGTAAAAGATTACAGAGTCTGCAACAAGCAGAGCTGCGAGCTGGTAAATGCTCTTATCAGAAGTAAGCCTGATTTCATCATGGCAAGACATGGCGGAATGACACTTTGGGGAGCAAAGCTTGGAATTCCCACTCTTCTTATAGGAGATGAACAGTTCGGTATAGGCTACAAGGGAGCTCTGAACTACGCAAGAAGAATTGATGAAACTCTGGATTCCATAGAGTTTATAAAGAATTTTTCCAAGCATGCATCCAATCCATATACAGAGTGGTGGCTGACTCAGGAACCCGGTTACTTCCAGGGCGGAGGCAGCGGCGGATGCAGACCGGCTGCGAAGGTAGTTTAATACCGGCTTAAAAATCTATTTTCGGGAGGAGATGAAAAAATGTCAGGAACGATAGAACAGCCAAGATTTACCTGCGGTCTGGGATCAATACAGAGCGTGGTGGCTATAAAAAAAGGAGTACCGATACTTCATTCAGGTCCCGGCTGCGGCGGCCAGATCACAAGACTTATAGGTCAGGGCGAAGGCTATGCAGGCGGATCCACAGCACCCTGCACCAACGCAGAGGAAGCGGATGTTGTATTTGGCGGAGAAAAGAAACTCCGCAGCGTTATAGAAAATTCCTTCAAGGTAATCGATGGTGATTTATATGTAGTTGTCACAGGTTGTACAGCTGCGATCACCGGTGATGATGTAGCAGCAGTAACCGGAGAATTCCAGCTTGATGACAAGCCAATCGTATATGTTGAGGAAGGCGGCTTTAAGAGTAACAACTATGCAAGCCATGAAAGACTTGTAAACGCCATCATTGATCAGTACGTCGATAAATTCAAGGAGAGCGATGAAAAAATTCCGCACCTTGTAAATGTATTCGCATCAATTCCATATCAGGATCCCTATTGGAGCGGCAATCTTGAGGGAATAAAAAAAGTACTTGAGGACATCGGACTTAAGGTAAATATCCTGTTTGGTAACGAGTCCGGCGGCGTGGAGGAATGGAAGACAATTCCAAACGCAGAGTTCAACATCGTAGTAGGACCCTGGGTGGGAATCAAAATCGCAAAGCACCTTAAGGTTAAATACAAACAGCCTTACATCCAGTTCCCTTACCTGCCTATCGGAGCAATCGAGACTTCAAGGTTCCTTCGAAGTGTTGCAGCTTTTGCAGAGCTTGATAACGAGAAGGTTGAAAGCTACATAAAGTCAGAGGAAGCAAAGTATTATTCCCACATTGAAAAGATGGCAGATTTCATGCTGGAGTTCAGATATGGAATTCCCAGAAGAGTTTATTCAATTGCAGACAGCTCTTACTCACTAGGTTTTTCAAAATTTCTGCTTAACGAACTGGGAATCATCCCGGGACCTCAGTACATAGTTGATGATATCCCGGAAAAATATCAGGACTATGTAAGAGAGCAGTTTGAGAATTTATCAGAGCTTCAAAGGAAGAGAGATATCGAAGTAGTCTTTGATCCTGATGCCGGCAAGAACCAGCAACGACTTGAAGAGGATGCAAAGAACTACGAGGATAAGAGAATTCTTATTCTTGGAAGCTCATGGGATAAGAATCTGGCAGACAAAATTAAGGCTGACCTTCTTATCATCTCAGTTCCTGTGCAGCACAGACTGATCATGAACTGCGGATATACAGGCTATGCAGGAGGCCTTCGCGCAATAGAGGATATCTACGACAGAGTTCTTGCAACATACAGATGATGAATAACAAAAGAAACAAATCACAAGAACAAGGCTAATTAAATAATAAACGAAGATGCCCAACTCAAAGCCTTCTCCCTTCCAGGGAGAAGGTGGCACGAAGTGCCGGATGAGGGTCAAAGAGGAGAGTATGAAATGAGACAAATAGCTATCTACGGAAAAGGTGGAATAGGAAAATCAACAACAACCCAGAACCTTACAGCAGGCCTTGCAGAGCTTGGTAAAAATGTCATGGTTGTAGGCTGTGATCCCAAGGCTGATTCAACAAGACTTCTTCTTAACGGTCTTGCGCAGAAGACAGTTCTTGATACCCTTCGCGAGGAGGGTGAGGTGGATGATCTTGACCTCATCATGAAAACAGGCTTTGGCGGAATAAGATGCGTTGAGTCAGGCGGCCCTGAGCCCGGCGTAGGCTGTGCAGGCCGAGGAATCATCACATCAATCGGAATGCTTGAGGATCTTGGTGCATACACAGAGGATCTTGATTATGTTTTCTATGACGTTCTTGGAGACGTTGTATGCGGCGGCTTCGCAATGCCCATAAGAGAAGGAAAAGCAAAGGAAATCTATATCGTAGCTTCAGGTGAGATGATGGCTCTTTATGCGGCTAACAATATCTGCAAGGGTATTCAGAAGTATGCTCTTAAGGGCGGCGTAAGACTTGGCGGAATCATTTGCAATAGCAGAAATGTAGACAGAGAGCATGATCTTCTTAATGCATTTGCTAGGGAACTTGGAAGCCAGCTCATCTATTTTGTACCCAGAGATAACGAGGTTCAGCGTGCGGAGATCAACAGAAAGACTGTTATCGACCACAATCCTACTCATCCTCAGGCAAGGGAGTACAGACATCTTGCAGAAGCAATCGAAGCAAACGAGCAGTTCGTAATTCCAAAGCCCATGACTCAGGAAAGACTTGAAGAAATCCTTATCGAGTTTGGTCTTATGGAGAATCTTAAGGATAGCTACGCGATATAAAAAGGTACAGAAGGTTGGTGATTTAAATGATTATCAGAACGGCATTCGCCACCAGCGACGGAGTAAGTGTAGACAGACATTTCGGCGCTGCGGAGAGATTTGACATATATGAAATTAATACTGAAGCAGACGACTACAAAAGAGTTGAGATCAGACAGGTAGAGAGAGCCTGTCTTGATCACAAGCATCATGACGAGCGAATGGATGCCGTGACAGAGACAATTGAGGATTGCCATGCAGTATTTGCTGAATGCAGCGGAAACGGTGCAAGAACAGTGCTTGAGAGAAAGCAGGTTCAGGCAATAGATGTGGACAGACCTGTAGTTATGATTCTTGATAATATCCTTCACGGAAGGGTTAAGCTCATTGATTCAAGATACACAGAGGTAGTAAAGCCAAGGAAAAATCAGAATTTCCAGCATCTTCAGAAAAAGCATCCCTGCATGAGCGGAGGGGCAAACATGACAGCAGGAAGAATCCATCTTCCCGTCAGTCCTTCCTGCAACATTCAGTGCAAATTCTGCACTCGCCGTTTTGATAAGTCACTTATACGACCCGGCGTCAGCTCACTGGTATTAAAGCCCCAGGAGGCAGTGGAAACAATTAAGAGAGCAAAGGAATTATGCCCTGAGCTTTCTGTTGTTGGAATCGCAGGCCCCGGTGATACGCTGGCAACTGATTCAGCCCTTGAAACCTTTGCTTTAGTTAAGAAGGAATATCCGGAGCTTATAAGCTGCCTTTCAACCAATGGCTTCTGCCTTCACAAAAAGGTGGACAGAATTGCAGAGATCGGAATCGAGACCATTACAGTTACCGTCAATGCCATCGATCCTGAGATTGAGGCTCAGATCAACGAGTTTGTTATCGATGAAAACGGCGTAAAGCATGAGGGTATCGAGGGAGCAGAGCTTCTTATAAAGAATCAGCTTGAAGGAATAAAGAGAGCTGTAGAGCTTGGAATAGTTGTTAAGATCAACAGCGTCATGGTTCCCGGTATCAACAGCTCACATATAGAAGAGGTTGCCAAAAAGGTATCTGAACTTGGTGCTTCAATTCTTAATATTATTCCTCTTATTCCGCAGAACGGAATGGCTGATATACCGGCACCTACCTGCCACGAGCTTGAAGAGGTAAGACAGAGAGCAGGAAGATACATTGAAGTTTTCAGACACTGCCAGCACTGCAGAGCAGATGCTCTTGGAATTCCCGGTTCAGGAAAAGACCTTCACACAGAGCTTTATAAAGGTAGAACAGAGGAGGTGGCTGAGACCTTCAGTCACGGTTAAATGATTTATATACTAATTGAAAAAGAGACATGGCTTTGACTAATAGCCAATTATGACTTAAAGGGGAAATGCCCGGAAAATCCGGTCATGTAAAACAGATATGAGTTATGTCGAAATAGAAAATTTACAAAAAACATATATCGTTCGGGGAGAAGATTTAGAGGTTCTAAAGGGCATAGATTTGGAGGTCGAGCAGGGAGAGATTTATGGCATCATCGGTTTTAGCGGCGCAGGCAAATCTACCCTTGCAAGATGCATCAACAGGCTTGAAACACCAAATGGCGGTTCCATAAAGGTTGGAGGAGTGGACATTCTTTCACTTGATAAAAAACAGCTCCTTGAGGAGAGAAGAAAAATCGGAATGGTTTTCCAGAATTTCAATCTTTTCGATTCAAGAACCGTGTATAGGAATATCGCCTATCCCTTGGAGGTCAGTGGTTTTCCGAAAAACAAAATTAAGGAAAGAGTTCTTGAAACCGCAGAGCTTGTGGGACTATCCGACAAGCTGGATGCATATCCCGGAGGCTTATCCGGCGGACAAAAGCAGAGAGTTGGAATAGCAAGGGCACTTGTTAATAAGCCTGAGCTCCTTCTTTCAGATGAAGCCACATCGGCCCTGGATCCACAGACTACAATCCAGATCCTTGATCTTTTAAAGGAAATAAATAAAAAGGCAGGCATAACGATCCTGATGATAACCCACGAGCTTGACGCCATCAGATACAGCTGTAACAGAATGGCCGTTTTAGAGGAAGGAAAGATCATCGAGAAGGGAACCGTTGCAGGAATTTTCAATAATCCCAAGAGCAGGACAGGTGAACTGTTCGCCAAGGTATTTAATGAGTTCCAGAATATCAGCCTGTCGGAGGGAGCCGGAATATGAGTTTACTTGATTCATCTTTATGGGATGTTATCAAAGCTTCCTTCAATCCTGATATTTGGAAGGAGCTTGTAACACCTGTCGGAGAGACAATTTACATGACGGTCATATCGTCGCTTATAGTTTTGATCTTTGGAATACTACTTGGGATTTTTCTTACTATTACAAGCCCTGATGGACTGCTTCCGCTGACGGCGCCTTATGTGACCGCAGGATGGATCATTAACGTCCTTCGTTCACTACCACAGATGGTAATGATAATACTGATGATACCTGTAGCAAGACTAATCTTTGGAAAATCCTACGGCACCAACGCATGTATCATCGCCATATCAGCCAGCTGTATTCCTATGTATGCACGAATTGTTGAGAGCTCGCTTTTGGAAATAGGAAAGGGAAAAATTGAGGCAGCCAAATCCATAGGAAGCACGAATTTTCAGATAATCACCAAGGTGATCATCCCCGAAACATTGCCCGGTCTCATAAGAGGCTTCACGGTGGCGGTCATTTCCGTCATTTCCATGACAGCCCTGGCCGGAATGTTCGGGGCAGGGGGAATCGGCGACATAGCCGTAAGATTCGGATACCAGAGATTCCAGCATGACAGGCTCTTCACCTGCGTATACATTCTTGTAATCCTTGTTCAGCTGACACAGGGGATTGGAAATCTCGTATCAAACAGAATACTTAAAACCAGAAATCTACTTTAGGTTCTTCCGCTTTTTTAAGCGATAAGAATAGATACTAAACGCTAAGCACATTTAAGGAGGAAAAACACATGAAAAAAAGGACACTATCTATCATTCTCACAACAGTAACAGCTTTATCAGTTCTTGCAGGCTGCGGAAAAAGCGCAGGTGATAAGGCAGAGGCTGCAGCAACTGTAGCTGAAGATCAGGCTGATGCAACTGAGGAAGTATCAGATGAGGCTGTAGCAACAACAGATGCTCCCGAGGGAGAAACCGTGGTACTTAAGGGTATCGTAGATCTGGTACCTCACTCAGAAATCATCGAGTATGTTAAGCCCAAGCTTGCTGAGCAGGGAATCGAGATTGATCTTGTTGCTACGGCAGCAGATTCAACAACCAATGAGAAGCTAAACGCAGGGGAGATAGATTTTAACTATTTCCAGCATGATCCCTATCTTCAGTCAGAGATTGAAGCAAACGGATATGATCTTGTGGATGCAGGCGATATCCATGTTGAGCCTATCACAGCTTATTCCGATAAGTACACATCCAAGGATGAGATCGAGGAAGGCGACGTTGTAGCTATTCCTAACGATGCTACAAATGAGTATCGTGCTCTTAGAATCTTAGAGCAGAACGGATTCATCAAGCTTGCTGACGGCGTTCAGGATTCACTTAGCGCTTCCGTTTCAGATATTGAAGAGTACACAGTTCAGCTTGAAATTGTAGAGCTTGATTCAGCTCAGATCATCCCTACCAAGGATGACTATGACTTCTTTATCACAAACACAAACAAGGCTCTGGAAGCAGGCATTGATTCAGCAAGGCTTTTCAGTGAAGGTGCAGACAGCCCATATGCTAACATCATCGCTGTAAGAACTGAGAATAAGGACAACCCGGCAATCAAGGCACTGGTGGCAGCGCTTCTTGATGAGGATACCCAGAAGTTCATTGAGGATAAGTATAATGGCGCAGTTATCCCTGTTAAGTGATAACCTCAGATTATCGCGCGAAAACTAATACTTATAACCAGCAATCAGTTTTACTTGTTTTTGTTAAACTTTTTACTGTGCTACTATAATATCAACAAAAAGAACGAAGCCACGTAAGGCAAATACTTAAGATATTGGAGGAGAAAGAAAATGGCACAGATTAAAGAAAGCGCACTTGAACTTATTGGTAAGACACCACTTCTTAAATTAAATGGATATAGTAAAAATGCAGGAGTTACAAATGCAACAATCTTAGCAAAGCTTGAGTACTTAAATCCTGCAGGATCAGTTAAGGACAGAATCGCCCTTGCAATGATCGAAGAAGCAGAAAAGAGTGGAAAGCTTAAGCCCGGCGCAACAATTATAGAGCCCACATCAGGTAACACAGGAATCGGACTTGCAGCAGTAGCAGCAGCTAAGGGCTACAAGGCAATCCTTACACTTCCTGATACCATGAGTGTTGAGAGAAGAAATCTTCTTAAGGCATACGGCGCAGAGCTGGTACTTACAGAAGGCGCTAAGGGAATGAAGGGAGCAATTGCAAAGGCTGAGGAGCTTGAGAAGGAGATCGAAGGATCAATCATCCTTGGACAGTTTGTGAATCCCGCAAACCCTGCTGTACATAAAGCAACAACAGGCCCCGAGATTTGGGAGCAGACAGACGGTAAGGTTGATGTGTTCATCGCAGGCGTTGGTACCGGCGGAACAATCACAGGTGTAGGCGAATACCTTAAGGAGCAGAATCCTAATGTTAAGGTTATCGCAGTTGAGCCCGCATCAAGCCCCGTTCTTTCACAGGGTACTTCAGGAGCTCATAAGATTCAGGGTATCGGCGCAGGCTTCGTACCGGATGTTCTTAACACCAAGGTATACGACGAAGTAATCGCTATTGAAAACGAAGATGCTTTCGAAGAAGGCAGAAGATTCGCACACTCCGAAGGTATTCTTGTTGGCATCTCATCCGGTGCAGCCCTTAAGGCAGCAAGAATCCTTTCAGAGAGAGAAGAGTTTAAGGGAAAGAACATAGTAGTTCTCCTTCCCGACTCAGGAGACAGATATCTGTCTACACCGCTTTTTGCAAACTAAGCAAACTTACCAAGATAACATACAGACATCTCATACTGCCAAAGAGATGTTTTTGCCAAAGCTCAGTATGCCACTGAGTAAATCTAAATAATCCTTCCTACTACAATAAGCTGTAATGTGGTATCATGTTTGAAACGAACTATCATTGGGGGAGCCTCAACATGACCATATTACAGCTTAAATATGTTATTGCAATAGATGAAGAATGCTCCATGCGAAAAGCTGCTGACAGACTCTATGTTTCGCAGCCGGGACTTTCCAGTGCAGTCAGAGATCTTGAGAGTGAGCTGGGCATTCAGATTTTTGAAAGAGTACATAACGGCGTCGTGACTACCGCAGCCGGAGCCTCTTTTATTGCCTACGCAAGAAGTGCGGTTGAGCAGTTTGAGAAGGTCGAGAATAAGTATCTTAGCGGCAAGGGACACAAGCCTACATTTTCCGTATCAATGCAGCATTACACGATCGCTGTTAATGCATTTATCGAGACCGTCAGAGAGTATGACCTTGAGGAGTATCAGTTTTCCATCAGAGAGACCCAGACCGGCGAGGTTATAGAAGATATCAAGACCTTGAAAAGTGAAGTTGGGGTAATCGCCCTCAGCGACTTTAATAAGAGCACTTTTAAAAAGGTTTTTGCAGACGCATCATTAGAATTCCACGAGTTATTCACTAGAAATACCTATGTTTATTTAAGAAAAGATCATCCTCTTGCAGACAGAGATGAGCTGTCCTTGGAGGATCTTCAGGATTATCCCTGCATGGTTTTTGATCAGGGTGACAATACCTCCTTCTATTACAGAGAAGAGGCCCTTGCAACCTATGATTACAAGAAGGTTATCAGTACCAACGAGAGAGCCACATCCGTTGAGCTTATGCTTGGACTTGACGGCTACGCAGTAGGTGCTGCCATGCTTGGAGACAGTCTAAATTCCGCAGATTTAAAAGCTGTAAAGCTTAAGGAAGAGGAGACCCTGACCTTTGGTTATATTACAAGGAAGGGAACTACCTTAAGCAAAATGGCGCAGACTTTTGTAGATAAACTGGAAAGCGTTAAATAGGAAAAGTTGTATCAAATGAGCCATGGAAAGCTGAGCTATAATTAACTGTATTATTGTAGGTATACTCATGGCTGAATTACGGGGGGAAAATGGAAAACCACTTTTTATTCCCGTAAGGAAGGCAAAGATTATAGCCTGGATTACGTGGGTGAGTAGGGAAAACAATATTTACCCCCGTAAGAAAGTTATGGAATATGGCTTAGATTACGTGGGTGAGTAGGGAAAACAATATTTACCCCCGTAAGAAAGTCATGGAATATGGCCTGGACTACGTGGGTGAGTAGGGAAAACAATATTTACCCCCGTAAGAAAGTCATAATATGATCTAGATTACGTGGATGAAGTAGGAAAAAGTATTTGGACCCGTAATAAAGGCAACGAAAAATATATACGAGGGGGAAGTATTATGAGGAAAAGAATATTTGCAGGTGCACTGGTTGTTATGACGGCAGCAGCGATGGCTATGTCAGGGTGTGGTGCTAAAGGTAATTCAGAAGAAAATTCAACCGGACTTATTCAGGAGAAATTGCAGGATATCAGTGAGGAAAATGCTGATGAAGCTGCGAGCAGTGAATCAGAGAACGCAACTTCTGAGGCATCTGAAACAGACGCTGATAGTGAGAAAAATGCTGAGACAGCAGGCACTGAAGATCAGAACGCAACAGAAACTAATGACACTTCTGAGGCATCAGATGCAGCCAGCGAAGAAACAGGAAGTTCCTCTGGCGATAAGCTTGCATCAAGCACCATAACCGATGATGATTTGTATGCCATCTTGGATAATGTTGCATCTACTACCGGCGCAGCATCAGGTGATATCAGATACAACTGCATCGATGATTTTGATGGGGATGGAACCTTTGAGGGCTTTGTTTTTGCAGGCTCTGAGCCCGATGACATGAACTGGTGTGAAGGGACCGTTTACTTTGCAAGCAGTGACAAATGCGATGAGGTTTTCAAGGGAACACTTTATTACAACGATAATGAAAGTGTTTTCAGATATATGGACTGCGGAAGCAGAAGATTTGCACTTTTTAATGAAGCCTATGTAACTGCTCTTGTTTCCCATATCTATTATGTTGATGGGAATAAGCCCGTAGAGTCCGCTATTTCAGGAATTGGTGATTTCTATGTGGGAGAAGATCCAACTGAGATAAATATGACACTTAGTGCCTACGACAATTTCTGTGATTTTACAGAGGGCGATGAATCATCATACATGTGGACAGGTCATACCTGGAAGCCCTATTACTTCCACTATGATGAGAGCAGCAAGGACTACAAGGAGTACGGAGCTGTCAGCATTTCTGAGGATGAGCTGGCTGAGATAGTGGGAACCGATCTGGCATCTGAGATAAAGGCAGAGGGTTATCAGGTTGATAACATCTATAAGAGAGAAAACGGCCTTGTTAATGTGAACTACTCAAAGGTTGTAAATAATGATGATGGCACCTTAAGTGTCACCTATAAAAATGCCACCTATGATGAGAAGGCAGGAAAATACGCTGATCCCTGGGGCGAGGGAGGGGGCACCTGGCAGGAATCTGACTACGGCGGAATCTATGAGATATCAGTGAAGCCGTGAGCTGTTATGTATTAAAAGGCACATCGTGGTAATTCACGTTTGCAGACGACACTGCGATATCAGTGTCTTATGAGGAGGGAAAATGTACAAAGGGAGAAATCTTTTTCTTAAAAGAATTCTGGCATTAGCTATGGCAGGTTCACTTGTGCTGACTTTTGGCTGCGGAAAAAATGAGTCTAAGCAGTCAGGCGCAGGAACTGATGACCGGGCTCAGCAGAGTGCTGAAAGCACAGACGATGGAACCGGGGCACCCACAAAAAAGAGTGATGAAGATGCAGGCGCATCGAACAGCGCTGATAACACAGATGCATCAGACGAATCAGATTCCAGTGCCGGTGAAGCTTCTGCTGAAGATGCATCTGCTTCTGATTCTGAGAGCGATTCTGCTTCATCCACAGAACAATTGGAAAGCATTGACTATACCTTCAAGAATTTTCCCATGGAGCTTTCCAGGGATTATACCGGTATAGCCAGTGGCAATTACTATACAATTACCCTTGAAAAAAATGTAAAAGACAAATATCCAAAGCTTCAGGAAGCACTGGATAATACAAGCGATGCCCTAAAGGCAGACGTAAGCAGCTTTTTCTCTGATAATATAGCTGATATAAATGACGTTTTCGAAAATGGATGGGGCGTGGGCTTTGAAAGTGACCATGATATGTATCCCGTCAGATCCGACAGCAAAGTAGTCTCATTTTTAATGTCAGATTACACATACATGGCAGGAGCTCACGGCGTCACAGGCTTTACAGGCTACAATTTTGATCCCGTAACAGGTGAGAGCATTCAGTTTGAAGATGTTGTGAAAAAGACCGACGGACTTCCTGAGGTTATCGTAGATGAGCTTATAAAACAAAATGATGATCTTAAGGATTATTTTGGCGAGCTGGGTACTGATAAGGAGAATCTAATTTCCGGAATCCCTGATAGATATAAAAATAATGCGAGAATGCTGGCTTGGGTCATTGATTATGATGGAATCGTGCTGAATTTTGAAGATTATGCCATGGGCAGCTATGCTATAGGAACCCAGTCGGTTAAGCTTAAGTTTGCTGATTATCCTGAGTTTTTTACAGATACCTATAATAACTACGAAGGCGTAGAAATTCCTGTTATTGCGGAGATTGCAAGAGAGCTTAAGGAAGAGGATAAGGAAATCATTGATGCTTCCACTATAGCACCTACGGAGAAAAAAGTTCTTAAGCGCGAAGAGGATATACTGTTTGAGGAAAGCGGCGGTGAAGACTGGTGGTATCACGCAACAGTACATAATCCCGGTTGGAGTGCATGGTGCGCTGAGGGCATAGATACTGATCCCGGAACTCCTTCTTTTGAGCTGAAGGAACTTTCATCCTACACCACAGACTGGATAGATGAAGACAAATGGGCTGCGGAAAAGGGAATAAGACTTCCAAATACTTTGCCCTATACAGATGATACCTACAACTACAGTGCTATCAATAATGCTGAAGGCGGCGAGCTTTCCTTGACTGTATACAATCATGTGGACCAGACTTTGTGCGGTATTTTCTATTTTGATGAATTTATAACTCCGCCGGATCAGGGTACAGGCTTGTTCGCGGACTTCACTGAGCCCGGAATTGATTATGCGGAAGTAAAGGATGGCATTCTTTACGTGGCTTTGGGACACAGAACCTATGCTGCAGCGAATCCGCATAAATCCTACATTGTGGCAATAGACACCACCACCGGCGAAACACTTTGGAGAAGTGAAGATCAGGTTTGCGGATCCCACAATTTTGTTTTTGAAGGTGACAGTATTATCTGCGGCTATGGCTTTACTGATGAACCTGACTACATTTATATCCTTAACAAGAAAAACGGTAAGACTCAGAAGCAGATCAAGGTTAAGTCTGCGCCTTACTATTTTGTTCCGCAGGAGGATCAGCTATACGTTATAACTTACAATACTGAGTATTTGTATTCGATTAAAAAATAAAAAAGATGAGTGCCGGCATTAAATCACAGAGATAGGTTTAGTGCCGGGCTCTGTGTAAATTAGAGGCGCTTTTTACTTAATGAAGTTTTTGAGGGGAATATTATGAATAAGAAAAAGGCAGTGCTGATAAGGATAGGAATACTGGCTGTTGCTATTTATCTGTTAAATGGCTGTACCAATACTGCAAAAAACAGTGGGCAGCAGTCTGAGCAAAATGATGGGACGCAGTCAGACGTAGTGACAGAAGACAGAGATGCTATCTCAGATCAGGACTCAGCCAGCGACAGTTCTTCGGAGAACGAAGAATCTGCAACAACTGATGATGCAGGTGATGAGAGCATGGAAACTGATAGTGCAAATTCAGATGGCACAGACAATGAAGCTTCAAATTCATCAGGCGCAGAGACTGTAAGCCTTAAGACATCTAATGACATCAACGCATTTGTCGCAGGCGAGTGGACAATGCTGAATAATGATACCGGTAAAGATTTTGCAACCATCACTTTCAAAGAAAATGGTGATCTTAACTTTACCAGACTCTCCGATGGTGTAAGCTGCGATGGCCACATTACTTTTGAAAAGAGCGATGCAGAGGGAGAGAACCCTGATAAATACACTATTCATTTAGATAAGATAGGAGATTTTCTTCCGGAATCAGACCAGGGTATTGATGACAGTGCTGATACCAGCGGTCTTTTCCATATAGGTATCGCAGAGGGAAAAGATTATTTATATCTCACAGAGCTTGGAAACGGAGATACCTGGATTTCCATAAGTGTATTTAACACCAGCGATTATGCTGATTTTGATAACTGGTCCTCGGACTGGCTTTTTTACAGAGAAAATGATAAAGCAGGTGACTTCGAACCGGAGAAGGGTGAGGAATTTTATGCCTTTGCCTGGGGGAGAGGTCAGGATGGTAAAAAGGTTGAACTTCAGAGGATGGAGCCCTACGAATTTGATACCTTTGAGGAATACACTGACAGAGCCTTCAGGGGTGCATATTTTGGCGAGGTGGACGACCTCAGTGTAAGAAGCTATGAGATAGATGGCGATGCCGGCACAGAGTACTTTTTTAACGAGAAGAGATTCGAAAACAGACCTCTCTACGTTTATCATGTAACCACTGATTCTCAGGGAAAAATATCGGGGATTGAAGAGGTGGACAGAAGCTATTTTGGAATGTACGAGCTGGCTAATTTAGAGCATGAGTACAGCTTTGATTCTACGACATTTTACTACGGCGCAGCATCCTTCAAGATTCAGGATATTGTTCCCGCATCCACGGCTATAACCGGGTGCCAGAAGGTGGGCGATTTCATAATGGTTGAGTGCCATGTGAATCCACACTACAGCTGCTATGCATTCTACAGCATTTACAGAGGGGAGTTTGTTTTCGATATTTTAGGAGCAAACCTCACCTGGAAGGACGACGACCTTTCAACTTTAATCTATTCAAGATATAACGAGATATTTGATGTTTGGGGCAACTTTGTAGGAAGCGTTCAGGAAGGAGAAGTTTACGGTCTTGAGTTTGGAGATGGAGATATTATAAAGGCTAACTGCTGGATCATAAACGGAGAGCAGGAAGAAGAGTTTACTGAAGAATTCGAGTACGAGCTTGTGGATAAGCCCATGTTTGACTATTTCAGATTCCTTCTTAGTTATGACAAGAGCAGCTTGTGGAGAGAGTTTAGGCAGGAAGCTGCTGAAGATGATGGAGCATTTGTGATAGTTAATGCACCTGATTTTATAAAGGAACTGATACCTGAGCCGGACACCTATGTGGAAGGTGCTTTGGATGAGCTTACGGTAGTTCCACTTTCTGACTATGCAAAGGTGGGCCTTGAAGACGCAGAACAGGGTGAAACTGGTAGCAGCAATGGAAACAGTGCAGTGCAGGAATTTTCCAAAAACAATCCCATGAGCTACATAGTAACCGTTCCTGAAGGAATGCCTGTTACAAATCTTATTGTAAGATATAAATCTGGAAAAGAAGTAATCTGGCCTATAGGACAGATTACAGGCAGAACACCGCAAAGATCAACATTTGTAAAGTAGGAAGCTAAAAGAAAACCGTCGCCAATTGTAAAATACAATCCGGCGACGGTTTTATAATTCATATAATCTTTTATCGCTCCTTGCCCCAGAAGAACAGCCCCAGCATTCCCGGACCTACATGCGCTCCTGAGAAGGGCTCGTGCTGACAAATCGTGATGTTGGCAGCAGGGTTAACTTCCTTGACCATTTCAGCCAGCTGATTGGCATCATCAAGGCAATCGCCGTGGGAGATGCATACAGTCTGATCATCAGTATCCATTCTCTTTTCAGAGTATTTACGGAGGATAGCCTTTACGGCATTCTTGCGGCCTCGTACTTTATCGCAGGAGATGATATGTCCTATGCTGTCACCAAACAGAATAGGTTTGATATTAAGTATGGTACCGATCTGTGCGGTAACGCCACTTACGCGTCCTGTGTTTTTAAGGAAGTTGAGGTCATCAACTGTGAAATACTGGCAGGCGTGAGGTACAGCTTCATCGAGTATTTTTGCGGCCTCTCTGCAGTCCACACCGTCTTTGCTTAGCTTTGCTGCTTTAAGTGCCAGAATTCCATTACCAAAACCACATCCGTGAGAATCAACGATATGGATGAAACAGTCAGGATATTCCTCCATCAGCTCATCGGCTGCTGCGATAGCGGCATTGTAGGTTCCGCTGATTCCTGAGCTCATGGCTATGTAGATTATCTCACCGCCATCCTTGGCGATGGGAGTAAAGTGATCTAGAAACAGAGCAGTATTAAGGAGGCTTGTTTTGATCTTATCGCCGTTTTTCAGACCTTCATAGTAGGCGTGACCATCAAAGTCCTCAATGTCTCCTGTATAAGTAACTAATTCATCATTAACAAGGTAACTGCATGGTAAAAGAGTTATACCATCTAAAAGCTGTTTTGGAAGATTTGCACATCCGTCTGCAAATACATAAAAACTCACGGCTTTTTCCTCCGAATGTCATTAATTTATCCTTTGATAGTTTATCACATTCGAGGTGTGGCCTGCACAAAAAAGTTGAAAATATATTCAATTTTCAGAGCGCCGGGTTAATGATTTTTTATCTTGCAAATTCCCTGAGTCATGGTGCCCATGGGACAAAAAGCGCACCATGTTCGCGGACGATAAAGAGCCATTACAACAAGACCGATGAGGGTTGATGTCAGCATGAGACTGTAGAAGCCATAGCTGAACTGAGTAATCCATGCAGGGACACCTGTTACGGTATATGCCCACTGCCAGGGTACCTTAAAGGTCCAGAACAGCTTCACCACTGTCTTAAGAGATGCGCCGCCATAAACAAGGTAAGTCTGATAGATCATGTTACCGAACATTGTCATGAAAAATGCAAGGAACCCGTATCTGAAATATTTGCTGTACATCCAGGCAGGAGCAACCTTCCTGTTTTTCATTTTAAGAGCTCTCGGGATTATGGCAAAAAGCTTACCTCTGCCGCAGTATCTGTTACAGAAGGCTTTGCCGCCGCCAACTGAAGCTACTATGATCGGAACAATAAAATCGATCATTCCAAGCCATGCGAACAAAATATTGAAAAAGCCCAGTGAAAAATAAATGATGGGCCATATCCACAAATAGTCGTACCAGTGTTTCTTTTTCATTTTTTCATGTCCAATCTTTCTATCAGTGTGATGCATCCTGTGGGGCAGGTCCTGCTGCAGAGTCCGCAGCCTACACATTTAGCTGCATCCACATCCGCATAGCATCCGTTAATGGTTTTTATGGCGCCTACGGGGCATGCTTCCATACATGCCCCGCAGCTTACGCAAATATCTTTATCTACTACCGCGTTTTTTCTGATCATCTTTTTCTCCCGACTATTATGCTGAAATAAGAGAATCAAGCTTTGAAGAGAGAACTGATTCAGGCATTCCGCCCACTTCTGTATCAACAACCTTACCGTTCTTGATAAATACGAAGCTGGGGATGCTCATTACGCCATATTCTGCAGCGAGGCTGGGCTCTCTGTCTGTGTTGACCTTGCCAACCTTAACCTTGCCGTCGAATTTTTTTGCCATCTCTTCCACAACGGGGAGCATCATACGGCAGGGGCCGCACCAGTCTGCGTAGAAATCTACGAGTACAGGGATGTCGCTGTTTAAAACTTCTTCATTGAAATTGTCTTTTGTGAACTGATATTCCATTTTTATTACCTAACCTTTCTTAAAAAGCATTGTTAAATCGTTCTGATAATGTTAGTATATGTGGTATAAAAATTATATCAAGTACGCAGATTATATATACCTGGTAAGAAAAAACTGAGTAATGTGAAAGGAAGCGGATTATGGCAGCTAAGAAAAATTCGAAACCGGATCATGAACCCCTCTGTGAGGACATCGCAGGAAAGGGCTGCGGTCTGAAAAAGGTAATAGATATTATAGGTGGAAAGTGGAAGATAATGATCCTGTGCGTTATGGATAAGGAAGGCACCATCAGATACGGCGAGCTCAGGCGCAGAGTCTTTGGCATCACCAACACCATGCTCGCAACATCTCTTAAGGAAATGGAAGAGGATGGCCTTGTGGAGCGCATTCAATACATGGAAATGCCTGTAAGGGTTGAATATACTTTAACTAAGAAGGCTGAGAGCATCGTTCCTATTCTTCTTCAGTTAAAGAAATGGGGAGAGGAGAATCTTTGAATAATATGGGAGCTTATTTATTTGTACATTTTAGAGAAAAGACCACTCCTGACGGCGAGCAGGTTTATTTTGGACTTTCAAAGGATGGCTTTAACTGGGAAGAAGTAAATGGTGGCAAGCCGATTTTAACCAGTACCCTCGGCGAATGCGGCGTTAGAGATCATGTTATTTTCAGGAAAAAGGAAGGCGGCTTTATCATCCTTGCAACTGATCTTAGCCTTGCCAATAATTTTGCAACCAGATATCACTCCGACTGGAAAGAAGTAAACCACAACGGAAGCCCATATTTATCAAAGTGGGAATCCAAGGACCTTGTTCACTGGTCAGAGCAGGAACTGATAAAGCTTGTAGACGACAGCTTTGGCTGCGTGTGGGCACCAGAAATAATAGCCGATGAAGAAAATGGCGATTACATGGTTCATTGGAGCAGCTTTAATAACGTCAATGACCCTGATTATACAGCTATTTACTATTCTAAAACTAAAGATTTTAAAACCTTTTCAGAGCCGAAGATTCTCTGTTCCAAGAAGGATACAGGAATCATCGATTCAAACATTGTGTATGCAGATGGCTACTACTATAGATTTATAAAAAGTGATTTTGAACCAAACCATATCATGCTGCACAGAAGCACTTCACTGATCGGAGAATACGAGAGAATGCCTGCTTTTGATGAGGAAATAGAGAAGGAAGAGCTTGGTCAGTTCGAAGCCCCTACCTGCTTCAAACTAAGCGATGGCAGATGGTGCGTAATGCTTGATTACTATGGCAGCGACAAGGATAAACAGGGATATGTTCCATTTGTCGCAGAGGATATTTCTACCGGAAGATTTGTACGAAGCGATGCGGAATTCTCATTCCCTTACGGCTTTAAACATGGAACTGTTATGAGCATTACTGATGAGGAATATGAGAGGATTAAAAGGGCATTTAAATAGTATGACTTCTTAGATGAAATTACAGAAATCCGCACTAGCTGCGGATTTCGTGAGAACATGATACGAAAGGCAAATAGGCCCTTCGACGAAGTCGACTTTTAATGGCCTATTTGCGGCATTCTTGAATCTCTGATTCAAGAATGCATATAATATAGTTGTCTCAGTAATCGTTTTTAGGTAGAGGGGGTACTTATGGCAGTTTACAAATGTATGGCGTGCGGTTACATTTTTGATGAGGAAAAAGAGGGCAAGAGCATCAGAGATATAGATTATTGCCCCAGATGCAAACAGCCTGATGACAGGTTTGTTCTTGTTGAGGAAGACAGTGAAAAATAAAGCTGAAGCTGATTGCATGGCGTATTTTCAAGAATCAGAAAACACCATGCATTTCTGGCTAAATTCGCATGGCGTATCCGTATAATTCAAAAAACACCATGCCATACAGGTCTATATGGCATGGTGTATTTAGAAAATGATGGAAACACCATGTTTCGGGTGCATTTTTCGCATGGTGTTTTTTAGAAAACGCTGATACCGCCATGTTTACAGCAGTATCGCTAGATTCAACTTCAAAGCAAAACATCTGATAAAACGATTTAACTTAGTTCCAAAGTAAACCGCTCAATCAAATCAGTTTAATTCAACTTCAAAGCAAAAAACTCGAATAAATTAATTTATTTCAGCTCAAACTCCGCTGCGTTTTCTGTGGCAGAATCAAATCCAATAAATACCTTGAATTTGCCTGCTTCAGTCTCAAATACATTACGCAGAGTAAAGAATGCCAGCATATCTTCAGTGATATCAAAGCTTACCTCAGTACTTTCGCCGGGAACGAGAGTTACTTTCTTAAAGCCCTTAAGTTCCTTTACAGGGCGGACTCTGCTGCCAACGAGATCTCTTACATAGAGCTGAACTGTCTGAGTTGCCTCAGCATTACCCTTATTAGTTACGGTAGCGGTAGCAACGATCTTGTCGCCGTCGGCATAAAGTGAGGGCGTGGCAGATGCAGAGGAGATTCCCTCTGCTTTCTTCATCTCAGCCTTATCAAGAGTTACTTCTGAAATCTCAAAATCTGAATAGGTAAGACCATATCCGAAGGGATATCTGGCTTCGTTGGGGCAGTCAAGATATCTTGTTGTGAAAGCAGAGTAACGGTCTGTGGGCTTGGGTCTTCCTGTGTTAAAGTTGTTGTAGTAAAGAGGCTCCTGACCTACGCAGTAAGGGAAGCTCATAGGAAGCTTACCCTGAGGTGAAAACTTTCCTGTAAGTACGTCTGCGATTCCGTGTCCACCCTCTGTTCCCGGTCTGAAGCAGATCATAAGTGCATCGGATTCTTCCGGTAAATTGCCAAGATCAAGAGGTCTTCCGTTGAAGATAAGAGTGATGATCTTTTTGCCTGTAGACTTAATTTTCTTAAAGAGTTCTAATTGAATCTCAGGAAGCTTTATCTGAGCCTTACTGGTTGATTCTCCTGTCTGGAAAGCACTTTCACCAAGACACATGATGACAATATCAGCAAAATCAGCTGCTTCAAGAGCTTCTGCAAGGAGCTTCTCATTGTCTGCTTCAAAATTATCCAGGTGAGAATGGAAAAATCCAAGGTCAGCATCCTCATCAAGAAGAGTGCAGCCATTAGCAAATCTAAGCTCGGTATCTGTACCTTCAAAGGCTTCTGTGAAGGCCTGTCTAAGTGTTACGTTTGTATCTGCATTGCAGGTGATAGCCCATGAACTCTGAAGGTTCTTCTCATCCACATAAGGTCCGATAAAAGCGATCTTTTTAGAGTTAAGAGGAAGGGCGTTGTCCTTATTTTCAAGAAGAACAAGTGATTCGCGAACGGCAGCTCTTGCTACTTCGCGGCTTTCTTTTGAAAATGTGAGCTTCTCATATTTTTCAGCGGATGCTCCGTGGTAAGGATCTTCGAAAAGACCAAGCTCGTTCTTGAGATTAAGAACTCGAAGCACTGCTTCATCCACAAGCTTCTCATCGATTTTGCCTTCTTTGATAAGTGCAGCAAGGTTAAAGCCATAGCTCTCCGTGCACATATCAATGTCTACGCCTGCCTCCATTGCAAGGTGGGCTGCTTCTTTGAGATCTGCGGCAAGCCCCCAGGGAACCATCTCGCCTATTGCACCCCAGTCGGATATGAGAACACCATCAAAACCCATTTCCTTTCTGAGGACATCGCGCATAAGCCACTTGTTTCCTGAAGAAGGAATTCCATTAAGAGTATTAAAAGAGGTCATTGCCATTTTGACTCCGGCATCAACGGTCTTTTTATAAGCTCTAAGATACTGATCCTTCAGGGCGTATTCAGATAATTCTACGCTGTTGTAATCTCTTCCGGCTTCTGATCCGCCGTAAGCTGCAAAATGTTTTACGCAGGCTGCTACATGGTCGTGGTCTGCGATGTTATCGCCCTGATAACCCTCTACCATTGCGGCAGTCATCACTCCGTTAAGATACGGATCTTCGCCTGTTGACTCGACAACGCGGCCCCAGCGGGCATCCCTTACAAGGTCAGCCATGGGAGAGAAGGTTACGTGAATACCGTCGGCAGCGGCTTCCTTTGCCTGAATCTGAGCACCCTTTTTGGAGGTCTCGGGATTAAAGGTTGCACCCTGACCAAGAGGGCAGGGGAAAACTGTGTCGTGACCATGGATTACATCCAGCATGAAAAGAAGAGGGATGTGATGAGGATGGTTCTTTACATACTCCTCCTGGATTTTTCTGATCTTATCAGCGCCGTGAAGACCAAGGGTGCTTCCTGCCAGCTGTTTTACCTTTGCAGATACTTCTGCATCGGCAATACCTGTAATTGCTGCGTCATCCTCGAAAGCCTGTCCCGGGAGCTGAACCAGCTGCATGATCTTTTCTTCAAGTGTCATGTCGTTAAGTAATTTCTGTAAATCTTCTTTTTTCAATGTAAAATCCTCCTGCCTTATCTAAGTGAAAAATATTAGGTGTCACATGTACTTACGAAAGTATGAGCGCAGCTCACACCTTCGGGATTAACTATCTATTCTGGCTGCAAGTTTGCCATTTGCCAAAATCGAAAGGCTTCTTGTGGCGCGGGAAATTGCAGTGTAGAGACAATGCTTACCAAGCTCGTTATCAGGGTATGATTCTGAGTCTGCGTCCGCCAAAATTACGTTATCAAATTCAAGTCCCTTAACCAGCTTTAATTCTATTAAAAAGGCACCGCTCTTTGGAAGAGAGTCTTCCTCTTCAATAGTAATGGGAGCCTTGTCACCAAGGGCTTCTGCAATCTTATCAATAGCAAAGTGATTTCTGCAGATGATAGCAGTAAGTCCGTCTTTTTTCTCATATTCTGCGATGAGTTTTGAAAGTTCCTTATAGTATTCCTTATCCGTTGAACAGGCCTTTACAAAAACTTCTTCGCCGGGACGCTTAACGGAAGAAACCATCATTTTCTTTTCAGCGGGAAGTATTGATGCAAACATATCTGTGATCTCAGGCGAGCTTCGGTAGCTTGTCATAAGAGGCAAAGTCACGAAGTTCTTTTTCTCAGCCCTTGTCATTTCTTCGATTTCAGCAAAGGTGATTGTGCCTTCGCGGATTGCCTGAAACTCATCTCCAAGCAGCATGAATCTTGCGTTGGGGAAATACTTTTTAAATACCATCATCTGAGCCATGGTATAATCCTGAACTTCGTCGATCATGACGTAGCGCATATTTCTGTCGCATTCGCCGGTGAGCTCCATTTTGGTATAGAGCCATTCTGCAGTGGTGATATTGGTAGTGCCGAGTATCCGCTGTGCCACATGCATGACATTTATAAAGCCGCAGTGCCTGATACAGCTAAGGGCACCGCCAAAATCATTCTCTATGCGGTTATCCTCAGCAGAGTCAGATTTTGCGCTACTGCCGGATTCGTTGTAGGAGTTATCATCCAGGTTATGAAGGGCTATCTTTGCTCTGTGTTCAAGCTCATCGGAGGCTGTCTGAATAAGGCGCACTCCCATGGGGAACTGTTTGAATTTCTTTATTACGGAAAAGACTTCGTTTTTGGACATAACGATCTTGTCCTTTTGTCTGATATCAAGGAAGTCCTCGGGCTCCGGAGACAGAGTCTGTATAGTGTCATGAATCTTTTTGAGACTGTCTGCCTCAGAGTAATCATATTCTTCGCCGGAAAAAGGAACATCCACCATCTCAAGAAATTCCTGCCAGGTAAGGGTAAGGGGATTGGTCTCTCCAAGGTCAGGAAGAACATTGTCGATATAATCCCTGAAAACAGGATTGAGAGTCATGAGACATACATGGTCAGGACGAAGAGTATCCCTCTTTTGATAAAAAAGATAAGCGATACGCTGCAAAAGAACTGAAGTCTTGCCACTGCCTGCAATACCGTTTACTAAAAGCACAGGAACGTCAGGATAGCGGATGACGGTATTCTGTTCCTTCTGAATTGTCGCAGTGATAGCCTGCATTTTGTCAGAGTGAGTCTGTGACAGTGACTGAAGCAGCATGGGATCTTCAATTGCTATCTGAGTATCGAAGTATGCGTTCAGCTTGTCCCTTGTAATATCAAACTGTCTGCGCATTTGAAGGTCTACAGGGATTTCTCTGTCCTCTACCATGTAGCTGGTGTGGCCGATTTCCTGATTGTAGTAAACTTCAGCGATGGGAGAGCGCCAGTCAATGACCATCTGCTCGTAGCCGTTTTCTGATACAGCAGCGCGTCCGATGTAGTAGTTCTCAGGCTCTTCATCCTCTTCATATTTTAGTCTGATCTCTGCGAAATAGGGAGATTCAAGCAGCTTATTTACTGTTTCAAGACGATTATCAAGAGAATTGCTTTCAACGTTATATGTATCGATATAACGATTCCAAACCTCGATTTCTGCAAGAGTTTCCATGGTGGTCTCAATGTCAGCATAGTCGAATCTGATGTTGTCGCGGATATCATTTTTATCATCTGTTGCCTGCTCATTCAGGGCAGTGATCCTGCTTTCAAGGTCCTCCTTCATGGCAAGGAGCTTGTTGTAGGTTTGGGATAAATGTGCCTGTTCGGCTTCGAATATTTCTTTTTCCATAGAATGCTTACCTTTGTTTAGAACTTGTTTTTCTGCGGTTAGTATCTTTTTATTATAGCATTGAAATCCAAATTGGACATAAACATTGTGGCCTATATTGTTAAATGTATTTTTGAATTTTCGTTTAGAAAAATATAATAAAGTATTCATTTTATCGTAATTTAACATTTCAGAGAAAAAAGTATAATTTATCTATAAGTATCATTATGGAGGTAGATATCTATGGCAGATAAGAATATTAGTAGACCCAATTCAAGGCACATTAGTGCGCAGCTTCTTGTGGTTATCATTCCGATGATAATTGTGGCTATCGCGATTGTAACTGTTTTCATCGGAATTAACGCAAAAAACGTTATTGTAGAAGAAGCCACAAACGGACTTGCAATGGAAGCAAAGGCAAATGCCGCTGAGATAGCGGGCGAAATGTCCGGAATGGTATCATACTATAACAGTTTGGGTGATGTTTTAGAGAAGAGTGTTTACGCAGATGATGCTGCCTACTTTAGAGCTCTTGAACCCGGAATGGCTGCTTATCCTGATGTTGTTATAGATGTTTATTTGGCTGTTGGAACAGAAAGCTTCTATGATGGTGGCGGATGGGTTCCTGATGCTGATTATGATCCAACAACAAGACAATGGTATAAAAATGCTCTTGGTAAGTCGTCAATAGTAATCGGCGCACCTTCTGTTGATATGACAACGGGGAAAATGGTTGTTTGCGGCTCAAGACAGATAAATCTTCTTGATGGAAGAACCGCAGTACTTTCAACCGATATAGTTCTTTCAGGAATCTCTGAAACAGCAAGTGCATATAAGCCTCTTGGCAAAGGTTCAACCATGATGTTCGATGGAACAGTAATGGTGGCATCACCTGCTGCAGATCAGATAGGAAAAGATGTTTCCGAGTACCCTGATGATGATTTTATTCAGCAGATATCAGCTATAACCACATCCGGTGGAAGGGATGATATTTTCACATTACATGGAACTGATGGAATAGATTACTACGTTTCCATTGATCCTGTTATCGGTACGAATTTTTATCTGGCATCCTTTGTAAAGGTGGGTGATGTTCTTGCACCTCTTTATAAATTCATTATGATCAGCGCAGTTCTTGCATGCGTAATGGTACTTGTTATGGCAGTCATTATGTTCCAGGCAATTAACTCAATGATCGCAAAGCCTGTAAAGAAGCTTACTGATAACATCAACAGAATATCCAGTGGTGACTTCACTGTTGAGATTCAGAAGGGCTCAGGAAATAAAGAAAACGAAATCGGTCTGATGAACAACAATATGTCTGACTATGTTGCTCAGATGCGTGACACTCTTATAAAGATGAAAGATGTTACACAGAAGTTGGCCGGAGAAGCGACTAATTCCAAGAACGCATCCAGTGATCTGAACATTCAGGCAGATGAGCAGTCAAAGGCAATGCAACAGATCCAGGGTGCTATGGACGATATGGCAGATGCAGTAACAGAACTGGCAAACCAGGCAACAACCCTTGCTCAGGAGGTTTCAAATCTTACCGACAAGAGCCAGCAGACAAGAGATACCATGGATTCGCTCGTCACAAAGGCAAAAGATGGACAGCGTGATATGGAAGTTGTTCAAAGCGGCATGACCGCCATTGCAAAGTCCATGGAAGATATGAACGATGTAGTATCAGTTGTTGGAGAATCTGCACAGAAGATTAACTCCATTGTTGATATGATCAATTCGATTTCCAGCCAGACTAACCTGTTGTCACTGAATGCTTCAATCGAGGCTGCAAGAGCCGGTGAAGCAGGAAAAGGCTTTGCGGTTGTTGCTCAGGAAATCGGACAGCTTGCCCAGAACAGTGCTGATTCCACTCAGCAGATTTCCACTATCATCAAGGAAATCACAGTTCAGATTGAGGAGCTTTCCAATAAGTCCAAGAATAACATGGAAGAAATCAACAACAATATGGACGCTGTTAATACTGCCGGAACTACATTTGAAGAAATCTTCAAGAGTCTTGATGAGACCAGCGATATCGTAGGAGAGATGATAGCCAAGGTAGGAAGCGTTGATGAGATCGCAACCTCTATGGCAGCTATCTCGGAGGAGCAGTCAGCAAGTACTCAGGAAGTAAGTGCAACAGCAACACATCTTACATCCAGTGCAGAGCTTGTGGCTGAGAACTCCAAGGGCGTAGACACCAGTGCTACAGCCGTTTCTGATTCTTCAGATGAGATTGAGAATCTGATCAATGTATTTAAGGTATAAGTGAAAACAGTAAATAGCATGGTTTCAGGGAGCTGCCAATTTGGCAGCTCCCTTTGTATTTCATACAGAGTGCTCCGTGAGAATGCTGCAAGCGGCATTATATTTACGCTGACATTCGATTTATCGAAAAACGATAAAAAATTATTGACTAACAAAAGTGCCCGTGATATAACGAAATTACAAAAGAGGTTCAGAAAGCCTTAAAAAAGTAGTTAAGGAGCAGACACATGAGCGATAAGCTAAACAGAGTTTTCAAGATTTGCCTTGATGTATTTTTTTACATAGGACTGATCATCGAGGTGACCGTACCCCTCACACTGGGAAAAGCTGTGGATATGACAGTTCTGGCACTTGGTGAGACCACAGAATATGCCAGGATCAGGGATCATTATGTTTTTGCAGTGATTTCAATAATGCTGGCAGGTGCCTTTGCACTTCTCATTCTCCGCGAGCTTCGGAAAATGATGAAAACAGTTATAGAGGATGACTGCTTTGTTCAGGCCAATGTGGACAGCCTTCGCAGAATGGGGACATTCGCATTTGTCATTACTCTTGTTAAGGTTATCAGATGTTTTGTCTATTTCACTCCCGGAGCGGTTATTACGGCAGCAGTTTTTTGTTTTGCCGGAATCTTAAGTAAAGTGCTCTCCAAAGTCTTTGACAGGGCGGTGAGCTACAAAGAGGAGAATGACCTGACAATTTGATGAAATAGTGCTGAAAAAAGCGGGAAGGAAATTATGGCAATAGTAGTTAATCTGGATGTGATGATGGCAAAGCGAAAGGTGGGTCTTACCGAGCTTGCAGGCAAGGTAGATATCACCCTGGCCAATCTGTCCATATTGAAAAATAACAAAGCAAAGGCGGTCCGTTTTCAGACTCTTGAAGCGATATGCAAGGCTCTGGACTGCCAGCCCGGAGACATCCTTGAATATGTCCCGGATGATGAGAATTAAAAGAATTACTGAAAAGAGAAGACTACCGGATGAGACCCTGCTTTAAGAGATATTGCGGTAGTTCTAAATGGAGGTTTCTAAGTATGGAAAACAACATGAATCAGGATGAAATTTTATTAAAAGAAGAAGTTAATACACAGCAGGAGGTATTGGCGGACGGAACCTATGGCAAGGTGCTGATTAACGGTTCTACTCCTGTTTTCTCCGGCTCTGAGCCCGCTATAAATCCTGCACCGGTGGTTCTGATCGAAGAAGAGAAGGGCGATGATGTTTCTTTTAAAAAGTATGCGCTGCCTGCAGTGATATATGCAATTATTCATACCTACTGTCTTTACAGAAATACAGATGCTGTGACTTATCCAATCAGCATGCTCATTACTTTGGTACTCATGGGTATAGCGAGAAAACGGGATGGATTTTCTCTTATTGCTGACAAAAACGGTGATAAGCGTCTTGGACTATTTTACGTAATATCGTTAATGCTTTTATCTATATCAAAATTCATGACAGCAAACAGTACCCTTTTGTGGATTGACGGCTTTGCAATAACTGTGCTTATATTCAGCTTTGTGCTGCATCTTTATGCTGATACAAAGGGATGGGATATCTTTTCCTGGGCTATCGGAATTATGGCAACCCTGATGAGACCCATATCATGTATAGCCGATCCTTTCTATGATACTCACAGCTGGCTTAGTAAGCGCAAGGATGGAGATAAGCCTAAAAACAAAAATCTCGCTGCCATTATCGCCGGACTTTGCATAGCGGTTCCGCTACTCTTTGTGGTAGTAGCTCTCCTTGCATCAGCGGATCTGGTTTTCTCAAGTATGCTTGAGCACATAGTGGACCTTATTGAGCTTCCGGACAACATCGAGGACTACTTTGGAATTACCATTATGCTTGTGTGGTCACTATGGCTTTTCTATACGGTATTTAGGAGCTTGTCCAAGGGCAAAACAGGAACCCATGAAGCGAGAAATATTGGAATTAACCCGGTTGTAGCTATTACCTTCACATCACTTCTTAGCGCGGTTTACCTGCTCTTTAGCGTGATCCAGATCGTTTATCTTTTCATGGGAAATATGACTCTCCCTGAAAACTATACCTACGCTGAATACGCCCACGAAGGCTTTTATCAGCTTCTTGCCGTTAGCATTATGAACTTTGCTATCGTGATGACCTGTAAGAGACTGTTTTCAGACAATACCGTGCTTAAGGTGATTCTGACCATCATCGGTGCATGTACTTATATAATGATCGCATCAAGTGCTTTCAGAATGTTCATGTACATCGAGGTGTACCACCTCACCTTCCTCAGAGTGTTTGTACTTTGGTTTTTGGCAGTGCTTGCGGTGTGTCTTGCATACCTTATCTTTTATCTGTATGCGGACAGGTTCCCCATTTACAATGCCTGCATGGTGACGGTGACGGTGATGTATCTTGTCTTTGCTTTTGCTAACCCTGATTATCACATTGCAAAGTATGATATGAACTATCTGAATAAAGCAGTCGATACAAAGGAGTATTCGGGAACTGTTGAGTATTATCTTATGTATGAGATTTCTCCCGATGCCGTTCCTGCCTATGTGGGTAATGAGAGACTTCTTTCCGAATACTATCTCTTAGATGGTGATGATACTTATAAAAAAGAAGATCAGCACTTAAGGAACTTCAACTATTCAAGAAACAGAGCATATAAGCTTAAAAATCACAAATAATTCCATGATCGGAGTGCACTGCCATGGCGGAGCACTCCGATTTTTAAATATACATTCTGCCTTTAACATTTCATGAGCCCATTTTAATAAAAATATAATAAACACGCGGCTTTTAGCGTGCTAGAATAGTTGTTGTAGGAGATATTTTTATCGGTCAGTTGTCAAAAAATATTCGCATGGTCGATGGAATGTCGCAGGATAAATTTTTAGAAAACGGAGGAAGTGAAATGGCAGAAAACAACAAGTGGAGATGCAGAGCAGAAGACCTTAAGGGCACGCAGACAGAGAAGAATCTGCAGGCAGCTTTTGCTGGTGAATCAGAGGCAAGAAATAAGTACACTTTCTTTGCATCCAAGGCAAAAAAGGACGGTTTTGTTCAGATTTCAAATATCTTTGCAGAGACTGCAGCTAATGAAAAAGAGCATGCAGAGATCTGGTACAAGATTTTGACAGGCATTGGAAGTACAATAGAGAACCTCAAGACTGCAGCTGATGGTGAAGGCTATGAGTGGAAAGAGATGTATCCTTCATTCGCAAAGACTGCAAAGGAAGAAGGATTTGACGAGATAGCTGAGCTTTTTGAGAGCGTAGCAGCAATCGAGAAGGAGCATGAGGAACGCTATAAGAAGCTTCTTAAGAATATCGAGGATAAGATCGTATTTTCACGTGACGGCGATGCTGTATGGCAGTGCAGCAACTGCGGACATATCGTGATCGGTCCTGCTGCTCCGGAGGTTTGTCCGGTATGTAACCATCCACAGGCATATTTCCAGCTTAAGGCTGAGAATTATTAATATTCCAAACGAACAAAGGAGGTTTCGTTATGAAGTTCTACAAATGTGAGAAATGTGGTAGTTTCGTAATCAAGATCAATGAGGCAGCCTGCACACCCGTATGCTGCGGCGATCCCATGACAGAGCTCATCCCCGGCACATCAGACGGCGCTCATGAGAAGCACGTTCCCGTTGTTGAGGTGGATGGAAGCAAGATAACCGTTAAGGTTGGCGAAGTAGAGCATCCTATGATGGATAACCATTACATCCAGTACATTTGGCTCGAGACAGACAAGGGCTTCATGCAGAAATCTCTTACTCCTTCAGATAAGCCCTGCGCTGAGTTCGTTCTGGCAGACGGCGAGAAGGCTATTGCAGCTTATGAGTTCTGCAACCTTCACGGACTCTGGAAGAAGGATATCTGATAAGATTTTTGAGGGACACCTCCTGCTTAAAAAGCAGGGGGTGTTTTTGTATGATCTGTTTAAACTTGACATTTTTAGCGGTACATGTTTTAATCACATTCGTTGTCTTTCAGACACACAGTTTGCGTTCAGCATACTGTTTTTCAAATGGATTGATATACATTTTCGGGGGATATGGTTTATCAATTTGAATACTGTGTTTTGCAATGCCATGAAATAGGAGAAATGGCTGTTGCTCAGCATGCTTTTTATTGATGCCTGAAACTGAAGTATAGGAGGTATTGATTTTTTCTAAATATAGAAAGGATATTACAGAATTAATGGATGATTATTTAATGCAGTTGATTGCGAGAGAAAAAGAGTTGAAACGCGAGATAAGCAAAAGGAAAGAACGAATAAAGCAGGCCCCGGATGGGAATTTGAGAATCGCTAAAAAGGGGAAATATTTCCAGTATTATAAAGGGAATATTGGGGAGAAGAACGGTAAATATATTCCAAAATCAGAAGAAGCACTTGTTCTTTCGCTTGCTCAAAAGAGATATGATAAGACGTTTATTGAGCTGGGTGAGGAGGAATTAGTGTTAATATCAAATTTTCTCAAGAATTATACAAATAAAACGCGGGAAGTATTATCTCTATTCCCTGATGAACTGAAGAATAGGCTTGATTACGTAGATCTTCCTGATGAAGATTTCGTCAGGCAGTGGCAGAGGACTAAGTATCCGAAAAAGGCAATAGGTGATGATGTTCCAATGCATATAACAACAAGAGGAGAGCGTGTAAGGTCGAAGTCGGAAGAGATGATAGCTAATGCACTTTTCAAGAAAGGAATTCCATATAGATATGAATTCCCGGTACTTTTGTATGACGGTTCATATAGACATCCTGATTTCATGGTACTGGATGTAAGAACAAGAAAAGAAACATTTTGGGAACACTTGGGAATGCTGGATAAGCCGGAATATGTAGATAGAAATTTGAGGAAGTTCAGGGATTACGAAAGCTCTGGGATCTGCTTGGGACGAGATATGTTGGTTACTTATGAGAGTTCTAAGATGCCTCTTAACAGCAAAATTATAGACGACTTTATTCGCATTCATTTCGGTGTTTGAGATATTGGATTTCTAATCAGATAGATGATTCGTGAAAAATATTTCTTATATCTTGGTTTATTTGAAGGATTACAGCGAACGGTATTGGATAGGGGTGATTCGCAGTATAGATTAGTACTATTTACTGCGGGAATGACGGATTATGATTATCGCGCTGTATTGTATATGAAAGGATTACTGCGCGGAGAGTCATGGATGATTGGTGCGCAGCAATTTGAAGCATAAATTACTGCGATGTGACCGATATATGAAATATGCGCAGTACTGAATAATATTGAAAGGCATAAATTACTGCGATGAGACCGAGAAACGAACTTAGCGCAGTATTGAAAAGAAATTGAAGGGTTTTAATTGCAGCGGAAAGGGAGAATTAGGTGTTGGTCGCGGTAATACAAAAATTGGACAACAGAGTCGATATTAAAATAAATCAATAAAAATGATTAAATATGCCCCTAGTTAAAATATTCTCAAGTGGTACAATAAAATACATCAACAAATAAATGCTAGAATTATTTACTGCATTAATTATGTACGGAAAATCAAGGGTAAATTTAATGCTGATACATGCCGATAAAAGATTTACCTGATTAGGAAGATGGCAACTTAGACTTTATCTCAAATCAGCACATAAGTTGCTACGTAAAAATATCACCTGAGGAGGAGCATTATGAAGAACTTCGAGAAGTATCAAAGGCAGTACTTTATGCCGCCAAAAGTTACATACGACTGGGTTAAGAAAGATTATCTTGATCACCCACCTATCTGGTGTAGTGTTGATCTTCGTGACGGTAATCAGGCACTTATAGAGCCAATGAGCCTTGATGAGAAGCTCGAATTCTTTACCATGCTTGTAAACCTTGGATTCAAGGAAATCGAGATCGGTTTCCCTGCAGCATCTGAGACAGAGTTTGAGTTTGCAAGAACACTTATCGAGAAGAACATGATTCCCGATGATGTTACCGTGCAGGTACTGACTCAGGCAAGAGAGCACATCATTAAGAGAACCTTTGAGGCTGTTAAGGGTGCTCCCAAGGCTATCATTCATCTGTACAATTCAACTTCTGTTGCACAGAGAGAGCAGGTATTTAAAAAGAACAAAGAGGACGTAAAGCAGATCGCCATTGATGGTGCTAAACTCCTTGATAAGCTTGCAAAAGAGACCAAAGGAAACTTCTCTTTTGAGTATTCACCTGAGAGCTTCCCCGGAACAGAAGTTGACTATGCAGTAGAAGTCTGCAACGCAGTTCTTGATGTTTGGAAGCCTACAAAGGAAAATAAGGTTATCATCAATATTCCTACAACTGTTGAGATTGCAATGCCTCACGTATTTGCAACCCAGGTTGAGTATATTCACAAGAATCTTAAATATCGCGATGCTGTAACACTTTCACTTCATCCTCACAATGACAGAGGATCAGGAATAAGTGATGCCGAGCTTGGATGCCTTGCCGGCGCAGATCGTATCGAGGGTACACTTTTCGGAAACGGTGAGCGTACAGGTAACGTTGATATCGTTACTCTTGCCATCAATATGTATTCACATGGCGTTGATCCCAAGCTTGATTTCAGCAGAATTAATGAGATCGGTGCAACCTATGAGCGCCTTACAAGAATGAGAATATTTGAGAGACAGCCCTATGCAGGACAGCTGGTATTCACAGCCTTCTCTGGTTCTCATCAGGATGCTATCAGTAAGGGATTCTCCTGGCATGACGCAGGAAAAGATAACGGAATATGGAGCGTTCCCTATCTGCCCATCGACCCCAAGGATCTTGGAAGAGAGTACGACGGAGATGTTATCAGAATCAATTCTCAGTCCGGAAAGGGCGGCGTAAGCTACATCCTCAAGACCAACTATGGCATGATGGTTCCCAAAGAAATGCAGGCTGACATCAGCTACACAATCAAGGATGTATCAGACAGAGAGCATGCTGAGCTGGCACCCGGACGTATTTATCAGATATTTGAGGATAAGTATGTTCACAACGAATCTGTATTTAAGGTAAATGAAGTTCACTTTAAGCAGGTTAACGGTATTCTTTGTGAGGTTACCATTTCTCATGCAGGAAAAGATCACGTTATTGAGGCAAACGGAAATGGTCGTCTCGATGCTGTAAGTAATGCATTTAAGCAGTATTTTGGAGTAAGCTATGAGCTTACAGTTTACGAGGAACACGCACTTAGCAGAGGTTCTTCTTCAAAGGCCTGCACCTATGTGGGAATCACCTGCGATGGCAAGAAGTTCTGGGGTGTAGGAATTGACGAAGATATCATCAGATCCTCCATCAATGCTTTGACAGTAGCTGTAAATCAGCTTGATGATGTGAAGAAGAGCACAGATGGCAAGGATGAGAGAATAAGCGCTATCCTTAATTACATTCAGGAGAATTACCTGACAGTTACTCTTGATGATCTCTCTAAGGAGTTCTATCTTTCAAAGCCTTATCTTTCCAAATATATTAAGGAAAAATCAGGCATGACCTTTGGCGAGAACGTTAAGAAGATCCGTCTTAAGAAGGCAAGTATACTTCTTAAAAACGGCAACATGAAGGTTGAGCGTGTTGCAGAGGCAGCAGGCTATCAGAACGTTGAACACTTCAACAGACTGTTCAAGAAAAAGTACGGTATGACACCTGTTCAGTATCGCAGCAACAGTCGATGACAGAAAATGAATTTAAAAATTTGCTAAATTAGCGGTTAAGTGATAACATTTTGGCAGTATCACAGCGTAAGGGCTGAGGGAGATACATATTCAATTCTTTAGGAGGAGGACATGAAAAAATGACATACGAAGAGGTTGTTTCAAAGGTAAGAGAAGCACTTACAGGCGTTGATGTAAGCAGCGTATCAGAGCATACAGCTATTCAGGTCAACGTTACAGGTGAGGGCGAAGGCGCTTTTTATATCGAGGTTCAGGATGGAAAAGTTAATGTTGAGCCTTACGATTACTTCGACCGCGATGTTCTTATCTATGCTTCTGCAGAGGATATTATCGGTGTGGCAGAAGGTAAGGTTGACGTTGTAAATGCTTATCTTACAGGTAAGATCGTAGCAGAAGGTGACCTTAGAAAGGCTGAGTTCTTAAAGAACGCAAGCAAGGAAAAGGCTGCTGCACCTGCTAAGAAGGCTGCTGCAAAGAAGCCTGCAACAAAGAAGCCTGCGGCTAAGAAGACCACAGCTAAGAAAGCACCGGCAAAGAAAACTGCCAAGAAATAATCTGATCAGACAATATTAGATATGGAAGGTGGCTGCTGAGTTTTTCGGCAGCCATTTTTTATTTCTTTTTTAGTAGGAAATACATGGAAATTCTATTAAAATATATGTATAATGCGAAAGCACAATTTTGTTTTTGAATATAAAAAGAGGTAGAAAAAATATGGCAACAAAAAATGTAGACGTACTTATTATCGGTGCAGGACCGGGAGGCATATTCTGTGCTTATGAGCTTATTCACAAGCGCCCGGACCTGAAGGTAATGATAGTTGAAAAAGGAAGATCAATAGAGAAAAGACAGTGCCCTAAGCGTACAACAGGAAAATGTGTAGGCTGCAAGCCCTGTTCAATTACAACAGGCTTTGCGGGAGCAGGCGCTTTTTCAGATGGAAAGCTTTCTCTTTCTCCTGATGTAGGCGGAACGCTTCCCGATATTCTCGGCTATGATGAAGCTACTAAGCTTATAAATGAGTCCGATGAGATCTATCTTTCCTTTGGCGCCGACAAGAGCGTTTATGGTGTAAATAAAGAGGAGCAGATCAGAGATATCAGAAGAAAGGCTATTAACGCCAATCTGAAGCTGGTTGAGTGCCCCATCAGACACCTTGGAACAGAAGAGGGCTATAAGATTTACAGTAAGCTTCAGGAGCATCTTTCTGAAAATGGCGTAGAGCTTAAATTCAACACCATGGTTGAGAAAATCCTCGTTGAAGACGGCGCAGCAACAGGTGTATGTACATCTGACGGTGAGACCATCTATGCAAAAGAGATCGTATCAGCTGTAGGCCGTGAGGGCGCTGACTGGTTCAGAGCTCAGTGCGAGGAAATCGGAATTGAGACCAAGCCCGGTACTGTTGACGTAGGCGTACGTGTAGAAGTAAGAGACGAAGTAATGCAGAGCCTTAATGAGAACCTTTATGAGGCTAAGCTTATTTACCATACCAAGACCTTTGATGACAAGGTTAGAACCTTCTGTACCAACCCTTCAGGCGAAGTGGCTACAGAGTACTATGAAGGCGGCCTTGCAGTGGTTAACGGACATGCTTACAAGAGCGCAGAGTATAAGACCAACAATACCAATTTTGCTCTGCTTGTATCCAAGAATTTCACCAAGCCCTTCAAGACTCCCATCGAATATGGTAAGAAGATCGCCGAGCTTGCAAACATGCTCTGTGATGGCAAAATCCTTGTTCAGACCTACGGCGATTTTAAGAGAGGCAGAAGAACAACCGATGAGCGTCTTGCCAGAAATAACCTTATTCCCACACTTAAGGATGCAGTACCCGGTGACCTTTCACTGGTATTTCCTCACAGAATAATGGTTGACCTTGATGAGATGATCCAGGCCCTTGATAAGGTTACTCCCGGAATTGCATCTGAGGAGACACTTCTCTATGGCGTAGAGGTTAAATTCTATTCCAACAAGGTTATTGTAAATAAAGACTTTGAAACCAGCATTAAGAATCTTCGCGCAATCGGAGACGGTGCAGGAATAACAAGAGGACTTCAACAGGCAAGTGCCAACGGACTTTGCGTTGCCAGAAGCATCCTTGCAAAAATGAGCTGATAACATGAGACGATATGGAAGTTTTTGGGGTAAAATAAAAAAGTTTATCGCCTGTGGTCTAATGATTACCTGCATGTTCTCATTTAGCGGCTGCGATAATTTAAAGGGCTCTAAGGTGGTTCTTACAACCGGATTTTTGAATGATGAGCTTTTCAGAATAGAGGACAGCTCCTGCATGAAATCTGAGTTTCTGGTATATCTTGTGAACTCACAGAACATGTATGTTCAGGGCCTTGGAGAAGATATTTTTGCGGTAAAAGCAGGCGACCAGACCATGGAGGAGAGCATAAAAGCTGACTGCCTTTCCACCATTTCACAGGTTAAGGCCATGAATCTTCTTGCAGCGGACACAGGGATAGAGCTCACTGATCCGGAAAAAGAGCAGGCAAACGAAGCTGCAACGGAATATTTTGAATCATTAAATGCCGATGAGATTGCTGGCATGGGTGGTATTACACAGGAGCAGCTTGCTTTGATGTATCAGGAGTATGCCACTGCAAACAAACTTTACGATTACATTATTCGCGATATCAATCCTGAGATAAGTGATGACGAAGCAAGAACCATCACTGTTGAGCAGATAGTCTTAAATACCTGGACTTTGGATTCTATGGGCGAGAAAGTGCCCATGAATACTGCCGAGAAAAACAGCTTAAGATCCACTGCTTCTCAGATCCTTCAGCAGCTTTATGATGGAACTGATTTTGACGTGCTGATAGAACAGTACAACGAAGCGGAGGAGGGAACCGTTTCCTTCGGTAAGGGAGAGGTTGATCCGATTTTGGAGGATGCTGCCTTTAACCTGGATAACGGCGAGATCAGCGGAATTGTTGAGACAGAGGATTCATACGTGATTCTTAAGTGCGTCAGCACCTTTAACCGTGAAGAGACTGAGGCTAATAAAGTCAGGATTGTTGAAGAGAGAAAGCGAGAGGTTTTCGGAAAACAGTACAATGAATACGCCGCGGGGCTTTCAAGAATATTCAACAATGAGCTTTGGAAAAAAATAAAAATTAACTACTCGGAGAACATGACTACCACATCCTTTTTTGATGTGTATCAGAAGCATTTTAAATAGTATGTTTTAAGGAAGTAGAGGGTTTTGCTATGAAGAGAAGAAATAAGATTTTTGAAATGGCACTACTGACAGCAGGAGCTGTATGCTTATGCTTTTCTTATTCGGGCGGCATGAGGGTAAGAGCTGCTTTGGATGTTAATGTATCCGAGTACGGCGCACTCCCTAATGATGGAAAAGATGACACAGAGCAGATAAACAGGGCTATCCGCGAGGTTTCGGAAGCAGGTGGTGGTACTGTAAATCTCGACTCAGGCGAATTCAATATTTCCACTCCTATTCAGATAGGAATAGAGCTTAAGGATAATGTCACCTTAAATATGACAGGCAGTACTGTTTTAAGGCTTAAGCCCAACGACAAAGGGTACTATGATTATATAGCCATCAAAAATGCTCACAATGTCACCATTAAGGGCGGTAAGATTTATGGCGATAAAAAGCAGCACGGCAAGGATTCCGAGGACTGTCATGCAGTCTGCATCAAGGATTCCAAGAACGTAAAGCTTGAGAATGTAAAGATATATGATGCAGTTACTGATGGTATTTATCTTGGCACCATGAATGACAGTGATAATCTCTATGGCTGCAGCAAAATCACCATTAAGAAATGTACTATATCAAACAGCGGCAGAAATAACATCGGTATCGTAGATGCTGATAATGTGACAATTGATGGCTGCACTATTAAGAAGGCAAAAGGGAAAGCACCTCAGTGCGGAATCCTCATTGAGCCCACCACAAACGGTGGCAAGGTTATAAAGGATCAGATCTGCTCGAATATTACTATCAAAAATACCAAGATCACCTGTGTTAAAAAGGGTGACAGAAATGGTCAGTTTTTTGCAATCATGATCCTCAATCCATATTATTACGCAGGGAAAAATAATGTCGTTGCCAAGAAGGTTACAATAGATAAATGTAATCTTGGAGGTGATGCAGGTAATTATTCAGGACAGAAGGTAACCCTTAAGAACACCACTGTAAAAGGTACTTTCTACGATCATAAGGGCACTAAGATAAAGAAGTGCAAGATCAGTAAATTATATAAATTCTAAAATTCAGAATGAAAATTACAAAAAAAATTTCGAAATCCTCATTTTTTAATGAGGATTTTTTTTTCATAATAAACAGGTAACAAACATAAATGAAGGCGCAACTATCTGACAAAAATGCGCTAAAGAAGGGAAGGTTACATATGAAAAAGAAGTTAATTAGTACAATGATGAGCCTTACAATGGCTGCAGGTCTTCTTGCTGGATGTGGCAACAGTGCTGCTACAACTACAGAGACCGCTGATTCAACAGCTAGTACAGAGGCATCCGAGGAGACAGCTGAGGCTACTGCTGAGGAGAGCACAGAGGAAGCTGCTGAGGAGACAACAGAAGAGACAACAGAGGCTGCTGAGTCAGGTGACAAGGTAACACTTAGCATCTACACCCAGTATGCTGATGACGATACCAAGGTTCCTTATGACTACGCAGTAGAGCAGCTTGCAGAAGCTTATCCCAATGTTGAGCTTAACCTCATCGTTCAGGCTCAGGATGATGGACAGACACTTAAGACTCTTGCAGCTACAGGTCAGCTTCCTGACATCTATCAGGCTAGTACAGATCTTATCAATACATTCCGTGAGAGTAACCAGATCATGGTTCTCAATGATGTTGCACAGTCAACAGGCTTCCTTGATAAGCTCTATGATGCAAACAAGGATCTTGCTTATGCAGAAGACGGTAACATCTACGCATTTCCTTTCTCAGGACAGGAATATGTACTTTGGTACTACAACAAGCAGCTCTTCGAGGAGAACGGACTTGAAGTTCCTAAGACCTACGATGACTTAAAGAACTGCATCGATACATTTACAGCAGCAGGCATCACACCTCTTGCACTTTTCGGTCAGGAAGGCTGGAACACAGCAGCTGCTTATGACGTAATCGCAACTCGTTACGCTGAGGGTGGCATCAAGGCTCTTGATGACCAGAGCGCAACAATCACAGATCAGGGTTATGTAGACGCTGCTAAGACAATGGAAGAGCTTGTTGCAGCAGGTCTTTATCAGAAGGATGCAACAACAACCAATTACGACCAGGCTTCAGAAATGTTCCTTTCAGGCAATGCTGCAATGTTCATCAACGGCCAGTGGTACATCGAGGATGCTACAAAGGGCCTTGGCGACAACGTAGACTGGATGTTCTATCCTGCAGCTGACGAAGCTTCATACGAGGCTGGTAAGAGTGCATTTTCAGGCGGCGGCAGTGCTTCAGGTTTCGCTGTAAATCCTGATTCTCAGAACCCTGAGCTTGCAGCAGAAGTTGCTGAATTCATCACAGAGAAGTACTGTGAGGCAAAGGTTATGTATCGTCACAATCCTCTCGTTGCAATCGACACAGGTAAAGAGCCTGATTCAGAGTATCCTGCAATGATGAAGAAGCTTTCAGATACACTTCCTTCAATCACATCAACAACAAAGTTCACATGGGGACTTACAAACTCAACATTCAACGATGGTATCCAGTCTGAGACACAGGGTCTTGTATCCGGTCAGTTCTCAGCAGATGAGTTCATCGAAGACATGACTGACATTATGGCAGACATGAACGATTAAAGATTAGGAAGGTCACAGACAACATGCTTGCATGGTTGTCTGTGACTTTACTAATCGAGCGAACATGAGGGAGTAGCGCGATAGCGCGGATCCCGAATGTTCGTAGGATTTCGAGAGCTTCGAAGAAGCGTAGAAATCCGTATCGTTCATGAACAACAAGCTACTAAAACTAACTTGAGGATTTCTTATGAAAAAATACATGGGCAACAAGCTTGCCATTTTGCTTTTTATAGCTCCGGCTCTTGCAATATTTATATTATTTGATTTTATTCCGATTGTTCAGGTATTCGGCTACAGCTTTACTGACTGGAACGGACTCACAATGCCTACTTTTACAGGCCTTAAAAACTACATCAAACTTTTTGGAGACAAAGTATTCGTTACATCCAATCGCAATCAGCTTATTTTTGCGATCATAATTACCGTCTATCAGATGTTGTTCGCTACTGTATTTGCGATCACCATTTCAGATAAAAAGATGAAGGGTAGAAAGTTCCTGCGCGTTGCATACTTCATTCCCGTTATTCTATCAGTAACCGTTGTTTGCCAGCTTTGGGGATCAATCTTCAATGGTAACGGACTTCTCAATAAGCTTTTCGAAGCAGCAGGTTCTGACTACTCACAGAACTGGCTTGGAGATCGTTATAAGGCTATTTACGTTATCTCCTTTGTCAATGCATGGCAGTGGATGGGATACCAGTTTGCACTTATCGTAGCAGGTATCAAATCAATTCCCAGTGATTACTACGAAGCAGCTAAAATCGATGGTTGCTCCAACGTAAGGGCTCACAGAAAGATTACAATTCCGCTTCTTGCAGAGACCTATAAGTTCTGTCTCATCATTTCTGTTACAGGTGGTATCAAGGCCTTCACCGAGATGAATATTTTGACAGGCGGTGGCCCCAACAAGTCCACTTACACACTTACATACATGATGTACAATGCAGCATTTAAGAAGTCTGATTACGGCTATGGTCTTGCAGCTGCCACAGTCATGGTACTTGAGTGCATGATGGTTATGCTTCTCATTAACTTCATTTTCCGTGACAAGGATCAGGGAAAGGAAGAAGAAAAATCAAGGAGGAAGAGAAATGCTTGAAGAAAAGAAACGTTCATTTTGGCATTATGTCTTTGTGGCATTTTGCTGGATATATGCAGCATTTTCCCTTTATCCGCTGATTTGGATGCTGTTTTATTCATTTAAAAATAACCAGGAGATTTTCGTAACAAATCCCTTTGGTTTTCCCTGGCCGCTTCACTTTGAAAACTATGTGACAGCCTGGACCAAATATGATGTACCGCTGTACTTTATGAACTCACTTATTGTTTCCATAGGAACTGTTGCGATCACAATCGTAAGTGCACTGCTTTTCTCCTATGCGACCAGCAGAATGGTATGGAAGCTTAAGACCTTCACAAGACTTTTTGTGGGACTTGGTATGTTCATCCCGGTACAGGCAATCATGATTCCTGTAGTAAAAATAGTTCAGCAGTTTAACATGATGGGAACCAGATGGTCCCTGATTTTTCCATACGTAGCAATTAACCTTGCATTTGCATGCATGGTTTACTACGGATTCTTCAAGGGTATACCGATCGAGCTTGAGGAGGCAGCCTGCATGGACGGCGCCAACATTTTCCAGACCTTTTTCCTCATCATCGAGCCCCTTGTAAGACCGGCAACAGTTACCCTTGTTATTTACATATTCTTAAATGCATGGAATGAATTCATTCTTGCAAACGTAGTTGTGGGAAGCATTGCAGAGCTCAAGACACTGCCTCTCGGTGTCCTGTTCTTCCAGGGCGAGTTTACCACCGACTGGGGCGGCATGGGAGCAACAATGGTTATCGCCAGCTTCCCTGCAATTATCGTTTACACACTCTTCTCCGAACAGGTAGAGAACGCAATGACTATCGGCGGAGCAGTTAAAGGTTAATTCAAAACTACCCATACCGGAATATAAGAAGCTTGGGGCCCTGCGGCTTTGGAAAGCGAAAAACTTCAGCTTGGGCCCGAAGGGGTCAGGCAGGCGTTCTCCTTCCGCGCCTCAAAGCATTCCAAGATATTCCGCTTGTTATGAGCATGTGTGATTTTGCAAAACTCGTATATTTTCAGGCGATAACACTAACATTATGCGGCCGTTTCGAGTCTCTATAGCTGAGTGATGATTATTCTTATGCCTATGAGCATCCATTGTGCGCGCGAAGAAAGTTGTTTGAGCAAGGGCTTCTGATTAACACTATTTATTGCTAAGCTGTATCTATTGTTGATTGGAAGCCCTTGTGAGTTTCTTTCGAGAGCGCGCATTAACAATGGATGCATGGGCATTAGAAAAATCTCACGAAGATAACGAGACTCGAAACGGCCGCATTTTGGTAGTTTGAGCGCCTGAAAACATACTCAGACATGTTGCAAAATCACACATATACCAGCGGAATATCTTGGAATTTCGGCAGAGGAAGGAGAACGCCTACCTGACCCTCGTGGGCCCAAGCTGAAGTTTTTCGGAGAAAGCCGCAGGGCCCCAGGCTTCTTTATTATTCGGTATGGGTAGTTTTGTGTGATATAATACTGTCATGAGTGATATGACAGTAAAGGAAATGGAAAGGCTTCACGGTAGATCGAGGAAGCCTTTTCGTAATATTTCATTAAAATATAAGATTGCATTTTTTACAGCGCTTGTGGCACTTATTCCTATGTTGACACTGGCGCTTCTTATGGTTTTCTTTTATAGCCGTGCCACACTTGAGCGAGGTAACAGACAGATTCAGGAAAATATCAGGATCATGTCTGACAGAATCGGTGCAGTGCTTGATAATGGTACGGTCTGTTCCAACAACTTCACTATTTCTGTAAGTAATTACTATAATGACAGATCCATGAAAAGTGTCACCAGGGAAAGTAAGATTCTCTCGGAGATGACCCAGGATCTGCTGATCTACAGAGGAATAGATTCCATCGTTTACCTAAATGATACCGGGCTTTTTATAACTACTGATCCTGCCCTTGAAAAAATGGAGGCTGACATCAGAAGCAGCGATTATATTGCGCAGCTTAAGGATACAAACGGTGTAACTTATCTCATGGATGCTGAAAATAATCCCATGAGCTACGAGGGCAGAGAGATTGTGACTCTTGGAAAAAGAGTTATCAATACCGTCACAGGTTCAGGAATGGGCTATGTCCTTATAAATATGGATAAGCCCAACCTTGTAAAATCTGCCAAAAGTGAGATTAGCTCATATTTTCTCTACGACAGACAGGGCTATTGCATAAGCGATGTCTTTGAGGATGAGATATGGCAAAGCCCGGAACTTCGGGACAGACTTTTTCTGGGAGAGGACTCTGAGTTTGTTTTTAATGGAAAAAATGCAAGGATCACCTTCGGAGACGGAGTAGTAGAGCATGATACCGAGCTTTCAAAACTGATCGGTGCAAGTGATGAGAGCGCACTTTTGTATTATGACGGCGCGACCTATCTGATTGGAAGAGCGGAACTGACCAATTATCACTGGAGTCTTATCGGTATCACCAATCTAAATAAGTTCAATGTCACAGGGGAAGAGCTTCGCTTTATTATGGGCATCACGACGGGTATTGCGGTTATTCTTCTTTTGATTTCTATCGTTATCTCCGTAACGCTGGTAACAAGGCCTCTTAGGGTTCTTCACGATGGCGCAGAGCAGATAGCAGAAGGGAATATGAGCGTTCGCTTCCACTTTAAGACCAGGGATGAAATTGGTCAGCTTGGACGAATTTTTAACTATATGACGGAGCGCAACAGAGAGCTTCTTATCAAGGTGGATGAGGAAGCTAAGAAGAAGCGCGAATACGAGCTAGCCCTTATTCAGGAGCAGGTAAAACCACATTTTTTGTATAATACGTTGGATATCATAATCATGCTTATCGAGATGAGCAGAAGCAGGGAAGCTGCAAGAGTTACCCAGAAGCTTGCTAATTACTACAAGAATTCCCTGTCCGGCAGTGATGAGATAGTAACCGTGGAGCGAGAAATACAGATCACGAGAGATTATCTGGATCTTCAGGTCATGAGGTATGGCGATAAGTTCAAATACAGATTTGATGTGGATGAAAACATAATGCAGGTGAATATTCCTAAGATGACTCTGCAGCCCCTTGTGGAAAATGCCATCTATCACGGCCTAAAGTATAAAGAAAACTGGGGCACCATAGAGATTAGTGGTAAGGTTCTTGATGAGGAGGATAAGGCTGTTATCCAGGTAAGGGATGACGGAATCGGAATAGAAGAACAGCGCCTTAAGGAAATGCAGGATACTCTGGAAAGCGGCGAGATTCTTGAGGATGAAGATAAAAAGCATTTTGGCGTGTACAGCGTTGACCACAGAATGCGCCTTTACTACGGAGATGAGTACGGAATCACTGTAGACAGCACCTACGGCGAAGGATCAACTGTTACAGTCAGCATTCCTCTGACACAAAACAAGGCATAAGGCGCAAGCTAAATGCTACATGCAATTTGCAAAGCTACTAGGAGCAGTTTTATGAATAAGATAATGATAGTCGATGATATGCCGATTTTTTTGGAATATCTAAGAGGCTGTATAGACTGGAATTCATACGGATTTGAGATATGCTGCGAAGCACACGATGGCAGGGAAGCTCTTGAGAAAATGGAGGAGTTTTTGCCTGATGTGGTGCTGACGGATATCACCATGCCCTATTTAAACGGCCTTGAGCTCTCCGAGGAGATAGTGAAAAATTATCCCGACACTGCGGTGATTCTGATCACGGGCAATAACGAATTCGAATATGCAAGAAAAGCAGTAAAAATAGGTGTCTGCGATTATATTGTTAAACCCTTTGAAAAAGAAGAACTGATCCTTAGCCTTCTTAAGCTCCAGGATAATATCGGTAAAGCTGTGGAGAATGACGACATTGAAGGAACTGTGGAAGATGACGGTATGCAGGAAAAGCTTCGCAAGCTCATATATTCTGCCCAGAATCAGTCGGAGGATGAGATTATAGACGACCTTGGTGTTAAAGGGAAATATCCCCTTCTTGCAGTTTGCAGCCTTGCAAAAAGCATGAACAAATCCGCCATGGAAGTGGAGCAGATAATGAACTGGGAGCAGATGTTTGTGAGAATGCTTCGCGGCAGAATTGAGATTGACGGAGATTACAGACTTTTTCACGACTATGAGAATAATATTGTGGTACTGCTTTCCTTTGACAGCACAAAAAAAAGAAATCAGTACAAGGGCTATGAATTTGTGGATCTGTCCCAGATCATCAAGAGCCAGCTGGATATGGAGATGGTGACCTGCATGAGCGAGCCGGAAAACGGCTACAGCGGAATACATGATCTCTATGAGAAAATCCTTTCAAAGCTTTCTGAAAAGACCACGGAATCTCTTATTGATCTTAGGGTGACAGCAGGCGAAAACGGTGAATTCAAGGTAAAACAGCAGATTTCGCTGGATGCAGTTTTCAGGCTGAACCGCGACCTTGAAACTCTGCAGGCTGATGATGCAAGAGATGCGATTACAGAGATATGGGACAGGATGGCTCAGAGCGATTCACCAATGGCAGATATAAACATATTGTCAGGGGCTGTGAGCGTCCTTTTGACCAATATCATACAATCTGGATTTTCAATAGAAGCAATCTACGGTAAGGGTTTTTCTCCCGAAAAAGAGCTTATGTCCATCAGCACAAGAGAGGGCATGAGAGATAAGATAATCGAGATGTATGAGAAGAGGATTGAGTTCCAAAAGTCCAAGGAGGACTCCAAATCCCATAGCATTGCCGTCGCAGCAAAGGAATACATCGAGAATAATTACCACAACAATCAGCTTTCAATTGCAGATATTTCCGATGCGCTTTTAGTAAATCAGACATATCTCAGGCGCATGTTTAAGGCAGAGATGAATATGACACTTCAGGAATACATGACTCAGTACCGCATGCACAAGGCGAAAAAACTGATTTTAGAGACCGATGAAAAGCTTGCAGAGATCGCAGAGAATGTGGGCTACAGCGATGTGAGCTATTTTTCCAACTGCTTTAAAAAGTTTTATGGGGTATCACCCAGAAGTATGCAGAAATAATTTAAAAGACCATAGCGCGGTTCCTTTTCAGGTTCCACACTATGGTCTTTTCTATAAGAACATTGCCCATGTATTTCGGTTATATATTTTTGAATCTTTGTTTGTATTTATACATATTCTTGTCAGCCTGTTCAAAGATTTTGTTAACGGAAGAGCTTTTGTCCCCACGGGCATACCCTGCTGCGATGGTGACTTCACCCTTAACCCGGTTTTCATTATTTTTTGCTTCTAATACACTTAACAAATAATCAATTTTCTTATAGTCATAACCTTGGGCAATTGCAACAAATTCGTCACCGCCAATTCTGAATACAGGGCTGTGAGCGAAGGTTTCGCAAATTATTTTGCATCCGCTTTTAATATATTCATCACCCTTTTTATGACCGAATGTATCATTTATATATTTTAAATTATTCAGATCAAACACTATGATTGCATAGTCCTTAGCATTACCTTCAGCCAACTGATTGTTTAAAGTCGTTTCTGCTGCAGTATAAGCATGCTTGTTCTTTATACCGGTCAGGGCATCGGTTGTGGCAAGATTTTCAGCGTCTGCCAGGGCTTCTGTAAATTCGGCTTCCTTTCTTACCTGATTATCAATGTTGATCAGTCCGATAATCATTTTAGAATCATCATTTTCCTTGGACAGAACTGCTCTGAATTCAAAGAAAGTGGGCTTATCATCAATGATAAGTCTGTAGATATGTGAGAAGATGCCATCATTTTCTAATGTGCTGAGAATATTGTTTTTATTTACCTTACGCAAGAATTCTGCTAAATCATCCTTATAAATGGCAGATTTTATTCTGCGATTGGTTTCATCAAAAAAGTCGGTTCCCTTGGCGTTTTCTCCTATAAATGCTTCGCCTTCTGTGGTTTTGTATATAGTAAAAGAATCATCAATCAGATCAATGCAATATATAGCATAGAAGTTTCCGCATAAATTAGCCATTCGAGAATAAATAGCCCGTTCTTCTCTAATTTTCTCATATGCTTGCAGTTGTTTGATTCGAGGATCGACGTTATATATACCTATGATCAGATGATTGCTGTTATTCGTTTCCAGCACAGCCTTGAAATTAACATACCGTATGCCGTAGCTGTCATTGGCTCTGTAAGTGATAGAGAACATTCCATTATCATGTATGTTCTTCAATATATTTTCCTTTGTGCAGAGAGTTTTAAACATTTCTCTGTCTTCTTCGTAGGTTTTACCCTCTGTGTCATTCTGAGCGTCAAAGAAGAAATCCTCACCTCTTTTTTCAATTGTTACATTGCTATTAGAATCGTCAAAACGATATTCGGCATAATTATTCGTCTCTAAATCGACGAAGTACATAGTAATATAATCTTCCGAGAGAGAACGGATGATTTGATTAAATGATAAAAAATCTATTTTTTTCTCTGATGCCTCTGATGAAAGAATTGTAAGCAAAAAGGCGGTTTTGCCTGTCTCAGAGTTATGTGCGATTTTTTGGAGCATAAGATGAACTGCCATTCCTGAAGGCGATTTGTCGTCTACAATTATCGTGTCATCACTATTGATGCAATTTTTTATAGCATTAAAGGTAAGTGATCCGGGTACACCATCACCGGTGACGGTACTGAATGTACGCAGCTCCTTATTATCAGGGAAATTATCATATACAAACGCTTTCATTGTGGTATTACAGCGCAAAATAGTTATCTGATCATTATAATATTCCATGACTGCTGCAGGAATAATTTCGGTTTTACTGGTTTGTCCGTGTATATCTTTTACGCCGATTGTCTGGTGGAGATTTATTCTGTCAATAGCATCGAAGTAATATGACTCTGTGGCACTTTCGAGCCATAAAAAATGTTTGTTTGCACTGAAATTATCAAATAACTGTTGTACAGCCTGCGGTCTGCAGAAGAAGTATCCCTGATGCTTGGAACAGCCTACTTCCTTTAAGAAATCCACTTGCTTTTGGGTTTCAACGCCTTTTGCTACAGTTTCGATTCCATATGAAGTGGCCATATTTACAAGACTTGACAGTGCTTTAATGGCGTTATCATTATCCGGAATCTGTCTTACAATATCCATATTGAATTTCAGAGTATCAAAATGAAGCTTCTGAGCAAGCAAAAGCGAAATGTCACCTTTACCATAATCATCAAGCTCAAGCCGATATCCCAATTTTTGTAATTTTGAAAGGTGTTCTATTATTTTATGATATTCTATTGCAGTAGAACCTGCCGAGATTTCAAAAGCAATAAGATTTTTTGAAATACCGGATTTCGAGACCTTCTTATCTATTATGTTTATAATATCTGCAGATTGAAAATCGAGTTGGGAAAAATTGATTGATGTTGATACAATCGGAACATTATTATCAATCTGTCTTTGCATCTTTTCCAGAATCTTATCCAGAATGAACAAATCCAGACGATTTACAGCACCGGCCTCTTCCAGGACAGGAATAAAATCATTGGGATTAAGAACGCCTAATACCGGATCATCCCACCGTGCTAAGGCTTCTTCTTCACATACTTTTCCATTTGACGAACGAACTATAGGCTGGATATATATTTCAATCCAACCATTCTCTATTGCCCGGTCAAAATTATTTAATAAATATTCGTTCCTGTTTTCCAAAATATAATTCTTCTGCATATGGGCACCTAAATGAAAGAACTAAATTACAAACAAAGTTGAATATAATTACATACATATTATATCAAATTATTGAACAAATAACCAATTGTTAGCACTCTGTTGTTATGAGTGCTAATTTTTTATTGACTTTTGTGTCTGGCGGAATTAAACTCGTATTTGTGGAATGGAGGCACATAATTATGGCAAAAAAAGGTAATCTTTCAATTAACTCAGAGAATATGTTCCCTATTATCAAGAAGTGGCTGTATTCTGACCACGACATATTCTATCGTGAGGTTATTTCAAACGCATGTGATGCTATCACAAAGATCAAGAAGATGGATATGATGGGTGAGTACGAGCTCCCTGAGGGCTACAAGCCTCGTGTAGACATCGTTCTTAACGATAAAGACAAGACCATTAAGATCATCGATAATGGTATCGGTATGACTGCAGAAGAGGTTGAGGAGTACATCAACCAGGTAGCTTTTTCAGGTGCTACTGACTTCCTTAATAAGTACAAGGATAAGGCTAATGCTGACCAGATCATCGGTCACTTCGGACTTGGTTTCTATTCAACCTTTATGGTATCTGATTATGTAGACATTGATACTCTTTCATACAAGTCAGATGCTGCATCTGTTCACTGGACCTGTGATGGCGGTTCTGATTTCGAGATGGATGACGGAGATAAGAAGGAGATCGGTACTACAATCACTCTCCACTTATCAGACGACTGCCTTGAGTTCTGCAACGAGTACAAGGCTCGCGAAGTAGTTGAGAAATACTGCTCATTCATGCCTTATGAGATCTATATCTCAAGAGAAAATGAAGAGGGCACAGAGACCATTAAGGAATCTGAGAAACGTGATGATGACGTTGTAATCGAGGTTATCGAGCCTGAGAAAAAAGATGACGCTAAGGCAGAGGGCGAGTCTTCCGAGGAGAAGGAAGAGGAGAAGAAGCTTAAGATCAAGAGACGTCCTCAGCTTGTAAATGATACACATCCTCTTTGGGCTAAGACTCCCAAGGATTGCACAGATGATGAGTACAAGGAGTTCTACAGAAAGGTATTCCGCGACTACAAGGAGCCCCTTTTCTGGATCCACCTCAACATGGATTATCCCTTCAACCTTAAGGGTATTCTTTACTTCCCTAAGATCAACATGGAGTTTGAATCTGCTGAGGGAACAATTAAGCTTTACAACAACCAGGTATTTATCGCTGATAACATCAAAGAAGTTATCCCTGAGTATCTGATGCTTCTTAAGGGCGTAATTGACTGTCCTGATCTGCCTCTTAACGTATCAAGAAGTGCACTTCAGAACGACGGCTTTGTAAAGAAGATTTCAGACTACATTTCTAAGAAGGTAGCTGAGAAGCTTGCAGGTCTTTGCAAGACAGATAAAGAGAACTACGACAAGTACTGGGAGGATATCTCACCCTTCATCAAGTATGGTTGCCTTAAGGATGACAAGTTCTGCGAGAAGATGAACGACTATATTCTTTTCAAGAATCTTGACGGAAAATATCTCACACTTCCCGAAGCACTCCAGATCAACAAGGATGCTGAGGAAGCTGCAGCAGCTGAAGAAGCTAAGGATGAAAATGGTAACAAAGTAGAAGCTGAAGTAGTAGACGCTGATGGCAATACAGTAAGTGATGATGCCAAGACTGATGATAAGAAGGACGAGGAGAAAGAGCCCCGTACCATCTACTATGTAACCGATGAACAGCAGCAGAGCCAGTACATCAACATGTTCAAGGCTCAGAAGATGGATGCATTCATACTTAATCACAACATCGATGTTCCTTTCATCCAGCAGCTTGAGTCCAAGAACCAGGATATCCGCTTCCAGAGAATCGATGCTGACCTTACAGATACCTTCAAGAGCAAAACTTCCAAGAAGGCTGAGAAGGAGTTCGAGGAGATCGAGAAGACTATCGGTGAGAAGATGAAGAAAGCTCTTAAGAATGAGCAGCTGGTTGTTAAGGTTGAAAAGCTTAAGGATAAGAAGATTTCATCAATGCTCACTGTATCAGAGGATACACGTCGTATGCAGGATATGATGAAGATGTATGCTGCCAACGGAATGATGATGGGCGACCTTGGAATGGGCGGACAGACCCTTATCCTCAATGCTAACCATCCTCTTGTTAAATATGTAATGGATAACGGTGAGGGCGAGAACGTAGATACAATCTGTGAGCAGCTCTACGACCTTGCACGTATTCAGAACGCACCGCTTGATGCTGAATCAATGACTAAGTTCATTCAGAGAAGCAACGACATCATGATGCTTCTGGCAAAATAAATAGGGCTAAAGTTAAAAAAAATGTAAAATACTTTAGCGAGTGTATACGAAATAACACTAATATAAATTTGATATAATTAAACAGTAAAGCAGCGCATTTATGCGCTGCTTTACTTATTGTACCACCATAATTACTAAACTTAATCGATTTAGCGTTGACGAAATTTTGTGCAAAATGCACATTGGACATGTGTCAATGCTCGGAAAGGTATTGTTTATGCATATTCCGGGAGACGGGTGATTTACATAATTGTGCGGATTTAACATTTTTTAACATTTTTCAATCAATAGTATGTGATATTTTTATCAAATCGCGTTGCACTCGCTTGGAGCAAAGACTATAATTATAAAAACTGATAAAAAAACCGGTAATTTTGCATCAGTTTTTGTGTAGTTTGGAGATAAACTCTTTGGGGAAGGAATGAAAAAGGTTTTGTTGGGGGAGTCGTTTTTAACATTGTTAAAAATGTTAATTTCTGTTAATCACGTGCATATCTAAAATGCACATCCCAATTCTAGATCATTCCACAATATAGAAACAAAATTACTAGATTAAGCAGACAGCTAAGGGAGGATTTTTTATGAACGTAATGCATTCGGAGTGGCGAGGCAGAATATCACATTGGATGCGTACTCTGAAAGACGATTTCTATGAGCCCATAGGAGAATTCAAATGGGAAGCTGCAAGGACAATGGAAGAGCTTCCTTTTGATAAATTGGATTCACTGACATTTGCTCCTGTAGAGCCGGGATTCACCTGGGGTAATCTTTGGGAGTATTGCTGGTTTCGCTCAACTATTACTTTGCCGGAAAGCGCTGCAGGTAAGCGCATAGTAATGAAGCTTGTACCCGGCGGAGAGAGCACACTTTTTGTAAACGGTAAGAGCTTTGGAACTCACAGAGCTGAGTGGGTTTGGGTACCGCATCACTATATCGAGGACAACGTGCTCACTACAGATGGTAAGCCCGGTGAGAAATTCGACATATTGATGGAGACCTACGCAGGACATTATGTACCGGAAGCTCCTGATGGCGGATGTGCTACAGGACCGGTACTTCCCGGAAGTTATCAGGATCCTGCAGTTGAGGGAAAGCGCAGAACGCTTGGTGTCAGCACCTTCGGTATTTGGAACGAGGATGCTTACCAGCTTTATATGGACGTTGATACACTTAATCAGCTTCTTGGAACCCTGGATCAGACATCACTTAGGGCAGCCAAGATTGCAAAAGCTCTTGAGCAGTTTTCTCTGATAGTTGATTTTGAACAGGACAAGGAAGCCAGAATAGCAAGCTACCGCAAGGCGAGAGAAGCAATCAAGCCTTATCTTGAAGCTAAGAACGGCTCCACAATGCCTGAGTATTATGCAATCGGTAATTCGCATCTTGATCTTGCATGGCTCTGGCCTATGCAGGAGACCTACAGAAAAACAGCAAGAACCTTCGCAGCTCAGCTAAGACTCATTGAGCAGTATCCTGAATACAAATATCTTCAGAGTCAGCCTGCTGCATATGAGATGTGCAGAAAATACTATCCGGAGCTCTTTGAGAGAATCAAGGAAGCTATAAAGGGCGGACAGTGGATTGCAGAAGGTGCTATGTGGGTTGAGCCAGACACCAATATGGCCGGCGGCGAAGCACTTATTAGACAGCTCCTTTATGGTAAGCAGTACTACAAAGAAGAGTTTGGAGTAGACAGCGTAGTACTCTGGCTTCCAGATACCTTTGGATACACAGCGGCGCTGCCTCAGATTCTTAAGGGCTGCGATGTTAAGTATCTTGTTACTCAGAAGATTTTCTGGTCCTACAACGAAGGTGATATTTTCCCTTACCACTACTTCAACTGGGAAGGAATGGACGGAACAAAGATCACCGCGTTCCTGCCTACAAGCTACACCTACAGAACGGATCCTTCGCAGCTTGACGAAGTTTGGAAGGGTAGAAGTCAGGTTCAGGACCTTGACGCTTTCCTTCTTCCTTACGGATACGGCGATGGAGGCGGCGGCCCCAGCAGAGACTTTGTGGAGTATGCCCTTAGAGAAAAGGATCTTGAAGGTGCTCCGAAGGTTAAGATGGCAGGCCCTGTAGAGTTCTTTGAGGACATGGATAAAAAGGGCGGTCCTGTTAATACCTACACAGGCGAGCTTTATTTCTCAGCTCACAGAGGTACCTACACCTCTCAGGCTAAGGTTAAGAATAATAACAGAAGAGCAGAACTTGCTCTTAGAGATATGGAATTCCTTGGAAGTGTAGCACTTCTAAAGGGCGGAAGCTACGACCTTGAGGGAGCAGGTGATCTCTGGAAGGAAGTACTTCTTCATCAGTTCCATGACATACTTCCCGGCTCAGGAATCGCAAGGATGTACATTGAATCCAATGAGCGTATGGAGAAGGTAAGAGAAAAGGCAGCAGATAAGCAGAAGGAATATGCAGCATCTGTTTGCGAAGCTGATGATAGCGGTGCAGTAACCGTGTTCAATACTCTTTCCTTTGAGACCACAAGACTTGTTGAGCTTCCTGAGAGTTTTTCAAAAGGTGCTAAAACAGTTGATGGTGAAACTCTTCAGACAGAGACAGCTGACGGTAAGACAGTAGCCCGCATAACCATCCCTTCAATGGGAGCAGTTACAATTCTTCCCTGTGATGAGACAGTGGATGAAGTCAAGGCTACAGCATTAAAGACAGGTACTGATTTCGTTCTTGAAAACAGCAAGGTTAGAGCGGTAGTTAACGATAAGGGCGAGGTTATAAGCTTTGTTCTTAAGTCTTCCGGAAAAGAGTTTGCGGGGGAACCCATGAACAGATTCCATCTGTTTAAGGATGTACCAAGACTCTTTGATGCATGGGATATTGATTCCAACTACATCGAGCAGGAGATAGAAGGTGCAACAGATATTCAGGTAGAGATGATAAAGGACGGCGGCCTTTGCGCAAAGCTTTTGGTAACCGGAAAGATCAGCAATTCTACCTATAAGCAGATCATTTCTCTTGATGCAGAGGATGACAGAATAAGATTTGAAACTGAGGTTGACTGGGACGAACTCCACAGACTCCTCAAGGTGGGCTTCCCCACAACGATCTACGCTACTGAGGGTATAAACGAGATGCAGTTTGGATATGTAAAGCGTCCTACCCACAGATCCAGAGCTTATGACAAGGACCGTTTTGAGGTTTGCAACCACAGATATACAGCCCTTACAGATGGCGGCAGTGGCGTAGCGGTACTTAATGATTGTAAGTACGGAATCAGCATGAACGGTTCTTCTTTGGAGCTTACACTTCTTAGAGGTGCTGCATCCCCTGAGATGAGAGCCGACAAGGGACATCACAAATTCACCTATGCATTTACTGCATGGGAAGGAAGCTTCATAGACAGTGATGTTGTAAGAAAGGGCTATGAGCTTAATGTAGAGCCTTATGTTTTTGAAGGAAAAACAGAAAGCTTCTCATTAGCAGAGGCAGATAAAAATAATATTTTCATAGATACAGTTAAACCTGCAGAGGATGGTTCCGGCGATGTGATCATGAGACTTTATGAGGCAGCAGGTGCCGCAACAACCGCTACTGTAAGGACAATGCTTAAGGGAAGCGCAGATCTTTGCAATATGTTGGAGGAACAGCAGGAGAGTATCGGAGAATTTGACGGTGAATTCGCTCTTGATTTCAGAGCTTTCGAAGTCAAGACAGTCAGAATAAAGGGCTGACTGGTTTAAAAAGGTTTCATCTGCTTTTGTAAGACCGAAAAGAAAGGAGGGAGGAAAGGATAAGGTAAAAAGGGGTTCAGGTCCTATGAACGCAGAGAATATAAGAAAGACTTATTATAATAGGAGGTGTTTTTCTATATGAGGAAGAAATTGGTTTCCATTCTTATGGCATCCATGATGACTGTTTCCTTAATGGCCTGCGGCGGTGGCAGTAGCGCACCCGCTACAACAGGATCAGATGGAACAGCCGACACAGCACAGACAACACAGGAAACGGGAGATGCTACTTCATCAGACGCAGCTGAAACTACTGAAGCTACAGAGAGTTCAGCTCCTACAGGTGAGATGACTGAGGTTGGTACACCCAGAAACGAGACACTTATCGTTGAGACTCAGTCACCTACCGACGTTCCCGGACAGTTCAATACTTACATGCAGGGTACTCAGGCAGGATTTGGTATCCATCAGCTTATGTCAGCAATGATGTGGGAAATGGATACATCCAAGGGTGAACAGTTTGGTGAGGTTGCCGATGGCATGCCTGAATCCAATGCTGATTTCACAGAGCACACAGTTAAGATCCGTCAGGGTATCAAATGGTCAGACGGCGAAGACCTTACAGCTAAGGACGTTGCCTTCACATTTAACATGATCATGAACACACCCGGTATCTCATCAAGTGATTACTACAATTCAATCTTTGAATCTGTAGAAGCAACTGATGATTACACAGTAGTTATCAAGACAAAGGAATCCTTCCCTCGTCTTGCACTGAAGATGGGTGTTACTATCTGGGGTAATGATCTTAGAATCGTTCCTGAGCACATTTATTCTCAGGTTGATGATCCTTCAACATTCAAGGATGAGAATCCTGTAGTTGCTGGACCTTACACAGTTAAGAGTTACGATCCTCTTGGGAAATGGGTTCTTTATGAGCGCCGTGAGGATTGGGAAAACACTACAGTTGGTGTTGTAACAGGCAAGCAGTGTGCAGCTAAATACGTTTGGGTTCGCTACGTTGGTGATGACACCACAAGACAGATGGCTATGATCCAGAACGAAGTTGATATCCTCTGCGAAGTTACTCCCGAAATTCTTACATCCATGATGAGTTCTAACGATAAGATCTCCGCATGGTATAACGAATTCCCTTATGCTACATCAGACGATCCCTGCTCAAAGGGTATCGCTTTCTCACAGGGACAGGGTGCTCCTTATGACAGCGCTGACTTCAGATGGGGCGTTGCTCTTGCAATGAACTTTGATGAGATTTCAATGAATATCTTCGATGGTGCCGGAAGGTCATCACCGTTTGGTATCCTTTGTAACACATCAGCTTTCCAGGAACTCTATGCTAAGCCCATGCTCGACTGGTTTGAGAACTTCGAACTTGATCTTGGCGATGGCACAACATGCAAGCCTTGGGATTCTGAGTATAAGAACCGTATGGCAGAGAAGCTTGGTATCACAGGCGACGATGCTTATCTTGAAGACATGTTTGGTGTAGGATGCATCAAGTATGATCCTGAAGCAGCTGAGAAGCTCTTCATCAAGGCCGGTCTTGAGAAGAAGGATGACGGCTGGTACTTTAATGGTGAACCTTTCACAATTAACCTTACATACCTTGCAGACACAGAAGCACAGGCAGGACGTGGCGTTCAGGCTGCATACGACCAGCTCACAAAGTTTGGTTTCAACTGCAACATTTCTTCTGAGTCTTCTGCAACATGGGATGCTAACGGTGGTACAGGTAACTTCTATATTGCAGGTTACTGGCCGACAGGTTTCATAACCAAGGATATCTATTCACAGATCAATGGTTGGGATGCTGACCTCATCGTTCCTTTAGGAGAGATTGGTTCAGGCCAGGGCTCAAGATGGAACAACAAGGAAGCAACAGAGATTATCCACAAGCTTGCAAAGGTATCTCCTGATTCTGATGAAGCTTATGAGCTCGCTCAGGAATTCATCAAGGTTCAGTTCACAGATATGCCTTTCATCTCATTCCATTCAGGCGTTAAGTTCGTTCCTACGAACAGCACATATTGGGGCAATTATCCCAATGCTGAAAACGCATACAATGGTCCTTGGTGGTGGTGGAGCTGCTTCAAGTACATCGTAGCTGAGCTTCAGCCCCAGTAATATTTAATAATGGTGGAGGGAGGCGTGCAGGTGCGCCTCCTTCTTTATCTAAAAGAACGAGCAGGTGCGTTCTTAACAGGCTTTACGTAGCTTGTAAACAAGGGAGGTTGTATCCCTGATTCTAGAAAAAAGGTTGGTGGTTTCGTGAAATTCAGAACTTATTTTTTAAAGCGTCTGGCGACGTGGGCGCTGACCATTTGGATCGGCGTTACATTTATATTCTTTATACCGAGAATGTTTCCGTCAGATCCTGTTGAATCCATGATCGGACAGATTTCCGCCCGTTCTGGTTCTATGGATCCACAGCAGATGGAATCCTTAAGAAGATCCCTTAGACTGCAGTTTGGTCTTGAAGGATCCTTGACTGAACAGTATACATCTTTTTTATGGAAGGGACTTTTACATTTTGACTTTGGTCCCTCACTTATGAGTTACCCTGAACCGGCAGGCAAGATTATTGCTACATATCTTCCCTATACCGTAGGACTGTCAATGATAGCGACAATCCTGGCATGGATAATAGGTAATATGATAGGACTTCTTGCAGGCTTCAGGAAAAACAAACGATCATCGAAAATTCTGGAAGGAATCGCAATCTGTATCTACCCGATTCCTTACTTTCTCGTAGCACTGGTACTGCAGATCTTCTTTGCATACATATTAGGATGGTTTCCCCTGACTACAACTATCAATAGTTTCCAGGGCTTTGGTGTTTTCATGGCATCCCTTATAAAATCATCCATATTACCGGCACTTTCACTTCTTCTTGTTGGTACAGGCTGGTGGATCATCTCCATGAAATCTCTTGCCGCAACCACATCAGAAGAGGACTACGTTTTGTATGCTCGTTATCGTGGACTTTCCGAAGGTGTAATCGGAACAAAATACGTTCTTAAGAACTCCATTCTTACTCAGGTTACAGCTCTTGCAATGAGCCTTGGCGGAGTGTTTGGCGGTTCCATCATGACAGAGATCATCTTTGGATATCCCGGAGTTGGTACTCTTATTCAGAAGGCTATTTTGCAGTCTGACTACAATATGATACTTGGTTGTATAACTATTTCAATCGTAGCTATTTCAACCGCAACCCTGATTGTCGATCTGGTTTATCCCTTCATCGACCCTCGTATCAGATATTCATAAGGAGGTGTCGCATGAAAAGATTATGGAAAAATGCAAACTTTGCTCTCAAGGCAGGAATGATAATTACAGCAATTTTCTTAGTGATCGGCTTCGTGGTTTATTTCATTCCCCATGCGGATCCTTTTACCTTTAATACCTATGATCCAAAGCTTGGTTCCTGTAAAGGACATATCCTTGGAACCACTTCCATGGGACAGGATGTTTTGTGGCTCCTTGTTGAATCTATCCACAACTCTCTGGTAATCGGACTTATAGTTGCAACCATAGGAACAGTGGTTGGTGTATTCGTTGGACTTCTTTCCGGATTTTCCGGCGGAATCCTGGACAGAATACTAATGGTTATAACAGATACTTTCGTTGTTATACCTTCACTTCCTATTCTGATCCTGATGACATCCCTTATGAAGGGTTCATCCACGGTTTTTCTGATTGCGCTTGTCCTTGCTATGTTCGCATGGGCATGGCCCAGCAGACAGATCAGGTCCATGGCCCTTACCTTAAAAGAGCGTGATTTCATTCAGACAGCCAAGTTTTCAGGTGAGAGCACGGTTCAGATCGTTGTAACTGAGATTCTTCCTTTTGCATTCACATGGTCACTTTCAAACTTTATGAATGCAACCCTGGCTGCTATTGCATCAGAGTCTTCACTGGCAGTTCTTGGCCTTTCTCCTGCTAACCTTGTTTCTCTTGGAAATATGATTCAGTGGGCAAGAGAGAGAAATGCCATATTCAACAAGCAGTGGCTTTGGATCGGATCACCTATCGTGGCAACTATCGTGATGTTCATAGGTCTTTTCCTTCTTATCACGGGCTATAACGATTATCTTGCTATGAAGAGAGGTAGGTGAAAATATGATTAAAGTTGAAAATCTGTCTACCACGTACAAGACAATCGATGGAGACGTACACGTATTAAATGATCTCAATTTCACGATCAATGATAATGAGATATTCGGAATTGCCGGTGAGTCCGGCTGCGGAAAAACTACACTTCTTAAGACGCTCTACGACATCATTGAGTGGCCCCTTGAGATAGATAAGGGACAGATAGTTCTTTCCGGAACAAAGGATGGTAAAGAGTTCTCCTTTAAATCCGGCGAAATAAGAAAAACCTGGTGGAACAACATCGCTTATGTTCCTCAGGCTGCTCAGTCGGTTCTGGATCCCATAACAAGACTTAAAAAGCAGTTTTTGGATTCCATTCCCAAGGAGGACAGGAAGAAGGAAACCAAGGAGGAGACTCTTAAGAGAGTAGCCAATTATCTGGAGGAGCTTAGTCTTTCTCCCGATATTTTAGAGGCATTCCCCTTCCAGCTTTCAGGTGGTATGAGACAGCGTGTTATCATCGCGCTTGCAACCTTCATGTCACCTAATGTTGTTCTTGCAGATGAGCCTACCACAGCTCTTGACGTTGTGGTACAGAGGGGTATCCTCATGATGCTCACCAAGCTGCAGAAACAGCTTAAGAACACCATGGTAATAGTAAGCCATGATATGGGTGTTCATTATCAGATAACCGACCGCATGGGTATCATGTACTCAGGCAGTATGATAGAGCTGGGCCCCACAGAAGGAATCTTCGAGGATCCGCTTCATCCATACACAACAATGCTTGTAAATGCTCTTCCCAAGGTTGGTGATAAGAGCGCCAAGGTAGGAATACCGGGACGTCCGCCGGAACTCAAAAATCCACCGCCGGGATGCAGATTTGCTCCCCGTTGCCCTCACGCAACTGACAAGTGCAGAAGCGAAGTCCCCCAGTTCAGGGAGATCAAGCCGGGCAGATTTGCGGCATGTCATTTACTGAAAGAGGGAGGTGGAATGATCGATGGCTAATGATTATTTATTAGAGGTTAAGGGAGTCTCCAAAGTCTTCCGAATCGGAGGTATGCTCCGAGGTAAAAAGATGACTGCTGTCGATAACGTATCCCTCAAGATAGGCACAGATAAACCCGTTATTCTGTCTATAGTAGGTGAGTCAGGCTGCGGAAAATCTACATTATGTAAAATGATCCTAAAACTCCACACCCCTGACGGTGGAGATATCGTCCTTAACGGACGAAGCTACAGCGATAAAAACGGCTATGATCCCAAGCAGTTTAAGCTTGATGTTCAGCCTATTTTCCAGAATCCATACGAATCCTTTTCGCCAAGAAAAGCTGTTGATACATATCTGTACAACACCGCTTTGAAGCTTGGAATAGCGAAGAATATGGAGGAGGCAAAACAGAAGGCTGACGAAGCGCTTAAGAGCGTAGGAATGTCTCTTGCTGTAGTTCAGGGAAAGTACTCGGCACAGTTCTCAGGAGGTGAGCTTCAGAGAGTATCAATCGCTAGAGCTCTTATTACAAGACCCAAGCTTATCATCGCTGATGAGCCTGTAGCGGCTATTGATGCTTCCATGAAGATGAACATAGTAAACCTCTTCAAGGAACTAAAAGAGAAATACAATATTTCATTTATTTACATTACACATGATCTGTCCACTGCTTATTACGTATCAGACTATATCGCAACTCTTTACAGAGGCGGCCTTATAGAGTATGGTCCTGCAAAAGAGCTGATGGATTATCCTGCTCATCCTTACACAGAGCTTCTTATGGAAGCTGTTCCCCGTGTAGGAGATAAGTGGAATCAGGAATTTGTAATGCCTGATATGGAGTCAAAAGAATATGCACTTACCTGCTGCAAATTTGCACCCAGGTGTCCCTATGCAACCGATGAATGCAGACAGAATAAACCTGATGAGGTTGCTATCGAGGGCGGAAGAAGTGTTTACTGCTTCCATCCTTTAAAGGCAGCAATGGACAGACAGCAGGAACTCTTAAATGAGAAAAAGTGAGGATTAAAAAATGGCAGCAACATGGTTAAAAGATGCAGTATTTTATGAGATTTATCCTCAATCCTTCTATGATACCAATGGGGATGGAATCGGAGATTTTAACGGAATCATAGATAAACTTGATTACATAAAAGATCTTGGATGCAACGCACTTTGGATTAATCCCTGCTTCGACTCTCCTTTTAAGGATGCAGGCTATGATGTTAGGGATTACAAGAAGGTAGCTCCAAGATACGGCTGCAATAACGATCTCTACAGACTTTTCGGAGAGGCTCACAAGAAAGGAATCAAGGTTCTTTTAGATCTTGTTCCCGGTCATACCTCCGAGGAGCACGAGTGGTTTAAGATGAGTCAGAAGGCAGAGAAAAACGAATACACCAATCGTTTTATCTGGACTGACTTCTGCTTCCAGAAAGCAGCTGATCTTAATTATGTTGGCGGTGAGAGTGAGAGAAGTGCTACATATGCTCTTAACTTCTTTAAGTGTCAGCCGGCACTTAACTATGGCTTCCTTAAGCCTGAAGAGCCCTGGCAGCTTCCTATGGATCACCCGGATGTAATTGCTACTAGAGAAGCTCTTAAGGATGTTATGAGATTCTGGCTTTCTCATGGATGCGACGGCTTCAGAGTTGATATGGCATCATCACTTGTTAAGCATGATGATGAGAAAAAGTCCGGAACCAGTGCAATATGGCTTGATGTTCGTAAGATGCTGGATGCGGAATTCCCGGAAGCAGCCATGGTTTCAGAGTGGAGCAATCCACCTTTGGCTCTCAGAGCAGGCTACGACATGGATTTCTATCTGAATATTCCCGGTGGAGGTTATTCCACACTTATGCGTGACTACGCTATATTCGGAATGGAAGAACATGAGGATAATTCCTACTTTAAAAAAGATGGTGACGGGGACATCAATCGATTCCTCGATGAATATCTAAAATGGTATGAGGACACGAAAGGGGTAGGCTACATCTCTATGCTCACCTGCAATCACGACACCAACCGTCCAAGGTATACGCTGGAACCTGATGAACTTAAGCTTGCCTATGCGTTCCTGTTCACCATGCCCGGAGTTCCTTACCTGTATTACGGCGACGAGATCGGAATGAGATATCTTGAGCTTCCTACCAAGGAAGGCGGATATTTCCGTACCGGTTCAAGAACCCCTATGCAGTGGACAAAGGGCAAGAATCTGGGATTCTCCGAGGGCTGCGAAGACAGTTTGTATCTGCCTGTAGATAGCGCAGCAGATGCTCCGACTGTTGAAGCCCAGGAGAATGATCCCGATTCACTCCTTAATATGGTAAGAGGAATTCTTGCTCTCAGACATAAGGAAGAGGACCTCCAGGCAGATGCCGAGTTCAAGGTTCTCTGCTCTGAAAAAGGTAAGGCCTTTGTATATAAAAGAGGAAGCCTTACAATAGCAGTCAATCCTTCAAATAAGGAACAGACAGCTCCTGTAGCGGTAGAGGGTGAAGTAATCTACTCCATCGGAAAAGCTACTCTTGGAAGTCAGATAACACTGGCACCTCAAACGTTCGTTGTGGTTCGCTGATAATATGAGATTTTGAAAACTCCGCGCAATTTTTTCTGCGCGGAGTTTATTTTTGCCTAATTCCTCCAAAACAGTGTAAAATACGCCATTATCTGTGCGCTTTTAACGTGTTTAAGGCAGAAATGATAGTTTATACTTTGGAAAGAAGTTATGAAGACATCTTGTATTCTAAATCGTTATAGTATAAGGTTCTTATTGTATTAGCTTTAATTTCAAAAACAAATGTAGTGCCGATATTTTCTATATTTATTCGGTATTGCATGGATTATAGGAGGAGTCATGCCTGCACTGGTAGAAGTAAAGGATATTTGCAAGATTTATAATCCGGGGGAAAATGAAGTCAGGGCTCTTGATCATGTGAGCCTTACAATAGATGAAGGAGAATTCGTAGCAATTATCGGTCAGTCCGGTTCCGGAAAATCCACGCTTATGAACATGCTTGGATGCCTTGATACACCCACCAGCGGAAAATATCTGTTGCATGGATTGGATGTATCACATATGACGGATGACGAGCAGTCAGATGTCAGAAACCGTGAGATAGGCTTTATATTTCAGGGCTTTAATCTTATACCGTCACTGACAGCTTTGGAAAATGTTGAGTTGCCTCTTATATATAGAGGAGTTTCCAAGAAAAAGCGAAGGGAATTGTCCATAAAAGCCTTAGAGCACGTGGGTCTTGGGAAAAGAATGACCCATAAGCCATCAGAGCTTTCAGGTGGTCAGCAGCAGAGAGTTGCCATAGCAAGGGCCATAGCCCAGGCACCGCCCATACTTCTTGCGGATGAGCCCACGGGTAACCTTGACAGCGGATCCAGCAGAGAGATAATACAGACCATTAAAAATCTTTATGCCGAGGGCAGAACGGTAATACTTATCACCCATGACCCGGGCATAGCAAGACAGGCCAAAAGAATAATAACAATCAGCGATGGAAAAATTGCCAGCGATGAAATCAATACAGATTTCAAAGAGGAGGAAAAATGAGTCTATTTAAGAAAAAACAAAAGGCAGTAATAGAGGGGGAAAACACAACAGAGATTACGGAGAGCTATACTCCCGGCAAAAAGAAGAAGGGCTTTGTTAAGTGGATAGTCCTTGGAGTCATAGTGCTTGGAATAGGATGGGTTGTTTATTCCAATATAAAGGCAAAGAATGCACCCACTCCCGTTACAACAGATATAGTAGCAAAGGGTGATATTGAAGTTATTGTTTCCGTAAGCGGAAACGTAGCATCTGATGAGACCAAGTCTTATTTTGCAAAGCTTACAGGTCCGATTGAGATGGCTGATTTTGAGACAGGTGACAGAGTTAACAAGGGCGATATTCTGTACAGCTATGATACAGAGACTTTAGAGAGCAGCAAGAAGACTGCTGAGCTTAATCTTCAGCAGGCTAATGGAAGCTACAGCGGAAGTATTGAGAAAAATAACAAGACAATCGATGTGCTTGAGGGTAGAAGTATCCATGACATCAACACAAGACTTGATGAGATAACAGCTCAGATTGATGCTCTCAACGATAAGATTGCAGAGAAGACTTCCAGAATGAACAGAACTCTTACAGATCTTCAGAAGGTTTCTCAGGACGTAGACGAGAACGGTATATCCGATTCCTATGATCTGACTCAGAATAACAATGCTCCCAATGAGAGGAATTCTGAAGAAGGTAACCAGATGTCTCTTGAGATTTCAAATGCAATATCTGAGGTTCAGTATGCACTTCAGAACGACCCAGAGATCAAGGACTGGAACGATCAGATAACAGCACTTAATGAAGAGAAGGCTGACCTTAGCGAGCAGGCATCTGCAGAGATGAGTAAGCTTACAGCTGGTGAAAAGAGTGCGCTTGATGCACAGAGAGAGCTTACAGAGCTTCAGACCACTGATACTATCGAAGATATCGAAGAAGTTGAAAGCGGAGTAACCGCTGAGTTTTCAGGTGTTATCACAGAGCTTGCAGCAGAGGATGGCGCAACTGTATCACAGGGAGCAAAGCTCTTTACTATAGAAAGTACAGACAACGTTAGAGTAGATATTCAGATTTCCAAGTCTGACCTTGGTAAGATCAAGGTTGGACAGAAGGTTGATATTACAATCGGCGCTAATCAGTATGAAGGTGAAGTTGTTCATATCGCAGGAAAGGCTGTAAATAATTCCAGCGGAGTTCCTGTAGTTGATGCCAAGATCAAGATCACCAATCCCGATGATTCGATTATCCTTGGGGTAGAAGCAGGCAATAAGATTCACACTGAGAAGGCAGAAGGCGTTCTTGTTGTTCCTTATGAATATATCGGAACAGACGGCGAGGGCGATTTTGTATTCGTGATTGAAAACGGCGTTCTTGTAAGAAAGCCTGTAACTCTTGGACTTACAACAAGTACTGATGCAGAGATTAAGGAAGGTGTCAGCGAAGGCGACAGAATTGTTACAACAGATCCCGCTTCACTTGTAGAAGGTACTGCTGTAGTAGAAACAAATGCAAATTGACGGAATAGATAATGGATACGATTTTAGAATATTTAGAAAGTGCCATGAAAAATATTCGCAGCAATAAGATGCGTACAGGTCTTACCATGCTGGGAATCATAATCGGTATTGCATCCGTCATTGCCGTTCTTACTATAGGTAACGGAATGGAGAGATATGTATCGGATGAGGTGGATGCCATAGGTGGAAATGTGGCTGAGATATATCTTGACTCATCAGTTGCTGAAAGAGGCTTCACAAATGAAGATATCCAGGAAATAGAAGAAGAGTTTTCACTCAAAGGTACCACCTTCTATGAAGCTGCTTATGGTATTGCTTCGGGAAACAAAGGTGCATTTGATGCCTTTGTATATGGTGCGGGAGCTGATTATCAGTATTCTACCGGAACAAAGTTGAAAGAGGGTACATATTTTAATGATAATCAGGTAGAGCAGGCCGCAAGGGTTTGTGTCCTGATGGAAGATGATGCCGTGCATCTGTTTGGAACATCTAATGCCATTGGTAAAACAGTAGAGATTTCTGTTGGAGGATCTTCTGTGGAACTTGAGGTAATCGGTATCAAGGAAAACTGGAGCGAAATGATTGCGCAGATGATGGCTATGGAGATGGAAGACTACACCTGCATGATAGAGATGCCCCTTACTACATATGGCAAAGCATATAAACTGGATGTTTCCGAATTTGGAAGCTTCGAGCTGTTTTGGACATCAGATCAGCCGGGAACCATTGTAAAGGACGTAGTCAGATATGTTGAAAATATGATGGGACTCAGAGGCCAGGATGCGGTCTACTACATGAGTATGTCTGACATCAGTGAAGAGGTTGATTCCATTATGGGAGCCATAACAGCTTTCATGTCTCTTGTAGCCGGTATATCTCTGGTGGTAGGTGGTATAGGTGTCATGAATATCATGCTGGTATCTGTTACAGAGAGAACCAGGGAGATTGGTATCAGAAAATCAATCGGCGCCCGTACAAAAGCAATTATGATACAGTTTTTGGCTGAGTCAGCCATTATTTCACTAATGGGTGGAGTCGTTGGAATAGTGCTGGGGATAAGTGTTGCTTATGTAGGATGCATACTGCTTGATCTGAAAGCGGTTATTGATCCTGTAATTGTTATCGGTGCTGCGCTCTTTTCAATGATGATAGGTGTTTTCTTTGGAATCTACCCTGCCAGAAAAGCAGCAAAGTTAAAACCCATAGATGCCCTGGCAAGAAACTGATACAACAGGAAAAAGGGTCACTTGGAATTTTTATGATTTACTGAAATATCATGTCAAGAGGATAATTAGTTGGAATACATTATCAGTGCTTTTTCTAGTATAAAACAGAATAAAGGACGAACACTCCTTACCATGTTGGGAATAATCATAGGTATTGCGTCAGTTATTACCATTCTTTCAATTGGAAACGGAATGAAAGCGTTTGTAAATACCAGCCTGGACGACATGTCATCAGGAGGCGTTACAATAAATATTGATCAGAAAAAAATTGACAGATATCTTACTATTGAGGATCTTAATACCATTAAGGAGGCTGTTCCTGAAATACTTGGTGTAACGATGAATCTTAGTTCCGGTGCAACCATAAATGTTAAGGGAAATGATTGTTATGTGGGACTTAACGGCGGAACTGCCGACATCTACAATGAGGTCACATCAGGCTTTTATGCGGGCAGGTTCTTTAGAGAGGACGATGTTGAGATGGGGTCTGCGGTGTGCGTTATCGCTCAGCGGGATGCCCTGTTGATTTTTGGAACCTACGACGTTCTTGATAAAGAATTTACTGTTGAAGCCGGGGCAAAGAGTATTGATTTAAAAATAATCGGCATTACTTCAAGTACTGATGATGAGCTGCAGTCTGCCTATGAGGCAATCAAAAGAGGTGAGCAGAGTTATTATTATTACAGCCTTTATGTTCCCTACACAGTCCTCAGCAATAGTTTGGGGCTTAATAGTGATAAGCTTGATGGTTTCAAATTCTATACCACACCGGGAATGGCAGATGAGACAGCCCTGAAGGCTAAAAGTGTCACCGAGAATATTCTTGACCTCAGAGGTGAAAATGCTGTAAAGATTCAGTCCTTTGCTTCAATGGCAAGTACCTACAACAGAATATTGAACGTTGTTACCATGGTAGTTGCACTTATAGCAGCAATATCACTTATTGTAGGTGGTATCGGCGTTATGAATATAATGACGGTTACCGTAACTGAGAGAACAAGGGAAATCGGAATAAGAAAATCTCTTGGAGCAAGAACCCAGTACATACTTCTTCAGTTTCTTACAGAATCTGCAGTTATAACGTTGATTGGCGGATTTATCGGATTTGTAGGTGGAGTTGCGTTTACTGCCATAGTAAGGAATTTCATGTCTTTCCCGCCTGTGATCAATGCATCGGATGTTATTCTTGTTGTACTGATATCTATAGGAGACGGCCTTTTCTTTGGAATTTATCCCGCAAGAAGAGCTGCAGCCCTTAATCCTATAGATGCACTTCGCCAGGAATAAAATGTATTAATAAAAAGTACAAAAAATACGTGTAAATGGTTTAAAAATCACTGTTTTTAAGAAGTAAATAATGCCATAATATCAGTATGTGATTTTATATGATAATACCGATGTGGAGGTTAAAAAATGATTTTTTCTAATGAGAATGGGGCTCTTGTTGCAAAGAGACAGGGTGAGACTCTCCGTATAGAAGGATGGGGAGATGATTCATTTCGAGTAAGAAGTACCATGTATCCTGAATTTACAGGTAATGACTGGGCTCTTACAGAGAAAATTGACGCAGCCAAGACCATAGTTATAATAACAGAAAGAGAAGACGGACCCTTTGCAGAGATTACTAATGGCAGGATTAAAGCTACAGTGAACTTTGCAGGAGTTATTACTTTTTATAAGGATGACGTTCTTTTCCTTAGAGAGTATTTCCGCAATTATGGCGGTACAGAGTCTAAGGAGAGCAGATGCCTTAAATATGTAAACAGAGATTACAGACCCTATGTGGGCGGAGATTATCATCTCACTGTTAAGTTTGAAAGTAACGACGGTGAGAAGATTTTTGGTATGGGACAGTACCAGCAGCCTTACACAGATCTTAAGGGCTGTGTTTTGAATATGGAGCAGAGAAATTCACAGATTACTGTTCCTTTTGCAGTATCAAGCTTTGGTTATGGATTCCTTTGGAATAACCCGGCAGTTGGACGCGTAAGCTTTGGTATGAACTTTACAGAGTGGGTTGCAGAATCCACAAAGGAAATGGATTACTGGCTCACAGTTGCAGATACACCCAAGGAGCTTCTTAAGAGTTACACAGAAGTAACAGGAAGAGCACCTGAGTTCCCTGAGGATCTTATGGGACTTTGGCAGTGCAAGCTTCGCTACAGAACTCAGGAGGAAGTACTTAAGGTTGCACATGCCTGCAAGGATAATGATGTGCCTATCGATTGCATAGTTATCGATTTCTTCCACTGGACAGTTCAGGGTGACTGGGTATTTGATGAGACCTATTGGCCCGATCCCAAAGCAATGGTGGATGAACTCCACAGCATGGGTATCAAGGTAGTTGTTTCAGTATGGCCTTCAGTTGATAAGAGAAGCGTGCATTTCTACGACATGTTAGAGAGAGGACTTCTTTTGAAAAATGAGAGAGGCAGTCTTCAGAACTACGACTATCAGGGCGACTGCACGATCTTTGATGCCACCAATCCCGAAGCAAGACAGTACGTATGGGATGTCTGCAAAAAGAATTACTACGATCTTGGAATAGATATGTTCTGGCTTGATAACTCAGAGCCTGATCTTGTTAAATATGATTTCGATTCTCTCAGATATTATCTTGGCCCCGCACTTGAAGTGAGCAATATCTATCCTCAGTGTTACAGCAGATTGTTCTTTGAGAATATGCAAAAAGAATCCGATAAGCCTGTGGTTAATCTTCTTCGTTCAGCCTGGGCAGGAAGTCAGAAGTATGCAAATGTTGTTTGGTCCGGAGATGTTCCAAGCACCTTCGAAGCATTCAGAGATCAGCTGGCAGCAGGCCTTAACATGGGTCTTGCAGGTATTCCCTGGTGGACAACAGATATCGGCGGCTTCATGACAGATGATGTAAACGATCCTGATTTCAGACAGCTTCTTATCAGATGGTATGAATTTGCAGTGTTCTCACCGGTTCTTCGTATGCACGGAGACAGAGGACCCTATGATATTCCACCGCTTGATAACAGAGATTTTGGCGGCGGTTATCTCCACACAGGTCAGGACAATGAGCTTTGGAGTTATGGTGAGGAGAACTTTAAGATCATGAAGGATCAGCTGGCTCTCCGCCATGAACTTAAACCCTACATCAAGTCACTTTATGAAGAAGTAAGCAAAAACGGATCACCTCTTCTCCGTACTCTTTTCTATGAGTTCCCTGAGGATAAGAAGAGCTGGGAAGTTTATGATGAGTACATGTTTGGTGATAAGTACCTTGTTGCACCTATCATGGAGCTCAATAAGTTTGAGAGAGAAGTATATCTTCCCGAAGGAAAATGGGAAGACATTCGTGACGGAAAGACCTACGACGGTGGCTGCGTGATTACAGCGGCAGCACCTATAGAGTCAATTCCCGTATTTAAGAGAGTATGAGAAAAAAGTTTCTACAACTGGTCTCAGTAATTATGGCAGTCTGCATCCTTACAGGATGTGGGCTGCCTTTTGGTGACCGGGGCAAAACCGAAGGGGAAAACAAATATCCTGAGTTTCTGACCATAGATGTTTTTGATACCCAGGCCAATACCCAGGGACTTCAGAGGGGATGGTTTGCCCATATTGTCAGGGAAAAATTCAATATGCAGCTAAACATCATATCCCAGAATCAGGATCATAACGGTGAAGCCACCTACGAGACCATGAGAGCTTCAGGAAAGCTGGGCGATCTCATTATGACAAACGTAGATGACGGCAGGCTTTCCGAGATGGTAAGAGAGGGGCTTGTACTGGATATGACTTCATATCTGGAGGACTGCGAGAATCTGAAAAAATACCGAAAGCAGATGGAAGCGTCTTCTGCCTATGCAGGAGTTGACGGCTTGTGGGCTATTTCCAGTGAAATCTCGGAAAATGCTGCCACTGAGCCATCTGACTATGACGAGACTACAAATGCTCCTTTTATCAGATTTGATCTGTACAAGCAGCTGGGGTATCCACGAATTTCCACATTGGAGAATATCCTTCCTGTTCTTAGGGAAATGCAGAATCTGGCAGGAAAAAGTGACTCCGGAAAAGATGTATATGCCTTTAGTCTTTTCAGGGACTGGGACGGCGGAGCGATGCAAAATGCAGGTGCGCTTACAGCTCTCTATGGATATGATGTACAGGATTTTGTCCTTTTGAATCCTGAAACAGGAGAAATTCAGTCTATAGCGGATAAGGACTCCATATATTTCAGAATGGTGAAGCTTTTGTTTGATGCCAATCAGATGGGGCTGGTGGATCCGGACTCACCTTATCAGAACTACGAAACCGTCGCATCAAAGGTAAAAGACGGGGCAGTTTTGTATACATTCTGGCCATGGATGGGAACCTCTTTATATAATTCAGACGACCATCTTGCTCAGGGAAAGGGCTTTGAATCTATAGTTGTTGAAGATGCCAGCTATCTTACCTGGGGAAATGATCCGGATGGAAGACAGAGCTTTTCTCTGATGATAGGTGCGAACACCAAGGATCCTCAGAGGCTGGTTGATTTCGTAGACTGGCTCTATTCTCCTGAGGGAATAGAGTGCTGCGGATCACCCACAGGGAATTTCAGAGGTCCTGAGAATCTCACCTGGGAGATGACGGAGGATGGACCAAAGCTTACTGATTTTGGCGTTGATGCTTTTATCAATATGAAGCCTGATCTTCAGGTGCCTGAAGAGTTTGGCGGAGGGACCTGGACTGAGGGCGTATCATGGCTGAATTTTAAGCCCCTGGATAAGCAAGAAGTCGATGAGAGAGGTAATCCTTACTACTACGGAATATGGCAAGATTACAGAGACAGAACTGCAACTATTATTTCCGATGACTGGAAGGAACATTACAGAACGCAGCTCACTCCCATAGGCTATTACGAGGAAAAGGACATGATAACTGTTGTCCCCGGAACAGAGTGGGCGCAGGAGGAATATCTTGATTACTTAAAGACTGTGCAGGAACAGTGCAGACAGACCATAATAGATTACTCCTGGAGGATGGTTTTTGCTGAGAGCGAGGATGAGTTCTACAGGTTAAAGGATGAGCTTTTGGGAACTATCAAAAGACTTGATTATGACAGTTTTCTTGAAGTTAATATTGAGAATGCCAAAAAGAGATATGAAGTCTTAAAGCAGGCAGCAAAGGAGTCACCATGAGGCGCCGGGGTAGTGTCGGCAGGCAGATGTACAATGTGCTTTTCTTTGCCATTGTAATTCCGATTGCAATCATTGGCATAATTGCAGCGGTCCTGCTTGTCAGGCAGATGAATCAAAGATATGAGGAACAGATAAAGGCTGAAAATACCAGAGTTAAATCTATTCTCTTTGATGTGACTTCAAGTCTTTATACCAATCTTGAACCTATTGTTTCTTTGCAGAGTTACAGAGATTTATTGTCAGGAAGTTCCTTTGAGGGTTTGCAGCAAAACGAGCTTGATTCTCTAAACAGGGATCTGACGTCTCTTAGAAGGACAACGGCAGCCATTTCATCCATAGCTGTTTATACCAATAACCCTGCAATTCCTTCGGGAGATATGGTGATAAATGTTGGGCCAAGCGGAAATGAAGCCGTGGGAGATGATGCCGATAAGGCAGCAGGCAGTGGCACTGCAGATGATCCCTTTAGCAGGTTTGAGTGGTATGGCGGAATAGACCCTTATGCCTGGGATACTTATACATGTATGCATGTTCCGCTAAATGAGTACGAGGATGCCTACGAGCTTACACTTGTAAGGAGATTTAATACAGGTAACAGTGGGAACAGAGCCTACGCAGTTGTTACTATAAGTAGCAACTATCTGCGAAACAGGCTTTTGACCACAGAGAATTATATGCTTGTTAATCTGGCAGGCTATCCCACATTTTTTGCATCGGAATATGATGAGCAGGGAATAGAGATGCCTGAAGCTGCAACAGCTGATCCTGATGATTACAATTATCTCGGGGATATGATGCTGGATGGAAAGGTTGCCCTTACCTATGTTTCAAGTTTTGTTCCCTATAAGGCAGATAACAGATTTTTTGTTCTTATCGGTGATTATGATGCTCACAACATCGTTAGATCGATTTTGAGGAATTACCTCATAGTTCTTTTTCTTGCGATAGCGGGCCCTGTTATAGCTATTTTCCTATATTCCAGGTTCTTTACAGCAAGGGTATCGGCACTAAGAGAAGCCATGCACAGAGCAAGCACCGGAGACTACGATATTATCGAGAGTCTTTCCGGAGATGATGAGCTGACAGATACCTTTAACGACCTAAAACTGACAACAGAGAAAATCCGCGAGAATGAGGGCAAATACTACGAAGCAAAAATTCGCGAGCAGCAGCTTATCAACATGCAGCAGAACATGGAATTTAAGATGCTCTCGGAGCAGATAAATCCGCACTTTTTGTATAATACCTTAGAGGCTATCAGAATGCAGGCAATTAGAGGCGGAGATAAGAATGTTGCCACCTCCGTTAAATTCCTTGCAAAGATAATGCATTATGTTCTTGAAAGCACAGGAAGAAGCGTATCTACTCTTGATGATGAGCTTAAGCATGTGGATAGCTACATGCAGATTCAACGGCTCCGCTTTGGAGAAAAGGTAAATTGGAATTTCTATATTGCTGAGGATTTTGATCCCAAGCAGTACCATATATTACCGCTTCTTTTGCAGCCGATTGTTGAAAATGCGGTTAGTCACGGCCTTAAGGATATGGACAGAAACGGTCATGTAAGTGTGATCGTTGAATATGAAAGAGGTGAAGAGCCTGACAGAAAGCTCCTTATTACCGTAAATGATGACGGCCTTGGAATGAGCCCCAAGGAGGTTGATGAACTGAATAAATCTCTTGAGATCAAGAAGTCTGAGACCGATGAAAAGGGTGCGGGAAGCATAGGGCTTTACAATATACATCAGAGGATTAAGCTCTATTATGGAGAGGAATATGGTCTTTTGATAAGATCCCAGGAAGGAAAGGGGACAAGTGTTGTACTTGCGCTTCCTTCTGACGGAAAAGGAATACAACAACGAGAGGAAGATTTGGGAACTGACGAATCCAGTAAGATTTAAGTTGGATTTTTAGAGGAGGATAAAAGGATGAGAGATAAAAAGAAGCTGATCATGGATTGCATGAACAGAGCAGTAGAGGAGAAAGAACTTGCAGGTCTTAACTACCTGGTACTTGAAAACGGTGAGGAAAAGTTCTATGCAGAGGCAGGTTATGCCAATATAGAAGAGAACAGGAAATTCCAGAGAGATACAATAGTCAGACTTTACTCACAGAGTAAACCCATAACCGCAGCTGCAGCAATGCTCCTTATTCAGGATGGAATCATTGAGCCCTATGAGCCTGTAGGAAACTACATCGACAGCTTCAAAAAGCAGGATATTGTTGAGGGCGGCGTGAGAAGACCTGTCAGAGAAGATCGTCCCATGTTTATTAAAGACCTTCTTGATATGACATCAGGCCTTGTTTATCCCTTCACGGATTCCCCTGCTGAAATCGGAACAGGGGATCTCTACAACGAGATGATAGACAGATTTTCAGGCGATAACATGATGAGTACTATGGAGTTTGCAGAGCGCCTTGGAACACTTCCTCTTAACTTCCAGCCGGGAGAACATTTCCGCTACGGAACAAGCGCAGATGTACTTGGCGCTGTAATCGAGAAGGCTTCCGGAATGAAGTTTGGCGATTTCCTTAAGGAGAGACTTTTTGATCCTCTTAATATGAAGGATACTGGTTTCTTCGTACCTGAGGAGAAGCTTTCAAGATATGCTACAGCTTATCACTGCGGCGAGGAGACTTTAAGACCCTACAGTGGAAATAACTTAGGCATCAGAGATGATGCTAAAAAGAATGCCTTTGAGTCAGGCGGAGCAGGACTTTTCTCAACTATCGATGACTATGCTAACTTTGCAAGAATGCTTATGAATGGCGGAACCTTCGAAGGTAAGGAGATCCTCACTGAGAGAACCGTTAAATTCATGACCAGTCCTCAGCTCACAGATGCACAGCAGCAGGATATGTTTTCATGGCATGCCCTTGGCGGATTCTCCTATGGTAACCTCATGAGAATCATGAAGAATCCAGCTAAGTCCGGAACCATGGTTGGTGAAGGCGAGTACGGCTGGGACGGCTGGCTTGGCCCTTACTTCTGCAACGATCCAGAGAGCGGACGCACAGTGCTGATGCTCACGCAGAGAGTTGACTACGGCACAGGCACTGTTACCAGGAAGCTTAGGAATATTGTATTTTCTTGATTGTTAAACGCTGATGAAAGGTTTGAGTCAGGTTTTGAGGGACCGCGAAGCCTTCCTCTGCTCAGAAAGGGACTTCAATCCTTGATAGGAGGTGCTCAAGCAGAGGAAATGGCCAAAA
>NZ_KE384157.1:0-156783 GCF_000424285.1 Butyrivibrio sp. MB2005 | reverse complement strand
CCTTGATAGGAGGTGCTCAAGCAGAGGAAATGGTCAAAAGTTGGATTTTCTCTGCGCAGGAAGGGATATTCAAGCCTAGGTAGGGGGGACTCAAGCAGAGGAAAACGTCAAAAACAGAATTTTCTCTGCTCAGGAAGGGATATTCGATCCTTGGTAGGAGGTACTCAAGCAGAGAAAAACGTCAAAAACAGAATTTTCTCTGCTCAGGAAGGGATATTCAAGCCTTGATAGGAGGTACTCGAGCAGAGGAAATCGACGAAAACTAGATTTTCTCTGCGTGAAAATAGAAATCGGAGCCTAAAGAAAAAGAGCATTTTTGATACAGGAGTCAGGTGTGAGGTTGACTGTCATGTATGCCCTGAATGTGGATATATAGAATTGTATGCTCATGATCTTCAAAAACTCAAAGACCTAAGATAAATAACGTTTATAAATGATGAGCCGCTACGTTTGCTTCAGAATAGAAGCCGGTGTAGCGGCTTTCCTTTTTATATTGGCACGAATTGAAGCTCAATTTAAATTTAATAATCTATATAGATTTGCGAAATAAATAGACCGAACTGACATGTTAAAATTATAGACGCAATATTGTTTCTTGTAATTGTTTTAACGACAAGGGAGAGATTTATGGAAGTGTCTTATCAAGCCAATTTAAAGGATACATTCCTCTCTCCACTTTTTGTTATGTACAAAAATTAGGGTGTTTTTAATCGGATTCTGAGGGTGCTGTAAATCCTCCCAAAACTCTAGAATTATTAGTATCAGATGATAACTGATGTCTGGTCAGTTTAGGGGAGGGGTTATAGTGTCTAAGGAAAAAGTTACGAAAATCGTATACTATCCATATAGGATAATTTCTGTTTTTCTTCTGATAATCCTGTTTTTTCCGGGGCTCAATGTAGCCAGGATAAGCGGACTTATCAATCGAAGCACATCGCTTCTTACAGCAGGTTTTTCTTACGGAAATCTCATAGCGAATTTTGGAAGAGCCTTTAAAAAGGGATGGGTCATGGAATCTACCATGCATCTTCTTAACATAGCAAGTCTCTTTATTTGTCTTGGAATAATGGCCTGTGCCATAGGTGCCTGTCTTTCTCTTGGAAATAAAAAATGCAGGTTCATGGGCAATCTTATAAGTACCGTTGGAGCTCTTGTTTCTGCCATTTCAATGTGGGGAATATGGTCGGCATATTTTCAGATTGCTGCTACCACAAAGCCCTCCAAGGTTGAGCCAATGTTTCAGAATTTCTACTACATAATGCTTGTGCTTCTGGTGGTAATGGTGGTCTTATCCGTACTTGAGCTTGTATTTGTCGGAAAGCCATCTAAGGATGAGAAGTTTGAAATGGAAACAAAGTTCAAGCTTTTCCTGATGTTCCTTCCCTTCATTATTTTGGCATTTGTATTTTGCTACCTGCCACTTTGGGGATGGAGATATGCCTTCTTTGATTACAAAGCAGGTGACACGCTTTCCATGGACAGCTTTGTGGGATTTAAATGGTTCGCTCAGCTGGTTCGAAATAAATCCACTACAAGAGACATCATAAATGTAATGAAGAACACCCTGGCAATGAGCGGCCTTGGAATTGCTACAAGCTGGATGCCTATGGCTTTTGCGATTTTCCTTTCGGAGATAAAAAACAGCAGATTCAGAAGGTTCGTTCAGACCTTTACAACAATACCGAATTTCATAAGCTGGGTTCTTGTTTTTGCTATTGCCTTCTGTATTTTTTCAACAGACGGATTTATCAGTTCTTTGATGATCAATCTTGGAATCTGGACTGAGGGTAAGAACTTCCTTATGAGCGGCTCCCATACATGGCTTAAGATGCTTTGCTGGGGATTGTGGAAGGGTCTTGGATGGAGCGCAATCATCTATATCGCGGGAATTTCAGGTATCGACCAGCAGCTCTATGAAGCGGCTACCGTTGACGGTGCAGGAAGATTCCAGAAGATGTGGCACGTAACAGTACCGGGACTTATGCCTACCTTTTATGTACTTCTGCTTATGGCGGTTGCAGGCATTTTGTCAAACGGTATGGATCAGTATTTGGTATTTGAGAATTCATCCAATACTTCACAGATCATGGTGCTTGATCTTTACGTTTATAAAATGGGTATCGTCAAAGGCGCAATTCCGCTGTCTACCGTGGTGGGAATGCTTAAGTCGGTAATAAGTGTGACGCTTTTGTATGTAGCCAATACGATCAGTAAGGTTCTCCGCGGAGAGACCATTGTATAAGAGGGGAGAAAAATGAGCGTATCTGAAATAGCAAAAAGAGAAGCGAAAGCTGAGAGGGAGTACATGAAAAAGCACAAAAGTGCTATCAGGCAAAAGCCCTCTGACATAGTTTTTAATGTGATAAACTACTTTGTTTTCGCAGTCTTTACCCTGGTATGTATATTCCCGTTCTATTACCTTTTCATAAACACCATAAGTGACAATGAACTGGTGCGGAAGGGCCTTATAAATTTCGTTCCAAGAGGAATACATTTTGAAAACTACATCCGTCTTTTGCAGGTTAATGACCTGTTTGGATCCTTTGGAGTAACACTTGCAAGAACTGTTTTGGGAACACTTCTAATGGTGCTTGCATCAGCCTTTGTGGGATATCTGGTTACTCAGCAGGACATGTGGGGGAGAAGTTTTTGGTATAGATTTCTGGTAATCACCATGTACTTTAATGCAGGAATTATTCCCTGGTATCTGAACATGGCTATGCTTGGTCTTACCAACAAATTCTGGGCATACATCATTCCGGGTATCGTTGCTCCTTACAACATTATCCTGGTGAAAACCTACATAGAGTCTGCAATTCCCGGAGAGCTTCAGGAAAGTGCAGCTCTTGACGGGGCATCTCATTTGAAGATTTTCTGGACCATAATTTTGCCGCTGTCAAAACCAATTCTGGCAACCATAGCAATTTTCGGTGCGGTAGGTCATTGGAACTCATTCCAGGATTCGCTGATCCTGATGCAGTCAGCGCCGCAGCTCTATACATTGCAGCACAGACTGTACATCTACCTTAATACCACAAGTAACCTGGCAGCACTTATGAGCGCGGGAAGCACCTCGGGAATCAGTAAAAGTGTGCTGGATTCAGCACTTAACGGCAAAGTAATCAAATACACAATAGCAATGGTAACAATCATTCCGATCCTGTTAGTATATCCTTTCATGCAACGCTACTTCGAGAAGGGCATAATGATCGGGGCTGTGAAAGGCTGAGCTGTATTTCATGCCCTGTCGAACCAATAATACATACATATTGTGTTCTGCTGACGCTTTCGCTCGATTAAAAACGTAGTGGTTCTAAAGTGGTAAAGAACACCACTTAAGAACCAACGTTTTTACACGCAGCTTCACACAACATATATGTATTCTGGTTCTGCCAGGACATTGAAATACATTCACTACTTTAAGTGATGATTTTGCTTCGAAGCGTTTGAAGTAAAAACATATAACAAAAACAAGTAAAGGGAGGTTAGTGAAATGAAATCAAAGAAAGTTTTAGCACTACTGATGGCATCGACTATGACTATGTCAATGGCAGCCTGTGGTACCAGCAATCCGGCAGGAACTGTGACAACAGATACTGCGGACGCTGACGACGCAGAAGAGGTGGTTGAAGAAACCGCAGAAGAAACTGAAGCTGCAACTGAGGAAGCAGAAACTGAAGAAGCAGCTACAGATGAGGCTGAAAGCAGCGAGGATGCAGGTGATGCAGGTGATGCAGCTGATGCTTCAGGGGATTTAGAGGCAGACTTAACTGACATCATTCCTAAGGAGACAGTTACACTGGATGTTTATGATCAGCTGGCAAACTACTCAGGTGAGCAGACAGGCTGGTTTGGCAAGATCATGCTTGATAAATTCAATGTTAAGCTGAACATCATTCCTGAAAACGACGGTGTCTATGACACACGTATGGAGTCCGGTAACCTGGGTGATCTTGTTATCTGGGGACAGGACGGAGATGACTACCAGCAGGCAGTTGATAAGGGAATGCTTTTTGACTGGGAAGAGGATGATCTTCTCACAGAGTACGGCCCTTACATCAAAGATAACATGCAGGCAGCTCTTGAGAAAAATAAGGGAATTTCTTCAGACGGTAAGCTTTACGGCTTTGGTTTTGATGTAACACGTTCAGCAGAGGATCCGGGCTCATTCATGTATACATGGGATCTTCGTTATGACCTTTATGAAGAGATCGGCTCTCCTGAGCTCACTGATTTTGACAGCGTTGTAGACTGCCTTGCAAAGATGAAAGAGGTTTGCCCTACAGATGATAACGGCAATCCTACATACGGTGTATCTCTTTTCAATGACTGGGACGGCGACATGGTTATGTTCGTTAAGTCAACAGCAACAGCTTATTACGGATATGATGAGTTCGGACTTGGACTTTATGATCCAGGCACCCAGACCTTCCATCCCGTACTTGAGGAGAACGGACCTTATCTGACAGCTCTTAAGTTCTATAACAAGCTCTATCAGATGGGACTTCTTGATCCTGATTCACAGACACAGGGATTTAACGGAATGCAGGAAGACTACCAGAACGGTACAGCATTCCTTAACGTATTTAACTTCATGGGATCAGCTCTTTACAACACACCTGATCACCTTGAGAGTGGAAAAGCTATGTTCCCTGTAAAGCCTTCAAAGGCTACACCTATCCGCTATGGTCTTAATGTTTACGGTGGTAACAGAATCTGGTCAATCGGTGCAAACACAGAGTATCCTGAGCTTTGCATGGCTATCATTAACTGGCTCTCAACTCCCGAGGGACGCATGATCTCTGAGTATGGTCCTAAGGACGTATGCTGGTACTATGATGAAAACGGAAAGACCTGCTTCACAGATATCGGACTTGCATGCAAGACAGATATTTCCACAGAGATGGGTAACGGCTATGACGGAACTTATGATGACGGTTCCTTCAAGATGAATAACTCAACATGGTCACTTGATGCTCCTAACCCTGACAGTAACGGCGAGACCTTCAACTACAGAAACTGGGAAAGCTTCTCAACAGAGGCAGGCTCTGAGATTGAGCAGAAGTGGAGAGATTTCGCAGGCGCTGATACACCTGATGAGTACCTTGATAAGTATGATTATGTTCTTTCGCCCGGAACAATGTACACCGGCGGCGTTCATTCAGATGAGCTCCAGGTTGTTTGGGATCAGGTATCAACCTGCGTAAAGGACAACACATGGAAGGCTATTTATGCTTCATCTGATGAGGAATTCGATTCTATCGTAGCAGATATGATTCAGCAGGCAGAGGAATATGGCTATGCTGAGTGCGTCGAGTTCCAAGAGAACGAGGCAAAGCTTCGCGCAGCAGCAGAAGATGCTGCTATGGCAGAATAATAACCCTCTTTAAGGCGGAGGCTGCGGTCTAAATGGCCGTAGCCTTTTCCTACTTTTTAGAAAGAAGCCTATTCATATTTTTCAGTATATCTAATGTTAATATGCTAGAATTGTTTGTAGATCATTTGGAAACGAAATGGAGGAAATCCGCGTGGAAACAGTACTTATAGCGGATGATGAGGAAAACATAAGAGAGGGTATTAAGCTCATTATTGACTGGGAAGAGTTGGGATTTACTGTTGTGGGAGATGCCTCAAACGGCGAAGAGGCGCTGATGGCCATAACGAAATTGCAGCCTTCTTTGGTTGTGATGGATATGCAGATGCCCAAGGTCCATGGAATGGACGTTATAAAAATGGCAAGAGAGCAGGGCTTTAAGGGATATTTTATTATCCTTTCCGGCTACTCTGATTTTTCCTATGCAAGGGAAGCCATAAAAAACAAGGTGACAAACTACATCACAAAGCCTGTGGATGAAGATGAATTATATGTCACAGTAAAAAGAATAAAAGAGGAAATTGATAAGAATACAAAAGAGGATCTTAAGTCCGGCAAAATGCAGAGTAAAGCCAAGGGTGTCGTGGCAAGAGAACTTCTTCTTGGAACTTATTTTGACAATATAGATTCAAAGGTCAGCGAAGAACAAAAGGAAGAACTGTCAGAGCTTGGCCTTTTACAGAATGCCTATCAGGTGGTTATTTACGAAACCTATCACAACAAGCTTGGCAAGGGCGAAGTGGATAAAAAGGACTACAGCTTTACGGATATGCTGGGTACCTTCCTTGAAAGCGGAAGCTACGAGGTGATTCCTGCTGAAGGATATAACTGTATTCTGTTAAAGGGTAAGGCCCAGATCGCGAGGTTTGAGGATTTCATTTCTCACTATGAAAAGCAGCCCATAGAATCCGGCAGTCCCCTGGATATGCTTTTTATTGCCATGGGAAAAATTGCATATTCTCCGGAAGAGATATATGCGTCCTTTGAAACTGCCAAGGCTCTTGCGAAAAGGCGATTTTTCTGCGAGGAAGGAGCTCATTTTACACACGAATACAGCGATGTTATTCCTGAAGGCAAAAGTGAAAAAGAGGATGTAAGAGAGAATCTGAAAAAATATTTGGATCAGATTTTCGATGCTGTGATAAACGGAAACAGATCAAGACTTATCAATGTCCTCGAGGAGATTTCCGACTACATAAAAGAGCAGGATATAGACAGCTCCGATGTGTGCCTTTATGTGACTGAGCTTTTGCTTCAGATAAAGGACAGGCTCACCAAGCAGTATCCCAAGCTCTCTGACATTTTTGACTCCCATGCAGGGATTATTGAGTTCATAGAGAGCAGATTTTATCTGTATGAGATTATGCAGTACGTAAACGAGATTTTGGGAAAGGTCATGGACAGACTTCATGATCATGTGGGATCTGAAAACATCATAGATGATATTATTTCCTATACCGACAGGAATTACATGCAGCCGCTTACTTTGGAGGAGCTGGCAGCAGAGTTTGGATATAACAGCGGATACCTTGGAAGACTTTTTACAAGGACCACCGGCACAGGCTACAACTACTATCTCAACGAGTGCAGAATAAAAAAGGCTAAAGAATTTTTATCCGGCGGTAAATACAAGGTCTACGAAGTTGCTCAGATGGTGGGCTACAGCGATGTGGATTATTTTGGCAAGAAATTCAGGAAACATGCCGGTATGACTCCTGCGGAATTCAGAAAACAGAGCATAAACGAAATCGAATAAATCCGGTCATAAAAATCCCTCAATAAATAAATTCTTATGCTATAATATTTAGGAATATGTTTATTTTGGGGTTTTCTACGTGAAAAGTGTAATTGATCGTCTTTTAAAGGGACAATTTGAATATAACGAGAGAGTGCTGAGCTTCTCGATACCTCGTCTTGAACTTAATATCAAGCCCGGGGAGGTGGTTGAAGGAAGCTTTACGCTATACGGACCTGCTGACAGAATGGTGCAGGGGATAGTGGGCTCTCTTGAAATGCGCATGGAGATCATCACTGCGCAGTTTTCAGGGGCTGAGTTTGAAGTGGCTTACCGTTTTGACGGTACAGGTCTGTGCCCCGGTGATGTCATTAAGGGCGATATCAATGTCATCTCCAATCAGGGAGAATATCAGCTTCCCTTCGTGGTTAATGTAGAAATAAGCCACGTTATGTCCAGTATGGGTGCCATCAGGAACATGTTCCATTTTGTGAACCTGGCTAAGACCAACTGGGATGAAGCTAAAAAGCTTTTCTATTCCAAAGAATTTATAGAAGTGTTTGCTGAAAATGATACTGAGTATGAGAACCTCTACAGAGGTCTTTCTGCTATACCCATGTCTGAAGCGAACATGGAGGAGTTTCTTGTTTCTATCGGCAAGAAACAGCCTATTTCATATATTCCCGACAGAGCACAGATTGAAATCGATAATCCCGCAGGCGTTACCGAGCATACAGTTATGATCGCAAGGAACGGATGGGGATTTACTGACCTCAAAGTCATCTTTGACGGTGAGTTTATTTCTGCTGACAGAACAGAGCTGACAGATCACGATTTCCTTGGAAATAACTGCTACTACAAGTTTTATATCGACGCTGCGGCTCTTCATGACGGCAATAATTTTGGCGCCATTATTTTAAGGACTGCCTACAATGAGGTGAAGATTCCTGTAACGGTCAGAGTCAATCTTGGAAAGTGGCATCTTTCTACCATGATGATGGATAAAAAGAAGCTGACTGTCAGCCTTGTAAAGCTCTATGAGGATTTTAGAAGTAAAAAGATCGGTTCCAGGGAGTGGCTTACAGAGAGTGGCAAGCTTGTAAATAAGATGAACACTCTTGATCCCAAGGATCCGGCATTCAGACTTTACACAGCCCAGTATCTGATCACAGCATCAAGAGAGTCCGAAGGCAAATGGATTCTGGATTCCATAGGCCCCATGCTTGAGGATCAGGATACAGGGGATGATACCTTATATTGCTATTATCTGTATCTTACAACCCTCATAAGCAGGGAAGAGGATGTTATAAATGAGGTGTCCCGCAGGATAGAGGGCATCTTTTCAAGAAATTCAGGGAACTGGCGTATAGCATGGCTCCTTCTCTACATATCAGAGAATTATTCATCCAGCCCCACCAGCAGATGGCTTATGCTGGAGGAACAGTTTGAGCACGGCTGCAGAAGCCCCATTATCTATTTAGAGGCCCTTGGAGTAATTGCTGAGACTCCCACCATGCTTTCCAAGATGGGAGATTTTGAAATTCATGTTCTTGAATATGGTGTGAAAAAGGGATTCCTTCAGCCCACCATCATTGAGCAGATAGTTTACCTTGGACAGCGTGAGAGAAGCTACAACGACAGAATGTGTAAGCTTCTTATGGCATGCTATGACTTAAAGGGAGATAAAGAATCCCTTGAAGCTGTGTGCTCACTTTTGATAAAGGGAAACAGAACAGATAAGGAAGCCTTCATCTGGTACGCTAGAGGCGTTGATGCCGAGCTTCATATCACAAGACTTTTCGAGTATTACATGGCAGCCATTTACGTGGATGAGGATGGACTTTTGCCCTGCGAGATTTCACGAATGGTGCTTATGTTTTTCTCATACCAGAGCGACCTTGAATATGAGAAAAATGCCATATTGTACCGCTATGTCCATGAGCACAGGGAAGAGTATCCCGATCTTTTTGATACCTACAGGATTCAGATCGAGAAGTTCCTTCTTGAGCAGATAGACAGAGGCAGGGTAAACAGAGATTTAGGCTATCTTTATAAGCACATGATCACAGACAGAATGGTTGATGCCAGCAACTGTGAAAAGGTCATGCGCATAATTTACAGTAATGAGATAAAGACCAAGGATCCCAGAATGAAGAAGGTGATCGTGGTCTATGATAAGCTTGAAGAGGAACTCTCATATCCCCTTGTTAACGGCGCAGCTTTTCTGCCTCTCTATGGCAGTGACTATGCTGTTTTCTTGGAGGACGGTGAAGATCACAGATATGCGGAGGGCATTCCTTTTAATAATGAAAAGCTTATGCTTGCGGGACATATCAGTCAGTATGTTCAGCCTTTTATTCAGAAGGGTAAGGAGAGCCTTGAGCTATTCCTCTGCGAGCTTGAAAAGAGCACCTATACCATCACCATGGAGAATGTGGGCAGATATAAAGAGCTTGCGGACTCCGGACAGGTTAGGAAAAAGTGCAGGACTCTTATTAGAGAGTGTCTTATCAGATTCTATTATGATAACGACTTTGAGAGGCAGCTTTCAGAGTATCTGGATGAGGTTAATCTCACCGAGCTTACAACCGCAGAGCGCGGTGCCATGTTTGAACTGATGGTTATGTCCGGTAATTATGACAAGGCATATCAGCTTTGCAAGAGATTTGGCATGTACAAGCTGGATCCCAGAATTGTCATGCGTATGTGTGGCAGACTCATGGACAAGGAGGGCTTTGAGGACAGTGAAGAGAATTCACTGATAGCTTTTTATGCCTTTAAGAATTCCAAGTATGATGAGCAGCTTTTGTCATATCTTGTAAGGAATTATAACGGAACTCTCAGAGAGATGAGAGACCTTTGGAAGGCAGCAGCTTCCTTTAGCATTGATTCTTATGACCTTGCAGGCAGGATGCTGACCCAGATGCTTTATACAGGTGCCCATATCGGAGATAAGACCTCTATTTTCAGAGGTTACGTTATGAGATCCGGCGGCGGGGATGACCTTGAGAGAGCATTCCTTGCACAGGAAGCCAACGATTATTTTGTTCACAGCATGGTTACGGACAACTATATTTTTGAGCGCATAGGCGTCCTTGCTGATCAGGGATGTGAACTTAACGATGTCTGCAAGATGGCATATCTTAAGAGATTTACTGAGCCTCACAGAGAGAATCTTAAGGAAAACAGTACAATCATCAAGAGATTTCTTTCTGACCTTCTTGAGAAGAAGATATATTTTGCGTTCTTTACGCACTATACCAATGAGCTTCCCAAGATGCAGATGTTCTGTGATAAGACCTTCATCGAATATCGAACAACAAGAGGTACCAAGTGCATAGTTCACTATGTGGGCGGCGCTGAGGATGATGACGAGTACCACACAGTAGAGATGCAGGAGGTTTATCCCGGCATCTATGAGGCAGCGTTTGTACTCTTTTTCGGAGAACAGCTTCAGTACTATATCACTGAGGAGGGCAATGGCGGCCGAAGTGAGAAGCTTACGGAGTCAGGAATGCTCACCAAGAGTGATATAGTTCAGGAAGTTATTGCCGGCAGATATTCCATCATAAATGACATTATGATAGGTAAGACTCTGCAGGACTATGAGACAGTTAACAGACTGCTTTCCGAGTATTACAAAAAGAGATTTTTGACTAATAAATTATTCAGGATGAAATAAGGATTTTGAGAGTTATGTCGTTACTGAGGGGGGTAAAAAATACAAGAAGATACGTGCTTGGATACGATCTGGGAGAGGATGTCTCGCAGATCAGTTTCCTTGCGTCGGACTCCGATCTTCCGGAGACCTTGTCCACGCTGGCAGGAGCCGAGCTTTACAATATACCTACGGTTTTGTGCAAGAGACGCGAAGTAAACCAGTGGTTCTATGGGAAAGAAGCCCTCTCCAGAATAGAGCATGAGGACGGAATAAGAGTTGATAATCTGATTCAGAAGGCAAGAGATGGTAAGAGAATAGAAGTAAATGGAACAGGTTATGATCCGGTATCCCTTCTTACACTTTTTGTAAAAAGAACCCTTTCTCTTTTGTCTATGGAAATGTCCATGACCATGGTTGATGCTATTGTTTTCACTACATCCACCATGGATGCCAGAATGATAGAGGTTTTATCAGAGGTAACGGGAGCTTTGTCACTGCCTGTTAAAAATATCTTTTATCAGAGCTATGAGGACAGTCTTTACAACTACATGCTTTATCAGCCCGATGACCTTCTGACTCATTCGGTTATTGCATATTACTACAATTTCGGCAGCCTTACTGTCTATGATATGAAGCTTAATCATAAGACCCAGCCTATCGTTGTCACCATCGATAAGGATAATTATGATGAGTTTGCTCTTTCAAGACCGGGATTTTCAGAGGATCCTGCTGAGCGTATTGAGGAGAAAAAGCATCTGGATGATAAGCTCTTAGAACTTTCTCAAAGACTTATGGAAGGCAGAATTGTAAGCTCGGTATTCCTTTTGGGAGATGGCTACAAGGATCAGTGGACGCAGAAGTCCCTTGAGTTTTTGTGCCGTGGTAAAAGAGTATTCCAGGGCAATAATCTTTTCAGTAAGGGTGCCAGCATAGCTGCCAGGGAGAAGGTTGGACAGAGCGATAGATTTTCAAAATACGTGCTTCTTGATGCAGATAAGCTTAAGGCCAATGTGGGACTTATGGTGAGAAAGCAGGGCAAGGAAGCATATCATGCCCTTCTTGATGCCGGTGAAAACTGGTATGACGTAAGCGGAAGCCTTGACCTTATTCTTGAGCAGGAGCCTTATATAGAGATCATGATTACGCCTCTTACCGGAGGAGAAAAGAGAATCCAGCGAATAGAGCTTACGGATATTCCATTAAGGCCCGCAAGAACCTCCAGGATCAGGATGAAGGTAAGTATGACATCAGCAGAGAGAATAGTTATTCATATAGAGGATATGGGCTTTGGCGAGCTTTATGAGAGCTCAGGTCTTAGCTGGACAGAGGAGGTGAAGGTATGAACGCACCACTTCTGTGCACGGGCAGATATGCAATAAGGCCCTTCTACTTAGAGAAAATAGGCAGAAGGATTTATTCCATAGAGGAGCTTTGCTACTGCATCGTTCAGAATGCATATATGATCGATACGGATTCCTTTGATATGGATCTGATCGATTGGATTGAAATGGAGCTTGGACTAAAAAAGCTCGCTGACGAGCTTAGAAAAATGGTGGTTCACAAGTGCTCCGCAGCTTCTTTTTTCGGAATGATAATCGACTATGTGGGTTACACCACCAAGGAAGACTATGACAAAACCATAGAGGTACTTCGTGGCAATGCTGACATGGATATATATGAAAAGCGCATGGCCAGAGCGGAATTCCTTATGAAGCAGGGACATGTGAGTCAGGCCTTTGATGAGTATGAGACCATACTCAAAAATACGCCTGACATGGATGTTAATGTCAAAGCCAAAATAGAACACAATGAAGGTGTTCTGTATGCTCATCTTTTTATGTACGACAGAGCTGGGGAGCTCTTTTTGAAGGCATACGAGGATGGCGGAGATGAAGAGTCTTACATGTGCTATCTTGCCAGCAAGCGCATGACCATGAGCGAGAGAGAATACATCACCTTTGTCGGGGAGAACAAGGATGCAAGAAATTTATCTCTAAGGCTTGAGCAGCGCATGGATGAGGCCAATGATCTTTACGATTCAAGCAGTGCCAATATTAAGCTCAGAAGTCTTGAACTGTACAGGACAGGAGCTAAGATGACTGAGTATTACGAAGAAGTAGAACGCCTGACGCAGGATATGAAGGCAGAGTATCGCGATCTGGTGAAGTAATTTATATCCCGTTTTTTTTGCAGCGGGGAAGTTAACTTTTGGGGAAGATTTTTAATGGGGTTCTTGGATTTATTTAGGAAAAAAGACACATATCGCGCCGAGAGACAGGAACAGCACGCACTGGAGAACTGGAACGACATCGTCTATACCAGGAAAAATATTGACATGGACGATCAGGCTCAAAGGCGTGAGTATGTGGAGAACTGTCTTAATCAGATGGCTGAAGCCAGCCGTGATCTTGACTCTCTTCAATTCGAGTACAGGGCGGTGACATCCCACCTTCGTGATATGGAGGAGATTGATGCACTTCCGCCGGAGCAGAGAGCAGAGATCAACAGAATCGCAGACAGGATTCTTGAGAGCGAGGAAAAACAGAAGAATTTCAATAAGCGCAGAACCCGAATGACTGACCGGGAATTCGAGAGAATGGAGAGGCTTCAGGGAGATGTACTAAGGGGAGCCAATGCTCTTAAGGAAGCGGAGGAGTACCGTAAAAAGATAAAGAACGATCTTCGAAGACTTGACGGCGAGCGCAAGGCTAATGAATTCAGAAAAGCCGAGATTGAGATGGCCACAGAGTACTGGCACAAGATTATCATTATAGGCTCCTGTGTTATTATTGCTCTTACCATTATTCTTGCGATTTTGTCGGTGGTATTTAAGCTTGATGTTTCCTATGCCTACATGCTTCTTATAGTGATAGGTGCTCTTGTTTTTCTTATGTACAATCAAAAGCGTGTGGAATACAGGCGTGAAAAGAAGGTTGTTCTAAATACCATTGCAAGACTTATTCAGATTCAGAACACTGTTAAGATAAGATATGTAAATAATAAGAATCTCATCGATTACGAGTGCCTTAAGTACGGTGTTGAGAACTCCAAGGAACTCTATCAGCTTTACAACAAGTTTATGCTTGAAAAAGAGGAGAGAGCAAGATATGCAGAGGCTGCCAAGTACCTTGACAGTCATCAGAAGAACCTTATCTACACTCTCAGGAAGTACAGAATTAAGGATCCTGAGATATGGATTCATCAGGCAGCAGCCCTTATCGATCACAACGAAGAGGTTGAGATAAGGCATTCCCTTGTGGGACAGAGACAGCAGCTTCGTAAGCAGATGGATTATAACCGTGACGTTGTCGCAGGAAATGCTAAAAATGAGATTCAGGATCTGGTAAAACAGTATCCTGTTTACAGAGCTGAGATACTTGATATGGTTGATCAGTTTGAAAAGAAATATCCCGGAGCGTAAAGCAGCCCGCAAGTAAAAAGATAATGTAGATATTTAAAGCCGGTAATCACAATTTGTGACTACCGGTTTTTTATGCCATGCTGTCTTGATAGTGTTTCGCAGCAAAATTTCATCTTATGCTCATATTAAACTGTAATTTTTGAATCTCTGTAGATGATCTTCGGTCTTACGTAAGTGAGCTCATAAGGTGCATCCGGGGTAGCGATGCGATAGAGAGATTGCTGCGCAAGGCGCTTGCCCAAAAGATCTATGCGGGCATCTGCTGTTGTGATAAGACCCTCTACATTGGCGAATTCTTCACTGGCATCGAAGCCTGTAACGATTATTCCATTTGGAATGCGCTCAGGGTGCTCAGTGAGATAGAAGTGTACAAAGTGTGCTATGAAATCACTGGCGCAAACAAAAGCATCCGGGAGCTCAGGGAGACTGTCCAGGTAATCATACAAAGTCTGCTTGTATGAGAAAATACCGATTCTGTCAGTCATAACAAATTCTTTTTTTATCTCAATATTGTTATCAAGAAGACATTGACCAAAACCCTTAAATCTGTCTGCGTTAGTCCATGCGTAATGTATGTCGCCGATGAAACCGATTGTCTTGGCGCCGCTTTTAATAACGGATTCCGTGATGTTATATGTGGTGTGAAATCCTTCGATAAGAATAAGGTCTCCCGGTATGTCAGCAGAAGTGAGATCCGGAATAGTATCAAGGAAAACCTTGGGAATTGCGATATCGGTTATTCTTCTTACAATCTCAGCATCATAGACATTCATTACAATTGCCAGATCGCAGGATCCATTCTTAAGTCCGGTCGGAAGAGAGAACCCATCAGAAAAAATGGGATCTATACTTGTATAGATCAGATTGGAATTATTTCTGGCAAATTCTTCTGCCATGTTGTGAATGATGCTGGTCCAATATGTGGAAGACTCAGGTCTTGATACCACAAGAGCAATATTCTTGGGTTCAGAAGGAGCAGAATTCTCGGGAATACCCTTTAAGTAGCCAAGCTGCTCGGCCTTTTTCAGAACGGCCGTCTTAAGAGCTTCGGATACACCTTCATGGTTGTTAAACACCTTCCATACAGTAACTCTGGAAATTCCGAGTTCATCTGCAATGGTTTGCATTGTTACTTTACGCATAAAAATACCTTTCAAATGTTTCTTTTATATAAAGTACCACGATGTTAATAAAATGTAAACAATAAAACAAAATGTAAAGAGCCAAGGAAAAATCAGTTTTATGGATAATTTTGGAACAGGATATCGCAAAAACGCGATAAAATGCACGTTTTTAGGGTGGAACTTCATGTGAAAATGAATAACCGGTTATTGACATTGAATTAGTGAAAATACTACAATTATGTATATAAATGATAATTGATGTTAACAAAATGATAAATCCAGTGATTTTGTTTCAGAGGTGATAAATGGCAAATGAAATTATTAGAAATTCGTTACACTCAGCACTTGATTATATAATTCCGGCTCCTGCGGAAGCATCGGCAAAAAGCGGTATTTTCAGGTTCTGTTTTGACACAAAGATCATCATTTCAGATAAGGCATCTGCCACCGACTATGATGCTGCAAAACTTCTTAAGGAGACTATCTTTGATAAGACAGGAATCCCGGTGGAGATTCAAAAGGGTGAAAAGAAAACCGGATGCATTTATATGGAAAGATGTGAGGGGCTATCTGATGAAGAGTATGAGCTAACAGTTTCAGAGGATGAGATTGTGGCAAGGGCCTGCGGAGACAGAGGGATGCTCTATGCAGTTCAGACACTCAGACAGCTGATTAACCTTAGCGGCTATATTATAGAAGCCTGCTGTATAAAGGATAGGCCTAAGATCCAAAACAGAGGCTTCTACCATGATGCTTCAAGAGGCCGTATCCGTAAGCTTTCTTCCTATAAGAAGCTTGCCGATATTTGCAGCTATTTTAAGCTGAATCAGCTTCAGCTCTACGTTGAGCATTCGTTTTTATTCAGTAATTTTACTGAGGTTTGCAGGGACGATACTCCTCTTACAGCAGAGGATATCTTAGAGCTTGATGACTACTGTGCAAAGCTTCATATAGAGCTTATTCCGTCCATATCAACCTTTGGACATCTCTATAAGGTCCTTAGGACCAAGAGCTTTCAGCATCTTTGCGAGCTTGATGATCCCAGAAAAGAGAAGTTTTCTCTGGAAGACAGGATGCAGCATCACACCCTTAATGTCACCGACGACAGATCCTTTGAGTTTGTAAAAAGAGAGTTGGATGAATTCCTTCCTCTTTTCAGAACAGATTATGTGAATATCTGCGCTGACGAGACCTTTGACCTTGGAAAAGGAAAGAGCAAAAAGCTGGCGGAAGAGATCGGCACGGGGCAGATGTATGTGGACTTTGTAAACAGGATTATGAAATACTGCATCGAAAAGGGTAAAAAGCCTATGTTCTGGGGCGACATCATTGTGGGCTCCCCAGAGAAGGCATCCCAGCTTCCAAAGCAAGCTATCTGTCTAAACTGGGGCTACAGCGAGGAGGAGAAAGAAGACAATACAAGAATTCTTCATGATGTGCCGGTCAGACAGTATCTGTGTCCCGGAGTTCAAGGTTGGAATCATTTTATAAATCGCCTTGATGCAGCATATAAGAATATATCTCTCATGTGCGGCTATGCTTTCAAATACGATGCGGAGGGTGTTTTAAATACCGACTGGGGCGACTTTGGACACCTGCAGGATCCTGCTTTTTCAATACCGGGACTTATCTACGGAGCAGCTTTTTCCTGGTCCGGTATTGTACCTGAGGCTGTGATCAACAGTAAAATCTCAAGGCTTTACTACGGCGATGATACTGAGCAGCTCCTTGGTATTTTCAGGGACCTTGGAATGCTTGAGGATAACAACTGGTGGCAGTTTGTTGTTCTTATCGAGCATTTAGATGGCAAATCAAAGCCGGATGAGCTTAAAGGTTTTTATGAGAGTCTGAACATCGTAAAACCTGAGATAAATGCAGGACTTATTGATAAAAAGCTGGATGAGCTTAGGGCTATCGCTAAGAATTTTGGCGAAGAAGGCATCTACCTGACGTCCAGACTGATACTTTTTGCAGAGGGACAAAAGCTTACGAGCAGAGCGCTTTTCCTGCTTGGACAAAAGCTTTTTGGAGCAGCGGATAATATTCAGGATAAATGCGATGACATGGCAACAGCCCTTGAGAGCTGGCTTTATCAATATAAGAAAATATGGCGCGTTGACAGCAGAGAGAGCGAGCTTTTCAGAGTGAGCGATGTCCTTTGCAAATGCGCTGATGCACTGAGGGAGTGCAAATAAATCTTTAAGAAAAGTGGAGGGAATTATGAGCAAGGTAATTGGCAAAGAACTTAAGAATATCCCGTGGCAGGAGTGCCCGGAGGGGGAGACCAAACCGGTATGGAGATATAGCGAGAATCCCATTATTGAGAGATACGCTATTCCCACATCCAACAGTGTGTTTAACAGCGCTGCAGTTCCCTTTGAGGGGGGATTTGCAGGTGTTTTCAGATGTGATTCTATGGCAGTCAGCATGGATCTGTTTGCAGGCTTTAGTAAGGATGGAATTCACTGGGATATCAATCCCGAGCCTGTTAAGTTTGAGTGTGAGGATGGAGAGATCGCCAAAAGAGAGTACAGATATGATCCCAGAGTTGTTTTCATTGAGGACAGATATTATCTGACCTGGTGCAACGGCTATCACGGACCGACTATCGGAATTGCCTATACCTATGATTTTAAGAAATTTGTTCAGCTTGAAAACGCATTCCTCCCTTATAATAGAAATGGAGTACTTTTCCCCAGAAAAATAAATGGTAAGTACGCTATGCTTTCAAGACCCAGTGACACCGGCCACACTCCCTTTGGAGATATTTTCTATAGCCAGAGTCCTGATCTTGAGTACTGGGGACACCACAGATATGTAATGGGTACCTACAAGGGCGATGAGTCTGCATGGCAGTCAACGAAGATTGGTCCCGGACCTTGCCCCATCGAAACAGATGAGGGATGGCTTCTTATATACCACGGCGTTATCAACACCTGTAACGGCTTTGTTTACAGAATGGGATGTGCGATCCTTGATATTGACGAACCCTGGAAGGTTAAGTACAGATCCAAATTCTACATTCTTTCACCCAGAGAGACCTATGAGCTTTGCGGTGATGTACCTAATGTAGTATTCCCCTGCGCTGCGCTTTGTGATGCTCCTACAGGCAGAATTGCTATCTATTACGGATGCGCAGACACAGTTACGGGACTTGCATTTACAACTGTAGACAGACTTATTGAGTGGGCTAAGACCAACAACTTAGAGTAAGGATGGGACTATGAGCTTTGAACGAGACATTGTCAGAGAAAATGAAATCAAGGAAAGTATAAACAGACTTTCAGAAGAGCTGGCTGACAGACTTAAGGAAAAAGGCGCCTCCGACAAGCTTGTAAGTACTTTTAAAAAGTGCTTTGTGAACACTGCTGATACCACAATGCAGTGTACAAATGATGGCAAAGTTTTCCTTATAACAGGTGACATTGAAGCTATGTGGCTTCGCGACAGCAGTGCTCAGGTATGCCACTATCTGCCCTTTGCCGGAACAGATAAAACAGGCGCAATCGGTGAGCTCGTAAAGGGCGTAATAAGGAAACAGTTCGAGCAGATCTGTATCGACCCTTACGCCAACGCTTTTAATAAAGAGCCGGACGGCAGATGCTGGGCAAAGGACAGAACAGACGACAATCCCTGGGACTGGGAGAGAAAATACGAGCTGGATTCTATCTGCTATCCTATCAGGCTTCTTTATATGTATGTGGATGCGACGGGTGATGAGTCTGTACTTGATGAGGAAGTAAGACGAGGAATCGGTAAAATCCTTGATACCATGGAGACAGAGCAGGATCATACAAACAAATCCGCATACTATTTTGAGAGAGATAACTGTCCTGAATCAGACACCCTTCCCTTTGAAGGAAAGGGTAATCCCGTAGCTGCTACCGGTATGATCTGGTCAGGCTTTAGACCCAGTGATGATGCCTGCAAATATGGCTATCTTATTCCTGCTAATCTCTTTGCTGTTGAGGTTCTCGGATACCTTGAAAAATTATCCCAGAGAATAGGCGATGAAGAGATAGGAAAAAGAGCAAAAGCCATAAAAGAGCAGGTAAAAGAGGGCATAGAAAAGTACGGCATGACAAAGGATGCAGAGGGCAACACAATTTATGCATACGAGACAGATGGTCTTGGGAATGTGAACTTCATGGATGATGCCAATGTGCCAAGCCTTATGTCCATTCCCTTCCTTACATCCATTTCAGGCAGCGATGCTGTTTACAAGGCTACAAGAAAAGCTGTCCTTAGCAGCATGAATCCTTATTATTATGAAGGAACTGCCGCAAAGGGAATCGGCTCACCTCACACGCCAAAGGATTATATCTGGCATATCGCTTTGTCCATGCAGGGACTTACCAGCGATGATAAAGAGGAGAGAGCAGAGCTTATCGAGAAACTAATTAGTACCGATGCAGGCACAGGCTATATGCATGAGGGCTTCCATAAAGATGATCCCGCAAAATTCACTAGAGAGTGGTTTGCATGGTCCAACTCTCTTTTCTCACTTTTTGTAATCGATGCCTACGATTTGTACTGCTAAGCTTAATTCCTGCTTTTGGTTATGGCGATAGTGAAGCATAAAAATAATCCTAGCGTATTGCACAAAATTTATTGTCTGATGAGCCGTAATTTTTTTATTATGGATTATTGCTTACATAGACCTTGTAATGTTACTATAAGTCTTGTTTCAAAAGATTGCTTATAGTAGCAGGTAGGAATATGAAAAATTACTTTTTAAGTGAAAGTGACAAGATTGGGGAAGAGTGCGGCGTCTTCGGAATGTATGATTTCGATGGCGGTGATGTCGCACAATCAATTTATTACGGGTTATTGTCCCTTCAGCACAGAGGGCAGGAGAGCTGCGGTATAGCCGTCAGCGAGACAATGGGACCCAAAGGTAAAGTAACGAGTCATAAGGACATGGGACTGGTTAATGAAGCGTTTAATCACGACATTCTTTCGGGAATGCACGGTGATATAGGTGTAGGACACGTCAGATATTCGACGGCAGGTTCAAGCACCAGAGAGAACGCTCAGCCCCTTGTCCTTAATTACGTTAAGGGGACTTTAGCAATGGCCCATAACGGTAATCTGGTTAATGCTCCGGAGCTTCGAGAAGAGCTTGCTTACACAGGTGCTATTTTCCAGACCACCATCGATTCAGAGGTTATTGCTTACCACATCGCCAGGGAGAGACTTAATACAGCAAGTGTTGAAGGTGCTGTGGCTAATGCCATGAATAAGATAAAAGGTGCTTATTCACTGGTTATCATGTCTCCCAGGAAGCTGATCGGAGCAAGAGATCCCAACGGCTTCAGACCCCTTGTGATAGGAAAAAGAGATAACTGCTATATCCTGGCATCAGAGACCTGCGCTCTTGATACCATCGGAGCAGAGTATATCAGAGATGTTGAGCCCGGAGAGATTGTTACCATTTCGCCCCAGAAGGGCATTGAGTCCAACAGACAGATGGTTGGCAGCGTAAAATGCGGTCATTGCATTTTTGAATATATTTACTTTGCAAGACCGGACAGCATTCTTGACGGCGTAAGCGTATATGAATCCAGAATTAAAGCAGGTCGTTTCCTTGCTCAGGATTCACCGGTGGAAGCGGATGTTGTTGTGGGTGTTCCTGAATCCGGTAACTGCGCAGCCCTTGGCTATTCCATGGAATCGGGAATTCCTTATGGACAGGCCTTTGTTAAAAACCAGTACATCGGAAGAACCTTCATTAAGCCCGGACAAAAGAGCCGTGAGAGCAGCGTACAGGTTAAACTAAATGCTCTAAAGCATGTGGTTGATGGCAAGAGAGTTATCATGATCGATGATTCAATCGTCCGCGGAACCACATCAGACAGAATCGTTAGAATGCTTAGAGATGCAGGAGCTACAGAGGTTCACATGAGAGTCAGCTCACCGCCATTCTTATGGCCCTGCTATTTTGGAACAGATGTCCCTGCAAGAGAGCAGCTTATAGCATATAATAGAAGCATCGATGAGATATGCGAGATAATCGGTGCTGATTCACTGGGATATCTTAGAGAAGAGAGACTTGAGGAACTCGTTGGACATAAGTTTGATATCTGTAAGGGATGCTTTACGGGAGAATATCCTGTAGCACCTCCGGAAGAAGATATTAGGGGAGAATTTGAGCGATAGATGGATGAGAGTTTACTCAAAAAAATTGCTGGCAATTTTTTTTGAGTGAATTCGAAGACATAACGTACATGAGGAAGTAGCACGATTAGTGCGGATTCCGAATGTGCGTAGCGTGACGGGAGCTAAGCGAAGTCACGCGTTATAGCGTAGTATATGTTGATTAAAAGGAGGACCATATGAGTACAGATCGTTATACCAGCCCGCTTTCAGAGCGCTATTCAAGTAAGGAGATGCAGTACATCTTTTCACAGGATATGAAGTTCAAAACCTGGAGAAAGCTTTGGATTGCCCTGGCAGAGATTGAGAAGGAGCTTGGCCTTAATATTACACAGGAGCAGATCGATGAGCTTAAGTCTCACCAGGATGACATCAACTATGATGTCGCAAGAGCCAGAGAAAAGGAAGTTCGCCATGATGTTATGAGCCATGTGTATGCTTACGGACAGCAGTGCCCCAAGGCAGCAGGTATCATTCACCTTGGTGCTACAAGCTGCTATGTTGGTGATAACACAGATATCATCATCATGACTGAGGCTCTTAAACTCGTTAGAAGAAAGCTTCTTAACGTTATCAGCTGTCTTGCAAAGTTTGCCGATGAGTATAAGGATCTTCCTACTCTTGGATTTACACACTTTCAGCCTGCTCAGCCTACCACAGTAGGTAAAAGAGCATCCCTGTGGCTTCAGGATTTCACAATCGATCTTGAGGACCTTGATTATGTTCTTGATAACATGAAGCTTCTTGGTTCAAAGGGCACAACAGGAACACAGGCATCCTTCCTTGAGCTTTTTGACGGAGACCTTACCAAGGTTGATAAGCTTGATCCCATGCTTGCTGAGAAGATGGGCTTCAAGGGCTGCATGGCAGTTTCAGGTCAGACCTACAGCCGTAAGATCGATATGAAGGTTGTAAATGTTCTTGCCGGAATCGCATCATCTGCTACAAAGATGGCTCAGGATATCAGACTTCTTCAGCACCTTAAAGAAGTTGAGGAGCCCCATGAAGCTAAACAGATCGGTTCATCCGCAATGGCATATAAGAGAAATCCCATGAGAAGTGAGAGAATCTGCTCACTTTCCAGATACGTTATCGTAGATACACTTAACCCTGCAATCACAGAGATTTCACAGTGGTTTGAGAGAACACTTGATGATTCGGCTAATAAGAGACTTTCAATAGCTGAGGGCTTCCTTGCGATCGATGGTATCCTTGATCTTTGCATGAACGTTACAGACGGTCTTGTGGTATATCCCAAGGTTATCGAGAAGCGCCTTATGTCAGAGCTTCCCTTCATGGCTACAGAGAATATCATGATGGATGCTGTTAAGCTTGGCGGCAACCGTCAGGAGCTTCACGAGAAGATCAGAGAGCTCTCCATGATAGCCGGCGACCACGTTAAAAAGGATGGTCTCGACAACGACCTTCTTGATATGATCGTAAAGGATCCCGCTTTCCACATGACAGAGGATAAGATCAAGGAGTGCCTGGATCCGGGGAAGTATACAGGCTGCAGTGCACACCAGGTAGAGCGTTTCCTTGCAGAGGTTGTTAATCCCATTCTCGATGCCAACAAGGCAGATCTTGGGCTCACAGCTGAGATTAACGTTTAATATCTGAACCCATTTTTTACAGGTAAAAAATAGGACATCTCAATAACAAAAAAAGAGCATCAAAAGTAAAATATCGCTACTTCATTTTCTGTATGTTATGTTGCATAATATTTAATATGCACTAACAACCAAGTACAGAAAATGAGGTAGTTTTTATATGGGAAAGACATGGGATATTAAGAAATTTGCGGAAACTGCACGAGCTGCAGCAGCAGAAGGTATTGTTCTTCTGAAAAACGACAGAGGTGCACTTCCGATTGAGAAAAATGCTAAGGTAGCAGTTTTTGGAAGAAGCCAGATGAACTATTACAAGAGCGGAACAGGTTCAGGCGGTATGGTCAATGTAGACTATGTTGTTGGAATTTATGAAGCCCTTGAAGCATCTAAGAAATTCAAACTCAACAAGAAAGTGAGAAAGGCCTACGAGGAATTCGTTAAGGAACATCCCTTTGATACAGGTGTGGGCTGGGCAGCAGAGCCATGGTTCCAGGTGGAGATGCCTCTTACAGACAAGCTTGTTGCAGATGCAGCAAAGGAATCTGAGGTTGCTATTTTCATAATTGGCAGAACTGCAGGTGAGGATCAGGACAGCAAAAATGAGCCGGGAAGTATCCTCCTTACAGATACCGAGAGAGATGCTATTGCAAAGCTTTCTAAGAAATTCAAGCGCACAGTAGTGCTTCTTAATGTAGGTAATATCATTGATATGAGATGGGTTAAGGAACTTGACCCTGCAGCTGTACTCTATGTATGGCAGGGCGGTCAGGAAGGCGGTAACGCTGTTCTTGACGTTCTTACAGGCGATGTTAATCCTTCAGGTCATCTTGCAGACACCATCGCTGAGCGCATCGAGGACTATCCTTCAACAGAGAACTTCGGTTCCGAGAAGGAGAATTTCCAGAGCGAGGACATCTACGTAGGATATCGCTATTTTGAGACCTTTGCTAAGGATAAGGTTCTTTATCCCTTCGGATTTGGCCTTTCATATACAGAGTTTTCTATAGAGAAGAAGTCCTTTAAATATGATAAGGATGCTGTGAAGGTGGCTCTTACAGTTACCAACACAGGTAAGGTAGCAGGTAAGCAGGCAGTTCAGGTTTACATGCAGGCTCCTCAGGGCAAGCTTGGCAAGGCTGCAAGAGTACTTGTGGGCTTTACCAAGACTGAGCTTCTTCCCGCAGGCGCATCACAGACTGTGGAGATCAACGTTCCTGACTACTGGATGTCATCCTATGATGATTCAGGCAAAACAAAGCATAAGTCCTGTTATGTAATGGAAGAGGGTACTTATACCATTTACGGAGGCTTTGATGTAAGAAGCGCCGAGGCTGTAGGAGAGTTTGAGATTAAGAAGCTCAAGGTTACAGCTAAGTGTGAGGAAGCATACGCTCCTGTTCAGAACTTTAAGCGCCTTGTTCCCGAAGAAGCCTGCGGACTTTTTGCAAAGGGTTATGAGGATGTTCCCACAAGAACCTCAGATCCCAATAAGAAGAGAAAAGATGCCCTTAAAGAGGCTAAAGCATACACAGGTGACAAGGGCTATAAGCTTAAGGATGTGGCTGACGGTAAGGTTTCCATGGAGGATTTCCTTGCGCAGCTTTCAGATGATGACCTTTGCGCTATGATGCGCGGTGAGGGTATGTGCTCTCCCAAGGTTACCCCCGGTATTGCAGGAGCATACGGCGGCGTAACAGAGAACCTTAATGGCTTTGGCATTCCTGTAGGCGGCTGCTCCGATGGCCCCAGCGGTATCAGAATGGACTGCGGAACACATGCTTTCTCACTTCCTAACGGAACCTGCCTGGCTTGTACTTTTAATGAAGATATAAACGAAGAGCTTTTCAGATGGGAAGGCCTTGATCTTAGAAGAAACAGAATCGATGCTCTTCTTGGACCCGGAATGAACATTCACAGAAGTCCTCTTGGCGGAAGAAACTTCGAGTACTTCTCAGAGGATCCTGTTCTTACAGGAAAAATGGTTGTTGCTCAGCTTAAAGGTATGCACAAATATGATGTTACCGGCGTTATCAAGCACTTCTGCGGCAACACTCAGGAGCTTAAGCGTCATTTTGTAGACTCTGTAATCTCTGAGCGTGCCCTTCGTGAGATTTATCTTAAGGGCTTTGAGATGGCAGTAAGAGAGGGTGGTGCCCGCGCTGTAATGAGCACTTATGGCCCTGTAAACGGTATCTATACCTCCAGCAGCTATGACCTTCTTACCACAATCCTTCGCGGTGAGTGGGGATTTGACGGTATTGTAATGACTGACTGGTGGGCAATGGGTAACGACGAAGCAGGCCAGAAGGGCAGTTATAAGAATCTTGCTGCACAGGTAAGAGCTCAGAATGACCTTAACATGGTTAACAGCGATGCCGGTGCCAACAGTAATGAGGATAACCTTAACGGTGCCCTCAAGCTTGGAACAGTAACAAGATATGAGCTTGTAAGATGTGCTGCAAACATCTGCAATTTCCTTCTTAAGGCTCCCGTTTGGAAGCATAGCCTCGGTATTGAGTCCGCTCTTGATAAGGAGCTTGCAAAGGCTGTAGATGCAGGTGATGATGCTATGCTCAAGAGTATGGTTCCTGTTCTTATGGATAAGGAAGAGATGGTTCTTGATCCTAAGCACTTAAAGGCAGAAAAGGGCGAAACAAAGGCATTTGCCATCACTACTGCCAGAAGAGGTGCCATCACTGTAGAGCTTGTGATGAGAGCAAAGGATCAACCTGCAATGGCACAGCTTCCGCTTTCAATATTTATGGACAGAAATCTCATCCGTACCATCACACTTACAGGTATGGACACTGAATGGCAGACAGTAGAGGTTGAGCTTCCTCCGTCATTTATGGTTAACTATTATCTGAAGTTCTACTTTGGACAGGCAGGACTTGAGTTTAAATCCATTAAGCTTAAGCTTACAAAAGACCTTGAGGATATGTTCAAGGGTGGCCTTGAAGCCTTAATGAAAAAAGATGAAGAATAATTGGAGCCGTTAATGAGTGGTATTACAAACAAGCTTAAAAAGATAGCAAAAATGGATAAGAAGACCATTGTAAAGAAGCTTCTTTCCTTTGATGATGTGTATGTGACAGGTTATAGAAAATACAGCGATGATACCTTTCTTGGAATCACAGGGCATGGTGAATTTGATGCGGTGCCCACAAGCAAAAGATACTGGTATGCTGATCCTGTAATCTACACTAGAGATAGCAGTTCCTATCTTTTTATGGAAGCCTTTGATAAGAAAAAAGTAATTGGAAGGATTGCGGTGTGTGAGCTTACGGTGGCAGGTGCGACCAAACCCAAAGTTATCATTCGTGAACCCTTCCATATGTCCTTCCCTATGGTCTTTGACTTTAGGGGAGAGACCTATATGATACCTGAGACCAGCGCAGATGATTCCATACGCTTATACAAGGCGGTTGTATTCCCTGATAAATGGGAGACCGTAAAAGTATTCAAGCTTGGAAGAAAATTCGTTGATACAGCCATTATAAGTAAAACCGCTGACAGTATCAGGATACTTACCTGTGAGGTCAGCCCTTATAAAGAGTATGAATGCAGATTCCAGAAATTTGAGATTAGATTCGATGAGGAGAAGGGCTTTAGTATCGAAGAGGATGTAAAGTTCAACAGCGCTCAGGAGTATGATCTTAAATCCAGAAATGGCGGAAATATCCTTACCTACGAGGGCAAAAGATATGTAGCTGCTCAGGAGAGTAAACAGACTTCCTATGGAATAGCCATGGATTTTTATCCCTACAGTGAAGAGCGCATCCTTCTTGCAGATAAAGCCAAGTGGCGCATTCCTGCAGATGATATAGTAGTAAAGGGAGCTCCTAAGGGGGATGGAGTTCATTCCTATTGCCACAATGATGCTTATGAAGTAATTGATCTTAAGTACATGGAATGGAATCCTCTTAAATATGTGAAAAGAGTGTTGAGGAGACATTGACATGAGCATTTTGGACTCACTGACAGAAAATCAGCGAAAGTCATTAGAAGAAGCCATGGGGATAATGAATCAGGTCTATGGAGATGAAATAGAAATAGATCCTGAGATTTATGCTAATGAGCATTATGGTAATCCATTCAGGGTATCAGAGCCTTTCTCAATTACATGGGAGGATGATAAGCCTGCGGGACTATCTGCTTTTATCGGTATGAAGCTCATATATGATAAAAGAGTTATGAATGTAGCACAGGCAGTTGACGGAGCCGTTGCGCCCCATGCAAGGGGGAAGGGCCATTATTCCAAGGCTTTCAAAGCATTTGAAGAAGGTAATAAGGAGTGCGATTTTATCATCGGACTTCCTAATAAGAATTCATATCCAAGGCTCTTGCATTACGGATACAATAAAGTAGTCTGGCTATGTCACTACGTTTATCCCACAGCACCCTGGGGATTCGTATTTGGTGAGGGTAAGATCACTAAGATACTGGATAAAGGTTTTAGGGGCTTTTGCTCATTAAAAAATCTTAAGCCGGGAGATAATGAAGAACTGGAGCTTTTCCCTGTAATAAGCTACAGTGAGCTGGACAAGGATAACATCAAAAAGGAGCTCAAAAAGTTCATGGTGCCCATATCCGATGCTGAGATTTCAAGGTTATGGGCAGAGTCCATGTGCCATTTCATGCATACTTCTGACATATACAGGTGGAAGTTCTCATATAATCCCGATACCAGATTTTTTTGGTCGGTACTTAGAACCAGAACCGGCAGCCTTATGGGCTATGCTCTTTGCCATCTTAGGAAAAAAGCAAAGGGATACATGGTAATAATAGATGATTATCATACAGAAGCTCGTGATAATGATGAGAAACTCAGAATCTGCAGGCTTCTTTTCTCGAAATTCATTGATCTTGGCGGACTTATGGAAGTGCCCTTTGTCAATGATGAGACAGAAGATGGATACATCCTTAAAAAGCTTCATTTTAGGAATGCGACGAATATGCCCTTTGGGCTTCGCGGTGGCCCGCTGATAGTATCAGCCAATTGCCGCTATCGCAAACAAATGGAAGGTTGTGAATTTAGGAATATCGACAGCGATGTGCTGTAATGAAAAGATGTAATATAAAAGCCGCCCGGTGGTAGTAAACCGGACGGCTTATTAAAATGGAAAGTTAACCTTTAACAGCTCCCTCGATCATACCTTCCATGATTTGCTTCTGAGCGATAAGGAAGAGGATGATCATAGGCAGGATTGCAAGAAGTGCAGCTGCCAGAATCAGGTTCCACTGCTTAACGTAGGAACCTACGAAAGCCTGAACTGCAACGGGAAGTGTTTTAACCGGACCGTTCTGACCAAGCATCATTGAAGGCAGAAGATAATCGTTCCAGATCCACATTCCGTTAAGGATTGTTACTGTTGTAATAACAGGTGTAAGAAGAGGGAAGATAACCTTGAAGAACACCTGCTCAGGTGAGCATCCGTCGATTGATGCTGCTTCCTCAAGATCAAAAGGAATTCCCTTAATAAATCCTACGAGAATGAATACTGTCATGGCACCACCGAATCCCAGATAAGCAAATACGATACCGGGAACGGACTTAAGCATCGGGATACCGATGAATTTTCCTACATCTCTGAAGGTAGAGATAAGAGGCAGCATAACTACCTGGAAAGGAATGATCATGGATGCGATGAATGTGAAGTAGATCACATTTGACCATACAGTCTTGTTACGGCAGATAACCCATGCTGCCATAGCTCCGAACAAAGCAAGAAGTCCAAGAGACAGAACAGTAATAAGTGCTGAATAACCAAAGGTCTGCCAGAATGTAAAGCTTGAGTTGTTAATAACTTCATCAAGGTTTCTAATAAGCTTGCTGAAGGATGCGCCGTTAAATCCGATAGGATTTGAAGTGATCTCATTAGCATCCTTGAAGGAGTTGATTACAACAAGGAAGAAAGGGAACAGCACATAAGCTGCAATTATAATAGCAATGATGAAGCGGATTATTACGCTGGATGTTTTTTCCTTGGTATGCATTATAATTCAACCTCCTTCTTGTTAGATATGCGAACCTGTAAAATGGATACGCAGGCCAGAATAATGAAGAACAATACGGCCTTTGCCTGACCAAGTGCGTAATTGTTCTTAATAACTGCTGTGTTATAGATATTAAGAGCAAGCATCTCGGTACCATTTGTGAGGTAATTTCCAAAAATATCAACGGATCCCTTACCATTTGTAAGTGCAAGGTTTACATCGAACTGCTTGAATGCACTTGTAAGTGTAAGGAATGTACAAATAGTAATTGTAGGAGCGATCATAGGAATCTTTATCTCGAAAAGAGTCTGCATGGGACCTGCTCCGTCAATAGCTGAAGCTTCAAGTACATCGCCGGGAATAGTATTAAGACCTGTGATGTAGATGAGCATTATGTATCCGGCGTACTGCCAGATATAAACTATGATAACTGCAAGGAAAGCTGTTCCTGTGTCAGCGATCATCGAATACTGAGTGTTAAATACCTTAGTAACAACGTTACTGAAAATGAACTGCCATATGTAACCAAGTACGATACCACCGATAAGGTTAGGCAGGAAGTAAGCTGCTCTGAAGAATCCAAGACCCTTGATCTTTGATGTGCAAAGAAGAGCCAAAAGGAATGCTACCAGGTTAACCATTATCATGTTACATACAACGAACAAGAATGTCAGGAATATAGACCAAAGGAAACTTGGCTGTGTAAACATACTTGTGTAATTGGTAAGTCCAACAGTATTTCTTACTCTGATTCCGTCCCAATCAGTAAAGGAATAACCAATACCAAGGAAGAGAGGAATGATAACTGTTACCAAAAAGGCAAACAGCAGCGGGAATAAGAAAAGAATGTTAATAATTGTACGGTGATGCTTAAGTGTGGGGAAGAAGTATAATCCTAAAACTATGCCTACAATACCCAGGATAAGTGTAGTGCCACGGAAAGAAGCTTCCGATTTAGTGAAATCCAGAGCGAGAGACCATATAAGTAGTCCTAGCCCTGCGATCAGGCAAAGTATGGAAAGAGCTCCTTTAGTCGAAGATGGTGTTTTCATGCAAGAATCTCCTTTATGGCCTAAAGCCTGTCAATAGATTTAAAGTTCTCTGCTAAGTAAATAATTTGATAAGTAAAATATGTTGAAAATCAGTTAGTATTACGAGATAAATCGGGCAGAGCATTTGCTCTGCCCGGTATTTATAAAAGTGACTATAAATTATTCAGCGTAGTAACCCTTGATTACAGATGAAATCTTCTCAACGAACTCATCAGCGTCAGCGATTGATCCCTTTGCATAATCTGCAAATACCTGACATGTCTCGTTCTGAAGACCGTCCTTCTTAAGCATTGTGTGCCATCCGCTGTAGTTACCAGCATCGATGTAGCTCTTCATGCTCTTGTAGAAAGGATTTGTAGCTTCATACTGGCAATCATCGAAAGGAGATACAAGACCAGCCTTGTTAACAAGGATGTTCTGAGCTGAATCGCCTGCGCACCAGTTGAAGAATGCCTTAGCAGCGTCTACGTTACCGTCCTTGTATGCTACCCAGTATGACGGAGGTCCAGCGATGATTGTGTTCATGCCATCCTCAAATGCATAAGGAGCAAAACCAACTTCGAATGATACATCATCAGGAGATGTTACACACCAGTTACCCTGTGTGATGAAAGCGAACTTGCCTTCCTTGAATCCGGCAACCTGCTCATCATATGTTCCGTCAACAAGAAGATGATCCTTGTCAGAGTACTGGTTCATCATACCAACGAACTCAGCGAAGTTCTTCATTCTTGCCTCATCGATCTGACCGCCGTCGTTAAGAAGATCGATGTATGTTGTGTCGTCTGCCTTAAGACCTGCATCAAGGTACTGACCAAATACGTGTGTACCTGAAGACCAGCCAAGGTTTGTGGGCTCTGCGCACCATGCGAATACAGCTGTAAGTCCAAGCTCATCCTTCTTGGCATCGATTGCTTCGCAAGCAGCCTTCCAAGCATCAGGGCTTGTAAGAGTAGAAGGATCAACGCCTGCCTGTGAAAGGATGTCAGCGTTGTAACCAAGAGCTGTAGCCTCTACTGTATAAGGGAAGCCGATTGTTCCCATGGAATCATTAACAAGCTCGAAGCCTGTCTTGTCTGTCCATTCTTCACCAGCGAGATCAGCAAGCATTCCGTCCCATGTAGCAGCCTGGTTTGCTTCGATAACGAAGATGTCAGGCATGTTGTCAGCCTGGTACATTTTCTTAAGCTCATCACCAGCGCTTGTGTCGCCACCGATTGTCTCGATAACAACTTCATTACCAGTCTCAGACTTGTAAAGCTCAGCGAGTTCTTTAAGCTGATCGTTGATCTCAGGCTTACCATTAAGAAGTCTGATTGCTCCAGCTGAAGCAGTAGACTCAGTAGCCTCTGTAGACTCAGCAGCCTCTGTGGACTCAGCAGCCTCTGTGGACTCTGTAGCTGTCTCTGTTGACTCTGCTGTATCAGCAGCTGTGTCAGTTGTGCCGGTTGATCCGCCGCATGCTGTCATGCTGAGCGCCATTGTTCCGGCGAGAAGAATAGATAATACTTTCTTTTTCATGTTACCCTCCTTGTTGTGCACTTTGCTAGCCACCCGCATAGTGGTTAGCGGTTACTTTTGCGCATAAGTTTTATGCTATGAAGAAAATACCACGTTAACGGATTAATTTCAAGAAAAAATTTTATAAACTTATTAGATTTTACAACACCTTATGCGTAAAAGCCCGTCAACACTGACTTTGCCAAATTATAAATTTTTTAGAAAGTGGAAAAAAGAAGAGCAATGTGTATTATATACACATTGCTCAAACGATTTCGATATTTTTAGGCTTTTTGTTGTATAGATTGTATAGTTAAAGCCTGCATTTTACTGTGTCTCGGATGATTAGCTCTGTGGGAAGCTGAACCTGCTTGGGAGTTTTTTCTCCCTTAATTCTTTTAAGCAGGATATCCGTGGCCATGATTCCCTTCTGCTTTACATCCTGGTGAACAGTAGTAAGAGCAGGTCTGTGGAGCTGACCCAGCAAAGTATCATCAAAACCTGCTATGGAAATATCCTCGGGAACATTTACGCCTCTGTCCTTGAGAGCACACATGAGCTGTACCGCATACAGATCGGATACGCACATTACGCCGTCGAATTCCGGAATGCGCTTGCAGATATCATCAAGTGATTTTTCTATATCCTCGTTTTTGGGTTTTATCTGCAAAAACCAGCTTTCATCATAATGTATGCCGTTCCCTTCAAGAGCATATTTGTAACCTGAGAAGCGCTCGTAGTCGACACCTCGCATGTTATCTGAAAGGAATGCTATCTTTTTATGGCCCTGTTTTATCATATAGTTGACCATATCAAAGCAGCCCTGTCTGTCGTTCAGACCTACATTTATGAAGTGCTTAAGACCTTCTATAGAGTATGTGTCTATGCATACTATGGGCTTTTTATATCGCTCACTGACACGGATTCCGTCGTTGTCGATCATACCGAATAGAAGGAGACCATCCACATTCCAGGTCGATACGTGACGCATTATTTCGTTGGTATCTCTTGAAATATAGAGCATCATAAAGTAGCCTGCGTTCCTTATGGATTCCTCGATGCCACCGATGAGTTCGGAAACGAAAGGATCCATCAGAAGATTCTCGTATTTGTCAGCACGGGCCTTCAGGGCAACGCCGATTATTTTCGATTGGTTCTGTGCAAGATTTCTTGCATTGATATTTGGAACATAATCGACCTTCTTTAAGTAATCCTCCACAATTTTAATCGTGGCAGGAGAAACTTCTCCGGTCTTGCCGTGAATAACGTTGGAAACCGTAGTGGTACTCATATTTAGTTGTGTCGCAATTTCTTTAATTGTAATCATGAAAAAACCCGGTCATAAAATTTTACTTTACAAAAGTTCCAAATTGATTATATTGTTAACATAGCACGAGAATAAAGTGCTGTCAAAAACTCGAAAATGCACATAATATAAGAAACTTTTGCGTTAAAGTTAAAACCAAGGATTTTTTTGAAAGGAATAAAAGATGAATACTGTTTTTGGTAAGATTGGTCCAATGACACCTGTGACTGATGAAATGGTTGAGACACTTAGTGTGAAGGAGTTTACAATTCCTTCTGATATACCTCACGGAGATATGCCCGGAGACAAGATAGAGATTGGCGAGAGCCATATTGCAAAGGCAAAGACTATTTTCCCTAAGCTCCTTAAAGAGCTCTCAAAGGTAACTGCTGCAAATCCTTTTGGAAGAGCCGTTGTTACTGTATGCGGAGGATCAGGTGTAGGTAAATCCGAGATCGCATCACTTCTTTCATATATGCTTGAGCAGAGCGGAATCGGAAGCTACACAATGTCAGGTGATAACTATCCTCACAGAATTCCTATGTATAACGATGCTGAGAGACTTCATACTTTCAGACAGTGCGGAATCAGAGGAATGGTTGACGGCGGTGCTATGAACCCTGAGAATTACGCTGTAGTTAAAGGCTTTCAGGAGCAGAATGATGATGCCAATGCAGAGCATGTAAAAGAATATCCCTGGTTTGAGACTTATCTTGAGGCAGGCAAAAAAGGACTTGATGCATATCTTGGAACTCCCAATGAGACAGATTTTGCAGAAGTTGATTCTATCCTTGCTGCTTTCAAGAACGGCGCAGATAAGCTCTGGCTTAAGAGAATGGGCAGAGATGAGAGCACACTCTGGTATGACGAAGTTGATATGTCAGCTAAGCAGGTTCTTATCATTGAGTGGACCCACGGTAACACAGATTGCATGAAGGAAGTTGATATTCCAATCCTTCTTAACAGCACACCTCAGGAGACTCTTGAGCACAGAAGAAGCAGAGCTCGTGACGGTAAGGTAGACAGTCCTTTCACAATGATGGTTCTTGAGCTTGAGCAGAACAAGCTTATGTCACAGGCTCACAAGGCTAAGATCATCGTTAGTAAGCAGGGCGAGATCATCAGCTATGATGAGTACAAGACCCTTATGGGACTGTAAGAATACGTTTTGAAGTGTTCTTTTTATTGAAGTGAGTTAACGGCTTCATTTTTGGATTTAAAGGAGAAATTATGAGTAAATTTGTAGATAACGGACCTATGCTTAATGCTTATCCCGACAGTATGGGCGGTACTCTTGATGATATTGTAACAGTGCTTGAAAAAGAGGAGTTTAAGGATACCTTCAGTTCCTTCTATATTCTTCCCAGCATTTACAATACCGACCTTGATCGCGGATTCTCAGTTATCGATTATGGTATCAATAAGGAACTTGGCTCTAAGGAAGATCTGGACAGATTAAGAGCTCTTGGAATCGATCTTAAGCTTGATTTCATTCTGAATCACGCATCAGTTCTTTCACCTCAGTTTCAGGATCTTTTGAAAAACGGTGAAAAGTCCAAGTACGCTGACTTTTTCATCAACTGGAATAAATTCTGGGATGGCTGCGGCGAGATGACAGAAGAGGGTTACATTCAGCCCAGAGAAGACCTTATTAAGGATATGTTTTTCAGAAAGCCCGGTCTTCCTATCCTCATGGTTCGCATGCCTGACGGAAAAGAAATTCCTTACTGGAACACCTTCTATCAGGAGGTTCAGTACAGAAAGCCTGATGCTCAGGACATTATTGCAGCAGTTGAGGATTATAAGGAAGCTCATGGCGTTGCAGCTTCTACAGATGAGCAGGGTGGCGGAAGACTTCAGTATATGAGCGCTGAGAGAATTGCAAAGCTCGTATGCGAAGGTCTTGATGAAGGCAAAAAGCCCGAGGAAATTGAATTTGGCAAGTATGAAGAGTATCGCGCAGCGGTTCTTGAATTCCTTGCAAACGGCAGAAAATATCTTGGACAGATGGATCTTAATATCAAGTCTGATCTTGTTTGGGAGCACTATGAGAATACACTAAAGACTCTTGCAGGCTACGGCGCAGCAATCGTAAGACTTGATGCTTTTGCATACGCACCCAAGGATCCCGGCAAGAAGAACTTCCTTAACGAGCCCGATACATGGGATGTTCTTGAGAGAGTAAAGGGTATCGCTGATAAGAACGGCGTAAGACTTCTTCCCGAGATTCATGACAGCTACAGTGCAGGAATTTATGAGAAGGTTGCAGGTAAGGGCTATATGACCTACGACTTCTTCCTTCCCGGACTTCTTATCTATGCTATGGAAAAACATAGCGGAGAAGTTCTAGCTAAATGGGCAAACGAGCTTATGGATAAAAATATCCGCGTAGTCAACATGCTTGGCTGCCACGATGGTATTCCTGTTCTTGATCTTAAGGGATTTATTCCTGATGAAGAAATAGAGAGTCTCATCCAGACAATCGTTGGAAGAGGCGGACTTGTAAAGAACCTTCACGGTCAGAAGAATATGTACTATCAGGTTAATGCTACATATTACAGTGCTCTTGGCGCTGATGAGCAGAAGATGCTCTTTGCAAGAGCAGTGCAGATGTTCATGCCCGGCAAGCCTCAGGTTTGGTATCTTGACCTCTTTGCAGGCGAGAACGACCTTGAAGCTGTTAAGAGAGCAGGTGCAGGCGGACATAAGGAGATTAACCGTACAAATCTTTCTAATGAAGCAATCAAAGAGATGATGAAGAAGCCTGTAGTTCAGAAGCAGCTTGAACTCCTCAGACTTCGTAACACCAATCCTGCTTTCGGATTTGATGCAAAGCTTAGCATCACACAGGATGGTTCTGTTATGAACTTTACATGGGAGAACAACGGATCAAAGATTACACTTAAGGCAGATTTCTCTACTTATAATTATGAGATAATTTAATAGTAGCAAGATGATTTAAACTAATGAATCCCTCATCGGTGCAGAACCATCTGATGAGGGATTTTTTGTGCCACACTAGAATCAAAAGAGAATCCGCTTCTCATAAAACAAATTCTTGTTGATAGATTATCAATAGTATAAAATATGTGAGTGTGTTTAGAATAAATATGCGGAGGAGAGCGATTTTTCCATGATATATGAGAATATTCTTGAGGCGGTAGGACATACTCCTATGGTAAGGCTTAACCACATGACGGATTCTGACAGTGCGCAGATTCTGGTTAAGTTTGAAGGAACTAACATAGGCGGCTCAATAAAGACAAGAACTGCCCTCAACATGATAAATGAAGCTGAAAAGCAGGGGAAGATAAATAAAGACACTATCATTGTTGAACCAACCAGCGGTAATCAGGGTATAGGACTTGCGCTTGTAGGTGCAGTCAGGGGCTATAAGACAATTATTATTATGCCTGATTCAGTCAGTGAGGAGCGCAGGAAACTCATAAAGCACTATGGCGCAGAGGTTGTTCTGATTCACGACGATGGAGATATCGGAAAATGTATCGATGAGTGCCTTAAAACTGCTCTCAAGATGAAGGAAGAAGATCCTAATGTATTTGTTCCACAGCAGTTTGAGAATCCCGCAAACACCATGGCCCATAAGAATGGCACAGCCCTTGAAATAATTCAGCAGGTTGAGGGACCTGTAGATGGTTTCTGCTCCGGAATAGGAACAGGCGGAACTCTTACCGGAATAGGTGAAGTACTTAAGGAAAAGTATCCATCAATCGAGATATGGGCAGCAGAGCCTGAAAACGCAGCTATCCTTGCAGGAGGAAATGTGGGTACACATCTTCAGATGGGTATCGGAGATGGAATAATTCCGGACATTCTTAATCAGAATATTTATGATGAAATTTGTGTTGTATCTGATGATGATGCAATAACTACCGCCCAGAAGCTTGCCCACCTTGAGGGACTTATGTGCGGTATTTCCAGCGGAACCAATGTTGCTGCTGCAATCAAGCTTGCGAAGAAGCTTGGCAAGGGGAAAACGGTTGTGACGGTTCTTCCAGATACAGCAGAGAGATATTTCTCAACACCGTTATTTGATGAATAGTATTTATTCTTCCATTTACAGGAAAAAAGAGTATAATGTTTTAACGTAAAGGAAGTGATATTTAGTATTATGAAAAAGGTTTTAAAAAAATTCTTGATTTTGGCACTTATGCTTGTGCCAGTATTTCTAATTAAGCCTGACTTTATCGGCTACAGGCAGCTTGGTAATGTAGAGGCTTCATCTTTGAACGGTGCAGAGCTCCTGACCAAGGAGTACAAGGTTCAGAAAAGCAATCAGCCATACTACAAAAAACTGGATTTAGGAAAGGATTTGCAGCTCATCATATATTCGGGGAAAAAACAGATTGATGCCAGCAAATGTAAATTTTCTTCTGAAAATAAAAAGGTTGCTACTATTGATAAGAACGGTGTGATTCATTCAGTTAAGAAGGGCCGTGCAGTAATCAATGTTAAAGAGAAAAAGACCGGTAAAAAGCTGAAGATAATTCTTTCTGTTGCCGACGAGACTACAAGAACATTATTCCTTGGTGATTCACGAGGAGTTGATCTTTTCACAGGAACTCCCGGAACCTATGAGGGCTATGTCAGAAATGGAATGGTGGTTTACACCGCTGATGGAGCTACCAACAGCTATCTTGAAAAGATTTATAAATATACAGATCTTAATGATTACGATACTGTTGTTTCCTGGCTTGGTGCAAATAATTATGGTAATTTCAAGGTGTACAAGAAGACCTATAATAAGTTATTAAAAAGAGGTAAGAATCTTGTACTTTGCACAATCGGAGCCGTAAGTCCCGCATATTTCCCAGAGGGAGATGATTACTATTTTGGCGTTAATGTAATCGGACATTTTAACAAAGCTCTTAGAAACTATGCCAAGGGAAACAGCAGAATCAGAACTATCGATTTGTACAAATATACAAAGAAGCATGTCACCATAGAAACAAGAGATGGTGTTCATTATCTTCCAAAGCCAACCAAGGCTCTTTGGAAATACATTGTCAAAAAAGTATTTTCGTGATATGTTTGTAACGTTGCGAAAAACCCATGCGTAACACAGAATGGAGGAAATATGGTTAAAGCAGTAGTTGGTGCAAACTGGGGTGATGAAGGAAAAGGTAAGATCACAGACATGATGGCAGACAATGCCGATGTGGTTGTACGTTTTCAGGGAGGAGCCAATGCAGGTCATACTATCGTAAATCAGTATGGCAAATTTGCGCTTCACACACTTCCATCCGGAGTTTTCCATCAGCATATAACAAATATTATTGGTAACGGAGTTGCTCTTAATATTCCGGTTCTTATCGGTGAACTTCAGTCAGTTATTGACAAGGGCGTTCCTACACCCAATCTTTTAATTTCAGATCGTTGTCAGTTTGTGATGCCTTATCACATCCTGTTTGATCAGTATGAAGAGGAGAGACTTGGCGGTAAGTCATTTGGTTCTACCAAGTCAGGTATTGCGCCTTTTTATTCAGATAAGTATGCAAAGATTGGTTTCCAGGTAAATGAATTATTTGATGAAGAGCTTCTTAAAGAGAAGGTTGAGAGAGTTCTTGTAACCAAGAACATTCTTCTTAAAGAGCTTTATCACAAGCCTGAGATTGATCCTGCAGAGCTTCTTGAGACTCTTCATGAGTGGAGAGATATGGTTAAGCCTTATGTTGCAGATACTTCTCTTTTCCTTGACAAGGCTATTAAAGAGAACAAGACTGTTCTTCTTGAGGGACAGCTTGGAACCATGAAGGATCCCGACCACGGCATTTATCCTATGGTTACATCATCTTCAACACTTGCAGCTTACGGTGCAATCGGAGCAGGTATCGCTCCTTACGATATTAAGCAGATCGTTGTTGTTAACAAAGCATATTCATCAGCAGTTGGAGCAGGTGCTTTCACATCAGAGATCTTTGGTGAAGAGGCAGATGAGCTTAGAAGACGCGGCGGTGACGGCGGCGAGTACGGCGCTACAACAGGTCGTCCGAGACGTATGGGATGGTACGACTGCGTAGCCAGCAAATATGGCTGCAGACTTCAGGGCGCTACAGATGTAGCTTTCACAGTTCTGGATGTACTTGGATATCTTGATGAGATTCCGGTTTGCGTTGGCTATGATATTGACGGCGAAGTTACTAAGGAATTCCCTGTAACACACCTTCTTGAGAAGGCTAAGCCTGTTTATGAGACTCTTCCCGGATGGAAGTGCGATATTCGCGGTATCAAGAATTATGAAGAACTTCCTGAGAACTGCCGCAAGTATATCGAGTTCATCGAGAAGGAGATCGGATATCCTATTACCATGGTATCCAATGGCCCTTCACGTGAAGATATCATTTATCGTGAGAGCCCTCTTAGCAAATAATAAGAGTAACTGATAGCCTCGCCGCTGATATTACGGCGGGGCTTTTCTATAATTATGGTAGATTATGTTGATTCCTTTTTATGGAGAAGAATTATTATGGAGAATGAAAATAAGAAGACACCGCTTGCAAAGCGCGTAATTGCATGGGTTGGAATTGTTTTGCTTCTTTTGGTGTATGTGGTATTCTTTTTGGTGGCATTATTCGGTAAGACGGGTTCCGGAAGTGCATTTCTTGCTTGCGCCGCAGCAACGGTCGCAATACCGATACTTGTGTGGCTCATACTTTGGGTTTATACTGCTCTTTCAGGTAAGAGAACTGTTGCATCACCTGACCCTTACGGGAAATTTGATACGGCAACAGAAGATACAGACAGCGAGAAGTAAGTTTTTGATAGGCGCTGATGGCGCCTGTGTGATTGGACGGACGAAGGAAAATTATGGCAATTACAACAATAATTTTTGATATAGGCGGAGTTCTGGTGGATTTTTGCTGGGATGACTTCCTTAGAAGCAAGGGCTACAGCGAAGAAATGGTTCAGCGTATGGGAAATGCCAGTGTCAGATCCGAGGCCTGGAACGAGTTCGACAGAGGCGTCCTTAATTCAAAGGAAATAATTGACGGCTTTGTAAAGAACGATCCCGAGATCGAAGAGGAGCTTAGAAGTGCATTCAGCGACCTCACAGGACTTCTTAGAAAAAGAGAACGTACCATTCCATGGATAAAAGAGCTTAAGTCAAAGGGTTACAAGGTACTTGTTCTTTCCAATTTTTCCAAACAGGCCCTTGAACCCAATATGTTCATGCAGGAGTTTTTGGATGAGACTGATGGCGGAATCCTCAGTTACAGAGATAAGATCATTAAGCCTGACAGAGCAATCTATGAACTTATTACCAAGAGGTACGATCTTATTCCTGGTGAATGCGTATTTATAGATGATACTGAGAAGAATATCATTGCAGCCAGAGAATTTGGCATGAACGGTATTGTTTTTAAGACCTACGAACAGGTTGAAGATGAGTTGCAGGCACTTGGCGTACGCTGAGAATGAACTAAAAAGCATTACATTGTAAAAAAGTGCTTGACAGACATGAGTTTACATTGTATCTTATACAGGTATGAAAACAAAGCAGAGGTTTCCACTCTCACCCTGCGGCTAAGCTGGCAGGTGTTAATATTTTCAAGACATAACATGAGTTTTATATCCGATGTATACAGACTTGCGGGTAGCTTAGATCATGGTTGTGTATGATTTTGAAGATTATTAAGTGGATTCCGAGCGAGTCCACTTTTTTATTTACTATTGGAGGTACAAAGCAATTAGCAACAACGATTTATTCATCAATGAACAGATCAGAGACAAAGAAGTTCGTGTAATTGGGGTTAACAATGAGCAGCTTGGTGTAATGTCTATCGCAGATGCCAGGAAGCTTGCTGATGAAGCCGGTGTTGATCTTGTAAAGATCGCTCCTAACGCTAAGCCACCGGTTTGTCGTATAGTTGATTACGGTAAGTTCAAATATGAACAGCTTCGTAAAGAGAAGGAAGCCCGTAAGAAGCAGAAGAATGTCGAGATCAAAGAGATCAGACTTTCACCCAATATTGATACAAATGACCTTAATACCAAGGTTAATGCAGCTAAGAAGTTCCTTGAGAAGGGCAACAGAGTTAAGATTACTCTTCGTTTCAGAGGACGTGAGATGGCTCACATGGGAGCTAGCGTGCATATTCTTACAGATTTTGCCAAGGCTCTTGAGGATGTTGCTGTTATCGACAAGCAGCCCAAGGTTGAGGGACGTAGTATGACCATGTTCCTTACTGAGAAGAAGTAATGTCTCCTGCCATTAGCAGGTTACATATAAAGTAATTGTTCAAAAACATTCATGGATGATTACGCTGTCTTAGACAGGCTATAGCAATAATTTACAAGCATAGGAGGATTTAGTTATGCAGCACAAGATGAAAACAAACAGATCTGCTGCCAAGCGTTTCAAAGTAACAGGCACAGGTAAGCTGATCCGTAACAAGGCGTACAAGCGTCACATTCTTACAAAGAAGACAACAAAGAAGAAGAGAACTCTTAGACAGGCAGCAGTTGTTGACGCTACTAATGTTAAGAACATGAAGAAGATTCTGCCTTACGTTTAATCCAAGTATTATCGTTTAAGAGCAGTACCAGAATAATTTAGGAGGAAACAAAAATGGCAAGAATTAAAGGTGGCATGAACGCCAAGAAAAAGCATAAGAGAGTTTTAAAGCTCGCAAAGGGCTATAGAGGCGCTAGATCAAAGCAGTACAGAGTAGCTAAGCAGTCAGTTATGAGAGCACTTACATCTGCATTCGCTGGACGTAAGCAGAAGAAGAGAGATATGAGATCTCTTTGGATCACACGTATCAATGCAGCAGCTCGTCTTAACGGTATGTCTTACTCAAACCTTATGCATGGTCTTAAGCTTGCAGGTGTTGATATCAACCGCAAGATGCTCGCTGAGATGGCAGTTAACGATGCAGAAGGCTTCAAGACTCTTACAGAGATCGCTAAGCAGAAGATTGCATAACTTTCACTTATTATGTGAATTAGACGCATTATCCCGTATAGGGATGATGCGTTTTTTATCTTAAAGGAATTTCTTCATAATTCCCTGTTAAAAAATATTTCTTTCATTTCCTAGTTTCTATTTTCAAAATTCCCGGAAATTGAAATTCTTATAATGTAATTATAAAAAGTATAAACAAGCATAAATTCTTTAGGAAAAAAGTCTGTAATCTATTGAAAATAGGGCGTTTTCATTATACTGTAGTATTGTAAGGGAAAACTTGTAAATTTACACTTGTAATCACAAATGAAAAAATATTTGATTATTAAAAATAAAACTTGATTTTTCTTTTCAAATGTTTTATCATAATTTTAAGAGTAAGTGTGAAAAATAATTTCAAATGTGATTTATAGGCAGTATGTCACATTTGACAACTTAATAAATTTGTTATTCAGGGCAAAACTATCGCAAGATAGTGACGCAAAGCTACAGGGTCTGCTTGCCTGGCAGACAGCCAGCTGCCTGCACGTTGTGGTGCAGTTAACGACTTGATTATTATGTGCCTTGTTTGACGCGGTTTCGGACAGGGCACTTTTTAATGCCTAAGGCGCCCTGGTAGTAAGAGAGGAACCTGATATGGCAAGAAAGAATTCAGGACAGAGAAAAGCAGAAGAGTATATTAAGAGACATGCTTTCGCAAGAAGGTGGGGCTCTGTGATGCTCGTAATGGCGATGCTGGTTACCACAGTAACGCTTTATGCTATGAATAGAGCAGCATCTGCGGTTACAGAAGAAGGCGCTGATGAAATTGGAATGATTCTTGAGAATGATGATCTTGAGATGGCCGGTCTGAACAGCGATGGCGGTGAAGAAGAGACTGTAGAAGACACTGAAGAAACATCAGACAGTGAAGATGAGTATACAGAAGAAGCTTCTGAGGATGAAGAAAGCTCTGATGATACTTACGAGGAAGAAGAGTACACTGAAGAGACTTCAGAAGCGAACTACGAAGATAATTCAGATGAGTCAAACGAAGATGCATCCGAGGAAGAGGCAAGCACAGAGGATTCTGATGATGCTGCAGAAGATTTCTCCGAAGAAGCCGAAGAAGGAACTTCAGATGATTCAGAAAACGCAGAAGGCTCAGAAGATTCAGAAGAAAGCTTTGATGAAGAACTTAACGAGGAAACTCTTGCAGGAGCCCTTGAAGATGAGCTTATGCAGGATGTGGTGCTTACTGTTTCCTATGTTGATGGTGAAGGCGAGCTTATCGTAGATGAAGCCGGCGAAGCTTTAGCTGATGAGAAGAAGATCAGTCTTATGGACAGCATGATCTTCGAAGATGATGCCAGAACAATCGATGGTTACAATTTCAAGGAAGTAATCTACGAGTACTATGATGAAGATAAAGAAGAAACAGAGAAGATCGCTATCGAGAAGATAACGGTTATGATTTACACTGCTTCTGATGATAATGGCTATAAATACTACGAAGTAGTTCCTAAGGATGATCCTGAGACTGAAGAGGATGAATCCGAAGATGTTATGGAGATCAAACTCGACACTAACCTTACATTCGTTTATGAGAAGGTAGAGGAAGAGGTTTCTGAGGAAGAAGAACAGACTGAGGAGTCCGGTTCTGAAGAAAATACAGAAAGCAGTGAGAACAGCGAAAACACTGAAAACAGCGACAATGACAGCGAGACAGGTAAGAGCGATAAGAGCGATAAGACCACAGATGCAGAAGTACCTGAGTCCGTAAATCTTGCTGAATACATAACTGAGACAGTTATCGAGAGAGAAAACGCTGACGGCACCTGGGAAGTGATCGATGAGAAAGAAATCAAAATCGGCGATCACCTCAGAATTACTGTTAACTACGTGCTCCCTGAAAAAGCAGCAGCAAGCGATGATATTTATTACAATGTTCCTGAGCAGTACGGAAATGTAATTTCCAAAGAAGAAAAGCTTAAGGAAGGTAATGGCAACTACGAAGTATCAGAAGATAACAAGATTAAGATCAATTATAGTGATGAATATAAAAAGGTAGTAACCGGCGAATCAGATGATAGTGATACCACTGATGAAAACGTTACAACTGATGATGCAACATCAGGTAACACTACATCTGAGAACGCAACATCAGATAACACTACATCCAAGAAAACTACACAGACAAATAAGGACCTTGGTAAGGCAACAGGCAGAGACGGCAAAAGGGCTGGCTCTGCATTTGCTCTATCTGGGGCAATAAACTATATTTTTGGTGGTGGTTTCCTCAAAAGCTTTGTAATAACTGCTCATGCTGCAGATGGACAGGGAACCAGCGGAAGTGTATCAGTTGAGACAATCGTTGATTCTACAGTTACAGGATCAATGGTTGTAAATGGGGCTACGCTTACTAAGAGGCCTAGTATTACATATAACAGTGACGGCACTGTTTCATATTCTGGTGGCGTTCAGATTCAGTCAGGCGCACAGGTAAGTAGCGGCGACGGAATACTGTTCCGGCTCTCATACTATGTGCCCATTGGTAAAGTTACTGAAGATAATTCAATTACCTATGAACTTAAAAAGCGCGGAGTCGTACCTGATGCATTTACTACAGGACCTGTTTATAACAACCTGAATGAAGAGGTTGGAGTTTTTGAGATAGATACTGATGGTAAGACAACCATTACTTTTTTTAAAGAATTTGCTGCGAAAAATAAAGACCAGGTCATATATGGCGACTTTTATTTCTATGCAACAGCAAATGCTGAAGGTGATCAGGAAACAACAGAGAAGACCTACGACTTTGGCGATAACTTCAAATTCAATATTACTATTATAAAGAATAAAACTAACGATCTTACTTTAGATAAGAAAGAAACAAAATATGAAAAGGCAGATGACGGTAGTGCGCTTATATCTTATTTGATCACTGTAACGACAAATAATGGTACAGGTGGCGATTTCTACATGAATGACTGGCTTGAGGCATATTGTAAGACCCAAAACGGCGATGTCTTTTCACAGGAAATAGCAGATAAAATAAATCAATCGCAAGAAACACTCGTAGAATTCAGTGTTGTTAAAAAGGATAAAAACGGGAATACTTCCAATCTAAACCTTAATCCTACAGATGGTAGCCTTGAGTATGACAGGACGGATAATAGAGGCTATAAGATATCCGGTCTTGAGGCTGGTGAGAGTTATGCGATCACATATACCTTGCGTTTTAGTAGTGATATAGTTTCACCTACAGCTCAGACAACTGTCAAGAATGTCTGCAAGGTTACTTTTGGAGAGTATAATGAAGAAAGATATGCCTATGCAAATCATACCTTTGAGGGAAAAGAACCAAAAGTAGAGAAGTATGGCGAAAAAGTAAAAGGCCAGAACAGCATTAAGTGGACTGTAAAACTTAACCAGAATCATCAGAATTTGAAGGACTTTGTTTTTACAGATGCGATTCTCAGATATTACAGCCAGGGATGGTCAAAAAGGGATATACCTTACACCGGTGTGATTACCGTATCAGCAGTAAATCCTGATGGAACACATTCAGGTGCTACATTTACGCAAAATCAGACCTTTACCATACCTGATGGCGGATACAAATTCACCGTTGATGACTACAATGCCTATGAGTTCACATATACCTATGACTTTGTATCAGCAGATCTCCTTTATGGAAGCGTATATAATGAGGCAAGAATCTACTTAGAAAACAGCACTATAGGTAACACTGCACAGTCATCTGTATGGGCAGGCGGAATTAAGCTGATTGAGAAAAAAGCCGAGGGCTTGGAAAAGGATTCAAACGACAACTATAAGGCTAGGTGGAATATAACACTTCATGCTCCTATTACACGTAATGCTGGCAAGAACCTTAATGAATACTTTATGTTGTATGAGAACGTTATTGATAGCTTTGAAGTATTCACAGATGAGGATATCAGGGCATTTAGTACAGCTTTTGATGCTGTTTACGATGGTGAGTTCTCTATAGATAAGAGCGAGCCTGCTACAGTAAACGGAATAAGTGGTTACAAGAAACTTTCTGTTAAGTGCAAAGCAGACCTTACAAAGGATATATCATTCTCCTTTACATCTACTGCAAGCATTGGCGATGGTAAAGGAACCGTAATCTATAACAACAGAGCAGCGGTATACAATCTGAATACTTACGGAAAGGATGCTACACAGTACTTTAATCCACTTGTTACAAAGTATGACGGCGAGAACCGCAGTGGCGATTCTGAATACGAATACTATTCAAAAGATCTGTACAAATGCGGAATCCTTACCTGGATAATAAGGGTAATGGTACCTGATAGCTGTAATTATGAGAACTTGTACATCATCGATGAGATACCTGAGGGACTTAATCTCATAAGCAGTGGCAAATACAATGACAGGCAGGTAAACTGGCTTGAAGTATCTTCAGATGACAAGTTCAGCAATCCTGTAGCGTTTGAAGGTGGCAGCGCAGTTCTTGATGGTGTGACTTACAGCCAAACTACTTCAGGAAATAAGGTAATTATCAGTTTTGACCCGAAGCAGGCAGCAGGTAGGAAGGTATACTTCAGGATTCATGCGCAGATACCAAGCGACTACGACTATTCAGATATTCAGAAAGCTGAGTTTGAGAATGTAGTAGTAGTAAGTAGTGACAGTAACGGAGAGGTCGAACTTGACAGATCCTCACAGAAACAGTTCGTTACTAAAACCGATACTACTGTAAGAAAGAAAGGAGAATATGCATCAGGTACCACAGATACTATTGAGTATACTCTGGACATAAATGAAAATGCAGCAGATCTTCTTCAGGAGGGTGATACCCTTACACTTACAGATGAACTTAGTGCTACATGCCCGACAGACTTTAGTATGTCCCTGGTGCCCGGATCAATTCATGTATATGAAGTTATAAGAGATGCAGCCCAGAATGAAACAGTAAAAGAGCTTGTAAACGGTACAGATTTTACATACACAGCATCTATGTATGATGTGGTTGATATCCAATATCCAAAGTATCATTCATACGGCACAATAGTATTTAAGATACCGGATAAAAAGTTCATTCGAGTTAAATACAGATACATGTATTCCGGTGATTTGAGTTCATATATAAATCTTGATAATAAGGCAAAGCTTGAAGGTATAGTTGTAGAGAATGATAATGCAAGACATGAGACGTCAGTTCAGGTTAAGGATGCAGGAGCAAGAGCTCAGATAAAGGGTATTGATCTATACAAAGTAGATGCTGAGAATAACGGTACTCTTTTACAGGGAGCTGAATTCGAACTCAGCTATTGGGATACTGGCAAAAATGACTGGACAACAGAGAATAATCCTACGTTCACATCAGATGCAGACGGACATATCCTGATATCGCCACTTGTTTACAATAGGGCATATAAACTAAAAGAGACAAATGCACCGAAGGGTTATCTGCTAAATGAGACTCCGATTATATTCTATATAGCTTCATCTGATACCAACACTTACCGAATGGAAGTGCCGGATGATTTCACATCGAAGCTTAACGGAGTAATACTTACAGCAGGACAGCCCATTTACTTCCCCAATACTAAGGAGAAGACACAGATTACAGTAAACAAGACTTGGGTTAATCCGGACAGCGCAACAAAACCCGGATCCATCACGGTTAAGATAGGAAGACGACTTGGCGCTGAGACCGATAGTTCTACTGAAGGATTCTATACGGTAAATATTGAAAGGAGAATGCCTAACGGAAAATTAGAACAAGTAAAGAGCTTTCCGTCAGTTGCCGGTGGTTCGATTTTGGAATATTCCTTCTATACATACAAACATCCAGGCTATACAAGTGCTGCAACTATTAGTATAAATGGGCAGGAGGTTGACTATTTGGACGAACTTGATGAAAGCGGATTTCAGCTTATTACCAAAAAAGTCACTATTACCGGAGATACTCAGATTGACATAAAGGATGGATGGGAAGTTCCTAAAATGGGTGATGCAGGTAATACAACGGCAACTATTTATCCTGCATCCACCGGAAGCTCGGATTCAGAAGGAACACGCGCAGCAAAGAATGCGTCAGCTGACGAAGTTCAGGACTTCATGGAAATAACACTTACTGAGGCGGATCACTGGACCAAGACAGTAACCGATCTTGACAGATTCTGCACAAAGAAAGTTGATGGTGTGGATAAGAGATATCAGTGGTTGTATTTCGTATCAGAGGTTTCAAATATGTATTATGAACCTTCATATTCTGAAAACAACAAAACAGGAATCACTTCCGGTGAGATAACGATTACAAACACCAGAAATCAGGTTCAGCCATACTCACTGCCATCAACTGGCGGATCTGGAAGACTTCCTTTCACAATCGGCGGAATCGCCCTGGTTACACTGGCACTTGTTGGAGAAGAGATTGTAAGAAAGAAAAGGCGGAAATACAATAAATAAAATTTACGTAAAATTTTCGTAAATAAAATATGTTTTAAGTTACGGCGATGTATTGATTTTTATTTTCAAAAGTTCTACTATGATTATACAAAGCATTAATCATAGTAATAGAACTTTTTGATAATAAGTGAAGAATGCAGGGCAAAGCTACCGCAAGGTAGTGACGCAAAGCTAAAGGGTCTGTTTCCGTTTTGGGAATAGATAGCCAGTTGCTGGTGCGCTTAGAATCTTAGAGATAAGAGGGCGCATCATGCATTCCTTGGCGATGCGTAGCCCTGTTTGGCCACAAACGGGCTATTTTTGTACCCTGATTTGTATTAAAGAGAGTATTTATGGCACAGAAAGAACTTAGAAAACTTAATAGAAAAGAACTACTTCAAATGATGGTTGAGTACTCCGAAGAGACTGAGGCAGCCAAAGAGCATGTAAAAGAGATGCAGGAACTCTTTGACAGGGAGAGAGAACAGCTTATAGCTCAGATGGCTGATGAGAGAGCAGAACTTCTTGCCAAATTTGATGAAGAAAAGGCAGAGATGCGTGCGAAGTTTAACCAGCAGCGTGAAGAGTATGAAGCTAAATGCAATGGCGATATTGCAGGCCTCAAGGCAAGACAGGAGAGAGAGATAAACGGCATTAAGGGTCGTTTTGAACGTGAGATAAAAGAGATCAATGAGCAGCATGAGAAAGAGTTTGAGGGCTTCAGGGCTCGCCTTGAGAGAGAGAAGGCAGCCATTAGGGCTGAAGTCGATGATAAGCTTGCCAAAATTGAGAACTCCGGATCTTTAGCTGAAGCGCTTTTGTCAATAAATGGGGTTTTTGACGGAGCGAAGAAGGCAGCGGAAGAGTTTGCAAATATCACTGAGAAAAAAGGCGGCAAGCATAAGTGATTGGCTATGTCAAGTACGAATTATGAATGAAAGTTTTCATTTTCAGTACTTTTGATGCTTGGTCATTTTGGTATAATTAGAGAGCTCGCGTCTGTGCGTGCGTACATGTTAACACATAGAAATAGTGGAGCGTATGAGTACAGAAGAAAAGATTGATCAGATAGAGATCGAAAAAGAGGAACTAAATAATTCAGATAATGTGACAGTAGAGGTCGAGGCAGAAGCAAGGCGGGACAGTAAGCCCACACTTGATGAACTCAGGGCAGAGCTGAACAGAGAGTACAGAAAGCACGATTACACAAGGACATTAAGGAATACACTGATAGTCATAGTAGTGGTTGCAGCACTTTCCGTTCTTATCTCAAGCTTTTTCATCACAGTGCTTAAAGTTACGGGAGACAGCATGACTCCTACACTGGAGACCGGACAGCTGGTTATAGCTTATAACTACAGCACCTTCGAACCGGGAGAATTGATTGCTTTCTACTACAACAACAAGGTTCTTGTTAAGCGAGTTGTAGGAAGCCCCGGGGACTGGATAAACATCGATGATGCCGGCCGCGTTTATGTAAACGGCGTTGAGCTTGATGAGCCTTATGTATCGAATCCCAGTACATACGCTAACGGAGTAGGCGAGGGCGACAAGATAGAGTTCCCTTATCAGGTGCCTGAGAACAGATATTTTGTACTTGGCGATCACAGAACGGAATCAATTGATTCCCGTTCAAGCACAGTAGGATGTGTAACTGCTGAACAGCTTATCGGACAGGTAGTATTCAGAATTTATCCGTTTGGTGTATTCGGAAAATTGTGATTTCAGATAAGACAGAGTAAGAAAAAGATTAAGAAGAATAATTTAGAAGAGTAGTGTGTAACTGTTATGTTTAAAAGATTTATGGGTGGTATGAAGTAATGTGGGGTAAAAACAATATTAAAGCTGACAAATACTTGAGAAGGCATGATACCAGAAAGAAGTGGTTGTCCGTAATGTTATGCGTGGCACTTCTCACAGGAACATTATCAATGTACATTCTCAATAAGCCTGCAACAGCTATGACTGAGGAGGGCGCCGAGAGTATCGGTGTAGTCATGGATACAGCTAACGCAGGTGGTGAAGATACAAAAGCTGATACCGGCTCAAGCTTTTGGGAGCCTATCCCGGAGGAAGAGTTACCTGCATCAGATACTGAAGCTGATAGCAGCGAGAATGCAGATGCTGAGAATACTGACAATGCCGGCGAAGCATCAGATAATGAAGATGCCACAGCAGCTGATAGCTCAGAGGCAGCTTCAGATGCAGTAGCTGCAGAGGGCAGTGAAAGCGCCGATGCAACTACAACAAGCGAAGATGCAGCAGCTGCAGAGGGCAGTGAAAGTGCTGATGCTTCTGAGGCAGCAGGTGAAGAAACATCCGATAATGGCGATGTTGCGCAGGAAGGTACTTCCGATGATTCCGAAATCGGTGCATCAGATGCAGCTCAGGATGGCATTTCAGATGCTGCGGATACTTTATCTTCAGATGCTGAGGTTAAAGAATCCGAAAAAAAAGCTTCCGATATTACAACTGAGATTCCTGAATCTGTTGATCTTGCAGAGTATGTAACAGAGACTATCATCGAGAGACTTAATGAAGATGGTGAGTGGGAAGTAATTGATAAGGAAGACATCGTAGAGGGCGATCAGCTTAGAATAACAATCAATTACGTATTACCGGCACAGGCAGCAGCCAGCGAAGACATCCATTATGATCTTCCTAAAATGTATGGAACAGCTGATGAACAGAAGTCAGAGCTCGAAGATGGCAATGGTAATTACGAAGTAAAAGAAGATAACCAGATAACTGTAGAGTATAACGAAGAATACATCAAGGAAGTTACAGAGTCTGAAAGTACTGATACTAATGACAATGCAGACACTAATGAGAGTGCCGATGCAGTAAATGATGCAGCAAATGATTCTGCAGCTTTATCAGGAGTAAGCGGTTTTTTTCAGGCATTTATCGGAGGATTTTCGATAGTAGCTCACGCGGCCTCTGAAAATGATAGTCAACAGATGATACCCGGCCAACTCAGACTTACTGCTACAGTAACCAACATGGTTGTTGATAGCGCTGATGTATATAAGGCAGAGTATAAATGGTACGATGATGGACAGTATTTACTTAAGCCTGTTGATGAACTTGAGAAAGTAGCACCACCCAACGATGTTGTAAATAAAGGACAGAAGCTTTATTTCTTGTTGAAGTTCCACGTGCCGGAAAATACTCTTAATGATGGTAACAAGACCATAACCTATGATCTTGGTAAGGCAGGCTTCGACAATGTTGAACCTGAGATTGACAGACCGATAAAGGATTCTGAAGGAAATACCATCGGTACATATACTATCGCGGAAGACGGCAAAGTTACTTTCTATCCGAATGATGAATATATTGCCAAGAATAAGACTGGTACTTTGTTAAAGGGTGAATTTGATTTTATTACACAGGCCAATTCATCGAGCGAAAAAGAAGAAGATACAAAAGAATATACATTTAATGAAAATATAAAGGTTACGGTAAGGATACTTAATAAAGTAAGCTACACCGCAAATGTTTATAAGCAGGAAAACAGATATGATCCTGCTACTGGAAAGATATCTTACGTAGTAAGAATAAGCACAGGAGAAAACGGAACCGGTGGACCGATCAATTTCAAGGATGAGATAAAAGTCCTTAAGCCGAATCAAAGTGAAGATTCAGAACTTTCAGAAAATCTGAATTTTGATGACAGCTCACTTACAGAATTTAGTCTTGTAAAGAAAAATGAATCCGGAGCAAGTGAGACAATTAACGGTTATGCGCCTGTAAAGAATGGTAAAGAATTTACAATAAACAACTTACCGGCTCTTAACAAGGGTGAATATTATGAGATGGTTTACTCATATACAGTGCCCGATAAGATAAGAACTTCAATTAAGTCAGTTCTTGCCAATAAAGCTTCAATAGAAGTTGAAAATGTTGAGACACAGCCGTTTACAGTTACTCATGAATTTGACAGCATACCTAAAATAGACAAGTCAGGTACAGCTGATACTACGAACAAAACGGTAACTTGGACCATAACTCTTAATGAGAATCATCAGGACCTTGGCGGATATATTTTATCAGATGAAAAGATATCCAGGGGTGCTAATGGCTGGGAAATCATTAAGACTCCTGAAAAAGAAGAGATGTCATACATAAAGTATGATGCGGCAGGTAATGAGACCGGAAGAGGAACCTTTAAGCTGGAACTTCAAAGCGATGGAACCTATGGCAAGAGATTTAGTTCAGGTGATACTGACAAGTACGTAATCACATATACAAGAGATTATTCTGTACTTGATGTGGAATACAACGGCCTTAAGAACCATGCGGAGATTAAGCTTGCTACGGATCCACAGTATAAAAACGAAAAAGATGCAAATGTTCCTATTGAGAAATATGACGTTGTTGAGAAGAAGTCAGATGGATACACTACATCGGGTTCGACCGCTACGATTACTTGGATAGTCACATTTAAGCCTAATATCTTAAGAAATGAAGGCAAAGATAATAGTGAATATTGGAAGTATGTAGATACCATAAAAGATGAAAATCAGGTCATAACAGATTCTCAGCAAAGGGCAATAAAGTCTGCGCTTTCTAGAAAGTTTGTTGGTGACTATGAGATAACATTTACTGGTTCAAGGACAGTTGGTTCCGGGAGGAATGCTATCTCTGGGGCTACAGGATTTGAACTCAAAGTAAAGCGTGACTTAAAGGAAGAATATACATTAACCTATACTACTAGTGCTCATATAGATGATGCGAATGCTGCAGTTACATATAAGAACGCAGGATATGTATATCGAGATGAATTCTCAAGTGAGGACAGCACCGGACAGGATCCATTGGTTGTTAAGATGGATGGTAATGGTACGGAAGGTCCTACTACTCATAACTATTATGAGGATGATTTAATTAGCAACGGAATCCTTACCTGGAGAATAAAGGTAACTGTTCCTAAGAACTATAACTACCAGTATTTATACGTTACTGACACCTTGCCTGAAAACATGACATTTTCACCTACATACAATGTAGATGGTAAAACAATTTATGGTTTGGAAATTGCCGATAATGACAGCTTTAATAACTCGAAACCCTTTGAGGTTAAGAGCGGTTGGTTTTCGTCAAGTTATGAGGCAACAGTGAGAATTAAAAATAGGGATGTTGAATTTTCTGCGGACTACTATCCAAATTCAGTAACTATAGATTGTGATTCCAGAAATTTGCTTAGCGTTAGTCAGATAAAGGATACGACCTTTTATATAAGAATAAGAGCTAAGATTAATGACAGAGTATTTACTGATGCGAAGTCTACGGAAACATTTGATAATACGGTAAAAATAAGCTCTCTTTTAAATAGTTCGATTGCTACCGATTCGCAGGCTCAGACCATAAATAAGGTTGAAGAGGTTATTGATAAGACAGGACATCCTACTTCAGTGGACACAGATATCACTGATGGATATCAGTATGAGGTGGATATAAATGAACATGCAGAAGATCTGCTTCAAAATGGAGATGTCCTGACATTACGAGATACGCTCCACTCATATTCACAAAATCAGTTTCAGGTAAATCTGCTACTTGATTCCGTGAAGGTATATGAGATAGGAGAGGATAACAGTCAGACAGAGCTGTCTACGGATGAGTATTCGTACATAATCGATGATTATTACTCTGATTATGAGTACTCAACCCAGAACTATAAGGTGAATCATTATTCTGTAATAGAGATGAAGATACCTGATGAAAAACATCTAAAGGTAGTGTATATCTACAGATTTACAGGATCTAAGGGTGTTCAGATTCATCTTGATAACAGTGCTGTGCTTAAGGGTGTATCTTCTGAAAATGCTGCAAGTCATAAAGAAGAAAACTTTAAGATTCAGGAAGACAGCGCACATCTTACAGCTGAAATAGAGATGTTTAAGGTAGCTGCTGAGAATACTTCTAGGAAACTGGCAGGTGCAAAGTTCAAGCTCTATAAATATACTGTTAAATCAGGTGATGGAACAGCAGATTACAGCGCAGTGTCTGATAAAGATTTCGATTATGTAACCGGTGAAGATGGCAAAATCAGCGTAAGCAATCTTACCCCGAATGTGGCATATATGCTTAAGGAAGTTGGCGAGCCGGATGGATACATGGCAGAGAACAAGGACACATACTTCCTGATAAAAGACAAGGGAACTGCATTAAAACCTGATGATTTTGCTAGAAAAGGCGGTGTCGAATATGCTGAAGGATCTGTAGTATTTATCCGAAATACAAAGAATAATACTTCAGTTAACATCGAGAAGAAATGGGAAGGCGACCTTACGAATATGCCTCAATCCATTGAGCTTATTGTAAAGAGAAAGCTGATTCCTGTGGATGCAGGTTCTGTTCAAACTTATCATAAGGTTAAGATACTGAGGAAAGACCGCAATAATCACATACAGGAATTTATTGGCCTTCCTGCAGTCGAGACAGGATCGAAGCTAACATTTAAGCTTGGCGGAATAAGACAACCGGGACCTAATGGTTATAAAGAAATTCCGGGGCTTGAGATTAACGGTGCAAGCATAGATCTTACGGATAAATTTAAAGAATCATATAGTAAACAGACTATTTATTACACAATTGAAAACATAAACTCTGACATAACTATTATGGTAAGTGGATGTAATAGCTCGCAAAATGATGTAATGCTTGATTATGTACTTGAAGAGCCTACTAATACAGGTAGTTCACAGTCCGGTGGAACTACTCAGTCAGATGACAGTCAGTTCGAAATGAAGATTACTATGACAGGTGATAAGGTTACAACCTGGAATCATGAAATAACCGGACTGAAGAAATATGTCAATATCGATGGCATCATTTATGAGTGCAAGTATTACATCGAGAGAGAAATAAAGAACCTGTATTACGATCCGGAAATCACGTTGGAAATGACAAATGACGGAACTCTGCATATTAAAAACAAAAGAAATCAAATGCAGAGTTACACGCTTCCATCCACCGGTTCCACAGGGACGATGCCATTCACAGTAGGCGGACTAGTAATGCTTGGTACAGCAGTCATCGGTAGTGGATTAGTAAATCGCAGAAAACGCGAAGAAGAATAACATTTTTAACAACACGATACTGTGGGGATAGTAATTATCCCCACAAAACCAAAAGGTTTTTGATGCCGAAAGGCATATAAAACAAAGTGCTCATTTGCACTTATAAAGAAACTCTAAACGTCTAGAACAGACAAGATTCAATCGAAAAGGAGAGAGGGATAAATGAAAGGATTTAAGAAACTATTAACAGGAATTCTTGCTGCAACTCTTATTATGGGTTCCAGCATGACAGCGTTTGCAGATGAAACTCCTGCAGCAAACGGAACCATTACTATCGAAGCACAGAAAAATGCTGATGGAACTGCTAAGGATGTGGACGTATCTAAGCAGGTTTATCATGCATGGCGTGTTTTTGACTATGTACCCGTGAATAAAGAGAACATGGCAGCTGGTGGTATATACAAACTTTCAGATAAATTCAAGAATTTTTCTGATTCATCATTCACTATCGTAAATGATGTTGTTTCCGGTACAATTACAGAAGCAGATGAGAAGGGTAATCCTACACAAGCAGCTCAGGAAGCAGCTAAGAAACTTGGTGAAGCAGCGGTAGCTTATGCTAAGGCAAATAGTATTGCTCCCGATGGAAGTAATGAAAAAGCAGACGGAACACTAGATATTACAATAACAGGACTTGCTTATGGTTACTATGTTGTAGACTCATCTCTTGGTGTTGCAGTTTCAATCAACACAACACTTCCTAATGCTCAGATTTATGAGAAGAATGATATACCTTCAACTCATAAGCAGGTTAACGAAGGCTCAGCATGGGGCGATACAAGTGATGCAAATATCGGTGATACAGTTAATTACCGCAGTTATGTAACCATTCCTAAGGGCGGTGTTCATAAAGTTACTTTCACTGATGAAATGACACTATCTCTTACTCCCCCCACGGAAGACGCTATCATGGTTGATGGTGTTGCAGCTAAATCACATAAAGCAGTTGAAGACGTTGTAGTAACAAATACAGATACAGAACACAAATTTGTTATCAAGTTTAAAGATGAGGTTACTTCTGCATTAGCTGACGGAAAAACGTATGAAATCACATATTCAGCTACACTTAATAAAGATGCGGTAATCAAGGGTAGTGAGTCTTCAGGTGCGTTTAATGGTGGTAACGACAACCGTTCAAAGATTACTTATGGTAATAATGTAGATACTGATTGGGATTTCACAAGAACTTATACTTATCCTGTAAAAATCGTAAAGATCAACAACAAGAAAGATCCACTTGAAGGCGCTGAGTTTACACTTGCAAAGACATCAGCTCCGAACACACTTATTAGTTTTGTTGCAACAAATGATGGATACAGAGTAGCTACAACAGGAGACGAGAATACTACTACAACTCTTGAAGTAGGCAAGGCTGGAATCATTATTTCAGGTCTTGATCGTGACGTATACAGACTTACAGAGACAAAAGCACCTGAAGGATACAAGCTTCTTACACCTACAAGCGACACAAACATTCATTATGTTGACTTTACTGTAGATGCCAGCCCTGTATGTACAACTGATACAAAGGCTCTTCAGGCATTAGAAGTAGGTCAGGTACCTACAGTTACTTATACAAGTGAGTATCTTATCTCTAAAGAGAATACTACCGGTTCATTTGGTCTTGAGGATGGTCTTGCCATTGTAAATACAACAGGTGCTACACTTCCTTCAACAGGTGGAATCGGTACAACAATCTTCTACATCGTTGGTGGACTTCTCATCGTTGCCGGAGTTGCATTCTTTATCGTACGCAGAAAAGGCGATGCAGAATAATATTAAAAGAGTTTGAAGAAAACAAATACAAAACATAATTACTTGAATTGAATCTTGTTTCTGAGGACTATATATAGAAACAAAAATTATTCTCGGGCAGGCTCATCTGCCTGCCCGGGTATTTTGTAAAAGCGATTAAAGCATTTAGAATAAGATTTAGACTTAGTATTTTGATTTAGAAAGATATATGGACGAAACGGATGAAGAAAAAGAAGAGGTGGTTTCACAATTTAACAAACCTCATATTCCTGGCAATTTTCATTGCAGGGCTTGCTATTTTTTTCTACCCGTCAGCAAGTAATTACATTAATTCGAAGAGTCAGTCGAAAGCGATTTCGACCTATGATGAAGCCCTCGCCAATATGTCGAAGGAAGATTATGAGCGATACTGGCAGGCAGCTTATCAGTACAATGAGAACCTTTATCAGAAGGGATCAAATTTTGCCTTATCTGATGAAGAGATGAAGGAATACTATGAAGTGCTTGATCCTACAGGGACAGGCATCATGGGACATATTGAGATTGAAAACATCGGAGTGGATTTGCCTATATACCACGGTGTCGATGAGACAGTTTTACAGGTTGGTATAGGTCATCTGCCGGGAACATCGCTTCCTGTAGGTACCACGAATTCACATGCCGTTTTATCGGGACACAGAGGACTACCGTCTTCTAAGTTGTTTTCCGACCTCGATCAGATGATAGTCGGGGATACATTTTTATTACATATAATGGATCAGACATTTGCATACGAAGTTGACCAGATCAATATAGTTTTGCCGGAGGAGACCGGAGGACTTGGAATTACATCGGGAGAAGATTATGTGACGCTGGTTACCTGTACTCCGTATGGTGTTAATACACACAGACTTCTGGTTCGTGCCAGACGTGTTGATTATAACGAAGAAACAAAGCTTATCGTGCCTGCTGATGCAACAAGATATAATTATCTTGTGGTTGCGCCTTTTATAGCAGCGCCGATGATACTGATTCTGTTTATTTGGTTCATGGTAAGCACTTCCAAGCCTAGGAAGAAGCCGGCCAAGGGGAAGAAGAGTAAGGGAAGTAATTGAGGTATTAAGTATGAAAACGACAAAGAAGCTTAAGAAAATATTATGCAGCATTGCGGCTGTCAGTACCGTTGCTATGTTGCTATTGCCTACCGGGGTAAAGGCTGAAAGCGAAGTGGAGTCAGAGACTTCAACTGAGAACGCAGGTGGATATCTTGATCCCGATAAGAAGGGAACCCTAAGCGTTTATTATGAGTATGAGGGTTACGGCAAGATGGCAGGCGTTAAGGCGCATGTATTTAAGCTTGCTTCCATAGATAAGTTTGGCAGTTTTACTGTAGAAGAGCCTTTTACTACTCTTGGACTTGAAATCGAGGACATGACGTCAATTTCAACCCATGATCAGTGGGAAGTTATTACAGACAAGGTTCTTAAGTATGTTAAGGAGAACAACGTAACACCTTATGCAGAAGCTACTTCATCAGATGACGGCTTTGCTAAGGTTGGTACTGTTGATACAGGTCTTTATTATGGATACAGTGATCCTGTAGAGATAGATGGTGTCCGTTATGTATATTACGATGTTCTTGCAGCTGTTCCCGGTCCTGTTATGCTGGATGAGAAGGGAAGCAATGATTGGGACGGCACCTGGCAGAATGCTTCTTATGACGTTGTTGTAATTCCTAAGCGTGAAGCAAGTAAGCTGGAAAGTGATCCTGAGGAATTTAAGGTTTACAAGCAGTGGGTTGACGCGGGATCAGTTATGAAGAGACCTAAGTCAATCAAAGTAAAGATTTATCGTGACGGCGAGTTGTATGAGACAGTAACTCTTGATAATAGTAACAACTGGCAGTATGAATGGAAATGTGAGAAGGGTCACAAGTTCACTGTAGAAGAGGAAGTTGACGAGAAGAATTATTCAGTATCCTATTCACAGAATGAGACAAGCTTTGTAATTGTTAACACCAAAAAAGATGAAGAAGGTGGCGGTGGAGACGAGGAAGGTGAACACGTCGACGGACATAAGGATGAGATTGAGAGCGGTGGCGGCGGTAATTCCGAAAGCGGTCAGGTAGAAGGCACAAACAGGAGCGGTGAGACTCCTTCAGTTCTTGGAGCAGTAAGAGAGTTCCTTGGAGAGCTTCCTGCGGTTCTTGGTGCAAGAAGACTTCCTCAGACAGGTCAGCTTTGGTGGCCGATACCGGTACTTGCTATTCTTGGACTGATACTTGTAATCCACGGAATAAGAAGTGAGAAGAGAAGAAAAGAGAGATAAGTTATCAGGCTCTTATTTGAAGTGTATAGAATTTAACGTGTTGTGATGAGAAGAGGGGATAGAGTTTTTGGGGGACCTGTATTGAATTATTTCGGGTTGAAGTTTACCCGGGAAGGCGGTCTTAATGATTACCAGAGGTAAGGTTTCCATATTGCTTGGCATCGTATGCTTTGCGCTTGCTTTTTATATATTCGCATATAACCGGGATGAAGATGTTTCAGCCGGTGTAAGTGCAGCGACTCTTCTTGAGGGCGTTGATGCGCAGATAACGAATGTTCCCACGGAGATGCCTCCTACCGGAGAGATGAAAGCTGTGGATGTTAACGGACAGTCCTTTATCGGTATCATAACGATACCTGCAATTGATATCAGACTTCCAATCCAAAGTGAGTGGTCATCTGAGAATGCAAGGACTTCACCCTGTAGATATAAAGGGTCTGTTTATACCAATGACCTTATAGTTGCAGGCCACAATTACCAGAGACATTTTGGTAAGCTTAATCAGTTAAACAGTGGTGACACAGTCATTGTGACTGACATTGATGGCAGAGAGTATTACTACGAAGTTACCTACACTGAGACAATCGGAACCTACGAAGTAGACAAAATGGACGAAGGTGAGTGGGATTTCACACTATTTACCTGTACCATTGGCGGTGCTAGCCGTGTAACGGTTCGCTGCGAATTTGTTAAGATAGTAGAGCCCGGTTCCGGGGATTCTGTTATCGACGAGATTGAGAATGCAATCTCAGAAGATGGCAAATAAGTTTTGAGCTTTTGAAACTGTTTGTTTTATAAATATAAAAACATAAATATATAGGCGGTACATATCATTTTGAAGATATGTACCGTTTTTTTGATTAGAGCACAGGGTGAGTTTTTTACGAGCTTAGTTGAGCTTGAACATAAATGTGGTAGAATGTATTTGATTAAATGATGGCTAATCTTTATATAGAAAGGACATAAATATGGCACTTGAAAAATTAAAACCCGCAGAAGTATTTAAATGGTTTGAGGAGATATGTAATATTCCCCATGGATCATATAACGTTAAGAAAATCAGTAATTTCCTGGTTAAGTTTGCAAAGGACAGGAACCTCTATGTGCGCCAGGACAAGGAATACAATGTAGTGATCAAAAAGCCCGGCACAAAAGGCTATGAGGATCATGAGCCCGTTATCCTTCAGGGACATATGGATATGGTCGCTGTTAAGGAAAAGGGGGCGAAGATCGATATGACCAAGGATCCCCTTAAGCTTAAGACTGACGGAGAGTTTATCTGGGCTGAGGGAACAAGCCTTGGCGGTGATGATGGAATAGCTGTTGCTTACTGCCTTGCAATTCTTGATAGCAATAAGATTCCACATCCGCCCCTTGAAGTGATCATTACAACCAACGAGGAAGTTGGTATGGACGGTGCTTTTGCCCTTAATTGTGGCGATATCGAAGGCAAGAGACTTATCAATATTGATAACGAAGAAGAAGGTGCAATGATTGTCAGCTGCGCAGGCGGCGCACGTTTCCATGGATATCTTCCTCTTACAAGAGAGAACAGAAGTGGTATTAAGGTTAAAATCCATGTAAAAGGTCTTAAGGGCGGTCATTCCGGTGAGATGATAGTCAAGGGCAGAGGTAATGCCAATAACATCATGGGAAGACTTCTTCTTGAGATCACAGATACCCTTGAAATCGGACTTATAAGCTTAAATGGTGGTGTTGCAGACAATGCTATCGCAACAGACTGCGAAGCTGAGCTTTTGCTTATGGGCCTTGCATCACAGACCCATGGAAATATAGTTGGACCGGATGTTTCATTTTTCTCACTTTACGGAAAGCTTTCTCATATAGCATATAAAGTAGAAGAAGATCTGAAAAAAGAACTTGGAAGCAGAGATCCTGATCTTTCAATTGTGGTAGAGGAAGTGTTTGACAGCAGTCTTCCGCCTGAAAAGACAGATGTTGCGCACATGGCTTCAGTAAACCTTGATTCCAGCGTGGATGCATACACTGAGGTTCATGAAAAGAGAGAAGTTATCTCAGGAATCATTCCATGCACTCAGGTTATTGAACTCGCAAGATGTATTTGTGCAATGCCTTTTGGAGTTCAGGCCATGAGCGATTCTATCGATGGACTTGTTGAGACATCACTTAATCTTGGAATTCTCAAGATTGTTGCAAATAAATCAGGAGCGGTTGAAGGAAAAGATGCTGCAAGCACCGGTGCCGGCGTCGTAGATGAGGCATTCCTTCTGGATTACTCGGTCAGAAGTTCAATCGCACCTGCAAAAGAAGCGCTTCTTCGTAAAATGGAGATCATCATCGAAAGCTTTGATGGAATCCACGAGACTTCAGGAGAGTATCCGGGATGGGCTTATCGCAAGGATTCTGTTCTTCGCGACAAGATGGTGGATGTATATAAGAAGCTCTATAAAAAGGACATGAAAGTAGAAGCGATTCATGCCGGATTAGAGTGCGGATTATTCTCTGAAAAGATTGAAAATCTTGATTGTGTATCCATCGGACCGGACATGCAGGACATTCATTCTACCGGTGAAAAATTAAGTGTGGCATCCGCCGGAAGGACTTTTGAGTATCTTTGTGCTGTACTTAAGGAATTGTAAGAAAAAAATAACAAAATTTAACAAAAGTTAGACAAATAAAATTTTATGACCGCCTGTGCTGCAAAGCCAGGCGGTTTCTGTGTTTCATGGAAATTATTACTTGTCAAGTACGAATTTTGAAGAAATTTCTTCATTTTTGGTAGTGCAAAATGAAAAATTAATTCATATACTTATAAGGTAAGTTTGTCAAAAATTTTATAATTTTTTAATATTTTATGGAGGGAATATGAGGAAGAGTATTGCAAGAAAACTCGCCGGACTGCTCGCAGCTGTTGTTCTTACATCAACATTTGCGTCCGATTACAACAGTATCGGTGCCAGAGCTTCTGAAGTAACTGAGATTACTGAAGAGACTCTTGAAGCAGAAGGCACAAACGAAGAGGCTGTTGAAGAAACAGTTCCGTCTGAACTTGAGGCAGAGACACCTGCTGAAGAGGAGAAGGAAGAGGAGACAGTTGTAGAAGAGGCTGCAGAAGCAGTAGAGGAGACACCTGCTGACGAAACACCTGCAGATGAGACTCCAGCAACTGAGGAAGCTGTAGATACAGCAGATGAGGGCTCAACTGAGGAAGCTTCTGATGCTGCAGGCGAAGGCTCCACAGAAGAGACAGGTGATGCTCAGGAAGAGACACCTGCTGAGGAGACACCTGCAGATGAGACTCCTGCAGAGGAGACACCTACAGAGGAGAATCCCGATGCAGAGCTTCCCACAGAAGAGATCGCATCTAACGCAGCAGACACATCTTCTACAGAAGAGGCACCTGCTGAGGAAGTAAGAGAAAAGGAATTCAAGGCTTCAAAGGAGATAGATGGTATTCTCGTATCTCTTTATGCTGATCCTGAAGTTCTTCCTGATGATGCTGTCCTTGATATCAAGAAGGTTGAAGATTCTGTTGAGGAACAGATCAAGGATAAGATTGATGATGATATGGGTGAGGATGTAGAGGTAGCACAGACATTCTCTTATGATATCAATATCTATTCAGAGAGCTATGATGGCTATGTACAGCCTGAGGATGGTACTGTAGAAGTTAGATTCTCTAAGATTGAAGAAGCAGCAGATAAGGATGTTGATCTTGCTGTTTATCACGTAGAGGATGATCTTTCTAATGTTGAACCCATTAAAGAGATTACAGACAGTACAGCTCAGGAAATCAAAATTGATGCAGAGCACTTCTCAATTTATTCAGTTGTATTATATGGTACATGGGGAACAAGCTATAGCTTTGATATTCAAACTGTTACCAAAGAGAATGGCGAGAACAAATCTATTGGTAATGATGGCATCAGAAAAGTAAACATTGATTGGGTATTGTTTGGTGATAGTGTTTCTGCAGAAGAAGTAGCACCTAAGATCAGTGATTATGCTTTTGATTATGCTGTAGTAGAGGTTAAAGGTAAGGAGACAAAGTTTGAGTGCTTCCGCAGACCTACACTATCAAATGAGCTTATTGTAGGCGATTGGAAGATAGCTTTTTTGTATTTTAAAGATATCGCAAGTGTTGGAAAAGATACAGTTATCAGATTCTACTATAAAAAGACGAATTTTGATAAATATGAGACATATGATCACATTGATGTTGGATTCACAGGCACAAAATTTGATGAGCTTGTAGAAAAAAGTGCTTCTGTAAGTGTTAGCATTACTCCTGAAGGAAGTGAAAATACTGCAACTTATTGCATGGAACCATTAAAGGATGCGGATCATGATCTTGGAGTTCATGAGTATCGTCTCCAGCTTGGACGTTGGGGCACACCTTATAAAGTTACTACAAAAGATAAAATTGTCTTCAATGTAGTATATGGTGACAAGAGTTACACAAATGCCAAGATCGCTTCTGAGGCTCTTAACAGAGAGGCTTATGAGAGATGTTATAACTCTCATCAGTATAGACAGGGCGTATTTGGCTTTGACTATACATTCCAGTTTACAGAGGATCAGTTCGACATACCTGAGGATGAAGAGGCTGAGTATACAATAAATTGCTTCATGGGAATTGCCGGAAAATATCCTTCCACACCTGTATTAACTCTTTCCTCTGAAAATACAGACAAGGTTAAGGTACTCGGTGATAAGACTGTAAAAGAAAAGTTTGGTACAGCTATAGTAGGTAAGAAATTTGAGCCGGTTATTGAAGAGTCAATAAATGACGGCGGTGTAGAGTACGAACTTGATAAAACAGCAAGTGGAAGTAAGTTAGTACTTGATCCTGCCGATGCGGATAAGACAAAGAATGTACTTAATGTTTATTATGCAGCAAAGGATAATCTTGCAAGCGTAGCTTTTTATGTACTCCTTCCCAATAAAACAATTCCTGAAGATTCTACTGAACAGGATGTAAGGAATTACTTCCCTAGCAAGAATAGTACAGATTACACTTATGAGAAGTGGAAGGGAACAGCTGTAGATCTATATGCTCTTGATACACTTCCAAACTATGAGTCTGATATCAAGTCTAAGATTGATAAGCATCACAACTTATGGGATCGTTCCATGAGTGGTATTATCAATACACTTATCAAGTCTATTGATAGCACAACAATAAATGAGGATCTTGAGTCATATCTTAGTAATGTACGAGTTAAGAAAGATGCGTCCGGAAAGACTACAAGACCTGCAGAACTTAGCGATATAAAGTGGTACGTATATAAGAACACAGCAGGTAACACATATAATAATGATAATCCTGCTAAGGCTTATCACATTGACGGATATATCGAGAACGCACAGATATCAGTTACCTATCATGCAAACTTTGATGGCTGTACAGAAGAGCCTGTAGAAGTTACAGGTTTATGGAGTGGTAACTCATACGATGTTCAGGAATATGCTGATACATTTACTACAGCACCTGAAGGTAAGAAATTTGTAGGTTGGACAACAGCAGCAGATGGTACAGGCGATAAGTACAAGGATCCTGATGTGGATAATGATGATGCATTATTGCTTGTTCATGAAATGGATTTCTATGCACAGTGGGAAGATATCGAGTACACAACCAAGTATTTCGATGAAGCTGATGACGAAGGAAAGCATGCTCTTCTTGGAGATAATGTTTCTGCAAAGGTTCAGCAGAAATATGGCGACAAGACATACACAATCGATGATCCTGAACCTAAGAAGGATGCTGATGGAAATGTAATTAAAGAGTTCGTTGGCTGGAAAGCAGCTGATGGCAAGACTTATTCAAGAAATTGGATCAAGGATACCCCAGTAGAAGGTGACCAGGAATTCTATGCAGTATATGAGATAGTTGGTGGATACAAGAAGTACTATATCAACTACTATTATCAGAAAGCTGATGGAACATACGAGTATAGACATGAGCAGCCCGCTGATACTTCATACAATGACAAGGGTGAGTTTACATCAGATTACTTCGATTCACTTATTTGCGGTCCTGTATATGTAAGCAAGACCGGGGTTAAGGTATCGGTTAAACCTGAGCAGAGACCTCTTACAAAGACCAAGAATAATGTTGAGTATACACTTGTTGATAAGGGTGAAGCTAACTGGTGGGAAGATACAATTAAGACAACTACTACAAAGCAGGTAGTGCTTAATGTATATTACAAGAGAGCAGACTTTGATACAGAGCTTGATGTTTATGCAGATACAGATTCCGCTGTATACAATGGTATCAAGCAGAATTCTGTAACAGGTTCTTATGACATTAACAGCACTCTTGCTAAGGACTATAACATTACTGTTGAGGCTTCAGTAAATAACGAGGGTATAACAAACGTTAGACAGAATCCTGCAACAGGAGTGAAAAACAAGAAGGTAACAAAGGTTACTCTTGTAAATAAGGTTACCGGTGAGAAGTTTGTGATTGATGCCTCAACTACAGAGGACGGAAAATATATCGTAAATGATACATTTACAAAGATCAGAGTACACGATGGTGCATTCACAATTACACCTAAACCTGTAACACTTACATCTGATGACCTTAAAAGAGAGTTTAATGCTCAGCCTCTTACAAATGCTGAAAGAAAGGTTCTTACAGGAAAAGATGGTGAGCTCCTTGTAGAAGATGGCTGGGTTGGTGAAGAAGGTGCAATATATACCTTCACAGGATCTCAGACAGTTAAAGGTACAAGTGCTAACGCATTCACTTACGTTGCAAAAGAGAACACAGACTTTGAGAACTACTCAATCACAAAGACAGAGGGTACTCTTGAGATTACTCAGCGTAGTGAGAGATTTGAGATTATCATTAAGCTTACAACTGAGAATCAGGAACAAGGTGCAGATACTTACGTTTACTACAGCGGAGTTGACCAGAAGGCTAACATGAATGTTGACGTTACTGTAAACACAGACGTTATCAAGAATGCAGCTAAGAATGCAGGTCTGTTAGGAAATCTTACACAGGGTATCGGAAGTGCTGTTGACACTCTTCTTAACAGCCTGAAGATTAAAGCTTCAGCTGAGGACGATCCTACAAAGATAGCTCTTGATCCTGTTGTTAAGGAAGTTACTGACAAGATGACTATAACAGTTGACGGACTTTACCTCACAGGTGGTCATGGAACTGTAGTAGGTGATTATCCTATTCTTCTTCATACAAAGGGTCTTGCAGTTACATTGCAGATGGATGGCAAGAACTATGATGTAAGTGATGAGTTCCAGATCAAGGTTGTCAGGGAAGGCGACAAGACTGATGTTCAGCTTCCTAAGTCATTAAATGCTGATGATGAGACTAATGCTCCTGCAGAAGATGCTAATAACAATGAGACTACAGGCGAGTCCGAAACAGAGAACGCTAAGGTAGAGGAAGATCCTACAGAGGTTATCGGTTATCTCCACGTTCTTAAGAGAGAAGTTGTTCTTACATCCGGTTCTGCAAGCAAGGTTTACGATGGAACACCTCTTACAGAGAAGACAGTTACAGCTTCAGAAGTTGGTGAGAAGACCGGATTTGTACATGGCGAAGGTGCAAACTTCGATGTAACAGGTACAATCACAAATCCTGGTTCAGTAGCTAACACATTTAGTTACACCCTTTATGATGGAACAGTAGAAGGTCAGCCTAAGACAGATATCGGTAACTACGACATTACAACTGTTGAAGGTACACTTACTGTAACAGATGATACAGAAGTTCCTGATAAGGATGATAAGAAAAAGAAGACAGATGATGATCCTGACGACGATGATGATGAGAAGAAAGTTCCAAACGGCAGCGTAGAGGATGATTCTGATGATGATGATTCACCGTCTCAGCCTTCTGTACTTGGTGTTAAGAGAGAGCCTGAAACTCCTGCAGCTGAAGAAGCTCAGGTACTTGGTGCTAGACGTGGTGGCACAGAGGATAATACAAATACTGCAAGAGTGCTTGTTCTTGTCTTCGCAGCCGGCGCAGCAGTATCACTTATGGCTATAGGCAGAAGAAAAAAGGAAGAGAATGAATAATTCAATATTCCACTCATAAATTAGCAAAAGAGCGTCACTTCGGTGATGCTCTTTTTGCGTTATACAGACCATAAAAATGTGTTTTTGCACAAATTATGGTATAGTAATATGTGTAAAATTCATGTGGGCACAACGTATTTATGTGACATCTTGATATGACTGTGTTCATTATGACTTATTGAGGAGGAATGGTATGAACAGAGAAAGTGGAATATTGATGCCTGTGTTTTCACTGGCTTCTAAATTTGGAATAGGTTGCTTTTCAAGAGAGGCTTATGAATTTGTGGATTTCCTTGAAAAGGCAGCTCAGGGATATTGGCAGGTTCTGCCTTTGGGACCCACGGGATTTGGCAATTCACCTTATCAGCCATTTTCTGCTTTTGCGGGAAATTCATATTTTATATCATTAGAGACACTGATAGAAGAAGGCCTTCTTACATGGGATGATGTAAATGGTACGGACTTTGGGAATGACCAGGAAAAGGTCGATTACGGCAAGCTTTATGAGAATAGGGCAATTGTTCTAAAGAAGGCTTTTGAACGCTTTAAAGGGGCAATTCCTGATGATTTCAAGGTATTTAAGAAGAAGGAGAGCTTCTGGCTTGAGGACTATGCTTTATTTAGAGTCATAAAGAATCTTCAGGAGGGCAAATCCTGGCTTGACTGGCCGGATGACCTTAAAGCCAGAGATAAGAAAGCTCTTGATAAGGTTAAAAAGGATCAGAAGGATGAAATAGAATTTATCTTTTTCATTCAATATAAGTTCGAGGAGCAGTGGGAGAAGCTTAAGAAGTATGCCCATGCCCATAAAGTAAAGATAATTGGTGATATGCCATTTTATGTTGCGATGGACAGCGCTGACAGCTGGTCACATCCGGAAGTGTTTATGATGGATAAAGACCTTGTACCAACTGTTGTGGCAGGATGTCCTCCGGATGCTTTTTCGCCCACGGGACAGCTCTGGGGAAATCCTATATATGACTGGGCAGGTCTTAAGAAGGATGATTATTCCTGGTGGGTTAAGAGAATAGAGAGAAACAGAGAGCTTTTTGATGTAATAAGAATCGATCATTTCCATGGCTTTGCAGAGTACTACGCTGTGCCTTATGGGGATGAGACTGCAAAGAATGGTAAGCAGGAAAAGGGCCCCGGCATGGATCTGTTTAAGACCCTTAAAAAGAAATTTGGTGAACTGAATATGATCGCAGAAGATCTTGGAAATACCACAGAAGAGAATGTGAAGCTTTTAGAGGACACGGGACTTCCGGGTATGAAGGTTCTTCAGTACGGCTTTACCAGCTGGGACAGCATCTACGTAAACCACAGACATACCAAAAACAGTGTCGTATATACAGGAACCCATGACAATACGCCTACCTTTGCCTGGGTTCAGGAGATAAATGAAGGAGAACGTGACTTTACAAGGCGTTACATCAATTCCATGAATACGGATTATGGCGCTTTTGTGTGGGATATTATCAGAGAAGCATATAGATCTGTTGCGGATCTTTGTATTGTTCCTTTGCAGGATTATCTCTGTAAAGGAAAAGAAGCGAGAATAAATACGCCAGGTACCGCTGAGGGCAACTGGCAGTGGAGACTTACACCAAACTTCCTTTCCGAGGACCTCGCCAGAAGTATCAACCTTTTGGTATCAACCTATAGCAGAGTTCCTCAGGATATACAAAATGAAGAAGAGGAAGAATAACCCTGAATAATCGCAGCAATCAAATCGTATATTGCATATAATTTACGATCATCTTCTTGCTGCATTTAACCGTAAGATGAGTGCCCTCTTCGGTGTACTCAGTCTCGATCACATCTGAGCGGGTTGAGATATCGTGGAGGGCCTGACCGTCTGAATAGGGGATAAGGAATTCAGCATTTATTCGCTCACCCTCAAGTGTTTTCTCCATGAGCGTTATCAGTTCATCAAGACCTATCATGTTCTCGGCTGACATATAGATTCTGTCATTTCGCACATGAGGTATAGTCATGGCAGTATGCTCTGAATTGCCGATTACAACATCCGCCTTATTAAAAACATAAATTATCGGAATTTCGCCAGCACCTATATCTCTGAGAGTCTTCTCTGTGACCTCAATCTGATTCAGATAGTCAGGATCTGAGAAATCTATAACCTCTACCAAAAGATCCGCATATACCGCTTCTGAAAGAGTGGAGCGGAATGCTTTTACCAAAGTGGTGGGAAGCTCATCTATGAATCCAACGGTGTCAGATAAAAGAAAAGGCTTATGTCCCGGCATATCGATTCGTCTTACAGTGGTGTCGAGGGTGGCAAAAAGCATGTCCTTTTGAAGGACCATTTTGCTCTCGGCATTGTCGGCATGGCTCTTCATGAGCATGGCGTTCAGGAGAGTTGATTTACCTGCGTTTGTATAACCCACAAGAGAGATTCTTGGTATATCCCCGGACATTCTCTTGGAGCGCTGGGTATCGCGTTCTCTTTCGACTGCTTCAAGCTCTCTTCGAAGCTCCGCCATTCTTTTCTCGATGCGACGTCTGTCCAGCTCCAGCTTTTTCTCGCCGGCACCCTTGTTGGAGAGTCTGCCGCTGCCTCCACCCTGCCTGCTGAGCTCTGTACGCATGCCGGCAAGTCTCGGAAGCATGAATTGCAGCTGGGCGTACTCTACCTGCATTCTGGATTCTCTGGTTCTGGCTCTCTTTGCAAAAATCTGGAGTATAAGACCAGTGCGGTCGATTACTTCGGTATCCAAAATTTTCTCAAGATTCCTTATCTGAATGGGAGAGAGTGTATCTCCGAAAATAACAATGTCGGCATCAAGCATATTTATCAGGTTCTTAAGCTCCTCAACCTTACCGCTGCCGATAAACGTGCCATGCTCAGGATGTGGAAGTGTCTGGGTGATTGTCCCCTTGACCTCAAGATCGCAGGCACCGGTCAGAGCTTCAAGCTCGTTCATTGATCTCTCAAATTTGGAATCACTTATATTGCCATGCATAAGACCCACAAGGATAGCACCGGGAGTTTTCATGGCTTCTTCATTTACGATTATGTTCTGTATTTTCATATAACCCTTTCAATCGGTATTAGGCAAAAATGCTCAGGAAAACAACTATTTTCATACATCTTTTTTAAAGTTATCAGAAGTGCTTAGCCTTGTAAAGCACTGATGTACTGTAAACTGATGCTCTGTTAAAGGAATTGTTTTTATAAATTTTGATTAAAAAATTATTAAATCGACTGTAGCTGCCGATATAAATTTTGTAGATGTGATAAAATATTTTATAGAAAAGGATTTCGAAGGGAGGCGCCTATGAGCTACAATTTAGCTGCTTCTATGGGCAGGTTGACAGATCTGTACCTGAATCCGGAGTCTATATCCAAGAGTTCTGGCACTAACAGTGAAAATGTTTCCAAAGCGAAAGAGGAATTTGGTGATGTTTTCGCAAAGACCTATGATTCAATGCAGGCAATGCGCACCCTTAGTGATGGAATGAGGTCAAGATATGAGTTTGACCACAAAGATGATGCGAAAAATAGTCTGCAGGACCAATCATCGGCTATGACTTTTTCCAAGGGAAGCAGTAGAATCCTGGATATGCTTTCGGAGCAAATTACGGACAGTATGAACGAAAAAGTGAATATAGCTATGAATAATGCGTTGCATAATTTATAAAAGAAGGTGAGATTTTTTGGCGGTAGTCCGTGGGGATTACCGCCTTTTATATTTTTTGCTTTATAAAAAATTAATTCTTTGAAAAAGTAGTAAAAACGTTTTTTAGTATATAATAAGAATAGTATTTCAATAAGTTTATATGATATTACGTTAATACAACCGACTTAAGGGGGATAAGATGATTCGAGTTGTTAAGGATGACATAACCAAGGTTACGGAGTTTGATGCCATTGTTAATTGCGCAAATAATTCGCTTCTTGGTGGAGGTGGTATCGATGGTCTGATTCACAGAGCTGCAGGCCCGCAGCTAAGAACTGAGTGCAGAAGACTCAATGGATGTGAAACCGGTGATTCAAGGCTGACCTACGGTTATGAGCTTCCTTGCGATTATATCATTCATTCTGTTGGTCCTGTGTGGATGGGTGGTACCGCAGGCGAAAAGGAACTTCTGCGTTCCTGCTATACAAGTGCACTGGAGCTGGCAGCTGAAAACAAAATTCGAAGGCTCGCTTTCTGCTCGATTTCTACAGGGGAACTGGGCTATCCTGTGGAGCGTGCCGCCAAGGTAGCTGTTGCCACTGTCTGCGATTATGTAAAAAAGAACCCCGATGCTTTTGATGATATATGCTGGGTTGTACCCGATGATTTGTGCCTTAAGTCTTACTCTGAGGAAATCAAGGCTGCTGTTCCAAAGAAGAAGCCTGTAAAGAAGGCTAAGGCAGCTGAGGAGACTGTAGAAGAGGTTGAAGAAGTTGATGAAGTAGCTGAAAGCGAAGAGAATTCAGAGGAGCAGGCTGTAAAGGAAACTGCTGAGGAAGTTGAAGAGCAGGCTGCAGAAGAATCTGCTCCTGAGATGGAAGAGATAGAGAAAGCTGATTCTGAGGAAGTACAGAAGGCGTCAGAAACATCTTCTGAGGAAGAAGAGGCAACCGAAGGGAAAATAGAAGCTTCTGAAAATCAGGCTGAAGATGAAGCCGAAACCACTTTCAATCAGGATAACCTTAAATACTGGAACCTCTATGACATTAACTGGCTTATTTCTGAAGAAGAGCAGGGCAACTCCCACAGGTATGTGTGCTTCTGGCATGATACCAGCGGCAGTGACAACAGCATCCTGTCAAGCTGGCATGCAGGTAAGCCCATTACAATAAACGGACGCACATACGCCACGTTGGAACAGTACATAATATCCGAGCAGGCCCTCCTTTTTGGCGATTTTGACTCCTATAAGATTATCATGGAAGAGCCGGATCCTCAGAAGTGTAAGAAGGCTGGGCGTAACATTAAGAATTATGACGAGACTAAATGGAGAGCAGCTTTTAAGGAGATTATTTTCCGGGGAGCTTACATGCGGGCTCTTTGCGATGAAGAGTTTGCAGGGGCACTTCTTGCTACCGGCGATGATGTGCTCATAGAAGCAAGCCCCTTTGATGATATATACGGAGCGGGAATGAAGGAGAGTGAACTCATCACTCCCGATGGAACCCTGAAAGTTCCTCCGCAGCAGTGGCGTGCTTATAAATCAGAAAAACAAAGCGAGAATATCCTTGGTTTTGCCCTTATGGGAGTTCGTAAATATCTTAGAAAGCTACTGAAGTAGTTTTACACAGGAAGGTTTAGGCAGTTTTTCATGAAAAAAGCATCTATGAAAAGAAAAATTATGGTGCTTTCGATACTCATGACTTTCGTTGCTACAGTTTTACTTATTTTCGGAAGCGACCTGCTTAATTCAGAAAGAACCATGCATTATAGCCAGCTTAGCTCGGGCTGGTCTGTTCAGTGTGGGGATAAAATCTATAAAGACGTTACTTTGGCAGATTTTTCTGTTGGGGACACCTACAAGGGTGAAGTCATTACGATTATAAACACGACTCCTGCCACGAATATCATTGCTCCCACTATCATGTTTAAAAACAGTCTGGCTTCGGTGGACGTATGTATAGATGGAGAGCCGGTGTATTCCTATGGAAAAGAATACAGCGATGCGGGAGAGTTTGTGCCTAAAAAGTACAACATGATAGCCTTAGAGGATGGCACAGTCCCTCATGAATTATCCATTTCTTATACTATTCCTGAAAAAAACACCTTCAATGGTATATATCCAATCTATTTTGGAACGAAGCGGGAGCTTGTCCACAATTTCTTACAATACCACAGGCTTACGATTTTTATAGGCGGATTCTTTTTTATCTATTCCTGTCTTTTGTTTGCTCTTGGAGTTTTCATGTTCCTTTATAAAAAAACAGATCTTTCTACATTCCTCAGTGCTCTTGTGTCATTGCAGCTTGGTGTGTACTGCTATGCATATAATGACATATTCTGTTTTATCAGTGATAAGAACTATTATTTTTCAATCCTGGAATACATCGTATTATTTTTCATACCGCTGGCATTCAGCGTGCTTTTATACTCGTCTCACCCTGAGATTGAGACCACAAGGCAGCGTATAATACTGGCTATAAATATTCTCATGCCAACATGTTTTATTTTACTGCACGTATTAAAGCTTGCGCATATTGAGATGTTTGTGATCCCTACTCAATTTCTCGGCGTAGTGGATATAATGGTCATTATGCCATCATTGATAGCGGGAATGATAAAAAAGCATAATGAGAAAGCTAAATCGGATACTTATACAGGTCTTGAGCCGGGTAATTACCTCCTTTTGGGTTTCGTTATAATAATGGTCTTTGGAATTTTGGAGATTATCAGATACAACATAAGCAGATTCAAGGGAACGTTTGGCGGAGAGAGCATTTTTGCCAATATCGATTATCTCGACCTGGGGATGCTGTTTTTCATAATATGCCTGTATATTTACTATTTCCTCAATGGAATCGACCATATGAATGCAGAAAGGGTTAAGGCGCAGCTTGAGGGCCTTGCCTATACTGATGCTTTGACTGGTCTTGCAAACAGGGCAAAGTGTTCACAGTATCATGCAGCCATGGAGAATCCTTATGCTGTAGTGAGTCTTGATCTGGATAAATTAAAATATGTGAATGATACCCTTGGACATCTTGAAGGGGATAAGATGATCAAAGCCTTCGCGGATATTTTGAGAGAATCTTTCATTGGAGCAAGCATCATAGGCAGGACCGGAGGAGATGAGTTTTTGGTTATCTTTGATAATCCTGCTGCTGACATCTGTGATAAGTGTATACGCGCACTTGAGAAAAATCTGGCTGCATTTAATCAGAAAGGAGAGCGGTTTACCCTGTCTGCATCTACTGGCTATGCCTACAGTAATGAACTGCAGGGTGGGAGTTTTGAAGATATTTATTATCTGGCTGATACAAGAATGTATGAAATGAAGGAGAAACACCATGCGTAGAAAAATACTTTTCCTTACAATCTCTTTCATATCATTCCTGCTGCTAACGTTGATAGGTCATTTTTGGATGAGCCCATCCGGCATCGAAAAGGTCAGTGTTTTATCTGACGGATGGGATGTCAGGTACAATGACGTGGAATTTACGGATGTAAGCCTTCCTGCACTTCGAAGGCTTATTGGCTCTGCAACTCAAAAAGGAGATCATATTGTCCTTGAAAATAAGGTGGAGGGACTTGGCATTTATACTGCGCCAACGCTTTTGTTTGAAAGCAGGTTCAGCGCCTGGAGAGTTACCTGCAACGGTAAGCTTGTTGGTGAGCACAATTTTGATCTGTATGAAATCAATGAATTCATAGGATGTGAGGATACTTTTTTAAACCTGCCATCCTGCGGAGGTGCCGAGGCTTCAGTTATAATTATTGAGTATCTGGTATCTGAAGACAGCGCATATAATTTCTACGAATCACCTGTTATAGGTGAATATATGGATGTGCTTTTATACGCTGTCTACAGTAATATGTTTGTGTTTATGACATCAGCATTTTTGATGATATTTGGTCTTATGTTTTTTGCAATTTCCATCGGATTTAGAAGTGATCTTCCTGAGATGGACATGCAGATTTATTCATCGCTTCTTTACATAATGCTTGGAGTATGGTTCCTCACACAGTTCAGGCTTATGGATATTTTCCTTGATACCGGAGGTCACCAGACGGAGATAGAGTACATTTCCCTTTATCTGCTTGTTCCATTGATGTATATGGTCATGGGATGTATGCAGGATTATTTGAAGGATAAGGTTTTTTTATTTTTCTCGGTATCAGGGACCGTAATATCACTATCACTTATAGCTATTCATTTTATGGGCCTTGTTCATATCAACAGGATGCTTATGGTATATCAGATCAATGCGCTTGCAATGTGTGTTCTGATGATAGTGTACCTTGTAAGAGACAGCATAAATCATCGCATTACCAATTCTCAGATCATACAGCTGGCTGGAGAAACTGTTCTGGCGCTGTCCTTTTTCTTTAATGTATTTTTCTACTACCTGGAGGTTGCCGGAATATCAGAACAGATTATGCTTTCAAAGAAGGCTGTTCCTCTGGGCGCCATATGTATGGTATTTGCTACCCTTGTTAACTACAGAATCTACATTTCTGATTCCTATGCAAGTAAAGTTGAGCATCAATCGCTGGCAAGACTTGCCTATGAGGACGACCTGACGGGAATCCCAAACAGATCAAGATATGAAAAATATTTAACTGACCTTGGAAAAACTGACGAGGATTACTGCGTTGTAAGTATCGATCTAAACGGCTTAAAATCTGTAAACGATACCAAAGGACATCTGGTAGGAGATAAGTACTTGTCAGAATTTACGGAAGCTTTTACAGGGTGCTTTGGAAAGAGCGGATTTATCGCAAGAATTGGCGGAGATGAATTTGTATCCATATTAAGGGGCGATGATCTCGATATGGCGGATGAGCTTATTCAGAGGCTGGATGGTGCCCTTTTAGAGATGAATAAAAAGGACCCGTCCATGGAGAGAAGCGCTGCAGCGGGATTTGCCTACAGACATGAGACAAACGGAAGTGATTGGAATTCTGTTTACCTTCTTGCTGACGAGCGAATGTATAAGAAAAAATCAGGAATGAAACACTCAAGATAAACGCCGGAATGACTTAAGGGAATGTCACTCCGGCGCATTTTTTATCTATATCTTATTCTTTTCAAGCTGCTTTTGAAACCGCTATTTTTTTATTGCTTTTATTTTTTCCAAGTATAAGATTGTGCAGCTTCTTAAGTAGAATAGCTGAAGGAAGACCAAGAACAAAAACAACAACTACATACGCAAGAAGGTTCTTGATGGGATAGATTCCCTTTGCTTTTCCGTCAAATTCGTAGGTGAAGAGCTCTACAAAAAGTCCATGGATAAGGTAGAACTCAAGGGTAATCGTGCCCATGAACTTGATGAACTTATTGCCAATTTTGAGCTTCATGCCAAGGAGTAGAATGCAGAATACGAAGTTGCAGGTAGGCAGCATCTGTGATGCAAGGCATACGCGGCGTCTGAATACTGTATCAGGAGCGCCCCAGTTCTCACCATAGTATGAGAATGTGTTGCAAATGCCGTTTGAGAAATTGATCATAGGAATCATCAGTACCAGTGCCAGGATCAGATATACCCAGTAGAACTTTTTAAGATGAGGTATGATCTTATTTTCAAACTTTGCAAAGATTATTCCGACAGCAAAAAGGTGAACACAGTTGTACCACCACTGACCTCGGATCCAGAAATCGTTGTGATCGATGGTTGTGCCATAGAGCATGTAAGCAAATACGAAGCCGCAGGTTACAGCAGTTGCAAGGCCGTCCTTTTTGATGAATCTGAAGGCAAAATAGAATGCCATGTAGAAGAACGGAAGCACGATCACGTACCATGTATTGGGATTGCAGAGCTTGATTCCTGTAAGATAAAAAATCTTAAGCTGTGTATCCATTTTTTCTTTGAGAAGAAGTCTTGCTACAAAGAAGATAAGTCCTGTTGTGTAGAAGGACAGGATAACAGGCAGAACCCTTCTTGAGAAGAAGCCCTTTAAATAGTTTTCTTTTGAATGAAAGCTTTTGTAAACACCATATCCGTTGAAGAAGAGGAATACGCCAACCAGTAGATAGCCCATGTCCACAAAAATATCAAGACCGTGGATTATACGGTTCTGTGGCCATATCCAGGATGCGCATCTTTTCTGGCTGATGTGATGAAGCATGATGCACAGTGCAAGAAATCCCTGAAGAGCTTTTGTCTGCTCAAGGGACAAGAATTCGGTGTTCCATTCTCCTCTTTTTGTCGGCTTTGCTCCCCAAAGCAAAACTACAGGCAGGATAAGGTACACCACGTAGATTAGATTATTCATTTTTTACCTCCCAAAGTTGTCAAAGAACCCCTTTATATTCTCTGACAGCAAGCTTTTTGCTTGCATTTACCCACTAATAATCTTATTATCTGCGGGGAGTTTCCTCTATATTAAAATGAACCATAATTATATGAATTCTTGCTTTTTATAAAAAGTGCCGGCTTTGACTGATTGTGATGATATCAGTCATGCCGGCAGATCCTTGATTTATTTAAATGCTTCCCAGGGATATTTACAGGATGGATTCCATATTATCCAGGAGCTTACGCCATTGTCGTTTACGGCTTTTATCTGGGCCTTTATCTCATCTGCTCCGTAGTTTTTATAGTGCTTAAGGTAGGATGCGGTAAAGCCCTGAAGCCAGGGGCGTACGCTTGCCTGAGTTCTTGTGCCCTTGGGATTAACTACCTTAAGCTCGGCATCGGAGAGCTTCATGGCAGCATCTATGGCTTCGTAAGGGTACAGATCCGGATGATCCAGGCCCAGGGTGTTGTCGTAGTAGTGTGAGGGGTAGATCATGGGAGAGAGGTAATCAGCATACATTGAGAGCTGAGAGTACTCCTGACCGACGATATCCCTGTCCACCTTGGAATTGATGATTGTTCCGAATACGTCCAGAGACAGAGGAATGTTTTCTTTTTTCAAAGTGGCGGATGCTTCCTTTACGAACTTAAGAATGGAATGCCTTCTGCCATAGCCGTTAAGATTGATGTCTTCCTCCTGTATTCCTGTGCCGTATCTTACATAGTCATATTGAACTTCGTCAAAGCCTGCCTTTTTGCAGCCCTTTGCCACTTCGATGAGATAAGCTTTCACCTCTTCATTGGTGGGATCCATCCAGGTAAAGCCCTTGCCGTCTTCATAGATTTCACCGGAGGCAGCGTGGATTACCCATTCAGGCTTAACTTCGTCAATAAAGGGATCTCTGAAAGCAACGCATCTTGCAATCACATATATACCGTGACTATGGAGTTCATCAATCAGTCCCGTCATGTCCTTTACGAGGATGTTTTCAACGCCCAGCTCATCTATAAGCTCTGAATCCATATCGAAGACCACATTTCCGTCATCATTTTTCACATCGATTACAACGGCGTTTATGTTGGTATCGTCAATGTTTGTTACGATCTCGTCCATCATGCTTTTTGTGCCTGCCACAAAGGCGCTTACATAGATGCCGTGGATTTCGGAGGCATCGGGGAGGCCTTCGCTGTCGTTTGCGGTTTCGGTAGTGCCTTGAAGGTCGGCGGAAGCTTCAGTGGTTTCCTCTGCGAGAGCATTTATAGGAAGTGATAGCGTGATAGCGGTGCATGCCATAAGTAAAAGTGTTTTTATAGTGGTTTTTTTCATGTCTTTTCCTTAATGTAATTGTGTGTGAAAATCTTAATGCATCCGATTTTAATCCGGAAAATATCTCAAACAGTATATCAGATTTTTAATGGAACATGACATGAGATTTTTTGATATACTTCTTAAAGAGACTGGATTTTTCGGAAAGGTTTATTAGTATGGCTTTATTTGCGCTAGGCGATCTTCACCTTGCTTATCAGTCGGACAAGACCATGGATATTTTTGGTAAGGTCTGGAGAGGGCATGAGAGAAAAGTAGAAAAGAACTGCAACAAAATAATGACAGATGAGGACACCCTTGTGCTTGTGGGAGATCACAGCTGGGGGAAGGGGCTTGAAAACTGTGAGCAGGATCTTCTTTTTATAGAGAATCTCCCCGGCAGGAAAATCCTTATTCGCGGCAACCATGATAATTTCTGGAGTGCCAAGAAAACCCAGCGCCTAAACGATATGTATAAGGACAGGCTCTGTTTTTTGCAGAATAATTACTATCCCTATGAAGACTACGCCATAGTCGGAACCAAGGGCTACTGCTACGAGGGCCTTGATACCAGACAGCATGCGGATATGCTGATTGAGAGGGAAGCCAAGAGACTGAAGACTTCATTTGAAGCGGCAAGAGCAGACGGCTTTGAGAAATTCATTATGTTCCTGCATTATCCGCCCACAGAGCTTGGGGAGACGGAGAGCAGATTCACCTATATGGCAAGGGCCTACGGCGCTGAGCAGGTGATCTATGCCCACTGTCACGGAAAAGAGCGTTTTCATGACAGCCTTCTTGGCAATGTGAAGGGCGTGGAATACAGTCTTGTTTCCGGGGATTACCTGGACTTTATGCCTAAAAGGATTTTGTGATAATTTTTTATAAAAAAGTATTTACATTCCACAAAATGCTGTGTTATAATTTCATTCGTTGACGACACTTAGTGTCTCATGTAGAGGAATCATACAACGGCTAGTATTGCGGTCTCCAAAACCGTTCATGGGGGTTCGAATCCCTCTTCCTCTGCTAAAGAAAACCTCTTAACCGAAATGGCTAAGAGGTTTTTGTTGTTTAAATTACTGTTCGCCTTTAAGCTTCTTTTTCTGGGCATACATTTTATCATCAGCTCTGTTAAATACTGACACTACGTTTTCGTCGTTTCCTTTGTCGAATTTTTCCATACCGCAGGCTATTACAATATCTCCTGATTGCTGTGAATTGAAATTCCTTTCTTCGAAAATATCAATAAGCTCATCGATGTGCTCATAGTCATCATTATCGGATATTGCTACAAATTCATCGCCGCCAATACGGAAAACAGGGCTGTGCTTAAATATGTCACAGATTATCTTGCAGGCGCTGCAGATATATTCATCACCGGCTTTGTGCCCTAAAGTGTCGTTGACTTTTTTCAGGTCGTTCACATCAAATATTGTAATTGCAAAGTCATTTTGCTTGTGGTCACTGATCAGCAGGTTCATTCCTTTTTCTACTTCAAGGTATGCACTTCTGTTTTTTATACCTGTAAGAGCGTCAATATTGGCATTGGTGTGCTCTTTGGCAAGCTTTTCGGCATATTCCTGCTTGATGATCATGGCATCCGTAACATCCTGGCAAAGACCAAGGAGACACTCTCTTCCTGTTTCATCAATGAATTTCAGCTTTGTGGTCTGGAACCTTCGCTGATTGCCTGCCGCATCCGGGACATCCTCATAGAAAATGTAAGGCTTATCCATCTTAAAAGCCTTTTGATCATCCTCCACAAAATGGCTGGCAGTATCAGAATCAAAAATCTCAAAATCCGTAAGCCCGACAACTCCTGCGGGTGTCTCTTTATGGGCATAATTGGCAAAAGCCTGATTGCAGGCAAGATATTTTCCTGTATTTATATCCTTTGAAAAAGACATGGCGGGCATATTATTTAGAAGCCAGGTTACAGAATCCTGAAGATCAGTGATTTTCTGGCTGGCCTCGGCACCTTCATCCATGTAGCATACGTGTATCAGGGTTACATCATTCTCCAAATACACATATTTTCCTGCAGCACGGATAAACTTGTGACCCGGTTTATTATTTACGGAAGCACGATACAGAATCTCGTATTTTCCATTAGTCTTGGCAGCAAGCTTGGATTCTTCAAGGATTTTTGCGGCATCCTCCGGATGAACATTTATGAAAATGTCCTTGTTAAGGTCAGCATAAGCCTCCTCCTGATTTTTAAAGCCGAACATTTCACAATATCCGTCAGATATTACAATGGGAACAATGCCATCATCCAGAAACTGGAAAATCGCTATAGAATTCTGCAACCGCTCGTAGGCTGTCTGAGTTTTTTCATCGAATGTGTATCTATCCATGCTTTATTCCTCAATTAAATCGCATACGGTAGAAACAATATATAATCATTATCTAATAATCACTATGTGCGCGCAAGATTATGGAAGAACTGTTCTTAAAAATTTAATATTTTACGCCATTTTAAAGGGAATATGGCTTATAATTAGGTATAGTTTATGTAAGAATTGTAAGGCCCGATTTATATTACGGCCCGGGCGTTAGATGGGGCGTAACCAGATATATCAGGAGGATGTATGGAAGAACTTATTGGCTTAGTCATATGGTTATTTATATTGCTGGCGTTTGGTAAAACAGCGAAGAAGAAGCTTAATCAGAAGGGCGGTCCTCTTGGGGGGAAAAGCGTTTCTGAGATTTCACGAAATGTACAGGAGCAGGCCGCAAGAGCAGCCCAGGCAAGTAGATCGATGCAGAGTGGCAGTGCTTCACAGGGCAGCAGACAGATTAAGGGAAGCGGTTATGCGCAGACGGGAAGACGGGAGTCTTCTTCAATGCCGCACTCACACAGGGCATCCGGTTCCTACGATACCTTCAACAGGAAATCTGCCAGGAATGATTCCGGCGCAATGCCTCATGATCATAGAGAATCAGGGACTTATGATACTTTTAATCGCAAGTCCATTTTCAATACTTCAGGTTCAATGCCCCATGTTCACAGTGAGGGGCACTATACTTCCATGACCGATGCATCCAAGCTTCCGCCGGGATATATCCTTCTAAACGGCGAGCCCGTAAGAGTTGCGGATTTGGAGGGCAAATAAATGAAGTCCCTCTTTGAACCAAAGATTCGCATTGTATGGGCAATGTTATCAGCGCTGTGTCTGCTTTATTCCGTCATGGTTTTTCTTGTTCACAGCGGAACATTTTCTTTCAGCATCTGGGTAGCAGGCGCGGCGTTTTTTGCTGCCTGCTATTTCTTTGCAGGGAAAAACAGATGGAGCAGAGTTCCGGCACTCCTTAGATATATTGTTTATGCGGTGCTTGGCGTATCGCTCTCTGTGTTTATCATCTGCGAAGCTGCCATATTGTCTCATTTTTTCGATAAGGGTGAGGAAAATCTGGATTACATAGTGGTTCTTGGAGCCCAGATGCGTGACCATGGCCCAAGCGTAATCTACAGATACAGACTTCAGAAGGCAGCGGAGTATCTTGAGGAGAATCCCGGAACCATCTGCATCACCACAGGGGCCAAGGGCAGTAACGAGAGCATTTCCGAGGGTCAGGGAGGAAAAGATTACCTGATTTCTCTTGGAGTAGATGAGAGTAGGATTATAGCTGAAACGGATTCCACGACCACCGGGCAGAACATAGAAAATGCATTTGCGATTATTGGTGAAGATAATATAAGTGGTTTAAAAATCGGCATCGTAACCAACGGTTTCCATGTTTTCAGGGGAGTCCACATTGCAAGAAAGCTCACAGATGCAGATGTTTGCGGCATCGCAGCCTACATGCAGCCCCAGTATATTCCTAACAACATGGTCAGGGAGTGCTTTGGAATTATTAGAGATTTTGTCTTTCGATAATTGATGAATATAGCGGCGTAAATGTATTATTATCGGCAGTCCCTATGGGCTGCCGATTTGTATTGATGAAGAGTGGATACCATTCTTGAAAAAGTGGCTCAGAATGAGGACGATATTGAGGACATAATTGCAGGTGTTTTCAATAAGCAGTTTTCACTTTCTATTCTTAATTCACTAAGGAACAAAGCATTAAGATAACGCAAGCAAAGGTTCTGGCAGAAATTGCTGGAGCCTTTTTTATGTACAAAAAAATGAACATCAAGCCAGGTATTGTATAGCTGTAGGAGACCCTAGATTGAAAAATTAAACCTGTACTTTGACAACTGAAAATCGCCAAAAAAGTCTAGTTTACTGTTGCAATGGCCTCTGATATATTTCATAAGTCGATTATTATCTGCGGATAGGAGCAGATATGAATTATTACAGTAGAAATGGTCAGATGGATCTGACAGATAGGGTTGCTATTGAAACAGGACTATGTCGAGGGGAATCATTCAAAAGGATTGCCAGAACAATAGGCAGACATCCTTCAACTGTCGCACATGAGGTGCTTGAAAACAGAACTTATATAAAAGGGACCTACTTTGCTGGCAAGGATTGCAAGTTTGTAAGACAATGCAAGGACACAAATCTTTGCGGAGTCTCTAAAGGAGCCTGTAACTATAAATGCAAGTTTTGTAGAGGTGTTGATTGTACAAAGGTATGTGAGCGGTATATATCAGTTGCTTGTCATAAACCGGATAAGCCTCCATATGTATGCAACACCTGCAAAAACAGAAAGCTATGCATAAAAGATAAGTATGTTTATTCAGCACCTTATGCTGATGCAGCTGTTAGTCGTAGACGATCAGAGAGTCGTCAGGGAATCAGATTGACAGATGAGCAGAAGGCATTTGTAGATGAACTGGTAACAAGACTTGTAAAAAAAGGACAGCCATTAACACATATTTATGCTGAACATGAAGCAGAAATGCCCATGTCACTTAGAAGTCTGTATAACTATATAGATGCAGGGGAACTGACAATAAGGAACATAGATCTCCGCAGGAAAACAAGCTATAAGCAACGAAGGAAAAATGCAAAAGGTTATGCAAAAGGTTTTGCGGATCAGGCATATCGAGAAGGCCGAACATACGAAGATTATGAATCCTTTATGCAATACTCCGGATTAAGTGTGGTAGAGATGGATACAGTTAAAGGTGTCAGGGAACGTGGAAAGAGGCTTTTGACCATGATCTTTCAGGATAATTCCATCATGCTTATGTTTCTTATGCCTGATGGAAAAGCAGAGTCTGTAAAGAGAGTATTTGATTTCCTTGAAAGGGGACTTGGTCTTGAACGTTTTATGAGATTGTTTCCTGTGATACTTACAGATAACGGAAGTGAATTCAAGAGACCGGGAGATCTGGAATTAACAGAAGACCTCTTAAGAAGGACAGATGTATTTTATTGTGATCCGATGGCATCATGGCAGAAACCGCATATTGAGAAAAACCATGAGTTTATCCGGTATGTGATCCCAAGAGGGAAGAGCCTTAATCCGTATACGCAGGAAGATATGACATTGCTCATGAATCATATAAATAGCACACGAAGACCAGGATTAGGAAACAAATCCCCGTATGAATTGATAAACGAAGAAGATGAAGATATGTGGGCATTGTTTAATTTATTAAAAATGGACCTCATCCCGCCAGATGAAGTCCATTTGATGCCTGACCTGTTTACAATTAACAGGTAAAACCAGATTTTGAATGCAGATAGTAATCGACCTAATAGCTATGTAAAAGACGGGTCGTGTTTACTTCTGCATAAGAAGTACCGAGTCGTCTGTTTGCCGTGCTTATATAATTACATGCTGCATTCGGATGATGGAATTATAACACTTTTTTTAGTTTGGAACACCCCAAAAAAGTATGTTATTTGGCTCTAAAAATGACTTTATGTAATTGGGCGATATTTCAGTTGGGTTTTAGTTTTTCACTCAAGGAGCTGTAGGAGACCAAGGTAACAATAAAGAAATGAGTCATGTGAATTTTAAAGTGACTGTTTACAAAGGTGGAGGTAAAGAATGAGTGCATTTGATAAAATTATTGGCTACGCAGATATTAAAGTTGAACTAATCAGGTTTTGTGATGTTTTAAGGGACTTGGACAGATATAAGAAACTTGGAGTTTCCATGCCAAGAGGAATTCTTTTATATGGAGATCCGGGTATTGGGAAGACAATGATGGCAAAAAGCTTTATTGAGGAGAGCGGATGTGAATCTTTTATTATAAGGAAGGATAAACCGGATGGAGATTTTGTAAACGAAATTCGTAATACATTCGATAAAGCAAAAAAAGAACCACGAGCGATAGTTTTCTTAGATGATATGGATAAGTTCGCTAACGAAGACTTGAACCATAGAGATGCAGAAGAATATGTGGCTGTACAAGCATGTATTGATGAATGTAAAGGATATGATGTTTTTGTGCTTGCAACAGTAAATGATAGATATTGCATGCCTGATTCACTTATCAGAGCAGGGCGTTTTGACAAAGTAATTGAAATGAAATGTCCAGAGGGTGAAGATGCAAAGAAAATTATAGGGTACTTCCTTAGTCAGAAACAGTTGATAAGAGATGTTGATGTTGATGAGATAGTAAGACTTATGGAAGGTCATTCTTGTGCGGAATTAGAGGCTGTGATTAACGAGGCTGGTATTTATGCTGGATTTGATAAGAGAGAAAAAGTTGAACAGAAAGATATTATAAAGGCTTGCATGAGAATGATATTTGATGCTCCTGAATCTGTGGATACGAACGATAAGAAATATTTAAAGCATATTGCAGTTCATGAAGCTGGACACGCTGTTATTTCAGAGGTGTTGGATCCAGGATCAGTAAGCTTGGTATCAGTTTGCCACTATTCTGGTGATAATGAAGGAGTTACTGTGATACGAAGGCCAGAAGACTATAAGATTTCTAAAAAAGCGCAGGAACATGAAGTTATCAGAAAACTGGGAGGCAAGGCTGCGACTGAGATGGTCTTTGGCACAGTTGATATGGGATGTAAAAATGATATATATGAAGCAGGTATTCTTGTTTCTGAATTTGTTGATGGATTATGCGCTTACGGTTTTGATACTACGGAAATAAATAGGCCGTCAGAATATCAGCAAGTAAAGAGGGATAGGAATATATCACAAGAGATGTCTAGATATTATCAACGAGCAAAAGAGATAATTGCTGATAATAGAGACCTCCTAGATGAGCTTACAAAAGGGTTATTGGCGAAGAAAACTCTGACATATAGAGATATAAAATTACTCTTAAATAATCGCAAATATGGGAAATAAAATTATGAGACATAATATAATTTATCCATGAGTAACAGGGATGTTCTACTATGGAGGTGACAACTATGACAGTATGGAGATTGCAGGTAAATACTGGCGGTGCTAATATAGCTGACTATTGTTTAAAAAATCATGTGGCGGCAATGGGTTGGAGCTTAGATGATATTCCGGAGAATGATAGAATTTCAATAAAAACTTTTGATGATTATGACAAGCTCGCGGAGGCAATATATAAGAATTATTCAAGTGTTGAAAGATTTTATTATGAAGTGAAGGAGAATGATATCATTTGGATGCGCTCTAGTAACGAGGGAAAATACTATTTAGGGCGTGTTAAAGCTGATAGTAAATGGATATTTAATCAAAATGCGATTGATATAGATGCTGCTAACCAGCGGATTAACATAGACTGGTATGAAGCTACAGATATGGCAGATGAGGAATCTGTCCCAGGTGCGGTGTCAACAGCTTTTATTATGGGATCAACATTACAGAGGATAAAAAAATCCGGAGTAGAAGCATATAGCCAATTACTATTAAATAAGCTTTATTCTAAATCAGGAGATCCTTTTAGGTATCCCAACCCGGATTTGTCATTAACAGAGGAATACTTTTACTCATTACTTCAGCCTGAGGATGTTGAGGATTTGCTTGCACTTTGGCTTTATGATACGAAGGGGTATGTATGCATCCCTTCAACTAATAAAATAGCAACTCCGAAGTACGAATGTGTTCTTGTAGATCCTTCTGATACAAGTCGAAAACATATATATATTCAGGTAAAAAAAGGAAATGTAGATTTAAATGCAGATGATTACTGTAATTTAAAAGGAGAAATATATCTGTTAACAACAGAAGGGAAGATTATAAATGATGGGAAATACTTAAATATTATATCAGTTGATTCCTCAACAATATTCCAGTTTGCTATTGATCCGGATAAGTCACATATAATTCCGGAGAACGTATTATACTGGGTCAAGTTTTTAACTGACGTAGAAAATGCAAAACTGCCTCAAGCAGAGTGCAAGGGTATAATGCTTGATACTAATCAATCGTACTCTGATACAAATGAGTATGAAATGCTTTCACAAAGTAAAATTTCAGCATATGGGGATGCGAAAAGGTATATAAGCAGTTTTTCAAAAGGAGACTATGCATTATTCTATTCAAAGGGGAGAGGAATAATTGCCATAGGTAGGATTTCTTCTGATACTCCGACAGATGTTAATGATGAACGTTATCACAATGTGGAAATGATTATACCCAAATCATTTTCTGGTGACATAGAGAGTTTAAAAGCTTTGAGCCCCTCTGAGATAAAAGTGGCATTAGATAAGAATTTTTATTGGGCATCAACAATAAAAACACCATTTTTGGATAAATTACAGGCAGAGACGCTTATTAAAGCATTGGAAAAGAAATATATTATGGACGTATAGATATTTTCTAAGAGGTAAAATATGTACGCAACTGGCAATAAAAAAATGCTGAATATGCTCATACTTGAGATATTAAGGAAGTATTCCGATGAAGAGCATGCCCTTACACAGCAAGATATCATAAAGCTTCTTGAGAAGAACTATGGTATGGATTGCGACCGCCGTTCCGTTAAGAATAACATTATGTCCCTTAAGGAGATGGGATATGAAATCTCAATGGAGAAAGGATACCGTCTTATTGAGAGGGAATTTGATGAGTCTGAGTTGCGCATACTAATTGATAGCGTTCTTTTCTCAAAATCTATCTCAACAAAACAGGCAAAGGGGCTGATAGATAAGATTCGAAATCTTGCGAGCAACTATTTTAATGCCAAGGTTTCGCATGTTAGCAATCTTCCGGAATTGAATCGTACAGTGAATAAACAGGCAATGTATTCACTTGATGCCATAAATGACGCAATTTCCGCGAAGAAAAAAATAGAGTTTACATATAATGAGGTGGGAACAGATTTTAAGTTACATCCCAAAAGAGAGGATCCATATAAAGTAAACCCATATCAGATTGTTGCAAATAATGGAAGGTTTTATCTCATTGCTAATTATGATAAATATGATAATGTTGCTCATTTCAGGATAGATAAAATGACTGATGTGAGGATACTGGATGAGAGAATCAAGCCAATGAGTCAAGTTCCAGAACTTGAAAAAGGGCTTAATCTTCCTAAGCATATGGCGGAACATCTATATATGTTCAGTGGAGAGAGCGTTTCAGCAGAAATAAAGGCATCGCCTGATATGATGTCTGAATTGGTTGACTGGTTTGGAATAGACTTCAGTATGGTGAAAAAGTCTGATGAATTCATTATAGTTAGAGTAAGATGCAATGCAGAGGCATTACGGTTCTGGGCACTTCAATATGGACCATATGCTGAGATTATAAAGCCAGAATCGCTGAGAGAGCAATTACAGAAAGATATTAGCATAATGGCAGAAAATTACAGAAAAAAATAGAAAGGTAGATTCAGGATGCTTGGGACCAATAAGGGGCATCATACAATGGAATATGTGCGGGATTATGTAGTGTTTGATCTAGAAACTACGGGTATTTCCTGTAATAAAGATAAGGTAGTGGAGATTTCTGCTATAAAAGTGATAGATAACCAGATGACCGATGAGTTTACAACGCTGGTCAATCCGGAATGTCCAATTCCATATTATGCGACACGTGTAAATGGAATTACAAATGAAATGGTTAAGGATGAACCTGTCTTTGAGAAAGTATTGCCGGATTTTTTGGAATTCATTGGCGACATGGTGCTGGTAGGACATAATATCCACGCTTTTGATCTTAAGTTCATTTATCGTGACTGCGATAGTTATTTTGGAAGAATTCCGAGTAACGATTATGTTGATACTTTAAAGATGGCGAGGTTGTGTTTGCCAGAGCTGTCACATCATGCTCTGGCAGATATAGCTATGTTCTATGGTATATCAACGGAAGGCGCCCATAGAGCATTGAATGACTGCAGGATGAATCAGGCAGTGTATGAAAGAATGGGAGAGATACTTCCTCAGAAGATGGAGGCCGTTAAGAGATGCCCTAAATGTGGGAATATACTTCAGCATCGTAACGGTAAGTATGGAGAATTTTGGGGATGTAGTGGGTATCCGGAATGCAGATATACTGAGAATGCTTGAAAAAGCCGCAAAAATACTAGCGGCTTTTTATTTTGTGCAAAGAAATGTACGATTTATATGCTCTAATAGTATCATCATAGGCAAAAAAGTATAGGCTTTGGCCAGACATATCAAGCTCTCTACTAAGCTGGTTTACTTGATATAGAAAAAGGTTTTCTCTGGCTGTAATAAGATCTTCATCCCCTAATACAACAAGTCCCCATTTGTCTTTTTTACTTATCATCCACATACCACTACCAAGTGGCGCTATAGAATCATACTCGTTTTTAAGCAGTGCTGCTCCGCTAGAATCTTCTATTCCTAATAAACCTAGTTAATTTTTTACTACGTAAATAGGCTGGTAAGGATCTGATGCAGCTTTTCCATGAACTTCAACTATAGAATTAATCTTTGTAACAATCATTTTTCCCTCGCGGATTTCTTATTTTTTAAGTAAATGATATTTGATTTTGTGTACAAAATAATGCACATTGCCTTTGATATCATTAAAAACAAGAAAAAATCATGAAGATTAAGTAAATGAGGTGATGGAAATGGATTTTGCAATACAGATAACGGATAAGAAAAAAGTGAAAGCTAGGATTATCGTAGTAGGTGTAGGCGGGGCTGGAAATAACGCAGTTACCAGAATGATAGACGACAAAGTCCAGGATATAGAATTATTGGGAATAAATACTGATATTAAGGCTTTGCATTGTTTGAAAACTCCGCAGGTCCAAATCGGAAAGAATTTAACGAAGGGTCTTGGAGCCGGTGCGTTACCCGACGTGGGGCGGGAGGCAGCAAAAGAAAATGCACGGGAAATAAAAGATGCCCTAAAGGGTGCTGATATGGTTATTGTCACATGCGGTATGGGAGGCGGAACTGGAACAGGGGCCGCACCTGTTGTTGCTGAAATCGCTAAAAGTATGGGAATACTTACCATAGGAATTGTAACTAAGCCATTTTCATTCGAAGGTAAAATCAGAGGGAAAAATGCCATTACGGGCATAGATGAACTTAAAAAGAACGTAGATACTCTCATAGTTATCCCTAATGATAAACTGCTAAAAATAGTGGAAAAAAGAACGTCTTTCCCAGATGCTCTGAAAAAAGCAGATGAAGTGCTTAGACAAACAGTCCAGGGAATAACTGACCTTATCAGTGTTACGGCTGATATAAATCATGACTTTGCTGATCTAAAGACGATTATGACTGACAAAGGTGTGGGACATATGGGGACTGGTACTGCTCATGGAGAGGGTAAGGCTATTGAGGCGACTCAAATGGCAATAAGCAGTCCGCTTCTCGAAACAAGTATAGACGGAGCTACGGACCTAATATTTAGTATTACAGGTGATATATCACTTTGGGATGTTGCAGATGCGGCTAATTATGTTATGCAAAAGACGGGTGATGACGTAAACCTTATTTTTGGTTATAGATATGACGATTCTATTCAGAATGTATGCAGTGTGACAATCATAGCTACAGGTATTGCAGAGGTTAAGTAAAACGCAGTTTTTTGTTACAGAGAACGCAGATTTATTGTTAAATCATATATGGTTTGAACTATATGAAGATATTCATTCTTGATAGCAATATTCAAATGGCAAATATATTGAAGCTATATTTTAGAGGCATTGATGACGTGACGGTGGTACAAGAAAAGTTCGCTAGTTTTATGGACAATACAGATGTAGATTGCAAGAGCTTTATGTGCCACCAAAAAGCTGCTGCTTCTTGATGAGCCGGTGGCGGGCCTTGACCCTGTGGTGACACAGCAGATGTACGAAACAATAAAAGAACTAAATGACTCAGGAATCACAGTTATAATGATATCCCATGACATAGGTGCAGCACTGGAGTACTCGACTCATATTCTGCATATCGGGAAAGAAGTTTTCTTTGGAACTAAGGCTGAGTATTTAAAGAGTGATAAAGGTTTTCCTGCTTCCGGAATTGAGCTGGGAACAGGGCTTAGTCAGACAGAACCAGCATTTAGAGAGGTGAAAAGCTATGCTTGATAAGATTTTCTTTTATCTGCAATATCCCTTTGTGAGATATGCGATTATCGTGGGAATACTGATTGCGCTGTCATCATCTCTCCTTGGGGTGACGCTGGTGCTAAAAAGATTTTCATATATTGGGGACGGCTTATCCCATGTGGCATTCGGGGCCATGGCTATAGCCAGCGTACTTAAGATGGCGAACCAGATGGCGCTGATTTTACCTGTGACAGTAGTCTGCGCTGTGCTTCTTTTACGAACCGGGCAGAATGCAAAGATTAAGGGTGATGCCGCTATTGCCATGATTTCTGTGGGAGCACTGGCTTTTGGCTATCTTCTTATGAACATTTTTTCCACATCATCGAATCTGACGGGAGATGTGTGCAGCACACTTTTTGGCTCCACATCGATACTCACTCTGACACTTGGCGAAGTTGTGGTCTGCGCTGTTTTGTCTGTCGTTGTGATTGGAGCTTTTGTTCTTTTATACAACAAGATTTTTGCCGTGACCTTTGATGAGAGTTTTGCAACAGCTACCGGAACGGCCGCAGGAAAATATAATACGGTGATCGCTGTTATGATCGCGGTTATCATTGTGCTTGCCATGAACCTTGTGGGATCGCTTTTGATATCAGCACTGGTAATCTTTCCTGCCTTATCAGCCATGAGCATTTACCGGAGTTTTTTCAAAGTGACGATTTGCTCTGCAATTATCTCTGTGGTATGCGCATTTGTGGGAATTATGATTTCAATCCTCGCTGGCACTCCTGTTGGTTCAACCATTGTAGCTATCGATGTTTTGGCATTTTTCTGTTCCATGATGGCAGGTAAATTTAGAGGAGCTGTGGCATGATTGTAGGCAAATTGAAGGGAGGCAGCGGCATGAAGAAGTTTAGACTAAAAAGATTTTTGGGGATGTTTCTGGTGACAGGGCTGATCTATGTCTGCGCCTGCGGGAGTGATGTAAAACTGCCTTCTGCCACAAATGCTGGCGCGCTTTGAGAAGTCTCAGAGAATATCTCAACAATTTCCTGTATAGACATACTTCAGATTTTTTCCGGCGACATCAGCGAGATGGTAGATCAGGTCAACATCCGTGGCATCTCTGTCAGTCAGATTAAAGCGCGGGAAAAATCTGCTGATATGGAGAGGAATCTCTACTCCTTTTCCTGAGTTAAGTTCGCTGATCCAGGATGAGAGCTTATCGATTTCTTCATCAGTATCGTTAAAACTAGGCACAATAAGAGTTGTAAGTTCAAGGTGACATGCAGGTGCGGACATCTCTATGAAGTCCATAACCATCTGCCTGTTACCCTTTAATATTTTTTCATAGTAATCATCTGTAAAGCCCTTGAGGTCAATGTTCATGGCATCGATATGAGGCAGCAGTTCATCGCATACCGTTTGTGATGCATCGCCGTTGGACACGAGGACGTTCAAAAGCCCGGATTCGTGGGCAAGCTTCGCAGTATCTCTCACAAATTCATAGCCCACAAGTGGCTCATTATAGGTAAAAGCAATGCCGATATTCCCTGAGTCTGTACAGGAGAGCGCAAGGGAAACAAGCTCAGAAGGCGTGCCATATCGTAAGGGAATGTCGGGGCGGGGAATAAAATTCTCGCTGTTTTCGCTTATGTGCTTGTCTGCATCATTTGAACTTGAGTTTTTATCTTCACCATCAAGAATTCTATTCACCGGAGATGTCATCTCATACCCATAAGAGATGCTGTGATTCTGGCAAAATGGGCAGCGAAGGTTGCAGCCATAGCTTCCAACTGACATGATATTGGAGCCGGGATGGAATCTGTTCAGGGGCTTTTTCTCTATTGGATCAAGAGCAATAGAAGTGATATAGCCATAATTGGCGCACACAATTTCGCCCTCCTTGCAAATCCTTGCACGGCACAGCCCAAGATTTCCTTCATTTAGATTGCAGTGATGATGACATACTTCACAAACCGGCATGGCAGCTCCTTGTAATAATATCGATTGTACATTAAAAAAAATCGGATTTATCAGAGGCGATGTACATCCTCGAAGCGTTCAAGATAGATTTTTCAATAATCAAATATGTCTTACAACTTCAAAACGCTCCAGATAGATTTCTTCTCCTGCGGGAATTCCTGCTTTTTGACAAGCTATGTTAATCTGCTGATTTACGCTGTCAACGCCGTCAAGATTGGGAAGGAGAAGACCCCGCTTTGTTCCGCTGGTAACGATAACGCCGTATTTTTTTACATCCAAAAGGTCGGTGGATGAGATTGGTTCAGGAATGCCCATTACATCTACATTTATCTCAAGCCAGGGAAGCTCATCGGCGGTTATCATGTTGAATCTTGGATCAGCTGTACCTGCACTTATGGCATTTTGGAGAATTTCCTCAGCGACACAGTCGCAGGTCGCACTTATAGTTCCGATACATCCACGCAGAGCTCCGTTTTTATGAATAGAAACAAAGGCTCCTGCTTTGGTATTAAAAAGCTCATCAGGGAGATCCTTCCATTCATCACCTGTGAGGTCTTTTTTGTGAATTGTCTTACCACCAGTTACATAGCTCTCTAGAGAGTAGCGGGCAAGCTTAACATAAGGGTCAGAGGTTGCCTGTCTTTTTTGAAGTTCTTCAAGCTTTTCTTTTCTCCATATATCCAGGAAGTGTCTGCTCTCATCAAGGCCGCCAACTTCAAAGCGGCATATTCCATAACCAACACCGAAGGTTGCTTCATGCGAGAGCTTTTCTGCTTTTACAGACAGACCATCCAGAGCCCCTGCCATCATCACAAAGGAGCGGTGGCCGCACTCAGCAGCCTTTGAGCAGAAATCATCATCGAATTCAAAGAGCTTTTTAAAGTCGCCGCTTCCGCAAACATCCATGATTCGCTCATCATATTCAGGACCTTCCTTAGCAAAGCCGTAAGGGCCGTCTTCTTTCATTTTGTGGGACAGATCGCCGCTTGCGATATAGACAACTTTTCTTCCGGTTTCCTTTATTGCCTGCTGAATGATCTGACCCATCTGATAGTGGAGAGCCAGTGGCAGACCGGAGAGACCGATTCTTATGATTTTAAAATCCTGGTATTTTTTGCAAATATAATATAGAGGAATCAGGGTTCCGTGATCGAGATTCGGATCGCGCTCGCCCATGGTGCCTGCCGGGAATTCAGATGGCGCAGTGCCACCGTGACCTTCTCTTTTTGATTTTGACGAAGCATTGCCATTTTCATCATCTGCATTGGTAGCGTTTTGCCCTGTCACATCAGGATCGCCATCCTCAGCTGATCTATTATGGCTTAGTGCATCAGGACCGCCATCCTCAGCTATTCTGCATATCGCATCCACAAGCTCAGTGTCATATTCTGCATCAAAAGATACTTCCCCTGCCTGGAATCTGGACATATCTCCGTAAGCAGACTCACCGGGTGAAATATGAAAATAGTCAGCATACATCACGCTGTGCGGGCTTGAGATGATGATTGTCTCAGGCTTAAGCTCAGCGATTTCGTCAGCTACTTTTTCATATGCAGCAGTTGTAGCACTTATTTTTTTCTCCTCGCCGTTTCCGACTTCAGGAAGCATGATTGGTGGATGTGGAACCATGAAAGCACCTAGAATTGGCATAATTATTTTCCCCCATAATATTTATGAATCTAACGAATTGTGCATGGTTATTGTTGAATAGTTCGTGGCTATCAACGAGTAGTGCGTGGTTATTGTTGAATAGTTCGTGGCTATTAACGAGTAGTGCATGGTTATTGATAAATGATATTTTGCTTTCTATTATATATTATTCCGCGCTCCATAGTAAGGAGCAAAAGTGAGTGGACAATTCTAATGTGTACTAGACAGTTGTGGGATATATGGTTGATGGAGCTTGCTCTATCCCTGATTTGTACGGGTGTTTTCTGCGATAGTGTTTTATGGAAAACGTTTTTTGCTATGTATTGAGGTTAATGTGTGATAATATTTTTAAATGGAAAGTTCGAAATAATTAGAATAATCACCAAGGAAAGAATATGCGAACTGACCAGCGCATCGGGTATGACGAATTCGGTACGTTTGGTACCAGAGAGGGCAAGAGGTGGCTGCGCCACTATTTTGAGAAAAATAGTAGATTTCTCTGCGCAGACACAGGTAATGAGATTGCTCAAAAGGGTTTTCACGCCACTATTTTGGGAAAAACAAGCAATTTCTCTGCTTGAAAACGGTTCAGGAGAGTATTAAAGGGAATTCCGCGCCTCTATTTTGAGGAAAATAGGAAATTTCTCTGCGCGAGAACTGTTCAGTTTTATTACAATTGGATAATTGTCAACTGCATTTAGGATGTATTACGTGGATGAAGTGGTAAATGCTATTTGTCCCCGTAAGAGAAGCAGAAAATGTGGACCAGATTACGTGGATGAAATATGGAAACACTATTTATCCCCGTAGGAAAGAGCGGAAAAATGGCTTAGATAACGTGGATGGAACAGAAAAACGCTATTCATCCCCGTAGGAAAGAGCGGAAAAATGGTTTAGATAACGTGGATGAAATAGGGAAACACTATTCATCCCCGTAGGAAAGAGCGAAAAAATGGCTTAGATAACGGGGATGGAACAGAAAAACGCTATTCATCCCCGTAGGAAAGAGCGGAAAAATGGCTTAGATAACGTGGATGGAGCAGAGAAACACTATCTATCCCCGTAAGTAAGGCAGGGAACAAAAGGAGGATATGGAAATGTTCAGGAAAAATCAATTTGCGGCAGGGGCAGCCGCAATGGCTTTAATAATAGCAACAGCTACAGGTTGCGCAGGGAAAAGTGGACCTGATAATACAGATAAGTCAGTAGCAACAGAAGCAGACCAGGCAGCACCGGAAAATCAGGAGACAACTGAAGCTGACAATCAGGAGACAACCGAAGCTGACAGTCAGGAAATAGCCGAAGCTGACAATCAGGAGGCAACCAAAGCTGACAGTCAGGAAACAACCGAAGCTGATAGTCAGGAGACAACTGAGACGTCAGAACAGGCAATAGATAGCCGGAAGGCATCAGAACCGGACCGGGCAGCAGCCATTTCCCAAATGGATGAGATAAACTCCCAGCACCCCCTCAACGTAATAGATGACAAATACCGTACCACCTATGAGATCTTCGTATACTCTTTCTATGACAGCGATGGTGATGGTATTGGGGATATTCAGGGGGTAATAGACAAGCTGGACTATGTGAATGACGGAGATGATGCAACAGATACAGACCTTGGATGCAACATGATCTGGCTGATGCCGGTTTGTCCATCACCTACTTATCATAAATATGACGTGACAGATTACTGTGATATCGACCCACAGTATGGCACGATCGACGACTACAAAAAACTCCTCGAGGAAGCCCACAGCCGCGGAATAAAAGTCATCAACGACATGGTTATGAATCACACTTCATCCCAGCATCCCTGGTTTAAAGAGGCAGTAGCTTATCTGAAGGACCTGCCGGAGGGAGCTGAGCCTGATTCTGCACAGTGTCCTTACTATGACTACTACAATTTCTCCAAAGAAGAGCAGACCGGTTATACAAGGGTAAGCGGAACAGAATGGTTCTATGAATCCAGGTTCTGGTCAGAAATGCCTGATCTTAATCTTGATAACGAAGCTGTTCAGAAGGAATTTGCTGATATCGCTAAGTTCTGGCTTGACCTTGGCTGCGATGGCTTCAGAATGGATGCGGTTACTTCTTATACCACAGATAACACAGGTAAAAGCACAGACGAGCTCAAAGTATTCTGTGACGCTGTTTATGCTGAGAATCCTGATGCTTACATAGTAGGCGAAGCCTGGGCCAACTCCTCTGAGTATTCCCAGTATTATGGAAGCGGAATTGATTCACTCTTTGACTTTGATTTCTCAGGAAGCGAAGGCAAGATTGTGAAATGCGCCAAGGGCAAGATGGCTCCCGCCAAATTCTTTGAAGAGCTTGTAAAAGAAGATGAGCTCTATTCAGGAATAAGTGAGACCTACGTCAACGCACCTTTCTATACAAATCACGATATGGCCAGAAGTGCAGGCTACTATGTGGGAAAAGGCGCATCGGATTCGATTAAGCTTGCCGGTGCTCTGAACCTCATGATGAATGGTAATGCCTTTATCTACTACGGCGAAGAGATTGGTATGAAGGGCTCAGGAAAAGATGAGAATAAGCGAGCTCCTATGCAGTGGACTATGGACCAGACAGCAGATGGAATGTGCAAGGGACCTTCTGATATGGAAAAAATCGAGATGACTAACGGCAGTTTAGAAGATCAGGAAAAAGATCCCTATTCTATCTATAACTACTATAGAAATGCAGTCAGACTAAGGAATATGTTCCCTGAAATCGCCCGCGGTCAAATAACAATACTCGATAAGCTTTCCACTGATGATTTTGGTGTATGCATGAAGGAAGCTGATGATAAAATACTAATCGCATTGAATAATTCAAATGAGACGGTGACAGAAGACCTCTCTTTAGATGAGAGAACAGACGGGTTCAGGACTCTTTCAGGCCTCTTACTTACAGGAGAGGAAACAGCCGCTTTAGAAGGAGATAACTTAACACTTCCGGCTCACGGGATTGCAATTATAACGGTCAGGTAATTTCACATGTCGTTATCTATATACCGATATGTATTTGGCACACCAAACATGTAAATAAGAATACAACCAAAAGGGGAAAGACAGATCTCAATGTCTTTCCCTTTCTTTATACATCAGAGGATGGAAGATGGTCATCATTCCGGTCCAGCTGACTATTCTTGTTATTATTATTCCGACAAGCGCCCCGCAGCTGTCGATCACGACGTCCTTTTTGGATGGTGATCTGCCATCAATGAAGCTCTGGTGATATTCATCAAGACAGGCATAACCAGCGCATATCATCCCTGCCACAATTACAAGAGGAATGCCGCGTAGTCCGTACACATAAAGCGGAAAAGCTACCGTTATTGCCAATATCAGGTACTCCGTAAAGTGAGCGGCTTTCCTTATATAATGCTGATATTCTTCACTCATCTGTCTGATCCTTGTGAGGGACCAGCCCTTATCCAGCACATCATTTGTAACTGTCAGCACCTCAACGCCCACTTTATAGCTAAGAGCCGAGCTGTTATCTGCAGTCTGATCTGAAAAGTTGAAAATCACTATCATCATTACGACTGCCGGTACAAATGACAGCGGCTTTAATACAAATCTAAGCGTTTGTTTTATATATAAAAGAAAATACTTCATTATTAAATCCCCAAATCAAAACTCTTATTTCATACATACAGTGCAATCAAAAATCTTATTCACAAATATGTTAGCAACAAGTATAGCGCAAAAACACTATGTCTAGCAAATTTTTCAAGGAATGTTAAATAAGACTTGTATAAAATCATATAAAGTGATACTGTTGAAAATGGTGTTTAGATTATGATTTATTTATGAGAGGTAGTTATTTAAAATGAAAACCGGTCTTTGTCGTGCATTTTTAGTGGCTGCATGCTGTGCTTTGTTTATGCCTGCGTCTTACAGCGTAAGCGCATCTTCTTATGAAAATGCTTTTGATACAGCTTCTATAGATGATTCTATCGATGAGATTTCACTGGAAAATTATATCGAGTCTCTGCCTGCAGGGGATATGCCTGTTGTTAAAGAGCCTCAGGTGGATGAGATAGAGATTTCTGAAGAAGAATTTGATGAATTGATGAATGCCGGTTTCGAATTGAAACCAGTATATTCAGGAAGCTCAGATAATAACAGCTTTTATTATAAACAGCTTACTGAAATTGATAAGATTTATTACGATGGAATACTCGAACTTTGCAGACAAAACAAAAGTCCTATCACTGGCGAATTTAGCACTGATAAAGCAGGCGATGCAGTACTTTTTTATTCGGGGATAAAAAGCCTTGAAAGACCAGACTGGTCAACAATTATTCACGCTTTATGGTATGATCATCCGGAAGAACTGGAGACCATACTTTTTTCGCAAAAATACAGCACTGTTACAGCCTACTCCGGAGGGGTGTCGCATTATAGTTTTTATATGTACAATACACCTGGTTCAAATTATACAGGTAATCAGGTTGCTCAGATGGAGTCTGACCTCAAGCGTGCATGTAACTCCTTATACAACAGTTTAAGTCTTTCCGGCGAGGATGCTTCTAAGGAACTTGCAATTCATGATGCCCTTATTGATGCTGTTGAATATAACTATGATGAAACAAATAAATATCTAAAATATACCGCGTATGGTGCACTTGTTGAAAAACTGCCTGTGTGCCAGGGATACGCCACAGCATTTAAAATGCTTATGGACAAAGCCGGAATAGAGACTCACGTTGTTTCTGGAGTTACTGGTTCCGGTGAAGGACATGCCTGGAATGTTGTTAAACTTGGCAGCGATTATTATGAAGTTGATACAACATGGGATGATGGTAATTATAATAATAGTTACCCATATAATTACCTGCTGACGCACCAGTACTTTAATTGTACTACAGATACTTTTGCACACTATAACTATTCCATTCCGGGATTTAATAATGCTCTTTCCAAACATCTGAGGAATAGTAAACATATGGGATATCTTAATCCTCCTTTGGCTAATGGAACCAGGTATTCATACAATAATATTAAAAAGGCCTACAGAGTAGATTTTGATGGGGTTAAGAAAGGTGCATATTATTATCTTCCTTACAGATACACTTATACTTACGAGGGCAAAATTGTCGAAATGCCTAAGAATATGTCATTAAGTAGATGTTCCTTTAATAACTGGTATACGGAAAAGGACGGAGGAACAGTTGTAACAGCTAATACAATTATTAATTCTGATATAACTGTTTATGCTCACTGGAATGGTGGAGATAATGTAGAGGATGCTGTAACGGATCAGTCAGATTTACGTACAGTTACCCTACATTATAATTATGATAATAAGACAGAGATAAAGAAGATTGCTAAAGGAAGTACAATCGGGGAGCTTCCGACTCTTTACAGATATGGCTACGACTTAAGCGGTTGGACAAATTCAATAAGTGGAGGAAGTGTAGTTGATAAAAATACAGTTGTAAGTGCGAATCTGGATATTTATGCCCAGTGGAAGCCTGTTGAGGTAAGTGCATATTTTTATAAAGATGATGGAAGCAAAACTGTTAGAAGTACAAATTTTGGAAAAACCTATGGCGATGCTATGAGGCTGGCTTCCGATTATACTAAAGCGGGGCATACGTTAGTCGGATGGTATAAAAGCTTTGATTCTGATGAAGCTATTTCTCCTGATACAGTCATAGATTCAACAAAACCTTTGTATTTTTATGCACATTGGAAAAAGAATACATATACCGTAACCTATGACGCCAATGGAGGAGCCTATAAAAATGGTCAAACCTCCGATAAGCAGAATTCAGAGTATGATACCTACATTACCTTGGGAACCCATGAAAAGCCTTCAAAAAGTGGATATAGCTTTACCGGTTGGAATACTTCAAAAGATGCAACAAGTGGTCTCACAAGTTATAAAGTAACCGGTGATACGACTTTGTATGCAATCTGGAAAAAAACATGTGTAGTGACCCTGCGCTACAATTATGATGATAAGACTGAAAATATTGCGTTTGGTGAAGGCACATATTACACATTGCCCAAGCCTGAAAGATATGGATACAGTTTCGTTGGTTGGAGAAGAGATGGGGATACCGGATCTTCTTATACATCAGGTATAAGGATTTATAAGGATACAGATTTTTATGCAGTATGGAGTCCTAAAAAGGTTTACCTCCATTTTAATTCTACAATAGGAACGCCATCATATCAGTCAATTAGCGTGAATTTTGGAAGTACCTTTGGAGAAGCTTTTGACAGGGTCACAAAACCTTCCAAGGCAGGCTATAAGTTTGAAGGATGGACTGACACAGCAATTAATGATAATGAAAATGTGCTGTCCCGCAATACAGTCATTGATAGTATAGATTCATACAATTTCTATGCTAAATTCACTCAGAGTAATTGTACGATCACCTTGCACTATGATTACGATGAAAAGACTGAGGAAATCAAGGTTGTTGAAGGCACATATTACGAATTACCAAAGCCTGAAAGATATGGATTTACTTTCGTTGGCTGGAGAGAAGGAGAGAGCGAATCTTATATACTTGGTACAACAATTAGAAAAGATACGGATTTTTATGCTAAGTGGAGTCAAAAGCAGGTAAATCTCTATTTCTTTTCTTCAACAGGCACACCGTCATTACAGACCTTGACGGTAGCATTGGGAAGTACTTTTGGAGAAGCCTTTGACAAAGTAACTGAGCCTGCTTTGACCGGTTATAAATTTGAAGGCTGGACAGCAAGCTACAATTCAGATGAGACCTTTAGCCGTGATAGTGTTTTCGATAAAGAGGAAAGATACTATTTCTACTCAAAATTAACGCAAACACCTAAAGAGTCAGAAGAGACAGAAGAATCCAAAGAGATAGGAGAATCCAAAGAAACAGAAGGGTCTAAAGAGACAGAAGGCTCTAAAGGAACAGAGGAATCTAAGGAGAAGGAGGATAAAGGTCACGAAGGCCATGAAGAAAGCAGAAGGACATATACTGTTTCATATGATGCACTGGGAGGACACTTTAGTGATGGAAGAGAAACAAGGTATACACAGGTAGAAGATGGTACAATTATAGACTTGGCCTCACAGGAGGTTCCTGTAAGGGATGGTTCTGAGTTCATCGGATGGACCAGGGATTTGAGTACAAATGGATTGTCCACACACGTATATACAAATAATTACATACATCTTTATGCTGTCTGGAAGGTAATAGAGGAAGATCCTGAGCAGGAGACCGGTAAGTCCGGTGGCAATGGAACCGGAGAAAATCCTGCCGCAGCTGAGCCTGATAATCTGAAATATTATGACATTGTAGATGATTACAGTGAAGCTGATAACCTTCCTGAGGATGGCATAGTAGTGCAGGGCGGCAATGAATATGAGCTTTCAGAGTCAGGTACCGCGACCATAACGGCAGCTACAAATAAGAATTCTGCTTCTGTTAATACAGGAGAATATGTTTCTTATGGTAACAACAGCTTTAGAATCACAAGGATCAACAAAAACGCCTATAAGAACAATAAGAAGCTTAAGAAAGCAACAATAGGATCAAACATCGAGAGCATAGGCGAAAAAGCTTTTAATGGATGCAAAAAACTTTCCAATATTACTGTATATGGTAATAACCTTAAGAGCATCGGTAAGGGTAGCTTTAAGGGGATAAAAAACGGAGCCAAGATCACTATCGTATGTAAAGATAAGAAGGCTTACAATAAGCTTGTGAGGTTGTTCAAAAAGGCAGGCGCAAAGAAGGCGAAGTTTAAATTTAAGAAGGGCTGAGATGCCCTTCTTATTCTTTATTTCTATTATAAAAAGGACATTTTTGTTCTGGAAACCCATGTGCACAAATATGTCAGCAACCTGCATTTCATAAAACTATTAATTGAACAATTTGCCATCTTCACATTTTTATCTCTTATGTTATAATTCTTTGAGATAAAAGAGTTCCGGGGGATTTTTCTTTGAATTTAGGAAACATTTTCGACTAAATGTGAGGGGGCGGTTACATGTTTGAAGGAAAAGACGGCGAAAACAGTGTAGAGGATATTTTAGCCAGATACAAGGACGATGTGGCGACACTTGCACCTTACATCGACTGGCTTAAGGAACACACCAAGCAGCAGGTGGCAGAGAGCTATTCCAACAGCGAATTATCCAATTCAATGCCATTTCCTGTTTATGATTCGACGCTTCTTAGTTTCGTCAAGCAGGCTCAGCAGACAGGTATGATAAATCGCAATTATCACTATGTGTATTCAAGAAATCATATCACCAATTATAAGGATGAGCTTAAGTTCATTGAGAATGCTGAGATAACCGATATGGACGATCTTGCGGGACTGCTTTCCAGATACATTCTGGAGGGAATGACCAAGGGTACTGTTTGGGCAGAGGGTGTTTACACCGGAGTCCTGTACGCACTGGTTTTTAAAATGGATGATCTGATTCATTTTTGGGGAACGATGTCTTACTAATTAACGGGAGCTTTTGAATGAGTGAGAAGTCTGCTCAGAAAAGAAAATACATTCTGAAAAAAGCCCGTGAGGTATTTTCAGAAAAGGGATTTAAGAACGTCACCATGAAGGATGTCGTGGAAGCTTGTGACATCAGCCGTGGAGGCCTTTATCTCTATTTCTCATCCACTGAGGAGATTTTCCTTGCCGTACTGTCTGATGAACCCGATGATGACGATGATGAAGCTATCTCAAAAGCGCTCACAGGAGACGCTACTGCCGGCGATATGCTGGCTCTTTTCTTGAAAGAGCAGAAAAAGGAGATTCTTCGCAAGAAGAGTCTTGTTCTTGCTTCTTATGAATATTTCGCAGAAAAAGATATAGCAGCTGGAGACAATCCGCTTCGCAAACAGTTCGAAGCCGGTATCCAGATTGTTCAGACATTAATTGAAAATGGTGTTCGTGCAGGTGAATTCATCTGTGCTGATCCCTATGGATGTGCCCGCAATCTCATGTATGTGGTTGAGGGTCTTAAAGTTTCCGCTAAAACTATCGGTGTTAGCGAGGCCGCGGTTGACCGTGAGCTTTTGTATATATTGGAGGGCTTAATGCCCGGTGGTAATTGATGCTTCGAGAATTATATTTTTCTTGGAGCATTTATTTTATACATTTATTTAACCTGGAGCTGGTTACAGTTAGCGACCGTATTTTGGTCGGTTACTGTATCCGTATCCGAACGGACTAAGTTAATTATAGACTGGCGTTAATATAGGAGGAGATTTATGAGCAAAGTCAGACGAATCTATGTTGAAAAAAAGGCACCCTATGCCGGAAAGGCAAAGGAACTTAAGAGCGAGATCAAAAGCTATCTCGGTATTAAGAGTGTGTCCAAGGTAAGGGAATTCATCCGCTATGATGTGGAGAATGTTTCCGATGAGGTCTTTGAAAAGGCATGCACCACAGTTTTTTCTGAGCCCCCTGTTGATATCCTTTATCGTGAGGAGATCGAGATTCCGGAAGGAGCAAAAGTATTCAGCGTTGAGGCACTTCCCGGACAGTTCGACCAGAGAGCTGACTCTGCTGTTCAGTGCGTTCGCTTTATAAAGGGTGACGAGGAGCCTGTTATCCGCACTGCAGTTACATATATGCTTATCGGCGATATCACAGATGCTGAGCTTAAGCAGATTCAGGATTACACCATGAACCCTGTTGATTCCAGAATCGCAGATGAAGCAAAGCCCGAGACACTTGTGGATGTATTTGATGAGCCTGAGGATGTAAAGATTCTTGATGGCTTTAAGGATATGGCTGAGAATGAGCTTAAAAAGCTCTACGAGTCATTCGGTCTTGCCATGACCTTCAACGATTTCAAGTGGATTCAGCAGTACTTCCATAATGATGAAAAGCGCGATCCTTCAATGACAGAGATTCGCGTTCTTGATACATACTGGTCTGACCATTGCCGTCATACAACCTTCGGCACAGAGCTTAAGAGTGTAAGCTTCGACGAGGGCTTTTATCAGGCGCCTATCAAGGCTTCCTATGATAAGTATCTTAGCGCAAGAGAGGATGTTTACGCAGATCCCGCAAAGCGCAGCGAGAAGTTCATTTCACTTATGGACATCGCTCTTATGGGTATGAAGAAGCTGAAAAAAGACGGCAAGCTCACAGACATGGAAGAGTCTGAGGAGAACAATGCCTGCACAGTAGTTGTTCCTGTGGATGTTGACTACGGCAACGGCCCTGTAACAGAGAACTGGCTTGTATTTTTCAAAAACGAAACTCACAACCATCCTACTGAGATCGAGCCCTTCGGTGGCGCTGCTACATGTCTTGGCGGTGCTATCAGAGATCCCCTTTCAGGAAGAGGTTATGTATATCAGGCAATGCGTGTAACAGGTGCGGCTGATCCCACAGTTCCAGTTGCTGATACTCTTAACGGTAAGCTTTCACAGAAAAAGCTTGTTCGCGGCGCAGCAGCAGGTTATTCAAGCTATGGTAACCAGATTGGTCTTGCAACAGGCTATGTAAAAGAAGTTTATCATCCCGACTACGCTGCAAAGCGTATGGAGATCGGTGCGGTTATGGGTGCTGCTCCTCAGGAGCATGTAATCCGTGAGAGCTCAGATCCCGGAGATATCATCGTTCTTCTTGGCGGACGTACAGGACGTGATGGCTGCGGCGGTGCTACAGGTTCGTCCAAGGCACACACAGCAGATTCAATCCTTACCTGCGGTGCTGAGGTTCAGAAGGGTAACGCACCTACAGAGCGCAAATTGCAGAGACTTTTCAGAAGACCTGAGGTTTCTGAGCTTATTAAGAAGTGTAACGACTTTGGTGCCGGCGGCGTATCCGTTGCTATCGGTGAGCTGGCAGACGGTCTCGATGTTGATCTTGATAAGGTTCCGAAGAAGTACGCAGGTCTTGATGGAACAGAGCTTGCGATCTCTGAGTCACAGGAGAGAATGGCAGTTGTTGTTGATCCTTCTCAGGTTGATAAGTTCCTTGAATATGCGGCTGAGGAGAACCTTGAAGCAGTTAAGGTTGCAGTTGTTACAGAGGAGCCCAGACTTGTCCTTAAGTGGAGAGGTAAGAAAATCGTAGATATCAAGCGTTCTTTCCTTGATACCAACGGAGCTCACCAGGAGACAGAAGTTGAAGTTCTCATTCCCTCCAAGGAAGATAACTATTTAGATAAAATCGCAAGTGAGGGTGCAGCCAAGGCCCTTGCAGAGAATGATGTTAAAAAGGCATGGCTTGCCGAGATGGAAGATTTGAATGTCTGCTCACAGAAGGGCCTTGTTGAGATGTTCGATTCATCTATCGGTGCAGGCACAGTTACAATGCCATACGGCGGAAAATATCAGCTGACAGAGACACAGGCTATGGTTGCAAAACTTCCTGTTCTTGGCGGCAAGACAGATACAGTTACAATGATGGCTTACGGCTTTGATCCTTATCTTTCAAAGTGGAGCCCTTATCACGGCGCAGCTTACGCAGTAACAGAGTCAGTTGCAAGAATCGTGGCTACTGGTGGTGACTACAAGAACCTCCACCTTACATTCCAGGAGTACTTCCAGAGAATGACAGCTGACAAGACCAGATGGAGTCAGCCTCTCACAGCACTTCTTGGATCCTTTGAAGCTCAGCTGAGATTCGGTATCGCTTCAATCGGCGGTAAGGATTCAATGTCAGGCTCCTTCTTCTACGAAGGTGATGAAAAGAGAGCATCAGGCGAGATCAACGTTCCGCCTACACTTGTTTCCTTCGCAGTAGATGTTGCAAAGGGTAAGGATGTAATCACACCTGAGCTGAAGGCAGCAGGAGATATGCTCATCGAGCTTCCTATCGACAGAGATGAGTTTGACCTTCCTGATTATGAAAAGGTTATGGCTCGCTATGATGAGATCCACGACCTCATGCAGAAGGGCTATGTAAAAGCAGCTTACGCTATCGACTGCTACGGCGTTGCAGCAGCAATCAGCCGCATGGCATTTGGTAACGGCTTTGGTGTAAAAATCGCAGGCTGTGTAAAGAATGAAGACCTCTTCACCAACAGAATCGGTAACATCCTTCTTGAGGTTCCTGCAGATAAGGCAGGCGATGTACTTGCTCTCAGAGAAGCAAGAGAGATCGGTGTTGTAACAGATGATGGCAAGTTCACTGTTGGCGATGTAGTGATCTCTGAAGAGGATGCACTTGCAAACTGGAAGAACAAGCTTGAAAAAGTATTTCCTTCAGTTGCACCTGTTTCCGAGGATGATACAGATAGCGCAGATAAAAAGAGCATCTTTGATGACGGCGCACTTACAAAAGAATACAAGGCTTCCGAGGTTTATGTATGCAAGAACAAGGTTGCAAAGCCTACAGTCTTCATACCTGTATTCCCCGGCAGTAACTGTGAATACGATTCAGCTCAGGCTTTTGAGAGAGCAGGCGCTGATACAATAGTTAAGATTTTCAGAAACAGAAACGCACAGGACATCATAGAGTCTGTTGCTGAGTTCAAGAAGTCAATCGAACAGGCACAGATCATCATGTTCCCCGGCGGCTTCTCTGCAGGTGATGAGCCTGACGGAAGTGCTAAGTTCTTTGCAACAGCCTTCCAGAACGAGAGCATCAAGGAAGCAGTTAACGACCTTCTTCAGAACAGAGACGGTCTTGCACTTGGTATCTGTAACGGATTCCAGGCTATGATCAAGCTTGGCCTTGTACCTAACGGCGAAGTTACCGGTCAGACACCGGATAGTCCTACACTTACCTTCAATACAATCGGACGCCATATCTCAACCATGGCTTACCTCAAGGTTGTAAGTAACAAGTCACCCTGGATGCAGGACGCTGAGCTTGGCGGTGTTTACACCAATCCCGCTTCACACGGTGAGGGACGTTTCGTAGCACCTACAGACGTTCTTAAGAAGCTCTTTGAGAACGGACAGATTGCAACTCAGTACTGCGATCCCGATGGACAGGTACATCTTGATAACCTTTGGAACATCAACGGTTCCTACATGGCTGTTGAAGGTATCACATCACCGGACGGAAGATGTCTTGGTAAGATGTGTCACTCAGAGCGTCGCGGTGACGGCGTAGCAGTAAATATCTTCGGTGAGCAGGATATGAAGATATTTGAGAGTGGTGTGAAGTACTACAAATAAGACCCTCATCCGTCAGACTTCGTCTGACACCTTCCCCCAGAGGGGGGAAGGCAGATGAGAAAAAGCCTTCCCTCAGAGGGGGAAAGCAGATGAGAAAAGCCTTCTCCCAGAGGGGGAAGGCAGATGAGAAAAGCCTTCTCCCTCTGGGAGAAGGTGGCGCGTAGCGCCGGATGAGGGCTAATTATAGGAGGAGCGAATGAAAGCATTTTTGATTTTGGAGGATGGCACTGTTTTTAAGGGGCATGCCATAGGCGCCAAAAAGGAAGTTATAAGCGAGATCGTTTTTAACACTTCCATGGCAGGCTATACTGAAGTATTTACAGATCCATCCTATGCAGGACAGGCTGTCTGCATGACTTATCCGCTTATCGGTAATTACGGCGTGTGTAAAGACGACATGGAGTCAGAGCGAATCTGGCTTGACGGCGTGATAGTAAGAGAACTGTCCGATGTTGCATCTAATTTCAGATGTGATGAGACAATTCAGGAATTCCTTGAAGAATATGACATTCCCGGAATTGAGAGAATAGACACCAGGAAACTTGTTCGCATCCTTCGTGAAAAAGGAACAATGAACGGCATGATCACCACTAATGAGAACTACAACGTGGATGAGATCATCCCGAAGCTCAAGGCATATAACACAGGTAAGGTTGTTGAGAAGGTATCCTGCAAAGAGAAAAAGTTCATCGCAGGAAGCAAAGACCTCAGTGATAACGGACCTCTTTCAGGAAGCGCTGTTTTCAAAAAAGAAGACTTTGAGGCATCACTTAAGGGTGACCTTTCCAAGAGAGAAAAGCGTCCCAGCCTTGTAAGAGAGCTTAACGGAAAAGGACTAAAGGTTGCACTTCTTGATGTGGGTGCAAAGGACAATATCGCAGCATCCCTTGCAGCAAGAGGATGTGACGTTACAGTTTATCCTCAGGATACGACCGCTGAGGAGATTCTTAAGGATAAGCCCGACGGAATCATGCTTAGTAACGGCCCCGGTGATCCCAAGGAGTGCACGGGAGTCATTGAGCAGATCAAGAAACTTTACGCATCAGATGTGCCGATTTTTGCAATCTGCCTTGGACATCAGCTTATGGCCCTTGCTACAGGTGCTGATACCTACAAGATGAAATACGGACACCGCGGCGGTAATCATCCCGTTAAGGATCTTGAAACCGGAAGAGTTTACATATCATCACAGAACCACGGTTATGTTGTGAATACAGATACGCTTGATAAGAGCATCGCTGTACCGGCCTTCGTCAATGTAAATGACGGAACTAACGAAGGTCTTAAATATGTGGGCAAAAATATTTTCACAGTTCAGTTCCATCCGGAAGCCTGCTGCGGCCCCCAGGACAGCGGATATCTGTTTGATAGGTTTATTGATATGATGCGCAAATAAAAGCCTTCTCCCTTAGAGGGAGAAGGTGGCGCGTAGCGCCAGATGAGGGTAAATATTTTTGGAAAGGATATAACATGCCAAAGAATAAAGATGTGAAAAAAGTTTTGGTTATAGGTTCGGGACCGATTGTAATCGGCCAGGCAGCGGAGTTCGACTATGCAGGAACTCAGGCCTGCCGTTCCCTTAAGGAGGAGGGCATTGAGGTTGTCCTTGTTAACTCCAACCCTGCAACCATTATGACAGATAAAGATATCGCTGATGAGGTTTATATCGAGCCCCTCACAGTGAAAGTACTTGAGCAGATCATTGAAAAGGAAAAGCCCGACAGCGTGCTTCCTACCCTTGGTGGACAGGCAGGACTTAACCTTGGTATGGAGCTTGCGGAATCAGGATTCCTTGCATCACACGGAGTAAAGCTTCTTGGTACAACAGCAGAGACCATCAAGAAAGCTGAGGACCGCCAGGAATTCAAGGATACCATGGAGAAGATCGGCGAGCCCTGTGCAGCATCACTTGTAGTACATAACGTGGATGACGGTGTAGCATTTGCAGAGAAAATCGGATACCCTGTAGTTCTTCGTCCTGCATTTACTCTTGGCGGATCAGGCGGCGGTATCGCTCACAACAGATTAGAGTGTGAGGAAATCCTTGAAAACGGACTCAGACTTTCAAGAGCAAACGAGGTTCTTGTTGAGCGCTGCATCGCAGGCTGGAAGGAAATAGAGTACGAGGTAATGCGAGACAGTGCAGGTAACTGCATCACAGTCTGCAACATGGAGAACATCGACCCTGTCGGAGTTCACACAGGTGACAGTATCGTAGTTGCACCTTCTCAGACACTTACCGATAAAGAGTATCAGATGCTCAGAAGCGCAGCTCTTAACATCATCGACGAGCTGCAGATCACAGGTGGATGTAACGTACAGTTTGCGCTTCATCCCACAAGCTTTGAGTACTGTGTAATCGAGGTTAACCCCAGAGTTAGCCGTTCATCAGCTCTTGCATCTAAGGCAACAGGTTATCCCATTGCCAAGGTTGCAGCAAAGATAGCCCTGGGCTATACCCTTGATGAGATCAAGAATGCCATCACAGGAAAAACCTACGCAAGCTTTGAGCCCACACTGGATTACTGTGTAGTGAAGTTCCCGAGACTTCCTTTTGATAAATTCATTACAGCTAAGCGTACCCTTACAACTCAGATGAAGGCTACCGGTGAGGTAATGAGTATCTGCACCAATTTTGAAGGTGCAATGATGAAGGCAATCCGTTCACTGGAGCAGCATGTGGACTGCCTTACAAGCTACGATTTTTCAGATCTTGATGATGATGAATTAAAAGATCGACTTACAGTTGTGGATGACCAGAGAATATGGGTTATCGCTGAGGCACTTCGCCGCGGCATGAGCCATGATGAGATCCACGAGATCACAATGATCGACCACTGGTTCATCGACAAGATCCACACACTGGTAAAGATGGAGCTTAAGCTTTTAAGACTCGGTGAAAAGAGCACCATAGCAAGACATAAGGTCTCTGAAGAAAACGTACCTGAATTCGAAGAAGCTAAGAAGATCATAAGCTATGACACTCTTCTTAAGGCTAAGAGACTTGAGTATCCGGATAAAGTAATAAGCAGACTTACAAGATTCTCAGTAGAGACCATCAAAGGTCTTAGAGATTTCTATGGAATTAAGGCTGCCTACAAGCTGGTTGATACCTGCGCTGCAGAGTTCGCGGCTGAGACTCCTTACTACTACTCAGTTTACGGAGACAGCGATGAGGAGAATGAAGCAGCAGGAGAGGGATCAGGCAAAAAGAAGATACTGGTTCTCGGTTCAGGTCCCATCAGAATCGGTCAGGGTATCGAGTTCGACTATTGCTCAGTTCACGCTACATGGGCTTTTGAAAAAGAAGGCTATGAGACCATCATCATCAACAACAACCCTGAGACGGTTTCAACTGACTTTGATATAGCAGATAAGCTTTATTTTGAGCCTCTTACACCTGAGGATGTGGAGAATATAGTAAGACTTGAAAAGCCCGACGGAGCTGTGGTTCAGTTCGGCGGACAGACAGCCATCAAGCTCACTCAGGACCTTATGAAAATGGGTGTTAAGATCTACGGAACCAAAGCAGAGGATGTTGATGCTGCTGAGGATAGAGAGATCTTTGACAGAATCCTTGAAGAGACAGGAATTAAGCGCGCTGAGGGTGCTACAGTTTATACCGCAGAGGAAGCAAAGGAAGTTGCAAACAGACTTGGCTATCCCGTACTTGTAAGACCTTCATACGTACTTGGCGGACAGGGCATGCAGATAGCACTTTCCGATCAGGAGATTGAAGAGTTCATTAACATCATCAACAGAATTGCTCAGGATCACCCCATCCTGGTAGATAAATATCTTCAGGGTGTTGAGACTGAAGTTGATGCGGTTTGCGACGGAGAGAACATCGTTATCCCAGGTATCATGGAGCATATCGAGAGATCAGGTATTCACTCCGGTGACTCAATTTCAGTTTATCCTGCACAGTCACTTTCAGATAAGGTCAAGCAGACTATCGCTGATTATACAGAGAGACTTGCAAAGGCTCTTCATGTAATCGGACTTATAAATGTACAGTTTATCGCGGTGGGAGATGAGGTTTACATCATCGAGGCTAACCCCAGATCATCAAGAACTGTTCCTTACATCAGTAAGGTTACAGGCATTCCAATCGTAGATCTGGCAGCACAGGTAATGATGGGCAAAAAACTCACAGACCTTGGCTACACACCGGGACTTCAGCCTGAAGCTGAGCACATCGCCATCAAGATGCCGGTATTCTCCTTTGAAAAGATCAGAGGAGCTGAGATAAGCCTTGGACCTGAGATGAAGAGTACAGGTGAGTGTCTTGGTATCAGCAAATCCTACAGTGAAGCTCTTTATAAGGCTTTCCTTGGAGCAGGCATAAAGCTTCCCAAGCATAAGCAGATGATCATCACCGTTAAGGATTCTGATAAGGGTGAAGTAATTGATATAGCAAGACGCTTTGAAAAGCTTGGCTATATAATTTACGCTACACGTTCCACAGCAGATACCCTTAATGAGAACGGAGTAAAAGCCCGTAAGGTCAACCGTATCAGTCAGGAATCACCTACAGTCATCGACCTTATCCTTGGACACAGAATAGACCTTGTAATCGACACACCTACTCAGGGACGAGACAAGACCCGTGACGGATTCCTGATCCGCCGCACAGCAATCGAGACAGGCGTTAATGTAATTACAGCCCTTGATACAGCAAGAGCGCTGGTAACAAGCTTGGAGGATGCATATAAAGAAGATACTTTAGAGCTTGTAGATATTGCAAAGATATAGTGAAATAAGAAGCAGCAGCGATGAACTTCGCTGCTGCTTTTTCAGATTTATTCTCATTCACCAAATTCTTCGATGGAAGCTGCTATTTCATCCAAACTAATTTTAAGCTTACCATCATAGATAGCAACAGGCGCTTCCCCTTTAAGCGGCATTATTTCAGGAATAAAATCCTCATCCATAAAGTTATATTTTATCAGGCACTTTTTATGCGGATCAATTATCCAATATTCCCGCACACCTGCTTCAAGATATTTAGCAAGCTTGACGGTCAAATCCTTTATTCTTGTGGTTTTAGAAAGAATCTCCACAAGAAAGTCCGGGGCACCATATACGCCAAAACCCTTTATTTTACTTCTGTCACAGATAACCAGAACATCGGGCTGAACCATAGTCTTATCGTCGCAGTCTATCTGTACATCAACTGGAGCAAAAAATGCCTTACACTTTCCTTTGTTTTTCTTAATGAAATCAGCTATGGCGGAATGAATTACATAGGAGATATCCTGGTGAACAATTCTAGGTGCTGGCATGTCATAGAACACGCCATCAATAAGCTCAACTCTCTGCTCATCAGGAAGAGCAGAGTAGTCTTCAAGAGTAAATTCTCCCTGTTTCTTATAGGGACTTCCATATTTTATACCTTCGGGTGTGGGCTGCCTTAAAGTATTGTCGCCATTTGTTGTTTCATCAGAGCTAAAAGCAGGAGCTCCCTCCATCAGCATGGAGCTATTAGTATTTTGTAGATCAAATAAAGTATCGCCGGTATTCCCGCTAAATCCTGACGAACCATACTCATAAGCTTTGCCCTGATAAGTAGCTTCATTGCCTGAAAGAACCCGTTCTATAGCATCCAAAGTAGCCTTACGAGGATTCTTGGTTTTGCCTGTAAAAATCTTCTGGAGTGTGATAGATGGCACTCCTGTATATTCTGAGAGTTGGCTATAGCTGTATCCCCTGGTTTCCTTAATCTCACGCATCTGTTTTATGGTCATTTGGTTCCTCCTGGAAATGTTGCGATATAAATATCAATAGTATACAATAGTTTTATATATTATAGCATCCTATTATATACAAAGCAAATGGAGACTGCAAATTGCAGTCTCCATTTTTAAATGACCCTTTCGGCACATGTTTTAAAGTATTACTTAGTAACCTTCGATCCGTTGTCTCTCTTACCTTTAAGAAGTTTGGTGTAAGAGGAGAGCACTTTCTTAGGTACCTTGAAGGTTGCACCCTTCTTTAATTTTCACATGAGATTTTCATCATAGATGGCTCTCTGACCACCTACATATTTGGGCCTGTGACGGGCACAGATTATGGGCGCTGCGCCAATCTTACGAAGAGAGATGCGCATGGGAACTACGACGCTGTGCATGTGCATTCCTATCATGGTGCCGCCAATATCAATTCCTGCATCTGCCTTGTAGTTAAGGCTTTCAACAAGAACCGGATCATCGAATCTCTGATAGCATACTGTTCCCAGGGCGCCACCAGCATGATTGGGCTGAGGGATGGCATTTACCTGCTCAAAGTCATATTTTTCCATAGTCTTTCGCTCAACTACAAGAGCTCTGTTTAGATGCTCGCAGCACTGCGCAGCTGCATAGATACCATGCTCTTTAAGTACGGGAATTATTCCGTCATATACGGCATTTGCCACATCCACGTTTGTGGCGGTACCGATCTGATCGCCAAGGACTTCACTGGATGAGCAACCGATGACAAAAATGGAACCTTTCTTAAGGTTAGCTGCTTCAAGTATTTCTGTAACTGCCTGTCTGCTCTGGGCTGTAATTTCTTCAAAATTCATGACGTTTTTCCTTTTTTATTGTGATGTTCCTACTGAAGTGATGTAGTATTATAGAAGTTGTGTAGGTTAGGTAATAATATATTCCAAAATTGGTATTATAAACATAACCAAATCAAACTAATTTAATATAACCAGATGGAGGAGAGTATGAGAGCATATGCGGATATGCACTGCGATACTTTGATGAAGGCCTTTTTTGAAGGGGAGGAGAGGCTCTTTGAAGGTCAGGGAATGCAGAGCGTTTCAAATATGATAAAGGCAGGACAGCTGCTGCAGTTTTTTGCGGTGTTTTTTATACCGGAGCTTGATGAGGAGACCAAAAAGCAGGCGGGATTTACCAGAGAGATTCCCTCTGATGATGAGTATTACAGCGAGCTTAAAAGCATTCTCTATTCACAGGTAGAGAAGCATTCAGATTCAATAGCGATTGCATTAAGTGCAGAGGACGTCAGGAAAAACAAGGCAGCAGGCAAAGCATCAGCCATGCTTACCCTGGAGGATGGAAGATTTTTAAACGGAAGTCTTGATAAGCTAAGAAGTGTCTATGACGACGGCGTTCGTGCCATCGGACTTACCTGGAACGGTGAGAACTGTCTTGGATATCCCAACTCGGCCGATAAGAACATCATGGAAAAAGGCCTTAAGCCCTTTGGTTTTGAAGCAGTGGAAGAGATGAACAGACTTGGCATTCTTGTGGACGTATCACATTTATCGGACGGCGGATTCTTTGACGTTGCCAAGACCTGCAAAAAGCCCTTTATAGCATCTCACTCGAGCTGCAGAGTGCTGACAGACCATCAAAGAAATCTGACTGATGAAATGATAAAAATCATAGCCTCAAAGGGAGGCGTAGCAGGAGTTAATTTTGCTCCCGAATTCGTGAATATAGGGGAGGGCGATCCAAAGTCCAGAGCTGAATTTATCGCTTCACATGTACTTCATATGTATAAGGTCGGAGGCGAGGATATCATAGCTCTTGGTACCGATTTTGACGGAATACACGGCGACATCGAGATAAAGCATCCTGAGGAAATGGAGCTTTTATTTGATATTCTTTCAAAGAAGGGGCTGTCTTCCTCAGTTCTTGATAAGTTTGCAAGTGAAAATGTAATGAGAGTATTGGAGAGCATCTGATGGTAAAAATAGATTTGGTAACAGGCTTTCTTGGATCAGGAAAAACTACTTTTATAAGGGAATATGCCAGGTATCTTCTTAATAAGGGGGAGAAAATCTGCATAATAGAAAATGACTACGGCGCAGTGAATGTGGATATGGTGCTGCTTCAGGATCTTTATGGAGATAACTGCAATCTGGAGATGATAGTGGGCGGCGATGGAAAAGAGGCTCACAGAAGGCGCTTTAGAACCAAGCTAATCTCCATGGGTATGAGCGGCTACGACAGAGTGATAATCGAGCCTTCAGGAATCTATGACGTGGATGAATTCTTTGACGTACTCTACGATGAACCCCTTGATAGATGGTATGAGATTGGCAACGTTATCTCTATCGTGGATGCTAAGAGTGTAAGCGAGCTTTCTGGTGTATCAAGATATCTGTTCATGTCTGAGATCGCCTGCGCAGGGAAAATAGTTCTCAGTAAGCTTTCACAGGATACTGATGCCCAAAATGTCATGGGAAAAATAAATGAGATCATGGCTGAGTTTGGACTGGGATGCTCCGGTAAATCCAAAGCTCCTGCTAATGAGCCTATAGGCGATAAGGACGAATTTTGGTTTTCGCCGGAAAAACACTTCATTGCTAAAAGCTTTTCTGACCTGACAGATTCTGATTTTGAAAACATAGAAAAAGCCGGATACAGACACGCCTCCTATGTAAAGCTTCCTTTAGAAGATGAGCAGTATAATCCGCTGTTTTATTTTGATGTGGAGATGCCCGTAGAAAAGCTTAAAGAGATCTCCGAATCTCTGTTTAAGGATGAAAAAGCAGGACACATAATCAGAATAAAGGGCTTTGTAAAAACCGGTGAGAACTCTCAGGCAGAGCTTAATGCCACTGAAAAAGAGCTTAGCATTACACCCATTGTCAGCAGCAAAAATGTTCTTATTATCATAGGAGAAGGACTGAATAAAGCCTACATAAATGATATTTTCAAGGACTATTGTTCTCAGGTGTCACTTTGACTAAAATTATAAATAAATAATGTATTTTATAGGCAAATTTTCAACTCAAAGTACATATTGATAATTGGTTATATAAAAAATCATGAAAAATAGATCTTGTCAAGTACGGATTATGCACGAATCTGTTCATAATTCGTAGTATATACCCCCTCTTTTTTAGCTATAATTCTAGTTGGAAAAGGGGGTATTATAATATGTCTGGTTTGAAAAAGTTTTCACTAATGTTCTTGTTATCGTTCTTTATGTTATTCGCGACAGTTTCTGTTATCACTCACGCCGCAGAAGGAGATAAGCTTAAGGTGGATTTTGTTAATAAGGTTGTAACTTTGCCACTACTTAAGCCTCAGGAAGGTATGCGAATAAACGATCTGATTGCCGGTAATACTGAACTGGGCAGATCTATTGTAGTGAATTATAAGGAAAATGGACTGGAAGGGATGTGTACAGTTTATTTGGATCTTAGCGTGGGAAAAGATACAGAATATTTTTATGGAGAAGATGGAAATAAAATAGATACGCTTCAAGCAGGTCAGACTTATACCGGCAGAATCCAAATTATGGCTCAGACACGTAAATTAGATGAATGGGGCTACCCGGTTGGAGACTCTGAAATATGGGATCATTGTACACTTAAGTTCTGTGATCAGGATAACAGATTCCTTGTTTTTGATGCCAAGGAAATATATGAAAATGAGAATTATCAAATATTCTTCTATTTTACCTTCACTGTTCCTGATAACACAGGATCACCAATGTGTGAAGGGGCTTACACTATGGATCTCAGCGAAGAAAACTATACCTTCATCAGCTCCGATCATTTTGCGCCTATAGAAGGAGAACGTGTTGTTAATACACTTAATAATGTTGATAAGATCCGATTTGATAAAGAAACCACAGATATAAAGAACAGTCTGCCTATAAAGGTTGATTTAAATAATGATGGAAAATATGACGTCGGCATTACCAAAAAGAGTATAGGTCTTGAATTTAAAAAACTTGATACCTGCAGTTGCAAAGGCAGTGTAGAACTTAAGATAAACAGTCATGCAGCAAAAGACTATGACAATAAAGGAATGCAGTATTTTAATCCTTTGACCTTTGTTTTAAGCGTTGAAAAACCTGAAGAAAAACCAGCAGATGAACCCGTTGAAACGCCCAATAAGCAGGAAGAACAGAAGAAGGTTGAAGAGCCTGTAGCTGAAACAGAAGTTACCATAAACAATGCAACCTACAAGATTGATGGTGAAAATGCTACTGTTACAGCAGCAACCACTGCAGCAGGGAATTTCAGTGTTCCTGCAAATGTTACTATCGGTGGTAAGAGCTACGCTGTTACAAAGATAGCAAATAATGCCTTCAAGGGAAGCGCAATCAAGAGTATTACAATAGGCAGCAGAATAACTGAGATTGGCGATAATGCATTTTCGGGCTGCAAGAGTCTTACCAAGGCTACAATAGGTAAGAATGTGACTAAGATTGGCAAAAAAGCATTCTATAACTGCTCTAAGCTTAAGAAGGTTACCTTCAAAGGCAACAAGGTAAAGAAGGTTGGTTCCAAGGCCTTCAAGAAGATAAAGAAAGGGGCATCATTCAAGGTTCCGAAGAAAGTGCTTTCTTCTTACACCAGACTCTTAAAGGGTAAGAGGGATTCAGGTTCCAAAATTAATTAAGTGAATTAGTTAGGAGGAAGGGTTATGTTAAGGAAATTGTCGTTGTATTTGTCATTAGCGTTTACGCTGCTATTTTGCACTGTGGGAATCAGAGCATATGCAGCAGATGATGGGGTAGTTATAGATGCAAATAGAAATGAAATTACAATGTCTCTTTATAAATTCAAGAGCGGGGAAATGCCTCAGTCCTATGTAGAGAGGGTGGTAAAGGGCACCACTGATACTACTGTAACATATACACCTTATAATGACAGGATTGAAGCCAGATGTGCGAAAAAGTCTGGAAAATTTACATATGTTGTGGATTTTGAATTCAGGTTTAGTGAAGGTGCTACATATAACGAAAACAAGCAGATGGCGCCAACAAGAGTTTTTCAGAGTGGTAAAGCCTATAGCTGTAAGGTTGCGGTGAGTGCTTTTACGGATAATGGAAAAAATAAAATGCCGTGGGTTAATATAACCATAATTCCACGAGAGGGAGAAGATTGTATAACTTTACCCATGTCGCCCATCGGTGTAAATAATGGTGAAAGCTTCAACTATAGTTATAAACTTGCAAAATCCAAGGATCAGGGCGAGTGTACTTTAGACTTAACTGTGGGTGATGTAGAGTATAAAAGCGATGAGGAAAAAGTAATCGCAGAGAGAATTGTAAATGCCTTAAATGCCGCAGCCGATGCAGGCAGGATAGGCTCACAAGTTAAAAAATATACTTCTTCCGGCAGTCAGGTTGTAGAGATGTCTTTCGATATGGATAGGGATAATAAGTATGATTTTACTGTAACAAAGTACGATAATTACTATGTATTCAGTGAACTTTATGCCCTTACTGATTCACCTGGTTGGACTTTGGAACTGACAGGGGAGGAAAAGCAAGCTTTAGATGAGACTGGAAGCGAGTATTATAGTACAGTATACATATATATGTATGAACTGCAATATAACATGGGTGAATTATCAATCGATTTTAATAAAGGTGATTTTTTATTTAATCTTAATAACGACACACAGTACGCTTATGCATTGTTTCTGTATGATACGCTCGTATTAGCATCAGATAGGGGAAATTATGGTTTACCTGAGCAGATTTCCTTTTCAGATCAGAAAGTTTCTGAAGGCAATTTGGTATTCTACAATTTAAATTCAAACGATGATAAGTATGATATCGCAGTTGCGATTAAGAATGATAAACTTATAATCAGTCAGCTTGATACCTGTGATTGTGGAGATGAATTTGCTCTTGAACTGAATAAAAAAGCAAAAAAATTTGCTGAAAATGATGGTGACGGATATTATAGCCCGCTCAAATTCAAGTTCAAGAAGCAGGCTTCAGAAACTTCAGAGCAGAACAAACAGGAAGAATCTGCTAAGAAGCAGGAAGAAACCCAAAAGGTTGAGGATCCTGTAGCAGAGACAGAGGTTACATTAAACAATGCAACCTACAAGATTGATGGTGAAAATGCAACTCTTTCGACAGCAAGTACAACAACAGGTAACTTCAGTGTTCCTGCTAATGTTACCATCGGTGGCAAGAGCTACGCTGTAACAAAGATTGCAAATAACGCCTTTAAGGGAAGTGCTATAAAGAGCCTTACAATAGGTAATAGCATCACAGAGATTGGTGACAGCGCATTTACAGGCTGCAAGAATCTTACAAAGGTTACAATCGGTAAGAATGTGACTAAGATTGGCAAAAAAGCATTCTATAACTGCTCTAAGCTTAAGAAGGTTACCTTCAAGGGACAGAAAGTAAAGAAGATTGGTTCCAAGGCATTTAAGAAGATTAAGAAGGGTGCATCCTTCAAGGTTCCTAAGAAAGTGCTTTCTTCTTACACCAAGCTCTTAAAGGGTAAGAGAGACAATGGTTCAAAGATTACCAAGTAATTAAAGACAATTAAAATGCTTAGTATATTCTCGTGACAATAGAAACTAAGTGATAAAAAGAGAGGGTATTTGCTTTAGATAATGAGCGAAGCCCTCTTTTTATTTGAAATATATACTAAACTATATTTTTCTATGAAAAAGAAACTCTATCTGATATAATGTTATCCGATATTGTTTTTGACAGGAGGACATTTGATTTTGGAACACGAACATCGCAGCTCATTTTCAGGAAAAATTGGTTTTGTGCTCGCTGCTGCGGGAGCATCTGTAGGTTTGGGAAATATTTGGAGATTTCCTTATCTTTGTGCAAAATATGGCGGAGGAATTTTCCTTCTCGTATATATAGTTCTTGCACTTACTTTTGGTTACACAATGATCATCGCTGAGACAGCCATAGGACGCACTACGAAAAAGAGTCCTGTAAGTGCATTCAGATCCCTTGGCGGAACTAATGCAATGCGACTTGGCGGATGGATGAATGCTATAATCCCTATGCTGATCGTACCTTATTATTCAGTTATCGGCGGGTGGGTTTGCAAATACTTATTTGAGTACTTCAGAAGTGAAGCGAAGGACATTGCTACTGACACATTTTTTGTGGACTTTATCTCAAACGGTGCAGAAGCTGAGATTTGGTTTATTGTTTTCATGCTCATGGTTCTAATAGTTATTTTCATGGGTGTTAGAAACGGTATTGAGAGAGTATCAAAATTCATGATGCCTATACTTGTGGTATTGGCAATTGTTATCTGCGTGTATTCCGTTACACGTCCCGGAGCTCTTGAAGGCGTTAAGTATATGCTTGTACCTAACATGGAGAACTTCTCATGGATGACAGTGGTTTCTGCCATGGGACAGATGTTTTACTCACTTTCAATTGCCATGGGTATCCTTATTACCTTTGGCTCTTATGTAAAAGATGAGGTAAGCATTGAGGACTCAACAAGACAGGTGGAATTCTTCGATACTGCCATCGCTATACTTGCCAGCCTTATGATCATCCCTGCTGTATTTGCTTTTTCGGGCGGAGATCCGGAGACACTTAAGGCAGGCCCTTCACTTATGTTCATTACCATGCCTAAGATTTTTGCAAGCATGGGCTTTGGAAGATATATAGGAGTTCTTTTCTTTGCCCTTGTACTTTTTGCAGCTGTAACAAGTGCCATCGCTCTTACAGAGAGCTGCGTTTCTACTTTTTCCGATGAGTTTGGATGGAGCAGAAGAAAGGGCACAGTTGTAATGGCAGTTGTCATGATCATACTTGGAAGTCTTTCATCACTTGGAAACGGTCCTCTTGCTAATGTGACTATATTTGGTATGCAGTTCCTTGATTTCTTTGATTTCCTTACAAACTCTGTGATGATGCCTATTGCAGCATTTGCGACCTGTATCCTGGTTGTTTATCACATGGGACTTAGTAAGATTGATGAAGAGGTTATGCAGAATGGACATCCCTTCAGACGCAGAGCGATATTTGGATTTATGATCAAATACCTTTGTCCACTCTTCGTAATAATTATTCTGTTCAGTTCAGTTGCATCTGTTCTTGGACTTATAAGTTTTTGATTTGTTTATTGTTGCCACAGATAGTATAGTTAAACTGTCTGTGGCGTTTTTTATAGGAGATCAAAATGGAAATCACAACTCTTTGTTACATCGAGCATGAAGGAAAATATTTAATGCTTCATCGTGTTAAGAAAAAGAACGATATAAATGTGGGCAAGTGGATAGCCCCGGGAGGCCATCTTGAAAAGGGTGAGAGCCCTGATGACTGCGTAAAAAGAGAAGTCCTTGAAGAGACGGGACTGACTCTCAGATCAGCAAGGTTTAGAGCGATTGTGACCTTCTGTGCAGGAGATATCACAGAGTATATGTGCCTTTTTACATCGGATGATTTTGAGGGCACATTAAAGGATTGCGATGAGGGTACTCTTGATTGGGTTCCAATGGAGGATGTAAGTAAGCTGAATCTCTGGGAAGGCGATCTGATATTTTTAAAGCTTATCAGTGACCCTGATCAGCCTTTCTTTTCTCTTAAGCTGACTTACGACGGTGATAAGCTGACGGGAGCCGAGCTTGACGGTAAATCAAATATTAATGTATAATTGTATATTGTGGATAAATATGTGATTTATTAAGAGAGTGATTTTTATTTTTGAGGAATTTTTTTAATGAAGAAATGTGTTAAAGGTTTATTATTTTCTCTGGCTTTTTCCCTGGGACTTGTGATTTCTCCCGCGGTGAAATTAAACGCTGATGCGGAAGGATTAAGTGTTACAAATCCCACAGGAGATCTGCCTAAGTTAGAGGTTTCCAAAGAGCTTGAGATTGTAGTTACAGAGGATTCTAATGAGGGTGAGTTTTCCGTATCACCTGCTCCTGCTACGTTTAATGCTAAGGTCAATGTTTATGACTTCTATTATTATAATCAGTTAAATGAAGATGATAAGCTTTGCTATAAGGCATTTTATGAGGCATCCAAAGCTAACATGAATACAGTTCCTGATGGCACGTTGACAGGAACCATTATAAAAGAGTATGGAAGACTTATTTATAGCGGTGAGAAGGCTCTTAGCTATGACTATACTTCTTTTACAAGGGCTCTGGAATATGACCACCCTGAAGAGCTTGAGGCAACACTTTTCAGACCAAGCATTTGTAAACTCACCACAAGAAACAGTGCTCAGCAGGTAGTTAAGTACGATTACTATCTTTATTTTACAGTAGAAAGATATTCAAGAGCTGAAGTTACCAAGATGGAGACTGAGCTTAAGGCAGCCCGCGATGCGGTTTATGCCAAGGCTAATCCTACCGGAGATGATTTTTCTAAGGAGCTTGCGCTTCATGATGCACTTTTAAATAATGTAGAGTACGACCACAATGTATCCGATAACAACCTTGGTTATCACTATGGCCATACTGCTTATGGAGCCCTGGTGGAAGGTGCTTCGGTTTGTGATGGTTACGCCAAGGCATTTAAGCTTCTTTTGCAGAAAGCAGGAATTGAGTCCTACGTCGTAGCAGGACTTGGTAACGGCGGCGGACATGCCTGGAACGTGGTTGACATCTGGGGTGATCTGTACGAAGTAGATGCCACATGGAATGATACGGAATCTTTTCAGGATCATCCATATTATTTCTATCTGACTCATGATTATTTTAACTGCACAACAGCAGATTTTAACAGCCATGACCATTCAGTTCCCGGATTTAAATCAAAGACCACCACTCACGTTACTCACAAGGATTATCTTGGATATCTTAAGGCGCCTGTGGCTAATGGAACGGAATTCAGCTACATAAATGCTAAGAAGGTATTTGATATAACCTTTGATAAGGTAAATGACTCAGCATATTATTACATTCCATACGACAGAACCCTGACCTATGAGGGCAAGCTTGTTATTATGCCCACATCGATGCGTCTTAGCGGTTATTTCTTTGATAACTGGTATACAAAAGCAGAGGGCGGCACAGTAGTAGATGAAACAACTGTATTTAACGGACCTGCTACTGTTTATGCACATTGGACATCGGGAAGTGGCAACAATACTTACACCGTATATTTAAAGTCTGCTACAGGTGATTCCTCCATAAGAGTAACCCGTGGCGGAAAATACGAGAATCTTCCGGAAAGCCTTACAAGAACAGGCTATGAATTTGGCGGATGGTTTACTGATGATAAATATACTACCGAGGTAACAGCAGATACCAAGGTTACATCCAACGTTTCACATAATCTATATGCCAAGTGGACAGCTGCAAGCTATAACGTTTCGTTTGATGCAAATGATGGAAGAGGTGTTATTTCTGAAGGCACAGTCACCTATAATGCAAAGTACAGTGATGTCCTTAGTAACGTGGAGGCTCCTGAAAGAGAAGGATACAGCTTTGATGGATGGTTCACCCAGGCAGATGCAGGAAGCCAGGTTACGACAAGAACAAAAGTGACTAATACTGCAGATCATACCCTGTATGCGCACTGGACTAAGCTTCCTGATCCTGAGCCCGAACCTGAACCGGAGCCTGAGCCACAGTCTCAGCCTGAACCACAGCCGCAGCCAGAACCTCAGCCTCAGCCGGCACCTGAAGATGATAAGAATAAGTCAGATGATCAGAGTCATAGCAGTGACCAGAGTAATCAGGAGCTGCAGGAGAAGGGGCAGCAGGAGGATAAAGCTGCAGAGCTTCCCCCGGAAGGAAAGCTTACAGTTGGCGATAGCGATTTTAAGCTCTCAGAGGATGGCACAGCCAAGGTTACCAAGAATAACAATAAGAAGGTTAAGTCGGTAACAATAGGTGATGTCTCTTATGATGGTGAGAGCTATGCGGTAACTGAGATTCAAAAGAACGCCTACAAAAAATGCAAGAATCTTAAGGTCGTAAAGATCAGTTCAAGCATTAAGAAGATCGGCGCAGGTGCCTTTAGTGGTTGTGAGAACCTTAAGAAGATAACTATTAACGGCAATAACTTAAAGAGCGTAGGCTCAAAGAGCTTTAGCGGAATAAGCAGCAAAGCCAAGATCACTGTTATCTGTAAGGATAAGAAGACCTACGACAGAGTAGTTAAGCTTATTAAGAAGGCAGGAGCTAAAAAAGCCACCTTCAAATTCAAGAAAGGATAAATAAAAGCCCTAAAAGCCGCGTGTTTTCGCGGAAAACAAAAAATCAAAAAAAATTGTAAAACCGGTGCAACATTTTTCGATGCCCATCTGTATATAGAGTAGAACAGCAAAAATAAAGCTCTAAACGGAGGGAGAAAGTTATGAGTAGAAAAATGAGATTTGCACCGGTTATTTTATGTGGAACAGTTTTGACAGGAAGTCTTTACGGCTGCGGAAAAGCATCTGAGACAACAGCTACAGAGAGTCCTGCTACTGCAACAGAAACCACAACCCAGTACTATGGAGATAATGCAGATGAATATGCCTGCACAGAGGCAGAGCCTTCAGATTCCTACGTACCTGTAAACAGCTCCAAAAATATTTTTGGCAACAATAACGAGGAGACCTTTGTCTACGAAGATGCCGAGGAATGCGCAGATGTTTATGGCTGCTATCCTGATTATTTTTACACAGAGCCTAACACAGAATCCTATGACAAGCCTGAAGAGAACGGATACAACCTTGTAGCAACCAATCCTCTTTCAACCTTTGCGGCAGATGTTGATACAGCATCCTACACCAATATCCGCAGAATGATCGAAGACGGCTACACACTTAACATGATAGACACCCAGGCAGTAAGACCTGAGGAGTTCATCAACTATTTTTCATATAACCTCAATGACCCGGGAGCAGGCGAGAAGTTCGGTATCACAACCGAGATCTCAAAGTGTCCTTGGAACGAAGATCATGAGCTTATGTTTGTGGGCATGAAAACAAGAGAAATAGACCTTGAAGAAGCACCCATGAGTAACCTGGTATTCCTTATTGACGTATCAGGCTCCATGAGCGATGAGAACAAGCTTCCTCTTTTACAGAAGAGTTTCAAGGAACTGGTTGATAATCTTCCTGACAAAGGAACAATCTCAATCGTAACCTATTCAGGCTGCGAGAAGGTGGTTCTTTCAGGTGAGAGCATGTCCAATAAGAAAAAGCTCAAGAAGGCCATCGACAGCCTTGTAGCTGATGGCTGCACAAATGGTGAAGCAGGTATTCAGAAGGCTTATGAGATCGCTAAAGACAACTACATCGAGAATGGAATCAACAGAGTAATCCTTGCAACAGACGGTGACCTTAATGTAGGTATTTCAAGCCCTGCAGAACTTGAGCGTTTCATCGAAGACAAAAAGGATGATGGTGTTTTCTTATCAGTTCTTGGCTTTGGCGATGGCAATTATAAGGATGACAGACTTGAGAAGCTGGCTGACTGCGGTAACGGTAACTATTCCTACATCGACAGCTTCTATGAGGGCAAAAAGGTTCTTGTAGATGAGATGGGATCAACACTTATCACAATTGCAAAGGACGTTAAGTACCAGGTAGAGTTCAATCCCGGAAGAGTAAATGCTTACAGACTTATCGGCTATGAAAACAGACTTATGGATGATGCTGATTTTAATGATGATACAAAGGATGGCGGCGAGATCGGAGCAGGCCACAGCGTAGTAGCTCTTTATGAGATCATCCCTGTAGGCAGCAAGAGTGAGATTTCGCTTAAGTACCAGAATGGAAAACAGAATGTTGATACATGTGCTACAGAGTTCAGCGACGAGTATGCAACAGTAAGTGTTCGCTACAAGGAGCCCGATGCAGATAAGTCCAAGCTTTTCTCTATCGTAGTAAATGACAGCGCTTATGACACAGAAGGCAGCGAGAACATCAGATTTGCCGGAATGGTAGCAGAGTTTGCAATGATCCTTGGTGACAGCGAGTTCAAGGGAACAGCAACCTATGATGACATCCTTGATAACTACAAGAAGCTTTCAACAAGAGATGAGTACAGGGATGAGTTCAACCAGCTGGTAAGAATGATGGCTAAAAGATCCTGATATATGATATGCGGAGCTCTGAATAACATTAAAGAATATGGTATACTATGCAGTGGAATTATACGGAAGGGCAGCTACGGGGAAAAGCTGCCTTTCCTTAGGGGAGACTTAACATGGGGACATGCGTACTGCATAGAAATGTCATATTTGAGATCATAGATGCCGCAAGCTACACACTGAAAATGGCAGCAGTTAATCTGAAAAAGAGGATAGGCCATATTCTTTTTATGGCAGAGGACTCTTTTGAAAGTACCAAAACCGACACCATTAGCAGTGAGGAAGCAGCGCAGAACGCCGGAAAATATCTTGATAAATACGGCAATGCGATTCTGAGGCTGGCATATTCATATCTTCACAACATGAGTGATGCTGAGGATATTCTTCAGGACACCCTCATCAGATACATCAAAACCACACCTGCATTTGAAAATGAAAAGCACGAGAAGGCATGGCTCCTTACAGTAGCAGCCAATCTCAGCAAAAATAAGATTGATTATATTAATATCAGAAAAGCAGACGAGCTTTCAGAAGAGCTTGTAGCAGAGAATAAGGAAGACCTGGGCTTTATCTGGGATGCGGTAAAACAGCTCCCTGACAAATATAGGGAAGTAATTCATCTTTTTTACGAGGAGGGGTATCAGGCAAAAGATATAGCGAAGATTCTTAAAAGGAACGAGTCTACTGTCAGATCTGACCTGAACAGAGGCAGACAGCAGCTGAAAAATATTCTGAAGGAGGCGTACGATTTTGAGTAAGTATAATGAAATCATGGACCACATCGAAGTCTCAGACGAGATGCGAAGCCGAATCCTTAAGAATATTGAAGAGCAGGCGAAGGCAGCAGATCAGGGACCTATATTTAAGGATAGTAGTCAGGCGGAGCAGGATGCAGGAGATAAGAACTCCGGCGGCGATAAAAAGGAAAAGCCGGATGCTGCTAAGATCCTTAAGTTTGTTACGGGCTTTGCCACAAAGGCAGCAGTATTTGCATTGGTGGCAGCAGGCGCTTACGGCGTAATAAGGACCGTTGGACTTAAGAACACATCCACCATGGAGTCAGCCACATATCAGGAGGCAGCTACCGCAGAGGAAACAGAAACTGCAGCCTGGGAAGAAGAGGCGACATACGAGACGGAAAGTGCTGAATTGTCGGATGATGCAGCTTATGAAACAGAAGCTACTGAGGATAGCAGTGCGACATACGAGCCTTCCTTTGATATTTCAGAGTCAGAGGTTAATGGTGCCATGACAGGCGATGCCATGAATGAAGCTCCTATGGATGCAGGCAAAAAGTCACCTCTTGATTCTGTAAAAGACCTCTTTGACAGTGAGGATAAAGCGGATAATAATGACGAGGCCTCCTATGTCATAGAAGATGCGGAGGAAGAAGCTGCTGCAATTTCCCAGGATAGCGTAACTCTTCTCATGGTGGGAGATATTCTCCTTCATACACCTGTAGAGGAAGCAGCTAAAAACTCAAATGGCGACTACAACTTCGACTTTATATTTGAACATACAAAAGATGAGATAAGTGCGGCTGATATCGCTATGGTTAACCAGGAAGTTATTATTGGCGGCGAAGAGCTTGGCGTTTCCGGATATCCTGCTTTTAATGCTCCATATGCCATAGGTGATGCTCTTGTAAATGCGGGCTTTGATGTAATCTGTCATGCCACAAACCATGCACTTGATAAGGGCAAAAAAGGAATCCTGAATACCACAAATTATTGGGAGGAAAATCATCCTGAGATAACAGTTGTCGGAATAAACGAAACTGAGGATGAGTATGAGGATATAGATATCATTGAAAAGAATGGTATCAGGATTGCGATTTTGAATTACACCTTTGGAACAAACGGCATATCAGCTCCCTCAGATATGCCCCATATAGTTGATACCCTTGATGAGAGCAAGGTTGTAGCGGATCTTAAGTACGCTGAAGATAATGCAGATTTCACAGTTGTATGTCCTCATTGGGGAACTGAGTATAACCTTGGAATAGATAAGAGCCAGAAGAAGTGGACGGATGTTTTCAGAGAAAATGGTGCTGACCTCGTTCTCGGAACCCATCCTCATGTAATAGAACCTATAGAATTTATTACAGATGACAGTGATGGAATCACCAATAATCACTGCGACGGAGATATGCTTGTTTACTACTCCCTTGGCAATTTTGTTAACTGGACATCGGGAACAGGAGATGGAACAGCAAACAGAATGCTTGGTGGAATGGCGGGTGTAACACTTTCAAGGGATGAAAATGGCGACATTGCTGTATCCGATTACTCAGTTCAGGCAGTTGTATGCCATGTTCAGAGCGGCCCTGAAAATGTAACGGTTTATCCACTGTCTGATTACACCGAAGATATGGCAGCAAGTAATGAGATTACAGCTCAGGATTCTGCATTCTCCAAAGAGTACCTCGTTAATCTGTGCAATGAGATATGGGGGGACATCTGGAAATGAATGTGAAAAAGAGTCTTTTTACAATTTATGTCGGTCTCATACTTGTACTGATAATGCTGGGTATAGGGATTGGTGTTTTTGAACACACAAAGGCAAAAAGAAAAACTCAGGATGTGGCAGAGGTAGAAGTAGAGGAGCAGGAAAAGGATATCAGAGACAGCCTCGCGGTCAGGACAGAGGATATCATAAAGGGTGATTCACAGGGCGTTATTAAGGACGGAACAGCGGAGCAAAGAGAAGCTCCTGAGATTCAGAATCCATTTGTGGTTACTCCCAAAAAGGATATAGAAAAGCCCATTACTTTGGATGAAGATGTCACAGAGGAAGAAGAGCCGGAAGAGGACAAAACTGCTACTGATGAAGAAAATGCAGATGCTGCGGGAGCCGGTGAGTCTGATGGCGAAGCTGATAAGGCAGATGCTGATGCCAGCAAGGATGATACTTTAAATGCTGAAGCACCAGTGCAAAATGATAATGCAAATGAAGCTTCCGATGGCAATGAAGGTGAGAAGCCTCCAAAGGATGATGATATCGCTATGGGAGCTCAGGCAAGGACAGACGAACCTGAGATTTTGGAATTTGTTGATGTCTATCAGGAACAGTATCAGGTGGAAATTAATCCTGATATCAGGAAGCACGACTATATCCTTGACTGTTTTAAAGAAAACGGCAGATACATCAAATACGAAGGTGATAAAAGCTACAGATACCGCCTTGGAATTGATGTATCACATCACGACGGCGAGATAGATTTTGATGCCGTTAAGGAATCAGGGATTGATTTTGTAATCATCAGAGTTGGCTACAGAGGCTACGGCGAAGAAGGACATCTGAGGGAAGATAATAATTACAGACAGTATATAGAAGCAGCCCAGGATGCAGGCCTTGATGTGGGAGTTTACATTTTCTCACAGGCTATAAATACAGACGAAGCCAAAGAGGAAGCGCAGCTGGTGCTTGATGCCATAGAAGACTACGACATCGATCTGCCTGTTGTTTATGATCCCGAGAGCGTTCTTGATGCCAATGCAAGAACTGATTATGTATCAGCGGAGCAGTTTACTGAGAATACCCTTGCATTTTGCAAGATGATCGAGGATGCGGGATATAAGCCCATGATCTACTGCAATATGCTGTGGGAAGCCTACAAGCTTGATCTTAGCCAGCTTATGGACTATCCCATTTGGTATGCCGACTACGAGGAGAAACCTCAGACACCTTATTATTTCTCTTACTGGCAATATTCAAATACGGGAAAAGTGCCCGGTATATCCGGAATGGTGGATCTTGATATCCAGCTTATTCCTGCGGATTAAAGACAAAAAGATGGAGCAGATTCTTATTAAGAGTCTGCTCCATTTTCTTAAAGTATCTGTTCCATTCCTACCTTGTAGGGCTTCATGCCAAGTGCTTCATAAAATTTCATTGCACTCTCATTGCAGTTCCACACATTTAAGGTTACGTTGTAATAGCCATTTTCTTTTGCCCAGGAAAGGACATATTCGTATAGGCTTTTTCCTACGTGCTGACCTCTGGCATTTTCATCAACACACAGATCATCGATATACAGCGTCTTAACATCCGTAAGGAGCTGATCGTTTATATGCTGCTGGTGGACGCAGAAGGCATAGCCCAGCATTACGTCGTTATCATCTGTTGCCGCAAAAATTGGTCTTGTATCATCCTTAAGAATCTCTTTAAGCTCATCATCATTATATTTATTGGCCTTTTTGAAAAGATCAGGTCTTCCGATGTGATGAACCAAATTGACCTGTCTTAGTAATTCATGCATCTGAGGTATGTCTTTTTCTGTGGCTTTTCTGAAATTCATGGCAAATTCTCCCGAAAGTAATGTTTTTGGTACACACAATCTTGTGATTTTCAAAGAATCAAAGCAAGATTTAGTGGTTTGTGATATAGTAATTTTGTATGGAAACTTAAAAATCATTATTATGAGTATATATGAAAAAAGAGAATGAATAAAGTAAATTACGCTAAAGAGCTTGAAAAGAAAATAGATGAATTTCAAAAAGAGGGCAGGATACCGAGCCTTCTTTTGCATGCCTGCTGTGCACCCTGCTCGTCCTATTGTCTTGAGTATCTCAGGCAGTTTTTTGATATTACGGTATTTTACTATAATCCCAATATCATGAATGAGCCTGAATACAGAAAGCGTGTAGAGGAGGAGAAGCGCCTTATTGCTGAGTATAACAGGCAGGTGGAAACAGGGAATTTTGAGGGTATGAATTCCGATGCTTCCGCAAGGAAGATTGATATTATTGAAGGCGATTATGTGGTAAAGGATTTCCTTGATGCTGTTAAAGGCTTAGAGAGCTGCCCCGAAGGCGGAGATCGTTGTACCAAATGCTTTGAGCTTAGACTTGAAGAAAGTGCCAAAGTAGCAGCGGATAAGGGGGTTGATTTTTTTACAACAACACTTACAATATCGCCTCTTAAGGATGCCGACAGGCTAAACAGAATCGGTAATGAGATGGCGCAGAAATATAATACACATTTTTTGCCATCTGATTTTAAGAAAAAAGAAGGATATAAAAGATCCATAGAACTGTCTCATAAGTTTGACTTATACAGGCAGGATTTTTGCGGCTGCGAGTTTTCAAGATTGCAGCGACTTGCAGAAAAGAAAGACTAATTGTTTTTGGGAGATAGGTATGAAAAGGAAGAGGTTATTGGAACTGATCGCATTCCTTCTTATTTTTGCGGTCATTTCCACGGGACTCCTCAATGCTCTAACTGTTAAGGGAACGCCGGGGGAGCCCAGACTATACAGTGTCTACGAGGGCTATGCTAAAAATACTGAGGTGCTGTTTGCAGGAAGCAGTCACGCAGGTCAGCTTCTTGGTCGTAATCTGTGGGAGGATTACGGAATAGCTGCCTATACAATTGCAGGCAATTCTCAGCCCGTTGATATCATGTACTTTACCATAAAAGAATTTCTGAAATATCAAAAGCCAAAGGTCATTATGGTTGAGACTGCATTTATTCCGGATGACAGTATTTCTGAACCTGATACGGAATATGCTGGAAGTACCATCAATGATTCACCTGTTAGATTTTCACTAAATTACCTTGACCTGGCACTTAGTCAGATCAGAGATTTTAAGCTGCCCGTAAAAACAGAAGGTGCGCAGCTTGTTTTAAAATGGCCTTTGGAGCATGAGAGATATAAGGACTTAAGTAAGGATGATTTTATTATCAGCATGCCCTATGTGAATACGGATCTTGAGCCGCTGTATTCCACTCCCGACGAAGAAATTTCTATTGTCACCACAGACAGAAGAGAGAAGCTTAGTGACGTGGGAGAAAAATACCTAAATAAGCTTATTAAGCTCTGTAAAAAAGAGAAGATTCAGCTTGTCCTTTTCCATACACCATATCCTGCACCTGAGATTTCAATGGCGCAGCAAAATACCGTTGGCGATATAGCAAAAGAAAACGGAGTGCCGTTCCTTGATTTTGATTACATGCTTGATGAGATCGGTTTTGATCCGCAGACAGATCAGAGTAGGGATTTAAATCATTGCAACTACTACGGCGCAGAAAAGATCACGAATTATATCGGGCAGTACCTTTTGGAAAGCTATGATGTGGGAAATCACAGAGGAGACCCTGCTTACGAAAACTGGGATAAGGACCTTCTGGCATATAGTAAGCATTTCCTAAAGCAGAGTTTTGACCTGTCAAATGACATTTCCGAATGGTCCAATGTGGTAGCAGGTAATGTGGAAGATTTTGTTATAGTTTTTACTCTTTCAGGTAATTACAAAGCAGGAGATGAAGCTCTGATAAAAGGAATCCTTGATAAATTCGGGGACTATGATGAGTTCTATGAAAAGGGCGGGACGCTGATACTTGATCACGGAAAAGTTCTATATAATTCCGGTGATGAAACTGTATATGCTTTTACCCATAAATTTGAAAATGCCGGTCTTTCCGTAAACAGGCACAAAGGCAATGATGAATTTGCAGATAGCGCACCTACAGAGAATGACAATGACGGTATCTATTTATGGGGTGATAACTATATAAAGGCTGTAAACGGGCTTAACGTTATGGTCTATGATGATGAGCTTGATGATGTGACAGATGCAGTTGGTATAGATGTCTATCTTAGTAATACAGAGCTTTTCAGAGATAAAATAAATTACGATACACTTGGAGAATAATGATGCTTGTTCCGTATGCGGTTTTATATCCGCTTATTATTGCTGTACTAATTCTTATATTTGTAATGCCATCAGGCTTTAGGAGTCCTTTCCTTTTACTTGTAAGCCTTGGCATTTACTGTTGTAGCGGCACTAAGGTTCTTTTTGTACTGCCTTTGGTGGCGATTTTTACCTATCTGATTTCAAGGGTACTTGATAGGAAAAGAGCAGATACATCAGGAAAAATAATTTTTGGAATATCCATAATCATATTGGTAGGAATGCTTTTATCCTTTAAGTTCACAGGGCTTAAGGGCTTTGCACCAATAGGAATTTCCTTCTTTGTTTTGGAAGCTGTGTCCTATCTTACTGATATCTATAGAGGAAAAACAGAGGCTGAGAAAAATCCTATCTACGTGCTTTTGTATCTGTGCTTTTTCCCTACACTTACATCAGGTCCTATAGAGCGGGGTGGTAACCTTATTCCGCAGTTTAAAAAGCTTGATAAGATGGGTAGGAGCGAACTGTTTGATCCCGGCAGAATCTGTGACTACGCCATAGTCATAATATATGGAATGTTTGTAAAGCTGGTAATTGCAGACAGACTTTTGAAGGTGACGGATCTTATTTTTTCTGAGTATTACAGATTCGGAACGGTGGCTCTTATTATAGGAGCAGCCAGTTTTGGATTTCAGCTCTACTGCGACTTTATGGGATATTCACATATCGCCCTTGGTATCGCAGGACTTTTTGGAATCGAGATAATTAATAACTTTAAAGCACCATATCTTTCAGTCTCTGTCTCAGAGTTTTGGAGGAAGTGGCATATTTCCCTAAGCTCATGGCTAAGAGACTATGTATATATTTCTCTTGGAGGAAACAGAAAAGGAAAAATCAGAAAGTGTTTAAATCTGTTGCTTACATTTATTGTCAGCGGTATCTGGCATGGGAATGGCATTTCATTTCTGATCTGGGGAGGGCTTCATGGCATTTATGTTATTGTAGAGAATTTACTTAGAGATCATGGACTTCTTAAAAAGAATTCAAACGAATTACCTTTTGGAAGCAGATTCCTTCGGGCGGCCTCGACTTTTATTCTGGTGGATTTTGCATGGATTTTCTTTAGAGCAGATACAGCAACAGCTGCCTTTTTATACATAAAGCAAATGTTTACTGTACCGGATTTCTGGATTCTGTCAGATATGGACAAGCTGTTTTCATTAGGGCTTGATATGCAGGAGTTAGTGATACTCATGCTGGCACTTCCGATTTTATTTGGTATGGATTATGTAACTGCAAAGAGAGACCTTCGCGTGGATCAGTGGCTAAATGAACAGGGCAGAGCATTCAGAGTTGTTTTTACACTGGCTATTCTTTTCTATGCCATGGTATTTGGTGTATATGGAGATGCGGTCGATCCAAGCGCCTTTTACTATATGTCATTTTGAGAACAAACGAAGCCATCAGTAATCTGATGGCTCCATAATTATGCGCGTTATTCGATTTTAGTTTGTCTGTTCTGTATTTTAGGAATTTCTTTGTGTTATAATCAGACTTGTCTTTAATATAATTGTGAGGTGTTTGAAATGAGCTACGAACTTAATGAGAAACGTTTTCTTGATGAGCTTGAAAAAGAACTGTCAATAGATTCTGTGACAGGTCAGTATCACGAGCTTCAGGATTATCTTGTAAAAGAAATAGAAACTCTTGGTTTTAAAACTACTACATTAAATAAAGGTGGCATAATCGCAGAGATTGGCGGTGAGGGTAACCCTCTTCTTATTACAGCCCACGGTGATACTATCGGAATGATGGTTCGCCATATAAATGAGGATGGCACCATCAAGGTGTATAAGGTAGGCGGTCTTTACGCATATCATACAGAGCGTGAGAATGTACGTATTCACACCAGAAGCGGCAAGGTTATCACAGGCTGCGTTCAGAGAAAAAATGCATCGGTTCATGTTACAGAGGATGAGCTTAATAAGGAAGTTCCTTCTTTTGACTGCAACTCATTTGTAGTTCTCGATGAGGATGTAAAGAGCGCAGATGATGTAAGAAAGCTTGGAATAGAGATCGGTGACTACGTTGCTGTTGAGCCCAGATTCACATACGCAAACGGTTATATCAAGTCACACTTTATAGACGATAAGGCACTGCTTGCTGTTCTTATGGAGCTTCTTCATGATGTTAAGGAAGGTAAGATTGGGCTTAACCGTAAGGTTTATATTTACATTTCTTTCTATGAAGAGATTGGCCATGGCGGATCATTTATTCCTGAGGATGTAAAGAATTTCCTTGCGCTTGATATCGCATGTATCGGACCTGAGCAGACAAGCTCAGAGCACAAGGTTTCTGTTTTCTGCATGGACAGCCGCTTCCCTTACAATGTTGATATGATAAGAGAGCTTGAGGCAGCAGGAGAAAAATCTGGTGCTGATTATGTGGCTGATATTTTCACTCCTCACTATGGAACAGATGCAGATCCCGCACTGGTTGCAGGCTTTGATGTAAGACATGGCGCTATCGGACCCGGCACCAGAGCAAGTCACGGCTATGAGAGAACTCATATCGATGGAATTAAGAACACCTATAAGCTCCTTGCAGAGTATGTTGCAAAGTGATATAAATGTTTGAGGTAAATAGGAGGATAATTAATTGGAGAAAATTTTAGAGTTAATTTCAAAAGAGGTGTCAGCTGCATTTGAGGCAGCAGGCTATGATGCAGAGCTTGGAAAGGTTACTCTTTCAAACAGACCTGATCTTTGCGAATACCAGTGTAACGGCGCTATGGCCGGGGCAAAAAAATATGGTAAGGCACCGTTTATGATAGCTGATGATGTTGCTGCTAAGCTTGAAGGCAGCGAGATCTTTTCATCAGTAGAATCTGTAAAACCCGGATTCCTCAATCTCAAAGTCAGCGAGGATTTTGTAAGAGGTTATATTGTAAAGATGCTTCACGAGCATCATTTTGGTGTTGCAACACCCCTTCATGCGCCTGAGTTTATGATCGACTATGGCGGACCTAACGTTGCAAAGCCTCTTCATGTAGGACATCTTCGCTCAGCAGTTATAGGTGAGAGTATTAAGAGAATTCTTAAGTATGCTGGATATAAGATTACCGGCGATATTCATCTTGGTGACTGGGGTCTTCAGATGGGACTTATCATCACAGAGCTTAAGCACCGTCAGCCGGATCTTCCTTATTTTGATAAAGATCACAAGGGACAGTTCCCCAAGGAAGCTCCCTTTACTATCAGTGAGCTTGAAGAGATTTATCCCGCAGCAAGTGCTAAGTCTAAAGAGGATGAGGCATTTAAGGCTGAGGCCATGGAAGCTACAAAGCTCCTTCAGGATGGCGATAAGGGTTACCGCGCTTTGTGGCACCACATCATGAATGTGTCAGTTAATGACCTTAAGAAGAACTATAAGAATCTTAATGTAAACTTCGACCTTTGGAGAGGCGAGTCAGATGTTCATGAAGTAATCCCCGGAATGGTTGATTACATGAAACAGCACGGCTATGCTCATGAGAGTCAGGGTGCACTTGTTGTTGATGTTGCAGAGGAGACAGATACCAAGGAGATTCCGCCCTGCATGATCCTTAAGTCAGACGGAGCATCTCTTTACAATACAACAGACCTTGCTACTATTCAGCAGCGTATGGAAGAGTTTAAGCCCGACGGTCTCATCTATGTTGTAGATAAGAGACAGGAGCTTTACTTCACACAGGTATTCCGCTGTGCGAGAAAGACTAAGCTTGTTCTTCCCGAGACAGAGCTTCATTTTGTAGGCTTTGGTACCATGAACGGCAAAGATGGTAAGCCCTTCAAGACAAGAGAGGGCGGCGTAATGCGTCTTGAGAAGCTCATTGCTGAGATCGATGAGCAGATGTACAGCCGTATCAAAGAAGGCAATCAGGATATCGATGACAACGAGGCAAAGGATACAGCCCACAAGGTTGCACTTGCTGCCATCAAGTATGGTGATCTGTCCAACCAGCCTTCAAAGGATTATATTTTCGATATTGATAAATTCACTTCCTTCGAGGGAGACACAGGTCCGTACATTCTTTACACAATGGTGCGTATCAAGTCCATTCTTGCTAAGTATGAGAAGGAAGGCGGAGATGTTAAGGCTGCTCTTCTTAGAAATGCGGAGTCCGCAGATGAGAAGAATCTTATGCTTCTTATTACAAGATTTGCAGATGCAGTAGAGAGTGCTGCAAGAGACCTTATGCCCAACAGAATCTGCGCATATATTTATGAGCTGTCCAATGCACTTAACAGCTTCTATCACTCAACTAAGATCCTCACAGAACCCGATGAGGAAAAGAAGAGTGGTTATATCGCACTTCTTAACGTAACACTTAAAGTACTGGAGACAGGAATTGATCTTCTTGGCTTCAGCGCACCTGACAGGATGTAACCCCAGACATTTGGTGAGGTACTTTTAAGCAAAAACATAATGATTTCAGTTATTTAAGCCGATATATTTTTTGATAGGTATATTCATTTTTATATGCCTGTCAAAAATATATCGGCTATTGCTGTTTTATAGATGTTTTACAGCTGCTGCTGGAGATTCGATTATGGGTGATAAGAAAATCCATTTAAATATTTTTATAGCGCTTTCCATTATTGTGGGAATATTTTTGATGCCCGGTATTTCTGCCAAGGCTCTTACCAAAACCTTTGATGGTCAGAGCACAATGATAGTAGATCAGGACTGCACCATAAATATTACGGGTAGTTTTGATCAGAAGGCTACGCTTATCATTAAGTCTGGTAATGTCACAATTAATGGGAACAGTAAGATGATGAGTGCTGTAGATAAAGAAAGTTGGGAATCTTTGCCTTCAGGATATAATAGCAGCTATTTTAGGAATTCTATTCTTGTAGATACTGCAGCAAATGTAACTATCAATGACCTTTCAATAAATTACAATGATATCAATTGTGAATTTAACCCTAACCTTGTAAACCAGGTAATTTGCGTTAGAGGAAAGCTAAATGCAAAGAACCTGAAAATTCTTAATGCACCTGACAGAGGGATAAAAATAGAAGGCTCTGGTACATGTACTATGACCAATGAAAGTACTATTAATTGTCATAATACAGAAAGAAGCGGCTACCATGCCGGAGTTGATGTCTATGGCACCTTTAATATGAATGGCGGGACAATTTCACAAAGTACATGTTATGGCATAAAGGTTCAAAGCGGAGGAGTGGCGAATCTTAATGGGGGAAGTGTGACTAATATCATGATGAATCATGATACTGAGAAAAGCTCCGGAGTCCATGTGTATGCAGGAGGGACACTTAATGTGAATGGCACTGTTATCTCCAATTGTGATTTTGGGATCAATTCAGCAGGAACGGTTAATTTTACAAGGGGAGAAATTAAAAACAATACAACCGGTGCTATGTGTGCCGTTAAAGTCGCAGGTGGAACCTTTAACATGTCAGGCGGATCAATTCATGATTCCAATGTGCTGCTGGGATCCTCGGGCGGAATAGTTGTTGTAACAGGTAATTTCAATATGACAGGCGGTACCATTTGTAGATGCAACGGCGGAGTATACCTGGCTGGCGGAACCATGACCATGACAGGAGGAAGTATTAGCGAATGCCAACAGCGAGGTATATATGTCACACCTACTAATAATAACACTGCACTCAGGATAGGCGGCTCAGCTGTAATTGAAAACAACCCTTCATCCTCATCCAATTCTAAATGCAATGTACTATTGGGAAGTGATAAGAAGATAATCGTTACAAGTGCGCTTAAGAGTGGTGCAAAAATAGGTGTAACTACACAGACTACACCCACATCCTTTAATCCTGTTGTCATAACAAGCGGATTAAGTGGAAGAGGTACATCTACCAACTTTATTGCAGATAATAGCAGCTATGCAATTGGAATGCGAGGTAGTGAAGCTGTAATAGCACTTAATTATGAGATTCATACAGTTACCTTTAACAGTGATGGCGGGACCGCAGTTCCTTCCCAAACTATCTATACAGGTGAGAAGGTGACGGCACCTGCAAATCCAACCAAGACTAACTATAATTTCACGGGTTGGTACGACAGATATGGGAATAAGTGGAATTTCGCCAACGCATTGGGCGAAGATATAACACTATATGCAAAATGGGAGAAGCATCATCATAGCTTTTCATATTCTGCGAGTGGAAACACAATTATCGCTATATGCACAAATCACACAAACTGTACGCTGGCAAATAAAAACTATCAGGTAAAGATGAGTATTGAACCTCCGGACATTGCGACTCCTGGTATGGCAGGAAGTGCCAACGCAAAGCTTGTAGGAGTTAATGATTTTAATGCTGTGACAGGACTTTCTATTTGGGATGGAAATGTTACCTACATTGGTCGAGATGGTACCTCTTATCCTGAGATTTTTGCTCCCCCTATCGCTGATGGCAAATACAGAGCTAAGCTCACCGTAAAAGGCGCGGTTGCAGTAGTTGATTATACCCTCGGAAATGCTACATCAGGCAATAATCCCGGCAGCCAGGATAACGGCGGAGGTAATTCTGAGAGTCAGAAGAATGGCGACGGCTCAGAGACCATCACAGAGACCAGTAAGAGCCCAAGCGGAGCCCTACTTATTTCTGTGATTTCGGTAGATAAAAACGGAGACACTGTTGAGAACATGACCTTCGAAACATTGTCTTCTAATAAGGTGTCTCTGATCTCTTACAAGGGCAAGAAGAAAAAGGTCGTGGTTCCTAATACCATAAAAGCAAAGGGCATAACCTACAGAGTGGTTTCAATAGGTGATGGTGTTTTCAAGTCAAATAAGAAAATTACATCCATGACCCTTGGCAAGTATGTCACAAGCATTGGATCAAATACCTTTAAGAGCACAAAAAATCTAAAAACCTATTCGATAAAGGGTACACTTACAGAGGTTGGTAAAAATGCTTTCAAGAGCACAAATAAAAAAGCCGTTATCACAATAAAAGCAAATAAGAAGAATTTCAAAAAGACAAAGAAGCTTATACAAAAGGCAGGTCTGGCTAAATCTGTTAAGATAAGAAGGAAATGACTGTTACAAAAGGCAAAGTGAAGAGTTTGAAAAGGAGGATTCATTATGACAGGAGCAGCATTCATTATTTTAGGCATCGTATTTCTTTGTATTGCACTGTACACATTTGTAATTAAGCTTCCCAAGAGTCGAGTTCAGATCAGTCGCAGAACAGGAAAGACCAGGGGCAAAATTTCGAACGTTGATGTTAAAATCCTAAAGCACAAGAAAAAGAGTGGCCTGGGCTATCATGAGACAAAGACCTACAGGCTTGATGTTACCTATAACGTTGGCGGTACAGACTATGAGCTTAAGAAAATTATTTCCATGACATCCAAAGAGGTCGGCGAAGAAGTGGATGTATCCTACAATCCCGATGAACCTTCCGATGCACATGCAGATGAATTCTTCGCAGGAGAAGTAGGTACAAAAGCAGGCGGAGTAGTAATGCTTATTATAGCTGTAGTACTACTTTTAATCGGTTGTGCAATCGTTGCACTTTGATTTTCACGCCTCTTATGAGGCGTGAAGTTACTGTTCACACCGTAGGGTGTGAGCTGTAAAGACCTGAAAAAAATAAAATAAAAAATTTTAAAATTTCTTGTTGACAACATAGTGCTTATAGATATATACTAGCCTAGTCGGTCGACGAGAGAAGCCGACAGAACTGAATATGGCGAGATAGCTCAGTTGGCTAGAGCACGCGGTTCATACCCGCGGTGTCGAGGGTTCGAATCCCCCTCTCGCTATTAAAAAATACGAGGTAGAATTTATTCTACCTCGTATTTTTTCTATAACGAAAATGGGATTCGATCATGAGACACAGCGATAGCGGGGACGAGTGCTTTGCGAGGACCGAAACGGAGTGTAGACGCGTAGATCGAATCCCCCTCTCGCGTCTAAATATGATAAAATCAGTGTTGTAACCTTATATCGAGTCAAGGAGCTGACAGTATGGAAAGCAAAGATAATATCATTAGTTTATTGGCTTTATCCATGGGCATGGATGGCCTCAAGGAATCAAAGTATAGTGATTCTTTTTATGATGCCAAAACAGGTACTCTTTATTATGATGGCATGGCTATTTCCAAAATCACTGCTGACAAGGCAGTAAAGTACTTTGAGATGATGGAGAGCAGATGCAATAAAGAAGATCACGCTGACCGTGAAATGAAGATGATATACAGGTGTGCCATCGAAGCAATTAAGATGATGCAGACAGAAAAGGTTAAGATTCTTTTACAGGAAGAGCTAGAAGAGCGCGAAAATTTGTAATGTATTGCCATTTGTGGTATATTCTTTAATTGGCATAGATTGATTTTTGACGAAATCTTACCAACATATATGCCAAAAAAATATTTATCGGAGGCATCCTTGCTAAAAACATTTTCAATAACTGACGTAGGTCAGAAACGAAAACTTAATCAAGACTACGTGTTTACCTCCGAGAGACGAATCGGCAATCTCTCTAACGTATTTATTGTTGCGGATGGAATGGGCGGACACAACGCCGGGGATTACGCATCTAAATATACGGTAAATACCATGGTAGAGGAGATTGAAAGGTCTCTTGAACAGAACCCAGTACGTATTTTGGAAAATGCAATCAAGAAGGCGAATCAGAAGCTCAGAATCAAAGCAGCTGAAGATGAGCATCTTTACGGAATGGGGACTACAGTTGTAGCAGCCACTGTTATGGGTAGGTATTTACAGGTTGCTAATGTAGGTGATTCCAGACTCTATGTTATCGGAGAGAGTATCAGACAGATAACCAGAGATCATTCACTGGTTCAGGAGATGGTGCGTGCCGGCGGACTCGATCCGGATGAGGCCAGATCTCATTCTGAGAAGAACATCATTACCCGTGCTATCGGTGCGGATGATAGTGTTGATGTGGATTTCTTTAATGTCGAACTCGAGAAGGGGGATATTGTGCTCATGTGTTCTGATGGGCTTACAAATATGCTCGAGGACGAGGAGATTCGCATGATAGTCAGTGGGCAGAGAGACATAATAGAGAAGGCACAGAAGTTGGTTGATATGGCTAACCAGCATGGCGGTAAAGACAACATTGCCGTTATCTTGATAGAACCATTTGCTGACGGAGGAGCTGAATGATAAAAATAGGAATGATGATCGGAGATCGCTACGAGATCCTTGAGAAAATAGGAACCGGTGGCATGTCCGATGTTTATAGAGCAAAAGATCATAAATTGAACAGACCGGTTGCTGTTAAGGTTCTGAAGCAGGAGTTTTCGGAGAACGATAATTTCGTATCCAAATTCCGCGTTGAAGCCCAGGCCGCAGCAGGCCTTATGCATCCCAATATTGTTAATGTCTATGATGTAGGTGATGAGAATGGTATCCATTACATAGTAATGGAGCTTGTTGACGGCATCACTCTCAAGAGATATATCGAGAAAAAATCAAGACTTACAGTTAAGGAAGCTGTCAGCATTGCCATACAGGTAGCTATGGGACTTGAGGCTGCACATAATAATCACATAATCCATCGTGATATCAAGCCTCAGAACATCATCATTTCCAAGGAAGGTAAGGTTAAGGTTACAGACTTTGGTATTGCCAAGGCTGCCACCAGTAACACAATCACTTCCAATGTTATGGGATCTGTTCATTACACATCACCTGAGCAGGCGAGAGGCGGTTATTCAGATGCCAAAAGTGATATTTACTCACTTGGTATCACTCTTTTTGAGATGCTTACAGGACGTCTTCCTTTTAATGGAGATACCACTGTTGCGATAGCAATTAAGCATATTCAGGAGGACCTTCCCACACCGGTTACTTTTAATGAAGATATACCGATAAGTGTTGAGAAAATTGTAATGAAGTGCTGTCAGAAAAGCCCTGACAGAAGATATCAGAACGCTGCAGAGCTTATTACAGACCTTAAGAGATCACTTATTACACCGGATGATGATTTTGTTAATCTCGTAGATCCTGATGAAGAGAGCGCTACCAGAGTTGCTACAGAAGCAGAGCAAAAGAGTATTGGAGGAATGTCCGATACAGAGCAGATGCGACTTAATGCTGATGTAATGCGCGAGTATGAGCAGCAGAAGAGACGCGGTTCTTCAAGAGGCTATGACAATGGCGATTATGATGATGACGAGGACGAGTATGACAGACGTTCCGGAGCCTATGGTAACCGAATGGAGAAGATTACCATTGGCCTTGCTATTGTCGCAGCAGTACTTGTGGGAATAATAGTTATTTTCCTTGTTGGAAAGGGAATTGGTATATTCGGATCAGATGATAATCCCGCTGTTACAATTTTTGAAGGTGATTATCAGGAGGGTGAAGATGTTGATGGAATAGAAGTTCCTGACGTGGTAAGCGGCAATATGTCTTATGCTCAGGCCGTATCTATTCTTAACAGTAAAGGCTTCCAGGTTGCCAAGGTTGATGATGAGACCAGCACAGCATCTAAGAATACTGTTGTTTCACAGTCACCTGAAGCAGGAGAGTACGCTGAGAGCGGTTCAACAGTTACCATCACTGTAAGTACAGGTGGAGAGAGCAATTCAGCTGCTTCCAACAGTGCAAGTACTGAGGCAAGTGACTCATCAGAGCAGGCTTCGTCTGAGGAGACAGTAGAGTCCAATCAGGTAGCTATGCCTAATCTTGTTGGCCTTTCAGTTGATGAAGCAATCGCTGCTCTTGCTGAGGCAGGACTTGAGCAGGGCACAATAGTTGATGTTAATAACGAACAGTATCCTGTTGATACCATCACAGCTCAGAGCCAGCCTGTTGGTGCAACTCTTGAGAAGGGCACCAAGATCAATATGGAAAAATCAAAGGGACCTTCAAGTCCTACAACATACGCTTTTTCAGGAGACATTGCAGCTCCTACGGAAGGTCAGAATTACACTGACGGTATCAGCGTTCATGTATCTTTCGTAACAGCTGATGGAACATCTCTTCTTGATACTGAGACTGCTTCATTCCCGATAGCAGGAGTCAGCAGAACAGGACTTACGTCTCCTACAGGTGTTATAACATTTAAGTATTTGGCGTCTACTCCCGCAACTACCGATGCTGAAGGTAATATCATCGAGGGAACAACGCAGGAATACACAGTAACAAGAGCAGTTACATTTACTCAGGAGAATTGATGCAGGGGAGAATTGTAAAAGGAATAGCCGGATTTTATTATGTGAATACCGGAAGCGAGCGGGTATATGAATGCAAAGCGAAGGGTATTTTCAGAAAAGACGGTATCAAGCCTCTCGTTGGGGATGATGTAAATATCGAGATAATTGATGAGGAAGGTGGAATTGGCAATATCACGGAGATTTTGCCTCGCCGTAACATGCTTATAAGACCGCCGGTCGCTAATGTCGACCAGGCGGTTGTTCTGTTTGCAATAGTAAAACCTGATCCCAATTACAATGTCCTTGATAAGTTCCTTATTCAGATGAGACGCAATAATCTTCCTGTCATCATCTGTTTTAACAAGCAGGATATTGCCACCAAAGAGGAACAGCAGGAACTTATGGATGCCTACGAAAAATGCGGCTATGAAGTTATTTTTATAAGCGTTCATGAAGGGGCGGGACTTGATGTGCTTTGCGAGAAGCTCCGCGGTAAAACTTCTGTTGTGGCAGGCCCCAGCGGTGTTGGCAAGTCATCTCTTCTGAATAAACTTCATCCTGAAGCTGAGATGGAGACAGGGGAGCTTAGCAGGAAAATTGCTAGAGGAAGAAATACCACAAGACATTCTGAGATGTTTTTCGTGTCGGCGCTTTCCGATGATAAGGAAAAAACCTACATCCTTGATACACCGGGATTTACATCTCTTGCGCTTAAAGATATCACAGCTGAGGAGCTTCCTCAGTATTATACTGAATTTGAGCCCTATGAACCTTTTTGCAGATTCGGCGGATGCAGTCATATTGCTGAGCCTGATTGCGGAGTAAAGACCGCTTTGGAAAATGGTGAGATATCCAGAGTCAGATATGATAATTACAGGATGATCTACGAGGAGCTGAAGAATCAGAAGCCGGTTTATAGATGATATTTGAATATTGAAGCTTTTTTGGGAAAAGGATGGGGAACTTATGAACGAGAAGGCAAAGAGACTTAAAGATAGCATGGAGCAGCGGATTGTCGGAAAAGGTGATGTGATTGAAAAGATCATCATATCAGTTTTGGCCGGCGGTCATGTTTTGCTTGAAGATGTACCAGGGGTTGGTAAAACATCTCTTGCAAAAGCGCTTGCCGATTCGCTATCTGTTTCTTTTTCCAGGATTCAGTGTACCCCTGATACTACGCCATCAGATATTACGGGACTTTCTGTCTATAGCCCTGTTGATGGTAATTTTTCGGTCATTCCAGGACCAGTAGTAAATAACATTATTCTTGCTGATGAGCTTAACAGAACATCCCCTAAGACTCAGTCTGCGCTTCTTGAAGTTATGGAGGAGCACAGGGTTACAATTGATGGTAAAGAGATTCCGGTCCCTGAGCCTTTTATGGTGATAGGAACGCAGAACCCTGCGGAGATGGCAGGAACCTATCCGCTTCCAGAGTCCCAGATGGACAGGTTTATGATGAGGCTTTCTGTTGGATACCCGGATGCCACGGCTTCTGAGGATATGGCGAGGCGTTTCCTTGAGGGAGAACTTCATGAGGAGACTCATCCTGTACTTACGGGGGATGAAGTTATTGCCATGAAAAAAGAAGTGGAAAAGGTATCTATCCATGAGAACCTCAGAGCATATGCTGTAAGTATTGTTGAAGCTACCAGGAACAAGGCTGAGATTTCATGCGGAGCATCACCCAGAGCTCTGCTTTCCATGTTAAGATGCGCACAGGCAATTGCATATATAAATAACAGGAATTACTGCATCCCTGAGGATATTGCAGGGGCTGCAGGACTTACTATACCTCACAGACTAATGCTTTCAGCTGAGGCAAGACTTAGTCGTATAACCAAGGAAGATTTTGTCAGGAAGATTCTTGAACAAGTGAAGGTGCCATGAATATTACTGTAAATAAAAAGGGCGTGATCATACATCTACTTGTTGTCGCAGCGAGCCTTGTATTTGCCAGTTTTTACGGAGGCCCGGTTTCTTATGCATTGCTCTATGCGGTATTATTTCTTGTGCCTTTTTCGGCATTATATATTTTTCTAAATTACAAATTCTTACGTATTTTCCAGGAAATAGAAGTTCATAAACTTACCAAAGGTGAAGACCATAATTATCGTGCCACCATAGAAAACGCGGGATTTCTCCCGATTCACAAAATGCGCATGTTTGTTTTTGACGACAGGTGTAATCTCTATGAGATAGAAGACGGTCAGAAACTATCTCTCGATATCCATGAAAAGAAAGAACTGAATTCGGGAATCAGCTGTAAATATGCAGGCTCATATGATGTGGGAATAAGACGCGTTGCCTTTACGGATCCATTTAATATTTTCACGGCGGAATTTGATATCCCTTATACCTTTAGGGCTGTTGTCAGTCCTCAGATAACTGATGTGGCAAATCCTGTTTTGGAACTTGAGAATCTCATAAACAGTACGGGATTTAAGAGTAACAGGATCTATGAAGATACGCCGGGAAGCGATTTTAGACCTTATCAGAGGGGAGACGCACCTGCCGCGATCAACTGGAAGGTATCTGCAAGGCTTGGAACTCTTATGTCCAGAGTTCCTGACAAAATTGAGAAAAGACGGGTTACTATTTTGATGCAGGCTGCAGATGTTCCCGAGAGGGAGCAGGATACGGAGTTTTTGAAAAAGAGGGATTACTTCCTTGAGTTTGCCGTATCTGCTGCATGGCACTTCGGGGAACAGGGTGTTCCTGTGAGGCTGATCTATCCTTCAGGAGCAATCGTCACTACCACAGTGGATTCCTATGATAGTTTTTTGGAGTTTTACGGTAAAGTTGCAGATGGCATTTTTTACAGATCAAAAAAAGAATTTGATGAGATCATGAATATGGCAGAGGATCAAAGGAGTAGCAGCTATGCTTACGACACAAGGATCATCATCAGAGAAGATCCGGGGGCGGGAGAAGATAACTACGTTATTTGCGGATGAATTAAAGATTCATCTTTTTGTGCTCTCTCTGGTCATAATATCTACAGAGATTTTTCTGCTTCTAAAGGGCGACACAGTAGACCTTGATAGAGGCTTCTTTGTCATGTCTGTGTTTTCGTTTTTCGCATTTTTTACTGTGCTTGAGTATCTCTTTGGAATATTCGTAAATAGTAGCGCAGCATCTGTTTTTCCGCTCCTTCCGTCAATGCTTTTATATTTGCTTCTAAGGGATATGGAGGCATGGCCTTACCTTGATGTGGCGGTAATTGTGGCTGCCATTTTGAGAATAGTTTTTGTTTTTATGTGGAAAAGAGAGTATGTGCTTCTATGGGGAAGTTTTGTTTTGAATGTGGCAGCACTGCTTTTGCGCTTTGTGTGGAGAGCATTTAGAGGGAAAAATTACACGGACAAACTGCTTTTTATCTGTCTTGTGGTAATGACTCTGGCGGCAGTTCAAAAGCTTATCTATGCATGGAAGGAGGAAGCGTTTCCTTTTTATTATTTCGCCATATTAGGGATTATAATTCTTGCGATGCCTATGGGAGATGCGCCAATTGACTGGACTCCTGTTGTTAATGCAGGAGAGAGACTTGTAAAGAACGTAAGGAACGCCGCGGATGATGTGGCGTATTACCTGTCCTTTTCTTTTGGCGAAGGCTCATATGTTGCCGGCTACAGCTCACTAAATGTCACAGGTAACAGTCTTGCAAAATCAGAGAAGGATCAGCTGATTCTAAGAACAGAAGAGAAACCTTTTTATTTTTATACCGATGATGAAAGCACAGTTAATATGAAAATGCGTCGTACTGTGTACCTTCAGGGCGGTCGGGGCGCAGATAAAAAGCAGCTTGTAAGCTTCATAAAGTTACTGTATGACAAAGGCGTAAATAAAGAAATGGCGGGACTTTTTTCGCAGCTATCACACATAGATATTGAGTATGCATATCTTGATACCACAGATGAGATAGTGCCGGGGAATTCATTTGAGGTCAGCAATAAAGATGGTATCGTTGATGGCGGTGCCGGTAAGTCCAAACATAAAAAGGGATACAGCCTGAGTTCGAGATTTATCGATATTGATTATGGTAGTCCCTACCTTATTGGACTTTTTAGAGATAGTGAGGGTGGTGTTTCAAAAGCAGAATTTTCCTATGATGTAGCCTGTGAATATGTGAATGAGCTATATGGAATACATTTTAACAGATTTGTTGACAGGCAGGAGTTTGATGAGATTATTACTGAGATAAATGCAGATGGCATGTCTTATGTTGAAGGCGAGACCTTAGGTGGGCAGCATAATAACAGAGCTGAGTATTCATATTGCTTAGAAACAGATGGCGCCAGCGACAGAATGATTAAGCTTGCTGACGTGATCACATCGGCTGCGGCTAATGAATACGATAAATGTAAAGCAGTCGAAGGTTATCTGAGGCAGTATACCTACAGTACAAATGCGGTCGGTGGACATAACCCTGATTCTGATATGAGTACTTCTGAAGGCATGAGTGACATAGCGGACAGATTTTTGTTCGAGACGGAGCAGGGGTACTGTGTTCATTACACTGCTTCTATGATAATGCTGCTGCGGCTTTCAGGGATTCCTGCAAGAGCATGTGTTGGCTACAGATATGCATTTCCCTTTGATGCTCAGGATGAATATGTGGTCAGCAGCAATAATGCTCATATCTGGCCTGAAGCATATTTAAAAAATGTAGGATGGGTTCCATTTGAGCCAACGAGTGCGTACAGTACAGCAATTGATCACACATGGCACAGAAAAGCAAAGGAAGAGCCTGAAATAGAGATAGCAGATGCTTACAGCTTTGAATATCCTGAAATGGAACTTCCTGCAATTCCTGAAGTGGATGCGTCATTGGAGGTGGGAGAAGACGTCGAAGTAGTGGAAGAGAAGCTGGCTGTAAGAATATTTAAGATAGCATGGCCTGTCGCGCTTAGCATTGTTCTTCTTTTGATACTGCTGGTTGCAGGGACCTCGGTCATAACCGGATTTAAATATAAGTATGGAACCCCGGAGAAAAAGCTTTTCATGGATGTTGAAGCCATAAAGAAGATCATTAAGAAAAAGGCAGAGGATGATTTCGAAGACCGTGGTCTTTTATCTGATTATCTGGAAAAAGCGCCGGAGGATGTCAGAGGTGACCTTGAAGTTGTATTTGGCGCATATTACAGGATGATCTACGCCGGAGATTGTGCTTTAGGAATTTCACCTGAGGAGAATAATCTTGCGATGAAGGTAAGAGAAATGCTAAGCAAAAGAGAATAGTTTATAATATTTTTATATTTTAGGTTTTGTTAATGGTGTAAAATTTACCCATATTGTTTTTATGAGGGAGGAATTTAATATGATTTTAGTTTTGGTTGTTCAGTTGGTGATCTTTTTTCTTGTGCTGAAATGGCTTCTGAATAAAAAGACATGGGAGCCATATTCAAAAAAGTCAGTTATGAGGAATTAAAATGAACACTTTAATAAATAATATTTTGGAAAGCCATAAAGATGAGATAGTTCAGTATATGTCTGAGAATCCCGGTACGTTTATTTGGTCTATGATCATAGTTGTTTTGATTACAGTTTTGCTTTTGGGGTTCTATTTCCTTATTGGCTGGATATGTTTAAAAATCAGTAAAAAGATCTTTGCGGCCATAGAAAGAAAGAAAGGTAAAAAGATACATCTTCAGTTTGCTGAGAGTCTGGTCAAGCTTGCCATTATTATTATATTTATTGTAATTCCTCTTGGCGGAGACAAAATAGGGCACTCACTACTTGGAAGTGCTGCTGTTTTGGCTGCTGTAGTAGGCTTCGCTGCGCAGGATGTAATAAAGGATATTCTTGCAGGTATTCAGATAAGTGTTTATAAGCCTTTTGATCTTGGGGACAGGATTGAACTAGCAGACGGGACATCAGGTATAGTTGAGAGAATCACTATGCGTCATATTGAACTTCGATTGATAGATACAATTGTGCTGATGATTCCAAACAGTGTCATAAATACCGAAACAATAAAGAATTACAGTTATGATTATGTTCCAAGATCCGTGCAGTTTAGTTTCCCTGTAGATTATAAAACTGACATCAAGAAAGCCAAGCAGGTTATTTTTGATGCCATAGAGGAGAGCCCATATTCTTATCCCGGCAAAAAGTCAAAAAACGGTGAAATGATATACGCTCCCGTTTATTTCATAGCCATAGATGATAGCTCACTTAACATGAAAGTAACTGTGTATTATAAACCGGGTACAGCTACAGAGGTTTTAAAGGACGACATAAATACAAGAGTATTCGAGGCTCTTGAACATGCAGGTATCGAGATACCGTATCCACATACAAGTGTTGTTATGAGAAATGAACCCGTCCCCCTGGACCAAAATCTGCGAAAGGAGAGTTAATATTGGACAAATTTCTTGGCAATGCAAAGAATCTGTATGGCCTAAAAGAATATGAACTAAGTAGAGTCCCTGGCCATGAAGGCGGAAGGAATCAGATTTATATTTGCAAAAGAAACGGAATACCGAAATATGTTTTGCGTTTTTCAGTGCTTGGCGACAGGAAAAAAGAAGAGTATCTGGCTGAGGCAGAGTTTGTTCATTATCTTGCAGAAGCAGGAGCTCCTGTAGTGGATGTGATTTCCTCTTCAAACGGGAATCAGATTGAAGTTTTTTCTGAGGATGGAAAAGAGTGCTTCGTAATGCTGTTTTCTTTTGCTAAAGGAATGCTGATTTCAGATAATGGATACAGGTACAGAGAAGGGGTACCACTTGATGAGTACTTCTACAACACGGGTAAAACGCTTGGCGAAATTCACAGACTTTCGAAGGTATATAAGCCCGCGAACAAAAGAACGGAGTTTTTTGATAAATACAATCAGGAGTATATCGAAAAATTGATACCTGATGAATATAAGGATCTCAAAATAGCAATCGGAGAGCGCCTGAAAGATTTTCACAAGCTTACTGTGAATGAGAGTGTTTATGGACTTGTGCATTTTGATTTTAGTGATGGAAATTATCATATTGATATGAATACCGGTGACATCACGGTATTTGATTTTGATAACTGTATGTATTGCTGGTACATGTTTGACCTGGCTAATCTCTGGATCCACGGAACCGGATGGTTTCAAAATGAGCCGGATCCCGAAAAACGTATGGAGGGGATGAAAGGCTATTTTGATACAGTGCTGGCCGGCTACAGGAGCGAGACTGATATTTCTGACGAGGAAGTTTCTAAGCTACAGCTGTTCATTGATATGGTACTTATCGAAAACATAGTTGACGAATTTGAGTGTAGTGCGCGTGAAGGAGAAGAACTTGATCCTGAAGATATCGAAGACGCCGAAGAGTGTCTGATAAAGCATATACCATATGCGGGATTTATTTGATGGTGTTAATGAGAGGTTGTAAATCATGATCATTGGGGAAGTGTGCCTGCTGACAAACGATGTACGGAGACTGGCAGATTTTTATAAAAGGCTGCTGGGGGGTAGAAAATAACAGCGATGATGATACTCATCAGTTTATTATCTCAGAAGGGACACAGCTGACTATCTATAATGACGGAACCAAAAAGAATAACGCCCTTGGTGTGCTGTAAATATGAGCTTTTACAATCCAGACAATAACGTTATTTATTTCAGGCAGTTGTAGTAGATTTTTGAGCATGGAGAGATTTGTTATATCCAGATAGGAGGAAAGAGCAATGATACGCATACTATTCGTCTGCCACGGCACTCCGAAGGGATGATAATGCAAGCTTTTGCATAATGGGGCAAACTTTTGCAGATTATAGTAGATAAATAAAAAGATACTACCAACCTTACTACTAAGGCCGGTAGTTTTTATGTTTAGGCTAATTCATATTTCTTCAAATCTTTTATATAGTTTTTTCTGAAACCATTTTCGCCACCAAAGAAACGCTTTTCTTGTGTAGACATATTATGATCATTCATTTTTAGTTCTGTCAGTTTCATAGTGCAGATGAAATCAGCTACTTGGAACAATCGATAGTCCGAGGGGATAACTTTCTTTGTTTCTACTGAAGGGAGAAGGACATTGAGTACTGAACCTAAAATTCGTGATAATTCAACCTGGCCATTATCATAGTAGATTTTTACGGTGTCATAAGGTAAAAGAAACTCGTAGTTGTTTTTTATCCATGTATCAATCTGTTTAGATAATTGCATGGTGGCTTCTGTGATATCTTCAGCATGTCTTCTGTCTACATAAAAGGACTTGTGCTTGATTTTTACTTTTCTAATGAATCCCATAAGTTTCATTAGAAGTTTTCTTCTAATGACAATGTCTTCATTTTTGAATTCATATTCCATTCTGACAATGGGACCAGCGTGAAGACAATGATTAGGATATCCTAAATATGAGAGCTCTTGCTCAAGCGATTCCAATGCTGTTGAAATATCAGATTCTTGATTATGAAAGATCATTGTTACTATGTAATAAGGGGAGCGATGATTGAATTTTCCAAAATCCCCAGATTCATCAATGAAAATGCTAATTTCTTTCATACGTACTCCATAACAAAAAAAATGGTGTGGGACACCCACACCGTATCGTTGGACCCGGGTCTTTCGACCAGCCCTGTAGTGACATGCACTACTTTGTATAAATATGTTAACATGTTTGGTTTGTAAAAACAATGGAATTAACAATAATTTTCTAAATTATTTATAAGGCTTTAAATGGCATAAAGCAGCGTGTGTCCGGCAATTATTTAATTGCAGTGCCCTCTCGTTATTAGTAAAATATATATTGTTGTTTAGTTATGTAAAGAGGAAACTGTCGGGATCCACAACATTTTTTTGCCATATAAGAAATGTTCAGATGGATGAGAAACTCACGCCCCAAAATACCTTCGACATAGACTTGACATTATTGGATCCTGTTATTTACTCCGGCAAATATCATAGCCTTGGTGAAAAGCTTGGAGAAATTGGGGATTTCCTTTGAGAAAAAGTGGACGAGTTAAAGCATGTTGATAAGGTTTTTTGAATCTAAAGTGCAGAAATAGAGGGAAAAAGAGCAATGATTAGAATACTATTCGTCTGCCACGGCAGGATTTAATGCCTAAGCGAGGAATAGCGGAAATAAGCCATTTGTTGGCAGACTGATATCTGTTTTACACCTTGTTTACACCTTTTGAAGGTGAGCTACCCGATATTATTTTGATAAGGATGGTAAGAATAATGAATAACATTATTAAAACGGATGAAACATATAATAACTGGATATCTTCACTTAAGAAAAGATATCGCAGTAGTCAGATTAAAGCTGCATCAGCTGTTAATCGGGAAATGCTGATATTCTACTGGGAACTGGGGCGGAACCTGGAAATCCTCAAAACTCAGTATGATTGGGGAACAGGCTTTTACAAAGCTGTTAGTGACGATATCAAGCGGGAATTGCCGGATGTAAAATCATTTTCGCCAAGAAACCTATTATACATGCATCAGTTCTATAGGCTTTATTCTGAAGAGACAATCACGCCACAAGCTGTGGCGCAATTAGGTGAGGTTGAGATTACGCCACAGGTTGTGGCGCAAATGAATATCTTTATGATTCCGTGGGGACATCACAGGTTTATTATCGATAAATGTAAAGATTCAAAGGGACTTTACCATCTATTGAAGAAATAGAACGTGAATTAAAAGAATAAACGTGAGGATTAGATATGTATTATCATGCTTCCCGGGTTGAAGGAATTAAGCAATTAGAGCCGAGGGTATCGGATCATCATGTTCCGCTGGTTTATTTCTCGACTAAAAGAGAAAATACGCTTGTTTATCTTAGCAATGCTATAGAGAAGTATTGCAGGGAAACAGGCTTTTTCTATGATGGAATATGGAAGAAATGGGGACCGTACGGTTTTACCAAAGATGGGATACAGCAGCTGCAGGAGTATTATCCTGACGCGCTTGAAAAGACATATAAGGGTGTTTCGGGATATATCTACAGCGTAGAAAATATTACAGATCCCGGATTTGAGATCAGGATACCGGATGCTGCATCGAGCTCCGAACCTGTAAAAGTAACAGGTTCGGAGTTTATTCTGGATGCATATCAAGCAATTCTCGAGGCAGAAGAAAAAGGGCTTATAGCAATCATGAGATACGATGAAATGTCTGAGAAGATGAGAGAATGGAACAGAAGAACAATCCTACAAGAATATGAAGAAGCTGTAGACCATCCAGAATATCGTCATTTTCTGAAGGGAAATTTTACGTACATTCAATAAGTATGGAGAAGGAAGTATGATCTTATGCCGGATTATTCAGAGGCCGTGATAGAGGCAAGAAATCAAGGTGCGAAGGAGTTTCACTGTAGTTATCGTGAAAAGAATCTGGCTTCAAAAAGATTGCAGGATGCATGCGGGTTTAAGTTTGACTACAGGTCTGAGGAGAAAACAGACCCCAGAACGGGAGAAATATACGTGGTGGTGAACGATAAAAAAGATCTTCAGTATGTAGTTTGATCAGCTCGAATAGTCGAAGGTTGTCGATAAGACTGAAGTTAATTCTTATGTTGGCTTTTGTAAGGAGGGAAGGAAAAAGATGAAATACCAATACAAAGAAATGCCTGAATCTATGAGTGGGACATACGGAGAATTTGCAAAAAACTTCGGATTTGATTGGAAAGAATTTATAATGGGAATACCGACACCGATGTTTCTTGTCACAACCTATAAATCTAATGGACAGCCAAATGCTACGATGCAGTCATGGGCAGGGTTTACGAGTGCGAATCATGGAGGCGGGTATTACGTGATTCTATGCAGCGTGAATAAGAGAGGACATCTTTACCAAAGCTTAAATGAAAAGAAGGTAGCAGTGCTAAATTTCATGTCATCTGATTTATACGAAGCCTGCATGAAGACAATACAGAACAATCAGTTCGAGGCGGATGAGATAACTTCGTCAGGGCTTACTGCGGAGAAAGCTTCATGGGTAGAAGCGCCGATGGTCGCTGAATGTTTCATGAACCTTGAGTGTAGGTATTTGTGGGAGAAAGAAATTGTACCGGGTGATGATCATGTTATGATCTGCCTTGAAGTCGTAGGCGGGCATATAGAGAAGGATTATATGGAGGATATGTTTGGAGATAAAGGGGTTCTTTACAATGTCCATTATCCGATAAATCCGGAAGACGTGAAAGAAAAAGGTTGCGATTATGTGGCTGCACTTAGGAAAGTAAATCAATCCTACGAATATTGATGAGATATGAAATATATGCGCAAAACTACGATTGAAAAAAATTCTGAAGTGTAAAGGATACGAAAAATGATAAAGGTACTTTTCGTCTGCCACGGCACTCCGAAGGGATGATAATGCAAGCTTTTGCATAATGGGGCAAAGTTTAGCAGGCTATGGCAGATAAAAAGAGAGATACTACCGAACTTACTACTAAGGCACGTAGTATCTATGCTTAATGAATAGTATTTGATTCTATTTAAATTTGTTGAAAATATAGCCGATTTATGGTACTATAATAGTGATCTGAGCGAAAGCTCTTTGGATCACCGCAGGCGGGAAGAATTTCCCGTCATTTTTTTTGGAGTTAATGACTATGAAAGAACTTAGCATTTTTATTGATGAGTCAGGTGATTTTGGAGAAACAAGGGACATAAGAGATTATTATCTGGTGACATTTGTTTTCCATGATCAAGCTAATGATATTACAGAGAATACAATTAAGCTTGAAAATAGCGTTAAAGAATCAGGATTGGATATTGAGTATATTCATACTGGCCCAGTTATTCGTAAGGAAGGAATTTTCAAAGATTATTCTTTAGATGAAAGAAGGCAGCTGATTTATAGAATGTTCAATTTTGTAATGAGGTGCCCTATAAATTTTTGCACCGTGGCCATCAAGAGAAAAGAAGCAAATGACAGAGTTCAGCTATCTGGTAAACTTGGAAAGGCTATAAATGCTATGCTTGCTGAGCATATGGATTATCTTAATGAATATGATAAGGTAATCGTTTATTATGATAATGGTCAGAGAGAGCTTGGCTCAATTCTTAATGCCATTTTCTCTATTCAGTTATCAAATGTTGAATTTAGAAAAGCAGAGCCACAAAAATATCGTCTCCTGCAGGCTGCAGATTTTTTGTGTACTATCGATCTTCTTCAAATCAAAAGGGATGAAAAACGCTTAAGCAAGGGCGAACAGCAATTTTTTTATAATCCCAACGAGCTTAAGAAGACGTTTATTAAAGGTATAAGTAAAAAGAGAATATGACATATTTGAAGAGGCTGTCCGTTAGGGCAGCCTCTAAATTATTTATAAGGCTTTAAATGGCATAAAACAGCATGTTTCCGGCAATTATTTAATTGCGGTGCCCTCTCGTTACTAGTACAATATATATTGTTGTTTAGACAATATGTAATGACCTCCATTTTGTAGCAACGTGGATTTACCTGTATACTATAGTTGCTAAAACAAATGGTAACAGGGATTACCGCATA